>CAVWAW010000016.1:0-391564 GCA_963753035.1 uncultured Acidobacteriota bacterium | reverse complement strand
CCGATCCCGACTGATCCCGTGTCCTTTTCATGGGTAAAGGCGCCGCCCCGAGGAGTGGCGGTACTCAGAATGACAGATGGTGGGTTTCTGCAAGAACCTCGATCCTCACTTCCTTGCCCCACTCTCCTCCTTTCTCCAAAAACCAAGTTCAGAGCGGAACCCAGGCGGAGCCGACGCGCCGTAGGCGCGGCGAGCTGCTGATTCAGGTGCTCACAGCGAACGCCGCGTTCGTGGCGAGCACCTGAATCAGCAGTGGTGGCGGTCCGACCGACACCGACTCCGCCGCGAACCTCGGCTGCGATGGTTGCGATGTCTCTGCGCCTTTGCGCCTTCGCGTCTTTGCGGTGAAACTGCATGAGATGACCGCCTAATTAAATCCATCGTCCCGCTCTGCGATGTCTCTGCGCCTTTGCGCCTCTGCGTTTTATTCCTGCGATGTCTGCGATGCCTTGCGCCTTGGCGGTTCAAATTGCGATGCCACGTTTTTGTGCACTCGTGTTCCATTTGCTAGGGTGTTGGCGTTCCGAAGGAGGTCGGTATGCGTCGTTGGGTCAAGGTTCTCGGGATCATCGTGGTTGCGGTGCTCCTGCTGGCGCTCGCCACCGGGCTTTGGGTGCGGAGCCTGATCACCGGCAGTCTCCCCCAACTCGAAGGCGAAGTCCGTGTCGCCGGCCTCTCCGCCGCGTCACCATCGAACGCGACGCTCTCGGTGTGCCCACCATCCGCGGCGCCAACCGTCTCGATGTCGCTCGCGGCCTTGGATTCGTCCACGCCCAGGAGCGCTTCTTCCAGATGGACCTCCTGCGACGCAAGGGCGCCGGTGAGCTCTCCGAACTCTTCGGCGCGGCCACCCTCGAGGCCGATCGGGCGGCCCGAGTCCACCGATTCCGCGCCATCGCACGGCGGGTCGTGGAAAACATGCCGCCTGGAACACAAACGCATCCAACAGGCCTATACCGAAGGCGTCAACGCGGGGCTGGCTGCCCTCGACCAGCCACCGTTCGAATACCAGCTGCTTCGCCTCGAACCCGAACCCTGGCTCGACGAGGACACCACCCTCGTGCTCTACGCCATGTACTTCGAGCTCAACGACGAGATCGGCAACCGCGAGTCCGCACGGGGACTGCTCGCGGATCTCATCGATCCCGAACTCGCCGCCTTTCTGGTTCCGGCTGGAACCAGCTGGGACGCCGCCCTCGATGGCGGGACCATGCCGGTGCCCCCCATGCCGGCCGCGCTCCCCGACCGACTCCGAGACGCCGGCTGCTGCCGCCGCCGCATTCCTCATCGAAGACGATTCCTCGGCATCGATGGTCGGCAGCAACAACTGGGCGGTGGCCGGATCGCGGACCGCGGACGGCAGGGCCATCCTCGCCGACGACATGCACCTGGGGCTGAGCCTGCCCAACACCTGGTACCGGGCCTCCATGGAATGGCCCGATGACGGCGGAGACCCGCCCAACCGCATCACCGGCGTGACCCTCGCCGGCACCCCGGCCGTGGTCGCCGGCAGCAACACCCGGGTCGCCTGGGGTTTCACCAACTCCTATGGAGACTGGACGGATCTCGTGATCCTCGAGATGGATGGCGATCAGTACCTGACTCCCGACGGCCCGCGCGACTTCGAGGTCCACGACGAGGAAATCCGGATCCGCGACGCGGAGCCCGATACACTGGAGGTCCGCTGGACCATCTGGGGACCGGTGATCGACGAGGACTACCTGGGCCGGCCGCGCGTCCTGCGTTGGATCGCCCACGACCTCGAGGGCGCCAACCTCGGTCTCCTCGATCTCGAAGAGGTCTCGACCATCGACGAGGCGGTGGAAGCGGCCAATCGGACGGGCATCCCACCCCAGAACTTCGTGGTCGCCGACTCACACCGGCCGGATCGGCTGGACCATCATCGGCAGCATCCCCAACCGGCGGGGATTCACCGGCCGGGTGCCGACCTCCTGGGCCGACGGCTCCCGCTCATGGGACGGTTGGCTCTCGCCCGAAGACTACCCGCGGATCCTCGACCCGGAAGACGGCATCCTGTGGACCGCCAACAACCGTCAGGTCTCCGGCGAGATGCTGGAGATCCTCGGCGACGGCGGTTTCGATCTCGGCGCCCGGGCGCACCAGATCCGCGACGATCTCCTCGCCCTCCCAGTCGCCGATGAAGAGGCCATGCTCGCGGTCCAGCTCGACGATCGAGCGCTCTTCCTCGATCGCTGGCGGACGCTGGCCCTCGATACGCTCACCGACGAGGCCGTGGCCGACCATCCTCAGCGCCGGGTCTTTCGCGACCTGGTCGAGACCACCTGGACCGGTCAGGCGAGCGTCGATTCTCAGGGCTTTCGCCTGGCCCGCGCCTTCCGCATGGAGACCTTCGAACTCGTCTACGGCCGGCTGCTCGCGCCCTGACCGAGGCCGATGATCGATTCAGCATCTACCGCTTCGTCCAGTGGGAGGACTCCCTGTGGCGGCTGGTCACCGAACAGCCCGACCATCTGCTGGGTCCCGATCACGCGAGCTGGAACGAGGTCCTGCTGGCTGCGGTGGACAACACCATGGAGTACTTCTCAACCGAGATCGGCCCCGATCCCGAGCTCTGGACCTGGGGCGAGCGCAACACGGTCAGGATCCAGCACCCCATCAGCATGGCGGTGCCCCAGCTCTCCGGCTGGCTGGACATCGACCCCAGCAGCTGCCCGGCGACAGCATCATGCCGCGGGTCCAGAGCCCCGGTTCGGCGCATCCGAACGCTTCGCGGTCTCTCCCGGCCGCGAAGACGAAGGCTACTTCCACATGCCCGGCGGCCAGAGCGGCCACCCCATGTCGCCGCACTATCGCGCCGGCCACGAGGCCTGGGTCAAGGGCGAACCCACACCGTTCCTTCCCGGCGAGACCGTGCACACCCTGACCCTGGTCCCGACAGGAGACTGACCACAAGACGGATCTGTATTCATCAGCGGCGGCTCCACCCAACGACGGCCATCGTTGGCTTCCTGATGCAGCGATCCGACCTTGGAGGCACAATGAAACCGCAAAGCCGTCCGGCTCGCGAAGGTGCCGCGAAGGGATCCCTTTGACTCATCGCAATTATCCCACTAGGACCTGCGTTTGGGATCAGAGAGGGCATGGGTCAATAATGCGATACTTTCCGGAGGCTAGGCGATCTTCGCGACTTTGCGATTCCATTGTGCGCCGACGATCGGATTACAAAAAAGGGGAACCGCAGCGATCGGGCCCGAGTCCCTGTCGGGCACCATGCCCCCGTGGTATAACCATGGGTCGGTCGGGCGGTTGGTCCACCGCTCCCGACGGACCGGAGAACTCATGCTCACTCTCCACGATGGGGCCTCGCCCTCACCATCGCCCTCGCGTCGTCGCGGCCCTCGCCGTTCCCAAAATCATGCCCTTCAACGAGAACGCCGCCTCCGAGGCCGACGAGAAATCCGAACCCACCCTTCAGGTCAGGGTCCACCGGGTCGCGCCGGTTGATCTCGCCGAACGCCTCGCCACCATCGGCACGGTCCGCGCCAACGAATCGGTCGAGATCGTCTCCGAAATCTCGGGCAAGATCGCCGCCATCCACTTCGACGAGGGCGCCGGGTCGCCAAGGGCGCACTTCTGCTCAAGATCGACGACTCCGAACTCCTCGCCGAGAAACAGCGGGCGGTCTACCGCGTCGAGCTCGCCGAACGTGCCGAGGCGCGGCAGCAGCAACTCCTCGATGACGGTGTCATTTCCTCGGAGACCTACGATGTCGCCCTCGGCGAGCTCAACGTCCTCCGCGCCGAACTCCAGCTCATCGAGGCGCACAGCTCAAGACCGAGATCCGCGCGCCCTTCGGCGGCGTCATCGGTCTGCGCTGGGTGAGCCCGGGCAGCTATCTCTCGTCGCAGACCCGCATCGCCTCGCTCCACGATCTCGATCCGGTCAAGTTGGACTTCTCGGTCCCGGAGAGGTACTCGGCGCTGATGCAGATCGGCGATGAGATCACATTCACCGTCGAGGGCAACGACCGCGCGTTCCCCGGCACCATCTACGCCATCGAACCGAACGTCGACGCCGCATCCAGATCGCTGCGGATGCGGGCGCGGTGCCCGAACGCCGACGGCGCCCTGCTCCCCGGCACCTTCGCCAACGTCGAGCTCGCGATCCGCTCGGTTGCCGACGCGCTGACCGTGCCCGCCATCGCCGTGATCCCCGAACTCGGGGGCAAGAAGGTCTTTGTCTATCGCGACGGCAGAGCCGAACCCAGAACCGTCACCACCGGCATCCGCAATGAGCAGCGAGGTCGAGATCACCAGCGGTCTCGATGACGGGCGATCTGGTCATCATCAGCGGCATCCTCCAGCTCCAGCCGGAGCTCGAGGTCGAGCTCGAAGAGCCCACCGCCGGGGCGTCGAGGCGAAATGACCCTCTACACCCTCAGCATCCGGCGTCCGGTGCTGGCCATCGTGCTGTCCATCACCATCGTGCTCTTCGGCCTGCTCGGATTCTCCTTCCTCGGCGTCCGCGAGTTTCCCTCCCTCGACCCACCCGAACATCACCGTCTCCACGAACTACCGCGGCGCCTCGGCCGATGTCATCGAGTCCCAGGTCACCGAACCGCTCGAGGCGTCCATCAACGGCGTCGACGGGATCCGCACCCTGACCTCCACCAGCCGCGACGGCCGCAGCACCATCCAGGCCGAGTTCGCCCTCGGCACCGATCTCGAACGCGCCGCCAACGATGTCCGCGACCACGTCTCCAGGGCCATGCGCAATCTCCCGCCCGATGTCGATCCGCCCATCGTGTCCAAGGCGGACGCCGATGCGCGACCCATCGTCGGGGTCTCGGTGCGCAGCGACAGCCGCAACCTGCTCGAACTCAGCCGGATCGCCCAGGAGGTGTTCGTCGAGCGTCTGCAGACCATCCCCAGCGTCGCCAGCGTCGACATCTGGGGCGAGAAGACCTACGCCATGCGGCTGTGGATCGACCCCCACAAGCTCGCCGCCTACCGGCTCTCTCCCATGGATGTCCGCGACGCGGTGGCGAGGGAGAACGTCGAGCTGCCTTCGGGCCGCATCGAGGGCGACGATGTCGAACTCCCGGTGCGGACCATGAGCCGCCTCGACACCCCCGAGGAGTTCAACGACCTGATCCTCGCCAGCGAGGGCGACCGGATCATCCGTTTTCGCGACGTCGGCACCGCCGAACTCGGCCCGCGCAACGAACGAACCGTCCTCAAACGCAACGGCGTCCCCATGGTCCTGGTGGTCGCCAGCCCCCAACCGGGCGCCAACTACATCTCCATCACCGATGAGTTCTACCGCCGGGTCGAGCTCATCAAGGAGGGACTGCCGCCCGATATCGAGGTCGCCTGGGCCTTTGACGCGAGCCGGTATGTCCGCAAGTCGGTTGCCGAGGTCAAGCAGACCATCTTCATCGCGTTCTGCCTGGTCATGCTGGTCATCTTCCTCTTCCTCCGCGACTGGCGGACGACCCTCATTCCCGCTCCTGGTGATTCCGGTTTCGCTCATCGGCTCGTTCTTCGTCATGTATCTCGCCGGCTTCACCCTCAACGTGCTCACCCTGCTGCGCTCTGGTGCTCGCCATCGGGCTGGTCGTCGACGACGCCATCGTCGTCGTCGAGGTGATCTACTCCAAGATCGAGGGCGGGCTCGATCCCATGAAGGCCGGGGTCGAAGGCACGCGGGAGATCTTCTTCGCCGTGGTCGCGACGACGGTGGCGCTGGTCTCGGTCTTCATGCCCATCCTCTTTCTCAGCGGGCTGGTGGGCCGGCTCTTCCGCGAGTTCGGTGTCACCCTTGCCGGCGCGGTGATCATCTCGTCCTTTGTCGCTCTGACCCTGACCCCCATGCTCTCGAGCCGGCTGCTCAAGAAACGAGCGCGTCAGCCCTGGCTCTACCGCACCACCGAGCCCTTCTTCGCCGCTCTCAACTCAGGCTACCGGGAGCTCCTGACCGGAATGCTGCGGCATCGCTGGCTGGCGCTGCCCATCGTCATCGTGTGCATGGGTCTGGTCGCTCTCTTTCTCCAGATCCTGCCCCGCGAGCTGGCGCCGCTCGAAGACCGCGGCTCCATCAGCATCAACGCCCGAGGCCCCGAAGGGGCGACCTTCGCCTACATGGATCACTTCATGGATCGGATCAACGCCCTCATCATCGATGAGGTGCCCGAAACTCGACAACGTGGTCACGGTGACCGCGCCCGGATTCGGCGCGGCGTCGTCGGTGAATTCCGGTTTTGGCCGCATCACCCTTCTCGACCCGGAGGATCGCGAGCGGAGCCAGGCCGAAATCGTCAAAGCCCTCGCGCCGAAGATCCGCCTTCTCACCGAGGCGCGGACCTTCCTCTCGCAGTCGCCGACCATCGCCGTCGGCCGCCGTCGCGGCCTCCCGGTCCAGTACGTCATCCAGGCGCCCAACATGGAGAAGCTCGAGGAGGTCCTGCCGCCCTTCCTCGCCGCTGCCGAGGCCGACCCGACCTTCGACTTTGTCGATGTCAACCTCAAGTTCGACAAGCCCGAACTCCGGGTCGCCATCGACCGCGAGCGGGCCCAGGATCAGGGAATCTCGGCCCTGCGAATCGCAAGCACCATGCAGCTCGCGCTGAGCGAACAGCGACTCGGCTATTTCGTCATGGACGGCAAACAGTACGAGGTCATCGGCCAGGTCGAGCGCGGATCACGGAACGAGACCGTCGATCTCCGCAACCTCTATGTCACCGCTCCGGGCCGGCCGCCGGTCCTGCTCGACAAGCTCGTCACGGTCACCGAGACCTCGAGCCCACCGCAGATCTTCCGCTTCGACCGCTACGCCTCGGCCACCGTCTCGGCGGCCCTGGTTCCCGGCAAGACCATCGGCGACGGCATCGACGCCATGGACCGCATCGCCGAGGAAGTGCTTGGACGACAGCTTCTCCACCACCCTCGCCGGCGAATCGCGGGACTTCGCCGAGAGCGCGACCAGCCTCGTCTTTGTCTTCCTTCTGGCCCTGGTCCTCGTCTACCTGGTTCTGGCCGCCCAGTTCGAGAGCTTCCGCGATCCGTTCATCATCATGTTCACCGTGCCGCTGGCCCTGGCCGGCGCGCTCCTCGCGCTGTGGTACTTCAACCAGACCCTCAACATCTTCAGCCAGATCGGGATGATCATGCTCATCGGGCTGGTGACCAAAAACGGCATCCTCATCGTCGAGTTCGCCAACCAACGCAAGGCGGCCGGGGCGTCGGTCACCGACTCGATCATCGAGGGTGCGACCTCCCGCTTCCGACCCGTGCTCATGACCAGCCTCTCGACGGTGCTCGGGATCCTGCCCATCGCGCTCGGTCTCGGCGCCGGCGCCGAGAGCCGGATTCCCATGGGGGTCGCGGTCATCGGCGGGATGGTCATCGGAACGATGCTGACCCTCTTCGTCGTCCCGGCCATGTGCTCTTTCCTCACCAGCAAGAAGGGCCGCGTTTCACGGTTCACCTGACCGACACGGCCTTTCCACCGCAAGGAAGCAAGGGACGCGAGGACATCACAACCATCGCAGGGTTGAATCGCAAAGGACGCCAAGACATCGCATGTTTGACTTGGCAATGCGGCACTTGAGAGTCATCCCGGTGCCATGAGTGGCATTCGTTCTTGAAAGCCGTGGCCCGTCCATGACCGAATCTCTCGTTCACGAGCGGTTTCCCTCCATGGCACCGAGTCGGCCCACAAGCACGCGGCACCCACTCTCAATTGCGATGGCTTCGCGCCCTTTGCGATGGCGAACTTGGCGCTCTTTGCGATTCAACCCTGGTCGCGCCCCGGTCCCACGGATCGACGAGCCGAAGGCCCTGAGCGCCTCGGATCTTCGATCTCCCCTCGCTGGGCTCACCAGTCCCTCTCGCCTCGGTACGAACACAAACTGGGGGACACGGTGGCCAAAACAACCCGCCGCGAACACCGGTTACGACGTTGCGTGTACCTGCTGGAAAAAGTGGATACCAAGATTAGCCCGACGTCGCAGAAGCTGTGGAACAGTTGATTCGGAACATCCTGAATCGCACCGGTGTATTCTGAAGCTAGATGATCGAGCAAAAACCAAGTCGAACGGGTCCTACGAGGCAACGAGCATCGCTTCTCTCGATCCTCGCGCTGCTGGCTCTGACGTCCTTGACGGCCAACGCCCAGGAGCGGGTTGCCTTTGTCGGCGTTGCCCTCGACACCGAAACCCGCGAAGCGGATCGACGCCTCCGGACGTATCTGGAACAACGGGTCTCCCTGTCGTTTGCTCCCGAGGAGTTGGAATACGCACAGGTGGTCGAGCGGCTGGCTTCATGGGGGCGTGATGAGGGAGTCTACCTGGCGCGCACGACCCCCTATGCGCTGGTGGCGTCGGAAATGCTCGGCGCCGATCTGGAGGTCCTGGCGACCTACATCAGTTCGGCGACCGGCAGCTCCACCTACCGAGCCTATTACGTCGCCCGTCAGGAGAGCCTGCCTCGCAATCCGACCCCGGCCGACGTCGTGTCATTGATCTCCGAATCGAAAGAGCGGCTGCTCTTTATCCACCACAACCTGTTCAGCACCTCGAGCTTTTTCCTGCCGACACTCCACTTTCGTTCCAACCTCGTCTTCCATGCCTCCGAGGCAACCGAATCCATCATCGCGCTCGATGTGGAGCAACTCTCTGAGAACAGCAGCAGCGCCCTGGTCCGGGCGGTCGCCAACCGCGAGGCTGATCTCGCGGCGGTCTGGGACGGCACTCGCGCTCGATTCACAGATGGCGGCGGAAATCCCGCCGACATTGCACTCGGCCACGAGGTGGTCTTCATCCCCCTGCCTTTTTCCGTTCCCAACGACCTGTTGGTGTGTTCGAGGTGGGCTCCCTCAGAGTTCAAGGAGAAGGTTCGATCGGAGATCCGCGAGATGGCCGACGACGAGATCGGGATCGGAGACTTCAGACACTGGGTCGATATCGTCGACACCCCGGATGCTCGAACCGCATTGTCCCGGCTGCGCTGGTTGGCCCGCGAGCAGGCGGCTCCGGTCACCGTCGACGTCATTTCGGCCGGCGGTTCTCGATCCGCCACACCTGAGATGCTCGATGCCGCCCGCCACGCCGTCCGCCTCTCAGGCATGGAGTTCGTGCTCTACGACCAGGATTTTCACGAACACATCGACTACAGGTGGACCATCGACCGAATTCACGACGGCGCCGCAAGACTTCGCTGCACACTCCCAGGAACCGACATCGACGACCAGGTGTTTCCCATCAGCTTCCACGACGCGCAGGACCTCACCAGGCGCATCGTCTCGCTGATGCAAGGTCGATTGCACCGCATTCGCTCCGTCTGGCCCTATAGCGGCCGCCAACCGATGGTCATCCGTGACACCACCTTGGCTCTCGCGCCGGGCACCGAACTTCCGGTGCAACGAATCACCTGGCTCGATCCCATGCGCAACAGCTTTCGTGCAGGACCGATGTTTAAGGCTCGAGTCCGAAAATCGAGCATGTTCGTCCACGAGCTCGAAATCGATGATTTTCTGCGCACCGGCGAGGGCCCGATCACCCTCGATCCCATGAGCAACGTCGCATTCAGGGTGTACGAGCTTCGCCAGGAGCCGCCGAACACGTTCCACCGCATTGCTACCGGGGTACTGGTGGTTCTCCTGGCGCTGGCCGCTGTGGCGACGGTCACGGCCGCCCGCCGAAGCAGGAGAGCCGATTTCAGATTCGACGAGGAGACGTTGGCGTCGTGACCGCCCAGGGACCGGTGATCGGCCAGAAACTGGCTCACTACCGCATCTTGAAGCGGATCGGAAAGGGTGCGATGGGCGAGATTTTTCTCGCCGAGGACACCAAGCTGGGTCGCAATGTCGCACTCAAAGTGCTGCCATCGGAGTCGATGATCGACGAAGATCGGCTCCGACGCTTTCTCCTCGAGGCCAGAGCCGTAGCGGCGATGAACCACTCGAACATCGTGACCATCCATGGTGTCGAGGAGTTCAACGGTGTCCATTTTATCGCCATGGAGTTCGTCGAGGGCCGCACCCTGCGTGAGATCATTCCCCGCGGCGGGCTCCCGTTCGAGGAATTTCTCCGGATCGCAGAGGAGTTGACCCGAGCCGTGGCGGCTGCCCACTCCGCCGGCATCACGCACCGCGACCTCAAACCCGACAACGTCATGATCACACAATCCGGAGGCGTGAAAGTCCTCGATTTCGGGCTCGCAAGGGTGATCGACCATCCACACAATGACGACGTGAAAGGCGCACCGCAGACTGCCCCATTGGGTCCAGGCTACGAACGGCTGACCCAAGATGACAAGTTGATAGGAACCATCCCTTACATGTCTCCGGAACACGTCATCGGGCGCGGGATCGACCAAAGATCCGATCTCTTTTCACTTGCCATCATTCTGTACGAGATGCTCACCGGTGAGCGGCCATTTCACGGCCGGACCTCTGCGGGCCTGATGGCCTCGATTCTCCACTCACAACCCCGGTCCGTATCCTCGGAACGCCACGACATTCCCGAACAGCTCAGTCTCGCCATCGCTCTCTGTTTGGAAAAGGACCCGGCCGCGCGACTCCAGTCCGCCGAAAGCCTCTACGAACAGTTGAGGATTCTCCGCCTGCAGCGATCATCGGGGGCGGTGAGGGTAGAACGGGATCTCGTCGAACGTCGGAGTGGATCGCCGTTGATTTCCACAAACGCCCGGCGCCGAGTTCAGCGGCTCCTGTCGCGCCATCGAATCTCGCTCCTGCTCCTCACTGCGATCTTCCTGATCAACCTCATCGAGACCATGGTGGAAACCACTCTACGGAATCAATACGGATTCGGCCGGGAGCTGGAGTCCCAACTCGCTCGCGCTTCTCATTGGTGGGAAGGATCAGCGGTCATTTCAGCTTGGGATACCGTTTCCCCGGTGGTGGTCTACGGCTACTCGATCGCCTATTTCTTCCTCTTACTCGCTCTGGTTGTGTTCACCGGTGTCGCTCTCGCGATGAGACCGAACCAGGCACCATTCCGTCTGTTCGCTTCGAGTATCGCGATGACCTACGCGGTCAGTCTGCCCTTCTTCCTCTTCTTTCCGGTTCCGGAGCGCTGGGCGTGGCCCGACTCCGGCGCCATCCTGTTGTCGGATCTCTGGGCTCCGTGGCTCATCGAGATCTTCCGGCCGATCTCCGGCCTCAACAACTGCTTCCCCAGCTTTCATGTGTCGTTGACAACGGTGATCGTTGGTCTTTGTTTCGTTGAACGGCTCAGGTATCGGTGGGTCGCGCTGTGGCTCGGGCTCCTGGTGATGCTCTCCACGCTGGTGCTCGGAATACACTGGGTCACCGACATCGTCGCCGGTCTAGCCACGGGCGTGCTCGCGGTCGCTTCAGCCCTCCTCTTGGAACGCCGGATCACGTGTCCTGCGGCGGGCTCGCCACCGGTGCCGCGGCCACCACCGGCGTCGTCATCGGCACCTTCGTGACCCTCTTCGTCGTTCCGGCCATGTGCTCGTTCCTCACCAGCAAGAAGGGGCGCGTGTCACGGTTCACCTGAGCGCTCAGGCAGCATCGGTTCATCAGCGGTTTCGTGGCCTGCGGCTCATCGATCAGGAGATCTCGAAAGCAATATTTTTGAGTTAAATCGCAAAGGACGCAAAGTCCATCCATCGCAAAGGGCGCCAAGACATCGCATGTTTGACTTGGCAACGCGGTCCTTGAGAGTCGTCCCGGTGCCATGAGTGGCATTCGTTCTTGAAAGCCGTGGCCCGCACATGCCCGAATCTCTCGTTCACGAGCGGTTTCCCTCCATGGTACCGAGTCGACCCACAAGCACGCGGTACCCACTCTCAATTGCGATGGCTTCGCGCCCTTTGCGATGGCGAACTTGGCGCTCTTTGCGATTCAACCCTGGTAGCGGCCCGGTCCCACGGATCGACGAGCCGAAGGCCCTGAGCGCCTCGGATCTTCGGTCTCCCCTCGCTGCACTCACCAATCCCTCTCGCCGGGGTAGGATCACAGAACAGGGGGAAGCCATGACCGAAACCACACGACGCGGATTCGTTACTTCGACCGTGGGCGCGCTCAGCGCTGGCGCGCTGGCGGCGAGCCTTGGAACGGCCACGAGGAACGCGATCGCCGATGAGCTCGCGACCGCGGCGGATAACCTCGCGTTCTGGCGGCTTGTCCAGAAACAGTTTCGCCTCGACCCCGGCCTGCTCTACTTCAACAACGCTTCCCTCGGACCGTCGCCGGCTCTCGTGGCCGACGCAACCGAACACTACCGCCGCAAGCTCGATGCATTTCCATCACGATGGATGTGGGGCGGCTGGAAGGATGAATTCGAGGCAGTGAGGACCAAGGCCGCGGATCTACTCGGCGCCTCACAGGAGGAGATCGCCCTCATCCACAACACCACCGAGGGCATGAATCTGGTGGCGTTCAGCCTCGATCTCAAAGCCGGTGACGAGATCATTGTTGCCGACCACGAGCACTACTCCGGCACCATTCCGTGGGAGTACTGGCAGGTTCCAAAGGGTGTCCGGCTCGTCCGGCCGACGCTGCCCTTGCTTCCCGCCGACCCCGAGGAGATCGTCGAGGTCTACCGCCGCGCCATCACCCCCCGGACCCGGGTCATCTCCATGTGCCACGTGGTCAACACCAACGGCATGATCCTCCCGGTCAAAGAGGTCTCCGCCCTCGCCCGTGAACACGGCATCCTCGTCGCCGTCGACGGCGCCCAGGCGCCCGGCCACATCGATGTCGATCTCGACGACCTCGGATGTGACTTCTACGCCGCATCGGCCCACAAGTGGCTCTTCTCTCCCAAGGGTGTCGGGATCTTCTACGCCCGTCAGGAGTCCCAGCTACAGCTGCGCCCGCTCATCGTCGCCCACGGTTGGGAGGACGAGTCGATCCGCCGGCTCGAAAACTACAACACCCGCAATCTGCCCGAAGTCCTCGGTCTCGGAGTCGCCTTCGACTTCCAGCAACTCCTCGGGCCCCACCGGAGGTCGGCCCGGATCCTCGAGCTCAAACGGCGGTTTCGGGCCCACCTCGATGACGACCCGGCTTTCGAAATCAAAACCCCGGTGGACGACAGCCTTTCGGCCGGGATCCAGACCGTGGAGGTGGTCGGACACAATGTTCGAAAAGCGGCCTCCCTGCTCGCCGAGACTCAGCACATCGACTGTCGGCCCATGACAACCCACACGCTCAACGGCCTCCGGATCTCACTTTCGGTTTTCAACGACGAAGATCAGATCGACGAGTTGGTCGCTGCATTGCGGTTGGTCGCCTCCGGAAAAGTTTGATTGACCCGACCGAACCGACACGGGCGCCACCATAGGCGCCCGTGTTGTCTTTCGACAGGAACATCCTGCTGAGATCGGCGCCGGGTTCACACCCTGTGTCGATTCGACACAGTGGCCGGGGCCAACAGAAACTACCATCTCCGAAATCGACGGTCATTCTCGCGTGGATATGAACCTTAAGTAACTACCAAATATGTAGTTCGAGCAAATTCGGTCGATTGGCATTACTTATGCAGTATCACCGACCAAGACAGAAAAGGAGGCCCATCATGACAACCACCCAACTTCGACCCATTCAACGGACCGCACCCTGGATCACGGCTTTGATCTTGATCGTCGGCGTCGCACTCCCGGTCTCCGCCGCTGAAATTTTCATCGAGGTCGCCCCGAAGACCCTCAACCTCCAAAGCAACGGCAGGGTCGTCACCGTCCACACTGAAGTCCCGTACTCGGACGTCGATGTCTACACAGTCTATCTCCGCGATGTCCCAATCCAATCGTGGAAGGCGAGCAGTCGTGGATACTTCGTCGCCAAGTTCCTGATGGAAGACATCAAGGCGATCGACGGCCTCGTCCTCAACGACTACAACACCTTCAAATTCGTCGCCATGACGAAATCGGGAGAACCCCTTTGGGGATACATCGAGGTCATGGTCGCCGATCGCGGATGGAGACCCAGCGGCGGCAACGCAGATCCCGTCGACGAGTAGACCTCAGCGATCATTGTCTCTTCGACACGGCATCGGCCCCCCCCACCTCGGGAGGGGGCCGATTTTCTGTTCCGCCTTGCCCGACGGGCATCATCTGCTGTGGTAGCATTAGGCAATTGCGACTCAGTATCTAATACAAAGATGGGGAAAATGCATGAAAATCATCCGGAGTGCCATGGTGTCGATAGCGATTTTGACGATGTTGATGGGTGTGACGGGTTCTGCGTCTCCGAGCTCGGCCGGCGAAGCTGAGGCGGCGGCGGCCGCTCAGAAATCCGTGTTGGTGACCGGCGCCAGCAGCGGAATCGGCCTCAAGATCACCGAAGTCCTGGCCGAGCACGGGGTCCACGTCTGGGCCGGAGCTCGAAAGGAAGCCGATCTCAAGATGCTCGACGCCATGGAAAACGTCACCTCCGTCCGCCTCGATGTCACCGTTCAGGAAGAGATCGACGCCGCGGTCAAGCGCATCTCCAAGGACAAACGGGGTCTCTACGGGCTTGTCAACAACGCCGGGGTCGCCATCGTCGCTCCCCTCATCGAGGTCGACGAGGACGACCTCCAGTTCCAAATGGACGTCAACGTCTTCGGCCCCTACCGCGTGACCAAGGCCTTCGCTCCCCTGATCATCGAGTCCAAAGGACGGATCACCACCATCGGCTCGATCTCGGGCATCCTCTCCGGCACCCTCTTCGGGCCCTACTCCATGACCAAGCACGCCATGGAGGCCTATGCCGACTCGCTGGCGCGGGAGATGGAGCGCTTCGACGTCAGGGTCAGCATCGTCGAGCCCGGCAACTACAAATCGAAGATCGGCGAGAGCCTGAAGAAGCGGATGGACGCTCAGGACTCCGACTACTCATCGTCCGCCTACAAAGAGGAGATGGACCGAATGATGGCGCGGGTCGGCGAAGCCGACGACCAGAAAGACCCCGACGAGGTCGCCCAAGCCGTTCACCACGCCCTTTTCGACGAGAACCCGAAGATGCGGTACATGGTGGTCCCATACGAGCGTCAGGCCGAAATCACTATCGCCAAGGCGATCCAGGAGATGGTCGAGCTCAACGAACGCCAGCCCTACACCTATGACCGTGACAGGCTGGTGAAGATGGTCGATGAGGCCCTGGCTGCGCTGAAGGAGTAGTATCTCGTTGCTCGTTGCTCGCCGCTCGTCGAACCGGATGAGTCGCAAGCAACCAGGAACGAGAAACGAGACTCTGAACATTGACGAATTTCACAGGCGAGATCATCGCCTTCATGACCGTACTCTGCTGGACGGTCGGTTCGCAGTTCTTCGAGGCCGCCGGCAAACGAGTCGGCTCGGTCACCGTGAACCTCGTGCGGCTCGTCTTGGCGGCCGTCTTTCTCTGCCTGACGCTTCTGATCACCAAGGGCCAACTGATCCCCCTGGACTTTCCACTCCGCAACTGGGGTTGGTTGGCCTTATCCGGTGTGATCGGTTTTGCTCTCGGAGACATGTTCCTGTTCAAGGCATTTGTCGAGATCGGACCGCGAATCTCAATGTTGGTCATGTCTCTCTCGGCTCCGGTGACTGCCTTGATCGGCTGGGGGTTCTTGGGAGAGATTTACCGACCAACACAATGGCTGGGCATCGCGGTCACTCTGTGCGGAGTGGCCATGGTGATTCTCGAACGAAACGGCAACGGATCCACCAAAACGACAGCCCCAAAAAACCGAATTCTCAAGCAAATCACTCCGCACGGGGTTCTGATGGCCTTCCTCGGGATGCTCGGCCAGGCTATCGGGTACATTCTCAGCAAGGTGGGTATGCAGACCGGCGAAGGGATGCTCGATCCGGTCGCCGCAACCTACATCCGAGTGATCGCAGGAACTCTGGGTATGATCGTGATCTTCATCATCCTCGGATGGTGGACGAAGATGTGGAGCTCTCGCCACGACGGGAAGGCGTGGGCATATACCACCGCCGGCGCCTTCCTCGGTCCCTATCTCGGCGTCGTCCTGTCTCTGGCGGCGCTGCACTACACGTCTGCCGGAGTGGCTTCCACCATCATGGCCCTGACCCCGGTCACCCTCATTCCGTTCGCAGTCTTCATCCACAAGGAGCACGTCTCCCTTCGCGCCCTGGTCGGCACCGTCGTCGCATTTTCGGGCATTGTGCTGCTGATTTCGTAACGAGCACGGCTCAGCGCACCCCACCGCAGAATTCCCGCAGAAAACTCATCTCGCTCTGAAAACGAAGAAGGTGCCAGAAAAAACGGTGCCAGGCACTCTATTAAGCTCTAAATGGTGTCGGGCTTTAGAACCTTAGAAAGTGGACCACTGCGAACATTCCGAGGTCCTGAAGCCTGACCAAACAAAAACAGGCGCCATGTGGCGCCTGTTTTTGTTTTTCAGAGCGAGTGGCCTATTGAAGACCCAGGTTCCTCAACAGTGGCTCGATCTCCGGCTCACGGCCTCGGAAGGCGACCCACATGTCCATATAGTCCTTCGAGCCGCTGACCTCGAGGATCTCGGTCCTGAATCGGTTTGCCGTTTCCTGGTCGAAGAGGCTGGTTTCTTCGAAGGCCGCAAACGCATCGTGATCGAGGACCCCTGACCAGGTGTAGCCGTAGTACCCGGCTGCATACCCACCGGTGATGTGTGCGAAGTAGGTGGTGCGGTAGCGCGAGACGATCTCTGGAATCAGACCGATTTCGGTGAAATAGGCATCCTCGAACGCATTGATGTCGATCTCGGTGGGCTCGGTCAGTGTGTGGTACTCCATGTCGAGGAGGCTGGCCGCAAGATACTCGACCTGGATGAAGCCCTGGTTGAAGGTGCTCGATTTCTCGATCTTGGCAATGAGCTCGTCTGGGATCGGTTCGCCGGTCTGATAGTGGCGCGCGTAGACCTTGAGCACCTCGGGGTTCATGGCCCAGTGCTCCATGATCTGGCTCGGCAGCTCACCGAAATCGGGTGACCGGACACCGGTTCGGTAGGTCACATTCGCCAGGATCCCGTCGAGGGCATGACCGAACTCGTGGAAGAGCGTCTCGACCTCATCGAGGCTGAGCAGCGCCGGCGTGTCCTCGGTCGCCGTAGTGAAATTGCAGACCAGGTTGATGACCGGATCGACCTCGACGCCGGCCGAGCGATTCTGGCTGCGGAAACGACCGCACCAGGCGCCGCCCCGCTTGCTGGCACGTGGGTGGTAGTCCATATAAATCACGGCGGCGTGCGAACCATCGGCCTCGAAAACCTCGAAAACCTGGGCGTCGGGGTGCGGTTTGGGCATCTCCTCCAGCTCGACGAAAGTCAGCCCGTAGAGCTGATTCGAAACGTAAAAGACACCGTCGCGCACATTGTTGAGTTCGAAGTATGGCCGAAGCTCGTTGTCGTCAAGGTCGTACTTGGCCTTGCGCACCTTTTCGGCGTAGAACCACCAATCCCACGGGGCGAGCTCGAAGCCGCCGCCCTCGCTGTTGATGATGGCCTGCATTTCGGCCACCTCGCGCTTGGCCACCGGCAGCGACGCGGCCCAAAGCTGGTCGAGCAGACCATAGACTCCTTCTGGAGTGCCCGCCATCCGCGGCTCCAGGGTGTAGTGGGCAAATGTTTCATATCCCAGAAGCTGCGCCTTTTCGACCCGCAGGTTGACGATCTCCGCCATGATCGCTTTGTTGTCATACTCGTTTTCCTGGTTGCCGCGGATCGTATAGGCAGTAAATAACTGCTCCCTCAGATCGCGATTCTCCGCATAGGTCAGGAAAGGCAGCATGCTGGGCTTGTGGGTGGTGAAAACCCAGGCATTCTCGAGGCCCTCTCGCTGCGCGGTTCCGGCTGCTGTTTCGATCACACCGGACGGCAATCCGGCGAGATCGGCCTCGTCCTCGACCACGAGCTTGAAGGCGTTGGTCTCGGCGAGGAGATTGCTGCTGAACTCCACCCTGAGGGCCGACAGCCGCTGGTTGATCTCCTTGAGCCTGGTCTGATCCGCATCGTTCAACAGGGCACCTTCGCGGACATAGCGTTTGTAGAGGTTTTCCAGCAGAAACAACTGCTCGGCATCGAGGTCGAGAGACTCGCGCTCGTCGTAAACGGTCTTCACCCGCGCAAAGAGCCCCGGATTGAGCTGGATCTCGTCTTTGTGAGCCGCCAACCGCGGGGAGATCTCTTTCTGAATCCCCTGGAGTTCGTCGTTGGTATTCGACCCGCTCAGGGCGAAAAAGACACGCGACACTTCGTCGAGCAGCTCACCCGACTGGTCGAGCGCCACAATGGTGTTGTCAAACGTCGGCGGCTCCGGGTTTTCGACGATGGCGGCGACCTCGGCGTTCTGCTCTTCCATCCCCTTTTCGAACGCGGGGACGAAATGTGCCTCGTCGATCCGATCGAAGGGCTGAACGTCAAACGGCGTGTCGTACGCCACAAAGAACGGGTTGACATCGGTTGCCGGCTGGTCGGCTCCCTGGACCACCACAGCCGAGAAGCAAAATAAACCCAACAAAAATGAACATCTTTCTCAAAATCATGGTTCCTCCATCCATCGACTCGAGCGGCGATATCGTAGCAGGGATTGTCCGTGGTGGAGAGGAATCGGAACCCCTTCGACCCGTCACAACCGAGCCGGACATGCATATATCGATCACGCAAATATATAATCCGGGTGGGAGAAGATGATGGTCAAGCAGTTGGACGACTGGATCGACGACGACGAGCATCCCGAGGTCGTACCGAAGGGCAAGCAAAAACCTCGCCCGAGTCTCGCCGAGGACCTCGATGTCGACGAAACTTCAGAGTGGCGCCTCGAACGCGGCACTCGCGGCCGAAAGCCGGCGGACAAGAAACACCGCCCCCGGAGATCCGACCACGACGACGAATTCTGACACCTCTGCAACGGCTCTCGGCTCGGAAGTCGTCGAACACGATTCTCGGAGCCTCACCCTCTGCGCCAGGGTGACTCCGGACACCCTCCTGTCCGCCACCGGCTGAGCTGCCAGAAAAGCCCGAAATTCCTGGAAGTTCTGACCTGTGGTCTGGACTCCGGCGGAACCGTCGGCACGGCAAAGAATGAGTCCATTGCAACCAATTGCCTCGAACGCGCATCTCAGAAGCTGACTCGGCGCGATCGCGAGTGCCGAGGAACGTTTGAGCTCGGAGGCAAACTGGTGGCGACACAACCCCTGGCGAAGAAACTCGCGCAGTTCGTCGACACAACTCGCCAGGATGTTCGATTTGCATTGAGACAGATGGCCCGCAGACCCGGGTTCTCGGTGCTTGTGGCGCTGACCCTGGCCATCGGCATCGGCGGCAGCACGGCGATCTTCTCGGTGCTCAAGGGCGTCGTTCTTCGCGAACTCCCCTACCCGGAACCGGAACGGCTCGTGGCGGTGTGGGAAATGCAGGATGATTCGATGTCCTACCAGCCGTTCTCCGGCCTCGACTATATCGACGTTCGAAGGCAGAGCTCGACTCTGCATGGAGTTCGGTGTTTTGACCGACCGATGGTTCAACGTCGCCGGAGACGGCGAGCCGATCAGACTCCACGGTGCGGCGTGTACGGCGAGCCTGTTCCGAGCGCTCGGCGTGCCGCCCCTCCATGGTCGCTTCTTCATCGACGACGAGGAATCCGACGGCAACAACCATGTGGTCGTCCTCAGTCACAGACTGTGGCAGGGTCAGTTCGGCGGTGAACCCGATGTCGTCGGAAGGACGATCCACGTCAACGGTGTGCCGTACGAGATCGTCGGCGTCATGCCCGACGAGTTCGAATTTCCAACCCCGTGGGGCGGCCGCGACACCAGCCAGCTCTGGGCCCCGCTGGTTCTTCCTCGCGACGACTCCGATCGCTCGTGGCACTCGTTCGGCGGAGTGGGACGACTGGCGGATGGGGTGACGGTGGCCGAGGCCAACGTCGAGCTCCAGGCGATCGCGGCCCACCTGGCCGCCGCGTACCCGGACACCAACGCCCACACTGGCATGTGGGCCGAGCCGATGATGAAACGAACCCTGGGCAGGGTCCAGAACACCATGAGCTTCCTGCTGATGGTCGTCGGTCTGGTGTTGCTCATCGCCTGCGCGAACATCGCCAGCATGCTCCTCGCCCGGGGCGCGCAGAGGACTCCCGAAATCGCGATTCGAAGCTCGGTCGGTGCCGACCGCAAACGTCTTTTTCGCCAGCTGCTGACCGAGAGCCTGATCCAATCGCTCTTCGGCGGCGTTGCCGGTGCTGGCCCTCGCCGCCTGGGGTGTCGGACGCCCTCGTTGCGATCCTGCCCAACAACGTCCCTCGGGTCGCGAGGCATCGAGGTCGACACGCCGGTTCTGGTTTTTGCCGCCTTGACGACCGTCGCCGCCGGTCTGCTTTCCGGTCTGGCGCCGGCGTTGTTCGCCGCACGCACCGAGATCGCCACCGTCCTGCGGGAGGGTCTGCTCGGGCGCGGCGGCGGCCGCGGGCTCAACCGGTTTCTGGGAGTGCTCGTCGCCGTGCAGATCGCCATCGGCCTCATGCTGGTGAACGCGGCGGTTGTCCTGATCGTCAGCTACTCCAACGTCGTGTCCCAGGAGATGAACTTCAATACCGAAGAGGTGTTGGTGGCCGGGATCTCGCTGAGCGGTCCGAAATATGAAGAGCCCCACCAGCGAAGGGAGTTCTACGAAGAGCTTCTGACCCAGGTTCGAGGTCTTCCCGGCGTCGCTCAGGCCGGACTCACGAACAAGCTGCCCTTGAGAGGGGGTTCGAACGGGGACGTCCTCGTCAAGGACGAGGTTTTTGATCCCTCGACACGGGACCGGGAACCTGGTCGAGCACTCGTTTGTCGACGAGGGCTATCACGAGGCGATGGGAATCCCCTTGCTGGCCGGACGGACCTTCGGCTCCTCCGATCTCGATGCGTCGAGTGTCGCGGCCGGGCTCGAGATTTCACCGGTCGAGTTGCCGCTGATCATCAATCGGACCATGGCGGAGAAGATGTGGCCCGGCGAAAATCCCCTGGGTCAGCTCGTGCGGCCGCGGAGTGCCGTCGAGGGCTACCGGGCGCGGGTTGTCGGCGTCGTCGAGGATGTCATGCAGTGGGGCGCCGAGTACCCGCCGCTTCCCGAAATGTATTTTCCATACACCAGCGAAGTCTGGGGGCCGCAGTGGGCGCATCTTGTGGTGCGGGCGGATGGTGATCCGAGCCTGCTGTCCACCGCGATCCGCGAAACGGTTCGTCGAATCGACCCCCAGATCCCGGTGGCCGAAACGACTACCATGGCGGAAATCCTCCACCAGAGCACCGGCCGGCGTCGCTTCGCAATGCTGCTGATGACGCTCTTCGCTGCGACGGCGCTTGTTCTGATCGTTGCCGGTACCTATGGCGTGATGTCGTATTCCGTCTCACAACGCATCCATGAGATCGGTGTGCGCATGGCCCTCGGCGCCGACAAAGCGCTGGTGCTTCGCCACTTCCTCCGCCGGTCCGCCCGTCTCTTTGGACCGGGTTGATCCTCGGTCTTCTCGGGAGCTTTGCCGCATCGGCCTTGACTCGAAGCATGGTTTTTGGGGTCAGCCCCATCAGTCCCGTCTACGTGGTCGCAGCGGTTGGAGCCATGCTCGTCGTGACCGCCGCTGCCATCACCGTCCCGGTGCTCCGGGCGACCCGGGTGAATCCCGTCGAGGCACTGAAGGCGGAATAGACTCGTGTCCGATTCCGGACAGTCATCGCCCACGAGTGGACGGAAGATTCCGCTGTCACACACTGTTTAAAGGCCCATTCAGAGCTGGCACGTGGATTGCGGTATCAACCGGTGAGAGGTTGATGATGGATATTCTTCGAAAAGGGATCGTCGAGAAGAAACGCCGCAACAGGTGGCTGATGATCGCGGCCGGAGTCGTCGCGGTCGCGGCGGTGACCGTGGCCCTGGCCGGCCTCGATCCAGCCGCACCGGCGGTTGACCGAGACACCGTCTGGATCGGCACGGTCGAGCGTGGGAGCTTCGAGCGCCAGGTCCGCGGCCACGGCACGCTGGTGCCCGAGAGTCTGCGTTGGATCCAGGCCCAGACCACCGGTCGGGTCGAAGTCGTCCATGTCAAACCCGGTCACCGCGTCGAAGCCGACGGGGTCATCCTCGAACTCTCCAATCCCGAGGTCACGCGCTCGGCCATCGATGCCGAGAATGCTCTTCTGCGGGCCGAGGCCGAGCTCGAGAGCCTCCGGATGACCCTCGTTTCTTCGGAGCTCGACCAGCGCGCCCGCGTCGCCGAGCTCGACGCCGAATACACCCGGGTCGCCCTCGAGGCCGAGGCCAATCGCGAACTCAACGAAAAGGGCCTGGTCTCGGAGATCACCCTTCGCTCGTCGGAGGCGATGGCTCAGGCGCTGGCGACGCGGCAGGAGATCGAGGCCCAACGACTGGAAATGAACCCAAAAGCCAATCGGGCGTTCCTCGCGGCGAAAGAAGCCGAGGTCGAACAGCACCGGGCGCTCTACCGGCTGCGAGCCGATCAGCTGGATGCACTTGCGGTTCGCGCCGGAATCGCCGGCGTGGTGCAGGAGGTCCCGGTGGAGATCGGCCAGCAGGTCGCCGCCGGCACCATGCTCGCCAGAGTGGCCGAGCCGACCCACCTCCAGGCCGAACTGAGAGTCCCGGCGACCCGAGCCCGCGATGTCCGTCCGGGGCAGACCGTCAGCGTCGACACCCGCAACGGAATCGTCGATGGGACGGTGACCCGCATCGACCCATCCGTTCAGGAAGGCTCCGTCATGGTCGAGGTCCGTCTCGACGGCGCCCTGCCCGAGGGAGCACGTCCCGACATGGCTGTTGACGGCGCCATCCAGATCGAGCTGCTGACCGACGTGCTCTATGTCGGTCGACCGGTGCAGAGCCAAGAGAACGCGACCATCGGGCTGTACCGGCTCGAGGCGGACGACAAGCACGCGCTTCGGGTCAGCGTCAAACTCGGCAGCTCGTCGGTCGATGCGATAGAGATCGTCGATGGTCTCGACGAGGGCGATCAGGTGATCCTCTCGGACACCTCGCGCTGGGACGACAACGAACGAATCCGGTTGCGCTAATTGAAGGAGTCAGACCTTGACTGATACCAACACCCCTCTCATCCACATGGCCAATGTCCAGAAGATCTTTCTCACCGACGAGGTCGAAACCCACGCCCTTTCCGGGGTCCACCTGGATATTCAACCGGGTGCTTTCATCACCATCGCCGGCCCTTCGGGGGGCGGGAAATCGACCCTCCTCTCGATCATGGGTCTGCTCGACACGCCGACCGAGGGGACCTACGAGCTCAACGGTCACCCGTCGCAGGATCTGACCGTCCGCGAACGGGCCCAGTTGAGAAACAAGGCGATCGGTTTCATCTTCCAGAGCTTCAACCTGATCGGTGATCTCACGGTCTTCGAAAACGTCGAACTCCCGCTGGTCTATCGCACGACCCCGGCATCGACCCGCAAGACCATGGTCCGCGAGGCCCTCGAACGGGTGGGAATGGAGCACCGGCTCAACCACTATCCGTCGCAGCTCTCGGGCGGCCAGCAGCAGCGCGTGGCCGTCGCCCGCGCCCTGGTCGGCCAACCCTTGATCCTGCTCGCGGACGAGCCGACCGGCAACCTCGACTCGCGCAGCGGTGAGCAGGTCATGAGCCTGCTCAACGAGCTCCACGCCGGCGGCGCGACCATCTGCATGGTGACCCACGACCCCCGCTATCTGAAGTACGCCGAACGAACCATCCACCTCTTCGACGGTCAGGTCGTGGATGAGACGGACCCGGAGTTTCAGGAAGCTGCGGTCTGAACCGCCGAGTTACGAATAGGGAGTCATGGCGATGAAGGATCTGGCGAAAGACCTCCGATTCGGCCTCCGAATGTTGCTTCGGCACCCGACGGTGACCGTGATTTCGCTCCTCACCCTCGGTCTCGGGATCGGTGCAAGTACGGCCGTGTTCAGCGTCGTCGACGCGACGCTTCTCTCGCCCCCACCGTTCGAGGAACCCGACCGGCTGGTACGGCTCTTCGCATCCAAGCCGGCGGCGGGTTGGGACCGAATGACCATCTCGGTTCCCAACTTCAGAGACTGGAGCGAACAGAGCTCGTCGTTCGAAGCCACCGGGATCTTCGGCTATGAGGCGGTCAACGTCAGGGGCGAGGAACACCCCGACCGGTTCCGGGCCATCCGCGCCTCCTCGGGCGTGCTGCGAGCTCCTTCGGGTCCAACCGACCCTCGGCGGGAACCTACGACGCCACCTACGATCATCCCGACGCAACCCGCATCGTTCTGTTGTCGGATAAGGTGTGGCGCGAGCGTTTCGCCGCCAAACCCGATGTCGTCGGCAGCGTGATGCGCGATCGACGATGTCCCGCACGAGGTGATCGGCGTTCTGCCGACCGAAGTCGAGGCGGCCATGGGTCGATTCGACATCTGGATGCCGTTCACCTACGGCGAGGTGGCGGAGGACCGCGGCCAATCGCCACTACGCTCGCGATCGCCAGGTTGCGCGCCGGGGTGAGCGCTGCCGATGCGGATCGTGAGCTGAAGACCATCGCCGAAGGCCTCGCCGAGGCCTATCCCGAGGCCAACCGCGGCCACACCGCCCGGGTCGATCCGCTGACCGAGTATCTCCTCGGCAGCAGGACGCGACCAGTGCTCTTCGTTCTTTGCGCAGCGGTTGGTTTCGTCCTGCTCATCGCCTGCGTGAATATTGCCAATCTCCTTCTCACCACCGCCGTAAGCCGTGAGCGGGAGTTTGCCGTTCGCACCGCCCTCGGGCGCCGGTCCGGGCCGGCTCCTGCGGCAGTTGATGATCGAATCGGCCCTTCTGGCGGTCGGCGGAGGACTCCTCGGAATCGTCATCGCCTTCTGGAGCGTCGATATCCTCACCGCGAGCCTGCAGTCGACCATGCGTTTTCTCGGCGAACCGGGAGTCGACGGTCGAGCTCTCAGCTTCACCCTTCTGGTGCTCGGCCTGACCAGCGTGGGTTTCGGTCTGCCGGTGGCGCTGCGTGCGTCCCGATCCCGGTTTGCCGACATCATCCGTTCGAACGCCCGGACCGTGCTCGGAACCCGGCGGGAGCGACTCCGCCGCGATCTTCTGGTGATCGGTCAGGTCGGTCTCGCCCTCGCGCTCATGATCAGCGCGGTATTGATGATCCGGAGCCTGATGGCTCTGAAGGCCGTTGATCCCGGTTTCGACACCGACAACCTCCTCACCATGCGGGTCGGGCTTCCCGAGCGAGCGCTACCCATCGGAGGCCGAGCAGAACACGTTCTTCCGAACGCGTCGTCAGCGAGATCGCCGCCCTACCCGGCGTGCAATCCGTCTCAGCCACATCGATGCTCCCACTCCTCGGGAGCAACAGCAACTCGGGCATGAGTGTCGAGGACCATCCCATTACGGACGTCGCCGACACACTTCTTTGTCGGCAACGAGGCCGTCACTCCCGGACACCTGAGCACCATCGGCATCCCGCTGCTCGAGGGCCGGGACATCACCGACTTCGACCGCGCCGACACCGCCCCGGTCATCATCATCAACCACATGATGGCGCGCCACTTCTGGCCCGGACGAAAGCGCCATCGGCAAACGCGTCAAATTCGGCCAGCCGGATTCCGATAATCCGTGGATGGAGGTTGTCGGTGTGATGGGCGACCACCGCCAGACATCGCTCGAATACCGAACCACGATTCGAGACCCTGTACGCCCAAGCCCAGTTTCCCAGCCCCGCCATGACGTTTGTGGTGCGGACAAAAGGTGATCCGGCATCGATGACCGCGGAGGTCCAGAAGGCGATCTGGAGGGTGGGGCCGGACCTCGCGATCTACCAGATCGACACCATGGACGCCATCGTGGCCCGCAACACCCGATCCCTCGACAGTCTGACGAATCTCCTGGTGGGATTCGGTCTCATCGCCCTGGTGCTGGCGCTGGGCGGCCTCTATGGCGTGATGTCGTTCACGGTCGGGCGCAGAACACAGGAGATCGGGGTGCGAATGGCCCTCGGGGCGGAGGCACGCTCGATCCTGCGCACCATCTCTTCAGAGAAGCGCGGCGTTGGTCCTGCTCGGGGTCTTGGCCGGGGGCCTGATCTCATGGCTCCTGAGCTGGTGGCTCCGAGGCCTCCTCTTCGAGATCTCCGCCTTTGACCCTGTGGCCTACATCATCGTGGCTGCCGGGATGTTCGCGGTCGGTCTTCTGGCGAGCCTGGTCCCGGCGATGAAGGCGGCCGGCATCGATCCCGTCATCGCACTTCGAGATGAGTAGTTCGAGAATCGTGGGGTATCCTGAGGCCGCCGTGACCACGACTGGAAGACCTCCGCGCATCCTCATCGCCGATGATCAGCCCGATGTCCTGGAGTCGCTGCGCCTGCTGCTCAAGACCGAGGGATACACCATCGAAACCGCCGATTCCCCGGCGAGCGCCGTCGCGGCTGCTCAGGACCGGGACTTCGACGCGGCCCTCGTCGATCTCAACTACTCGCGGGATATGACCTCGGGGGCTGAGGGCCTCGATCTGGTTTCAAATCTGCAGGCCCTCGACAGCACGCTTCCGGTGGTCGTGATGACGGCCTGGAGCAGCGTCGAGATCGCGGTCCAGGCAATTCGGCTCGGCGCGCGTGACTTCATCGAAAAACCCTGGGACAACGATCGGCTGCTCTCAATCCTCCGCAACCAGGTCGCCCTGAGTCGGGCGCTGCGCCGCGGCCGTCGTCTCGAGGCCGAGAATGCCACGCTGCTGACTCGCGAGACGCCCGATCTGATCGCCACATCCGAGGCCATGAAACCCGATGCTCGAGCTCATCGCCAAGGTCGGTCCGTCCGACGCCAACATCCTCATCACCGGCGAGCACGGAACCGGCAAGGAGGTTGTGGCGAGGCGGCTGCACGCGGTGTCGTCGCGAGCCGACCGACCGCTGATCACCGTCAACATCGGCGGTCTTCCGGAGGGAGTCTTTGCCAGCGAACTCTTCGGTCACGTCAAGGGCGCCTTCACCGACGCCAAGGGCGAACGAGTCGGACGTTTCGAGATGGCCGACGGCGCAACCCTCTTTCTCGACGAGATCGCCAACGTCCCCCTCGATCAACAAGCCAAGCTCCTGCGGACCCTGGAGACCGGCGAGATGGAACGGGTGGGCAGCTCCAAGACATCGACGGTCGATGTGAGGATCCTGTCGGCGACCAATGCCGATCTTCGGGCCGAATCGGCGGCCGGACGTTTTCGTGAAGACCTCCTCTTCCGGCTCAACACGGTGGAGATTCGGCTGCCGCCGCTGAGAGACCGGCCCGAAGACATCCCACTGCTCGCCAACCACTTTTTCGGCCGCTTCGCCCAGAAGTACGGCAAGGCGCTGATCGGTTTCGACGCACGCCGCCATGGGCGCCCTGCAGCGGCACGACTGGCCCGGCAACGTCCGCGAGCTCACCCACGCGATCGAACGGGCAGTCCTCATGGCGGACGGGGACACCATCAGGGCCGACCACCTCGGTCTCGCTCCCGAGACCGGCGACGCCTCGGCCTCCATCGAAGACATGAGCCTCGACGAGGTCGAGAAGATCCTGATCCAGAAGGCCCTGCGTCGGTTTGACGGCAATATGAGCAAGGCCGCCGAGGCGCTCGGGCTGAGCCGAGGCGCCCTCTACCGTCGGTTGGAGAAACACGACCTGTGACCCCGCCAGGACGCCGCACACGAGCTGACGCTGCTCCGACTCGCGGAGGTCCTGTTTGAAAGGTACGCATCGTCGCCTCACAGCCGTGATCGCGGCATCAAGCCTGCTGCCGACCCTGGTCGCATCGACCCTCGTCTGGCGCTCGGAGTTGTTCGGACCGTGGCGGGTTGTGTTCGTTGCCGTCTTGGTCGCGCTCTCGATCGGATCGACCGCCTTTGTCAGTTCACGATCGACCTACCGCCTGCGAACCCTCTCCAATCTGCTCGCCGCCCTCCGTGAGGGCGACTATTCATTCCGCGCCCGGCAGCGGTCACGGAACGACTCATTCGACGAGGTCATCACCGAGCTGAACCTCCTGGCGGAGACAATGCGCCGGCAGCGGGTGGACGACCTCGAAGCAACCGGGCTGGTGCGCGAGGTCATGGCCGAGATCGATGTCGCGGTCTTCGCCTTCGACGCCTCGCACCTGCTCCGGCAGGTCAACCACGCCGGCGAGGAACTCCTCGGTCGTGATCGCGCAGTGCTCGGCGCCACGGCCGCCGAACTCGGTCTCGAAAGCTGTCTCTCCGGTCCCCCTGCCCGCACGGTCCAGCTCGAGGTCGATGGCTCCAACTCACGCTGGGAAATGCGGCGCGGCGCCTTCCGGCAACACGGACGACCGAATCAGATTCTGCTCCTGTCCGATGTCAGCCGCGCTCTCCACGCCGAGGAACTGGCGGCATGGAAGCGGATGATCAGGGTCATCGGCCACGAACTCAACAACTCGCTGGCGCCGATCACGTCCTTGACCGGCAGCATGGAACGGCTGGTCCGCCGCGATCCGCTTCCCGACGACTGGCAGAGCGACGTGGTGCGGGGTTTCGAGGTCATCGCATCGAGGGTCGAGGCGCTCAACCGATTCATGACCGACTGCTCGAGACTCGCCAAGATTCCCGAACCGACCCTGCGACCCGTCGATGTGGGCGTCTGTGTCCGCCGGGTGGCCGAGCTCGAGAAACGGCTCCCGATCCGGGTCCTGGCAGGCCCGGACGTCACTGTTCCCGCGGACCAGGACCAGCTCGAGCAGGTGCTGATCAACCTGGTGCGCAATGCAATCGAAGCGAGTACTGAAACCCAGGGAATGGTGGAGGTTGACTGGGCCGAGAACGGAAGATGGCTCGACATCACGGTCCGCGATGAAGGATCCGGTCTCGCCGATCCCGAGAGCCTTTTCATCCCGTTCTACACGACCAAGGCCACCGGTTCCGGTATCGGACTCTTCCTCTGCCGCCACGTCGCCGAGGCCCACGGCGGGTCGGTAATGGTAAGGAACCGAAACAACCACCCGGGTTGCGAGGCCGTTCTTCGAATTCCAAAAGCCGGCATGACGACCTAGCCTGCCTTCTCACCAATCTTCGGTCGAGGAACACGATACGCCGCACTCTATTTTGTGGCAAAGTCATCGACCATGAATCGCGTTGTATTTGCCGCAGGCATTTGGTGAAAATGCGGTCGCACCTCAGAAACGGCCAGATGGAAACTGTGAAACTCACCGCAAATCGACTCCGAACCTTCGCTTTTCGGCCCTTGAGTCAAACATATTCCAGACCCCGGACGTACGTATTATTGAGGTGACTCTAATGCAGGCCATGACGCGAGTCGTTTTGGGTGTCGTCATTGTTGTCTTTTCTGCGATCACCGCTGCCGGCACTACCTGCGGATCGCCAGTAAGTCGCTGGGGCTACGGACCCGCCCGCGTTGTAGCCACGTCCGGAGATCTGGCCTATTTCGGGTCCGGGATCTACCTCATGGTGGCCGAAGTTCGGGCTACGGGTGAGATTGCGATCCTGGCCGAACTCGAACTTCCCGACATCGCGTCCGATATCGAGGTTCGGGACGGGATCGCCTATATCGCCGCATTGAACGCCGGGTTGCTCATGGTCGATGTTGCAGAACCCACCTCTCCGGTGCTCGTCGGGAGATTCGACACCCCGGGCAAGGCCAGACGGGTGGCCTTGGATGGCGACCTCGCGCTCATCGCCGACCTTAGCGGCGGTCTGCGCCTGGTGGACATCGGTGATCCAGAAGCTCCTCGAGAGCTGTCTTCGATGGATTTTGAATATGGGGTCGGTGAGGCGGTCCCCATCGGCGGGTACGCGTATGTCTCCTCCTTTCCCGCGATTAGGATCATCGACATCTCGCGACCATCAGATCCCGTCTCCGTCGGCTCCTTTCAGCCGAGTACGTTCGTCAACGTCATCACAATCCACGACAACCTCGCCTTGATCGGAACGAGTTTTCGCGGTCTTCAGATCTACGATGCCACTCACCCAAACGATCCGGTGTGGCTTGGCGAGTACAACAACTTTGAGGATGAGTACGAAGCGATCGCGGTCCACGGCGATCACGTGTTTCTCGGTCCCTTCGATGTGAGCGTTCTCGATATCTCGGATCCCACCCATCCCGTAGAGACGACATTTCGCAGCACCGGTTCGTCGGGGAATATGGCCAGAGGGCTGTCGATGGTGGGGGATCTGCTGGTCGTTGCCCACGAGGGCGACGGCTTGCTCGTCTACGATTTCAGCTCCGGTCGATACCTGTCAGAAAGGGGATCGTACGACGTTCCAAGGCGTGGAAACGCGCTCGCGGTGTCCGGCTCCAACGTCTATCTCGGCTCAGACTTCGAAAACGGAGACGGGATTCGAGTATTTGACACCAACCCGCCATCCGAATCGGTTTTGCTCGGCGCGACCGCCGATTTCGATCCGACCAGAGTATTTCGGGGTCTCGTCGTAGCCGACGATCTTCTCTACTCCGCCCCGGCTCTCACCGTCATCGATGTCAGCGATCCGGAGGCGCCCCATCCTGCCGCGTATCTCGATGACTGGGCATCGGCGATCGAGGTCTCCGAAGGCCACCTCTTCACCACGACGATCACCTATTTCGATCCGAGCAGTCTGAGGGTGTACGACCTCTCGGATCCACTGTCGCCGGTGCTCATCGGGAGCGCCTCGGTTCCCGGGGAGTCTACGGATCTTGCCGTCGACGGAGACCTGGCGTTCGTCGTCAGCACCGATGCGGGCGTCGGCACAGTCGGCGGACTCCACGTCTTTGACGTGGGCAATCCGGCGGAACCGACTCTGATCGGCTCGCTCGAAACTCCGAAATACGCCGGCGCGATCGCTCTTGAGGGCGCGATAGCCTATGTCGCCGACTCCGATGTCCTCCGCATCGTCGATGTCTCCGTTCCTTCCCAACCAATCCAGGTCGGAGAGATTCGGATCGAGGGCGTGTGGCCCGAAATCATCGATGTCGCGGTCTCCGATGGTGTCGCGCTCGTGGCGGACTCCGTACATGGTGTCACCTTCTATCAGTTCGTCCACGTCATCGACGTTTCGGATCCTGCCGACCCTCGGCATCGAACACGCTTTCGCGTCGGTACGACCGACATCAAGGTCGCCGACGGGTTGTTCTATATCGCGGACCAGGACGGCGGTTTTCAAATCTTCGATCCGAAAAACCTTTGCCCGGAGCATTTTGTGCCGGAGATTCCAATATCCCATGTCGACTGATCCGATTTGAGGACACCGGAACGAATGTCGGATTGGAATTTCCTTTCACCAGGTCGGCGCGAGACAAAGGCCGCCGCCAGTCGCCGCAGCGGCAGTCAGAAAGCCTCGTCGAGAGCAGTGCTGAGTCATCGAGACCACCTTTACGTATCCGGCTCATCTTCGGGATGTATCTGGTCCGCGGTCGTGCCTCACCTCCGAAGTCCACGTGGTCACATCGGTGCAAGTCCGCAGTTCCTCAGTCATGGCGCGACAATTACTGAACTGCGAACCAAGCACATATTTCAAACGCAACTTCCAACCCCGACGCACCGTATTGCTCCGGAGGGCAGCGGGCATCCCGAGAAATGGCGGCTTCTCTTGAGAAACAAATGGACTCCAATGGTGATCATCGCCTTGGTCGTAGTGCCGACGAGCATCGGACGAGCTCAGGGTCTCGACTTCCGAAAGACCACCTTTGTTCCCTCCTTTGTCGACAGCGGTCAGAACCTCGGCGACAACCGGACCTTCGCCCTTGCCGTGGGCGACATCGACGGAGACGGCGATGTCGACCTGTTCACCTCCAACTACCTGGGCGCGAGCAGAGTATGGACCAACGATGGACACGGAGTGTTCACCGACAGCGGCCAGAGCCTCGGCAACTATGAAGCCCACGGCGTAGCCCTCGGAGATCTTGATGGCGACGAAGACCTCGATGCGTTTGTCGTGTTCAACAGCGGCCAGGACAGGGTGTTTCTGAATGACGGCGACGGCAGCTTCCACGACACCGGCCAGAGACTCGGTTCGACAACCGGTCAGGGACTCTCCGTAACCCTCGGTGATCTCGACTCGGACGGCGATCTCGATTCTCTGGTGGCTCAGTTCTCCCAGGCCAACCGGATCTGGATCAACGACGGCGACGGTCGCTTCTCGGCAGGCGACCAGAACCTGGGCGGGCCGCAGAGCCGGGGCATGGCGGTCGCCGATCTGGACTCGGATCACGATCTCGACATCTACCTTGCAAACTCCGGGATGGCGGATGAAGTGTGGTTGAACGACGGGCAAGGGACCTTCCACGACAGCGGTCAGGCTCTGGGTACGCCGGACGGCTGGGGAAGCCCCGCTCTGGGGGATCTTGATGGCGATGGCGTCGCAGATCTATTCGTCACAAACTCGATGCACGGCAATAGCGTCTGGCTCAACGATGGCGATGGGATCTTCTCGCGCTTCGCGGGGTATTTCGGGCAGGGTTTCCACGTCGCTCTCGGGGACCTGGAGAATGACGGCGATCTCGACGCATTCACGGTGCAACAACTGTCCGGCAGCTTCGTCTTCGTCAATGACGGGACCGGTGCCTTCGACGCGGTGGGTCCATTGCCCGGCACGGGGGAGGGAGGGATCTCCACTGCGGTTGGAGATGTCGACCGAGATCGCGACCTCGATGTCTTCATCGGCATGATCGAGGGACTCGGCGGGAACAGACTCTATCTGTGTACCAACCCCCGCGAGACCATGCGAAAACCGTCAGGAAGAGTCAGCCCACTCCCCTAGTGGCACCAGGGAACCATCGGCATTGGTGATCACCCACCGACGCATCTCCGAATCCCTACTCGATGGGCGCCACCCCTCGCATTCATAGCATTGTTGCGCTGCGTCGCGCTCACGGAGCTGACCGAAGAAGAAGGCGAACGGGCGACCCGCTCCTTTGCCCATCTCCCCGTCGTCACGGCCGACGCTCACCTTGTGCTCGACGCCATCTCCGATCGTCTGACTCGATTGACCTGGCAGCCGTTCGGCCTCCGGTCGATTCAGCGGTCAAGCGGGGTCTGGATCGGTCGAGCGGTCGGTTCGGCGGCTGAGCGGTGAACAATAGCGTAATAGAGTGCCTGGCACCCTTTTCATGGAAGCGGATGATCAGGGTCATCGGCCATGAACTCAACAACTCGCTGGCGCCGATCACGTCCTTGACCGGCAGCATGGAACGGCTGGTCCGCCGCGATCCGCTTCCCGACGACTGGCAGAGCGACGGGTGCGGGGTTTCGAGGTCATCGCATCGAGGGTTCATCGCTCAACCGATTCATGACCGACTGCTCGAGACTCGCCAAGATTCCCGAACCGACCCTGCGACCCGTCGACGTGGGCGCCTGCGTCGCCGGGTGGCCGAACTCGAAAAGCGTCTTCCAGTTCGGGTCTTGGGGGGCCCGGACGTCACTGTCCCGGCGGACCAGGATCAGCTCGAGCAGGTGCTGATCAACCTGGTGCGCAACGCAATCGAAGCGAGTACTGAAACCCAGGGAATGGTGGAGGTTGACTGGGCCGAGAACGGAAAATGGCTCGACATCACGGTCCGCGATGAAGGATCCGGTCTCGCCGATCCCGAAAGCCTTTTCATCCCGTTCTACACGACCAAGGCCACCGGTTCCGGTATCGGACTCTTCCTCTGCCGCCACGTCGCCGAGGCCCACGGCGGGTCGGTAATGGTAAGGAACCGAAACAACCACCCGGGTTGCGAGGCCGTTCTTCGGATCCCTACTCCGTGGACCGGCCTCGGATCAGACCGTAGCTCTTGAGCTTTCGATAGAGCGTCGCAGAGCCGATTCGGAGCTGTCCGGCCGTGCGCGTCTGGTTGCCGCCGTTGAGTTTCAGAACCGCGAGAATGTACTCCTTTTCAACCTCGCGAAGCGTCTGCACCGTTCCTCCGCTCACCACCGGTTTGGGAAATGCCTGCCGGACTTCCTCGGGCAGATCTTCGAGGTTGACTCGACGTCCGCGCGCGAGCGCAACGGCGCGCTCCATGGCGTTCTCCAGCTCGCGCACGTTGCCGGGCCAGTCGTAGCGCAGGAGCTGATCGGCAACCTGTGGGGCGATGCCGGAGATGCTGCGTCCCATTCGACTCCCTGCGTCCGCGAGCAACACTCGTGCAAGCGGCAAGATGTCTTCCCTGCGATCGCGGAGCGGCGGCACGTCCAGCTCGACGACCTTGAGCCGGTAGTAGAGGTCCTGCCGAAATCCGCCGTCCTCGACCCCGTGGGTGAGATCGCGGTTGGTGGTGGCCAGAACGCGAACATCCACAGGCCGGTTCTTGTTCTCCCCGACCCGACGGATCTCTCGTTCCTGGAGCACCCGCAGGAGCTTGACCTGCATGCCTAAGGAGACCTCACCGATTTCGTCCAACAGCAGGGTTCCGTGGTTTGCTGCTTCAAACAGGCCGGGCCGGTCCGAAGACGCACCGGTAAACGCTCCGCGCGTGTGCCCGAAGAGCTCACTCTCGAGCAGAGTCTCCGTGATGGCGCCGCAATTGATCGCCACGAACGGCCCAGCGGCACGCGTCGACTCGTCGTGGACGAGGCGCGCGATTCTCTCCTTTCCCACACCGCTTTCGCCGGTGATGAGAACTGTTGCATCGACTTTGGCTACGCGTCGTGCGAGGTCGACCACGTGCTGCATCTTCGGGCTCTTGGCGACGATTCCCAGTGGTTGCTCCACATCGGGCGCCACGCGGACCACCGCTTGACGATGCGCCCGGAGCTTCTCCTCTGCCGCCTTCAATGTTTCTGTGACCTTGCTCAGTGAGACATCGAGGCACGCTTTGAGGCGGCCCGACTCGAAGAATGCGAGCTCCTCGGCGTGCTCGTCACCCCACTCTTCGCGGGTCCGCCCAAGGAGGTGGCACGCCGCGTGGCCTTCGCCGAGACAGCGATCTTCGAGGACGTAGATTTCCCTGCCTGTGGTGTGGCTGACGTAGCCGCTCATGAGGCCGCAGATGGTCCAGCAAACTGCCGCATCCGAGCGACCGAAGTGCAGAAGATGCTGCTCCGCCTCGTAGGATGCGAGCAGCATCGCCCCCTGCTTGGAGAGAGGATCTTCACTGCCCGCCTGGGTGCGGAAAAGTCCCTCGAGGGTGTAGATATGGGGGCCGGCGCGCCGCCATTCTTCGTCGTTCTCCCACTCGAACTCGATTTGCATGGCCGCCGCCATGCGCCATCCGTGGGCGAAGCCGAACTGAGTGAGCACCGCGCGGGCAGCGGTCAGTCCGAAGTTCTCGACCAGGTACTGACGCAGGAGCCCCATCGCCACAGCGTCGAGCAGGAGTGCGCGCTGGCCGGCAAAACGGATCATCCCTCCCTCGGGATCCAGCTCGAGAAGCTCTTCGTGATGCAGATCCTCGACGCGCATTGATGCACTCCTTCATATTGAAGTTACCATACTTCATTTTGATCGAATGAAACCCACATCGGAGACCACGAGGTCTCACAAATCATTGAAAACAAACCCTCTGTCCTATGGCACGATAGCTGCAGCACGACTCATATAGAGAGCCGACGCCAAAGAGACGTGGTTGCCGCCGGCGGTGGTGCAGCCGACCAAGCCGCAAACCAGAGCGCGAACGAGCGCCTAACACAGGAGGGTGAAGACAATGCGAGAAGGAAAAGACCGCAACGTGGAGATTCAGCCGGTAGGCGAGGCAACACCTTGTGGACCAGCAACTCCTCCGAAGGTCCCGCATGACACACTGCCGGTCGAGGTGACCTATAAGGTTCTGAAGAACTGCGGAGATTGTGAACCTGGCGGGTTTGGATCAACATACGGGCACGGCCCCCTGTGACCTGAGCAGCAGGTAGGGGAAGGTGCGGGCCGATGATCACGCTGCGTAGGGCCAACAAGCGCCACCTCGACCAATATCGCAAACAGGAGGTCCGGTTCACTTTCAATCGTCAGGGGCAAGCGAACACGAACGACGATTGTTTCGGGGCCCTGGAGAACCTCAGCGACAGCAGTCTGCCACCAGCCGGAGTCTCTTTGGTTCGTCCGAGCCAGGGAGCTGAGACCGTCACCTACATCTACAGAGGCGCGCTTGCTCAGGAGGATTCGACCGGGTCCTCGGGTGTGGTTCGAGCGGGAGAGTTCCAGCGCATGACTTTCGGTCCTGGCATCCTTCACAAGGAGACGAACGCGTCACGGACCGACTGGGCCCAATTCTTCCGGATCTCCCTGCGCCATTCAGAGGTCGTGCCCGACCGAGCCCCCGAGCAGATGCGCTTCGCTGCAGCCGAGCGCCGCAATGTGCTCTGCGTCGTCGCGTCCCCAGACGGACGTCAGGGATCGCTGCGTATCCATCAGGATGCCCTGGTCTGTTCAAGCGTACTCGACCCTGGACAACACGTTGTCCACGAGCTGTTGCCGGGACGATGCGCCTGGCTCCATGTCATCTGCGGCGAGGCGACTTCCCATGACGTCATCCTGAATCGAGGTGATGGCGTGGGCGTGGCGACGGAGCGCTCGCTGTCGCTCACGGCACGAGAAAGCACCGAGATTCTGCTGATCGACATCGGCAAGACGGGGCCCAGGCGTGCCGCGTAGTCGGGGTGGCTGCAGGGGATTCGGAGATCAGAGAGAGTCCGTCACGATGTCGTATATCGAATGGTCTTTGCCCCTGTCCATTGCCCACATCACATTTCCGTAGTCGAAGTGCCAGTACTCTGTCAGATCACACACACAGTCTTCATTCTCAAAAAGTTCCATCAGCACCTTTCGATTCTTCTTCGCTTCAGGCGAGATACCCGGGTGCAGCGGATAGCACTTTCTGTTGAGTTCAATCTTGAACCCGTCGTTGGTTCCGAAATCCATGACGCAGTTGTTTTCCGAGTCGTATATCAGAGCATCCACTGCCCCACCTGTCGAGTGCATTGATTTTTCTCTCGGCGCGGTGAATTCCAGGGCGATTCGTTCAACTTCATCAGGGCTCTTGTCTGGATTCTGAATTCGGGCAACTTCGAGATTCCTGACCCACAAGAGTTGTTGGTGTTCGAAAGACCGCCATACGGAACGGATGATCAGTTTCTTGTTCATGACACTCAAGAGCTTGCTGATGCGTCCAATCTTGTCGTAGACGGCAGATCTCACGAGGTATCTGTAGTCCTTCATGATCGATGGTTCGAATACCAGATCGAAACCGGACTCCAGGAGACTGATCAATGGAGAACCATCGTCGCGGATCGGCATGGTCGGAATGCGCTGCATCAGCAGGTGGTGCTGTCGTTCGACAGTCTCACAATATTCTTCAGCGTTCATGGATGCAACCTGACCTTCTGCGGAATCATCTTTGCCTCCCGGCTCATCGTGCGCACCAGTTGATCCGCCAGCACGATCAGAGTGTCACCTTAGTCGGTCCACCGGGTCCTGGCCAGGAACTGATTGGTAAGCGATCAAAATGATCGATTGCAGTTCATTCTGATCTTGTCAGAGATCGACAATCCCGCAATTTCTTTCTCATAAACCTTTCAAATTCAACTAAATATACTGGAATACCCAAGGGAAAACCGCGTTTCTTGGTTGTGGCGCAGATCTTGCTCTTCCCAAATGGGCGTGGGTCTGTCGGGGCGTAGCTCCAGTCCCCTGCGCGCATTCGTGGGGTCAAGGAGGGTCATCAACGATGTTTCGAGAATCAACCGAGCAGCTGCCGACGAGCGAGATGCCGCAATCGCATGAGGTGCTCCAGATATGTAAGTGGGTGCAACCGCCCGAGGTGCTCCCGATCAGACAGAGGGCACTTGTGTACGGCGAGGGTCAACTGGGAAAGCTGGACGGCAAGGTCACCAACGGGCTGGTCAGGCATTCGGAAAAATACCAGATCGCCGGCGTCACCGACAGCACCAAGGCCGGGATGGATGCGGGTGAATACCTCGATGGAGTGAAAAACGGGATCCCGGTTTTCCGGGACATCGAGGATGCCATCGACAAGCTCGATTTTGTTCCGGAGTATTTCATCTATGGAATTGCTCCACTCGCGTCGTACATCACCAAGGGGCAGAGACAAACAGTCTTCGCCGCCATGGAAAAAGGCATGGACATCATCAACGGTCTTCCTGAGTTCTTCACCGAAGATGAGGAGTTCGTGCAAAAGGCGAGAGCATATGGTGTGCAGATCCACGATATCCGGAAACCGCCACCGAGGAAGGACCTCCACCTCTTCAGTGGATCCATCTTCCAGGTCAAAACTCCGGTCATTACGGTATTCGGTACCGATTGTGCGGTTGGAAAACGGACCTCCGCGGTTCTTCTCGCAGAGACACTACGCGACCGTGGCCTGAAGACCGCGTTCGTGGCAACCGGTCAGACCGGTTTGGTTCAGGGCGCCAAGTACGGGGTTGCCGTGGATGTCCTGAGCTCGGGTTTTCAGACCGGGGAGGTCGAGCACGAGATCGTGAAGGCTGATGAAACCGAACATCCGGACATCATCGTCGTCGAAGGCCAAGGTGCACTGAGTCACCCTGCCTTCACATCATCAACCGCCATCATCAGGGGAGCGAGGCCACGGGCGATCATCCTCCAGCACCCGCCAAAAAGAATAGACCGATGTGATTTCCCCGGCATTCTCATGCCCTCTCTTGAAAGCGAAATCGAATTGGTTGAGATCATCTCTGGAGCCAAGGTCATCGCACTGACTCTGAACCATGAAGACATGACGGACAATGAGATCGACGAAACCGTGGCCGAGTATGAGAGCACATATGGGCTGCCGACAATGGACGTTTTGAAACATGGATGCGACAAGATCGTGGATCAGCTCTTTGAGATCTTCCCAGAGCTCCATAGGAGCCCAAGCACACCACAATGACAGCACCGAGGATTGAGATCGACCTCGAGAAGATCTCACACAATGCGACGAGGCTCCGGGAGCTCTATGCATCCAAGGGCGTAGGCATCATCGGTGTCACGAAGGTCGTCTGTGGAGATCCTGTCGTCGCTGATGTTCTTGTCAAGGCGGGAATCGACACCCTCGCCGACTCGAGACTGACAAACATCAAGCGGATGCGTGAGGCTGGAATACAGGCGCAGTTCGTGCTCTTGAGAACCCCTGCGCCGAGCCAGGCCGAATCCACAGTCAAGTACGCGGACATCAGTCTGAATACGGAATTGTCGGTCATCGAACGGCTCTCCGAGTCTGCCGTCAAAACCGGCGCGACGCACAAGATCATCCTCATGGTGGAGTTGGGCGATCTGAGGGAGGGCATTCTCCCCGTGGCTCTGGATGAGACCGTCGAGCGGGTTCTCGGCCTGAGAGGAATCCTCTTGGCCGGTATCGGAACCAATCTGGCGTGTTTCGGGGGGATCAAACCGGACGACGAGAAACTCGATCGTCTTTCATTGATCGCTTCAGATATCGAAGAGAAGTTCGGCATTGAATTGCCGTATGTCTCCGGTGGAAATTCGGCCAACTATGACTGGTTCATGTCCACAAACACCATCGGGAGGATCAATAATCTGCGATTGGGAGAGTCGATCTTCCTGGGGCGTGAGACCCTCCACCGCAAACCCATCCCGGGTTTGTTCACCGATGCATTCAGGCTCGTTGCCGAGGTCATTGAATCAAAGATGAAGCCATCCAAGCCGTACGGGCAAATCTGTCAGGACGCCTTTGGAAATGTGCCCGAGTTCTCAGATCAGGGACAGATGAGGCGAGTCATCCTCGGCATCGGTTTGCAGGATGTGCTCGTTGCCGGGCTCACACCCTGTTCGGATATCGACATCCTCGGAGCAAGCAGTGATCACATCCTGATTGACGCCAAGGACACAGCCCTGAGGGTCGGTGACGAGGTGGAGTTCAACCTCAACTACGGCGCGTTGCTTTCATCCATGACCTCCCCCTACGTGGCGAAGAGCTATTCTGTATCGCACAACGCTTGAGGTGCCTCGAATCGAATGAACCACGCGGGCCGAGAAACCGATCTTCGCCCGCCCATGGCCGGAGCATAGCCACCGGGGCTCACCGATGCTTTACAGCGGAAACCTCAGAACCTCTCTGACAAAGATCGGGCGACCCGCTCCTTTGCCCATCTCCCCGTCGTCACGGCCGACGCTCACCTTGTGCTCGACGCCATCTCCGATCGTCTGACTCGTTTGACCTGGCAGCCGTTCGGCCTCCGGTCGATTCAGCGGTCAAGCGGGGTCTGGATCGGTCGAGCGGTCGGTTCGGCGGCTGAGCGGTGAACAATAGCGTAATAGAGTGCCTGGCACCCTTTTCTGGCACCCTTTTCAGGGCGGTCGATTTCGGCATCGGCCGTCTGTCTCATGTTCATCTGGCTCCTCAACCCACGCGGGTTCTTGAAAAAGGGAACACACGGAGCGAACCAGTGATTCTGAGTGGACGACTACCACGAAACGGAAACGGTGAACGCGGCCCCCATCAGATCACGCGGCGGAGGGTAAAGGAGACCTCCAGCTTCTGGTTGTGGCGCATGACGACCATCTCGATCTTCTCACCAGCCGTCCGAAAGAGGGGCTGTAGATCCCAATAACCGTATTCGGTCGCCGGCCGGCCGTTGATCATGAGCACCCGATCACCGACTTGGATTCCGGCTTCAGCGGCCGGGGATCCGGCATGGACGCCGATCACGCCAACCGACTCGCCATCCTCCTCGCTCAACGAAAGCCCGGACATGTCCTGTTCGAAGGCATCTACGAAAGAGCCGTTCGGCTCAACGTAGATCCGTTGGCGGGTGAAATCGAAGGTCAGATTGAACCGCGAAAGCAGTCCCAAACCGATCATGACCTCGTGAAAGACCTCGTCGCTCTGATCATCGGCGACAAACGACGCGAGCACATCCTCAACCTCGAATCCGCCGATCTCGATCCCCTGCAGCCTCCCGAAGTGACCCAAAAGCGCCTCCTGCTGAATGTTGAACCCCAGGGTCCCGGGCTGCGCCGTTTTTGGAACCGTGATCCCGTGTTCGCCTCGAGTGGCGATCTGCGCCTGGTCGTTGTATCCGAGGTCCATCATGAAATCCAACTCAACCCGGCGTCCATCCGCCAGCACCAGCACCCCCGGGATCGACCACGCACCAATCTCCATCGGCGTCCACGGCACGGCGACACCTTTGCCTTGATACTCGAATTTATCGGGATCCGAGAGGGTGATATTCATCGTATCGAAGTTGATGTGGACGACGAGGTTCTTGAGGAACGTGCCGCTCACCTGTCCCACGCTTCCGGCCCACATCTTGTAGGTCCCCGAGCTCGTCGGCGTGATGACCGCGGTCTGATCGGTGAACTCGATTCCAGGCAGCTGAATCGAGAAGCCGGAGGCGGTCTCCGCTGCGATGGAGTGCTCGTTATCCTTGTCGCCGATGGAGGTTTCGCCATCGGTCGTCAACCCCAGCGCATCGACGTCCGGCCCACCCCAGAAGAGCACCGGGTCCCACATGAACCCGTCGTCCAACAGCAACCGAACCGCGCGCCCGTTGATCTCGGCAGCGAATCGAATATCACCGCGATACACATCGAACGGAAAGCTCACTGATGATTTGTTGTTCTCGAATAGATACGCCTTCTGTTGGGCGGACCCACCGTCGTCGCCCACCGCTACGGAGCAGGGCCCGAGGAGTGCGGCAATGGCCAGTGCGAGGAAGATACAAACATGAGGCGCGGTCGTGCGATCGAAATGACTCGTCATGAGGTCTCCTTGTGGTTTCGAATCCCGCGGATAAATAGGTCCAAGAACCGGGTCACATATTCATCGGCGTCAAACTGGGCGAAGGAATAGCCGGGCGATAACGCCCGGTCGATGACGGCTCTCAGGCTGTAGAGGAACTGGCTGACGCAGAGATCGATTTCGAGCTCCGGGTGGAACGACCCATCGTCGATCCCCTGCCGAAAGATCTCGCGCAGCCCATCGGCGAGCTCGTTGTTCAGAGCCTCAAATTCCGCAAAGAGGCTGCCGCTGATCTTCGACCGGTCGATGCCCTTGTAGTTCCAGAAGGCTTGCAGCCTGACCGAGCTCGGGTGGTCACACGAAAATTTGTAAAGACACTCGCCCCAGACACGGAGCTTGTCGATGGCGCCCTCGACACCGGCAACGGCCTCGCGCTGGACAGACCAACGGTTCGAGGTGTCGTCGGCAAAGACCTGAAGAAGAATCTCTTCCCGGCTCGTGAAGTAGGCATAGAGCGTTCGCCGCGTGTACTGCACCGCGGCGGCAATGTCATCCATCGAGGTGGATTCGATCTCGCTCGTCGACAGGAGCCTCCTGGCCGTATCGACGATCAACGCCCGCCGGGTTTCGATCTCGACTTCTCGCCGCGTCCTGATCTGCTCATCGGCCATGAACACCTCCTGCGCAATCAATTACACAATACGTGTAATCAGCAGCAATGGTTTCATCAACAACGCTGCCGGAGAAGGTGCCGCCCTCGCTGTCGATGATGGCCTGCATCTCGGCCACTTCGCGCTTGGCCAACATCGCGATCCCGGTGCGCATCGAAGGCGTGATCGAAGGCGTGATCGAAGGCGCGGTGCTTGTCTCCAAGTCCACCGGGCGCAGCCTCCAAGGTGCTCAATCATCGCAGGACCCAGAGATTGGCAGAGCCATTTCAAAGATTGGCTGGCCAATAACGGATAGGAGTTTCCTTTTCGAGTACCGGCGTGCCTTCTTTGATGACGGGACGCCGCTCGGATCGGCCGCGAACGACGAGTGCCGGATCGACTCCATCGCGCAGTCGTGGGCGGTCATCTCGGGCGCCGGCGACCCCGTGCGGGCGCGCCGCGCCATGGCGGCCGTGGAGGAACGACTCGTCCGGCGCGACGACCGCCTGATGCTGCTCTTCTCGCCGCCCTTCGTATCGACCCGTGCATTCCGAAGCATTGGAAACGCTTCGAAATCGCCTACCGTCACGGCGCCGCGCTCTATCGGATCACCGTCGAGAACCCGGAGGGAGTCTGCCGAGGGGTCGCCAGCGTCACTCGTGACGGCACTCCGCTGGCGGCAGACGCTCTGATTCCGCTGGCCGACGACGGTCGCGAGCACCAGGTTCATGTGGTGCTCGGATAGGCCCTCGAGACAATGTTCGAAAGTCACCCACCTTTCAAGGGCGCCCTGACATCAGAAATCCACTGCCGTTGATCGTGCAAAGATGTCGGCGAGAACCTACCAGCCCATGCGCTGAAACGCCAAACCATGGCCTGGAACACCGGGCCATTCGCCAAATCGCGAATCTACCCCTGATGAATGTGTCTCTCGATAGAGCGAGCAGCGGGCGCGGTGTCGTCGTGTCGGCGCCACCAGCTTTCGCTGTGGGATGCGCTGATCGTTCAGGCCGCCGTCAAGACCGGTTGTACAACAGTGCTGACGGAGGATCTCCAGGAAGGCCTCGAGATCGGCACGTTGCGAATCGCCAACCCGTTCCTGAAAACCACCTGACGTCTTCCGTCACACGACCAAGATCGTCTGACTCGTTTGACCTGGCAGCCGTTCGGCCTCCGGTCGATTCAGCGGTCAAGCGGGGTCTGGATCGATCGAGCGGTCGGTTCGGCGGCTGAGCGGTGAACAATAGCGTAATAGAGTGCCTGGCACCCTTTTTTGGCACCCTTTTTTCACCCTTTTTACAGGCACGCATCCCGCGTTCTGTTGAGGGTTGGCGATAGGAGCCTCGAACGGACGTGCCGTCTCAAACCGATGTTGGGAGGGAACGCCTCGCCGAACGCAACGCACTTCGGGCCCAACATCGTTTGAGGGGGCACTCTCGGCCACCCGCGACGAGAGCATCGGGCTCAGAGGCGCGCTACAAATCGGGTGGCGAGGTGGTGGTCGAGGATCCGGATCCCGTCCGGAGGCTCGACGGCGCGACCGGGACTTGGTCGCCCCCCGCCGAGTTAGTTCTGCAAAGCGGTGCTTGGCACCTATATTGCGTCTTTATTGCTAACTTCCTGAGATTCTATAGCCTGGCTACATCGATGGCTCCGTCTACGGGACCGGCGCCGGCGCATACGGGGGCGACGGCCGTGTTCTGCCGGCTACCGGCTGCCGATGGTAGGCGGTGATTGAATCGTCATCTCGATCGCCTTCGAGAGTACGGGGTCATTTCCCTGAACGATGTCCTCGCGTTCCGGGAGGATCTCGACATCCGGAACAACCCCGGTTCCCACGTACTCGTGCCCATCGGGGAATGCGGCTCGGAACGTGGAGACACGAAGCATTCCACCCCCCGGAAGGCTCGATTGAATCGCGTTTCCGGCGCCTCCGGCGGTGCGACCGCCAACCACCGTTGCCCGCTCCGCCGTGAGCAACTCGATGACGATGTCTTCCGCCGAGCTGTGGGTGACCGCATCGGTCAGAAGCACCAGAGTACCCAGGTAGCGCTTCCCGTCTCGAGGCACGATCTCGACACGTTCGGTCGCCCACTGCGTCTCTCGTCCCCATGCGCGCCTGGCCGCCGAGTACAACGGAAAGGTCATGGTGGGAGCCACGACCGGCTCGTCGATCAGGCTGCCCACGATTCCGTTCGCCACTGCACTCGAACCGCCCATGTTTCCCCTGAGGTCGAGAATCATGCCGTTGACGGAGGAGAGGTCGGTCGAATCGATGAGGTGGAGGAAATCGGTCCGTATCCGGTCGTTCTCGAGAGTCGGAATCGCAACGTAGAGAACTCCACCTTGGAGCTCTCGAGAGGTGATCGTGGACTGCATCATGTTTCTGATGAACCGGGGGAGGAAGGGCGACCCGTCTCGCTGCGCGGAGTTGCGGGTCAGCGATACGGATCGCACCGTGCCGTCGAGATCCCGGACCTTGAGCGAGACCGCCTCGGCGCTTGGTCCGTAGAGGAGGAAGAAAGGCAGGATTGCTTCGTTCGCCTGGGTCGAGCCCATTGTGTGGTATCTGAGCACGCCGTTCGAAAACGCCTCTCGCACCGGCCGGGAGTCTCCGACCTCCAGAATCTCGAGGCCAGGGTAGACTCGCGAGTCCCTGATCTCGTCGGTCTCGCCTGTCGCAACCACGAGGAACTTGCCTCCAACGACCTCGACGGAGAGGGGCGGATGATCGAAGCCGGGTGTGAAGTGCCCCCACGGCGGGACAATCGACGAATGCGAGTCCTCAAGAAGCGTGATCAGCTCCGACAGGACCCGGTAGTAGGTGACTTGGTCCTCGGCCGCCAGGACCTTCGGGATGAACGACCGCACTGAGGCGTCCCAGTCGAGATCGGGGCGGGCGTCGAACCAGGGAAACGCGTACTTGGCTTCGGCCCATACGGTCATCAACCCCCACATTTTCTGTTCGGTCGACCCGGTCCATGCGGCGTGCTCCGATCCGGGCCCTCCAGGGTCCTGGGCAAGTGCCGGAACCGCGATTCTCATGGCGATCAGGAACAGGATGACGACCATCTTCGGGTTCATCGGATCTCCTTTTCTGTCCGTTTGGAAGCTTTGTACGCGTTCGTTTTCGAATCCGGGGCGCGGCGATGAGCGGCAGCGAGAGGGTCGAATTCAGAACTCATCAGCCAGACCCACGAAACCCTGCAGCACCGCCTGTCGCACGAGTCGGGGCGGCAGCAGACCCTGGCTGAGGATGAAATCGTGGAACTCTTGACGATCGAAGTTCTGGCCCATCCTGAGTTCGACCTCGGTCCGCAGCTCCATGAGCCGGAGGTAGCCACAGAAGTATGAGGTCGCCTGTCCGGGATCGTCAAAGGTGTAGCGATCCAGTTCCTGCCGGGCGAGCGCCGGCGACAGAACCACCTCATGCTATGAGGAGCCGGAGGGCCTCTTCCGTACTGATGGCGCCACTCTGCATTCCCGGGTCGAGGAAGGCGCGTGCGGCGCGCAGCAGCCGTTGCTGCAGTGAGATCAACTGTCCCTCCAGGGGGAATGTCGGTTTCATCTCGGCCTCGCAGTAGAGCGCCCAGCCCTCGACGTTGACGCTGTTGAAGGCGAAGAGGCTGCGCGCAAGCGACACCCCGTCTTCGATCATGGCGGTGAACTGGAGCTCGTGACCGGGGCGACCCTCGTGGACAGCGAGCGTCCACGACGCTGCGTCGAAGGTGTAGTCGTCGACTCGATTTGGGTCACTCTCATTGTTGTCGGCGGTCCGATAGGGCAGAACGAACTCACCCATCTCGCCGGTGTTCCCGATGAGCCTCGGGGGCAGCATGAACGGCGACGGGATCGCCGCGCTCTCGGCCTCGGAGGCCAGTCGGATCCGCATTTCTCGTTGCGGCATCGTGATCACCGACTGTTCCTCGATGATCCGCTCCAACTCGGCGATCCTACTCGTGTAGGTAGTCAGGATCTCCTCCCCGACGAGCTGATCGAGCTTGAGGTGGCGAATGACGTCGCGGTAGTCGGAACTCTCGAGGTCCTGGTTGCGGGCGATCAGGGCCGCGATGACCTGCATCTCGTTCTGGATCTCGCGGAACGAGACCTGTGCGCGGCTTGCCAGCTCGCTCACCGGCATGTCGATGCCCATGTTTTCGAGGGTCAGCGCGTAGATCTCGGGTGGGAGGCGAAAGCCCTTGCGAGCCCGCGGTTGCACCTCGGTGCGGAGAAACTCGTCGAAACTTCTGACGTGACCTTCGAGAGCATCCACGGCAGTATCGGCGCCGCTGACTTCAAAGGATGCCAGAAGGTCGCGGATTCCCTTGATGTAGTCATTCGAGTTGCCAAGATCGCGCTCGAGTTCGCCAAGGAAAGGACCGACCAGATCGTGCTTGGGAAGTCGACTCCTGATCAACGCTTCCGCCTGTTCGAAGATCGGGGTGAACCCCTCTTCGAGACCGGCATAGCGACGCAGGCGAACCGCGGCGGCGGCGTGCTGCTCGGGTGAATTCTGTTCGTCGAGTAATGAACGAACACCCTGAAAGACGATCCGCGGCAGGTTGACGTACGGCAGTAGGTGCTCGCGGTTGAGACGGATCCCGCGGATGTTGAGCTCGGCGGACTCGATCAGAATCTCAAGGTCGAGCCGGACCCTCGAGTCGGGCTCCTGCTCGAGACGGGACCGAAGTTCGGTAACGACGGTCTCGAGCGCCGCGATCCGGCGTGTGTCTCGGTCGGGGTCAAGCTGCCGGATTTCTTCGTCCAGGCCGTTAACGCCCATGAATCCTGCGCCCTCGGGATTGAACCGGGCCATCACCTCGAGCAGGACTTCGGAATTCCGATCGCTCCGGGCGACCCAGCTTTCCTCCTGGGTTGCCGACGTCGTTGCCAAGGAAGACGTCGTTGCCAACGAAGCGGCCAAAAATAGGACGATCAAGAGTGCGGTTTTCGTTCTCATTGCTTTTCTCCTTTGACCCAGTAAGAGTATTTCCGGTGGGTGAGAATTGCTCATATCAGGTCACAAAAGCCAGGCGTAGCCGAGCTTGATGAAATAGGTGCGGTCGGTGGCTCCCATGGGCATTTCGGGGAGACCGAGTCGGTTTTCGGACGTGCCGACAAAGATAACGGTCTGGGGGTTGAGCTTGTACGAGAACAGGAACTCCGAGTAGAGCGTCTCTTCCTCGGACTCGGGGACGTAGGGACCCGTGTACAGAGATGGGTCGCTTTTGAGGTTGTAGTACTGCAAGGTCCCTCGGATGAATGTTCTGACGTTGAAATGGTAGATGAGTCTGAGCTGGGTGAGGTCGGCTTTGAAGAGCCGTCCCCCTTCGACATCGAGCTGACGCATGCTGTGGTCGAGAGCGACGTTGACCCGACGCCCGAACTTGAGCTCCAACGACGGGTTCACCTGCAGGATCTCCGCCTGCTGATTGTTGGTGTAATCGATGGTGTCACCCGCCGCCAGATTGAGGGTGAAACGCACGCTGCCGCTGGGTTGCATCTCGAAATTGACTCCGAATTGGTCGAGGTCGTTGTAGTAGACGCCTCCGTAGAGTTCGCCGACTCGACTGATATCGATGCCGAGACGGGACTGCCACGGTCCGCCGATGTTGCCGAAGAGCTGATAGAACTCATCGGTCAGTTGGCCGTCGTGGTTCTCGGTACGCAAGACCATGGCGCCGATGTTGATGTCGGTGTACCAGTCCTCGGCCTCTCCCCAGAACGTTCGTTGACCGAAGGCGGACGCCATGCGGGTGTCCACCCGGGGAATGAACCCGACATCGGCGCGAAAACCGGGATCATAGTCCTCGTAGTTCACCTGCGCGAACCAGTTCCGGGTGGCGTGCTGGAATCGGGCCTCGATGGCGTAGCCGGTGAACGACCCTTCGTCCTGGTCGTAGGCTCCGGCCATGGCGTCCGGATAGCGGGTGTCCGACGCCACCGCCTGGAAGCGAAGGGTGTCGGACGGTGAAAATCGAAAGAACCCGTCCACTCCCGCGACCCGGTTGTGGTAGTCATCGCCCTGCCGGTTGGTGAACAGCGCGCCGATGGTCGATGCGGCCCCCACATCGAAGCGATACCGGACAACAGCGGATTCGACCGATCCGTCGAGGGTGGCAAAGTCTGTTCTTTGGTTGGATGGGACCATGATCTGATTCACCTCGTCCGAGGTGACAAAGAGACCGAGGTTGTGACGCCCCTCCTTGCCGGTGAGTTTGAGGCCCCAACTGGGGTCCACCACCGTGCGGGTAAAGACGGCCTGGACAGGAGTCGAGAACAGATCCACCCCTTCGAGGAAGAACGGCCGTCTTTCGGGATAGAAGAGAGCGAAACGCTCGTTGACCTCGAGCTGCGCCACATCGGCCTCGACCTGCGAAAAGTCGGGATTGACCGTGGCGCTCAGAGTGATATTCGGGGTGATGCCCCAGGACCCGGTGATGCCGAATTCGACGTCGGTGTCGCCCTCGGTGAGCCCGGTCGCATCGGGCGATTCGCGGGTGTCGGTGCGGGTGGCGGTCAGCGTCGGATCGAGCTCGATGTTGCGGCCGGGTTCAAGCCCCTCGAAGCCGGTGAGCTTGACGACCTGACAGAGGGCGCAGGTCGAGTTGCGGTCCTTGGGGACAGCTGCGAACCGGTGGCGTACGTTCCGGGGGTACGATCGTGCGAGGTCGAAGCCCCAGGTCTGCGCATCATCCGTGCGCGAAAACCGGAGCTGCTTCAAGGAGATACCGATCTCAACGACATAGCCGAAGTCGGTGATCCGTCCGGCCGAGTCCCAGATCAGATTCCACGAGAAATCCTCGATGCCGTTGGTTTGGGAAAAGATGGCGTCGGCCTGGACCCCGAGGGGGTTCACCCGGAACTGGAATCCTCGCCGCTCATCGTTGAAGGTGTCGATCATCAGTACGACGTGGTCGTCCTGAATGAAGGTGTCGATCTGGTCCCGATCCATGAGGTGGGCCCTGATTTTCCCGGGTTCCGGATCCTCCGCCTTGAAAGCTACGTATAGATAGTCATGGTCGAAGGTGATCATGACGTCGGTGGAGACGACGGCCGGGATGTTGTCTCCGGGCCGGTACTCGTAGTCGAGGGGGATGACCGTTGCGTCCAGCCACGACGGATCATCGAGGACGCCATCAATCTTGACCGGTGTTTCGGTCGCCCGGACGGAGAATTTGGGCATTTCGGAGGCGCCGGTCCCGGTGGCGACGAAGCTGAGCAACAAAAGGATGACTCCGTGGTGTGTATCAATCTTCAATTTTGTCTCCCGAGTTCAAGGGTGGGGCCGGTCATTCGGAAAGTCCGGAGCAAGCCGAAAGGGAGTTCTCAGGAAACCCTCAAGATTCTGCTAAGGTGCTGTTGATGCAAGATCCTGAGGCGTTGGCAACGGTCAGTTTTCACCCAAACGCAACCACGGTTGTGCGATTCGGCCGGTTTTCCTTCGATCGCGTCAATCACATCCTGTCCGCCGAGAATGGTGAGATTGCTCTTCCGCCAAGGGTGCTCGCAATCCTTGATCTGCTTCTCGAACGCGCCGGTTCCGTGGTCAGCAAACAGACCATCATGGGCTCGGTCTGGCGGGACGCCTGCGTCGGCGATACATCGCTCACCGAGGCCGTCAGTCTGTTGCGTCAGGCTCTCGATGACGACCCGAAGAATCCGCAGTACATTCAGACCGTGCACCGGCGAGGCTACCGCTTTGTCGCGCCGGTGGTCGTCGCCGCAAAGGTAGGGGCTCCGCTGGAAATCGCAGTTGAGGGTGACTCGCAACAAGAGATTGACGGCCCGCCCAGATCAACATCTGCAAGAGTCGTGGCGGCTATCGTAATCGTGGGTCTGCTTGCCATCGCCGCCGTGCTGATCTCGACTTCGCGGCGGGAACCCGATGTGGGACCGACCAATGGGACCGCCATCCGGCTGGATGTCAGCTCTCCGCCGGGTGTTTTTCTGCCGTTTTTTACCGCTTCGTCGCTCGCACTGTCCCCCGACGGCGATGTGCTGGTTTTCGTCGGTCGAGATGACGACGGTGAATCACACCTCTATCGCCGGCGGATTTCCGAGTTCGACAGCCACGAGATTCCGGGTACCCAAGGCGCGAGGTCTCCGTTCTTGTCACCTGATGGAGCATGGGTGGCATTCTTCGCAGAAGGCGAGCTTCGAAAGACGCCGATGGGCGGCGGCGCCGTGATCCGGATCTGCCCGTCCTCGTTCGCCTTCGGCGGAAGCTGGGCTGAGGACGGGACGATCGTTTTCGCCGGGAAGCACCCGAACGGTCTCTCCATCGTCTCCGCTGATGGTGGAGAGATCCGGGAACTGACCGCCCTTCGGGCCGCCGATGGCGAGATCGGTCACTGGTGGCCGCAGGTGCTCCCGGGGGACCGCGGTGTTCTCTACACGGTCTGGTCATCCACTCTCGCGACCGCGCGAATTGCGGTGCTCGACCTGGAAAGTGGTGAGCGGCGTTTTCTCATGGACGGCGCGTCGTACCCGCGGTACTCGTCGGACGGAGCAATTTTCTACGTAACCCCTGGTGGGTTGGCCTCGGTACCGTTCGATGTCGACGAGCTGCAGATTGCCGGTCCGGGGAAAGAAATGATCGATCAACCCCGGTCGAATCCCTTTGTCGGTGTGGCGCATTTCGCCGTTTCGGACACGGGAACACTGGCCTACCTTCCAGCGGACGATGAGTGGTGGGAGTACGCCCTGGTTCGTATCGACAGCGCGGGTGTGGAAGAAGAGATCGCTCTGAATCACCGGCTCTTCCGCAACCTGCGCGTGGATCCACGGGGCGAGACGCTCGCTGTGACGGTTCTGGACGGTCCTCGTTCCGACGTCTGGACGACGTCGATCGAGTCACCCCGACTCGACCGTCTGACTTTCTCCGGGTTCAATATCGAACCTCGGTGGAGCCCCGACAGCAAGTGGGTCGCGTTCGCGTCGAATCGTGACGGTCCATTCAACATCTACCGCAAGCCGGCCGACGGCGGAGGTGTCGCCGAACGGCTTCTGGTCAGCGATCTCCACCAATACCCGGGAGACTTCACTCCTGACGGCGCGAGTCTCGTCTTCAGCCAGGCCGATCCCACCACGGGAATGGATATCTGGATCATGACCCTCGGTGATGGCGAGAGATCGGTGACGCCGCTGGTGAGGACGGCGGCGAACGAAAACATGCCCTCCCTGTCGCCCGATGGCCGGTGGATGACCTACATCTCTGACGAGACTGGAACGTGGGAGATCTACCTCCGATCAGTTGCGGGAGACGGGAGCGTCCGACAGATCTCCGACGGGGGTGGCGGCGATGTCTTCTGGTCCGCCGACGGCTCAACGGTGTTTTTCGGTCACAAGAACGAGCTCGTGGCGATACCCGTGATCGTCGAACCGGAACTCGCTCTCGGCGCTCCGACCACCTTGCCCTGGCCGGATGATCTGACGGTGGTCGACAACCTGCCGAACCGTGATGAATTCATCGCCATCAAGGCGCTTGCCGAACGGCCGCAGATCGACGCCGTCCGGGTGGTGGTCAGTCCCTGATCATTGCGGCCCGCAATAACGGTAACGGTGCCAGGCTTTAGAACCTTAGAATGTTCGCAATATTCAACTTCCTAAGGTTCTAAAGCCTGGCACGATTACTCCAGGTTCTAAAGCCTGGCACGATTACTCCATCCCCTGGGATCCGAACGATCTCGACCGCGCGTCCTTCACGAAGAAGCTGGCGGTCTCGGTGGCGCGGCTGACCGCGCCGCTGCTCTGACGACTGGCATCACCGCGGTCTCCCTCCCCTGCTCAAACAGCCACTCATGCCCGCCGGATTGTGGTGCGACGCAACGGCCGTCCGAAGGTTCAACTCGCTGACCATTCTGAGCTAGGATAGCGGCGTGCACCCACGAATGTTCTTCAAGTTGAAGCCTGAGTCCTTGATATTGGGATTGGCGACCCTTGTATTCCTCACGCCGACGGCCGGCGCTCAGAGCCCGCCGTCCTGGCCGACGGCGGTGATGACCCCCACACCCGCAGCAGTGCAGGTGGCTCCGCCATCATCGGAATCTCCCGACCCGGCGCCCACGCCGTCGACTCCACCGGCTCCGGAGACGCCGTCGCCGACCCCAACCACAGGGGAGGCGGGGAACCAGCCGATGCCGACCGAAACCTCCGGGAACGAGGAAGAAGCCGGAGAAACGTCGGACTCTCCGACGCCGGCCGCTGCCACCGACGGCGACGATGATCAGACTCCAAAGAGCGAACAAGTAACCAACCCGGGTGCCGTGGCGTTTACCGACTACCGCCCGTTCGACCTCGACCAGATCGAGCCGCAGACCTTCGACTCCAAGTGGCAGGGGTTGGTTGCAGGAATTCGTGGTGTCAGCCGGTACAGTCTTTTCGGCGGAAAGCTGAAGTTCCGAATCGGCGGCCAAATCCAGGTTGACGGGACGGCCGGCAGCGGCGACACGACCTTTGACGAGACCTTCGGTCCGATCGACTCGCAGGCCTCGCTGCGCAACATCGTCATCTATGCGGTCGGTCGATTCCAGAACCTGAACTTCAACGCCTCGTTCGATCTCGGCGCCGACTGGGGTATTGACGCGACCTGGGTCGAGAGCGCCAAAGGGGGTCTCGACGCCTGGGGACATCACCTCGGCAAACTGCGGATCGGTCTGGTCTACGAGCCCTTCAGTCTCGAGCGGCAGACCAGCAGCTACAACGGCGGTTTCATGGAGCGGTCGCTCCCCGTCGCAACCTTCGCTCCCGGTACCAACCTCGGTGTCAAGATTCACGACTCCAGCAGGAACGGGCGGACGTCCTGGGCCGCCGGTCTGTTCTCGTTGGGGAAGAGCAGCGACAAGAACGCCAGCACCTCGCTGCTGTCGATCACCGGTCGATTCACCTGCCTGCCGGTTTACCGGGACCAGGGCCGACACCTGGTGCACGTCGGCGGGTCGTTCAGCTCGAGGTCGCCGACCGGTGGCGACAACCGGTATCGGGCGCGACCCGAAGCCCGATACGTTGACTACCTCGTCGACACCGGCAATTTCGACACCAGCCACATGAGGCTGTGGGGGCTCGAGTTTGCCGCGGTGAGCGGTCCGTTGTGGTTGATGGCGGAGTACATTCAGAGCGACGTGTCGGCCCAATCTCTCGATGATCCGAGCTTCGCCGGCTCGTATGTCCAGGTCGGGTGGTTTCTCACCGGCGAGAGCCGACCGTACCGGACCAACAGCGGGACCTTTGACCGCGTGCTGCCGTCGCAAAAGTACTCCGGGGGCAGCCCATTCAAGAAGGGAAGCAGCGGTGCCTGGGAACTGGCTGCCCGGATTTCAACGGTCGATCTCACCGACGGTCTGGTGGCGGGTGGCGAGATGACGGATTTCACCGCCGCCTTGAGCTGGTACGCGAACGCAACAACCCGAATCGAGCTCAACTACATCCACACCAGCCCGAGAGACGAGGGATCGGCGAATATCATTCTGCTGAGATTGCAGTATCTACCCTGGTAGGTCACGTCCAAGCCACACGGTTTGCGTTGTCAGGACGTTGGTTTCCTGAGGGCGCAGGGGTCGAGGATTCTCTCCCCGAATCGAATCGTGTCAGGTGAGCCTCTTGCAGAATTCTTGATTGCGGCGGGAATCGACGCAAATGGACCATCGCCCGCGGGGACGCGGGCGCTACAAAATCGCGAACATCCTTGTAGCGCAGGCGTCCCCGCCTGCGATGGACCGCTGCGGTGAGCCTGGCACCTCGTCGTCTTGTAGGATTTTGCATGAGGCTCAGGTGTCACAACCTCAAGATGAGTTGTGAATTCGCCTCGTCAAAGGTGAGGGTCGGCGCAGCGAAAACTTCGTGCCCGGCACCGATTCGATTCGCTACCGATTGATGGCGGGTCGATCCGGGCGACTCCGCACGTTTGCATTCGATGAGTGCGCCCCCCCGTCGAGGAAATGAACGAATTGATCATAGTATGTCTTGTTTTTGTAGACATAGTATGCTTAAATCTGCAGGCAATGCGAGACCTGAGACGACGAATCGGCCGCGAGGAGTTCGACTACCAATCGTTGATGTCGGCGCTATCGGAGTATGCCAACCCCCGCGATAAGGTCACCGCTCTGTTGCGCCGCGGTGACATCATCCGCGTCAAAAAAGGCCTCTACGTCTTCGGCGACGAACTCGCGCGTCGGCCCTTCTCGCGAGAACTGCTGGCCAACCTCGTCTACGGGCCTTCGTTCGTATCTTTGGACTCGGCATTGTCGTTCTACGGCCTCATTCCGGAACGCATCGAAGCGCTGACGTCTGTGACGACAAAGCGGCCGAAGACATTCGAAACGCCGGTGGGCTCGTTCATCTATCGGCAGTCGCCAAGGAACAGCTTCTACCTGGGAATGGACCGGAAGGGAGAAGGAGACGTTACGTTTCTGATCGCGACACCGGAGCGGTCTCTTGCCGACAAAGTCCGGGATGACCGCGGGCACTCGCTGAGCAACCGGAAGGACGCGGCGAAGTACCTTTTCGACGATCTTCGGATTGACCAAACAGACTTCAAACAGCTCGACCCGATCGATCTCGAGGAGTTGGCCAAGGTTCTCCGTTCCCGCAAGGTCGCCATCTGCGCTGCCCTTCTTCAAGAACTGAGGAGCACACAATGAACCCTGCGATCGCCGGAATGTTGGCGCGGTACGAAACCCGCAGTGCCGAAGACTCCGTCAACGCACTTCGTGAGATCCTGCAGGAGATCGGTCTGTGCGGTCTGTGGAGGGCCAAGTTCTTCGAACATGCTGCGTTCTACGGCGGCACCGCGCTGCGCGTCCTGTATGGGCTCGACCGATTCAGTGAAGACATGGATTTCTCGCTCCTGGTTCCATCGAGTGATTTCGATCTCGCAACGTACTGTGGCGCGGTTGAGGAGGAGCTGATCTCCTGGGGTTTCCCGGCAACCGTGGAGGTCAAGAATAAGACCGCAGATTCCGCCATCGAGTCGGCGTTCCTCAAGGCGAACACCCGACTCCTCCTTCTCACGATCGACGCGGCCAGGATGGCCTCGACCATCCATGGACGGCGCGAGCTCAAGATCAAGATCGAGGTGGACACCGACCCAGCTCCGCGTTTCTCCACCGAGACCAAGTTCCTTCTGCAGCCAATACCATTCTCTGTCAAGGCATATGCGCTCCCGTCGCTCTTCGCCGGGAAGATGCACGCCGTTCTTTGCCGCGGCTGGGGGACAAGGGTCAAGGGGAGAGACTGGTATGACCTGGTCTGGTTCGTTGGGCGCAGCACACCGCTGGATCTGACCCACCTCGAGGCGAGAATGCGGCAGAGCGGGCACTACGGCGGTGACACACCGCTCGAAGAGGCGGCTTTCCGCACGATGCTCGCCGGGAGGATCGAAAGCCTGGATATCGATGGGGCACGAACCGACATCGAGCGTTTTCTTACAGATCCGGCGGCGACCAACGTCTGGTCGCACAGGTTCTTTTCTGCTGTCGCCGAGAGGATTTCAATTCACACGTCATCGGCTGGCCGCAAGAACATCGAAAGGGCGTCCACGTCAGGAGGCCCATGAAGGACGCCCTGCGGGGCGGCTTTTTGACAAGCAACGACCATCACCGGAGTCTCCCTCCCCTGCTAGAATGTCTGCTCGCGAGGACCCAGACTCATGACGGCCGATTCCGCCATCCCACGATCGGAGAGCGTGCTGATCCGCAGCAAGCTCGAGCGGCCGCCGTTGCCGGGGCAATTGGTGGCACGACCGCGGCTCGTCGAACGTCTTGAAAAGGGTCGTGACGGCCGCGTGACGCTGGTGGCGGCGCCGGCGGGGTACGGCAAGACGACGCTGGCGCTGCAGTGGCTCGCGCAGCGCAACGGGGACACGGCGTGGGTCTCACTCAGCCACCGGGAGAGCGAACCCGAGCGCTTCGCGAGCTATCTCGTGACGGCCATCCGCAACCAGCGGCCGGAAGCACTGGCACAATCCGCAGTGCTGCTCGACGCCCGGACGGAACCACCGTGGAGTTACTTCTGCGATGTCCTGCTCTCGGAGCTCGCGGTGCTCGAGGAACCGCTGCTCCTCGCTCTTGACGACTTCCACCTGATCGCTTCCCGGGAGGTTCACGAACTGATCGTCCGGATGGTGGAGGAGCTTCCCGAAACTCTCCGTCTGTTGACCCTTGGGCGGATCGACCCGCCATGGCCCCTCGGCCGATGGCGCGGCAAGGGCTGGCTGGCCGAGCTTCGGGGGCGCGACCTCCGCTTCACCCCGGACGAGATCCGCGCCTATTTCACAGGGCAGGACGGACCGTCGCTCGACGATGCCGAGATCGATGGACTCGGAGCTCGGACCGAGGGCTGGGCAGCGGGTCTGCAGCTGGCGCGAATCTCCATCGCACAGGCGTCGAACCCGCACGAGCGGGCGCACCAATTCTCGGGTGACGACCAACTGGTGGTCGACTACCTGATGTCCGAGGTCCTGGCGTTGCAGCCGCCCGAGGTTCTGCAACTGCTTGCGGTCACCGCTCCGCTCGAACGATTCTGCGCTCCGCTGTGCGCGCACCTCCTCGCGGAGCGCTCGCCGGAGTATGACGCAGGAGAGCTGCTCGCCCGGCTCGAGCGGCACCAACTCTTCCTGGTTCCGCTCGACCCCGAGCACCGCTGGTTCCGCTTCCACCACCTGTTCCGGCAGCTGTTGCTGCAGCGGCTGCCGGAGCTCGAATCTTCGGAACAGCGCGCCCGCATCACCGCAAGGGCCGCGGAGTGGTTTGCCGGGGAGGGTCTGGTGGAGGAGGCGATCCAGCTTTGGGTCGAGGCCGGCGAGGTGGACCGGGCGGCCGATCTGTTGGGTTGCCACCTCCGCCAGGTTATCGACGAGGATCTCTCGAGGCGGCTCCTCAAGCGCTGGCTCGAGCTCTTCCCGCCCGGCGCGAAACGCGACCGACTTCCACTCCTGGTTGCGGACCTTTACCTCCGGGTGGTTCGCTGGGACTTCGAGGGAATCGCCGAACTGCTGGAGCGTGCAGAAGAAGTCCGGAAAAATGGGATTCCCCAGGATCGACAGGCGGGCGCGGACTTGTTTTCGGCCGACCTTGATGCAGTGTCCGCATTTGCATGCTTTTGGCAGGGCGATCCGGCCGCGGCGCTGCGACACGCCGAGCGCGCTTTCGAGACCATCGGCGATAGCGGCGGGGGCATGGCGCAGAGTCTGGCGGCCCTCTATCGCATCGGTGCTATGCCACGGCTCGGGCGCCACGACGAGGCCTTTCGCATCGTTGACGCCGAGACGCGACGTGAGCTGAGCCGCAGCTCGGGTCGGCTCGGGGTGCTGTTTTTTCTTCGCGCCACTCTGCAGCTCTACGAAAACGACCTCGACGATGTGGCGGCGACGGTCCGGCGATGGCTCGCAGCCGAGGAGTCGACACCACCATATTGGGCTGCCCACGCTCCGTATCTGCTCGGTGTCGTGGCCCTCGAGCAGGACCGGCCGGAAGAGGCGGAAGAGTACTTCCAGGAAGTCGGAGCGTTTCGCTACCTGACGAATAGCCGTACCTTTACCGACAGTCTGATCGGTCTGGCGCTGGTGGCCGAGAGGCGGTCGGACAGGGAGGCGATGGCATCCCGGGTTGCAGACGCCCGGCGCTTCGCACTCGATGCTCAACGACCCGGCATCGCTCGAGGTCGTGGAGTCCCTCGAGTCGCGGCTTGCGCGGTTCGAGGGTTCGCCGCCGACGGCTCCCACGGCCGCGACGAATGGTCTCGATCCGATTTCGTTCTGGCTGGAGGTGCCGAGTATCACCCGCGCCGAGAACATGCTGCTCCATCCGGATCCCGAAGCCCACCGCCATGCCCTCGCTTTCATTGACGAGCTGCTGGCTCGGGCGAAGATGATCCACAATCACCGGCAGGAGCTCCGCCTGATGGTGCTTCGAAGCGATGCCCTTGAAGCTGTGGGAAGAACCGATGAAGCCCGCGAGGCACTCGATTTCGCTCTGCAACGGGCCATGCCCCACCGGATCGTGCGCCCCTTCCTCGGTGGTGGTCCTCGGCGGACGGCGCTCCTGGAGTCGCTTGCGGCGCGATCAGGACGGAGCGGATTCCTCGAGCAGCTGCTCCGTGTGGTGGCGACGCGACCTTTGTATGGCGATGAACGGGCCCCGGCGGCCGCCGCCGGTGCGGGAACGAAGATCGGCCCCCCCCTCACCCGACGCGAGCTCGAGACCCTCGAGCTGTTGGCGAGGCGGCTGACCAATAAGGAGATCGCGGCCCGCCTCTCGGTGACCTCCGCCGCCGTCAAGAAGCGGCTCGAGAGCGTCTACGCCAAGCTCGACGTCCACACCCGGCGCGAGGCCGTGGCTGCTGCCGTCGCCCGGGGGTTCATCCGCACGCCGTCTCTCTGAGCACGAGCTGATTTTTAGCCATAATTAGCCGTTTTGGCCATTGCGCGGGAGCGCCGGCGACGAGTAGATTCCACTCATCGCAAACCGGATCGGACTGAAAACAAGGAGCGACTGAGTCGCAATGCCAAATATTTTGAACGAAACTGAAGCTGAACGCGTCGATCTTCCGTCGATGCACGATCCGGGGATCTATCGACTCCTGGTTGTCGGACGCCTCGGTCCCGAGTGGAAGGACCGGTTCGAGGGGATGAACCTCATCGAGCGAACGAGCTCGGATCCGCGTGGAATCACCGAACTGACCGTGCCGACCGCCGATCAGGCCGCTCTTCTCGGCGTTCTCGAGCAGCTCTCCGACATGCAGTGCGCGCTGCTCCAAGTCGAGCTCGTGAATGAGGACCCTCAACTCGACAACCAACCCACCGAACTCGAACCATTCCAGGCGAACAGCGAGAAGTCACGATGACAAGACGAACAGACTTCGGTGCTCGGTTGACGGCGGCACTCCTGATGGCGGCCGTGTGCGCCGCCCAATCGGCGGCCGCGCAGGAAGCTTCGGAGCGCTCGGCGGCTGAGGTCGCCGTCCTGCTCGCCCATCCCAACTCCGTGCTCGGCACACTGAACTTCAACCTCGACTTCACGACCTACGACGGTACGCTGCCAGGTGCCGGCGATCAGGATGGCTTCATCCTCGGCGGCACGCCCTGGAAGTTCGCGGTCCAGTATTGGTACTACGTGAAGTCCCCGGACGCCTTCGGCCGGGACCGTCAGATCCGCCTCACGATCACCCCGGTCATCCCCCTCCCGTGGGGCAAGTGATGTGGCCAGGACTCAACCTTAGCAAGCTGTCCGAATTCCGGGGTCCACCTCTCTGGAATACAGTGCGCACTGCTCAGTGTTGGATCCTTATTGAAGATCATAGGCTCGACAACCAACCGCAGACACGACGAAACAAAGGAAATTGACCATGAAACCAAAATTGAAGTTCTCAACGATCATCGCCGCGGCGGCGCTCATCTTCGGGCTCATGACGGGCGCGCATGTCGCCGTGGCCCAGGACGCCTCCGGGCCGATCCTGTTCACGAACGTCAACGTCTTTGACGGCGTGAACGAAGCCCTGATCGAAAACGCCAATGTCGTGGTGACGGACAACCTGATCACCGCTGTGTCGACCGAACCGTTGGCCATCGCGGGTGGCAGGGTGATCGACGGCGGCGGGCGTACGCTGATGCCTGGCCTGACAGACTGCCATTGGCACAGCATGGCGGCCAATATAAGTGGCGACGCGTTCGCGGCTGATGTGGGCAAGCTGAACCTTCGTGGCGGCCCTTGGGGCGGAAAAGACGCTTATGCGGGGCTTCACCACGATCAGGGACATGGGCGGCAATGTCTTCGATCTAAAGTCGGTGATCGACGAGGGTATGTATGTTGGTCCCCGGATGTACGCTGCGGGGTCGATGATCTCCCAAACGTCGGGCCATGGAGATTTCCGTCAACCGATTGAGATACCTCAGAGCTATTCGAGGGATCTTACCCCGCAGGAAAGGATGGGGTCGGTCGCCATCGCAGACGGCAGGGCGCAAGTCATGCAGCGCGTGCGCGAGAACCTGATGCGGGGGGCGGCCTTCATCAAGCTCATGGGTGGGGGCGGGGTCGCCTCGCCCTCGGATCCGCTCGACGTCTCGCAATACACCGTCGAGGAAATCGAGGCGGCGGTCGAAGTGGCGGAGAACTGGGGCACCTACGTGACGGTTCACTCCTACTCCGCGAAGGCGATCCAGAACGCGATCCGCGGCGGTGTCCGGAATGTCGAGCATGGCCAGATGATTGACGAGGAAACCGCCAAAATGATGAAGGAGACGAATACTTCGGTCTGCCTGCAGCCATTCTATAACGACGAGGATGCGATCCCGCTCCCTGCCGGCTCGTTTCAGGAAAAAAAGTACCAGTTGCTGATCTCTGGAACTGATACAGCCTTCGCGTTAGCGAATAAATACGACCTGCTCTTCGGGTTCGGCACTGACACTCAGGGCAATCCCGCGCTCGCCGCGCGTCAGGGGGCGCAGTTGGCGAAGCTCGCCCGCTATTACGAGCCCTGGGAAGTGCTGAAGATTGCGACCAGCCAGAACTACGAGATCTTCAAGCGTTCCGGGCCGCGCGATCCCTATCCCGGTGACAACGGTGTGGTTCGGGAGGGTGCCTATGCCGACCTGCTTCTGGTCGACGGCAATCCGCTCGAGAACATCGACCTGATCGCCGACCCGGATAAGAACTTCGTCATTATTATGAAGGACGGCGTGATCTATAAGAATACCATCGAGTGACCTCTTGCCTGGAAGTAGACGTCAGGTCAATTTCACTCAATAAAATTTCACTCAATGAAAGGATAAAACAATGAATGCAGAAACCCCCATTTTACAGAAAGTGAGCAGCAGGATGAGACTCATGGGCTGGCTGTCCATCATTTTTGGTGCCCTGGCGATCGCCATGCCCTGGATTGCAGGTCAATCGATCCTGCTGATGGTCGGCATACTGGTCATCGCCGCAGGTATCATGCGCATGATCTGGGCCTTCCAGGCAGGCAGCCTGGGCAAGGGTGTCCTGGTTTTCCTGATCGGTGTTTTGACCTTGCTGGCGGGCTTTGCCGTTGTCGCGAGTCCACTGATGTCGTCAGCAATCTTGACCATCATGCTGAGTATCTACTTCTTCGTCGATGGCCTCTCCGAGTTCTTCGCGGCATTCTCATTACAGGATGGTAAAGGCTGGCTGCTGTTCGACGCAGTGGTGACGGTTCTCCTGAGCATCATGCTTTTTACAGGCTTTCCGCTGGCCGGGACGGTTGCGATTGGGGTGTTCCTCGGCATCAAGCTCGTATTTGTGGGCGTGACGATGTTGTCGATAAGGTCGCTGGCAAAAAATGCACTCTAAGCAGCTCAGGCACCCTTCGTCATTATTATTTAACGGCACAAGACAAATAACCTTTGTAACAAACGATGGGAGAAAAAGAATGAACACGAAACACGACAAAGATCACGACGCTCCAAAGGGTATTTCACGGCGCAGCTTTATGGCGAGCGGAGTTGCTGTCGGAGCGGCGGCGAGTGCCGCCGGGCTCGGGCTGCACAGCCGGCCTGCCGCGGCAGCAACGAGCGGGCCAGTCCGAGTTGGCGCATCGGGTTCCGAGCCGCTCGAAGTCGACAGCCCGATGGCCAGGTGGAAAAAGCCCCAGTCCCCGGAATTCATCGCAAAGGCGACCAAGAACTACAGTTTTCCCAACTGGCAGTCGGGCAACGAAGATTCCATCTACTACAACCTCAATATCCCCGAATTCTTTCACTGCTCCTACATCGCTCCGCCGAAGGAGTTTTCCAAGCTCGAGCGGGCGATCGATCCGTCAATTCTGGATCTGACCTATACGGCTGTTGACGGCACACCCACGCCGCCGCTGAAGGAATATCTGGTCGGCAAGCGTCAGGTTCAGGCGATGATGATGGCCCACAAGGGCAAAGTCGTCTTCGAGGTCTATCCGGGCATGAATCCCACCGATATCCACATCTGGATGTCGGCATCCAAACCGACGGTTGGCCTGCTTGTCGCGATGCTTGCTGATGAGGGCAAGATCGATCTGGACAAGCCGGTCCCGACCTACGTGCCCGAGATCAGAGGGTCGGCCTGGGAGCAGGCGACGGTCAGGAACGTGATGAACATGTCCTCCGGCCTCGATATTGAGGAAACCATCGAGAACCTACTGAACCCTAAATCGTGGATCGCAAACTGGTTCACGGCCGGTTTCGAGCCGAACAAGGGCGATTTCCGCGAGATGTCCAAGAACGCCAAGCCATTGCCGGGTGAATCCGCAGGCGAACGTTTCCGCTATTCCGGCGCGAATACCCAGACGCTGGTGCTGGCGACGCAATATGTGTCCGGAATGCGGTGGCAGGACTTTTGGAACGAGCGGGTCTGGTCGAAGATCGGACCGAAGAACCCGTTCGTTAGCGGGCTCGCGCCGGATGGAACCGTTCTGGCCGCCGGTTTGCACAACACGACGCCCGAGGACCTGTTGCGCTACACGTTGATTTACACGCCCAGTTGGAATGTCGTGTCGGATGAGCAGATCATCTCCGACAGGCTTCTGAAAAGCATCCAGACCATGGGCAATCCCGAGGCCTACAAGGGCTCGACCGAAGAGCAATACGGCACCGACTGGTTCGGCGAAGTCCCTGCCTACAACTCGGCCCAGTGGGACCATGTCTTCAGCGATGGCGCCATGTTCAAGCACGGCAACATGGGGCAGGGTATCTATGTCGACCCGGCCCGTGATTTCTGTGGCATGTACTTCGGTCTCGCGCCCAACCCGGATGAAATTTCGGGGATCGATCATTCGCCGGGTTACCTGCGCAACGCCGCAAAAGCCCTGGCTGGTGGTTAATTTCTTCCAAACCCGAACGCTGCGCGTGCGCAAGCGGTCGGCAGCTAGGAAGAATGGAAAATATGCAGAGTTCTGAATCTCGAGCTTCGACAGGAAATTCACCAGAGAGCTCGCTGGGGCGCGGATGTGCCCCAGCAGAGTTCTCTGAAGGTTCGAAGGGATGACCATCATCGAGCAAACGAGCCCGGATCCGCGTGGAATCACCGAACCGACCGTGCCGACCGCCGATCAGTCTGCCCTCCTCGGCGTTCTCGGACAGCTCTCTGGAATACAGTGCGCACTGCTCAGTGTTGCCTTACTAATTGAAGATCATAGGCTCGACAACCAACCGCAGACACGACGAAACAAAGGAAATTGACCATGAAACCAGAAATTGAAGTTCTCGAAGATCATCGCCGCGGCAGCGCTCATCTGCGGACTCATGACGGGCGCCATGTCGCCGTGGCCCAGGACTACGACGTCGTCATTCTCAACGGGCGGGTCATGGACCCTGAAACCATGTTTGACGATATCGCCAATGTGGGTGTCAAAGACGGAAAAATCGTTGCAATAAGAAAGATCTCCTCTTGAAGGTACCGAAACCATTGATGCCACAGGGCATGTGGTTGCTCCTGGGTTTATTGACACACACTACCATTCAATGGATGTGTTCAGTACTAAAATGGCACTTCGGGACGGTGTAACTTCCGGGATGGACCTCGAAGCCGGATCATTCAATGTTAAAGAATGGTACGACGAAAAAGAAAAAACGGGCTGGCAAGTAAACTATGGTACTACTGCAAGTTTATTGTGGACAAGAATGGCCATTCATGACCCTGAAACGGACATGGTTGGCCCAATGGATTATTCTCTTGCAAGACCATACGTTGCCAAATCTGCAGAAGATGGCGTTCAAGGTTGGGCAACAACAAAATCAACTTTGGACGAAATGAATACAATGATGAAAATATTAGATGAAGATCTAAGACAAGGTGCAATTGGTATGGCAGCTCCTGTCGCTTACATAACCATGGGAACAACTAGTTACGAAGTTTTTACGGCTCAAAAAACAGCTGCTAATTATGGCCGTATGACAGCTTCTCATACCAGATATCATTTATTAAACGAAACACCTACGGAAGCGCCAATAGCTTTTGATGAGATGTTTACCAATGCCATGTTGTTAGGCGCTCCATTTTTAATTTGCCATAACAATGATTATGGTTGGTGGGAAATAGAAGAAAAACTGCAATTGGCCAGAGCTAAAGGTTTGAATATGTGGTCAGAGTACTATCCGTACGCTGCTGGAGCAACAGCAGTTACTGCAGATTTCTTGAAACCTTCTGAATGGGTAGAAAAGCGTGGTTTCAAATACGAAGACACCATCTTCGACCCTATTGATAATGCATACCTTACCAACGAAACCTATGCAGCATTGATGAAAAAAGAACCAGGAAGATCGGTTGTCGTAGTATTTCCATACCGGAAGCCCTGGTTGAAAGATTTTTTAACAATACCTCATATGACTATAGCAGCTGATGCCATGGTTGGTGTTGGTCCCGATGGAGAATCATTACCATGGGAAGCAGATTGGTCAGATTATAGAGGCCATCCCAGAACGGCTGGTACGCGTGGTACAGCTTTTCGTATGGCTCGTGAACAAGGCGTTCCTTTAATGTTTACGATTGCACAATCAAGCTATTGGGCAGCTTTACACCTAGGTGATTCCGGGCTTGAGTCTATGAAGCAAAGAGGAAGAATTCAAGTAGGAAAAGTTGCAGACATCACCATTTTTAACCCTGAAACGATCACAGATAATTCCACTTTTAAAATAGGGGAAAATGGTATCCCTACCACCGGTATTCCTTATGTTATTGTAAATGGTGTTATCGTAGTAAAAGACAGTGAAGTATTGCCTGTAAAAGCTGGACAAGAAATTCGTTTCCCAATAGAAGCCAAAGGAAGGTTTACGCCGCTTGATAAAGATGATTGGCATATGGAGCATACTATTGGAATTAATCCAGGTCTTTCACACCCCCATGTTGATGACTGTGGTGCTGGGGTATTGTTTAATTAAAAAGAATAATATCGGCATAACATAATAATTTATAAATCGAACGGGACAGTCCCAAACCTCATCTCACAAAAGGAGAAACCAAAAATGAAATATCGTCATGTTATCGTAGCCCTCGCGGTTTCCGCGGCGGCAACCCTCAGCCCGGCATACGGCCAGACAACGAAGGACAATCTGTTGGTGCCGCGATCGAACAGATCGCGTCGGGGCTTGCCGGGCGCATAGGATTCGCGGCGCAGGAAATCGGCGGCGACGAGGTCATCTCGTTCAATGGCGATGAGACCTTCGCCATGGCCAGCACCTACAAGGTGGCGATCGCCACGAAAGTGATGGATCTCGTGGACAAGGGGGAACTCAGTCTCGACCAAATGGTCGACGTCCCGCCCGACATGTATGTCGCCGGCGTAGTTGCGATTGCCGAGAGATTCCCCTACCCCGGGGTCCAGTTCTCGTTAGCGAACTTGATATATCCGATGATCACAGAGAGTGACAACACGGCGACCGACGTCTGTATAGGGCTGGCAGGTGGACCAGCGGCGGTGACCGAGAACCTGCGCAGGCTCGGGATCACCGACTTCAGGGTCGATCGGACTGTCCGCGAGATTCTCATGGATTTCTACGGCGTGCCAACGGTCACCCCAGAAGCTGTCGCTGAGGCCATCAGCAACAACCCGGCACTGGTGGCGGCCCAGGTTGATCCCAATCCGGACTTCGAGGCGGATCCCCGCGACCACACAACGCCCAATGCGTATCTGAAACTCCTGCTTGCCATCGACGGTGGCACGGCGATGAGCCCGGAAAGCCGCGAGTTCCTGCTGGGCGTCATGTCGCGCACGCGCACCGGCGATGGCCGTATTAAGGGGCTCTTGCCGAAGGGAACGCCTGTCGCGCACAAGACCGGAACCGTAGGCGGAGTTGCCAACGACGTCGGTTATGTCACGCTCCCCGACGGTCGGCGGTTTGCTATCGCCGTGTTCACGAACAGCAGCGAGACATCCACGGCGGACAGGGATCGGGCAATTGCCGAGATCGCCCGCACGCTGTTCGACTACTTCTACCTGGCTCCGGTGGCGAAGCAATAGGTAGGTAAACCGGTCGGGGGCGCACCCTCTCTCGGTGCGCCCCCACCAACGCAAACTCACGGACCAATCGATGACACGCAAGACGTACGAGTCCCGTGGAGGGGCGATCCTGCAAGGCAACGATTGAACTCTTCAAGAAATACCCGTTGCAACGCCAATAGAAGCAACCTAATGCGGAAACTCAACTCAAAGAACTTGATTGCGGCGCTTGCCGTCGCTGTGAGTGTCGCCCTGCCGGCGGTTGCTCAGGACGCCTCTGGGCCAGAACGCGATCCGCGGCGCTGTCCGTAATGTAGAGCACGGCCAAACGAAATAATATAAATGTGAGGACTACTGACATGAGTGAAAAACAAGAGCACAAAAGCAACGTTGAAGATCAAGCTCCAAAAGATTTGTTCGAGTACAAGAAAATGAAAGAGGCTGGATTGTCCCTAGAGTTTGACAAACAAGCGCATCGTGAATCATCACTTGCACAGATGGCTACCGGGCTTAGATTTGTGCCTTATCAATACTCGAGAATGGAAGAATATTTTCCTTCAGCTCTTATTGACAAAGCACCTTCTAGCTATAACATTGAAAGAGAAATCAACCCATCTTTAGGAAATGTCTCTTTCAAACGTGTGGATGGAAGCACTACCCCTACCTTGAATGAATTTATTAATGAGCCTGGTAACAGACTACAAGCCATTTTAATGATTCATAAAGGCAAGGTTATTTTTGAGAGCTATCCTGGAATGCCAAAAGAAGACCGTCATCTTTGGAATTCTGCCTCTAAGAGTACGCCTGGTATTCTTAATGCTATTTTAGCTACTGAAGGAAAGATAGACATCACTAAGCCTGTTTCTTACTATATTCCTGAATGGAAGAATACTGCTTGGGATGATGTTTCTGTGCATGATAACATGAACATGACTACCGGTCTTAATGTACAAGAAGAATTTTCTCAAGATATTGGTAAACCTGATCAACTTGCCGATCATTTCGTAGCTTCTCTTTATCGATACGGGGATTACACCCCTTGGGTGGAATTATGTAAAGGGGTTAAGAAATTGTACGCTCCAGGAACTGTTCATAGATATTCCAACATTAGCGCGCAGTCAATGTGTAAAGTGGTTGAAAATGCGGTTGGAAAACCTTTCAGAACCATCCTGGAAGAACGTCTCTTTCACTCATCTGGAAACACCGATACCATCTCTGTAATGCTTATGGATGATGGAATTGCTCAAGGTGTTGGGGGTATTTCTACTACGCTAGAAGACTTTGCGAGATACGCTTTTTCGTATACGCCAAGCTTCAAGAGACTTACCGGAAGAGATGGAATCCCTCAAGCTGCCATTGATTTCATATTTAAAAACCAAATTGATCTCAGGGACCCTGTCGCTCGCGGACGCCTTGGCAGGCCCCGGCGCCGTGACCACCAGTTCGTTGCAGCGGCAGCGGTACTTCTGCCGCGGGTGCTTGAGTATCTTGTATTCGACCCCGACGACGGTGATCTCTTCCGACTCCTCGGCCTGGTCGCCCATCTCGGTGAGGGCCTCACCGCGGATGGAGCATTTGCGGTCATCCTCGTTGAGGGTGTGCGTCACTTCTTCTACGGGTACTTTCAGCTGGCTCTTGGGGCCGTGGCCGCTGCGGGTTTTTTTCGGTTCGTCCGTTCTGAGCTTCTCACCGCTCGGCCATCGCTCCGATGTCGTCAGCTCGATCGAAGTCGTGTCTTCACCCGCCCAAAGCTTGGCAAACTGCCCCTTTTCCAACCTCTTCGCGTTCAAGCACAGACCCGACCCATCCCACATCAGCACCTTCGCACGCCGTCTCTCTGAGCGCGAGCTGATTTCTCGCCATAATTAGCCGTTTTGGCCATTGCGCGAGAGCGCCGGCGACGAGTAACCTCCACTCATCGCAAACCGGATCGAACTGAGAACAAGAAGCGACTGAGTCGCAATGCCAAGAGCCGTGAACGAAACTGAAGCTGGACGTGTCGATCTTCCGTCGATGAACGATCCGGGGATCTATCGACTCCTGGTTGTCGCACGCCTCGGTCCCGAGTGGAAGGAACGGTTCGAAGGGATGACCATCATCGAGCAAACGAGCCCGGATCCGCGTGGAATCACCGAGCCGACCGTGCCGACCGCCGATCAGTCTGCCCTCCTCGGCGTTCTCGGACAGCTCTCTGGAATACAGTGCGCACTGCTCAGTGTTGACGCCTATTTGAAGACCATAGGCTCGACAACCAACCGCAGACACGACGAAATAAAGGAGATTGACCAGGAAACAGAAATTGAAGGCGAGGAAAAGCCAGCACTGTACGCCGAATGGACTAATACTTTAACAACAGAGGAGAACAACATGTCAAACAAAATCGTAAAAAAAGAAGAGCTAGTCAATTACATTGGGACTAAAGTTGAACCAACCGGATGGTATGAAGTTACGCAGGATCGCATCAACGAATTTGCCCACTGCACAGGCGATAATTACTTTATGCATGTTGATCCCGAAAAAGCGTCAAAAACTGATATGGGTGGAACCATTGCTCACGGCTTATTGACGCTGGGGTTGACACCTTATATCATGGCTAACTTTCCAGTGCCTGAGAATATGCCACATGGTCTTAACTATGGGTACGATAAGATTCGTTTCCTGGCCCCGGTTCATACAGGTAAACGAGTACGTATACACGGAGAGGTTAAGGATGTTATTTGGAAGGATGAGCACAACTGCAAGTTCATCACTGCATTAACCGTTGAAATTGAAGGTGAGGAAAAGCCAGCGCTTTACTGCGAATGGATACTTTACTACGAAACCCAAGACTAAGATTACAGCCGGATCAGTTCGCTCACCCGATATTACAGGAGTTATCAACCATCATCTATTCATCATCTAAGGAGATATATTCATGAAAGATACTTCAAACCTTCCGTTGGACGGAATTCGAGTTATAGATTTCACGCAGGCTGAGCAGGGTCCCATTGGTACTCTACAGCTCGCTGATTTTGGTGCCGATGTAATCAAGATCGAGCGCCCGGGCGTTGGTGACTTAAGTAGGCATACAGTTGGTGGGACTTCTATAGAAGCGACGAACAATCCGACATATGTAGCCATGAATCGTAACAAGCGTTCGATGGAACTTGATACGAAAAGTGAAGCCGGAAAGCAGGTTATTTATGAGCTTGTTAAAAAGTCAGATGTCGTCGTAAACAATTTTCGCCCTGGTGTGATGGACAAGCTTGGCTTCAGCTATGAGAAGCTTAAAGAGATTAATCCACGTATTGTTTTTGCATCCGCTACAGGTTATGGACCTGAAGGACCAAATGTCAAAAAACCTGGGCAGGACATGGTGGCCCAAGCTGTAACAGGCTTCATGTATGAGACCGCGGACCCGTCAGTTCCACAATCGATAGTTCCAACAGCTATCTGTGATTACACCGGAGGTATGCATCTTTGTCAAGGGATTATGGCGGCGTTGATTGGGCGTGAAAAAACCGGCCTTGGTAGAAAAGTGGATGTGTGTCTTTATGATTCGATGATTCATACGCAACTGCAGGAAGCAGCCTTCTGGAGCAAATACAAACAAGTGCTGAACTGGGCGGCAATGCCACTCGCTATTCACGCCGAGGCCAAGGATGGACCAATTGTGGTGATTGGTGCGTTTATGCCTAACCCATTAAAGGCTATGTGCGCTGCATTGGAAATAGATGATCTTACCATACCTTACCCAGATATGGCTTCTCAGATCAAAAACAAAAAGCTTATACAAGACACACTGCGCAAGGAAATTGCCAAATACACCATGGAAGAAGCTTTGGCACGTTTTGAAGGGCAGGATGTACTTTGTTCCGAGGTCCGCAAATTGAGTGAAGTAATGGATGACCCACAAACGAAGATTAACAATATGCTAATCGATATTGATCACCCAATTCTTGGAAAAATGACGACTATTGGTTGCCCTGTTCATATCAGTGACGCTCCTGTTACTGTGAGAATAATGGCGCCACAGCTCGGTGAGCACACCCAAGAAATCCTTAGCGAACTTGGTTTGGCCGCAGATGACGGTAAGTAAGCGCGCCGGATGAGTGTCCTGTTTGACATAGGTGACGGCGTCTCGGGTTACGATTGATCGTCCAACGAGGATGAATGCAATTGATACCTCCAGGCGCAGACGCGGCTGGAGGAAATCTGAGATCCGATTAAGCTAGCCGAAACGCAAACAACAAAAGAAAGGTGTGAAGATATGAGTTATGAAACAATCAATACATTTGAAAAAGATAATATTTTTTACTTGGAAGTAAATAGGCCTGACAAGCTGAATGCACTTAATAAAACGGTGTTAGATGAGATGTTGGATGCGATAAAAAACATCGATGTTTCAAAATATAAAGGCGCTATTCTAACAAGTGTTGGAGAAAAAGCTTTTATGGCAGGTGCAGATATAACTGCGATGTCTGAGATGACTCCGGAAGAAACACAAGTCTTTGCCGAAACAGGACAGGCCGTCACCTTGGCCATGGAAGACTTGGCCCTGCCTCTTATTGCCTGTGTTCAAGGCTTTGCACTTGGCGGTGGATGTGAAATGGCAATGTCTTGCGATTTCATTTATGCTTCGAAGCAAGCAGTTTTTGGACAGCCTGAGGTGAAATGGGGTGTGTTACCTGCTTTTGGTGGAACCCAAAGACTTCCAAAATACATTGGTCGAAACCGGGCAAAAGAGCTGATCTATTCGGGCACTTTTATCGATGTTGATAAAGCCTATGAGTGGGGATTGGTGAATAAAGTAACAGATGATAAAGCAAGCTGTCTGCAAGCAGCAGTTGACTGTTTAAAAGTTATAGGAAGAAATGGTCCACTTGCCGTTGCTAGTGCGAAAAAAGTTATGAATGAGGGTAATGATATGTCAAATAAAGATGGTATCCACCAGGAAGCAACTGTCTTTGGTGTAGTTGCTAATTCTCATGATAAGGCGGAAGGTACCAAAGCATTTGTAGAGAAAAGACACCCAGTTTTTACAAGATCCTAAAATGATTAGGGTGTAACTCACATACGACTTATAGCAACTAAAGGAGAAAAAATGAGTGATCAAAAAAAATACCAAAAATTACGCCTGGAGATTGATGGCGGCGTGGCAACAATCTTCCTGGTTAACCCGCCGATGAACGTGATGACACTGGATATGAGACGCGAGTTGGACGAGGCCCTGACCAGCCTGGAGGCTGACCCAGCGATAGGGGCGATTGTACTCACAGGCGACGGTGACCGCGCTTTCGGCACCGGCTCCGACATCAAGGAATTTCCCGGACTCCTGGCGGACGGTGCCGTCGTGTCTCGCAAGCTCGGTCCTGAGAACGAAACATTCACCAAATTCGCCAATTTCCCGAAACCCACAGTCGTGGCCATTGAAGGCTATGCGCTAGGCGGCGGCATGGAACTCGCAGCCGGCGCCGACATCATCGTGGTCGCCGAAGATTCAAAATTCGGCGTACCCGAAATAAACCTTGGCGCCATACCCGGCAGTGGAGGCTCAGTGCGTATAACACGGCGTATCGGTATTGGCCGCGCCAGTGAGTTGTTTTTGCTGGGCGATATGATCGATGCGCAGCAAGCGCTCGCGTGGGGCTACGCCAATCACGTTAAGCCTAAGGGCGAGGTGCTCGCACACGCGCAAAAATTTGCAGCGAGGCTTGCAAGCGCTCCGAAGCAGGCCATTTGTGCCGTCAAGCAGGTGTTGCGGTATGGCATGTACTTGCCCGAGGAGCAGGCAATCGCGAAGCTGCTTGGCGTGCTCGATGTGCTACAGCGTACGCAGGACCTCCACGAGGGAGCCGACGCTTTCATTAATAAGCGCAAAGCGAATTTTCAAGACCCGCTGGACACCTCAAAATTTGTTGGCTGCATTTTTCCAAAATAAACTCGCCCCGTACGAAGCGGGGGTCGACTCAGGTGGTGAGGCCCGAGTTGGCGAACCAATTGCGCAAGAAGGCCGAGGACCTCGGCCTTCTTGCCTTGGGGTTGCAATGAACCAATCAATGAATCATGACGAGGAGCATGCTTCCGGAACTGCCGGACCACACGGCGAATTGCTCTTGCGCACGTTGGCCATGCCGGCGGATACCAATCCGAGCGGTGATATTTTTGGGGGCTGGCTGATGTCGCAGATGGACATGGCCGGGGCCATGCTGGTGCGGGAGCTCACCCGCGGACGCTGTGTCACCGTGGCGGTGGACGCATTCAAGTTTCAACAACCGGTCAAGGTGGGGGATGCGGTGTGTTGCCATGGGCGGGTGATTCGGATTGGAACCACGTCCGTGACCCTGAAGCTGGAGGTTTGGGTCAAGCCGCGCACACCAACGGGCGAGCCCCAGAAGCCGAGGTTTCAGGTGACCGAGGCCACCTTCACCTACGTGGCGGTGGATGAAGCCGGAAAAAAACGACCGGTGCCGGACTCGGCGCGTGCGGCCGGGTAACCGAAACGGCGATACTCCTTTCGTCCGGTATCGAGACTCTGGCACCCGGTCCCGGGCTCCAAGTCCGATAAGCACTCGCTATGGCAAGTCAGCGGGCGAGGGGAGAGGGCCCCGTTCCTGAGCCTGGCTCGCGAGCCTGCCTTTCAAGAGCCTGCCTTTCAAGAGCCTGCAGGTCGGTTTTCCCGGTCCCCAAGAGCGGCATCTCGTCGATGAAGTAGATATGGCGCGGATGGGAATACGCGGGTCCGCGCGTCATGTAGTAGTCAATGAGTTCCTTCTCGCCGAGGTTCGACCCGACGTTGCGCACGACGAAGGCCACCGGAACCTGGCCCTTCACCTCGTGGGGGACAGGAACGACACAGACGTCCCGCACTTCCGGATGAGTGGCGAGGATGTTCTCGACTTCGGCCGGGAAGACGTTCTCGCCTCCCACTTGCATCTGGTCATCGACGCGCCCCCTGAAGGTGAACCAGCCGTCGGGGTCGCACGCCACGATATCCCCGGTATACACCCAGCCGTCCCGGAAGCGCTCCGCCTGGGCGTCCGGCCGGTTGTAATAGCCGAGGGCGTTGCACTCGCTCCGCACGACAAGTTCCCCCGCCTCTCCCTGTGGCAAAATGTTCCCGTCGGAGTCGATGACCTTGCACTCGAAGCCCGGAAGAGCGGGACCGATCGTGCCCAGCTTGTTTCGGCCGCGTGGGTTCAGGGTGATGATGGGCCCAGACTCCGTCAGCCCGTAGCCTTCGATCACATCGACACCCGGCAAGGTCTGGACCAGTTCGTCGAGAAGCGCGCGTGTCATGGGAGCAGACCCCACTGCGATGAACTCGAGGCTGGAGACATCCACGTGCGTTCTTTGTCGCGCGGCATCCAGAATCAGCTTGTACGTGGCCGGTACACCGGTGGTGTACGTGCAGCCGTGCGTCTCGATCGCATCGATCACGCGCTCCGCGTCGAACTCCTTGAGAATGACCACCGAGCCGCCCTGGCTCAGGCACGGGAGGAGCCCCGCGCCAGTGGCGTTCATGTGGAAGAGCGGCGTCGACAACAAGACCCGTGAGTTCTCGTCGATCCGGTTGGACTCCGCCTGGAGCTGAACGTTACGCAGTAGCCCACGGTGCGCGAGAAGAACCCCCTTGGGCCGTCCGGTCGAGCCCGAGGTGTACGCCTGGATGCAGACGTCGCTGCCGGCCGACCCATGATCGCAGCGTTCGGGCGAAGAGGAGGCCAGCCAGTCCTCATAGCTTCGAAGCGGACCCCGGTCGGCATCGACGACGATACCGACCTCGGCAACCCCTTCGGCCAGGCAGGCGAGGACGGATTCGGCCATCCCGGCGCTGCCGAAGACGATGCGACTCCCACAGTCTCGAGCCAGCTCGATGTGCTGAGGCGGCGGGAACTTGAAGTTGACCGGGACCGCTACGGCGCCGGCCCTGACGATACCGAGCAGGACTTCGGGGAAGCGGATGTCGTTCTCGAAGATGACGAGGACGCGCTCGAACCGCTCGACTCCGAGCGAGATCAGCCCATTGGCGACCCGATTGATGCGCTGCTCGAGCTCTGCATACGTCATCGACCGCTTGCCCTGGATGAGGGCGACTCGCTGCGGGTCCAGGGATAGGCCGGTGTCGCACAGCCGCGCGAGGCTGGACGCGTCGTCATCGAACATATTCGTCATCTCCATTTCATAATACGTGAATGAATAGGTGCCAGGTCCGCAGTTCCGTAGTTATTACGAATCAACGATCGTCACCAATCAACAGCCTATCCAACTTCTCATACCGTTGCTGAAAATGTTCGTCGTCGAGCCTTTGTTTGACTCCTTCACGCTGAATGTAGGTTACCGTGTCCGCGCTTTTGTGGAGTGCCGACGCTAAGTTCTTGGTGCTCTGTGCCCACCGTTCCCGTCCCAAACTGCGGACCTGGCACTTATTTGTACGGTGATCCCGGTCGGCCGCCTCAGCCGGTTTCCGGGCTCACCTGGGTGGTGCCGTCGGCCCCGGTCATGAGTCGGACCCGGTCGCCCGGAGCGTACGAGACCTGGTTCTTCTTCTTCTTGGCCAGCGGCACCTGGACGCCGACCTCCTCGCCGTTGTCGAGGCGGACGACGAGCTGCAGACCCGGGCGCTTCTTCGAGGCCTTCTCGGCAGCCCCACCGGCGGCGCCGCCGACCGCGCCGCCGAGCAGCGACCCCAGCCAGCGGTCGCCGTGGCCGGCCGCGGCATAGCCGGCGATCGCCCCGACGGTGGCGCCGGTCTGGGCGCCGCGGCCGGTGGCCCGCTCGGTGATCTGCACCTCGTCGACGCTGACCACCTCGCCGTTTCGGATGGTCTGCAGCGTCTGCGCCTGCGCGTCGCCCGCACCGGCGCCGCAGAGCAACGCGACCGCCGCGGCGACGATCGCCCACCCGCCCACGGGCCGCCCGCGCTCACCCATCGTTCTCTCCCGTCGAGAGCTCGGGGAAGCGCTCGGCCAGACCGGCGTCGATGGTCGCCGCGAGCTCCGCGCCGTGGTCGTTCAGCTCGGCCGTCAGTGCGGTCACGACCGCGTCGTCGAGGCGGTTGCCGAGCTCGAGGATCTTGCGCCCCGTCGGCGAACCGTAGAACTCGACGGCGTCGGCGAGCTCGGCGGCGGTGAAGAGATCCGCGTAGACCCCGGCCACCGCCTCCTGCCAAACCTCGCGGGTCAGCACCTCGGCCAGGGCCGCCCGCATCACCTCCTCGACCGCGGCCTCGTCGTCGCCCGTGAGCTCGCGCCCGAGCTCGAGGACGAGGGCGTCGGCGGAGCCCTCACGGGCCAGGGCCGCGCCCTTGTCGAGCATGGCGTCGTAGCCGCCGGCGGCGGCCTCGAGCTCGGTGACGGCGCGCGCCTGCTCGAGCCGCGCCTCCTGCGAGTCGGCGATGGCAGCTGGCTGCCCGCACCCCGCCGACATCGACACCAACACACCCGCGAGCATGACCCCGCACAGGAATCTCATCCCCGTTTCTCCTTTCGAATCCGAATCCGACATCCGACCCGCCCGGCTCATCGGCCTTCGGGGTCGGGGATTTCCCTTCGCTCTTTCCGAAGGTACCATGACGGCCGTCCTCCTTCTCATCCGCCTCGGCAGACCGGAAAACGATCAGGCGGGTCTTGCTCCCGTCTCCCTTCGGAATCTGCACTCGTCGCTCTGGTGGTGCGAAGATGTTCGCCGGGAGCCGGAAAGGGCAGCTGGTCTTCCGACCGGGCGCGACCGACCAGGGGCTTGCGGGATAACCACCTTGGCTGTAGGGGCCGTTCGGGTCACGCTGAGGTGGCCCGCCCACGCTGCAGGAGACGTCGAGCGTCACTGTGGCTCAAGGCTGCGCGGCCCGCTACCGGGCCCGGTATCCGCGAGCGACCCCCCTCTACCGGCTCTTCGAGACCCACTTCGACGAGGTGAGGGGGCAGTGGGAGGAGCGCTTCGAGCGGCGGTGCGGATTCTTGGAGTCGCTCCCGATGGTCGCTCCGCCAAGCCTTGCCGCTCAGAATCGGCGCCGACTGTCATCCCCGCTTCGCGACGAAGACGTCGTTACTCGATTCTTCCCTGGCAAGGAGCAGTACACAACAGAGTGCGGATGGAGCCAGAGGATCAGCCGGCGCAATTCGTCCGACGAATTGCAGCGTATTCCAACGTGTCGAGGGGCAAGCGCCGGAGGGCTGAGGCTGAAGGTGGGGAGGTTGGGGATACCGGCGTCGCCCCGGGCTCCCGAGCGGCGCGTGCCGAGAGCCGCGACGCCCGCGCCATGCGGCGAAGCTGGGCGCAGCTGATCAAGCGGATCTACGAGGTCGACCCGCTGGTGTGCCCGTCCTGCGGTTCAGAGATGAAGGTGATCGCGTTCATCACCGAGCACGACGTGATCGACGCGATCCTGAGGCATCTCGCGAAAGCGGGGGCGCGATCCCCTCGCGGCCCGCCGGGCGTGGCGACCCTCCCCACCACCTCCTGACTCCATCACGGCCGCGGCCGCCCGTGCAGAGTGTGGTCATCGAGGCGGCGGTCGCTCGCGGACGCCTTCGCACGCCGTCTCTCTGAGCACGAGCTGATTTCTCGCCACAATTAGCCGTTTTGGCCATGGCGCGAGAGCGCCGGCGACGAGTAACCTCCACTCATCGCAAACCGGATCGAACTGAGAACAAGGGGCGACTGAGTCGCAATGCCAAGAGCCGTGAACGAAACTGAAGCTGGACGTGTCGATCTTCCGTCGATGAACGATCCGGGGATCTATCGACTCCTGGTTGTCGGACGCCTCGGTCCCGCGTGGAAGGACCGGTTCGAGGGGATGAACGTCATCGAGCAAACGAGCCCGGATCCGCGTGGAATCACCGAGCCGACCGTGCCGACCGCCGATCAGTCTGCCCTCCTCGGCGTTCTCGAGCAGTTTTCCGACATGCAACGCGCGCGACTCAGCGTAAACTGTTTATTGAAGGTCATCGGCTCGACAACCAACCGCAGACACGACGAAACAAAGGAAATTGACCATGAAACAGAAATTGAAGTTCTCGAAGATCATCGCCGCGGCAGCGCTCATCTGCGGGCTCATGACGGGCGCGAATATCGCCGTGGCCCAGGACTACGACGTCGTCATTCTCAACGGGCGGGTCATGGACCCTGAAACCATGTACGACGATGTCGCTAATGTCGGCATCCAGGACGGCCGGATCGCCGTCATCACCAAAGACGCCATCAGCGGCAAGGAGACGATCGATGCCACGGGCCTGGTCGTGGCCCCGGGATTTATCGACGGACACCAACATTGTATTGAGCCCTATCAATACCGGTTGATGCTACGCGACGGTCGTACGACGCTTCTGGATACGGAGATCGGCGCTCACGGTCCAAAGCTCGACGAGTGGTACAAACGGCGTGAAGGAAAAGCACCGGTGAATTTCGGTGTGGCGGTGGCGCATGAATTTGCGCGGGCGGAGGTGTTGGACGGCTTTAAAGACCAGCGGCAAGGGCGATCGATGCCACGGCCTGCGTGGCCCCGGGATTTATCGACGGACACCAACATTGCATTGAGCCCTATCAATACCGATTGATGCTGCGCGACGGTCGTACGACGCTTCTGGACACGGAGATCGGCGCTCACGGTCCAAAGCTCGACGAGTGGTACAAACGGCGTGAAGGAAAAGCACCGGTGAATTTCGGTGTGGCGGTGGCGCACGAATTTGCGCGGGCGGAGGTCTTTGACGGCTTTAAAGACTGGAAACATCTTTACACTCCCGACGCCGCGCAAACCCGTTCCACAAAGGAGGGGTGGTCGAAGACCAGGCCGACCCTGGAGCAGGGTAACCAGATCCTGGCCCTGATTGACCAAGGCCTGCAGCAGGGAGGGCTGGGAATTGGTTCTACCGTTGGCTACATGCGCGCGGGGGTATCGGCCCGGGAGATATTCGAACTGCAAAAGCTGGGCGGGCGCTATGGCCGTTTTATCGCCATGCATTTCCGTTATACGCCCGGTGATGATACCACCGAAGTCAACGGTATTCAGGAGATGCTGGCCAATGCGGCGGCATTAGGGACACCGGCCATCGCCTCCCATTTCAACAATCCGGGATACAACATGGTGCATGAGCTTATGGTGAGGATGCGGGAACGGGGTTATAACGTCTGGGGCGAAATCTATCCATACGCTGCAGGTTCCACTGCGTTGAATGCCGTGTTTCTCGAACCTGAAATGTGGGTAAAGACCCTGGGCCACAAATACGAAGAGACTCTTCAGGATGTTGCCACCGGCGAATTCTACACCCAGAAATCCCGTGAGGAGATGCTCAAAAAAGAACCCACACGTCTCGTGCTTGTCTACAAGATCCCCGAATCGGCGATTGTTGACTGGATCAAAATGCCCGGCGTTGCCATTGGCAGTGACGGCATGCCAATGATCCCCGACGACAACCTGACCTGGGACACTCCCTTCGAAGACCTCCCCAATACCCACCCGCGAACTTCCGGGTCTTTTGCCACAGTGCTTCGCCTTGCCAGGGAAAACAATATTCCGCTGATGCAGGCCGTATCCATGACCAGTTACAATTATGCCAAGCCTCTGGGCGATATGGGCTTAAAAGCCATGCAGGTACGCGGCCGTATGCAGGAAGGCATGGTGGCCGACATCACGATGTTCGATCCTGAAACTGTGAGGGACAATTCGACCTACGCCAAAGGGACGCTTCCGTCCACAGGAATTCTGCATGTGATTGTCAACGGGACGATTGTCATGAAAGACCAGGAACCTCTGAAAGGGGTGAATCCTGGACAGCCGATCCGCTTCGAGCCGGTCGAGAGCAAGTTCGAGCCGCTCACCATCGAGGGGTGGAACAATACCTACTATGCCTCCCCCATCGACTTTGGCGGCGGCGTGCCGGGTTCACAGCCGAGTGAAGTGGGATCGCCCGCTACTCTGCCTCACATAGACTGACAACTACCAGACATCCCCGCCCTCGCGCGCGGCCGCGGGGCGGGGTCGTTTTTGATCGAACGGCGGGGCTGGAGCTCCAGGATTCGAATTCAGGAGGCCTAAGATGCGCTGGCGACTTTACTCAACTCTTCTTCTGGCGGTGCTCTGCCTCGGCGTGTCGATCGCCGTCGCGCAGAGCCCCGAGGACCCTGAGGCGCTTCGCCGCGAGCTCGCCGCGGAGCGGGCGCGTCTCGAGGAGCAGATGAAGCGGCTCGACGAGCTGGAAGCGCGGCTCGACGCTGCGCTCGCGGACGAGGAAACAGCGCTCGAAGCTGCACCAACCACCGAGGAAGAGAAGGTGGCCGCCGATTCCGAAGACATCGTCCCGGAACGGCTCGACAAGGAACCGAATCAGACCAAGGACTCACACGAGGTCTTGACCGCGGCGGATCTGGAGGACGACGATTTCCTGGGGTCGTGGCCCTTGTTCGGCACCGACTACCGAATGAAGATCGGCGGTTATTTCAAGCTGGACGCGCTGTACGATCTCGACGGCACGGGGGATAGATACCAGTTCCTGATCGCTCAGATCCCTGTCGACGGCTCGCCTGAGGCCGCGGCATCCGGCTACTTCAACATGTTCGTGCGCGACACGCGGTTGAACCTCGACATCCGCACGTCCGGGTCGGACGGGACGCCGGGACAGTTCTTTCTCGAGATGGACTTCTTCGACGAGAGCTCGTACTCACCGCGGCTGAGGCACGCCTACATCGTCTGGGGCAACCTGCTCGTCGGCCAGACCTGGACAACGATTGCCGAGATGGCGTCGCTGCCCTTCACGATCGACTTCGGCGGCGGTGACGCTTTGTTCGGGAACCGCACCCCGCAGGTCCGCTGGCAGCAGGACCTGAACTCGACCTGGAGCTGGGCCGTCGGTCTGGAGCAGCTGCAGACCTCCGGCATCTACAACCCGTATGACCTCGGGGGGAGCGCGAGCCCCCAGCTGCCGGTGCTCGCCGGGCGCCTCACCCACCAGCGAAGCAACGGCATCAGGACGCTGGCGGCCCTCGTGCAGCAGCTCCACTGGGACGGCGAAGGAGCCGGACCTGACGCGACCGCGGCAGGATGGGCTCTGATCTTCGCCGGCCGCCAGAACTTCGGCGGTAGCGCCGACTTCTTCACCTGGAACCTCGTCTACGGCGACGGCACGGCGGACACCATCATGGCGCTCACCGGCAGTGACGCGAACGCGAACCTGACTCCCGACGGCCGGCTCGTCACCCGACAGGGATACAGCGTCGCCCTCGGGCTCGGCCACGCATGGTCCGACACCCTGTCGTCGAACCTCGCTTTCGCGTGGACGGACCTCGAGAACATCGGCGGGCGGGAAGCGGACGCCATCCAGAGCGGCGGCGTCGGCCATCTGAACCTGATCTGGGCGCCCCGCGAGAAGCTCAGCACGGGCATCGAGCTGATGTGGGGTATGCGCGAGAACGCCGACGGCGACGACGGAAACGCCACCCGCGTCCAGACGATGGTCAAGTATGCTTTCTGAGATGTGCAGAGGTGCTACATTTCGCATGAGCGCTTGGAGGTGACATGAACGACGTGGGCGATTTCCGTTCGAGAATTCGAGTCGGCCCGATGTGGGGACTGTTGCTCGCACTCGTCGTCGCGACCGGGGGGCCGGCCGGTGCGCAGCAGTTCAACGGGGACAACCAGTGGGTCGCGCCGCACGGGGTCGCAACGTTTGCGCCTACAGTAGGCCAGGAGTACTCGATGTTCATTGCCGTTGCCGCCCTGCTGCCGGAAACGGAGTTCAATATCGGTGTGACCCATTTTTATGATAAACCGCTCGATCTGACCGAGGGGCACTACTCGGGCATCTTCTACGTCAAACGCCGGCTCTCCGAGAACGAGGCGGGGACCGGCGGTTGGGCAGTGATGGGGGGTACCGGTGTCAACCCCTCCTACCTGCAGGAGGGTGAGGTGACTGACACCTTCCAGTCGTGGTGGGCGAACGCCGTCTACACGATCCCGTTCCGCGACGGGGCTGTGACCTGGGACCTTCTGCCGGGGTTTCTCGTCAACCTCGACAAGGACCAAAGCGGAGAGACGGCGTGGGGAATGACCTACTCGTCGCGGGTCGCGGTCTACAAGATCATTCCCCATTCCGCGATCGTCGGCGAGGTCTTCGGCACCACGGGGGAGGCCTACGCCGAGCCGACGTGGAGGCTGGGAGTGCGCTGGGAGAGCCCGCGCGTGATTATCGCCGCGACTTACGGCGACAGCTTCAGCGGCGCCGGCAGCCCGCGCTTCGAGATCGGCGCGATCTTCTTCACCAACCAGCTCAAGTTCCTCTGTCTCGGGAAATGTCAGAAGGATCCGGATTGGTGAGTGATGGTGGCACAACGAGTCAGCCCGCACCGGATCGCCGGTCGGAGATCCTTCGAGGTCGATGAATGAAGCACGCGACCTTTGACCCCGGCCGGATCAGCGCGCTGAGCGACGGCGTCTTCGCCATCGCCATGACGCTGCTGGTGCTCAACCTCCGCCTCCCGGATGTGGGGTCGCATTCCGACCCGTCGGTCTTCGCGGCCGGCCTCGTCGATCAGCTGCCGCGTTTCGCGTCGTGGCTGCTGAGTTTCGCGATCCTGTGCCGGCTGTGGACGGTGCACCACGACCTGCTCGCCGACGGCGACACCCGCACCCGCAGCTTCCTGTTGTGGAATTTCGTGTTCCTCGGTGCGGTGTCGTTCATCCCATTTCCCTCGTCGTTGCTCGCCGAGCACCCAGAGCAACTGCTGTCGGTCGTTGTTTTTTCGGCGACCTACGTGGTGGCGGGCATCGCCCTCGGGAGGATGTGGCGGGTATCCGACCGGAGCCGCATCACCGATGGCGAAACGTCGCGCCCACACGGGATCAGCCGGGCGATGGTGTTGATCCTGGCGACCGCGGCCGGTTCGTGTCTCCTCGCACTTTTCGACCCGCGGCTCGGCGCGGCGCTGTGGTTCACCTACCCGTTCACCGGTGGGTTGGTGCGGAGGTTCGACAGGCACGAAAAGGCCGAGGCGGCGTCATGAGCCGGATCATGAGTGGGGTGAAGTTCTCCAGGAATCGTCGCACTGAGACGCGCAAGAATAATGAGGCTGCAGCCGTGTACACGGTGGGTCCGGCTGCAGTCAACACGTACGTTCAGAGCGTTCGAGTCGAGATTAATTTTCAACCTGACAACACGAGGAGGAGAAAAATGGAAGACATGAGAGAAAAACTGACGGGGTGGGCGAAGGACGCGGAGAAGAATGCCGGGATGATCGTCATCCTGGGCGTACTGACGGTGATCGCCGGCTTTCTGTCGCTGGCGATGCCGTGGGTGAGCGGCGTCGGAGTGGCCTTCGTGGTCGGGTTCGCGATGGTCATCGGCGGCGTGGCGCGGCTCATCGCCGCCTTCAGCGCCGGCTCGTTCGGGCGCGGCACCCTCGCCTTCATCGGCGGCGCGCTGACCCTGCTGGCGGGCGTGATTCTGGTGGCGCGGCCTGGCGTCGGCCTCGCGGTTTTGACCATGATGATTGGCGCCTACCTGCTGGTGGACGGCATCTTCGGCGCCGTGCTGGCGTTCCAAGTCAGGCCCGAAAAGGGGTGGGGCTGGATGTTCGTTCAGCGCCGCCATGAGCTTCCTGCTCGGCATCCTGCTGCTCAAGGAGTGGCCCCTGTCCGGGCTTTGGGCGATCGGTACGCTGGTCGGGATCAACATGCTGTTCGCGGGCTTTGCGATGATCTCCATCGGTTCCGCTGCGCGGAAGATGGTCAAGAGAATCGAGTAGGACCGTTGCAGGGGAGCACGCCCGGCTCCGGCTCGGACCCGAGCCGGGCACCCTGACGGCCGGCTGCGGGCCACATCCCATGGAGGAATAACCCCTCCGCCAGGGGCGGTGTTCACCGACGTTCGGCGCGAAAGTCTGGATCCTGAACGCCGATACACCAACGCCCAAAGACGAGGCCGTGGATGCCGCTGGCGGGGAACTCAAACCCGCTCGAATGAGAAACAAGAGGAGACGACGAATCATGATCGTGCTTGCCGTGGTGGTGTTTCACGTGCTCGGCGTTCTCTCGTCCATCCACGCGATCATGAGCACGCGCACCGAGCAGGGCGCCGTCGCGTGGGCGGTCGCGCTCAACACCTTCCCCTACGTCGCGGTGCCGGCGTACTGGGTGTTGGGGCGCAGCCGGTTTCAGGGCTATGTCTCGGCGCGCCAGGGTGAAATGGACGAGATCGCAGGTGTGACCGACGACGCCCGGGCCGCGGTTCGCGAGTTCATGCTGCCGCCGGAAATGGTCAGCCCGACCGCCCGCGCCGCCGAGGCCCTCGCCGGAATCCCATCCGTCGGTGGGAACGCGGTCGAGCTGCTGGTCGACGGCGACGCGACCTTTGCCAGCATCCTCGAAGGCATCGACGCCGCCGATGACTACGTCCTCTTCCAGTTCTTCATCGTCCACGACGACGAGATCGGCCGTGACGTCAAAACGCATCTGATCGAGCGCGCCAAGGCCGGCGTGCGGGTGTACTTCCTGTACGACGAGGTCGGGAGCCACGACCTCCCGGCGAGTTACAAGGACGAGCTCCGCGAGGCGGGCATCGAGGTCTACGACTTTCACACTCAGAAGGGCCCGGGCAACCGATTCCAGCTCAACTTCCGCAATCACCGCAAGGTGGTCGTGGTGGACGGCAAGGTGGCGTGGATCGGCGGACACAACGTCGGTGACGAGTACCTCGGCCGCGACCCGAAGTTCGGGCACTGGCGCGACACCCACGTGCGGATCGAGGGGCCGTCCGCCCTTGGCGCTCAGCTTTCCTTTGCGGAGGACTGGTACTGGGCGACCGGCAGGCGGCTCGATGTGAGCTGGCGTCCCGTAGCCGCGATCGCCGACGCCGTTCCGGTTCTGATCATCCCTTCAGGGCCGGCCGACGAGCTCGAGACCGCCAACCTCATGTTCGTCGAAGCCATCAACTTCGCGAAGGAAAGGATCTGGATTACCAGCCCGTACTTCGTACCGGACCGGCCGCTGATCACCGCGCTCCAGCTTGCCGGGCTGCGCGGCGTCGACGTGCGCATCCTGATCCCGGACATGCCGGACCACCTCGCCGTCTATTTGGCCGCTTTCGCCTACCTCGACGAGTCCGGCCGCACCGGCGTCAAGTTCTACCGCTACCAGGACGGGTTTCTGCACCAGAAGGTCATGCTCATCGACCACTCGTTGGCAACCGTCGGAACCGCGAACTTCGACAACCGGTCGTTCCGGCTCAACTTCGAGATCACGGCGGTTGTCGCCGACGATGATTTCGCCGCCGAGGTCGAAAGCATGCTCGAGGCCGACTTCTCCGAATCGCGGTTGATGGAGCCAGGCGAATACGATCGCAAGCCCTGGTGGTTCCGCTTCGCCGTCAAGCTCGCCCGGCTGACCGCGCCGATTCAATGAGCGGCGGCCCCTTTCGCGGAGGGGCCGGAAGCGATCTCAAACATAAGATCGACACGACCAAGGACGCATCAGGAGCATCGGCACCGATTCGCGGGGTCGACAGAACGAGGCGTGGCGTCGCCAACTGTGATGGCTCTGACGGGCAAGCTGGAAGCTCGCCCCTACATCGACCGAGCGCCTTTGTAGCGGCAAGCTTCCAGCTTGCCATTGCATGGGTGCTGGACCGAAGGAGGTATCCTTGGCAGATGTGCGATAATATGTTTTGGTGCTTATGTGCAAGATTGAAAAAGGAGAGCGACTATGGCCCGGGTGACCATCAACCTGCCTGACGAGCTCCACCGCGCCCTCAAGGCTGCGGCGGCCAGACGCGGAAGCACCATCGGATCGCTCGTAGCGGAGAGCCTCACCTCCTACGGCATCAAGAGCACCGATGAGGCCGCCGACCTGGTGGCTCAGGCCCGCCGGTGCGCCGCCATGTCCGAGCACGACGCCCTCGCGCTCGCAGTGCAAGAGACCACCGGCGAACGAGTCCGATGACGGCGCGTGTCGCCGTTGTCGACACCAATGTGGTCGTGAGCGGGCTCTTGACCTCGAGTATCGACGCTCCCACCTCAAGGATCCTCGATTCCATGCTTTCCGGTGCGCTGCGGTTCGCCCTTTCCGTCGAACTGCTCGCGGAGTACAGGTCGGTCCTGCTTCGCAAGAAGATTCGATCGCGCCACGGGCTCGATGAGGCCCAAATCGACACCATCCTGACCGCCGTTGCGGAGAACGCCGTCATCTGCGAACCCACCGATCCACCCTCGTATCCCCCGGATCGCGGCGATCTTCACCTGTGGGCCCTGCTCGCCGCCCGCCCGGGAACCGTCCTCGTCACCGGCGATCAGGCTCTCGTAGACAACCCCCCGGACTGGGCGTCGGTGGTCACACCGCGGACCTTTCTCTCCGAGTTCTGAATCCGTTCCGAGTAAAGGTGCCATAAAGGTAAAGGTGCCAGATGGGATGAGTAGGCCGGTTCGTGTCTCGTCGCGATTTTTGACCCTCGGCTCGGCGCGGCGCTGTGGTTCACCTACCCGATCACCGGCGGCATGGTTCGGCGGCACGACCGGCGACCGTCGAAAGAACGTGCTCCGCGAACCGCCAAACGCGATCTCGAATAGAAGATCGACACGACCAAGGACGCATCAGGAGCATCGGCACCGATTCGCGGGGTCGACAGAACGAGGCGTGACGTCGCCAACTGTGATGGCTCTGACGGGCAAGCTGGAAGCTCGCCCCTACATCGACCGAGCGCCTTTGTAGCGGCAAGCTTCCAGCTTGCCATTATCTCGTTCCGGGTGTGTTTGGCTTCAGGTCGAGGGAAGCTCGAAAGAGACAACCAGGCCTTGGGCGCCGGCTCGGCGGGCGGAGATCCTTCCGTCGTGGGCCTCGACGAGCCGTTTGCTGATGGCGAGACCCATGCCCAACCCGTCGTCGCGGGTTGTGAAGAACGGTCTGAAGAGGTTGGCGAGGACCTCGTCGTCGACGACGGGACCGGAGTCGGTGACCGAAACGCGGATCTTGCCATCGTCGCGGGCCCCGATGACGTTCACCCGTTTGGGGCCCGCGCTGTTCTCGACGCTCGCCATGGCCGTGATGGCGTTCTGCAGGAGGTTGAGCACGACCTGTTGCAGCAGGACGGGATCTCCATTCACCGGGAGCGGATCGGGCGCCGTCTCGAGATCGATCGAAACCGCGTGCAGCCGGGCCTCGGCGCTCGCAATCTCGACCGCCTGAACCAGAACCTCCCGGAGGTCGAGCGGCCGCCGTTCGAAATCGCCGCGGCGCGCGAGATTCCTCAGATTGTGGAGCAGCTCCCAGGCCCGACGCGCTCCGAGCGTGATGTCGGAGATCGTGGCCTGCAACTCCTCGCCGTCGTCGCCATCGGTGGGGATGGTTGCCGCCGCCAACTGTGCGTTGGTCAGGATTGCAGCCAGCGGCTGATTGAGTTCGTGAGCGACCGCCGCGGTCATTTCTCCCAGCGAGGTCACGCGTGCCAGGTGGGCGATCTCGGCTCGGCTCGCCCGCTCGAGATCGTCATGAGCCCGTGACAGCTCGGTGTTCTTGTCTGCGATCACCCTGGCGGCACGAACCTGGATTCGATTGCGGCTCCACAGCAGAATCACGACGATCGCGAGCAGGAGCGTCGCGCCGATCAGACCGGTGAGGTAGTTCCGTTGGATGATCCGATCCTGATTCAACCGGGAGATCTCCGCGTTCTTCTTCTCCATCTCGAACATTGCATTGAGTTCGGTGAGCCGGCGGGAACCGGCTTCACTGATCATCTGAGCGTGGATCTCGTGGTAGCGCTGGAGCGACTGGATGGCGCCCTGAAGATCACCCTGGCGCTCTTGCAGCTCCGCGAGGTTCTGATGGATGTCACGCTCCAACTGCGGCACCTGGAGCTCGCGGACGAGGTCAAGAGCCCGTTGCAGGTCGCGCTCGGCGATGGCGGGCTCACCGAGATCGGCGACCGCGGTGGCCAAATGGACCAGGCTGGTGGCGGTTCCCAGCGGGTCGCCGAGCCGTCGCCGGCGCTCGAGGTTGCGTTCGAAGACATCTTTGGCCTGTTGTGGTTCCCCTTGGGCGAGGAGCACACGGCCGATGTTGTCCTCAGCCGTCGCCAGGGTGGCCTCGTCACCAACACGCTGCGCGGTGGCGTCCGCGTTGGTGAAGAGCTCATGGGCCTCGCTGAGCCGCCCCATCTGCAGCAGCGTCTGCCCGAGGTTGTTCATGGTGTTGGCGACGAGAGCGTCGTCGCCGGTCTCCTGGTAGAGCATGAGCGCCTGGTTGAAGTAGTCGACGGCCTCGTCGTATCGTTCGGCGGCGTCGGCCACGCCACCGAGGTTGTTGTAGGCCCGCGCGAGGCCCGCGCGGTCGTCCTGGTTGCGGCGGATCTCCAGCGCCTGCTGGTAGTGATCCAGCGCCCGATCGAGGCTCCCCCACATGTAGTGGAGGACACCGAGGTTGTTCAGAGCGTTGGCGATCTCGTCGTCAGCATTCTCCAGCCGCGCAAGGCGGAGGCTCTCGGCATACAGGGGGTAGGCGCGAGAGTAGTCGCGTTGGACGTACGCGGCCACCCCCATCCGATTGAGGGCGCGAGCCTCTGAGAGCCGGTCGCCCTCGGCACGGGCCAGCACAAGCGCCCGCTCGGCGAGCTCGCTGGAATCCTCGGGGTCGCTGGAAGCGGAGGCCCACGAGGCGGCGAGGAGCTCGGGGATGGTCTCCGGGCCGGCTGCGCCGCCATCCAACCCGGTCGGCTCGACCATCGTGAACGCCGCCAATACGGCGATGACCGCGATCACGGCTCGGTCGATCGAGCCGTGTTGGCGAGATAGATGAGATCCGCCAGAGAGGTCGCGCCGACCTTCTTCATGGCGCGGGCCCGATGGACCTTGACGGTCTTTTCGGCGACATCGAGGCGGGATGCGACAACCTTGTTGGCCAGGCCTTCGACCACCAAATCGAAGACCTCGAGTTCACGCGGCGACAACGTGGCAAGGAGGTCGCACGCGGCGTCGCGGCGCTGGCGCGCCGCTCGGTCCTTCGCGTCGCGGGCGAGGCCCTCGGCAACCGCGGCAAGCACCTGGTCGTTGTCGAAAGGTTTTTCAATCAGCTCCACGGCGCCTTTGCGCATCGCCCGAACGGTGGTCGGCACATCGCCGTGGGCGGTGATGACCACGGCGGACATCGGTGTGCCGCCGGCCAAAAGCTCGTCGACGATCTCGAGACCGTTGCCGTCGGGAAGATGCAGGTCGAGCACCAGACAGGCCGGCTCTTCCGGCAGCTCGCTCGACCGAAACGCCTCGAGGCTGCTGAAGAGCTCGACGCGGTGGCCCGCCTTCCTGAACAACCGGCCAAGCGCCCTTTGAACAAGGGGGTCGTCCTCGACAACGAGGACAACCCCCTTCATTTCATGCTCTTGCGAATCCACCTGGGGACTCATTCGGAATTCGGTGCTCGACACGGGACCATTCTATTCCATCGACGTGGTCCACGCGCTGAGGTCGCCGCTTTCGAAGCCGTCACGGTGGATGACGGGTTGCACCCGGTAGACACCAGCGTTGGCGGCAGCGATCCAGGCGTTGCCGTCCACGCCGACCTCCATCCCACGCACCGCGCCGGGGAACTGCTGACGCAGAATTCGGGTCGGCTGAGCGGGGTCGGAAACATCGAGGATGTCCACCCCGCTCGTGTGGCCGAACCAGACCACCGAGCCATCGAGACCGATGGAGCTTCCCTGCAGGAAGGTCGATGGGTCGGTGTAGACGCCGATCTGGGTCGGCATTGCCGGATCGGCGATGGAGACCACGTGCATCGTTCCATCGTGGCAGGCGAGGAATGCGAGGTCGCCGCTGGCTGTGACAGCCGCCGCCGAGTTGCAGTCACCATACCTGCCGAGTTCCAATGGAGCGTCGGGATTGCTCACGTCAACGACCCGAAGGCCCGCGTCGACGTGGTCCTCATCAGCGATGAGCGCCAGACCGTCGTGATAGACGACATCCCAGCCATGGCTGATCGGCATCGTTCCGCGAGGGACCGGAAGTTGCGGGTTGGCGACATCGAAAATGAAAAGGGATCCGCCGTTGGTCGAGGTGACGACGTAGGCCATGTTTCCGCCCACATCCACGGCACTGGCGTACTGAACATAGACCGAACTCAGAAGAGAAGGCGCGACGGGATCCGCCACGTCCATGATCATCAGACCGTATCCCCACGACGTCACGTATGCCGTCGTGCCGGCAACCGTCAAGCTCTCGTAGCCGCCGTACTGGATCGCGGGATCGACCCGGCCGAGGCTCATCAGCTCATCATCGCTCAAACGAAGACCCGAGTAAAAATCGGAAACCGCCAGAGATCCGTTTCCGAACGCGGCCACATCGGTGGAGTCCGAACCCACCGGAAGGTCGAAGACGTGTTCGAAGGTCGGGATCGCCGGCGTGTCGAGGTCGAAGGCCAGGCCAAGGCCCATGCCGGTGAACTGAATCATCTCGTTGCCGCCGCTGATCGGGTGGATGGCGGCGGATTCGGTGCGATCGGCCGGCGCGCTGACGAGTTCGCCGGCAACCGGGGTAGCAGGGCTCGACAGATCCCAGACCTGGAGCCCGTCCTCGTCGCCGAGATAGGCAAGGCCGCTATTCATCAGGGCGCTCCTGATGTAGGTGCCGGAGCTTGGGACCGTGGTGAGCATCACCGGCATGGTCGGGTCGGTGAGGCTGACGACCTCGAAGCCGTCGCCGACGAGCATCATGACGTCGCCTTCGACGGCCGCGTCCTCGAAGATCCCCCAACTGCTGTAATAGCCGACCGTCGACGGCATCATGGGGGTCGTCACATCGATGACCTCAACGGCAAACCCAGAGAATCCCGAGCCCCAACCGATGACGTGCGAACCGGTGACGGCGAGCCGCTCGAGCCCGAAGGTGAAGATCTGCGCGCCGACGCTCGGAGCGAGAGGGTCGGAGATGTCGATGGAGTAGACGCCCGACTCGGGATCGGCCAGGATCAGCGCGTCACCGATGGCAACGACGTCGCCCGGACGGAGGAACAGACCCGTGGAGTACGCGAAATCGAGGACCCGGGCCGGCGCCAGCGGATCCGCCAGGGAGAAGACAACCAACTCCCCTTGAAAATCCTGGTTGGCCCATGTCGCGAAGAGGTAGTCGCCGGCAACGGCGAGGCCGCGGATCAATCCCGGCAGAGGTTCGGTTGTACCGACCTGGGCCGGCGCCGTCATGCCGTCGGACGAAAGCTGCCACACCGAAACGGCCGAACCCTGGACGAGGTAGGCCACATCGCCGACGATCACCGTTTCACCGACCTCGCCCCCCGCCTGCATGGGAACGAGCGCTGCGCCCGTGACAATTGCCGGCATCGCGACCAGAATGCCGACCAGGGAAAGAGTGGAAGCAAACCAAAGCTGTTTTCGAAGCATCACGCATTCTCCTTACACATTGGATCCGGTGTGGATCTATCCGCGTGCATCCCGGGATCGGGATCCATCGCCGCTCATCTCACGACTTGGACCATATCCAGGTGGCGTGACTGCATCAATTGGACCTTGTGCTTATGGTCGGAACTCGACGACTCCGCCCGCCCTCGATGCCGAAACCGTTGAAGACTCTGGGTGCAGGCCCGACGGGAGGCCGCGACTCAACGCTCCGAGAAGCTTGCCCACGTCCATGTATCATCTCGTGAGACGATCGCGCTCTACATTTGGAGGCTCGGGATGCGAATCAAACTGACGAAGCGGTGGCGCCACGGGGGCGAATCTGCGCTCATGCTGACGGTTTTCCTCGGGCTGATGGTGGCGATGCCCCTGGCTGCACAGGACTCCGGCCAGACGCCTCCACCAACACCGAGGCCGCAGTCGACACCGATTCCGGCATCCGACATCCCGGCCGTCGCCGCGAAGGATACCGACGTGGCGCGCCTGGCGGTTGCGAACGCAACACCCGGCGCACGCATCCGAGACATCCAACAAGAGCTCCCCGATGAAGAGGGTCGAATCAAACAGCTCCGCGAGGAAGCCCTGGCCCAAATCGAGCTGCCGGGACCGGCTTCGATGATCAAGGAAACCGAACGGTCCTGGGGAAGGGCGCGCGACCGGCTCCAACGGTGGCTCACGGATCTCGCCTCCGAGTCGAGCACTCTCGACGGTAGTCTGGACAATCTCAACACGCGGATCGCGCTGTGGCGGCTCACGAAGGACAACGAGACGAGTCAATCACTGCCGGAGGCGATCAGACAGCAGATCACCGACACCATCAAAACGCTCACCGACGCCGCGGACCATGTCCGGTCGTCGAGGGACGCCATTCTCAGTCTCCAGGCCACGGTCGCGCAGGAAAAAAGCGGCGTCGACGAGATGCTCATCAAGCTGCAGCAGGAAAGCAGCAAACGGACCGTTGGCGTGGTGAGCATCGACAGCCCGCCCCTGTGGAAGGCGTTCGGCGGCGACACGGACTACGGCGATGTTCTCCAGCAGTTCAAGACCACCCGGGAAGAGCACCAGCGATCCCTCAGGAACTTTGTCTCGGACCAACGCCGGCTGCTCTGGCTTTGGGTTCTGATTTGGCCGGCGCTGACCGCGTTCATGGTCGTGATGCGACGCAAGGCCGAGGTTTGGGCGCAACAGGACGCCTCTCTGAAGGTGGCGGTCGCCGTCCTGAGTCGGCCGGTGTCGGCCGCCCTGGTTCTGACTGCAATGATCTTCACCATCTTGGAACCCAACGCGCCGAGCGCGTGGATCGGGCTCGTCAACCTCGTCGTCGTCCTCGCCGTGGTCCGCCTCTTGTTGAATCTCCTGCCGAAGCCCTTGCGGGCGGCGGCGAGCTACGTGGTGATCCTTTTGATCCTCTGGCAGGCAGTCAAGCTGGTGCCCGAGGGTTTCGCCATCTATCGTCTGGCGCTGCTCGGCCTGGCGGCGGGGGGACTCGCGATCTGCATTTGGCTGAGGCGGACGTTGAAGGCGAATCCCGACACGCTGCCGGAGAATTGGCGGAAACCCGTTCTTCTCGGTATCGGCCTGTCGTTCGTTCTCTTCTCGGCAGGGGCGGTCGCCGACATCGTCGGCGGCGTCGGCTTTTCCACCCTCGTACTCACGGGCTCGGCGAAGATGCTGCTCGCCGCCTTCGTCTGGTGGCTGGTAGCTGTGATGCTCCGGTCCATGGTCCGGGTCGGTCTTCTCACCAACACCGCTCGCCGGATCGGTATCGCACCGGCCCACTCCGAGAGGGTCCGCAGCACCGTGTTCCGCATGATCACGTTCCTGACGGTCGTCGGCTGGTTGGCGATGTCGCTCCGGGCGTTTCTGCTCTTCGACTCGCTGCTCGTCACCATCGGCAAGGCCCTCGCCTGGTCGGTGGAGATCGGCGATATCTCCTTCGATCCCGGCGACCTGCTGATCTTCGGGTTCATCATCTGGCTCTCGTTCAAGATTGCGGCGTTCATCGAGTTCGTCTTCGCCGTCGATGTCGTCCCGCGGGCCGGTCTCCCGAAGGGTGTCCCCGAAACGATTTCACGGCTCACGAGCTATGTCGTCATCGCCATCGGCGCGGTGATCGCAAGCACAGCCGTGGGATTTGACATCGGCAAGGTCACGATCATCGTCGGCGCCCTCGGTGTCGGCATCGGGTTCGGTCTGCAGAACATCGTCAACAATTTCGTTTCCGGACTGATTCTGCTCTTCGAGCGTCCGATCCGGATCGGCGACACCCTGGAAATCGGCGACACCGGTGGAACAGTCGAGACCATCGGGATGCGAGCGAGTATCGTCAGAACCTGGGACGGCGCCGAGATCATCGTCCCAAATGCGGACCTGATTTCGCAGCAGGTCGTCAACTGGACCCTGAACTGCAACCGTCACCGGATGGTCATTCCCATTGGTGTCTCCTACGCCACCGATCCGGAGCGGGCCGCCGAGATCATCGTCGGTGTCGCCAACGACCACAAGGATGTCGACGCCAAACCCGATCCGACCTGCCTCTTCATGGGATTCGGCGACAGCTCGCTCGATTTCCAACTCCGGGCATGGACGGCGGAGTCGCGCTACATCAGCGTCGCCAGCGATCTCCGCTTCGGCATCTTCAAGAAACTCGCCGAAGCCGGCATCGAAATCCCATTCCCCCAACGCGACGTCCACATCCGGGGCGCCTCGTCGGAAGATGCGTCGCCTGCAGAGACTCAGAAACAAAAGGAAGAACCGGTTCAGGACGGCGGAGACGAGGGATAGGAATTTGCTTTTTCACACGATCGAGCGTACCACGCATACTGAATCCGAATCCCCTATGAAAACGGCAGTTTGAGACCTCGGCGTTCTCTTCAGCCCCCCATCCTCGACGGCATCCGGCATCTCTCCGGGAAACCACCCCAGAAAACCCCTTCAACCCCGATTCCGCACACAACTCAACCAGGAATCCGGCAAACTCATTCTTCGGGCGAAATCACGACACCGCTGCGACCATCAGCTCGAGAACCGTCTCCCATCCCGCCAGGGCGAGCTCGCCAAGCAGCTCCCGATGGTGCAGGAAGTACGGCCGCAGCATCTACACGGGGGTCGATTGGCCCGATGGGACGGTGACAGGAAACCGAAGTCTCTGGTTTCGGCGGAATCGGCCCTCAGAAGACCCCAATCGAGCAGATTTCCGGAGTGTGCGGTGCAGGTTCAAGGGATAGTGAGCGAGGTACCTTCGAGGTGGGCGAAAGGAAATTCCTATCCGTTTGCATTCCCGACCTGGAGAGTAGCAAACTCGCGGTTGATAGAACGAGATCTATTCAGCGGACACTGACCTGGATCCGTAGACTCCGAGGGCCGACTCCTCAACTGGATCCAGGTTGAGGAAGATCTCGGCCCGCGGAGCAATACGAAAATCTCTAAATCGGTCTCCTATCGCACCAGCAAGTACAACCCCATATTCGCCGGAACCACGACGCTCGACAGATCGACGTCGGCCGCTGGTTGAAGACCGTCAACAAACGGCACCTGTGCATTCGTGACGACAAACCCTTCAAGCCTTTCCGGATCGATCGTGAGACTTACCGTCTCATCCTGGTCCGACCACGAGGCCAGTGCGATCAGTAGCCCATCGGGGCGAGCGTAAGTTGTCGCAAGTACGCGCGGGTGGTCTGTGGTAACCGGCGTGTTGTCGAGCCAGTAGCCCAGCATGCGGCTTTCGTCGATGCCGAACTCGTTCATCATCTGCCATACAGGACGCGGATCCACATTTCCGTAGATGCGCGTCGTCATACCATAGAGCAAGCCGCGATACGGGTGCCCTCCGTCCTGGAGCATCTCACCCATCAAACCGAACGGCAGACCCGAGACCTCGGTCATCCAATAGTCTTCATCTCGGTCGTACTCGAAATACTCGCCAAACCAGAGCCGTGATACGAATGGGAAGTGCTCCATATAGAGCATGGCGCTGTTTATGTGACCGTCGCTCGGGTTGTACTGATTGGCTGAATGAAGGTCTATGACCACCTCATCGCGGTGCTGGTGCAGCACGGTGATCATTCGCTTCACCGTCTCGCGACTGAATGCGATGTCATCGAGATAGAGGCCATCGATGTGCTGGTTCTCAGCCAACCAATTGAGCCCTTCGACGTAATAATTGGTCCACCGAGACGTTCCCTTGTTGAGCATCGCCGCATCATCCACCCGCCAGGCGTGCCACGCCGAGTGGTAGTTGCTCTCCATATGTTCCTGCATCCACGAATGACCGCCGCCCTCGCCGTCGTTCAGGATCTCGTCGCCGAAACTCCGCATCGCGAACAGCTCGTGCGCTTTATACGTCAGCTCACGAATGGTGTAGTAGAGTTTGAACTTGACGCCTTTAGCGTGGGCTTCCTCGATGTAGTCGGTCTGGATATCGAGATGGAAGAAGGGATAGTTGATATAGGGGTTGATCTCGTTCGCATGGTGGATATTTACAACCGTACCACCCCAATCGATGACTGAGTCTACCGGTACACTCTTGTGTACAAAACGTGTTTGGAAATGTGTTTGAATATCGAGCGGCTTGAAGGGTGTGATTAAAAACCGGATGTTGAACTGCAAACTCTCACCTGCCGCGAGACGCCTCGATCCGGAGTAATTGTTCGCTGTAACATTGTCGGCATTGGTCTCGATGCGTATGCCACCACGACCATCGTTATACCAAGACTCCGGCATGATCAGTGGTTGGTTCTGATAAAAATTAGTATTCAGTGGACGTACGTACCTATCGTCGCGCAGCACGTACTGAAGGCCCTTGTGAATTCCACCGAGCCAGACACCTTCCTGATGATTTTCTACCTTCCACTTCCAATCGACTCGCGACGGACGTTTGCCGCCACGGAAACCAAGACCCAGCATATATTCAGCGGCATCCGGCACTAACGAGACCGGCAGGGTTATGTCGCTGACCCGAATATCGCGCAACGCAGTAACAGTGAGTTGGTAGTCGAGCATTCCATCGTACTCGAGCGCCCCCACCACGCGCAGTGACACTCGATCCGACGCGCTCTCAACCGTCCATTCGGCTCGTCCGCGCGCGTTCTGCGTCACTTCATATTCAGAGGCGACTAGCTGTTCAGTGGATCCGCCCATTTCGATTGTTAGCTCGAGTGGACTGGCGAGCACCGGTTGGGGTGTTTCCAGAAAAAAGGTCAACTCCGGGCTGTAGAAGCTGAGTATCTGATCGGGAAGTCCGGAGGCGCCCAGTTCAACCGTGCGGCCGAGAATGGAAAGAGAATGCCCGTCGACGCTGACCGGTACAAACGGTTCTATGACAAGATCGGGATCAGTACCGACAGTCGAGTTCAACCAGGCAAGTCGAGTCTGTTTTTCAGGAGAGTTGAATCCATGGTTGAACGCTCGTTCCCGTTGAATATCGATCGATACAGGAACCGTCTTGCTCCCACGATTGGACGACACGACTACTTCGCCAGACACTGACCCGGTAGACATGTCTTCTGGAACGTCGATGCCAACCCACAATGGCAATACGTCGCCTGCCGGGACAGCTACATCCTTCTCAAAAATCTCACCCTTTTCGTTGATACCACCGCAGTTGAAGCAGGTGAGCCGTTCGGTCAGTTCTTCAGGGAAGCCTGTGAAAGACACGTCGATGTCATTGACAGCGTCGTCGCCTGCTACGACAGCTACCTGAAAGGTGAAATACTCTCCCCTCATCGCCTGACTAGCGAACGGCTCCGTCTGAGCACGCGCCGCCCAGAAGAATGGAATGAAGTGTCGCATGCGTATTGGGTAGTCGCGGTGTTCAGGCACCACGATCCAGCCATCTGTCGCCGAAGCCATGAAGTCTTCTGTCTCCGCTTCAGTCGCAATGACCTCGGTTGGGAAGAAGCTGTGGAAATCATCCACCGACTGGATGTGTGTAGTTGTTGCTCTGGGCAGGTCCTCCAACTCCGCGGCCCGTACACGCGCTGCCCAGTTAGCCGCAGCGGTCGACTCGAGGATCGGATACGTTATGGTCGGGTAATAACTGCCCGTTGACTCCCAAGGCATGTAGTAGACGTGGTAGGTGGAGGAGCCCGGATTGGGCTGAAAGACTACGTCACCCGAGACATTCTCGACGCGCAGTGCAATGGTGTTTGCGACAAGCTCGTTCGTTGTTGCGTCGAGCACCACAACCGATTTTGCAGACGGATTGGCATCCCGGCGTCGCCAGGGGATCGTAGCAAGCACCATGTCGCCTTCGGCATTGTCGACAACCACTACCGCACGATGGTTACCCCAGGACAGACCCGAGTCGCCCGCCGCGAGGAAGGGCTCCCAGTTTCCAGCTTCGAAGGTTACTCCATCGATGACGTTCGGAATCTCCGGAGCGTCATACAAAATGTCCGTGCCAGTTTGTCCATCGCACGACATAACTAAAAGCGCTACAGCCGCCACTAGAGCTATGGGTCTCATCAGAACTCTCCACGTTCGAAAAATGCAGTCGCTTAACACACGATCGCGCAGCCACGGTGTCAAGTGCGGGTTGGATCCAAGTCCCGCGTTGGTTTTCTTTTTTGCATGAGCAATCAAGAATTCCAAATAGATGTTGGAGGATAGGAATTTGCTTTGACACACCATCGAGCGTACCACGCATGCCGAGTCCGAATCCCCTTTGAGAACGGCAGTTTGAGACCTTGGCGTTCTCTTCAGCCCCCCATCCTCGACGGCATCCGGCATCTCTCCGGGAAACCACCCCAGAAAACCCCTTCAACATCGCCTCCTCAGGATCGGCAAACACTTCCTCGCCCCGCGCGAACCGGTTGTAGACGTGGTACAGCCCGCCTTCGATCAGAATCCGCGGCGCTCTTGGAATCGTGATCCTCCTTTGCTCACGATATCCCAAGAACGTCTGAATCGTCTGACCTGGCACCGGTATGCCATCCCAGCCTCCTAGTAGCGGGCGAAGTATCCCTGAATCACTTCAGGGTCCTGGGTCTTGAGCAGTGCCAACCGCAGCAGGATCCGAGCCTTCTGCGGGTTGTGCTCGAACGATGCGACCAGACCGATAGCGTCGTCATCGATCTCCACGTTTCGGCCGACGAACCCGGTGGGGACCCGCGAGCTGCGGACGCAGACCACTCCCTTGGCGGCGGCGAGCGCCAACGCTTCGAGAGCCGGATCGGTCATGTTGCCGTTGCCGACTCCAGCGGTGACGATGCCCTTCGCGCCGGCCTCGACCGCGGCCCTGATGAGGGCGCCGTCAGCGTTCTCGTGGATATAGACGATGTCGACGCGGGCAAGCTCGTCGACACCCTCGACCGAGAACTCGCTCTTGGTGGTGTGCCCGGCATAGGGGCCTCTGAAGTAGAGGGTCTTGCCGTACTGGACGACCCCGATGAGACCGCGCTGGGGCGAGAGGAAGGTCTCGACATGAGTGGTGTTGGATTTCATCACCGCGCGGCCGCCGTGGATCGAGTCGTTGGCGACCACCAGCACGCCGCGGCCCTTGGCGTCCGGATCCGCTGCCACCGCGACGGCGTTATAGATGTTCAGCGGGCCGTCGGCCGACAGCGCCGTGGACGGCCGCATGGAGCCGGTGAGCACCACCGGTTTCGCGGTCTTGACCACGAGATTGAGGAAGAACGCAGGTCTCCTCCATCGTGTCGGTGCCGTGGGTGATGACGATGCCGTCGACCTTCTCGTCCTTGGCCACCTCGTTGATCCGTTTGGCCAGGGTGAGCCAGACCTCGTCGTTCATGTTCTGGCTGCCGACATTGGCGATCTGCTCGCCGGTGATCTCCGCGATCTCTTCGAGCTCCGGCACGGCGTCGATGAGGACGTCGACCCCGACCTGGCCTGAGTCGTAGCCTGCCTGGGTGCCGGAATTGGCCGAGCCGGCGATGGTGCCGCCCGTGGCCATGATGACGATGTGGGGCTTCTCGGTGTGGTGATCGGCACAAACTGCGGTGGCGGCGATCACGGTCATGACGACAATGGCAAAGCTCTTGGCCTTCATGTTGGTTTCCTCCTTCAATCGCGTTGCATTCATGGATAGCTCTCGGGATCGAGTCCGGTGAGGGCGCCCGCATCGAGGAGCTCTTCGATCTGGGCCTCGGTCAGGATGTCCTTCTCGCGGATGATCTCGAGGATTCCCTTGTCGGTCGCATAGGCCTCCTTGGCGAGCTCGGTGGCCGCGTCGTAGCCGATCACCGGGTTGAGCGCGGTGACGATGCCGACGGTGCGTTGGATGTAGCCGTCGAGGGTGTCCCGGTTGACGGTGATGCCGTCAATGCACTTCTCCCGGAAAGTCTTCATGGTGTTGACCAACAGCATCTGGGATTCGAGTATGGCGATGGCCTCGAGCGGTTCGTAGGCGTTGAGCTGGAGCTGGCCGCTGTGGGCACTCATGGTCACGGCCAGATCGTTGCCGATGACCCGGAACGAGACCAGGTTCATGAGCTCGGCGATGACCGGGTTGACCTTGCCGGGCATGATGGACGACCCTGGCTGCATGGCCGGAAGGTTGATCTCGCCGAGCCCGGCCCGAGGGCCGGACGACAGCAGGATGAGATCGCTCGAGATCTTGGACAGCTTGACGGCGAGACTCTTCAGGGCTCCGGACTCGGCGACAAAGGCGTGCTGGTCCCAGGTCGCGGCGATGAGGTCGTCGGCGAGGACGAATGGCTTGCCGGTGATCGCCGCAAGGTGGCCGGGTACCCGCTCGGCATAGCCCGGAGGAGCGTTGATCCCGGTGCCGATGGCGGTGGCGCCCATGTTGATGGACAGCAGCGGTTGTTCGGCCGCACGGAGGAACGCGATTTCGCTCTCGAGCGCCGCGGCGAACGCGTGGAACTCCTGACCCAGGGTCATGGGGACCGCGTCCTGCATCTCGGTCCGGCCCATCTTGAGGATCTCGAGGAACTCGTTGCCCTTGACGCGCAGCGAGGCGACGAGCTGCTCGGCCTCCGCGGCGACCCGGTCGTTCTCCATCAGGATCGCCACCTTCAGTGCGGTCGGGTACGAGTCATTGGTCGACTGGGACATGTTGAGGTCATCGTGCGGTTCGACGGTGTCGTAGGCACCCAGGGGGTGGCCGGCCAGCTCGAGGGCGACGTTGGCCATGACCTCGTTGGCGTTCATGTTGGTCGAGGTTCCGGCGCCGCCCTGGTAGGGATCCACCAGGAATTGATCGTGGAACCTGCCCTCGAGGATCGCCTCGCCGGCAGCGAGGATGAGGTCGCGGGTCTCGGCGTCCATCTTGCCGACGTCGGTGTTGGCCAAGGCTGCGGCCATCTTGGTGGCGGCCCAACCGTTGACCAACGACGGGTAATCGCTGATGGCGCGGCCCGAGATCTGGAAGTTCTCCAGTGCCCGCGCGGTCTGGACGCCGTAGTAGGCGTCGGCCGGGACGGCCTTCTCGCCGAGCAGGTCGTGCTCGATGCGGACGTCCTGCGGGCCTGTGGCGGGTTGTTGGGCGAGGGATGGAGCGGTGGCGAGAGCGAGCATGCAGAGCAGCGCTCCGGCGGTTTTCGAGCTGTGACTCATGTGTTCCTCCAATGGATCAACCGATCAGGATCGAGCTGAGGCCCAGCGCGACGACTGTGGCCGTGGCGGTGGTCACCAACCCGGGGACCATGAAGCTGTGGTTGAGCAGGTATTTCCCGATTCTGGTGGTGCCGGTCTGGTCGAACGAGACCGCCGCCAGGACGGTCCCGTAGGTCGGCAGAAAGAAGTTGCCGTTGACTGCGGGTAGACGCCGATGAGCATGGTCGCCGGCAGACCGAGCGCGACGCCGACGGGGCCCAGGATGACGATGGTGGCGGCCTGGCTGAAGAGCAGGATGCACAGGACGAAGAGCCCGATGGCGAAGACCCAGGGATGCTGGCCGATCACCGAGCCGAGATGGAACCGACGATGGCGGTCTGGTTGGCCTCGAAGAACGACGATCCCATCCACGACACCCCGAGGATCGAGATGATGGCGACGAGACCGCCGCGCATCAGGCCGCCCTTGACGGCGTCGGCCGGTTTCGCCTTGAAGAGTAGGGTGATGAGCCCGGCGGCGGCCAGCATGACGATCATGATGGCGGGACCCATCTCCACCCGGCCGGTCGTCGCGGCCCCGTCGGCCACCGTTTCGTAAAGCGGTCGGAGATTCGGGAACAGTCCGATCAACACCACGAGCCCGACCGCACCGAGAAAGACGGCGCAGGAGCCGACGGCCTTTGTTCTCGCTGCACCCTCGAGCTTCGCGCCCGCTCGGGCGGTTTGACCAGACCCTCGGCGAGCCGCCGCCGGTACTCAGGGTCGTCGTCGAGCTCTTTGCCTTTCCAGGCGACGGAGAGCGTCCCGACGAAAACGCCGACCAACGTGGCGGGGATGGTCACCATCATGATCTGCGGCAGGCCGACGTCGAGGCCCGCCACCACCGCCACCAGGGCCACTGTCACCGCCGATACCGGCGAGGCGATGAGCCCGTGTTGGGCGGCGATGACACTCATGGAGAGGGGTCGTTCGGGCCGCACTCCGGCCTTGCGGGAGACCTCGGAGATCACCGGAAGGAGGGCGTAGATCACGTGCTGGGTCCCGGCAGCGAAGATCAGGATGTAGGTCACGAAGGGAGCGAGAAAGGTGATCCGCCGGGGATTGCGTCGGAGGATGCCTTCGGCGGTCTCCACCAAGTAGTCGAGACCACCGGCAGCCTCCATCATCGACAGCGCGGTGATCACCGCCAGGATCATTCCCAGGACGGTAGCGGGGGGGCTTCCCGGCGGCATCCCGAAGCCGAAGACAAAGATCGCCAGCCCGATCCCGGAGACCGTACCGAGGGCGATCCCACCGAGCCGGGCGCCGATGACGATGCAGGCGAGCAGGATCGCGAGTTGAACGAAGAGCATTGTCACAGGTGATCTCCCCCTCCTGCGTGACTCCGTTCCCGTATGGGAATACCGAGCAGCAACAGTTGACTCGTCCGAACGAGAGATGGCTTTTGACGAATTCTACAACGGACCGACCACGGTCCAGCAATGACCATCTCGGCGACGGATAGGAATTTCCTTTTCGACACCACCCGGCCTTCCCTCCTCCAGTGAACTCCAAACACCGCCGCAAGCCATCATTCGAGCCTCCAGGGCCCGCCGAACCGGCCACGGCCGGCCGCTTCGCCTTCTCGACCGGAACCTCTCCGCATGACCTATCATCATCCGGATTCCGGACGCAGCTCACCCCTGAACCAAGGTCACCCGGCCGAGCATCACGACACCGCTTCGAGCTCCTCGCGCCCCGGCGGCCCACGACCCCTCCCCCTCCTCGTCGCGCCGTTTGAGGTGCCGGAGAAACTTCTCGACCACGTCGTGCTCGGAGATGAACGCGATGAAGCGTGCCAGGTTTATACATTTTCACATTCGGCGATTGAAGCGTGCCAGGTTGATACATTTTCACATTCGGCGATTGGGTCGATCGAAAATGTGCAAATGTATAAACACGGCACCCTTTCCCCTTTCGGGACCTTCGGCCGGAACATTTTCTCGACGACCGTGGACGATGGGCTGCTCTTCCACGACTCCTTCGAGTCCGCTGACACCGACCGCTGGGCCGCTGCGGTGCCGTAGGTACTCGTGGGGCGGCGCCCACTCGGGAGGTCGGGTTACCGCGAGTCGATGTCCACACGCGTCGAAACCGGTCTCCGAGTCTCGCGTACCTCAAGTGGTGACTCTCACCGCCCGCGAGGCTCTCATAAAGAGGCCGGACTTGGAGGCCGTGTGAAACGGATGTTCGTCCCAATGGTTGCCCTGGTCTTTATTGTCTCGGTGCCGGCGTTCTCTCAGGAGTCCGCGGGGGAGCCCTACCGCGTAGCCCAACCGGCAGAGGGGATCACCTGTTTCAGCCCCGGTGTCGAGACTTCGCCGATCACGACATGCGTCATCGAGACCGGCGCCGGTCTGGTCGTCATCGACACCGGTCTCTCGCCGACCATGGCGGCACGAACTCGCGGTCGAATCATCGGTCAGTTGAAGCGCGACGATTTCAAGTGGGTGATCAACACCCACAGCCATTTCGATCACACCGCCGGCAACCAGGCCTTTTCGGATGCCACCATTGTCGGCCACGAGAATGTTCCTGCGGCCATGGTCTCCTTCGACGATGGACGTGGGGCGTGGATCGAACGACGGCACCGTTACCTCGAACGGCTGGAAAGCGCGGCGGCCGACGCTGAGGCGGGTTCCGCCGAGAAATTGGCTTTTGCAGAGGATCTGCGATTCGAGAGCGAGCTGATCGAAGATCTCGGCAGTGGATACCGCTCGACCCCGCCCACCATCACCTTCTCCGACCGTCTCAACCTGACCGTCGGTGATCTCGACCTCGAGCTCGTGTGGATGGGGCCGGCCCACACGACGAGCGATATCCTCATCCGGGTGCCGAAGCTTGCCGCCCTGTTCACGGGTGACCTCTTCAATTCCGGGACCCTGGGCCCAGCCTTCTACACGCAGACCATCGATCCGGGCCGCTGGCTCGAAGCACTCGACACGGTGCTCGATGGCGAGATCGAGGTCGTGATCGGCGGCCACGGATTCGTCACCACCTCGGGTTGGGTTGCCGCCCAACGGCAGTATCTCGGCGAGGTGTGGCGGGCTGTAGGTGAGGCCAGGGCGTCGGGCGTCGAACTCGCAGAGCTGGAAGCTGAATTTCCCTTTGACCAGCGATTTTCCGATCTCGCCGGCATGCTCGATTCCTCAATCGAAGATCTCGAGGCCCGGCACGTGGAGATTCTCCGGGAATTCTGGGAGGCCGGGCTGTAGCCAACCAAGAGGGTCTTCGGCCTCGGTCAGTCCCCGGTCGTCATCTCCGACGGTTGTTTCGCATCGTAGACCTGCGCCTGTCTGACCGTCGAAGAAGCGTGCCAGGTTTATACATTTACACATTCGGCGATTGGGTCGATCGAGAATGTGCAAATGTATAAACACGGCACCCTTTCCATCTCGATGTTGCAGCGCGACCCGTTCATGGAGCTCATCGGCGCCGTCGTCTTCGCAGAGCGCGGCATCATCGATCGTGATTCCGGTGGAAATCACGGACCACGAGGTGGACGGCCGGGTGTCGGCCTTACTCCGGGCCTTTATCATCGGTCTCGATGCCCGCACCAAACCCTACGACCTTCAACTGGCCATCTTCGGTTACGAAGGCTGGGCCGACTACCGCACCATCGAGACCCCAACCATGCTGCTCTGTGGTGACGGCGATTTCTTCGTCAATCAGGAGCGGATTGATTACACCTGCACCCTGTTCCCCAACTGTGAGGTCCATCCCCTGATCGAGAACGCGGGCGCCTTCATCGGGCTCGAGCAACCGGAGGCCTTCGCTGAAGCCATCATCGAGTTTCTCATTCGTCCGCAACCGGGTTCGGGAGGGCTCGAGGTCGTGGCCGGCGCCTTCGACTCCTGGTCGTGACCTCGGAGGGGAGAACGGTCTCGAGTCGGCCGAGACCGTCGTTGGAAACAAGGGTGGTTCAAGCGGCCTCGGATAGAATGGTGCATGTTCGTCGCCAGTTTGAGATACTGACGACATGGAGGAGATCGTGGCCCACCCGCAACCCAACAGTGACTCTGACGCCGGCGATTCGCAACGTCTTCGACGGCTCAGACCGGCGTTTTGCGCGACGGCCGCAGGAGCCGTCGCGGGCTGAGGGATGGAACCCACGCCAGCGCGACCGAGCGTAGCCAGCGCATCGGACGCGAGTCAGAGGACCCGGCGGCCCCGCCATGCCCGTTTCCTCAGGTCGGCGGCGGCCCTCGCGGTGATCTGGCTGGGACTCTGCGGCCCGTCTCTCGAGTCGTGGTATGTCGGCGTCCCCGCGGTCCTTGCCGCGGCGTGGACGGCGAGTCGCTTCCCCGCCTCTTTACCGCTCGGGCTAAGGTGGTCAGGGCTGGTACCCTTCGCCTCCTTCTTTCTGCGCGAGTCCGTTGTCGGCGGTTGGGACGTGGCCCGTCGCGTACTGGCGCCCGAGATGCGAATCGCGCCTGGGCATGTGGCGTACCGAACCTCACTGCCCCCCGGACCCGCACGCCACCTCATGCTGAGCTCGATCAGCCTGCTGCCGGGGACCCTGTCCGCCGGGATCGAAGGCGACTGCATCGATGTTCACGCCATCGACGTTAACGATGATCCCAGCGCCGGCCTGCGACGCCTCGAGCAGCGGGTGGCCGGGCTCTTCACCGGTCTCGAGGATCGGTCATGACGGCAACGGTTTGGTGGCTGACGGCCTGTGGCCTCCTGCTCAACATCGGGTTCAGCCTCGTGATCATGTTGCGACGCCGCGGGGTCACCGACGCGCTGCTTGCGGTCCTCCTCTTCGGCACCGCCGGCGTCGCTCTCGTCCTGGTGCTGTCCCTGGCATTGGCTTCTCCGTGGGGCGTCGATGTCGCACTGGTACTGGCTCTCCTGGCAGCGGTCTTCGGTGTCGCCGCGGTCCGTCTGGGGTGGTTTGGCGCGGACGACGGCAGAGGCATTTTTCGGTGAACTCGGTCGACGCAGCATCCACGGTGTTTCTTGCTGTTTCGTTGTTTTTCTTCACGGCCGGGACCATCGGGCTCGTGCGGCTGCCCGATGTCCACAGTCGGCTCCATGCCTTGACCAAGGCAGATAACGTCGGTCTCGGCTGCGTCGTTGTTGCAGTACTTCTCCAGGCTTCGGACTGGATGGAGGGGTTCAAGCTCGTCTTGATCTGGTTCCTCGTTCTCGCCGCCGCAACCAACGTCAGCTTCCTCATCGCCGGCGGGACCGGAAGGCGGGACCACGACGACGGAGAGGGCGACGGCTGATGACTATCGTGCAGCTCTTCGATGCCCTGCTGGCTCTTCTTCTATTGTGGTTGGCATGGCGAGCGGTGAACGAGGCCGTGCTCTTTCGCGCCGTGGTGAGCTTTGTCGCGCTTGGACTCGTCCTCGCTCTGACCTGGTTCCGGCTCGACGCACCCGACCTGGCGCTGGCCGAAGCCGCCGTCGGCAGCGGACTCACTGGCGCGCTGATGCTCGCGGCCCTCCGCCGTCGGTCCGACCGGTCATCGCCGACCCCGGAGGTCCCCGTGAAGGGGGCCGCGTTGCACCAGCTTCCTGGGTGGGCCCTGGCGTTCGTCATTTTCGGCGCGCTGACGTGGGCCGTGCTCTCCCTGCCAATCCCTGCTCAGGGACTTACAGAAGAGGCCCACGCTTCGCTCGAGAAGAGCGGGGTGACCAACCCGGTGACGGCGGTGCTGCTCAACTACCGGAGTTACGACACGCTGCTCGAACTTGGTGTCTTGCTGCTCGCAGTGGTCGCAGTCTGGAGCCTGCGGGTCGCCCCAGGAATGCGTCCCGGCTCTTCGAGCGGGCCGCTCCTCGAAGGTCTGCTCCGGTTCCTCATTCCGCTGCTCATCATCACCGGCGGTTACCTCTTGTGGATCGGGGCCTTCGCCCCGGGCGGCGCCTTCCAGGGTGGCACCCTGCTCGGCGGGGCCTGTGTCCTCGTTCTCCTCGGAGGTCTCACGGTGGGCCCCGTGACTGGCCGGCTCGCCCTACTTCGCGCCGGGCTCTGGGCAGGTCTCGCCGTCTTCATCGCTGTCGGGCTGGGTGTGATGACGCCGGATCGTTGGTTTCTGGAATACCCGGTTGAGCGGGCCAAGCTCCTGATTCTCCTGATCGAGGCCGCCGCCCTGATCTCTATTGGACTGACCCTCGGGTGTCTTTTCTACGGAGGTCAGCCCGAGCCAGGTTCCAGCGATCGGAGCAGTCCGTGAACGGTGCACCCATCGAACTCTTTCTGTTGGTCGGCGCCGCGCTCATCGCGTTCGGCGCCGCCGGCGTGTTCCGTGATGCCGAACCGTTACGTCGGGTCATCGCGGTCAACATCATGGGAAGCGGGGTCTTTCTGTTCTTCGTCGCCATCGCCACGCGAGGCGGCGGCGACTGGCCTGACCCGGTGCCCCACGCGATGGTGCTGACCGGGATCGTCGTCGCTGTCTGTGCCACTGGGGTGGCACTGGTCCTCGCCGACCTGAGCGGCGGTGGGGAGGGTGACGACGACGGGGAGCAACCGTGACGGCCGATCACCTGTTGATTCTGATCCCGCTCGCTCCCTTGCTGGCGGCGTTGGCTGCCTTCGCGGTGCCACGGGCAGCTCGCTGGATCGGGCTCTCCGCGTCACTGATCATGGTGTCATTGAGTTTCTGGCTCGGACTGAAGATTTCCGCGCAAGGGCCGCTCGTCCACACCGTCGGCGGCTGGCCTGCGCCGCTCGGGGTCGTTCTCCGCGCCGACGGACTGTCCGCCCTGCTCCTGTTCGCGGTCTCGATGGTCGGCGTCGCCATTTCGGTCTATGCCTACGCGTATTTCGGCGCCCCGGCCGGTACCGCTGCGAGTCGCCAGTCGCGGTTCTTCTGGCCGCTCTGGTTCTTCCTGCTGGCCGCGCTGAATGCCATGTTCGTCTCCGGCGATGTGTTCAATCTCTACGTCACCCTCGAGATCCAGGGACTCGCCGCGGTCGCCCTCGTGGCCATGGCCGGTGGGTCCAGCGCCGTACACGCCGCCCTTCGCTACCTCTTCGTCAGTCTGACCGGATCGCTGTTCTACCTGACGGGGGTGGCGGTGCTGTACGGTGGAACCGGCACCCTCGATCTGGCAATGCTCGGCGAAGTTGTAACCGCCGAATCGCCCTCGATCGTCGCGCTCGTTTTGATGACTGCCGGGCTGATAATGAAGGCGGCGCTCTTCCCCATGCACTTCTGGCTCCCGCCAGCGCATTCGAGCGCTCCGGCGCCGGTCAGTGCCGCGCTCTCCGCACTTGTCGTCAAGGGCGGATTCTACATTCTCCTGCGGCTCTGGTTCGGCCCCTTTGACGACCTCGTCTCCGCCGCGGCTGCACAGTTGATCGGAGTTCTCGGCGTCGCTGCCATCTTCTGGGGTTCATGGCAAGCCTTGCGACAGTCGCGGCTCAAGCTCCTCGTCGCCTACTCAACCGTAGCCCAGATTGGCTACCTCTTTCTGGTTTTCCCGTTGGCACGGTCGGCAGACGCCCGGTCGACGGTAGTCGCCGGAGGGCTCGTCTTCCTGCTGTCCCACGCCGCTGCGAAGGCGTCCATGTTCCTGGCCGCCGGCAACGTCCTGCGAGCGGTCGGCAACGACCGCATTGAATCGCTCGCTGGAATGACCCGTTGGATGCCGATCTCGGCGTTCGCCGTCGGCCTCGCCGGGGTCAGTCTGGTCGGACTGCCGCCAAGCGCGGGATTTGTCGGAAAGTGGTTACTCATCGTCAGTGCTCTGGATCAACGGCAGTGGTGGTGGGTCGCCGCGATCCTTGCCGGAAGCATGCTCGCGGCGGCATACGTCTTCCGCCTGCTCGCCCCCGCCTTCGTCATGACCGCCGAAGATTTTCCGCTACATCCGGTTCCACGCGTCATGGAGTGGTCGGCGTTCGCTCTTGCTGCGTTGTCGGTGGTCCTGGGCCTGTTCGCCTGGTTGCCCGCCGGCCTGCTCGGTGACGCGTTGTCGCGGGGTGCGGGGCCGTGAACCCTTCGACCTTCCTCCTGCTGGGGATCCTGCTGAGCTCTTTTGTCACCGGCTGTGTGATCTTTTTTCTGCGCGAGGAGAGCCACCGACTGAGGACCGGCCTCAACCTCGCCGGGGCCGTCCTCAAGATTGTTCTCGTCGCCATCCTGCTGCGGGGTGTTCTTGGCGGCGAAGTCTTCGAAGTGTCCTTCACCATGGCGCCGGGATTGGTTTTGGCGCTGGGGGCCGACGCCAACTCGATGCTCTTTGTCACGCTGTCGAGCGTCCTCTGGTTCTGGACGACCCTCTATGCGGTCGGCTACCTGGAGGACTCGCCGCGGCGGAGCCGTTTCTTCGGGTTCTTCAGCCTCTGCGTCACTTCCACCGTCGGCATCGCCCTCGCCGCCAACCTGGTCACATTTCTGATCTTCTACGAGCTGCTGACGATCTCGACCTTTCCTCTCGTCGTCCACCGCGGCACCCGGAAGGCGCTGCACGCCGGCGGGATCTATCTCGCGTACACCGTCGGCGCGGGCACCTTACTGTTGTTTGCAGTGGCGTGGCTGCAGAGCATTGCGGGCCCGGTGGCCTTCGCCGAGCGCGGCGCACTGCACTCCGTGGTCGCCAGCCACCCAATGCAACTCACCGTCATCTTCTTTCTCTTCATTGCGAGCTTCGGCGTCAAGGCGGCCCTCGTCCCATTGCACGGCTGGCTTCCCCGGGCGATGGTGGCGCCGGCGCCGGTCAGCGCGCTGCTCCATGCGGTGGCGGTGGTCAAGGCGGGCGCCTTCGGCATCGTGCGGGTGGTCTACGACGTCTACGGAATCGAAACCGCAGAACAACTCGGCCTTTTGCAACCGCTGGCCGTGATGGCGAGTTTCACCATCATCTACGGATCGATCCTCGCCCTAGGCCAGGACGACCTCAAGAAACGGCTCGCCTACTCGACCGTGAGCCAGGTTTCGTACATCACCCTCGGGACGGCGATCTTCGGGCCTCTCGCGACGATCGGCGGCATCGTCCACCTCGTCCACCAGGGCATCATGAAGATCACGCTCTTCTTCGCCGCGGGCAACTACGCCGAGACCCTCGGAATCCACCGGATCAGCGAGATGAACGGTGTTGGCCGGCGGATGCCGTGGACAACCGCCGCATTCTCGATCGCCGCCCTTGGAATGATCGGGGTGCCGCCGTTGGCCGGATTCGTCAGCAAGTTCTACCTCAAGCAGGGCGCCATCGCCGCCGGGTACGAGTGGGTCACCCTGGTCCTCGCCACCAGCAGCCTGCTCAATGCGTCCTACTTTCTGCCGATCCTCTACCGGGCGTGGTTTCTCGAGCCTCCACGGGCGTGGCCAAACGAACGCGACTTCGGCCGCTTCGAAACGAATTGGATGCTGCTGGCGCCCCCGTTGTTCACTGCGGCCATGGTGATACTGGCAGGGGTCCTCGCCGATTCGAGCTTCAGCCCGTTGGCGTGGGCCCGGATCATCGCCGGCAGGGAGTATGGACCATGACCGCGAACCCGGACGTCGGAACCGTGCTGCTGGTCGCCGCCGTCGCGCTGCCGGGGATCATGGCCGCGTCGTTCGCCGTTCCGCGGCTGCGGAGCCTGGCGATCGCGGCTGCTCCGTTGGCCGCTGCCCCCGCTGTGGCTCTCGCCCTTTTCGGTGAGCCGGGGACCGCGGCCGAGATTCCATGGCTTTTCAAACACACCGTCCTGCTGCTCGACCAGACCGGCAAGGTCTTTCTCGGATTTACCGGGTTGCTCTACATGGCCGCTGCTTGGTATGCGCGGAGTTACCTCGAAAACGACCCAGGGAAGGTGCGGTTCTTCCTCCTCCTGCTGCTTGCCATGGGCGGCAATCTCGGTCTGATCCTCGCCGATGACATTCCCGCCTTCTTCGCCTCGTTCGCCATCATGGGCTTTGCATCTGCTGGCCTGGTTTCTCATCGCATCGACGACACCACCCGGCGGGCGGCTCGGATATACCTGTCGCTGACCATGATCAGCGAGGTGGTGATCCTCACCGGTCTCGTCTTCCTGATCGTGCACGATGGCACCATGGAGATTTCCGGGCTCCATCGCGGCGAACCGCACGGTCTTGCGATGTTGCTGGTGCTGGTGGGTTTCGGGATCAAGGCCGGGGCTCTGACCCTGCACTTCTGGCTTCCGCTGGCGCATCCGGCCGCGCCGATACCCGCCAGCGCGGTCCTCAGCGGCGCGATGATCAAGGCCGGCCTCATCGGCTGGATCCGCTTTCTTCCCCTCGGCGAAGCGGCCGAGCCAGCCCTTGGTTCCGTATTCATCACCGCCGGTCTCACCGCCGCTCTCCTCGGCGCGCTGGCGGGGGTTGTTCAGACCAACCCGAAAACGGTACTCGCCTACTCCAGTATCTGCCAGATGGGGATCCTCATGACGGGTCTCGGCATCGGTGCGATCGAGCCCAGGGCGTGGCCCGGGATCCTGTCGGCGGTACTCATCTACACCGCCCACCACGCCCTGGCCAAGGGAGCGCTCTTCCTTGGCATCGGGCCGTCGACGGCCGCCAGCGGCCGGTGGGAGGTGTTGGCCGCTCGAGTCGGAATGCTGATTCCCGCCCTGGCCCTGGCCGGAGCACCGCTGACCAGCGGGGCGTTGGCGAAGGTGGCGCTCAAGAGCAACCTCGTCTTTCTGCCAGACGGTTGGGCTCGCGCACTGGGGATCATCCTTCCGCTAGCCGCGGTGGGAACATCGGCGATGATGATCCGCTTCCTGTGGCTGGTGTGGCGGCCGGCCACCGAGCAACCGGAGCACTCCGCCGATGGCGAATGGGCGCCGTGGCTCTCCCTCGTGGCGGCGGTTGTGGCGGCCGCCTGGCTGCTGCCCGGCGCCTTTGATTGGCTCGGTGTCACCCTCTCCCCCGGCAAGCTCTGGTTGGCGACTTGGCCGTTGTTTGCCGGCGGACTGCTTTCCGCCCTTGCCGCCAGATTTCGGCGACGGTCGAACATCGATCCATCGAACTGGGTTCCCCCGGGCGATGTCGGCGTCATCCTCGGCCGCCTCTTCGCCCCGCTGTTCGCGAGTGCCCGGGTGCCACCACCGGCAGAGGACGGCCACGAGTACTGCGATGACCAGTCCGAGGCCGATTCCCGTGGCGCGTCGGTGCCTCGGTGGATCGGGCAATGGCTGGCGCAGGGAGAAGAAACGCTGGCATCGTGGCCGGTCGCCGGAGTGACCCTTCTTGTCGTCACCGGTTCGCTACTGGCTCTTCTGATCGGCTGACGGTACGCCGGCCCGCCGGCGTGCCGTCACCGACGAGCTCGGCTGATGGTGCCTATGAACCGGGTTCTTCCAGTCTGACCGGACTCACGAATCCCTCGGGTTTGACCGCGAGAACAGAGCGTCCGATCTGCTGCAGGACGTTTTCCGCGGTGTTCCCGATGAGCACACCGTCGAGACCGGTTCTGGCCACTGTGCCCATGACAACCACATCCGCGGCCAGTTTCTCGCTCACCTCGGGTATGAGCGTGTCAGGTTCGCCCTTGAGTAGGTGTATCTGAATTTGGTGCCCGTCCTTCAGGAAGCGAGAGAGCAGCTCATTGGCGGCGTCGTAGTTTCTGGTTCGGGTTTGCTTTCGGTAGGCCTGCATTTCGTCGTTGGTCAGTGGTCCACGCGGTCCTGCCAGGAGCGATTCACCGAACACCGACCAGCAATGTACGACATGGATCTCGGCACCCTCCCGTTTTGCCAGCGAGGTCGCCAGCTCGAGGATCTTGGTGTTCAAGGCCGCTTCCACCGGTTCTCTCGTTGCGGCGTTGACCGCGGCCAACACCGATTTGAAACGTTTCTGCCGGGACCTTGTCGCCATCGGCTTCAAGATCCAGACCGGGCATGGACACTTGCGCAGCAGGTGGGTTGCCGTGCTTCCGAAGAGACGGCTTCTGAAGGATGGGACGTTGTCGTCGGGATAGAGCACCAGATCGCGGCTGTCCCGAAGGACCTCATGAATGATGGAGAGAAAAGCTTTGCCTTCGAGCATTCGGGATCGCGCAGGTTGCCCGTCCGCCCGAGCCTTTGCGACCGCCTCGCGCAAGTTCGACTGTTGCTCTTTTCGCAAGAGTCGGTCCAGCTCTTTGTAGGGCCCACTCCTCATCAATATTCCCTGTACTGGAGGTGCCATCTCGTGGGTGGCACAGAACATAAGTTGTGCTTTGTTAGCCTTTGCCAAACCGATTGCGCGCTGGGTGACATTGGCGTCACCTGAACCTCCGTTGAGAACGGCCAGCAGTTTTTTGAAACGTTTCATGAGATGCTCCCCGGTTGAGAATTCCGGATCACGATGCACACAGGAGCGAGCCGAATTTTTCTGATACTAGCACGGTAGTGACAATCACTTGGACGGTGAGGCGGCTGAGTTATGTTGAGCCGATCGGAAGATCCGGGTCACTGACATCGAGGTTGCTCGACGCTTGACCGTTTGATCCCCAACGGAAACTTCAAAGGCGTCGACCTCTATTCCAACGATGGCAGAAAAGGAAAGGAAAAGGTGTCGGGTAGACCCGAAACGGTGCCAGGAGAAACCTTCTTAACTCTGTGGGCTTGCCGCTTTGAGCTCCTCGATGCGTTCGATTGCTTTCGTTGAGAGGGCTTGGTCAAGGGTTTCCACGTCCGCTGCGAAGTCATCGTCTTCGATGCGGATCTTGCCGGCCTCGCTCACCCAACGACTCACCACAACAGGGTGTTTCTTCAGGACGGCGGCCAGGTGTCCGGCTCTCTGATCCCATCGCTCGCCTTGTACCGGCTCTGCCACAGCGGCCCGGTTCGGCGCCATCGCCGGTTGAAGCTGCGGCTGAAACCGTTCTGAAGGTAGTGCATCGTTCGCGACAAAGGAACGGCCGACGTCCGAAGTGCCAAATGGAAGTGGTTGGACATCAGGGCCCACGCCAAAACTGAGAACCCGTCCCTGGCCTTGGTCTCGTGAAGACGGTCGATGAAGCTGATCGCCTCACCTGGATCGCTGAAAACGTCCTCGCCACGAGCGAACCGGTTGTAGACGTGGTACAACCCGCCCTCGATCATCTCGCGACGCAACCTGGGCAACCCTTCCTCTATTTGCCCACCACCGTATCAAGAGAAAGTTAAGAATGTTTCTCCTGGCACCGTTCCGGATGATGATAGGTCATGCGGAGAGGTTCCGGTCGAGAGAGGACGAAGCGGTCGGCCCTGGCCGGTTCGGCGGGCCCTGGAGGCTCGAATGATGGCTTGCGGCGGTGTTTGGAGTTCACTGGACGAGGGAAGGCCGGGTGGTGTCGAAAAGGAAATTCCTATCCGTTCACTTGACCGTCGTGCTCTCAGGCCCTATCGTGGTTTCACCGGAAAAACCAGAAAAGAGACGGTCATGCATCGACAACAGTTTGCCGCGAGTCCTCGCACCACCGGGGATGGTGGTGCGAGCGGCGATCGGGAGTCTGCCGTCCAGTTGGAGTGAAGGAGCACCGCATGCATCTGAAATCGGGCCGCCACCGGTTCGTGATCGTTGCCGTTCTCGCTATCGCAGTGGTTCTGTTGTCGACACCATGCGGTGCCCAGGAGCCCTACCTTGTCGTCGATCTCAATTCGGCTAACGATTCCGATACTGGTGTGGACTCATTGGAACTTGGTGCGGACCTCGGGATCTTCATGACGAATCATCGAGGCGAGATCGTCGAATCCCATGAGACCACGTACAAGATCGCAGTGTGGAACGACGGCCCAAACGACGCTTTCGGGATTGAGGTTGATGACATCTTTCCACCTGAGCTCACTGGCTGCACTTGGTACTGTGCACCGTTGGGAGCGCCCAGTTGCAGGGGAGTGGGACCCGGTGATATTGCCCACGTCATCGATCTCGGAGTGTGGGAGTGGGTGCAGTACACAGGAACGTGCACTGTGGTCGCATCATCCGGGATGTGCTCCAACACCGCGACGGTAACTGCGCCCGCAGGGATGACCGATCCGGATCCCTCCAATAATTTCTTCACTGACAGCGACCACGTCACAGCGCTCGCTAACTTTATCTACGGCGACGGATTCGAAACCCGCGACCCGTGCGTCTGGTCGTTGGCGGTTCCACCGCCTGCCGAAGACTGTCCGGTCTGTGGCAATGGCATGACGGAGTCCGGTGAGACGTGTGATGACGGGAACCTGGTCGAGGGTGACGGATGTACGGGCTGCAAACAGGATTTCGGTTTCTTCTGCAATACCACCCTCGAGCCGAGTGTGTGCTACGAGATTGACTCGCTGGGCACCTTCGATGCTTGGGACCTCATCCCTGAATACGAGAGCAGCATTGATCTACTATCCGGCGACAGTGAATGGTTCATGATTACCTTCACAGAGGCGGTCCTTTTCTCTGGGGAACTTACCGCCCTCGCTTACGGCGATCCGGACCTATATTTATACGATTCATACGATTCGGACGGTCTCGTCTTCGCGCAAGTGTCCGTTGGAGACGAGTCCTGGTTCGATGAACCCATCGCTCCGGGAACCTACCTGCTCGTGGTGGTCGCCTGGGACGACATCGGGCTCTACCTCCTCTCGATGAGCACGACTTCGCCGTAGGAGAAAACGGTCCCAGCCGCCCCAGGGAGCCAATGGACGGTCGGTGCGCTGTTTTCATCCGGGCTTCACGTCTTCTCCTCGTTCATCGAACCTTCCGCGTCCTTGATCAATTCCGGAGACGGGGGGCAGAAGCCGACCCGTGCGGGTTGCGAGTGATCGATGTGTCCATAAAGGGTGCCGTGTTTATACATTTGTACATTCCCGATCGACCCAATCGCCGAATGTGTAAATGTATAAACCTGGCACTGCCTTCCCTGTCGTTCCCGATCCCGATCCCGATCCCGAAATACCGGTCGTGCGAGTTGTAGCGCAGGCGCCCCCGCCTGCGTTGGTGTCGCTTTTGGAAGGGCCCATCGCCCACGGGGACGTGGGCGCTACAAGGCATCCGCGTTAAGGATGAGATGTGGTTGATTGCTGATTTCAACGGTTACGGCACCGTCACCGACCACCCCGACGTATCGCCGGACTCGAAGTCGTCGAAGAAGAGCGGCGTGCCGATGGTGAAGATGTATGCGGCGCCAGCTTCAATACCGGCTTCGCTGTCTTCGTACGCTCCGACAATTGCCACTCCATCGGAGACCGAGACCGAGGTTCCGAACAGGGAATAGGTATCGAAACCGGAGAACTCACCGGTTTCGCCCCAGTTGTCGCGTCCCCCGTGATCTCGATGAAACGAATATACTGACCCAATCTCGCCAGATGAGTACTTGCCCACGACGAGTGTGTCTCCGTCGATGGAGACGGAATATCCAAAGCCGTCGTGAAGGGAACTGTCGTGCGGGATGATGGTGGCCACCTGGCCCCACGCATTGGGCCCACCGTGGTCTCGTTGAAAGATGAACGCCGCGCCGCCACCCGAGCCGGAGTCGGACCCGTTCAAAGCTCCGATGACCAATGTGTCATCGTCGATCGCAACGCCTCCGACGAAGCACTCGGTCTCGAATTTGGCGGTTTCACCCCAGTTGTTCATACCGCCATGATCACGTTCGAACATGTAGACCGCACCGTTGTTGAACCAGCTCAAAACGGCGATGTCGCCGCTGATCGCCACTCTCCTGAATAGGTAGTTGCTCGTTTCTGCATCACTGGGAATAAGCTCCGCGACGTGCCCCCAGGCATTTGGACCAGTGTGATCGCGTTGAAAGATGTGCGCTGGAGGGAACGGGTAATAGGGATGTCCTTCCCCACCAACGATCACGGTGTCTCCATCAATCGCAACCGAGTATCCGAAGAATCTGAACGTGTGCCTGTAGATCCGCGTGACAACGCCCCAGTTGTCCGCGCCCCCCTGATCCCGCTGGAAGATGTATGCGGAGCCAGTGTCCCAGTAGGTGTTGGGCGGATCGTAGTTGTTGTCGCCGTATGCGCCGACCACCAGCGTATCGCCACTGATCGCCGTCGAAAACCCGAAGTAATCTTGCAAGGGCGACTCGTCGTCGTCGGCGGTGATTCGGATCTGGCGTTCCCAGCTACCCGATCCATCAGGTGCTTGCCGGAAAATGTGGACCCAGCCGCGATCCCCTCGGGGAGCACCGACAGTGACGGTGTCGCCCTCCGTATCCACCGATTTGCCGAAATGGTTAAACGACGCGGTGAAGAACGGTGGGCTGGGGATCTTCTCCGCCTGGCCCCAAACGTCAGCTCCCCCCTGGTTGCGCTCAAAAACGTACATCGAACTGAAAAACCCATAATCATCAAATCGATACAGCAAACTGCCGACAACGACGGTGTCACCAGAAACGGTCGCAGACCAACCGAAGTTGCCGTAATCAGAGGCGTCCAGAGCGGTGATCTTGGCGGCCTGCCCCCAGGAATCTGCCCCACCGTGATCGCGTAGAAAGATGTACGCCGCCCCTGAGTTCTCGCCGGCCGAGTCTTCGGCGACGGCGCCGACCACTATCACGTCGGCGTCGACGGCTACACATATTCCGAATTGGTCTCCGTCGTCCGTGTCATTTCCAGTTATTGAGATGAGGTGACCCCACGCGTTGGGTCCGCCGTGGTTTCGTTCGAACACGTGAGCGCCCCCACCGGAACCAAATGAGACATCGCCGATCACAGCTACGTCGCCGCTCACCGTCACGGCATCTCCATCTTGGCTTGTAGTAGCAACGTGGCCCCACGAGTCGGCGCCATTCTGATCGCGATAGAACACGTGGGCGGATCCATGGTTGGTGCCGATGACGGCGGTATCTCCGTCGAGTGACGCTGAGGAACCGAAAAAACCGCCGGCAGCCGGGTCAGGATTTGGGACCTTCTTGAGTAGTTCCCAGTTACCGGACCCGGCGGGAGATTGTTCGTAGACGTAGGCAGCCCCTTCGACGCTGTCCGCTCGTGAAGCGCCGATGATTGCTGTGCTTCCATCGAGAGCGACTGAGTGTCCAAAGTCGTACGCCCTGTCAATATCCGATTCAATGGTCGAGACTTGCCCCCACGCGTCTGGCCCACCATGATCGCGCTGAAAGACATACGCCTTGCCATATGTTCCAGAATCCGGGACTCCGATGATGACAATGTCGCCACTCATCGCTACCGAGACGTGATCCCAGTCTGCACCATGGTCGTCTGGTTCGATCTCGACCACGTGTTCCCAGCCCGATGGATCGCCACCATCGCTCTGGTAGATATGAGCTCCCACCGTTCCAAAACCCCTATCTCCGAGTCTACCCACCACCATCCAGTCGCCGTCGAGATCGACATCGAATCCAAAGCGTCCTGAGAGTGGATCCGGGTCGAGCGGAGAAGGGATCTTCTGCTCGAACGAAAACACAGGGTCGACGGTCAATGGCCAGGCTGCTCCCTCAACCGAGAAGACGAGCCTGAGATGGCTGCCTTCACCCGCCAGTTCCATCCACGCCTCAAGCGGCTCCTCCACCGCATCCCATACCTTGAGCCCGGAGTAGGTGAGAATGGTGTTGGAACCACCCTTGCGGAAGGTGACAGCCTTCTCGTTCTCAGCGAACTCCGCGGTGAGATCGCCTTCGATCGTCAACTCGAGAACGAGTTCTTCGATGCCATCAGCCGGCGGGGCGTCGATGGTGAAGCCCTGCTCGAGGCCCATTGCGGTATTGACGTACCACTCTGTGAGGGGGCCTCGGCGGTATTCGACGCGGTTGCCCTCGGCGATGGCGTGGGCGAACTCGACCTGCTGGAGATTGTCTGCCGCACCCCAGGCGGTGAGGCGGAGGCCGAGCTGCCAGTCGGGTTCACCACCACCGCGGGGGGTGATCAACACATCCTCGGCGCCGAAGTGGGCGGTGAAGCGCTGGGTGGGGTTGTCGGCGCGGTAGAGCCTGCCTGGGTGGTCGGACTCGGTGATCGTGTGGCGCTCGGCTTCGATCTGGGCCTGGATGGACGTCCATTCGTCGTCGCTGACGCCGGACGGGGGGCCGGCGGCGAGTGCTGAAAGGCTCAGTATGAGAGCGAGTGCGAGGACAGCACCGCTGCGCAGGTTCCTATCGTCGCGAGAGCAGACCGTGGTGGTCGCGAGCATCGTCCTGCCATCCTCCCGGAGAGAGTTCAGATGTCGCCTCAATTTGAGACGACAATCACCATCAATGAAGGTTAGCATGTTGTGCTTGGCCGTCATCGTGTGGGTTTCAGACCGGCGCTTCGGGGCGGAAGTCTTCTGCGGCGCCGGTGGATCATCGCATCAGCCCAACAGCAGCTTGCGCTGCTGCCGTCGTTTTCCTGCCTCATTGAATGTGGATCGGGTTCCCTCATCGCGATGGATGGGAATGCCAGGCACGCAACTTTGTTCGCGGCGAACAAAGTTGGAGCCAGGCACCCGCCCGGCAACACCTCTTGGATCTCAGGACTAGGTGAGCCGAGGGGACCGCTGATTCACGCTGGCTGCAGCAGGCAGTTCATGAATTCTTCGGACCAGGCGTGTAGGCTAGCGGAGCATGCGCAAGCAAGATCTGCCCATCGATGGGGTCATTCCCAATACGGGTGCCTGGCACTTCGAATGCTTCTTGTGGTCCTCCCTTTAAATTCGACAAGTGTTTTTCAGAAAAAGTAGGCAAATAGATCATCCTAATCCTGATCAAATTGAAGAATTTTCGACTGGAACTAATACCCACAAAGATCCCTGAACCCAAGTTATCTAATACGAAAGGAAAACATTGTGAAACGTCTCAGTACACGTCCAAACAACAAACGCGATTGGGAAAAATACGGATTTGAATTTCTATCCATCTTCATGGCAGTACTGGCTGCTTTTGCCCTAAATAATTGGAACGATAACCGAAGAGACAATCACGCGGAAGACAAAATCCTCTCTGAGATTGCCAACGGTCTCACCAAGGACATTTCGGATATCTATGTGAATAAAGATGGTCATTTAGAAGGCATACAGGCCTGTGGCTATTGGCGTGGGCTATTGACTGGGAACGAGGTCTCCTTGGATTCCCTTCCTCGACACTACCAAAACCTGACTCGGGACTACATCTCCATTCAGAACACCTCCGGCTATGAAACATTGAAATCCAGAGGACTCGAGTTGCTAAGAAATGACTCCCTCAGACTGGCCATCATTTCCTTGTATGAATACGATTACACCACCCTGAGAAAGCTGGAGGAGGAGTATCATGAAGGACAGTTTCAAAGCAACTACTTTGAAGAGATGAATAAAATCATTGCCCCGATGCTTTCTTTTGGAGCAACTGGAGAAATAGAAACTATAAAATTGCCAATAAATATTTCTGAAACAGATCGGAATATTCTGTTCAGCTTTTTTTGGAAAATTGAATATAACCGCCGTTTCAACCTTCAGTATTATTCCGCCATTGAAGACAAAATCCAAAAGGTCCTGCAGCAAATTGAAAAGGAACTGAAATAGGATGGTCCTGTCAACAGGGCGGTCCGTGACGAAAAACGAATTCTCCGGACCAGACGTGTAGGCTACCGGAACATGCGGATCGAACACTTGCCCATCGACGGGGTCATCCCCGAGATCGTCGCCTCCCTCGAGAAAACAAACTCGGTGGTGATCGAGGCGGCGCCCGGCGCCGGCAAGACGACACGGGTGCCGGTCGCCATCGATCGGGCCGAGATGACGGATGGGCGGATGGTGGTCGTGCTGCAGCCTCGGCGGGTGGCGGCCCGGGCGGCGGCGAGGCGGATCGCCTGGGAGAACGGGTGGCGGCTCGGTGATGAGGTCGGCTATCACGTCCGTTTCGACCGGAAGGCCGGACCGGCGACCCGAATCCTGGTGGTGACCCAGGGCATCTTCATCTCGATGCTTCAGCGCGATCCGTTCCTGGAGTCGGTCGGCGCCGTCGTCTTCGACGAATTTCACGAGCGCAGCCTCGATCTCGACATCGCTCTGGCCATGTCGCGACGGGTGCAGGACCAAGTGCGACCCGACCTTCGATTGGTCGTCATGTCGGCGACCCTCGACGGAGGCCCGGTGGCGGCTTTTCTCGGTGACTGCCCCCGTGTCACCTGTGATGTGCGGCAACATCCCGTGGAAATGATCCATGCACCCAGACCGCTCGAGGGCGATCCGGCCCGTGCAGCAGCCTCCGCGGTGAGACGGGCCGTCGATCTGGACACCCGCGACATCCTCGTCTTCCTTCCCGGAGTCGCGTGGATCAAACGGTGCGCTGGTGAGCTCGAACACCTGGCAACCGATCGCCGCTTTCTTCTCGTCCCCCTCCACGGCGGTCTGCGGGCCGAAGAGCAGGACCGAGCCATCCAGCCGGCGAGCACGCGCAAGATCATCCTCGCAACCAATATCGCCGAGACCTCATTGACCATCGACGGCGTGGGAACGGTCATCGATTCAGGGCTCGCCAGGATCATGCGCTTCGACCGGGGGTGCGGACTGAATCGGCTCGAGACCTCACGGATCAGCCGGGCCTCGGCAAAGCAGCGGGCGGGGAGAGCCGGACGGCAGGGACCAGGCCGCTGCCTCCGTCTGTGGACCGAGGCCGAGAACTCGAGTCTACGAGAAGCCGAGAGCCCCGAGATCAATCGGCTCGAACTCTCGAGGGCCGTATTGCAACTGAAGAACTGGGGAGAACACGATCTCGAGGCATTCGGGTGGTTCGAGAAACCACCGCAACGGGCGCTCGATGATGCCCTTGAACTCTTGCGATCGCTCGGCGCAGTCAACGATGCCGGACTCACCTCCCACGGCCGGTTGATGGCCGAGCTGCCCGTGAATCCCCGGTTCGCGAGAATGCTGATCGAGGGACTCGAGCTCGGATGTCTCGTCGACGCGGCATGGATTGCCGCGGCCCTCAGCGAAGGCCTGCCGGCAAACGCCGACACCTTGGATCTCGCAGCGGCAAGTTTCGAAAAGGCCCACAGGGGTCGAGGAACGCAGAGCGACGCCCGTGGACGACGCATCAACACCATCTGTGACGATCTTGTCGATGCGGTCACCCACCGGCTCGGCCCGGCCACGAAGACGGCAAAAAACCGCCACGAGGCTCTGAGTCGGGCGGTCCTCGCCTCATTCCCCGATCGCGTGGCCCGACTGCGAACAGGCACGGCCGATCGAGCGGTGATGGTCGGCGGCAGGGGGCTGCGCCTATTCAATCACGGTCAGATCACGGATACTGATTTGTTTGTCGCGGTCGAGGTCACAGCGGGTGATCGCGGCATCCACCGCGAGGCCCGAGTCAGCCACATGGTGCCCATCGAACGGTCGTGGCTTGCCCAGGAGTTCCTCGAGACAACCATCGATCACGAATTCGAGCCTTCCAACGGCAAGGTGAAGGCGGTTCGCAGATGCACGTGGCGAGGTCTTGTTCTCGACGAGACCGAAGGTCCTCCCTCCGATCCCGAGCGCTCCGCGGAGGTGCTCGCCCGAGCGGCGGCCGAAGACCTCGAGGTCAGCCTCGATCTCGGCCGACGCGACGTGCACGATTGGCTTGCGCGTCTCAGAAGCCTGGCGGGATGGCACCCCGAACTCGGGTTGCCGATCTTCGACCACGAGGAGATCACAGCCATGCTGCCGGTTCTGTGCCACGGAAAGAACTCACTGAGGGAACTCCGAAAGCTCCCGATCACCAGCATTCTCTCCGGATTCCTGAGCGTCGAGCAGACGGCCGCCCTGGAACGTGAGGCGCCGGAGCGTCTTCGAGTGCCGAGCGGCAGCAGAATTCGGCTTGACTACGAACCCGGAAGGCCACCGGTGCTCGCCGTCAGACTTCAGGAACTTTTCGGGATGACCGAGACCCCCACGGTCGCCGGCGGGCGAGTTCGGGTGACGCTGCATCTGCTGGCTCCGAACCGCAGACCACAACAGATCACCGACGATCTCGAGAGCTTCTGGGCGACGGCATATCAACAGGTCAGAGCGGAACTGCGCGGCCGCTATCCCAAGCACCACTGGCCCGAGGATCCTCTTGTGGCCTTACCGACCGCCCGCGCCCGGCCGCGGCGGAAGCGGAAATAGCCAGCACCGCTCTCATTCCCCTTGTCTCGGGTGTCCCCCGGTACGAAGACGCCGGCGCCTTGCGTTGATGAGCATTCCGGTCACCTGCGATGGTGCGACGGCCAACCACGCCGGCGTAAGACTCCGTAGAGATGCGTTTCCAACCGGATGGAGACTGAAGGACAGCCAGGATGGCCGTCCCTACAACCATCGCAATTCAACGCAGAGGCGCAACGACATCGCAAATAGGACACGGATGAACGCGGATTGTCACGGATTCATCTCAGGCGCGCTCCGCGCCTCTGCGTTAGGAATGCAATGTATTGGTGTTTGCGATGGTGCGATGGCTCAATCATGCGATGTCTTTGCGATGTTCTTGGCGTACTTGGCGATCTTTGCGGTGAAACTGCGACGGTGCGATGGAATCCGCGTCAATCTGCGTGATCTGCGGGCAACCTGCGACGCTGCGATGGAGTACGCCTGCCACCGGCAGAAAAAGGGGGCGGGCGCATCAAGCGCCCGCCCTGTCCGGTAATCGACCGGCCGGACCACATCGTCGATGTTTCAGCTCCCCTGCCTCAGATAGACATTGCCGTTGATCGTGTGGAGGAAGATCTTGTGACCACCGCCATTGACTGTTCCCGTCCCGCTGATCGTCTTACGGGGAGAACCGTGCTCGTAGTCCCAGTCCGGGGACTCCTGCTGCGAGAGATCAAAATCGCTCTTGATGCGATAGTTGCGGCTGCTGTTCTTTGTGTAGTCGAGTTCGATGTCGATATCGAAACCCACTCCCGACGGCACGGTCAGGGTGATTTCACCGCTCATCGATGTGATCTTGACGTCGTGGCCACCGAGGAGGGTGACATCCACGTCTCCCGCCATGGTGGTTGCGTCCACCCATCCATCGACCTCGTCGATCCTGATGTCGCCACCCATGGTCTCGGCCTTGACGAACTCACGGGCCGAGTCGATGGCGATGTTACCGCCCATGGTGTGGACGTCCGCGCCGACCGGTGCTTCAGGAACATCGATATTGCCGCCCATGGTGGTGATTCTCACCTGATCGCCGGTCGATTCGCCGTCGGAACGGGTCACCCTGCGATAGACCACATCGCCGCCCATGGACTTGACCTTGACATCGCCGAAGACGTCCTCCACGAGGGCCTTTCCTCCCATGGTGGTGACCTTCCCGTCGACATCGGATCTGGTGAGGGTGATGGATCCACCCATGGTCGTCAGTCTGAGCGTGCCCCTCAGATCGTTGAGTTTCAAAGCCCCACCCATGGTCTTGCCGGTGAACTCGCCCTCCACGCCATCGATCGAAATGCCGCCCCCCATGCTCTTGATCTCGATGTTGAACACACTGGGAACCCGCACCTCGAAATCGATCGACGAGGAGGTACTGCCGTGCCTCTCCCGATAGTCCGTTGCAACCCGGACACCGCCATTGGTCTCCACCACGGTGAGATCGACCAGGTCGGCATCCCGTCCGGACAATTCCGCGGTCACAGCGACAGCCTCGCGGCCCCATCCGACGATGTTGATCTCGCCACCGGTGTCGAGATCGAATTCCAACGTTCCGCCCGATCGGACCTGGAACTCACGATCGATGGTCTCGGCGGCGGTGACGGCGCCGGCCAGCAGGACGATGAAACAGGCTATGGACAGTACTCTACGCATGATGGATCTCCTTGTTTTGTTGGTCGTTCACAGGTTGGTGGTGTGATGGATCGCCTCGGTGAGCGCCGGATCGAATGGAACCTCTTCACTGCCCATTCCTTCGAGCAGACGAGGTCGAGAGGCTTCACGCTGAGCGAGGAGTTCGACGGCGAGTAGACGCATCTGCATCGAGTCGTCGTGCTGAAGCACACGAAACAGCCCCTCTTCGATGGTTTCACCGAAGGGTGCACCGGTCAGGGCTTCGAGCGCACGCAGACGCACCGGCAGATCCGGGTCGTTGACCATCGCGAAGAGCAGCGCCTCTTTCACTTTGCCGTTGGACGCCATGGAGGCCATCGAGACGGCTTTGAGGCGGGACCCGAGCGATGATTGATCCAGCATGGCGTGCACCAGGACCTCATTGACGAGGGGGTCGTTCTCGTCCCGCTGGATCTCGAGATGTTGTGCGACATCGAAAGCGAGCGCGACCCGACCGCCGCCCAACGGTCTGACCGCGACGTTGGAAATCAGGGTTGGCGAGTCTTCGACATCCTGGAGTCGGATGTTGTGTGCGGCGCTGCTCTCCAGCGCCGCAATGAAGACATCGTTTTCTGGGACCGTCCCTCGGCCGACGCCCCGGCCGATCGCGAAACCGGTCAACAGCACCAGAATAGATGCGGCCGCTGCGAGAAACCGCTGTCTTCTCCAGAATGGCTGCCGGAAGGAAACCACCTCTCTTCGATGCTGAATCGCCTCGCCGCTGATCGTGTCGATGACGCGACGCCGTACCGCCGCCAGCGCATCATCGGAAGGCTCAGCGAACTCGTCACCGGCGTCGGTCAGATCCTCATGGAACTCGAGCAGCTCGCGGCATGAGCCGCAGTGCGCGAGATGGGCGAACAAAGCCTCTTGCTCTTCGTCGCCAAGCCGACGGTTTCTGAGATCGAGCATCCGGCTGAAAAACGGTGTGCACTCGTCCATCTGATTCTCCCTACTGCGCTGCCACAGCGTCTCTGAGCTTGCGTACGCTGCGAAACAGCATGTTTCGTGCGACACCTTCACTGCAGTCCAGAACAGCCGCGATCTCGCTGACCGGCATCTCGCGGAAATACCGCAGAATGACCGCCATCCGGCTGCGGGGATTGAGAACATGCAGGTGTTCGATGACCAATTGACGGCGTTCGGCTTCGAGCAACGCTGTTTCTTGATCATCACCGGAGGGGAACTGCGCGAGCCGATCCTCGGACATGGTTGCCGGCGCCTTCCGCGAGCGGGTCCGCACCCAGTTGAGGCCTTCCCGGGAGGCAATCGAGGTCAGCCAGGTTCTGAAGCTGCTCCGGCCGGCAAAGGTCTCCAACTTCCGATAGGCCTTGAGAAAAGTGTTCTGGCAGATATCGAGCGCATCGTCAATCGAATCGGTGTAACCGCGGGCCACAGCGAAGACGTCTCGCTGATACCGTTGCATCAGCACATCGAAGCATTCCAGAGAACCGACCAGGGTTTTCTCGATCAAGAGCTCGTCGAGCGATTCCAAATTCCAAGCCTCCACAACTAGAGACGCCGGCGCGCTGGTTTTGTGAGCATTCGGGTTTCATACCGCACACCTCATGAGATGCCTCAAAGCGGTGATTCGACCAAAACCCAGATCTTTCCGGTCTCGGTCATTCCGTCTCTCTACCCAGTGGAGCAGGAGGATTGGATCTTTGGCTCGGGGAGTGAGTCGGAGAATGACCGCCCTGACTGCATGTGCCCTGCCGGCGTGGAGGGCTGTCCGCGTCAATCCGGTAGAGGTGCTCCGCAAGGAGTCAACGATCGGCGCTGGACACCGTGATCGCCGCTCGATTCTCAGGGGCCCGAGACTCCGCCGAAAATGTAACAATGGTGACCGCAGGGGCCAACCCGAGACCGCCTGAAGGAGCACCACTATGACAGTCTTCGAACAACGACGAAGAGCGCTGCTCGCAAACGTGGACTGCGATGGCTACATGGTGGTCGATCTGGCGCGGCTGATGCCCAAGGAGATCGATCACACTAGTCTGTACTATCTCACCGGATATCAGGGCGAGGGTGTGCTCATCACCAGCAAAAAGGAGACCGTGCTCCTCGCCGATGAGCGCTACTTCGAGGCGGCAAAAGCCCAGGTCGGCTACGGCCTCGAGGTCCACGAGGCAGCCGGCGACTATCTGGCGAATATCAGGCAGGAGGTCGAGCGACTCGCTCTCACCGAGCTGTCCTTCACCTCCAATCGCATCACCTACTCGCTCTACGATCGGTTGCGTCGGTTGCTCGACGCCAACCTGACGCCCCGTGAAGACCCCATCGCCAGGCTGAGGATGGTCAAAGACCCGGAAGAGATCAGGTACATCGACGCGGCCGTGGATGTCTCCGAGGTCTGCCTGCATCAACTCGTCGAAGAGATCGAGATCGGCATGACCGAGCGAGCGATCGCGTCACGTCTGGATATCTTGATGTTGGAGAACGGGGTTGAACGGGCGTTCGAACCCATCGTCGCGGCCGGCGAGAACTGCTTCAACCAGCACCACCAGCCGTCGGACCGGCGAATCAAGCGGGGAGACTTCCTCCTGATCGACTTCGGTGCGACCAGCGGTGAGTACCTCGCCGATATGACGAGGACCTTCGCCGTGGGAACGATCACGACCGAGATGCAGGCGATCCACGACGCCGCCCGAAAAGCCACCGAGATCGGCATCGAAAATCTTCAGCCGGGCACCCCCATCAAGGATGTGTGGCAGGCGATCAAGAACCACTTCGACCGGACCGAATTCGCTCCGCACAGCGCCATATCCGGCCACTGCATCGGCCTCGATCTGCACGAGAGACCATTCATCCTGGCCGATGACCCCTTCGAGCTTCAACCGGGGATGGTGACCACCATGGAACCGGGCATCTACATCCAGGGCTACGGCGGAGTCCGTATCGAGGACGACGTGTTGATCACACCGACCGGACCGAAGGTGTTGAGCCGCTTTCCCAGAGAGCTGATCGTCGTCGGCTGATCCTGCACTGAGGTCCCCCGCAAGTTGAGAGGGCTTTCGATTTGTGGCGGGCGATGGCTTCAGTCGAGACCGACGGTCCGATTCGAGGTGTCGACGCACGAGGGGCCATCGCCCGCGGGGACGCGGGCGCTACAAAACCGCGACGAAGCTTGTAGCGCAGGCGTCCCCGCCTGCGATGGGCCGCTGCGCTGATGCTGGCACCTCGTCGTCTTGCAGGACTCTGCAAGAGGCTCAGCTCATAGCTCATGCGACGAAATCGTGGATTCCAACTCGCCGAGTCAAGCACTCCCCTGAAGAAATCCCCTGGTCATCGGGAACGAGTGACGAGAAACGAGCAACCAAAGCCCGGTCGCGAGTCCGCTCTGACTTCCTGGCAGGAGTATCATCGTGGGTGCCGCTCTTCGCGGTATTCAGGATGGGGGGATCGATGCGAAAACTCGTGTTTGTGGTCGTGTTTTGTCTGCTGACCGGCATTTCTGTTCACGCCGAGACCATTCCGAGCCCGGAGGAGCACTTCGGCCACATCGTCGGAGCCGATCGCACCCTGATCTCCTACCCCGATGTCCTTGCATATCTGGAATTGGTGGCCAGCCGCATCGGACCGGGTCTCCATCGAGGAGGCCGGCACGTCGACCCTCGGCAACCGGATGCCGGTTGTGGTGCTGACCTCAGCCGCCAATCAGGCGCGTCTCGATGAAATCCGCGCGCAATCGCGACAGATCGCCAAACCAGATGGCCTAAGCCCCGGAGGCCTCACGACAGCTCATCGATGACGGCGTGGCGGTCGCTCTCGTGACGCTGCTACTATCCACTCCATCCGAGGTCGGCTCGACCCAGATGGCGACCGAGTTCGTCTAGGAATTCGCCACCACCGACGACCCCGAACGGCTGGCCTGGATGGACGAGACCGTGCTGCTGCTCATGCCCTCCATCAACCCCGACGGCCAGATCATGATCGCCGACTGGTACGAGCAATGGCTCGGCACCGAATACGAGGGCGGCCGAATGCCCTGGCTCTACCATCACTATGTCGGCCACGACAATAACCGCGACTTCTACGCCCTGACCCAGAAGGAGTCGCAGGTCGTCAACGATCGTCCTCTACCACCGCTGGTTCCCGCAGGTCTTTCTCGACGAGCACCAGATGGGCTCCACCGGGACCGCGGATGTTTGTCCCACCCCAGACCGACCCACTCGACCCCGAGGTCCACTCGCTCGTGTTCCGCATGGCCGACGGAATCGGCACCAACATGTCGCGCCGGCTCGAGGAAAACGACAAGACCGGTGTCGGCCACAACATGATCTTTGACAGCTACTGGCCCGGCGGCACCCGCAACACCGCCTGGTGGAAGAACGTCACCGGGCTCCTCACCGAGGTCGCCAGCGTTCGTATCGCGACGCCCATCTATATCGACCCCGGCGAGCTCCGCGGCGGCGGAAAGGGCTTCCCCGAGTACGGCCGGCGGTCCAATTTCCCCTCGCCGTGGGAGGGCGGATGGTGGCGGCTGCGCGACATCGTCGAGTACGAACTCGTCGCCACCTGGGCCTATCTCGAGGCCATCGCCGAGGATCGCAAACACATCCTGACCAACGTCAACCGCATGGCGCGCGAGGCCATCGACAAGGGAAGCAACGAGGCGCCCTACGCCTTCATCATCCCGCCCGACCAGCACGATGAAGTCGCCGCCCGCAAGATGGTCGCGCTGCTGCTGCGCCACGGCGTCGAGATCGAGCGGGCGACAAGCGCCTTCGAAGTCGGTTATGCCACCTACCCGGCCGGCACCGTGGTGATCCCGGCGGCGCAAGCCTACCGGCCGTTCCTCCTGGTCATGCTGCGGCCCCAGCGCTACCCCGAGGTCCGACCCTCGGTCAACGGCCCGATCATCGAGCCCTACGACGTCGCCTCGTGGTCGCTGCCGCTCACCATGGGGGTCGATGTGATCGAATCGCCCGAACCCGTGACCGGCAACTTCGAGCGAATCACCCAAGCCAGGTGGCCCCGCTCCGCGGTCACCGTCGATGAACCCGCGGGCACTCTGATTCCCGCCGGCGCCGATGCCCTCTACACCGCGGTCAACCGGCTACTCGCTGAAGGCCGCACCGTCAACCGCGTCTCTGAGACCGGCGACGTCTTCATCGCCCACACCGAGGTCGACCGCGCAGCACTCGCCGCTCTCGCCGACGAACTAGCACTCCCCACCATCGAGGTCGCCGAAGCTCCAGAATCGACCCGCGCCATCAGCGCTCAACGCATCGGGCTCTTCAAACCCTGGGTCGCGAGCATGGACGAGGGCTGGACCCGCTGGGTCCTCGAGCAGTACGACTTCCCGATGGTCAACCTCGCCAACGAGCAGATCCGCTCCGGCGAGTTCACCGACACCGTCGATGTCCTTCTCTTCCCCGATGTCGAGACGGGGATCATCTCCAAGGGCATCCCCGGCGACAGCTATTGGGGTCGTTTTGTCCCATTGCCGCCTGAGTACTCTGGCGGCATAGATGAATGGACCCCAGCCGACGAGGCGAAGAACGCCAAGTCATCCAAAAAGGAATCCGCCGCAAAACCGACCAAGGGCGGCGAGCGGATCAAGAAATGGGTCGAGGCCGGAGGCACCGTCGTTGCGCTCGATTCCTCGTCGGACTATTTCATCGATCTCTTCGAGCTCCCGGTCAAGAACGTCGTGGCCGATGCCAAGGAGCTCGTCTGCCCCGGATCAACGCTCAGGGTCGAGGTCGACACCACCCTCCCCCTGGGTTGGGGTCTGCGCACCGAAGAAGCAATCTATTTCGCCGACTCCCCGGCCTTCAAAACCAGCGTCCCAGACCCGCGATTCGATCGTCAGGTCGTTGCCCGGTACCCGGAACACGTCCGCGACATCCTGCTCAGCGGCTATCTCGAGGGCGGTGAGATCCTCGAGCGGCGCGCGGCGGTGGTCGAGTACACCGTCGGCAAGGGCCGCGTCGTGCTCATCGGCTTCCGCGCCCAGCACCGGGGCCAACCTCTGCGGACCTTCAAGCTGCTGTTCAATGCTCTCTACGAAGTCGGGGACTGACCGGGACTCTCTACACCGCCTCGCAGAGGATCGCCACGCCCAGCGGCGGGGAGGCACCGGTATTCTCTGTTAAGTGCCGGGCCCACCGCCTTTTGCATCTTTACACCACTTGTCGAGTCTGATCGTTTTGTCCTTTGCCATCATCCGATCGAGACGCTCATAGTCTGCCCGAAATGACTCGCTAACGTGGTAGATGCCACCCTCGATGAATACTCGCGACCGCCTTGGCATGATCAACCAAGGTCACGATATTCTGCAGAAGTTGGTGGTCCTGGCACCTTTCTGGCACCTTTCGTTTGCACCTTTGATTCCAGCGAGGCCGGCCCGAAGTATTCATGTCATCGTGCTGGGCACCCATTTTCAGGGATATAATCGATCGATCATGAAACCGGAGGAAACGAGACCCGAGATCGAACGCAGCCTTGCATTGCATCGCGAGGTGGCGGTGCGGCTCCGCGAGGATCCGGACCTTCTGACCGTGGCGATCGACCGGGTCGATCGCTGGTTGGACGAGGGCTCGGTCGAATCCTCGTGGGCGCTCGCCTGGAAGAGGCTGCTCGCAGAAGGAATCGACTCGGTGGTGTCGGTTCTGACAGAGCAGAGTCAATCAGCCCACGATCTCAGGCAGGTTTCTCCCTTTGCCGGCGTGCTCGATCCCCGGACTCGCTGGAGGATCCTGCGAGCGTGTTCGTCCCCGGCATCGACGTCATGAACCGGTCGCAGCTCGAACACCTCATCGGCGCGGCGGCGACCATCGCGTCGGACGACGAAATCATCGTCGTCGGCAGCCAGTCCGTCCTCGGCCAGTTTCCGGACGCGCCGGCCGACCTCCGGGTCTCCGTCGAAGCCGACGTCTGGCCGCGAAACCATCCCGAACGCTGGGAGCTGGTTGACGGCTCGATCGGCGAGCTGTCCCCTTTCCACGAGACCTTCGGCTACTACGCGCAGGGTGTCGGTCCGGAGACGGCCGTGCTGTCGGAAGGCTGGGAGGATCGACTGGTTCGAGTCGAGTCCCAAGCGACCCGCGGCGCGGTCGGGCTCTGTCTCGAGATCCACGATCTCGTGATCTCGAAGTATGTCGCCGAGCGGGAAAAGGACCTCACCTTCAACCGCGCTGCGATTTCTCACGGCCTGGTCGATCGGGAGATTCTCCTCGCGCGGCTCGCCTCGACGCCGATCTCACTTGAAGGCCGCGACCGCATTTACGCGTTCATTCACCGGGACTTCGGCGACTGATCGATTGCGGCCCGCATCGGTGCATCGGTGCCCATCGGTGCCAGGTGAAACAAAGTTAACAAAGTCGCGGTAGCTTCGCGGTAGAGGATTCTGAAGATGCCGCGTGGGCGAAGGGTGTTGGTTGAAGGCGGGCTGTACCACGTGTACAACCGGTTCGCCCGAGGTGAGGATGTGTTCGTCGACCCGGAAGAGGCGGTCGAGTTTTCCGAGCTGCTGCGGGAGGTCAAGCAACGGGACGGTCTGACTGTCTACGCCTGGGCGCTTCTCTCCAACCACTACCACATCGCCGTGCGGACCTCGGCGGTTCCGCTCTCCAGGTCAATGCAACGGCTCCAGGGAGGATTCGAGCCGGCATGGACGAGAGCCCGTCAAAGGAGTGGGCGGGAATCTTCGGATTGTCGGGACCACGGGATCGCGAGCTGTCCGCCCCAGAGGCGATTCACATCGACGAGCTGGGTCGGAGCACCGGTCTCGAAAGACCGGCTCTCGACGCGGTTCGCTTCCTCGCAGCAGCATGCTCGATTCTGGATGTGGAAACGGAAAGACTGGCGAGCTCGCGTCGAGACCGAGAGACCGCTGGGTTGAGGAAACTGATCACGGCGGTAGGGGTAGAGCGATGGGGACAGCGAGCGGGGCGGTTGGCAGCATTGCTCAACAAGCACCCGGTTGCGGTCAGCCGCTGGGTTTCGGGCGCGGCTCGCCGCCGACACGAAGATCGAGCATTCGAGGAAGAAATGGACAATGTCGATCAGGCATTGAACCTATGGGCACTCGATGCACTCAAGAGGGGCGAACTTGCGCTGAACCTAGATGAAAAGATCGAATAGGCAAACTTTGTTAACTTTGTTTCACCTGGCACCGATGTGGCACCGATGTGACAAGCGCCTTCTAATGGGTGGCACCGATGGCACCGATGCCATCGACGGAGGGAGCTTGATCTTTGCCGATGGCTTCGAGTCCGACGGCACCGGCGGGTGGTCGTCCGCCGCACCCTGATCGCGATCCGCCGCCGTCGGGCTCATGCAGCGACGGTGTAAAACCTGAAAAAACACCGCAAGGGCGTCGAACATTGAACGACAGCAAGCGTACTTCGTCTCGATGTCGTCTCAAGACGACCGGGGAGGATGGACAATGCGGAACAACCCAATGGTGTGCGTTCTCGGATTCTGCGTCTTGTTTCTGTTCGGGAGCGCTCTCGGTCATGCCGACTACTTCGTGACCGATCTCGTGGGGGCCGCAAAAAGGGGCGACTACCACGCCGTCCACCAGATCATCGAGATCTCTCCGACTGGCATCGACGCCACTGACGACGACGGATATACCGCCCTCCACTGGGCCGGAATTCGCGGACATTGGCGAATCTTCACGGAACTGGTCGCAGCGGGCGCACCGGTGGATGTCGCCGGCGGCGACGGCGGAACACCGTTGCACTGGGCGTGCCACCACGACCGTGCCGACATGGTCGCTCTGCTCCTCGATGCGGGTGCGGACCCGGCTGTCCAGAACCGTTGGGGCAGGGCCGCGCTCCACGTTGCGGCGCGCCGGGGATCTTCGTCGGTCGCCCAACTCCTGCTCGAACGCGGTGCGGACCCGGGGGTGGTGACCCGGGAAGGTTGGACGCCGCTCCACGTCGCGGCCATGAGCGGCCAGGACGACGTGATTCCCATCCTCATCGCGGGCGGCGCGGACCCGGCGGCCAAGGACTCCGAAGGGCTTACCGCCGCCGAGGTCGCCCGCGAGCGACCCGCCCCGGTCGAAACCGACCCGTCGGTCTTTTCCGACTATGTCGGCATCTACGACCTCGGCGGCGGCTTCACCACGAAGGTGTGGCAGGAAGGCCCCGCCTTGAGGATCCGCGAGTTTGCTCCGGATGGGCTCTACCCCATCGGAGTTGACACCTTCTTCTGCGACCAGGAGCCCTGGCGGGTCGAGTTCAAGCGGGACGACCACGGCGACCGTGGAGTCCATCGTGCTCCACTTCCTCCGCCGATCGGTCGAGGGAGCGAGGACCCCGTCACCGCAATACGTGGGTCGACCGCGTGCAAGAGCTGCCACAGCGACGCCGAGCACGGCAACCCATACGTCAAGTGGATGCAGAGCGAACACGGCCACGCCTACTGGCGGTTGGCGCCGACTGGGCGCTCTTCCTCGGCAGGCTTCGGCCGCAGTACGCCGACCTCGAGGACCCGATCTCAGACGACCGCTGTCTCCTCTGCCACGTCACCGGCCGACAGGACGACAACGCCCTCTTTGCGCCTAGCTTCCGCGAGGAGGAAGGCGTGAGCTGCGAGTCGTGTCACGGCCCCGGCTCGCTCTATCTCGATCCCGAGATCATGAGCGACCGCGAGGCATTCCTCGCCGTCGGCGGACGGATCCCAACCGAAGACACCTGCCGCAGCTGCCATCGCCGGAGCGAGCAGTTCGACTACGACGAGATGTGGCCAAAGGTGGCGCATGGGGGTGAGGAGTGAGGGGTTAGGGGTTAGAGGGTTAGACGTGAGACGTGAGACGTCGGCCTCTTGCAGAATTCGGGATTGCGCCAGGAATCGATGCAACTGGGAACATCGCCCGCGGGGACGCGGGCGCTACAAAATCGCGAACACCCTTGCAGCGCAGGCGTCCCCGCCTGCGATGGTCCGCTGCGGTGAGGCTGGCACCTCGTCGTCTTGCAGAATTCTGCAAGAGGCTCACGTGAGACGCTTGACGGTGACGCCCGAGAGAACTTCTTTCGTCGAACTCCTAACTCTTAACCCCTGACCCTTCACCACACTACGGAACCGCCAAACTCCACCCGCTGAAATCCCCCGTCTCGAATCCATCGGCGAAAAGACCGGGCTCCACCACCGTCCGCACGCAGTCGTAGGTTTCGGCGATCCGCGGGCCGGTTTCGATGACCGCGAAGTCGTTGATGGTCACAACGGTCGCTCCCGGAGTCTGATCGAAGACCCGCGAGCCGATCCCGAGATCGGCCCAGCTCGTGGTGGTGAAGAGATCGCTCTCGGCGGTGAGGGCCACCGTCCCACCATCGGCGAGGACGATCCCGTAGCGCGCGAAAGTGTTGAGGATGACCCGGGCCGGCGGCGGATACTCGCCGACCGGGAAGGTCGGCCGTAACCGCAGCCGCGCACCGTAGGGAACCGAACCGACCGGGCCGCTGGGTCCGCCGGCGTGCGACGCCGGTCGGACATAGAGCCGGCCGCTGACCCCGCCGAGCCCCGGGTCGTTGGCCATCCGGTTGTTGGGCAGAATGAAGCGGATGGCGTGGCCGAGATCGCCACCGCCCGTCGGATCGAGATCAAGCGAGGCCTGGATCTCATCGGCGTTGAAGACGAGCGCGGCCATGGGGAATCCCGCGGCATCGGCGCTGGTGCAGTGATCGCCGCGGCCCTCGGGTGGGTAGGCGCCGCCGAGGTGCCAGACGGCGAGACAGTGGGTTTCGATCTCCGTGGCGCTCGCTTCGGTCACGAGATAGGCCTCGTAGAGGGTGTCGCCCTGAACCACCAGCAAGTGGCAATCGTTGTTCAGGTTGTCGCAGACCATTCCGGTCTCGCCCTCGATGGCGGCCCCCGGCGGCACCGGCACCGAGGCTCCCAGCGGTTCACAGTCGGGATCGTAGTAACCCCATGGGTGGCTGACGGTGGTGCGCATCGGCGATCCCGGCGGCGCGTGAACCACGTGCAACGAAAAATCGATCTGCATCCGGCCGTTCCCGAAACCACCGAGACCCGAAACGTGTGGCGATCATGGTGGCCGAATCGGGATGAAGGGGCGCCGAGGAGATCTCCTGGTTCCAGACCGAGCTTGCAGGGAAGCGGGGTGGGACCTCCGCCAAGCGATGTTCGTCGCGAGCAGGGCGATGATCAATGATCCAACGGAGATGGTTTTCATGCCTCCATCGTAATGATCCGCGACCGGCCCCGACGTGGCGGAGGTCACCGTTAAACCTCCAAAATGAATCAGATGGGATCACACCCGGTCGGCCATCGACCCCGGAGCATGCCGATCGCCGAGACACCTGCTGATACACTTGATGCAAGGAGCATGATCAAGGTGAAGAGCAGCCGCCAACCTCGTTGTTGTGTCGTTGTTGTTGGTCGGAGGATGGTGGTCGACCGCGGTCGCGGACATCCAGGACTGGATCCTCACCGATGACTTCGAATCGGGAGGCGCCGGCACGTGGGCCGCGACCAACGGGCCTTACGAGGTGATCCCGGCAGCGGCCAGCGAAGGGGCCTTCGGGCTCCGAATTCCCGCCATCGCGGACGAACCGGCCTGGGTCATGGACGACAACCCCACCGGCGAAACCGTCGTCCACACCGACTTCGACATCAACTTCGACGGCTTGGTCATGCCCGAGGGCGACGGCTTCGACCTTTATATGGGCTGGGTGGCCTTCGACGCCGAACCCTCCTTCGTGGTCTCGGTGGAGATGATCGCCGGTCAGATCAACATCGTTCTGACCGCCTACGCCAACCCGGGGGTCGTGCTCATCAACACTCCCGTGCCCATCCCGGGATCCGGGTGGCACCGCATCGCCATCGAGTTCGGGGTGGCCACCAGCCCGACCGGGGAGGGCGAGCTCAGGGTCTATGTCGACGGGTCGCTTCTGACCGAACTCCCCGACTTCGACAACCAGGGCTACCAGGTCAACAGCCTCCAACTCGGCGCCATCGCCGGCGTCGGTCAGAGCACCTCGGGGTTCGTGGACATCGATGTCTACAACTCGGTCCGGCTCTTCGACCCCTGGCCGTGCTCCACCACCGGCGGCGACCCCACCGATGGTCGCCCGGTCTGTATCGATGCCGAAGGCAGGGTGGGGTGCGTCGCGACCGGCGGTTGCGGCGACGGTGTCGTTGTGTGGCGCGGGGCTGAGGATGTCGATGTCGGCGAGATCGCGGATTGGTGGGATCTACGGGCGGCCTGTCAGGATTACGACCAGAGGGGAAACCCAGCCGTTTGTCGTCATTCAAGACGAAACCTCGCGCACACCGGCCGTCGATATGGACGCTCAGTGCAACTCGATGGTGGCGTGGAGTTCGAGCCTCGATGGCGAGGCGATCTTCACCACCGTCGTCGGTGTCGACGGGGTGCCCCTGACCCCCGTCGTCCAGGTCTCCGAGGGCACCGACGCCGAACAGTGGCCGGTGGTCGCCGCCGATGACAGCGGACGATACCTGGTGGCGTGGCGGCGCCTCGACAACGGCGAGGAGTCCATCCTGGGCCGATTCTACGCACCGGATGCGACGCCCCTGGGCCCCGAGTTCGCCATCGACACAGGCGCCGGCACGGCCTCGCTCCCCGATGCGGCCATGAACGGCGCCGGCGAGGCGGTGGTGGTCTGGGAGAGCCAGGGCAATGATCATGAGCCACCGATTCGACGCCGGGGGAGGCTCCATCGGCATCGCCGCCCTCACCCCGGACCGCCCGACGGCGAACCTGCGGTGGCCATGCCGGCGGACGGCGGTTTCGCCGTGGTGTGGACCCGGCTGCTCGAGGATCGGCGTCTGTATCTCCGTCTCTTCGACTCGGATGGTGCGCCGGTCTCGGGTGAGATCCGCGTCGACACCCTCGACCCCGCCGACTGCGCCCAGCCCGACATCGCCATCGGTGTGGACGGCGAGATCACCGTGGTGTGGTCGAGCACCTTCGCCGGGCGGACCTCGATCCTGGGACGGACCTTCGGCCCCGACGGGACCGCGGCCGCCGACCCATTCATCCTCGAGAACCGGGGCCGGGTGTGGCTCCCCACCGCACCCACGGTGGCGGCGGCCGGAACGTCTGCTCGTCGGCTACTCGGCCGAGACCGACATCAACGGCGCCCCGCGTGGAACGCTGATCGGTGCGAGATCGCCCTCGGCGATCTTCCACGACGGCTTCGAGTCGGGCGACCACTCCTCCTGGTCCGGATCGGCGCCGTGAGACCGCCGCGGCCATGACCCCTCGCGACGACGACTTCGGCGACCAACCGACCCACCGGTTCTCATCGACGGAGTCCGAAGCAGGAAACACCATCCCGGGATGGCACCGGCGCCGATGCTCCGCACGGCGACCCCATGGTGGGCCAAATGGTGGGCACCATCCGTCTCACCGGAGTCCTCGGCGGCGGCGGGATGGGCAAGGTCTACCGCGGCATCGACGAGAAGCTCGGCCGGACGGTGGCGGTCAAGGCCATTTTGTCCGGCCAGATGTCCGACGGCGACGCCCGGGGCCGGTTTCTCCGCGAGGCGCAGGTCCTCTCGCGGCTCAACCACCCCAACATCTGCCAGGTCTACGACCACATCGAGGCCGACGAGAACGACTATCTCGTCCTCGAACTGGTCGAGGGCGAGAGCCTCAAAGAGGTCATCCGCCGGGGGCTGCCCCGGAAAACCGCGCTGGCCATCGCCGAGCAGCTCGCCGAGGTTCTGACCGTCACCCACGCCCGAGGCATCGTCCACCGCGATCTCAAACCCGACAACGTCATGCTCACGGCCGCCGGCGAGGTCAAGGTGCTCGACTTCGGGTTGGCGAGGGAGGAGCGCGAAACCGCGGGGAGCCGCCGACACACTGTGGTGCACGGAGACGAAAGCGTCTCGCCGTCCACGGCCATCGAGAGCGCCGTGGAGACGGTGCTCGGCACGGTGGTCGGGACCGTCGGCTATATGAGCCCGGAACAGGCCCGGGGCGAACCGGCCTCACCGCCCAGCGACATCTACTCCCTCGGTCTGCTCGTGCAGGAGATCCTCACCGGCCGCGCCCCCTACGAGCGGGGCTCGACGGTGCGCGAGGTGCTCGTCGCCACCGCCATGGGGGTCAGCGCCCCGGTGGAAGGGCTGCCGACCGATCTCGTCCAGACCATCGAGGCCATGAAGGCGGTCAACCCCGAGGACCGGCCCACCGCCCCGGTGGTGCGGGACCGGCTGCGGCGGATCATCGACACACCCCGCCGCCGCTTGCGCTGGGCGGTGGCGATGATCGCCCTCGCCATCACCATCGGCGGGTCGGCCAAGTATGCGTGGGACCTCAACCGCGAGCGGACGGCCGCACTCGAAGCACGGTCACAGGCTCTGGCCGCCCGGGAGGACGCGGAAGAACTCATGACCTTCATGCTCCAAGACCTCTACGACGGGCTCGTACCGCTGGGAAGGCTCGATCTGCTCGAGCAGGTTTCGCAACAAGCGCTCGAATACTACAAGCCTGAACGCGAGGGCATCGACCCTCACCGCGGAAGGCCAAAGACCGACGCAGCCGGGCGCTACGAAATATCGGACGAGTGTTCGACTACCAAGGTGATCTTGGGCAATCAGAAGACCGCCTATCAAGGGAGTCATGCGAATCTCGGCTGCCCATCGTCTCGGGGAACCCGACCGATTTCGAAGCTCGAACCGGATCTTGCCCTCGCCTTTGTCGGGACTCGGTCAGGTCGACACGATGCGAGGTAACATTGACAGGAGCGCTGAATTCCTACGAGATCGCGGCAAAACACCTTCAAATCTCTACCGATGGTGACCCCAACAACTCTGTCTGGCGACGCCACCTCGCCAACACCTATCTACAACAGGGTAATCTCTTGTTCACCGTTGGCAGTCTCGATCGAGCACTCGAGGCCATTCAAGACGCAATCGAGGTTACTCAAGACCTCATCGCCGAGGATCCTGATGATCCTTCCCTTCAAGCCGATCTTGGCGATCGATACCGGACCCTCAGCCAGGTCCTTGCGGCGAGAGGTGATCTGGAATCCGCCAAAGAGGCCTCCGTGAAGGACATCACACTCTGCCTCGAGATGGCGCGGAAGGACGAGAAGAACTCCGCGAACTTCCTCAGTCTCCTCGAAGGATACACATGGCAGGGTCGGCTTCTGATGGAAGAAGGGGATCTAGCCGAGGCGATCGCGGCTCTCAACTCCGCCGTCCGCTTCGGCGAGCGCCTCATCGCCGACGACCCGACCAACACCCATTGGCAGTTCCGCCTTTCTGCCTCCTACGACACCCTCGGTGAGGCGCTGACGGCGGCCGGCCGAACCCGCACTCTCCGAGGCCTTCACCCGGCCTCATCTCATGTGCCCATCGCCGCGCTCGATGCCAGCAACGCCTACTACCAGAACGACCTCGCCTACTCCCACATCCAGGTGGGCAAGGCCCGGGCCGCCCTCGGCCGGCGCACCGCGGCCCGCGAATCGTGGGCGGAGGCCGCCAGGGTCGTGGCCCCCATCGCCGACGCCGACGCCCTGCCCGCAATCCAGGAGACCTTCGCTCAGGCCCTGCTGCTGTCGGATCGTATCGACGAGGCCCGGCCCGTCGTCCGCCGGGTACTCGAAGCCGGGTGGCCCCTCGATCCGACTACCGAGGCTTTGTGCCGGAAGCACGGCATCGAGATCGACTGACCTCGGTTTCACGATCGGTTCACCCGAACGGAGAGCCAGGCACCGCCGCCCAGCGCTTGGTGGTCTACACTTCCGGCATGGACATTCCAACCACCGCCGTCGCCGCCGCCCTCATGCTCGCCGGCTGCCTCGTCCTCAACGGCGAGCCCACTCCCTCCCCCAACACGGGCCGAAATCGAGGACTCCATGGGGCTGCGATCCGAGGGCGACGTCGTTCGAGGTCAGAGGGACGCCATCGGATTCGCGGTCACCGCCGACCAGGCGGAGGATGTCATCTCCACCGCGATCGGGCTCGAGCAGGAGGCCATTGCCAAACGCGACCACGTGCTGGGCCTCTCACCGGAGCACGGTTTCATCGGCGGGGTGTGTCCGCACGACGACCACCTCTATGCGGCTCGCGCCTATGTCCACCTGACGGAACGCATCACGGCGCCCCGGGTGCTGCTCATCGGCGTCTTCCACGCGGCGCGGTTGTGGGATCTGGAAAATGTGCTGGTCTTCGACGAGTTCGAACGCTGGCACGGTCCGTGGGGACCCGTGCGGGTCGATCCCCTCCGCGACGACCTCATCGCGGATCTCGGTGAGAGCTCATTCGTGGTCGACAACGCCATGCACTGTCGAGAACACTCACTGGAGGCCATCGTCCCCTTCCTCCAACGGCGCAACCCCGAGGTTTCGATCATCCCGATCCTGGTCCCCTACGCATCGTGGGATCGCCTATCGAACCTTGCCGATGAACTCTCCACCGTGCTCGCCAGGGTGATGGAAGAAAACGGTTGGCAGCTCGGTCGCGACCTCGCCGTTGTCGTCTCCTCCGATGCCGTCCACTACGGCCCCGACTTCGACCACGCCCCCTTCGGCACCGACGCAGCCGGCTACCAGTACGCCGTGGACCGGGACGAATCGCTCGCGAGGGAGTACCTCGCGGGTCCGCTCGATGCTGAAAACCTCTCGGCTTTCGAGTACACCCTGGTCGATCGCGACGATGTCCGCAGCTACAAACTGCCCTGGTGCGGCCGCTTCTCGATCCCGTTCGGTCTCGAGCTGCTCCGCGAGCTGGCCGCCAAAACGGGACTCCCGACACCCGAAGGTCATTTCCTCCGCTACGCCACCAGTCTCTCCGAACCGCAGCTCCCGGTGTCCCAGAAAACCCTCGACTCCGGCCTCGGCACCACCGCCCCATCCAACCTCCACCACTGGGTCGGTTATGCAACCGTGGGATTCACCGTTTCTGACGGGTAGAGGAAGACCGCCGGTCCTCGGGGCACGGGCAGTCGAATTGCAAAGACGCAAAGGGCCCAAGCCATCGCGGCTGGGAGCCGAAGCAGGGTCGCTCAAGCGGCGTCAGACTTCGTTGTAGCGCGATTTCGACCGGAAGGTGTCTGAAGGTGGGCCCAGGCCCACCCTACATCGGACAACCGCCCCATAGAGTCGTCGGGTGGGCCTGGGCCCACCTTCAGTGACCTGCCGGTACCCTGCACAACCACGTCTTTCAGACACCATTCCGGATCTGTCGTGGCGCATGTTCATGCGTTGTTTTCGAGAAAAGCCCCTTCTAAAATCGATTGATAGAGATACCGGTCTGAGCTTCGGAGAGAAACGGGGGAAGAGATGCGCAGATTCGCTCGAGTCACAGTGGGCCTTCTGATGGTTCTGTTGTTCTGCCTCGGCGCCGAAGCGGCCGTATTCACCGTGGGAGTCAATGGTGCATACGCGACCATTCAAGAGGCAATCGACGCCGCGGTGGCTGCCGGCGGCGACAATCACATCAAAATCCGGGAATCGGTATTCCACGAGTCCATCTTGATTCCGGACACCATGGCCACCGGCAGCCTCAGCTTCACCGGCGGATGGAGCGTATTCTTCAACTCACGAAACCCCGACCCCGCAGCTACGGTCATTCAGCCCTGGGGAGATGGCACAGCCGCCACCATCCAACACGTCCGCGGCGTAGTCCGTTTCGACGGCATCACCTTCACCGGAAACAACCCAACTGATGACGGCGGTGGACTCTTCGCCGAGCTCATCGGCCCCGCACAGCTCTTCCTTGACCACTGTGTGATCACCGATAGTTTCACCGGCGGACGGGGGGGAGGAGGTCTGATAGCTCTCCACGACACATCAACATTCGAAATGCTCGACTGTGTCGTCAGCAACAACCTGGCCCTGAATGCAACCGGGCCGACCGGCGGCGGTCTTCATATCTACCTGACCGATTCATCCACCGGGAAGATTTCATGGTCGACCATCGAGGGCAATTCCCTCCAGACTGGCGGCACATCTTCGATTATGGGCGCGGGAATCTATCTCCTGATGAACGTTGATGCTCAATTCGAGATTGTCGACAGCATCTTCTCGAACAATGTCCTGGGTCCGACGGGAGGCGTTCGTTACGGGTCCGAAGTTTGCCTGGGTTCATTTTTCGGATCACCGAACGTTGTCCTTCGCAGGAATCGTTTCGAATCCGACTACAGCGATTCAAACACCCCGCTGGTGTACCTTGGATCCAACTCAGAGGCCACCACAGCGATTTCGGATTCCTGGTTCTTCGGTGGGAGTTGGGGGGCATTGTTCACCGAGATTGCTGAATCCAGCCATCTTTATTTCAACAACAACACGGTGACGGAGATCTCGGCGAGGTCTATGTTTTTGGGAGGGTACGGAACCCAGTTCCTGATATCCGTAACAAACAATGTCATTTGGAACAACGGGACGGACATGCCATTTCTGGAACCGGGCACGATCACCTCCGGAAACCTGATCGGTGTGGACCCTCTCTTCGTCAATCCTGGCGAGAGGAACTACCGGCTGCAGGCCGGATCACCGGCCATCGACATCTCGACCGTCTGGCCGGCGGGTGGGCTGAGTACCATCGATCTTCACGGCCTCCCCCGCATCATGGGCCCTGCCGTCGATGCCGGGGCTTCCGAATGGGGCGGGATCTTCGGCGACGGGTTCGAGATGGGCACCACCCGGATGTGGACGCAATAAGCGCCGGTTGAAAACACGTCAGAGGTCGGACGCTAGCCCGTCCTTCTCAGTTCTCACTTCCCACCCACGCCCGGCGCCCGCTGAGCCGTTAGTGCTCAGCGAGCGCCATGCGGGCGGGTGAAGAGATGAATCAAGGCTGCGTGGCTGACCAGAGAGTCGTGTCCTCGCTCTCGAATCCATCGCAGAAAACGGCCATGAAGCCGCAGGTCGGGATCTCCTGCGTGGTGACCACAAAGTGGTACTTCGTGTTGAAATGATCCGGAATCGTCCCGCCTTCACTCAGCGTCGCAGTAGTCGGACCGTGGTCCTCAGGGTGAAAATCGAGGTAATAGGTCCCGGGATCGACCGACGCCGGACCCACCACGACGGTTTCGCCCAAACCGGTCGCCGAACCGTCAAACATCGTGAAACCGGCGTCGTTGAAGAGCCGAACCCGGATCCTCTGGTCGGAGGGCACTTGAGTGGTCCCGAACCACAGCGTCGTGGGCACGCCGATGTTGATTTCGTACCAGTCGAAGTAGTGGGGGGCGCTTTGCGGAAGAGACCACCAGAGGTAGCCGGCGAGGCTGTAGGCCGACAGTTCCTGATTCAATGGAATCTGCCGGGCCGTGGCGATCGGGTCCGGCCAGGCTCCGGGCGAACCGTCGTTGTGCTCGTAGCAGTCGACTCGGCTGACGAACGACCAACTGAACTGATAGTCCAACGGGTGATCCTTCAACGGCGCCTGGGTATCCTCACGCAGTTCCACGTCGTAGGTTTCTCCGCCATAAACCTCGAAGACCACCTCCAACTGGAAGGGGCTCGGCCCGTTCGAGTTCGTGCCGTACTGGGTGATCTGCCCCGTGGTCGCAGGATGCATGATGCTCATTCCCGGCTCCGCCGGAGCGGTCGATGTGATCCGGGCCACGACGTATCCACCTCCCAGATCGGCCGGGACGACGATCTGATAGTCATCGATCTCGGTGGGCGTCACCCAGGTGGAATCGATCACCGCGCCCGCGACCGTGGGGTCGTACGGAACGCAATCGTGTTGGGCATGTACTACCGGGGAAAAAAGCATCAGAAGGGAGGCGATGGCAACGCCCCTGCCGTTCTGGACAGACCAACGCCAAAAACATCGGGGCCGGGTCGTCGTGCTCATAAGTTTTTCTCCTTTGAATGAGACCTATTTTCAAATAACAGCGAGACCGGGCAGGATATTCCAAGGTTGACAGGTCGACGAAAAGGGAAGAGGCGCGGGGCTCGGCGCCACCGCCCCATCCAACCTCCACCACGGGCGGTTACGCGACGGTCGGGTTTTCGTCAGAGGTCAGACGTTGAACGAGACGTTCTTCTCACGATGAAAATCTCACGTGAGCCTCTTGCAGAATTCGGGATTGCGGCAGGAATCGCCCCACGTGGGACCACCGCCCGCGGGGACTCGGGCGCTACAAAATCGCGAACACCCTTGCAGAGCAGGCGTCCCCGCCTGCGATGGTCCGCCGCGGTGAGGCCGGCACCTCGTCGTCCTGCAGAATTCTGCAGGAGGCTGACGTGTCACGTCTCACTTCCCACCCACGCCCGGCGACCGGTGAGGCGGTAATGCGCGGCGAGCGCCACATGGGCGGCGTGACGGTATAGATCGGACAGGGTCGGGTAGTTGTAGAGCGTTTCGGCGATATCCACCGCCGTGGCGCGGGTGCTGAGGAACGCCTGCGCGATGTGGATGAGCTCCGAGGCGCCGGAGCCGATGATGTGGGCGCCGAGAAGTTCGAGGGTTTCCGCGGAAAAGAGCAGTTTGAGCATGCCTGCGCGCGCACCCAGAATCTGTCCGCGCGGATTCTTGTCGTAGTCGCCGCGACCGCAAACGTACTCCACACCACGCTCGATGAGCATCTCCTCGGTGGCGCCGATATAGCTGACTTCCGGTATCGAGTAGATCGCGAACGGCAGTTCATTGTCGGCCAGGTTGGGGCCCGGGATTCCCAGGGCGTGGCGGATGGCGCGCCGGCCCTGTTCCATCGAAGTCGAGGCCAGGGCGGGGTAGCCGATCACGTCACCCACCGCGTAGATGTGCGGATGCGAGGTCTGGCAATGCTTGTTGACCTCGAGGAGACCCCGGGTGTTGGCTTCGAGGCCGATGTTTTCCAGACCGATGTCCTCGGTGTTGCCGTTGCGGCCGAGACAATATAAGAGCACGTCAGCCTCGAGCGTGGCACCCGTTTCAGCGCAGCATCGCACGTGCGGGTTCTCGCCTCCGATTCGCTCGATCGATGCCTGGCAATGGCCGTGGATCGTGACCACGCCCGAGCGGTTCAGCGCACCGGAAAGAACGTCGGCAATCTCCCGATCGAAGTAGGGAAGCAACCGGTCTCGTGTGTCCACCAATGTGATGGAAATTCCGAGGGCCGCGAAGATCGACGCGTACTCGATGCCGATCACCCCGGCGCCGAGGACGATCATCGACCGAGGCATCCTGGGCAGGTGGAGGATGCTCTCCGAGTCGAAGACGAGTTCTCCGTCGAACGGAACCTCCACCGGGCGGTTGGGGCGCGACCCGGTGGCAATGACGATGACGTCTCCGGTGATGGTTTCACAAACCGCCCCACTGCTGTCGGAGACGGTAACGCTGTGAGGATCGAGGAAACGACCGTGACCCTCGACAACCTCGACCTGGTATCGCGCAAGGGAATTGCTGATCAGCTCGAGCTCGCGCTGCACCACCGTACGCTCGCGGTGCATGAAGTCGGCGACAGTGATCTCCTCAGCGATCTTGACCCGGATCCCGTCCATCTTGTTGCGGGTCAGGTTGTGCACGAACAACGCGCTTTCGCGCAGGGTCTTTGACGGGATCGTGCCCCAGTTGACGCGGTTGCCGCCGACGACGTGGGCGCGCTCGACGACCACCACCGAACGCCCCGCCTTCGCCGCCTGGATGGCGGCCCGCTCACCACCGGGCCCGCACCCGATCACGATCACGTCGACCTTTCGCATCCTCACCTCCGATGGCAGCTGGGGTTTCGACGCACTTGGAAACTCCAATCGACTCGGATGATCATAGTCGGTCCGATGCCGTAATTACTTCGAGCTCTGCCTGCTCGACGCCCTGCACAAGTTCGTCAGTCTTCAAGTCGTCGCCACCCCTACGACCGCACCGAATCCGGCCGAATGTCCGATTGTCGCGACCGCTGTCGCGAGAAGGGGTGATGAAACCGTATGCAATGGAGTCAAGACCATGAATCGTATCGCTGGATTTCTCGTTGCGTTCGCCCTCGTTCCGTTCACCGTCGGGGCCTCGTCTCTGGTGGTCGACCGGGAGATGACCGTCACCGGCTTGACCGTGACCAGCCAGATACCCGGGCCGGGGTTCACCGATGTCGAGATCAACGGCGATCTGGTCAACACCGCCGCCGGAAGGTGGCTCGAGGTCACCGCCATGTTGATTCCGGACACAACCGCGTTTCCGGGCATCGTCGGTTCTCAGCCGGTGCTGCGGGCGGGACCGATCGACCCGTTCGCCGCGGTCCCGAGCACCCAGCCACTCTGGGTCCAGGTGCCGGACGGGGTGCTGGCCGACTTCCTCGCCGCGGTCGCGCTGGACGATCTGGAGTTCGACTTCGAGGGCAATCCGGAGAGTCTCTACACCGCACCGGCTGCGTTCATCGACGAGCCGACCGACACCGCTTTCCTGCTGTCGGAGGATGCCGGGCCGGACACTCGTCTGGTGTTCTGCGACCACACGGGCGTCATCGACGGCCTCAACGCAGGCGATCTGCTGCTGGTGGCCGACGACGGCTTCCAGCCGCAGCATCTCGACCCGGCGCTGCTGCCGGGCTCGGTGATCAGCACCGGACCGCAACTGGTGCTCACCCACTGCCCGGCTTCTCCCGAGATCTGGGTGGTCGTGCGCGCTCTCACCGACATCACCGACGTGCTGGAAAGTGGCGTACTGTCGGTCGAGCAACGCAGCATCCCCGTGGTCGGCTCGACTCTGGGCGACGACCAGTACGCGCCGCTCATCGCGGCCTGCGACGGCACCGAGCCGCCGGGCGCCTGCAGCGAGTCCCATCCCGCGTTTCCGATCCGATTCAATCAACTCAACCTCGGCGACGGGCTGACCCTGTCCGGGGAGATCCAGCTGGGGTTCTCGGTGACCGCCCTCGAGATCTCGATCCGCAACGCCCAGCTCGACCGCGTGCTGACTCGCGTCGAGGCCGGTTGGACCGCATCACTGGCGATCGAGGCCGAGTACGAGGTCACGGGCGGAGATGAATTTCAGGTCTTCGCGATCCAGATCCCCATCGGCTCGGCGGCAATCCCGCCGCCGGCGACGCCGATCTTTGAAATCGGGATGTCGGTGGGCGGCGAGGCGAACCTCGCGGCGGCCGGGGTGGTCGGGATCCACGGCGGCGCCTCCGCCGGGGTCGACATGATGTACGAGAACGGAGTCTGGACCTCCGACCCCTGGTCCGAGCCGGTGGCGGCCGCCATGTCCCCGCCGCAACTCACCGATGCCACCGAAGCCGACGCGCGCGGCTATGTCGCCCTGGATCTCTCGCTCCAACTCGGCGGCGTCTTCGGACCGGTGGTCCGCACCTCGGGCTTCGGGGAACTCCAGGTCACACCGACCCAGAGCCCGTGGTGGTCCATCGACGCCGGTGTTTCCCAGGACGCCGGAACCCGTCTTAGCTTCTTCGGGATCGACATCGACTGGACGTTTCCGATCTGGGAGGAGCGCTGGACGATCCTCGACTCCGACGACGGGGTCGACCGGCGCGGGCCCGGCGGCGGGCGCCTCTCCGGCGAGGCGGTTCGCTGGGCGGCGGCGTTCGAGGACTCGACATGGACCGGCGTCTTCGACCACGACGACGACATCATCGGGGTGGCGGGTCTCGCCGACGGCGGCAGCCTGGTTTTCGGCAAACCCGCCGGCACGGGTCTGCTGGCACGGTTCGACGAGTTCGGCCAGACGGTGTGGGCGACCGACGATCCGCCGAGCGGAACGGGCTTGCCGGTCGCCGCCCTCGAGCTGCCCGACGGGACCCTGATCGTCGCCGGCCAGCGCGGCTCCAGCGTGTGGTTTCGCCGGCTCGCGGCGGACGGCACGACTCTCGAAACCTGGACGGGCCTGTGCGATCCGTACTGCATCGTTCACGACATGGTTCTGGGTTTCGACGATCTCGGTGGCCCCTTGGTGGCACTCGCGGGCTATCAATCCGGCAGCGACAACGACCCCTTCGTGATGCTCCTCGAGGCCGACCCGATGTGGGCCAACTGGACGCTGCGCGACGCCCACGTCTTCCGGTTTGCCGATCAGGGGACCAGTACCGATCAGGCACACGCACTCGGTGCTCTGGCCGACGGCGGTTTCGTGCTCGTCGGCCGGACCGACGCCGATGTCGGAACGAACCAGACCGGCTGGAACATGATGCTGCTGGCGGTGGACGGCGCCGGCGACTTCGACTGGGCGACCGCGGTCGCGGCCACCAGACCACCCAGCCTCGAGCAGGTTGACCAGGGGCCGGACGGTTCGGTCTACGTCGCCGGGCGCGTCGCCCGCGCGGTTAACGACGACTACCCGGCGGCCACCGTGCTCAAGATCCAGCCCGACGGCAGCGGCCTCCAGCAGGTGCTGATCGCCGAGGAGAACTCGGCCTGGATCGACATGCACGCCCAGATTCCGGACATGTCGCCCCCGACCGCCGGCGGTGACACCACCAACGACCGCGCCTTCGACCTCATCGCCACCGCCGACGGGCCGGTGGTGGTCGGGCGCAGCGGCGACCTCCAGGGCGACATCACCGCATGGGCGTTCCAACTCGATCCCAACCTAGGCGCCCAGTGGCTGTCGGTCTTCGACGGACCGGGCGCGGATCACTTCATGGGCGTCGCAGAGGCGGGTGACGGCTACGTCGTCGCCGGCTGGTCCGACTCGTGGGTCCCGGCGGGCGTCGGCGGTGATCCCGCGCTGGTCCTTTTCAAGCTGCCCCGCGAGGGGGTGCTGCGCTTCGATCCCGACATCGCCGGTGCGACCCGCTTTCTGCAGCCGCGGGTCGAGCCCGCATCCGGCCCCCACTTCTACGGCGACGACGGAATGGGTGGGGTCACCCGCACCGCCTCGATCCCGTTTCTCCAGGAAGACCTCGTGGTCGTTCCGGGGTCGCCACCGGGCGACTTCCTTTCCACCACGCTGACCCGGACCGCCCTCGCGACCCCGGCGTACCCGGGACCGGTGGGGATCATTTTCAACGACGGCTTCGAGACCGGCGACACGACAGTGTGGAGCATGGCATCGCCGTGATCGGACTTGCGATCGTTTCTAACCCTCGACCCCTGGCAAGAAGATCGCGGGGATCTCTTGACCGGCCGCGGCATAGGCCTCGACCATTGATTTGCGAATCTCCTGCATGTCCGTGGTCCGAGCCTGTCCTTCGAGCACCTCCAACAGACCCCGAGCGGCACGCCGAGTCTGGGAGGCGGTCGGCGTGGCCGCGAACCAGATTCTCCAGGCCTCGCGGAACCCATCTTCGGCCGCAGCGTGCCGTCCTGCCGCCACCTCTGCCTCGGCGAGACCGAGCCAGCTGTTGCCGACGAGGAGGTGGTCGGGCCCGAGCTGGGCGGAGCGCAGGCGGAGGATCTCCCTGTGCTCGCGAGCCTGGTCTGAGGGGTCGGGGAGGTAGAACGCGAGATTGCTGCGGATGCCGAGGACCTGGGGGTGATCGTCGCCGAGCGCCGGTCTGAGGAGATCGACAGCCTCTTGAAAGAGGTCCCGAGCCTCGTCGCGTTCGCCGCGGATCTGGCGGTGGGTGGCGATCACGACCAGGGCGCCGCCCTGCTGAACCGGATCGAAGGAGGTCAGACCACGGCGGATCGAGATCGCCCGTTCGAGCAACTCCTCTCCCTCCTGGGTCGGCAGCATGCTGCCGAGTGATTGAAGCGCGCGTGCGAGTTGCCGAGGGTCGGTATCGTCCTGGCCCTCGAGCCGCTCGACGGTTTCTCGGACCAGGGTTCGCGCCGCGTCGAGCTCACCGTCGAGGTGGAGGGCGCGGACGTAGTCGAGAGTCATCTCCACCGTACGCGGGTCGTCGATTCCGGCAAACTGGATCTGACTCTCGAGGGCCGATTCCAGAAGGGCACGGCCGCGCTGCTGGTCCCCCCGCTCGAGGAGAATCTTTCCCAGCACCGCCCGGAGGCGGGCCTGGACATCGGGCTGGCCCCCCATCCGGTTCGCGTGGGCCTCGCCGCGGTCCATCAGGTCCGCGACGGGGATCATGTCCATCTCCGCCCCCTGCAGAGGATCGGTGGCGCCGAAGAGCTCGACCAGGAGATCGACCACCGCGTTGGCTCGCTGCTCCTCTGCCTCCGCTCGATTCCTCTGGTGAGTGATACGGATGGTCTGGAACGACGACACGGTGGAGAGAATCACCAGAAAGAGCGCGGTTACGGCGCCTAACGCCGTCACGGTCGGATGCCGACGCACGTAGCGACCGACGCGATAGATCCACGAATCCGGGCGTGCCTCCACCGGTAGGTTGGCAAGGCTGCGCTCGACATCGTCAGCCAGGTGCCCGGCCGAGGGATAGCGCTTTGCCGGCTCCGGCGCCAGGGCCATGCCGATGATCGAGGTCAGGTCTCTTGGCAGCCCGGTCGCCATCCCGGATCGGTCCGTGCGGGGCTCGTCCCCGGTCCCATCCACCGGGATCCTCCCCGTGAGGAGTTCGTGCAGCAGGACACCAAGGGACCACACATCGGTCGCGGTCGTGGCGTCCGCGCCGGCATGCTGTTCAGGAGCGGCCCGCCGCTGGGTCATGGGCGCCCGGGCGGAGCCGGTGATTTCACCACCGGGCTCGCTGACACCAAGGAGCTTGGCGACGCCGAAATCGAGGAGGCGAATCTCGCCATCAGCGGTCACGAGGACGTTTGAAGGTTTGAGATCACGGTGAACGATGAGGTTGGTGTGTGCGTACTGCACCACGCGGCAGAGATCGGCGAAGAGCCGCAGCCTGTCGGGCCGGGTCATCTCCGCTTGCTCGCAGTGCTCCGTGATTGGAAGGCCCTCGACATACTGAAGCGCCAGATATGGCTGTCCATCCGAGGTGATACCGCCATCCAGCAGCGGCACGATCGCCGGATGGGTGAGCCGAGCCAGGACGTCACGCTCCAGCCGAAATCGCTCGAGCATCTCCGCTGAGCCGATGCCGGGCCGCATCAGTTTGATGGCGACGCGCTGCTCGAAGCTGTTGTCGACCCTTTCGGCGAGGTAGACCTCGCCCATCCCCCCGGCGCCAATTCGACGTTGCAACCGGTACGGTCCGGCCATTGCGCCCGAGGCGTCGCTCGCTGAAACCGGTGTCATCAGCTTGGACTCGATGGCCAGGGCGGCCTCGTCGCCGCTCGCCTCGAGCATTTCCTCGAGCTCCGAGGCGAGCCACGGCTGCTCGGTGTGGACACGATCGACAAGGACCCGGCGCTCGGCGCCGGCCAATTCCTCGGCCTCGGCAAAAAGCCTCCACAGCTCGGCGATCCGGTCTTCCCGGCTTTCCTCGCTCATTCCCTCCCCTTGGCGATGATCGGGCGTGCGATCGGTCATGGATCCATCTGACCTCGAACCTCTTTGCGAAGCCAGGCCCGAGCCGCCGCCCAATCGCGTTCGACGGTCTTCTCGGAGATCGACAGCAGACCGGCGATTTCTGAAACCAGGAGCCCTCCGAACGCTCTCAGCTCGAAGACCCTCGCCGCCCGAGGCATGAGCTCTTCGAGTCGGGTCAGCGCCTGGTCGAGCTCCAACATCTCGACCGCCTCGTTGTCCTGGAGGAATGGCTCCACCACCTCGAGTGGGATGGTAGGAACACCGCCGCCGCGCTTCTCCCGATTTCGGGTCCGCGCGTAATCGACCAGCACCCGGCGCATGGTGTTCGAAGCCGCGGCGAGGAACTGGTCACGATCGTCGGGGCGGAGGAGCCGCTGTTTCAAGAGGCGCAGATAGGCCTCGTGCACCAGGCCCGTGGTCCCCAGAGTATGTCCATCACGCTCACCGCGGAGCCGGTGATGGGCCAACCGACGGAGTTCGTCGTAAAGTGCCGCCACTACCCGATCGAATGCCTCGCCGCCTCCTTCACGAAGCTGCTGCAGCGCCTGGGTCACCTCTCCTGGCCCCGGGAGCTCGGTCGCAGCATCCACCTCGACGTCGTCGTTGGCGGCCGTGAGCAGTTCGGGAGGTTTACGGGATCGTGCCATGAGCGTGGTCTATGAGGAAACTACTCGTCTTCTTCAAACACCATTTCTTCGTCGGCGCCCATCATTCCGCCGAGGAAGGGTCCCAACAGACCCTGGATGGCCTGCTCGAACTCCTCGGTCGTCTCGACCGTCTCGAGCTGCGCGAGCGCCCCGTCGACCATCCCGATCATCATCATCGCCTGCATCGAGCCCTGCTGGATCTCCTCGTCGGTCACCGCCGCGAGCTTCTGCCTGGCCTCGGCGACATTTTGATCCCAGTCCGTTGCCATGTCGCTCGGCACCCACCGGCCCTCGACCCGGGTCAACTGCATCTCCTCGGGATCCTCATCCGGCGCGGTCATGCGCAGCGTCGCGTTGTCGCCCTCGATCGAGACCACCTCGACCTCGGTCTGGAGGAGCTTCTGCGTGAACTCACGGTCGAAGGTATCGTCGCCGTCCGCCTTCGACTTTTCGGCAGCAAGGTTCATCAGTTCGCGACCGGTGGTCGCGATGTACTCTTCCCAGTCGATGGTCTTCATCGAGTCGAGGCTCGACACTTTGCTGGCGAAGAAACTATCGAGCGAGCTGACCATCTCGTCCCATCCGCCCTCGAGCTCCTCGCGCCGTTCGCCCGCGGCCTGCAGCATCGAACTCGCGAGAATGAGGTCCTTCTTGTCGCGAAGGAGGCTGGTCAACCTGCGGCCGAGCCCGAACGTCGCCTCCCAGACCGCCGGATCCATCCGGTCGGCGAAAGCGTGGGTCAGCTCGGAGATGTCCTTCTGGTAGGTCGGCGGCAGCGCCTGCCAGAGGATCTCGGGATGCCGATCGGCGAGGCCTGCGGCCACGGCCCGCACGGTGCCGTCGGGGGTTGTGGGTATATCGGCGGCCAGGACCGGAATGCTGACTGCCATCAGGATTACGGCAAACGCCTGTCGCGAAAGACGATACAACTGAGAAATAGCCCTCATCGTGCTCTCCTTTTTCGAGGCGGTCGCACCCATTCTCGCACGCCGCGACCACGACTCCAACCACGCCGACTGCTGAGAAGTGCGAGCTAGACCTGAACGCAGCGAATCCCCTCGCCCTTCCTTGCGGGGCCGAAACAGCCGCTGCAGGAAACACACTCGGCGCGGCGGTGGTCGCCCGCGGCCCATCGCGCCGGCAGACCGGGTTCGCGGATCAACGGCCGGCACATGGAAAAGTAATCGGCAGTCCCGATAGCCAGTACCTTTTCCATCTTTTCAAGCGAACGTACCCCACCCACCAGCATGATAGGAACGCCGGGCGCGGCTGCGCTGATCGCCTCGGCCTGGGGCAGGAAATAGGCTTCATCGGCTTCGGTCTCGATTTTGGATCGCGCCGCTCCGAGCTTGCCGGAGCCTCCCGTGCCGCCCGAAACCTCGATGGCGTCGATCCCGGCCTCGGCCAGGGCGGCCGCCAGATAACCGGCGTCATCTTCGGTGGTCGAACCCTCGAGGAAATCGTTGCCGTTGAGCTTGATCATCACCGGCCAGTCGGGTCCGACCAGCGCACGCACCGCCGCGTAGACTTCGCGAGTGAATCGCGAACGGTTGCACACGTCCCCACCCCAACGATCCCGCCGCCGATTGCGCGATGGCGACAGGAACTGAGCCAACAGATAACCGTGGGCGCCATGGAGCTGGACACCGTCGAAGCCGGCATCCTTGAGTCGTCTCGCCGCAACCGCAAAACTCGCTACGAGCGTGTTGATGTCGTCGGTCGAGAGCTCGCGAGGAACCTCGGGATAGCCGGGGCTCGCCACTGCGCTCGGCGCCAACGGGTCGCAACCGGTTGCCTCTCTGTTGGCCTGACCGCCGCAGTGGACGATCTGAGCCACGACCTTGCCGCCGTGTTGGTGTACTGCGCTTGCAAGCTCGGCGAGTCCGGGGACGAACTCGTCGCGATCGGCGAGCAACTGGGTCGACTGTTGCCGCCCATCGGAGCGGACCGCGATGTAGCCGGTGATGATGAGGCCCACCCCACCCTCGGCGAGATTTCGGTAGACATCGATCAGGCGCTCGTTGACGCTTCCGTCCGAGTTGCTGAGCCCCTCCCACGTCGCCGACCGGACCAGTCGATTCCGAAGCTCGAGTCCGTTGATGGTGGTGGTGTCGAATACCGACTTCGTCAAATCAGCCCTCCCTGCGCAACCCGAGCAGGATAGCCGATCTCGGGGCATCGCAGGGGTCCATCGCAGTTTCACCGCCAAGACGCCAGGGACGCAAAGACACCGCAATGGACATCGCATAATTGAGCCATCGCAACATCGCTGTACAACGCAGAGACGCAAAGGCGCAGAGACGCAGAGCCATCGCATGATTGGCCATCGCAACATCACTGTACAACGCAGAGACGCAAAGGCGCAGAGACGCAGAGCCATCGCATATTGAGCCATCGCAACATCGCTGTACAACGCAGAGACGCAAAGGCGCAGAGACGCAGAGCCATCGCATGATTGAGCCATCGCAACATCACTGTACAACGCAGAGACGCAAAAGCGTCAACGCGTCATTCCGATACACCGGACCTTTTTGGCGCAAGGGAAATATTGCGGTGCCTCTGCGTCTTTGCGTCTCTGCGTTAAGTTGCGATGTCTCTGCGGTTCAGTCTTCCTTGGGTGCGGCCTCGTTCGTCGGCGTCAGCGGCGACCAGCCCATTCCGTCGGGCTCCTTCCCTGCCGACAGCGTGCCGATGACCTTGCCCTCGTTGAGATCGATGATGGAGATGTCGTCAGAATTGGCATGGGCGACATAGGCTCGCTTCTCGATGTCGACGATCTCGATGCCGATGGGCACCGAACTATCGCCGAATCGGTCGCTGAACAGCCGCCCGTCATCGCCCTTGCTCACCTGAGTGAAACCGACCCGGCCGATCTCCTTCATATCAGCGGTCGAGAAAACCGAGAGGTCATTTCCCTTGGCATTGGTCACCAGAACGAATCGACCATCCGCGGTAGCCTCGGCCCTGATGGGGAACTCACCGGCCTCGATCTGAGCGATGACTTTGCGACCCGTGGCATTCAACACGCTGATGGTGTTCGCGGCCCGATTGGTGACCCACACCTGCCGCCCGTCGGGGGTCACGGCAATACCCTCCGCGCCTTCTCCGGTTGGAACAGTCGCCACCAGAATACCCAGGGCAAGATCAATGACCGTCACCGATCCCGAACCCATGTTGGAAACAAACGCGAGGCCGTGGTTTCTGGCCACCGACACCATGTGGGAAATCTCGCCGTCGGTGGAGATCTTCTGATCGATCTCGCCCTTCTCGATGTTGACCCGAAGGAGCGCTTGTTGGTCCTCGGCGGTGACCAGGGCAACATCATCGCTGAACCAGACGATACCGTGCGGATGGGTGCAGTCCCCGAGGTCGATGGTCTTGACCACCTTGGCCGTCCCCACATCGATGACCGTCAGGCTCGATCCGGGTTCGTCGCGGGTTCCATAGTTGCCCACCAGAGCGAGCATGCCGTTTGGCGAAACAGCGACCTCATGCGGTGCTTTGCCGGTGGGAAGCGTCGCCCGTATCTCACCGGAACCGGTGTCCACCAGCGACACCGTTGCCTCGGACTTGTTGGCGACCACGAGGGTCCCTGCCGAGGCCGACACCGGCACCATCGCCAGCGAAACGAGAAGCAAAATGAAGTCGGTGGTTCTTCGCATTTCGGTTCTCTCCTCCCTCACAGCCTAACAGTTCGGTGGTGGAAATCACCGGAGACCAGTCGCATAAAGAAAAAGCAAGTCCGCCCTTCCCGGTTATGATCACTAGGAAGCGGTGCGGGATGGAGGGGGAAACCAATGAAACGAGTGCTCCTGGTAGCGGTGATGATGGTGCTGTGTGTTCCGGGTCTCGTGGCCAATGACGACCTGGCGAAGGCCATTGCCGAAGACTACGACGCATATCTCGCCGATCTTTTTGTCTACTTCCACACCCACCCGGAACTGTCGTTCCTGGAATATGAGACCGCTGCCCGGCTCGCCGAGGAACTCCGCCAGGCCGGTGTCGAGGTCACCGAAGGAGTAGGCGGCACCGGGGTCGTCGGGATGTTCCGAAACGGCGAGGGTCCGCTGGTTCTGGTGCGGGCCGACATCGATGGGCTGCCGATCAAAGAGGACAGCGGACTCGCCTACGCAGCCGAGGTCACCCAGGTCGACATCACCGGGATCGAGCAGCCCGTGATGCACGCCTGCGGTCACGATGTACACACGACCTCCCTGGTGGGTACGGCCCGCCAATTGGTGGCTTTGCGCGATGACTGGAGCGGAACGGTCATGTTTGTCGGCCAACCCGCCGAGGAGCGGGTCGGGGGAGCCAAGGCCATGCTCGCAGACGGTCTATTCGAGCGTTTCGGGGTCCCTGATGCCGCCCTCGCCTTTCACGTCTCGGCCGGTGAACCGGCCGGCAAGGTCATGATCTCCGGTGGTCAGATCTCGGCTTCCGCCGACACCGTCGACATCACGGTCTTCGGATTCGGCGCTCACGGCGCATCACCCCACAGAGGCAAGGATCCGGTCTATATGGCGGCCCAGATCGTGGTCGCACTTCAAAGTCTGATCAGTCGCGAACTCGCTCCCCTCGAACCGGGAGTGGTCACCGTGGGATCGATCCACGGAGGTTCCAAACACAACATCATCCCCGCCGAGGTCAAGCTCCAGCTCACGGTTCGCGCCGACAGCATGGAGACCCGCGAAACGCTGCTCGCAGGGATTGAACGCATCGCCCACGGGGTCGGACGAACCTACGGCATGCCCGAGGACCGTCTTCCCGAAGTCCTCGTCTCCACCGAGTTCACCCCACCCACGGTGAACGACATCGCGCTTGCCGAGCGCATTCGAACTGCGTTCGTCCGCGAACTCGGCGAGGACGCGGTCTATGAGAAAGCACGCACGGGGATGGGCGCCGAGGACTTCGCCTTCTTCGTGATGACCGATGAGAAAGTTCCCGGCGCCTACTTCTCGGTTGGCGGAACTTCTCAGGCGGACATCGACGCAGAGGCGGCGGGTGGGCCTCCGGTCCCATCGCACCATTCACCTTTCTTCAAAGTCGAGGCCGAAGAGTCGGTGACCATGGGTACCCGGGCCATGACCGTGGCCGTTCTCGAGCTGCTCGGCACGAACTGACGGCGGCAACAACGGACCCTGGCTGTGCGTATCTTCCCGTGAATCCGACGGCCGGTCGCCGGCCGAGCGTGGTACATTTTCCGCGTTGAACGCTCGATATTTGAGGACGCCCCGGGGGGATTCCCGTGCGGCAACAAAAGGAGATTTGAACAATGCGCACAAAAGCGACGGTGGTGTTTCTCTGTGGTCTCGCCTTATTGACCGGACATGCGACGGCAGAGACCGTGGAGGAAATTGTTGCAGCCAACCTCGAGGCCAAGGGTGGTGAAGAAGCGTGGATGGCCCTCGAAACGGGCAGAATGACCGGCACCATGCGAATGGGCGGCGGCGCCGCCGGCGCCATGGAGATGCCCTTCACGGTTGAGTTCAAGAAACCGTACAGGATCCGCCTCGAGTTCACCATGCAGGGGATGACGGCGGTCCAGGCCTTTGACGGCGAGATCGGCTGGGCGATCCTGCCCTTCCTCGGCAAGACCGAGGCCGAAGAGATGGCCGAAGATCAGGTCAAACAGCTCAAGAATCAGGCCGACTTCGAGGGCACCCTCGTCGACTACAAAGAAAAGGGCCACACGGTCGAACTCATCGGCAAGGAAGAGGTCGACGGCACCCCTGCTTACAAGCTCAAGGTCACGAGAGCCGATGGCGATGTGGATTTCCTCTACCTCGATGAGGAGTACTTTGTCGAGTTCAAGATGGAGGCGACACGCGAGGTCCAGGGCAATGAGGTGACGGTGTCGACGGTGCTCGGCGACTACAAAGAGGTCGATGGTCTGCTCTTCGCCCACTCCATGGAAATGGCCTTCGGCGGCGGCGAAGCGCAGCAGGTGATCACCATCGAAAAGATCGAACTCGGGATCGACCTTCCCGATGAACGATTCGCCATGCCTGCCAAAACCGAGGCGCCGGCCGCCGAATAGGAAGCAGAGCAACCGGGATCAGAGAGGCGAGCGCCAGCAATGCCGCCGCCTTTCGCTGACAGGAGGGGAAATGAAGCTTCGAGGTCACGTCGTCTTTTTGATTGCGATCATCTGCACCGGAACCGGCGCTCAGGCCGCGGAGACAAAGATCGACTCCGCCACCTTTGGCGGGCTCAAAGCCCGCGCCATCGGGCCGGCTGTCATGAGCGGCCGGATCGCAGCCATGGACGGGAACGCCGACGATCCCGTGACCCTCTGGGTCGGCGCGGCCACCGGCGGCGTCTGGAAATCGGAGAATGCGGGTTTGAGTTTCGAGCCCGTCTTTGACGATCACACCCAGTCCATCGGCGCCATCCATATCGATCCCTCAAACCTTGACACCGTCTGGGTCGGCACCGGCGAAACCTGGGTTCGCAACAGCGTCTCGGTGGGCGACGGCGTCTACCGCACCACCGATGGCGGCGAGACCTGGGAGCATCTCGGTCTCGAGGCCACCGAACGCATCGCCAAGATTGCGGTCCACCCGGAAGAGCCGGACATGGTCTATGTCTGCGCCACGGGTCAGCTGTGGAGCGCCAACCCCGAACGCGGGGTCTACAAGACCACCGATGGCGGCGCGACCTGGGAGCTGATCCTCTCCGTCGACGAGAACACCGGCTGCGCCGATCTCGACATGGACCCGCAGGAACCGCGGATCCTCTACGCCGCCATGTGGCAGTTCCGGCGCTACCCCGATTACTTCACCTCCGGCGGCCCCGGCAGCGCGCTCTACCGCACCACCGATGGCGGTGAGAACTGGACCGAACTCACCGATGGTCTGCCGGATGGTGAAAAGGGCCGGATCGCGGTCGCCGTCGCCCCGTCACGACCGGCGGTGGTCTACGCAACCGTCGAGACAGACAACACGGCGCTCTATCGCTCCGACGATCTCGGGAACACCTGGAAGAAGACCGACAATTCCACCAATATCCAGATGCGACCGTGGTACTTCTCCGAACTCATCGTCGATCCCACCGATCACAACCGGCTCTACAAACCGGGATTCACCCTCACCGTCAGCACCGACGGCGGCGAGAGCTTCAGCGGTCTCTTCGGCGCCGGTTTCAACATGGGCTCTGTCCACTCGGACCACCACGCCCTGTGGATCAACCCGTCCAACACCAATCAACTCTTTCTCGGCACCGACGGCGGCGCCTATATCTCCGAGGATCGGGCCAAGAGCTGGCGACACGTTCGCTCGCTTCCGATCTCGCAGTTCTACCACGTGAGCCATGATCTCGAGTGGCCCTATAACGTCTATGGCGGCCTCCAGGACAACGGATCGTGGAAGGGACCCTCGCGCTCCTCAGGCGGGATCAACGGCGGCGACTGGGAAGTCGTGGGTCAGGGCGACGGATTCTGGGCATTTGCCGATCCCAACGATGTCAACACCCTCTATGTCGAGTACCAGGGCGGGCAGCTGTCGCGAGTCGACGTGTCCACCGGTGAATCCAAGAGCATCAAGCCCTTTGCCCGCGAGGATGAGGAGGAGCTCCGCTTCAACTGGAACACGCCCATTCACCTGAGTCCAACCAGGGCAAACACTCTCTACTACGGATCCCAGTATCTCCACTACTCCACCGACCGCGGCGACTCGTGGCAGACCATCTCGCCCGATCTCACCACCGACGATCCTGAGCGCCAGCGTCAGAAATCCTCGGGCGGGATCACCGTCGACAACACCACCGCCGAGAACAACGCGACCATCTACGCCATCTCCGAGTCGCCCCTCGACCCCGAGGTCATCTGGGTCGGGACCGACGACGGTTATGTGCAGATCTCCCGCGACGGCGGGGCGAGCTGGGCCCGGGTCTCGGACAACCTGCCCACCGAGGGGGTCGAGGGCAGCTGGGTCTCCTCGGTATTCGCCAGCCCCTATGACGCGGCCGCCGCCTGCGTCACCTACGACGGCCACCGCCACGGCGACATGGCGCCGCACGTCTTCGCCACCGACGACTTCGGTGCGAGTTGGCGATCGATCACCGGCGAGGGTCTCGAGGGCTACGTCTGGACCATCAAGCAGGATCCGGTCAACCCCGCACTGCTCTACGCCGGAAGCGAGTTCGGGCTCTTCATCTCACTCGACGGTGGCGGCCAGTGGGCCCGGTTCACCGATCTTCCCCGGGTCGCCGTCCACGACCTCGCCATCCACCCCACAGAGCACGATCTCATCATCGCCACCCACGGCCGCGGAATCTACATCATCGACGATCTGACCGGGCTGCGTGGGCTCACCGCTGAGATCATGGAGACCAAGGTCGCCCTCCTTCCCTCCCGCCCCGCGCCCCAGGTGCTCTCCGGCGGAATGGCATGGTTCGGCTCCGACGACGAATTCGTCGGCCGAAATCCCGATGAGTCGGCTTCGATCAACTACTGGCTTGCCCGTCGCCACCTCTTCGGTGACCTCAAGATCGAGGTCTACGACGCCGACGGTGAGCTCATCACCACCCTGCCGGGCAAGAAACGGCGCGGAATGAACCGGGTCGGCTGGCCCATGCGCCTCAAGGCCCCGACCATGCCGCCGGCCAACGCACTGGTCATGGCGTTCCAGGGGCCCCGGGTCCCCGAGGGCGAGTACACCTTCAAACTCATCAAGGGCAAGGAAGTCCTCGAGGGCAAGGTCGAGCTCATCGCCGATCCGCGCAACCCTCATCCCAAGGAGGACCGCCTGCTGCAACAGGCAACAGCGCTCGATGCCTATGACCTGCTCGGCGAACTCACATTCCTCGCCGACAGCATCACCGATCTCCGCGATCAGGCGCGCGACCGCGCGGACCAACTCGAGAAGAAGGACCGGGCGAGCTTCGCAGGCTTTGCCGATGAACTCGACGAACTCCACGGAACCATCGTGGTCGCCGGCGAGGGAGGCCTGATGTCGGGCAAGGAGGAGCTCAGGGAACGCCTCGGCAATCTCTTCGGCGAGATCGTCAGTTACGACGGCCGGCCGTCTGATTCGCAGATCGAACGTCTGGAAGGACTCGGCGCCGAACTCGCGGCCAAGGAGGCTGAGTTCCAGACCGAGACCGAACAGATCGAGGGTCTCAATCGAACCCTCGCCAAGCGCGGGCTCGATCCCATGACTCCCCTGACCCGCGAGGCGTGGCAGGAGGAACAGGACGGCGCCGGCGGATCCGCGGATGCGGCCTTTACAGCCGCAAGGAGCCTCCTCCCTCGGGCTCTGATCCCACCAATTCGAATTGACCGGAGGGGCGAGGTTGACCTCGCCCCTCTTGATTGTGAAATTCCGCACCGCCATCAACGCATTCGGCTTGCGCGCGAGACGCGCGCACCACAGAAGCTCTCCCACCATCACGGAAGGTGTAGAGCAGCGCCGGCGATCCGAGCGGCGGCGCCGGGCCGTCGACATCGGCCGGCATCATCAGGTTCGGGAAGCCGCCTGAATCGTTGCGCCGGCCGCGGCTCGACCGCCCATGAGGAGTCGTTCGCGGTCAAGGGCGTAGACATCGTGCTTGCCCTGAGGGTCGGGAATCGGCATCGTCGCCATGACATAGGAGTCGTGCACGGGATCCGGCCACACGCCGAACTTCGGGATAGTCAGGGATCGAGCGGGGTCTCGAGGTCATAAAGGAAATACGTCGCCGGTCGGGTCGCCGCCGGTTGAAACGGCGATGCAGGCCCACAGAAAACCCGTAGCCGAGCCCCAAGCTCGATATACGCTGATCGACCCATCGATCGGCGAGGCTCGTCGTACATCACGACAGGGTCGGCGTAGAGATCGTCCTCACAGATACTCCCGGTGTCGGTCCAGAGCCTGTTGGTCGCGGCCGGTTCGGGTCAGCGGCACACCCTGCTTGTCGAAGACGCGGAATTGGATGTTGACGTAATGGACATAGTGGTCGGGGCCGACGGCAGCCCTCGGTGTCGGGCGGACCCTCGATCATCGCCTGATAGACCCTCGAACTCGAGGTCGAGCCGGGATGCCGCCGGGAAGCTGTCGTTCACCCGGACCCTGAGACACGGATCGTCGAACTTCTGGTGACCCGTGCCGAAGTTGCGGCCAACCTCGGCGTCGAAGGCATCATCACCTGCCATCGCCGCCTCGTTCGAGATCGAAGGATTGAGCGTTTCGGCGCGAAGCTCAGATCCATGGGCATCAGAGTCCGGACTCGCGGGGCGGGCGCCGACGATACGTCATTTTCACCGGTTCTACACAGCTTTTGCCTGCCGCAACCGACGGCGACGGCCCCTCTGCATGGATGGTTCCTACGCTCCGTGCTCAGCATCCCGTAAACGACGAGCGGAACGCATCTCACTGAAGAGTCGCATCTCAGGCTCCTGTGCGGTGATGTGGTTCGACTATAGCACCGGAACAGCGAGAGCAGGTCAGTCCTGTCTACGGTGCCCCCGCCGACCAACCACCGGTGTCCCCCGACTCGAAACCGTCCGAGAAGACAAGCGAACCATAAGCGATGAAGAGACCCGTGCCCCACTCGATCTGGTTGTTGTCCGCGGGAGTGAGGGTCCCGTGGAAGGCGACATCGCCGGCGTTGTTGATGTCCGGCGCACCGCCGAAAACCACCGAGGAGTCGTGCTGATCGATCCGGGCCTCGCCGAGATCGGTGGGGACCAGATCGTGCTCCGTCACGACCTTGACGAGACCCTGGCCGTCGCCGACGAAGATCGCCATCAGACCGGCGCCGTCGACCGCCCGAAAAACGACCTGCCCGTGTTCGTTGGCGCGCGGCGCAAAATAGTCAATGGCCGAGATCTCCGGCATGGCGGTGGTTGCGATTGTCGTGACCGTCGACCCGTCGGTGAGAAAGACCCCCGACCCTCCCCCCACCAGGCCGGCGTTGAATGCCACGAGTCCGGTGTTGGTCAGCGACACCGAGTTTTGAAAGCTCGAAAATGGCGACCCCGGGTCAGCGTCCGCATCCTCGACCAGCACCGTGCAGCCGCCGAGCGAATCACAGATGATGATCTGGTCTGCGTTGTGGTCCGCTGCGAGGCTCGCCTTGCCGGCGATCATCCGCTGGTCGTTGAACGACGGTGTGTAGAGGTACCAGTAGGGGCTTGTGGGTTCGAGTCCGACCACGAGAGCGTGGTACGGCGGGCTGGCCTCTCCGTCAAAGGAGACCCATGCGTGCTGGCCCGAGAAGCTTGCCCGGAACCCGGTCCGACCGGAGGCGTTCACCTCGGCGCCGGTCCAGGCCGACGAGCCGATGGGCTTGTTGGTCAGTAGCCCCGATGTGCCGCCGGCGTCATCGTAAAAGTAGAGCCCATCCGGACTCGCAAAACCGAGGGGAAAGACCGCGAGACCGGAGTTGTTCAGGCTGCAGTCGGAGATGAAAGCGCCGCTCGAGTCGGTCCACACCACCGATCCCATACCCGACCCGCCGAGCCACAGACCCACGGTGTCGACATCGCCGCCGACGATCCCCAGGCTGACGGCGACCCGCCCGGAATCGGCGATCGCAGGCGACTTGCTGTTGAACGACGAATTCGCCGGCAGATTGAAGCCGTCGACGATATTGCTCCGCATCTGCAGCTCGATGCTGCCGTCGTAGCTGGGAAGCTCGGCCGCGGAGGCCGTGAGCCCGAGGAGTGCCGAGCCGATCACACACAGAAATACTGAACGCATCATTTGCTCTCCCGTTCTTGCACCGATCGCCGCCACATCATCGTTGAATCCCCTGGCTCCCGCATTGTAGCGCCCGCGTCCGTGTCACCGGCCTTCTGGGCCGCTGGGACGCTTCCTGGCGTCCCAGCGGCCCAGCGTCGCACGCATCGGCGTGCTCGCGTAGGTGGAGGATTGAAGGGCTGCGACCACGCCGATGGCGCGCCGGCGGCCTGCCTCGTAGCCGGATCAGCAGACCGCATCGCGCTCCCCGAGGGAGCCCGGTATGACATTGTGCGGAACGGGACGCACCGCCGGATGGTCGTACCGGCACAATGTCAAACCCGGCACCCCGGTGGGTGCGGTTCGGTGTCCAGTCGCGCCTCGTCTTCGTCCCTCGAAGGCGGGATGGGTGCTGGCATCCGCCACTGTTCGCAGCGAACCATGGCGCATTGGGTGCGCAGGCATCCCATCGCGAACCGGTTGCTCTGCTCCTGAACGCTACACTGATCTCTCAGATCACCCCAGATCAACGATCCGCGCGCCCGACACCGGGCGGCAGATGAACACCGAACTCGGCAGATCGATCTCGGCGCGGTAGGCGTCGTGGACTTCCTCGGAGAAGGCCGGCGCGGCTTCGGACGCGACCAGAGCGATGGCGCAACCACCGAACCCCGCTCCCGTGAGCCGGGCACCAAAGCACGAGGGATGTCGTTGTGCGATTTCAACAAACAGATCGAGCTCGGGGATCGAGACCTCGTAGAGATCGCGGAGACTGATGTGGGAATCGCTCATCAGACGTCCCGCTGCGACCAGATCCGCCTCGGCGAGGGCCAGGGCCAGGGCAAACGGCCGAGTCATCTCCTCGACGACGTGCAACGCCCTTCGGTATGTGATCTCGTCCAGGCGTCCGCGCTCGAACTCGAGGAACCCGGGCTCGACATCTCTCAGCGCCGTAATCCCGGGGTCGGCGTCACGAAGCTCCTCCACTGCCGCTCGGCAGCTTCGACTCCGGTCGTTGTATTCGCTGGTGGCCAGGGTCCGCGGTGCGCCGGTGTCCATGACGACGATCGCGGCCTCGGGAGGGAATGGAACGAAATCGGTTTCCAGGGTTCGGCAGTCGAGGAGCAGCGCGTGACCCTCCCGGCCCATGACCGAGGTGAACTGATCCATCAGTCCGCCCTCCACCCCGATGTAATCGCGTTCCGCGCGGTGGCCGAGGAGCGCCATCTCGACCGGCGCCCACTCGATCCCGGACGCCTCGCAGAGGGCGAGCAGGGAGGCCATGGTGAGAGCCGACGACGACGACAACCCGGACCCGAGGGGAACATCGCCATCGACCACCAGATCGACCCCGGACACCCGGCGCCCCGCCGAACCGAGCGCCCAGACCGCTCCGGCAACATAGGAGAACCAATCGGGCTTTCGCAGCGGGGCGAGATCATCGAGGTCGATCTCGCGGGTCTCATTGAAAACGACGGAGTGAGCTCGAATCCGGCGGTCTTCGCGGGCTCCAAAGGCGACCCCGACCCAGCGGTCGATGGCCATGGGGAGAACCCAACCCTCGTTGTAATCGGTGTGCTCACCGATGAGATTGACGCGGCCGGGGGCCAGCGCGATCTTTGCCGCGGCGTCGCTCCCGAAGTGCGAGCTGAACTCGGCCCCGAGCCCGGCGATCCAGAGCGGTTGGTCCGTCACGAAGGATCGATCCGCATCACCTCGAGAGGACGGTGTTTTTTCCATCCACCGCGGGTGAAATCGGGGAATCCCAGAAGTTGGCCGCCTGCCTCGATGGATCGTCCGCTGAGTTCGACCACCGCGCTCATCATTGCGCCGTCGTAGACATCCATATCGAGGGGACGTCCTTTTTGCAGCGCCTCGACGAGGCGGAAGTCCTCGATGAAATCCATCCCCCCGTGGCCCGCCCCCGCGCTCGCCGCCTCGAGACGACGCCACACCGGATGGTCGTACTCTTCCCGATACTCTTCTGCCGGATCCCATCGGTGGGGATCGCTGCGGCCTTCGATGTAGATCAGCGGTTCGGGGTACTTGCGCGCGAGTCCTCGGGTGCCCTGGACGAGATAGTCGCGACTGTAGGGCCGCGGTGAACTGGTGTCGTGGGTAACGACGACCGACTCACCGGTCTTCGTCTGCAGGACCGTCGTCACCACATCCGACAGCACGAACTCCTCTTCGGCCTGCGGGCTTTCGTGCCCAAAGCGTTCGAAGGCATATTGCCGAAGCCCCCTGGCCTTGGTGCCGAATGACGAGAGCGACGTGAATGCGTTGCCCCGGTTGATGTCGAGGCACTGCGCCACCGGACCGAGCCCATGGGTCGGATAGAGGTCGCCGTTGGTCGTCATCGAATGCGCCCGACGCCAGGACCCCTCGCCATCGATGTCGTGCTTGACGGCGCGGAGATCGTGGAGATAACCGCACCGGGCGTGGAGCAACTCGCCGAAGACCCCCTGCTCGACCATGTTGAGGATCATCATTTCAAAACGGTCGTAGTTGCAGTTCTCCATCATCACGCAGTGACGGCGGGTCTTCTCCGAGGTCTCCACCAGTCGCCAACAGTCATCGACCGTCAGGGCCATGGGGACCTCGGTGGCGGCGTGTTTGCCGCTCTCCATGGCGGCGACGCATACCGGAACGTGCCACTTCCATGAGGTGGAGCAGAAAACCAGATCGAGATCCGATCGTTCGCAGAGCCGCTTGAAATCGAGCGGCCCGCGGCTGTATCCCTCGGGCTTTTTGCCACCGGCGTCGACCACCAACTGCTGGGCCCGCGCGACCCGATCCTCGACAATGTCACAGACCGCCCGAATCTCGACGCCATCGATCTTGAGGAAATTCTCGACGTGAGAGGTCCCCTGGAGTCCGACTCCGACAAACCCGATGCGAACCACGTCCAGAGGCTTATCGTGGAAGTCGAGCATGGTCGCCGTGGCCGGCAAATTCGTCGATGCGGACCCCGGGATCGAGCCGATCACCAAACCTCCAGCGCCCAACGCGCCGAGTCTGACGAGTTCGCGACGGTTCAGTCCATGCAACGAAGCTTTTCCAGCGAGGTCGGGGCGTTGCTTCATGCGGTCCTCCAGCGGCCATCGTAACTCCCGCGGACAGACACTGTCACCTCGAGCACCGCCAAGCCGCGGGGCGGCGCCGACTGATTGAACGATCAGCGGTTCCGTACTGCGAGGAAAAATGGATCCGCCGAGTCGCGAAACTCGCCAAAGTTCCGCCAAGCGTCTCAAGACCGACCCGGGCCCTGCCCGATCCGGAACGCAGTCCACGACAGGCTGGAAGCCTATCGCTACACAACGGCCACCGTGTGATGTGTAGCGACAGCCATCTTGGCTGTCGACGGTGCCGTTCCCCACCGCAGGACGCTCCCCGGCGGGTTGCGATGCGCCTGAAAAATGACTTCGCGGTGGCTTTGCGATCCTGGCGTCTTTGCGGATCCATTGTGCGCCGCGGCGAATCACTCACAAGGGGAGGACCCAGGTCACGGCTGAGCCGTCGACCAGTCCCCGGTGCCGCCGGTCTCGAAACCGTCGAAAAAGAGCCGCAGTTCGGGGCAGTTGACGAGTTCGATCTCGAAAAGGCTCGGCCACAGCTTACCGGTCACAAAGAGTCTCTCCCCGGCATCGTCCCAGGCGATGCCGTTGAGGACTTCAGCAGACGGCGGCGCAGGATCGAGCAGACCATCGAGGTTGATCCAGGCGATGACCCGGCCGGTATCGGGATCGATCCGCGCGATCCGTTCGGTGAGCCACTGATTGGCGAAAATCTCGCCACGGATCCACTCGAGTTCGTTGAGGTTGATGACCGGGGAACCGTTGTCGACCACAGCGAGGGTACCCGACACGAGATACGTCACCGGATCGAAAAAGCGAAGGGTCGACGAGCCATCGCTCATGATCAACCGGCGACCATCGTGGGTCAGACCCCATCCTTCTCCGGTGAAAGCGAAGCTTCCGGTTGATGCAAAGCTCATTGCATCCCAAAGAAACGCCGTGTGCTCCTGCCAGGTGAGCTGGATCAGTCGATCCTCCCAAAGGGCGAGCCCTTCGCCAAAGTACGCCGCATCCAAGTTCACCTGTTGGAGCACCCCGCCGCTTTCGAGATCCACACGCCGGAGCGAGGACTCGCCATAGATACCTGTGCTCTCAAAGAGATCGCCGTCGTCGTAGAGCAGGCCCTGGGTGTAGGCGCCGGGATCGTGCGGATAGGAGTTGACCACGTCGAACGAGCACACCGGCGTCTGCGCCGAGCACGACGCAGCCGGTTGGGCGAGGAGCCACAGGCCCATCACCACCGAAAACGACAACCAACCGATCCGAAGAAGTCGGAGAAACACACCATCCATCGTATCGAGTGTAGCAATTTTCCGGCGGTCGGAAATGCAGTCGATGACTCGCTTCAGCGGGCTCCCTTTTTATCAACCACCGCCATTTCGCGCTGATTGACACCACAGTGTCGCGTTTCGACAGGGATTTGTCGCCAACATCCATTCTTTTCGAGCCCGATTTGCTCGATATTGGAGGGGCGAATGTGTTATCTTCTCAGTCAGTCAGTCACCAACAGTTTACGCGTCGGCACCGAATTGTCGATTTTGTGTTCGATTCAAAACCCGAACCGCCCATCGATTTGATGAAAACTGCGTGGGAAAGAGAAGGAGGCCAGAGTGAAACGATTTCTTGTCAGCATCACCATCATCATGATTCTTGCACCAGCTGCGGTCTTGGCAATGGAAGAGGGACCTGATGCGGTCCCATCCACCGCCAAGCCGGCGCCCGTTGAAATCGACCTGCTGAGCGCAGCCATCGAGCAGGCGCGGGTGGCGGAGGACGCGAGTCTCGTCATGGCTCTCGAAGCCCAGCGCCCGCAACCGGAACTGACGGGTGAGCAGCTGCTCGGACCGGTGTTGCTCCATCCGTCGAAGTCGTACTCCGGAGGGGATGACCCGGGCAGCCTGCCCGAGGGCTACGCCCAGGACGTCAAGGTCTCTCCGGCCTTTCCGGATGATGTCGAACGATTCCCGGACATGGCATCTGACTCGGCGGGGAACCTCTACCTCGCCTGGCAGGACGACGAAACCGCAGGCACCACCGACTACATCGCCGTCTACAAGTCAACCAACGGAGGGGCCTCGTGGACCTATATCAACAGCATCACCAACGCCACCGCGACGCTCGAGACCCCAAGCATCGCGGTCGGTGAAGGCACTCAGGGCAACACGCTTCTCGTGGCGTATGTCGTCGACGATGGGGTCGCCGATCGTTATCTCGAGGTGGCAACCGCACCTCTCTCGGGTGGATCTTTCACCGCCCACGCCGTGACCTCGTACACCAACTGGGATTACTTCAACCCCGTGATTGAGACGGATTCTCACCACTACAGCCTCTGGTACGCCTTTGTTGTCGCCGAAGCAATGGTCCTAGACGTGACCACCAACCGAAACGTCCAGATTACACGGAGCATCGACGGCGGCGTCACTTGGGACGATACTGATATCCTTTGGGGCAATACTGATGCTCTGACGTGGATCGATCCCGACCACTCGCGCGGCGGCGCCGTCGGCCCAATCCCCGCGTTCGTCGTCTGCTACAACGATTCCGACGACACGATCTATATGCGCAGAAGCAACGACGCCGGGGTAACCTGGGAAACCGAAACGACCATCGCATCGCCCTCCGCGGCGACGTCCACCCCGGTGGATCCAGAGATCGAGGTGGCGCATGGCGCCGACAGGATGTTCCTCGCGATGGTGTGGCGGTTCGGGGACTCGACCACGGACGATATCGCGTACGCCCACTCGAGTGACCTCGGCGCCACGTGGAGCGGGCCATTCCCCGACCTCAGGGATCCGGCCTCACTCCAAAGGTCGCCGGCGCTCACCGCCAACGAGGGGGGAGGCAGCTTCCATCTGGCGTACACACAGGGTGGAGCGGTCTACCTCTCGACCCGTCCTAGGGACCTCACCTACTTCACGACGATCAACAAGCTCGTCAACGCACCGGGATCCGTTCCGAGCAGTTCCTACGCCAAGAAGGGAATCGCCTCCAACTGGGACACGGACGCCGTCGGCGTCGCGTGGGCCGACTTCCGTCTTGGTCTTCCCGTGTACGAGATTTACTTCAACACCAGTTTGGGCCTGTTCGCCGACGGCTTCGAGTCGGGAGACACCTCGGCGTGGAACTGAGGAAGCACCCGGAATAACGGCCATCCGCTGAGGACGTCGGGAAACGCGCGACGCGCCCACCCACCGTCGGCACACGGATCGCCAGTGAGCACAATCGCCCGGCCGGCAATTCGTCGGCCGGGCGTTTCTTGTCATCGCCACTTGAGGCGGGCTGCCGGTCAGCGGTCCGGCCGCAACCCACTTCAGTCGTCGACGAGACCGCCCGGTGTTTCAACCGGAGCCACCCGCGTTCCGGCTTCTTGTCTTCAGCGACAATCCACCTCAGCAACACCGGCGAACACGCACGATCGAAGTACCACGACCAGTCCGCTCCGTTACCTCTATTGAGAGGTCTGTCAGGGCCACGGAACTCGACAAATCGGGTGCAACCTCAGATCGAGTTTCCGCATATAAACCGTAGGAGGCAGCAAACCCATGTCCGGACACATCCATCACAGCTCACCCACCACCGGTGCGAAACCTGCATCGCGGACCCTCTTCCTTGTCGCCGTTCTTGGAGTCCTTGCCATGACGATGAACCCGCCCGCCGCCGCCTGGTCCGGTGATGACGAGACCACCACGACCGAAACTGCCATCCTCGCCGGGGGTTGTTTCTGGGGGATGGAAGGCCTCATCCGCGATCTCGACGGCGTCGTCGACACCGAGGTTGGCTACGCCGCGGATGCCAACGACAAAAAGGCCGAGCCCGCCGAGGCGATCCGGATCGAGTACGACCCCGAGCGGATCAGTTACGAGGATCTCCTCCGGTTCTACTTCAAGATGCACGACCCGACGACCGAGAACCGCCAGGGCAACGACCGCGGCGCCGAGTACCGATCGGCGATCTTTGTCGTCTCGGACGAGCAGCGTCAGGTCGCCGTCGCAGTCCGCGCCGATGTCGACGCCTCGGGCTTCTGGAAGAAACCCGTGGTCACCGAGATCAACGACGCCGGCAGGTTCAAAGAAGCCGCCGAACACCACCAGGATTATCTCGAGAAGAACCCCGGCGGCTACACCTGTCATTACGTCCGTGGAGAGTAACTCCTGTAGGAATCGCGGAGCACGACAACCGGTCAGTCCGGCGGGTCTTGGCCTGGCGTCCCGGTGCTGGTCTTCAACATCTTTGTGGAGACGATCAGCGCGAATCCGTAGGCCGCCAGCGCGATGACGAGCACCAGCGTCTGGCCCGACAGGATATCCTGCACGACCATTCTCAACCCCGTCACCAGCAAGAGCGGGTAGACCAGCCATCCGGCCTCCCGAATTCCCCATCGGCTCGCCAGGGCGCCAAGCCCGACGGTGACCAACGACAGTGCGACGGTTCCGGCTGCTCCGGCGGTGCCGGGCGGAAGAAAAGCTGTTGTGGCCACCACCACCGCCGCCGCGATCGCCAACGCCGACACCAGCAACAAGGCTGTGAGGGGCAGTCGCTGCATCCAGCTTCCGGACCTACGCTTCCGCCCGGCGAGGACGACAGCCGTCGCTACCAGGGTCAAAAAAACCACGAGGCCGATCTCGAGCCGGGATGTCGCGCCAACCAACCCGCCACCGACGAGACCGGACATCACCTCGGGAACGACACCGGCGGAGACCCAGGAGGCGCCGACGAGAACTGCAGCGTGCACCCGGAGGGTCACGCGGTCCCAGCGACTGCCGACGGCAGCGACTCCCACCGCCAGGCCCGCCCACACCACCGCGGTGGCGGAGCCGGCGACACTCGGCAGTCCGACCAAAACGAGACCGAGCCCGAGCGAAGACAGGTAGATGAACGCAGCGTTTCTTCCCTGCCTCCGATCCACTACTCCGAAAGCGCCGGCATACGCCCCCGCGCCACCGATAAGAGCGATCAAGGCGAGGATGTCGGTAGACCAGCCGTTCACCCCCGCGAGTCTGATGGCCCCTCCCCAGCCGATGATCCACACCGCCACCGTCTGAACGAACTCGAAGGCTCCCACCGGAGCCTTCCCACGCAGCGCGCGGATTACGAATGTTCCGACGAAACCGACCACGAGAACCGCCTGAAGCAATGCCACCACGGTCGGGTGAATTGGCCCGACATCCGGCCCAAGGTCAAAGGTCACGGTCGCGATCGCGGTGAGACGGAGCACGGCCAGATCAGCCGATACCGCAGTCAGCCATTTCAAACCGCTCCACTGGAACTCGCCTGCGTACAGAAGTGTCACCACTCCGAGCATGACCACCACCGCCGTCGCCGCTACCCCCGGTGACCGAGCCGTCGCGACCGCCGCGGCAGTGATCAGGCAGGCGAGGGTGAAGACCCATGCCGTCGACTGAAGGCGCCACCGAGCCGAGATCAGCAGACCCGCAGTGGTTATCCCGGCAAGCGCAATGGCGCCGGCGGATGGAGACAGGACCCCGAAGGAGGTCGCAGCTTCAAAAAGGAGCGGGCCGGCGATGACGGCCGAACACACCGAATAGAATCCCGCGCTTGCCCGCGAGCCTTTCCGAGCGGCGAGCGCCGCAACTAGAATCCAGATCACTGCATAGGCCAATCCCAACGCCACACCCATCCCGGGAGCAAAGGTCCCCCGTTCGGTCATCGCACGAAGCAGAAACGCGCCGGCGAGAACGAGGAGGCTGCGGCCGACGAGGGTCGGCGTGCCGAGGACCGCAGCGGTATGAGTGTCGATTTGGGAACTGACGACAGCGGCGCCGTCGCCCTCTTTAATCTCGACTCCATCCACTGGCGACGGTCGATTTTCGAACTCGAGGGCCGCGATTCGCTCTTCGAGCAGAGCGACCGTGGCGGCCGTGGCTTCGACCGCCAACTCCAGTCTGCGCAGTTGTTCATCCATGGAGGGCTCCTGAGACAGAGTCTTTATATCCAACAAGCATATTGCAACGGTCTGATATTCAAGATATCATGATTGAGTAAATGATCAATTATAGGAATACACGCCTAATGAACCGATCATGAGGTGAAACTGACATCGCGGCCACCCGGACGCGAGACGACAGCGCGGCATCTTGCCCGCCTGCTGTCCGCATTCGGAAAGTGGATCCTCGAACCCGATCGACTTCCTCCCGCACCGCCGGAATTGAGCCGAGGCACAACTCCGCCGAAATTCTCGGTGTGGCTGGAGAGTCGAGATCCCCTCCCACTCTCCGCGGCCGTGGCTCCTAAGAGAGTGCGGTTTCTCTCGTGGCTGGCGTCCTCCGAACCCATGCCCGACACGACGACCAAACCCGGACCCTCAGATGCGTCGATCCTCGGCTGGCTCTTGAGCCGCGAGAAACTCACCACCAATCAACCGACACGAACGACGAAGGAGGTCTCGATCCATGGATCCTGAGAGCCCTCTCATCCACACCAAACACGTCTTCCGAGCCGCGATTCTGCTGCTTGCTGTGGTCGGCGCCCTCCTCCTGGGTAGATCGCTCTTTGTCCCTGATACCTGGGGAGAGTTCGGACGGTACCGCGGCGCCGCCGTCGACGATCACCGCGCCAGGCCGATTCGCCATCTCGGCGATGCGACCTGCGCGATGTGTCACGACGCCGAAGCTGCCGAGCACGCCGGCGGAGTCCACGCGGTCGTGCGGTGCGAGCTCTGCCACGGCCCGGTCACGCTGCACGCAAGCCTGGACGAGGGAGAGAAGATCGCCGACATGCCGGTCCGCCGCTCGAGAGAACTCTGCGAACTCTGCCACCGCGAGCTTGACGCTCGCCCCGCCGGTTTTGCCCAGGTCGATGTTCGCGAACATGTGACCGAGATGGGTGGCGAGTTCACAGCCGACGCCTGCCTTGACTGCCATGACCCCCACTCGCCCATTTAGGTCATCTGGGAGGATGAAATGATCAAGCATCGCCATCCCGGCTTTTCCGATTGCGAAGATCTCTCTCGGCGCAAATTCCTCCGCAGTTCCACCGAGGCCGCCGTCGGTGCGTTCGCGATCGTCCTCTTGCTTCCTGAAGGCTCTGCCGAAGGGACCGACGGCGCCGACTACGACTGGAATCGCCACCGTTGGGTCTACCTCGTCGACACGACGAAGTGCATCGGGTGTGGTTCGTGCGTACGAGCCTGTCGGGCCGAGAACTCGGTCCCTGAAGGCATGTACCGCACTTGGATCGAACGCTATGAAATTCCCGCGGAGGGCGAGGCGCACGTTGACTCACCATCCGGGGGCGAGCACGGTTTCGACCCCGTGACGAGCAGCGTGAACGTTCAGAAGGCGTTTTTCGTTCCCAAGATCTGCAACCACTGCCGTGCGACACCGTGCACCCAGGTGTGCCCCGTGGGCGCATCGTTCAGTACCCGCGACGGGGTCGTTCTCGTCGACGCGGAACACTGCATCGGCTGCGGATACTGCGTCCAGGCATGCCCCTATGGAAGCAGGTACATCAACCCGACGACGCACACGGCGGACAAGTGCACCCTCTGCTACCACCGCATCACCAAGGGCCTCAAGACCGCCTGCGTGGATATCTGTCCGGTCGGGGCGAGACAACTCGGTGATCGCGACGATCCTTATGACAGGGTCAATGAGATCCTCGCGACCCGACGCGTCCAGGTCCTTCAGCCCGAACTCCTCACCCGTCCCGAGTGTTACTACCTCGGCCTCGACATGGAGGTGCGCTGATGTTTCCGGAGCTGACCGGCTTTCTTTTCCCAAATGACGTCCACATCCACTGGAGCCTGATGATCGTGATGTATCCCTACATCACCGGGCTCGTGGCCGGCGCATTTCTGGTCTCGTCGCTCTACCACGTCTTCGACCGTGAGGAATTCAAGCCCCTCGGCCGATTCGCCCTCGCCACCGCCCTTTGCTTTCTCGCCGTCGCCGGGCTTCCGCTGCTCAATCATCTCGGACACCCTGAACGGGCCATCAACATCGTCGTCACACCCAATTTCACATCGGCCATGGCCGGTTTCGGGATCCTCTTCGCCTCGTACTTCATCATTCTGCTTTTTGAGGTCTGGTTTGTTTTTCGCGTCGACATCGTCGAGACGGCCGCAAGATCCCGCGGACTGAAACGGTGGATATTCTCGGTCCTCGCCCTCGGTGTCTACGACGTCTCCCCCGAATCGCAGGTCGTCGACAAGAGAATCACGAGGATTCTGGCTGCCCTCGGGATTCCCATGGCGTGCCTCCTGCACGGCTATGTCGGATTCCTCTTTGGTGCGCTCAAAGCAAATCCATGGTGGTCGACACCGCTGATGCCGGTGATCTTCCTGTTCTCGGCCATGGTCTCGGGCATCGCTCTGCTCATCGTCCTCTATCAGATCGCCATGAAGCTCAAGGGCATCGCCATCGATCGGGATGCAATCGCCGCCATGTCCCGGTGGCTGTGGCTTTTTCTGATCATGTCGCTGACCATGGAATTGCTCGAGATCATGATGCTCGCCTACGAGAGCGCCGAGGAGTGGGAGGTGATCGGCCACCTGCTCACCCACCAACTCTCGTTCTCGTTCATCTCGCTGCAGATGGTCGGTGGCGGGCTGATTCCCCTGATCCTGCTCGGTATCGTGGTTCTCATGGGCCGCTACATGGATGATCGAATCCGAAACACCCTGTCCATGGTGTCCTCGCTGTTACTTCTGCTGCAGGTGTTGTCCATGCGCTGGAACGTCGTCATCGGCGGCCAGATGTTCTCGAAGAGCATGAGGGGCTTTCGCGAGACCTACATACCCGGAATGTTCGAGAAGGAAGGGATTCTCGCCGCTGCGCTGATCCTTTTCATCCCGTTCGTGTTGTTACTGGTTTTCGAAAGGGTGCTCCCGACCTTTCGCCACCTCGAGCAAGGGGACGACCGCGCCTGAATTCTCCCGCGTGGCGACCGGCGCCAAGACCCCGGTTGACCTCGGATCCACCCGGAGCCTTAAAAAGCGCCCTTGAGGACACCGAACGGGAGGCGATCAGGCGAGCCATTGCCGCCGCCGGCGATGCGGTCGCCCTCGGTATCACTGAGTAGCCCTCGTACCCTGGATCGACCCCTTGCGGGCGAGACGCCCGCACCACACGAGCGCGGCATGGCGAAGGTCATTCTTCCTCGACCGTGGTGCCCCAACCGGCCACGAGATCGAGATGGCCGGTCTGTTGATCGGATTCGGAAACGACCGTCAGCACCCGTTCGCCGTCGGGTGCGATGGAAAACAGGACCCCACTATTGGTGGCGGACCCAAGGTCCGTGACGTCGTGCACGCCTCCGATGGTGAATGTCGCACCCGTGCCATCAACCGAAATCGCTTTGAGAGAACCGTTCTCCTCCTGGACAAAGATCTCACTCCCATCGGGATTCCACTGGCACCAAGTGCCTGAGTTCTGCGACACCTGCCAACGGCGGCCCGTCCCCGGAAATGGTGTGACATAGACCTCACCACGGCCCGACTCCTGCGACCAGTAGGCGACCCATCGTCCGTCGGGCGAGAAGTACCCGGCCCCGTCCTCGGAGTTCGCCTGGTAGAGGATTTCAGCACTCGGGCCGTTCTCGAGATCGAGGACCCAGAGATCCGAGCCCGTCGTCTGTCCGGGCTGATCAAAGAGAAGATACCGTCCGTCCGGCGACCAGCTTGTCGGGAGCATGTCCAGCTCCGACGCGTAGACCAACTCCACCTCGCCGGTTCCGCCCACCGATTTTCGATAGATCGCCCGCGTCCCGTTTCGCCGCGAAGCAAAAACCAGGCTTTCGCCATCCGGGGACCACACCGGATAGTTGTCGCTGGCCTGGTCAAACGTGAATCGGGTCCTCAGACCACTGGCGACATCCACCAACCAGATATCGAGTGAGCCGTTCCCCAGGTCCTGGAGAACGACGGCAGCCGTGGCCCCATCGGGAGACAGCACCACATGGTTGTGGTAGGCCTCATCCGCGATGGTCCCCGCGGGATTTCCCTGACGGTCGAACCACTGAAGGATGCTCCCCGCATCCCGACTCCCTGTCTGATAAAGCAGATCGCCGGCATCGGTGGTAGAAAAGACCCCGACACCGGTCAGCGAACGGACAACCACATCCTCGGCAACCGGGAAGGCGTCACCGGTGAACTCGATGGCCTCCGGATCGAAGGCCTGCGCCATCAGCATGTTGTCCCTGACGTAGAGCAAGTGGCCGCCGGCGTACCACGCCGATGTGGGGGTCGTCACCAGATCACGGCCCTTGCCGCCCTCCTCGAGACCGATGACCCGCACCACGCTCCTGACGTCTCCGGAGGAATTGCGCGCCCAATACAAGAGGTGTCTCCCGTCCGGAAGGAACCGGGGCAGCCGGTGCGAGTTGTCCCCGGCTTCGAGATCGAGTTCGGTGATCGGCGTCGACTCACCACCGACGGCGGCAACCCGGTGCAGCGGGGTGCCCGCCTCGGGGGCAAAGACAATCACGCCATCCGCATTCCATGCGCCGCCCTTGCCATCGGGCGCATCGCAGATGGTGAGCGCGGGACCGCCCGCCGCTTTGATCTTCTTGAGCTTGCCGTCGGCAACGAACCCGATCCATCGGCTGTCGGGCGAGAAGAAGGGGTAGTGGCCGTTGTCGGTGCCGGAGAGGGCATGAGCTTCGCCCTCGTTGACGGATCTGAGGTAGAGCTGGAATGCCCCCGTTGCCTTCTGCGCGCTGAAGGCAATCATGCTTCCATCGGGTGAGAGAACGGCCGCGCCGGGGTTCAGCGGATCGAGGTGGAAGATCGTACTGGGTGGAGCCGGGATGGCCGCGTGGATCACCCGCGGTTCGGGGCCCCGGTCCAGACCCAGCACCACGGCCAGAGCCAGAGCGGCGACACCGAAGACCGCGGCTGCGATCCAACCGAGCCGGGACCGGTTTCCCAGGTCTGCCACCATTTCGATTGCCGCCTGGGCTTCGTCCTCCGGTTCTTCCAGAGCGATCCGCGCATCTCCGATGGCCTGCAACCGGCGCTTGGGTTTCTTGCGCAGGCACCTGCCGATGAGCTTCCTGAGGTGCGGCGGTGTCTCCTGTGGGAGTTCATCGAGATCGATTTCGTCCTTGAGCACCGAGGCCAGCACATGGGAGACGGTTTCGCCATCGAAGAGCTTGTGCCCGGTGAGCATCTCCCACAGCACGACGCCGAAGGCCCAGATATCGGCCCGCCGGTCGGCGGCGATCCCAGCTGCCTGTTCCGGCGACATGTATGCGGCGGTGCCGATGATGACCCCGGCGGCAGTGGCGTGCTGGGTCAGCGTTGGCGACAGCGAGAGAGAGGCGTCACTGTTTTGGGCATCCCACGCCTTGGCGAGGCCGAAGTCGAGGACCTTGACCGTGCCGTCGGGTCTGACCTTGATGTTTGCCGGTTTGAGATCGCGGTGGACGATGCCCTGCTCGTGCGCCGCCTCGAGAGCCTCCGCGATCTGGAGGGCGATGGCGACGGCCTCGTCCACAGGGACGGGGCCGCGGGAGATTCTCTCGGAGAGATCTTCTCCTTCGACGAGTTCCATCACTAGGAAGGTGACAGGGCCTGAGGGCTCGAGGTCTTGACCGCTTGAATGCGATCCCGATCCCGTTCCCAATCCCGAATCAACGATCTCGCGGGAGGGTGTCAAACCCTCCCCTACGATTCTCTCGACGGTTTCAAGACCATAGAGATGCGCGATATTCGGGTGGTTGAGGCTCGCCAGAACCTTGGCTTCGCGTTCGAATCTCGCGAGTCTGTCGGCGTCTCCCGCAACATCGGCTGGAAGCAACTTGAGGGCGACCTGGCGACCGAGCTTGGTGTCCTCGGCCAGCCACACCTCACCCATCCCGCCCTCGCCGAGTTTGGATTTGATTTCGAAGTTGGACAAGGTGCTGCCGATCATGATTCTCCCAAGAAGTTTCGCGCCGAGATCCCCGGCCATTGTTTGAGGATTGAACTACCTCTATGGTAAAGCAGTTGAGACGCAATTACATTTCATGCTCCGGAGTCTCCACTGAAATGCCTGCAAATCAATCACTTCGGGTTCGCTTGGGATCTCGCGGGCGGAACGCCCGCGCCACAATTGCGAACGTTCTCCCTCAGAACTCGGGCAAACCGTGGTGCGCGCGTCTCGCGCGCAGGCCAGCCGCCTTGGTCACATCGACTCGAGCGCGGTTGTCAGAACAATGGCCGCAACACGACCAGCAGCTGTTCTCGTGGAGGCAGGTTTGATACCGCCCCTCAGCACTCTTGACGGCCACCTCTCGACCACGGCGCCTCCACCGCGGAGCCACGAACTAGAAATAGGCCCTCGCCACGAGAAACGTCAGATCGGTCACATCGACATCGCCATCGGAATCGGTGTCGGGATTACCGGGAACGACAAAGGACGGATCATCCAAGATGTTGATGATCGCGGCGAGATCATCCGCGGCAAAGACACAGTCGGCGGTGGCATCCCCCGCCCGGCCGGCGGTCACCTCCACGCAGTTGGAGAACTCGCTGGAGGAGGAGCCGAAATCGGTGGTCATGGCGGTGATGATCAGGCCCGTGTGATCGCCCGGCAGATCGACGCTGAATCGGTACCGGCCGGGTGTGGAGTGCGAGGTGTAGAACGAGGTGAGGTATGTTTCTCCCTCGCCCCAACCGTCCCGATCGCAACCGGTGTTGCCCAGAATGTCGTGGATGAAGAATCCGGCTGCGCTGAACCTCTGTCCGAGGATGGAGGTCGTCCCACCACAGCTCTCCGCAATAACAGGAAGAGGTTGATTCAGCAGCCCGTTGGGGCCGGTGTCCACATCACCCTCATCGGGGAAGGTCGAGCCGTCACTGCCGAGATCGATCCCCTGTCCGACGTTGTGGTGGATGCTGTTGAAACGCATTGCAACCTGATCCGCGTCGTCGCCGACCATGACGATTCCGTCGCCGTCGTTCCAGGCGATGACATTGCCCCCGTCGACGGCTCCACCGATGTTGTTGTTCGGCGCTCCAATGATGACGATCCCCGGCCCACCGTTGCCCGAGATCGTCGAGCCGAGCGAATCGGTTCCGATGTAGTTGGACCTGAAGCTGTTCCCGGTCGCACCGTAGCCACCCAGCCAGATCCCGCCCGCCCCATTCATGGAGATCGTGTTGCCGTGGCCGACCGTCCCGATGGTGTTGCCATAGGCGCCGTTGATCGAGAGGCCGTAGCCGGTGTTGCCCATCACACCCGGGGAGTTCTCGCTTGTTCCGAGAATCGAGTCTTCAATGGTGATGTGGTGGGATTCACCGAGCCCGTCATGGGTGAGGAACACGCCGTTTTGCGTGTTCTTGTAGACCACGACATCGGGTCCGATGGCCACGTTGCTGCTACTCGCGATGAGGATGCCGTGGACACCACTCTCGACGATGGTGGAGTTGGAGATTTGGTGGCTCGCCGTCGATGCGCCGATCTTTATGCCGCTGTCACCGTTCAAGTAGAATTCGCACCACGCCTCGGGCAGGGGGGAACCGATGCTGGTGGCCCCCGCACCATCGAGGTAGACGCTGTGAAGGCTGTTCCCGGGGACCAGACCTACCGAAGATCTGAGCCTCAGGATCGCGGTGCCGGTGGAGGCGGCGCCGCTGACGTGGACACCCGACTGTCCGTTTTGGTCGGCGTATGCATAAGCCCCCGTCGTCGTCCCCCCGATCATCGTGTCGGGGACATTGTCGACCCGGGTTCCATCGGCGATGTTGTAGTGCGTTACGATACCCCAGGCGTGGATGTTCGCGGTCGTCCCCGAGTTCCCCGGTTCGAGGTGGATTCCATCCTCGCCGTTGGCGTTGAAGGTTCCCCTGAGACTGGTATCGGTGGAGTCGGCAAAAACGATCCCGTGGCCCTCGTTGTAGTTGCTTTCGACAAACTCTAACCACGAGTGATAGGAGCCCAGGACGACAATGCCCTTGCCGCTCTGACCGGTTGCAGTCTTGTCGAAGTAGATCGTATCGACTTCCTCCAAGGCGCACGAATCGGCCGTAATCACCAAACCGTTGCACCCTCCAACGCAGTCTTCTCCACGGACCCACCACTGATAAGTCCCGTCGTTGAGCCTGACCGGATCGGTCAACGCGGGGAGTTGAGTCGTCGGGTAGAAGCCCATGCTGAAGAGGCCCGGGATGGTCCTGATTTCATCGTAACCCGGGTTGGCATTGGCGGCGTTGATGGCCTCACGGAGCGTGCAGTCGGCGTCGCAGGCGCCATCGTCGTGGTCGGCATCGGTGGTGAGACCGAAGATCGACCGAGGGCCCGCGACGAGCAGCAGCGGCCGGTTCGAACCCTCGAGAACCACCACCAGATCATCAACGGCGTCCCGACTGACGCGACCCGCTGCTGCGAACCCGGCGCGACCGCCGAGATCCAGGGTCGTGGCCTCGACCGCCCGCCAGCCCTCCGCGTTGTCGAAATCGAGGGCACCGTAGAGTCGAATCCCCGATGGATCGGGGAGAACCAGGGCCGGTCCGCGGCCGACCCCGCTCCACGCTGATCGCAACCAGTTGTTCACGCCATCGGCAATATCCGCATTCAATGACGCGGATCGTTCCCCAGTTCGAGGATCGAAGAGTCGAAGCCTTCCCGATTCCGCGACGGCCAGGCGGTGCGTCGTGCTTCGCTCGAATCGATCGAGGACGAACAACGCTGACGAGTCACCGCTCACAAGACGCCGGGAGACGCTCATCTCCCGGGCCATCACCCGGGATCCGGAGTCGGTGCCGGCAATCACCGACACACCACTATCGGTGGCAACGGCGAGATCCCACCAGGCATCGCCGTCCAGGTTGCCGGCGGCGATTTCTCGAACAACACCGCCCGTGGGCACGAGCAGCGGCATCTGGACCACGGGTGGTTGCTGGTCAGGGAAAGAGCGCCAGTAGCGGCCCGGCGGAGGTGATCACACCGACAACCGGCGACGCGGCGGTGTTCCGACGGCCGTAGTCGAGAGCGTTCAACGAGGTCACCGGCCCCGGAAAAGGCACGATCTCGAAGACCTCCACCGGTCGCTCCTTTGCGAGGGAGAACCAGTCAAGCTGAGATCGACCCTCCAGGGCCATGAGCACATCAAGCCGTCCGTCCCAGTCCATGTCGGCAACTGTCGCATGTGCGATGGCGCCCGGTACACGAGCAAGGACCACCGGGTCCATGAGGGGCCGTCCGTGCTCGATCCGCCACTCGCGGCTGCCGCCCGGGTAGGCGGCCAACACAGCCTCATCACCGACCCGCCACGCCGCCAACACATCAAGCAGGTGATCGCCGTCGAGATCCACGAGCTCGAGTACGGTGATCTCACCCTGATCGACTCCCGCCGGGAGTTTGAGTGATTCGACCTGATACTTGGGCCACGGGGCGCCGGGGTCAACGAGTTCCGCAGAGGACAGGCTTGCTGTCACGCAAGCCAACAGACTCACTGCCAGCCCGAAAGAAAGACTTCTAGGCGGAGCGTTTCGCATGTCGACCCCCGGTTTCTTCGCCTCCAGTATACCCGGCTGTGCGATGAATGCGGGTCGAACGAAATACACCTCAACAATCCGCAGGGGCCAAAGGCCCATGTGGATTACTGAGGCGAGCGAACCGATGAAACGACGCGTGGTCTAATCCGGCAGCTTCTCCCAATCGGACTTGGGCGCATCCTCCGCGAGCACGAGGCCGCCGTTGGCGCCGGCATAGACCGGGTCCTTGACGACCCTCACCTTGCCGCCGCCGAACGGGTTCATGGCCTGCTCGAGGAACTGGCCGAACCCCGGGATCCGCGAGCAACCACCGGCGAGAATGATGTTCTGTCGGACCTTGTCCTGGTATTCCGACTCGCCGCTGGCGATGAGATCGAGCATGGCTTCGGCCACCGGCGGCCCCAGGCTCTCGCAGGCCTGCTTCATCTCGCTGGTGATGTCGATCTGAGACGGCACTCCCTCGATGGGGATGGAAACCGTCACCTTTCCAGGCGCCTTGCCGATGAAACTGTGCTTCTCTTTCCAGTCCCGGACCGTGTGGATCGAAACGCTCATCCCCGGGTGGCGCTCACCGAGGAGGGTGTAGAGCTGTTCGTCGACCCAGTCGCCGGCGTTGATGAGAGTCCTTTGATCTTCCTCGGTGGGATAGCGACCCTTCATGACGCAGAAATCGGTAGTGCCGGCACCGGCGTCCACCACCATTGCGTGGAGCAGCGCATCGAGTCCGTACGCCACGGCAAAGGGCTCAGAGACGATGATCAGACCATCGACAAGTCCACGCATGGCTTCCCGGACGTGCTGTTTGTTCACCCGAAGCGCTTCGGCGGGCACGCCCACCACGGCCCGGACCTTGCCTCCGCTCTTTCTCACCTCGGGGATGCCGGCGATATCGAGCAGGTGCGACAGGAGTTCCCGGATCGCCTGCTGGTCTTTGTCGGAGCCTTCCTTGAGGAGCCCGCGTTCCAGGGGCCGGTGGACTTCCAGCATGGTCCGGTTTTCCACGGCCTCCTGACCGAAGAGCACCTCCTTCTTGAGGATCTTCCGGGCGACGGCATCCACCGGCCAACCGACATAACTGTCGACGGTCTTGCGGACACCCGCGGATGTCGCGATGGCGCTCTGCGAGGTTCCGAGGTCGATGCCGACGAGAAGGTGTTGGGCTTTTTCGGTCATGTAGATTCTCCCTTGTCTGTTTCGCTCAACTCACGCGCATACCCCTTGATGCCGGAGTACAACGCCTGGGCAATACTTTGTCGATACCACGGAAACCCGAGCATCCGGGCTTCACGATTGTTGGAAATACACGCCACCTCGGCCAGCACCGCCGGCATCTCGGTGGCCACGAGCACCACGAAGGGGGCCCGCATCACGCCTCGGTCAACGACATCGGGATTCCTCATCCGAAGAGTGTCAAAGAGCGACTGACTGACCCAATCGGCCATCCGCCGGCTTTCATCGAGCCGCACCCCGGAGTAGATCCCATCAAGCAGCCGCCGGGTGTCGGCGACGGAGAACCCCGAGTCACGGTTTTCCTGGGTAGCCAGCTGTTTGAGGAACGGATCGACCGTCGTCCCGGCGAAGTAGGTCTCGAAGCCTCGGGCTTCGCGGTCGGGCAACCAGTTCACGTGGATGGAAACAAAGAGATCGGCCTTGGCCTCGTTGGCGATCTCGGTCCGATCCTTGAGGGCGACGGTCTCGTCGCCGTTTCTGGTCATGACCACCGTGAACTCGTCGCTAAGCAGTTCACGCAGACGCGCCGCGATATCCCAGGTGATCTCTTTTTCTAGCATTCCGAACTGAGGCAGGAGGGTGCCGCTGTCCTTACCGCCGTGACCGGCATCGACCACGATCGTTCGGACCACGAGCGGAATCACACCCCGTTCGATGGGCTGCGCCAGTTGGCCCGTGATGACATCGCTGAGACCATCGGTTCGGTCGGCAGACCAGGTCACCGGTGGTGCGTCCACCGGCAGCCCCATCGTTTGGGTGACGATCGCAGGCTCGCTGCGGTCGGCCCGCGCATCGGTGAGAAGACCCAGGGTCAGCACAACCCCGGCAATCAGAACCAGCGATCCTCCCGCCAGCAGCGCACGCCGAAGCCGCCGGAACCGCTCGAGCTTGGCCATCCGTTGGCGCCGGATCGTTCCCCGCGGCTGGTTGTGAATGAGTTCGAGATTCTCCTCGGCGATCCCCTCGAAGAGCCTGCGCCTGAGCCTCCGTTGCGCGCTCATCGCGCACCACCGGAGAGGGAAGTCTCCCACTCCCGAACCTCCTGAAGGAGGACGAGTGATCGCCAGAGCGGCATACTCTCAATCGTAGCACGCAAGGCGTCGACAAAAAGGTGTCCAAGCTCAACAGTCCGCCATCTCAAGCACCTGAATTGTGCTGTGCGTCACCGGGCTCAAATCATCTGCGACGGACAATTCCGTTATGTCCTCGTATCTGACCCCCGTGCTTTGCCGCGTCTTCGTGTTTCTGCTGTCGGGCGCATTCTCATCGGGACTGGCGGCGCAACAGATCTGCCCCTCGGGATCGCCGGCGGGGCCCGTTCAAGCGCCTGTTTTCCTCACCAATCTCACGGGTCAGACGAGCTGGTTCGCATCGCCGGTGGTTTACGACCTCGACGGCAACGGATCCAACGAACTGGTCGCCGCCTATTACGACGTCTATGTCTTTGCGAGCGACGGCACCTTACTCCACCGCGCCCAGGAAGGCGACGGCCGGGTCTACGCGCCGCACGTGGTTGCCGATCTCGATGGCGACGGCACCACCGAAGTGGTGGCGGGTCGCGGCCACGAGGTCTGGGCCTGGGAGTGGAACGGTTCGGCCTTGACGGTCAAGAACGGCTGGCCCGCCGACACCACAACCGGCGGCAACTCACCCGAAATCCGCGGGATGGCGAGCGGCGATCTCGACGGCAACGGCAGCATCGAAATCGTCGTCACGACCACCCAAACCGTCCCCACCTCGAGCGGCGGCGCCCAGGTCTTTGTCTTCGACGCCAACGGCAACTCCTATCAACCGGCCGGCGGTCACTTTCCCGCCTGGCCTCGGTACAACGCCCTCTCCGGACCGGGTAACGACGCCGACCGCAACGGACAAGGTCACAGCGGTTTCGGTTGTTACGGACTCAACGCCGCTGTTGGCAATATCGACGACGACTCCCACCTCGAAGTCATCGCCACCTACGACAACCACCACATCCAGGTCTTCGACCACGACGGGGTCGCCATAGACACCTCCGACTACTACACGAATCGGACCTCGCCGTGGGTCGGCAACCGGCTGACCTGGGGCCAGTTCATCCGATGGGCCGATCCCGCGGTCGAGCACGACCACTACAACCTCCACACCGGGACCTGGCCGCACCCCGAGCTGGACCGAGTGGCTGCAGTGGACGGCCTCGCCCCCGGCGGTGGCCGATCTCGACCTCGACGGCCGCAACGAAGTCATCGGCATCCCGAATGTGGAGATGCACGTGCCCTATGTCACCCAGGCCTACGCGGTGATGGTGCTCGAGGGAGCGCACGGCGACGGCAGCCGATCTGCCCGCCGCAAAGCCGGATGGGAAACCCTGCCCAGAGGCGACACGCCCATCGACGTCGACGGCTGGTATCCGCCATCGGGCGTGCCGGCGACAACCATCGTCAACATCGCCGGCGACGCCCGTCCCGAGATCGTGGTCTCACTCAACGACGGCTATGTCTATGCCTTCGACAGCACCGGCCAACGGTTGTGGCGGACCAACACCCGCCACGGACTGGCGATTTCCTTCAACTCCGAGACCACGGTGGCCGACCTCAACCAGGATGGATCGCCGGAGCTTCTCCTCGCCACCTTCGGCGACCCCGATGTCCATTCATCGGGATACCTGATGATTCTCTCGGCGGCCACCGGCGCCATCCTTCGCGACATCCCACTGCCAAATCCGGGCCACAACGGCAACGGCAACGGGGCGCCGGCGGCGCCGGCGGTGGGAGATCTCGACGGCGACGGGCAGCTCGAGGTCTTTGTCCAGACCTTTGATCACGGTCTCGATGTGTTCACGATCCCGGGTTCAGCATCCAACTGTGTCATGTGGGCCACCGCCCGCGGCGGCCCGCTCCGCTCGGGCCAGGCTCTCATCAGGTGGCGTGAGGAGATCTTCACGGACAATTTCGAAACCGGCTCGACAACGATGTGGTCGACAACCGTGCCCTGACGATCACGTCATTCGGCCCAACCCACCGGGACAGGCAATCCCGACCGTATCGTCGTATGATCGTTCGGGTGTTCTACGAAACGTGGTGGTTTGTTGCCCTTCTGGTCGCCGGCTCGGCAATGCTGATCCGGAGTGGTCTTCGGTTGCGTCTCGCGGCGGCGCAGCGACACGAGCACGAGCTCCAGAACATGGTCGATCTCCGCACCCGGGAAATCCGCAGCCTCGGCAGCCTCACCGAGAAAATCAACACAGCCGTCGGTCTGGAAGAGGTCCTCGAGCACGTCTGGGATTCCTTCCGCATGGTTGTTCCCTACAACCGGATCGGCTTTGCCGAGATCGATCAGGAAGCCGGGACGGTGCGGGCGGTCTGGGCCCGGAGCGACGCATCGGAAATCAAGATCGGCACCGGATACTCGGCGCCCATCGCTTCAACCAGCCTCGGGGGCATCCTCGAGACCGGCAAACCGCGGATCATCAACGACCTGGCTTCGTACCTCGAGAGACATCCGCGATCGGATGCCACCCGTGCCGTTGTTGAGGAGGGGATGCGGGCGAGCATGACCGTACCCCTCAGGGCGATGGGGCACGAGGTCGGCTTTCTCTTCTTTTCCAGCCAGACTCCCGGTGTTTACAGCGAAAAACACGCCCGCCTCCTTGCGAGAATCTCCGGCCAGCTCTCCCTGGCCATTGAAAAAAGCAGGCTCTACGACCGCCTCCTCGAGACCACGAAGCTGCTCGAAGAAGCCAACGAGCGTCTCGAGCGTGCGGCATCGACCGACGCGCTCACCGGGATCGCCAACCGCCGCGTCTTCGACGAACGCCTCGACGTCGAGTGGCGTCGGTGTCGCCGAAACGGGCAGCCGCTCTCGGTTCTCATGATCGACATCGACCACTTCAAACGACTCAACGACCTCCACGGTCACGTTGCCGGCGACGACTGCCTACGAGCCGTAGCGACCACTCTCAGCAAGACACTCGTTCGCGCCGCCGATCTCGTCGCTCGATACGGCGGCGACGAATTCGCCGCCATCCTGCCTGAAACCGCCACGGACGAGGCCGTCAAGCTGGCCAACGAGCTTCGCCTGACAGTCGGGAAGCTCGAACTGGAGAAGCTCGGTCCGGCAACGAAGTTCACCATCAGCGTCGGTGTCGCCACCGAGGTGCCCACCGAGGAGCGATCGGAGGGAGACCTCATCAGGTCTGCCGATGCCAACCTCTACATAGCCAAGAACGAGGGTCGCGACATGGTCCACACAAACCCGGAAATCAGGTTGCCGAAGGGATGAGGAGTGAGGAGTGAGCACTCGCTTCGCTCGTTGGTCAGCGCTCCCTTCGGTCGCTGTCAGGAGGCTTGCGCTTCGACTCCGCGGCCTCGGAGGCCGCTCCGCTCAGGATGACAGATTGGGTGTTTTGCAGGAGGCTCACGTGAGGCGTCGACCAACCAACGCTTACTCCCTTTCCCCCTGGAGCTTCACCTCCGACCTGTGCCCATCTCACCTTTGACGTCTGACGTCAAACTCCTCGCTCCTAACTCCTTACTCCTTACTCCTTACTCCTTACTCCTAACCTACTAACTTTCTAACCTCAATTCTGAAACCTTTTTTTGATTTCAACGTGATATCATAGTGACATCATTCAAGGAGGTTTCCCATGGTCGCCGAAAAGACATTCAACCCACTCTCAGGCTGGTTCCCACTCATCGTGACGATCGCGTTGTTCCTCGCCGGTCCCTTCCTCTTCATCACAGGTGCCATCGGGCTCGGGTATCCCGGAGGATCTGCATTCGTGCTGAGGATGGTCCTCGGAGTCATCCTCTTCCTCATGGCGTTCACTTCGCTCTTCGGTTTCATGGCCATCGCCCCCAACCAGGCGCGGGTTCTGCTGCTCTTCGGTACCTACAAGGGCTCGGCTCTGAAGTCAGGTTTCTTCTGGGTCAATCCCTTCTACTCGAAAAAGAAGATCTCACTCAGGATCCGCAACTTCGAAACCGGATCAACCTCGACGCCCGAGCAGAAGAGCGAGGCGGGCAAGGTGCTGCAGAAGGCGGGCCGAACCCACGGCCGTCCCTCAAAGGTCAATGACCGCGACGGCAACCCCATCGACATCTCCGCGGTGGTGGTGTGGCGGGTGGTCAACACTGCCGAGGCGCTCTTCGAGGTCGACGACTTCGAAGACTTCGTCCAGGTCCAGAGCGAGGCCGCGCTGCGCAACCTGGCGACTCGGCACCCCTACGACAGCGAAGACCACGAGATCTCGCTTCGCGGCAGCACCGCTGAAGTCTGCGAACAGCTCCAGGGCGACATCCAGGAACGATTGGACAAGGCCGGCGTCAACGTCATCGAGGCGCGAATCAGTCACCTCGCCTACTCGCCCGAGATCGCCGCCGCCATGCTCCAGCGCCAACAGGCGCAAGCGGTCGTCGCCGCCCGCACCAAGATCGTCGAAGGCGCGGTCGGCATGGTCGAAATGGCCCTCGACAAGCTCGCCGACAAACACATCGTCGAACTCGACGACGAACGCCGCGCCGCCATGGTCTCCAACCTGCTCGTGGTTCTGTGCAGCGACCGCCACACCCAACCGGTCGTGAATACCGGTTCGCTCTACACCTGACGTGGGCAAACGCGAGCCCTTCCTCATGCGGGTCGATCCCGAGGTCCTCGACGCCCTCAGGCGCTGGGCTCGGGACGACCTGCGCTCGGTCAACGCCCAGGTGGAGTTCATTCTCCGCCGGGCGTTGATGAGCGAAGGCAGAATGGCAAAAGCGGGAGAGAAACGCCGCGATGCCGAGGGCGGGGGCAGCAAGCGCGGAGGCTCTTAGATCAGCCTCCTGCAAAAATGAGCAAATTACGAGGGGTTAGCCTCACGACAACAGCCCATCCCAGGCGGGGACGCCTACGTTACAAGCGTGCTCGCTTTTTTGTAGCGCCCGCGTGCCCGCGGGCGATGGTTTCTTTTGCGTAGAATGCTGTGCGGATCTCGCTTTTTGCAGGAGGTTCATCAGGGCTAAGACCTCCGGTCGATTCAGCGGTCAAGCGGGACCCTGGGCGGCTGAGCGGTTGATTCAGCGGCTGAGCGGAGATTGCCTTGACATCCGCGCGTCAAAGGCCGAAAGGATCGGACCACGCTGCTGCCCGATTCCTGCAGCCAGCGACACCGGGACCACCTCACCCACGTCCGCGAACTCCACGATCAGGACCTTGCGGACGGGTTCGGCCGGGTCCACCTCCCGTCAGCCCTCGACCGCTAGTACCCGAACGCCGCCGCCGACTGGCGCTGGCAGTACGTCTTCCCAGCCGACACCATTCAGAATCAGGGGAATCATGAGCAATCGCGTCCTACCACCCCTCGTGATAGGACGCGATCCACGCCGCGTAACAACCCCACCGAGAACACCGTACAATAGAGAAGGAGTCAATACGGGATTGAAATGTCGCGAATACGGCCAAGGAAAAAATTCGACCTATCAATCGCGTCTTTCCATCATTTTTTGCAGTATGTCTAATCTAAGTTTGGTAGGCAGAACCGTGCCGATCCAGACGGACCGCGACCCGCGCGAGCGCGGGTCGGGTCCCGTGAACTCCAGTCGTTAGGCCGTCCAGGAGAAAACACAAGTGAATCCTAGCCTCCTCATGATCACCAGTGCAGGGATCATCGGGGTCCTCGGCCTCGTCCATATCGTCCTTACATTCTGGGGACCAAAACACCTACCAAGAGACAGGTCGCTGGTAGATGCTATGGCGAACACAGCGCCGGAGATTACATCCCAAACCACCATCTGGAGAATGTGGATGGGGTTTAACGCTAGCCATTCCATGGGTTTAATGTTCTTTGGTCTGACCTACGGCTACTTCGCGCTGGCTCACAGCGAGTTTCTCTTTCAGTCGATCTTTCTTCAGGCGCTCGGTCTTGCCATGCTCGCCGGTTACGTCGTCTTGGCGAGGCTTTTCTATTTCATTGCGCCTCTCGTTGCTGTGAGCATATCGCTGATTCTATTCATGGTTAGTATCGCTATTGCATGGGTCACGGGAAATCAAGTTTGAGGTGCAGCACGCGACCAACACACTCGTCCACGGGACCGAAACCCGCGCGAGCTCGGCCCGCATCCGCTGAACGCCAGTCGTTAGGCATTCGAAGACAAAAGGCACACATCGTACTACTATTAACTCAATGAAATACTTCGCCTGGAACGACGAGAAGAACGCGACACTGATCCAGGAACGCGGCATCTCAGTCGAGGAGATTGTGTTTCATATCGAGAGTGGCGACGTTCTCGATCTGTTGCAACACCCGAATCGGGATCGATATCCCGACCAGCGGGTTTTCGTAGTCAACGTCGAAGGATATGCGTATCTCGTCCCCTTCGTCGAAGACGGACAGGAGGTGTTCTTGAAAACGATCATCCCGAGTCGAAAAGCGACTGGGGACTACCTGGGAGGTTCAGAATGAGCAAACTCAAGAAGGACGAGAAATCGTTGCTCGATTCCGTCGAGTCCGGAGAATGGCGGTCGGTACCTGATCGAGGGGCGGAGGTTTCGCGATATCAGGAATACGCAGCCGCGACATTTAAGAAGGACCGTCGCATCAATATCCGTATCTCGTCCAAGGATCTCAACGCTCTCCAGAAGCGCGCTCTTCGAGAAGGCATCCCCTATCAAACTCTCGTAGCAAGCGTGCTCCACAAGTTCGTTTCTGGGCAATTCCGTGAGAATGCCTAACGAATAAGGGTTGATGTCGCGCGAAGCCGTGACATCACTGCGTGTTGAACGCATTCCGTCTGGTTGGCGTCGATTGAACAGGAGGTCGGGCCGCATATCCACCGAAAAGAACCCACATGAACACAACCCACTTCATCCTCTACGTTCCGGATCAGAAAGCCAGCACGAGGTTCTATTCCCGGACCCTCGATCTCAAACCTCGACTGGACGTTCCCGGAATGACCGAGTTCGATCTTCCCGGCGGTGCTGTTCTCGGGCTCATGCCGGAATCCGGCATCAAGCGACTTCTCGGCGACGTACTCCCGGATCCACCCTTCGGTACCGGCCCTCCCCGCTCAGAGCTGTACCTGCTTGTTGACCAGGCAGCTGATTACTTCTGCCGCGCGCTCTCCGAAGGGGCTCGTCAGTTGAGTCCCATCCTTCCACGTGATTGGGGGCACGATGCCGGCTATGTCCTCGACCCTGACGGGCACGTGCTGGGATTTGCACACGTTCACAAGAGCGGATGAAAACCGTCACGACGCCTTTGCGGGTTCGGCTCCAGACATGGGCGCCGTCGAATACGGCGGTCCCCTCATCGCCGATGGTCTCGAATCCGGGGACCTCACGGCGTGGAGCCGATCGGTCCCCTGACTCGAGCCGACAATCAAGGACAGGTACTGGGGTAGAATCCCGTTCCTTCGTCCCAGACCGCGACGCACTCAACTGGACCGAGGACAGCGTCACCGGAGAGCTCAGTGCCAGCCACCCTGACGGATCCTCTACCCGGGATCAGTTGGACGGTGTTGCTGAAGGCGCCGATCCTCGAGTGACGAATGGTCACCTCCATGTCGTCAACACCATCACCGTTGACCATGAGCTGACCGTGCAGATCACACCGATTGAAATAGCCTGACTGATCACCCCCCGATCCGTACATGATCACCGCTTGATCGTCACCCTGGAAATGTGCATCGCTCGCATCGATGCTCGCCGCGTACGCCCGAAGCCCCTCCGCCGAGACCGATCCGAATCCTCTGTAGGATCCGCGACTGATCACCGTTTTGCCATTGGAGTAGGTGTAGAAACCCGTCCCGACCGACACCCCGTTGGCGTCGGCAATGGAGTCGATCAGAAACACATTGGTGCCCCAGGACTCGATCCCGACAGCTTGATCGGCGCCGTCGACCGTCACATGGAGATCCTCGAAGAACGCGTCATTCGAATCGCTGGAAATGCCGACAGCGCGATCGGTGGTCCCGAGGAGGAGGACCCGAATCCTCGCCAGGCGAGCGCCGTCGAGGATCCCCCCGACATCGAGGCCTCTCGGATCGCCCGTAACCTCGTCGCAGGTATTTTCCACCGTCAGGTCACGCAGTTCCCCGTTTCTAACGGAGATCACTCTGGCGATCGGCGATCCGCACGCTTCGGAAAACACCTTTGTCGCCAGCCGACCCGATCCCTCGAGGCTCGCCCAATTGGGGAGCATGAAATTGAAACCGGTGACGTCGTACTCCCCGGGTTCAACCTTGAACAGAACGGCCTCGGCCGCGGACGCCGGTGACACCGACTGCACCGCCGCAGCGAGCGCAGCCCCATTGGCCGCCGCATCGCCCACTGGACCGACGACAATGGTCCTGCTGTAGGCCGATCCTCCGACCGATGCACAGGCCCACGATGAACCGTTCCATGCGGCGACCTCGCCCGACGCGCAGCTGAGATCTGCCAGCGTGTCGTCGTCGCCGTCGTCGAGACCGACGGGCTTACCTGTCAAGTTGGACCAAGAGAGGTAGTAGGTGCCGTGCTCGCCGTCCAACGTGTCAGCCTCACTCGCCGTTGTCGCGCTTCCCGCGGTTGTAGCGGTTGTCGCGCTGTCCGCGGTGGTGGCGTGTGCTGCGGTCGTCGCGCTGTCGGCAGTAGTCGAGTGGCCCGCGGTCGTCGCGCTGCCGGCGGTCTGCGACTCAATGGCGTGGGCCGCAAAGGGCGCCGCGGTCAGCGCCTGGCGCGGATCGAGCAGGGTGTAAGCGCCGGTGCTCCCACCATCACGCACTTCAACAGCGAGCCAGAGCTCGTTGCCGTTGAAGACCGCACCAAAGTCGAGGGGGACCGTCACTCGCCCGCCCATCACGGCGGTGTCCTCGATGGCCACGGCCGAGCCGACCTGGGCGCCACCGGACGCGGCGTCCCACAGGGTGAATCGAAGATCAACAACCCCGCTGACCGGCGAGCCGGAATCCGCGAGGATTCCTTGATAGGTAAAGGTGGTTCCCAGAATTCCCGCGGCAGCGGCGCTCACGAGACAAAGGGTCAACAACGACAACAGCAGGGCTCGAGTCTTCATCATTCCTCCCAAACTCAGGGAGAGGCGGAGCTCCAGGCTCCGAGATCTCCTGATTCGAATCCATCGGCGAAGAGCGGTGGCTCTCCAGACTCATCGGCGACGACGAATCCACCCTCGAGATCGAGGGATCCGCCGCTCAGACTCCCGGCGTCGAACTGGCCGACGGCCGAGACCACCGACCACGTCCCGCCGCTCGCGCGGCCGCCTCCCCCGTCCACCGACCACCAGTCCATGCCGTCAGCGGCCACCGCCTCGGGTGGAGGATCCGGTCCGGCGGCGGATGCCGCCATGGAAGCAGCGACGATCAGCGCCGCAACCGCCACCGCGACCATCCAACTCGGATGAGCTCGTCTCGATCCCAGTGAAAGATTTTTCATGAACAGATCTCCTGTATCCAAGATCTGCCGTCTCAAGATCCGAGGGAATGGTCAAACGCGACAATTGCATGGACGATCGCGTCACCAACGGGTCGGGTGGGTTGGTCTCTCAGTTTGCGGGGTCCGGAACATGCCCGGACGATCCACGCAAACGGTCGATCTCCCGCCGCGTCCGGTCCATGAGATCGCGGCGGCTGGAAACTCCGAGACCCGCGGTCGGGATCGGCTTCCCGATCCTCACTTTGACCGGTCGCGGCCGCAACACGCCCTCGTTGGGAGGAAGGACCAACCGCGGCCCCTCGAGGCCGACGGGAAGGATGGGCAGCCCCGACTTGATTGCGACCAGGAACCCGCCGCGGGCAAAGGGCAGCAACCGCCCGTCGGTGGTCCAGGTTTCTTCGGGGAAGATCATCGGCGAGCCGCCTCGGGCGACCTCTTCGAGAGTCTGATTCAAGGTCGCCGCCGCGGTGCTGCGATCCTCCCGATCCACCGGGATGAACCCGGCGCTCTTCATGGCGAGGCCGAGGAATGGGATTGCGAACAGACTCTTCTTGGCCAGGAAACGAAGCTCGACCGAAACCGGGAGCGCCGTGAGCAGTACGACGATGTCCAGGCTCGACTCGTGGTTGGCCATGATGACGTAGCGTCCGCCATCCTCGATGTGGCCGAGCCCTTCGGTCGCGACCCGAACGCCGACAATCCACAGGCACATCCGTCCCCAAAGATGGGCGATCCTCGCGGCGGACCGCTGGGACGCGAGGCCGGCCGCCGCCGCGGCGCTTCCCAGCACCGCGGTTGTCAGGCCGAAGGCGATCTTGACGACCGACGTTCGGATGGGTCCGAGTTGTGCCATTGGGGATGATTCTACCCTTGCGAGCGGCTACGACGGACCGACAAGGGATATGAGACCATGGACCAACTGTGAGCACACGAACGAACCAAGATCTGAACATCGAAGTCATCAGTCGGCCATGGAGTGACCTGCCGACCGCTGGACCTCCGACCCGCTGATGGGGATTCGATGACGGCTCTGTTCGCCAGTCTCCATGCCGCGTTCCACGAACCGGGCACCCGGATCTACCGGATCGTCCAGGGAGTAGTCTGGACGCTCATCGTCCTGTCCATCGCCCTCCTCGTCGTCGAGGCCCTGGTCCCCGACAACAGCCCCGCCGCACCTTTCCTGCAGCAACTCGACAGCGCGATCCTGGTGCTCTTCGCCATCGAGATCGTCCTACGGGTTGCGTCGTTCCAACCACCGGCGCTCAAGGTCTTCAAACGCCCGCCCAGGGGACGTATCCGCGCGCAGGTGATGGCCCGCGTCGGTTTCATTCTGCGACCGATGACCCTGATCGATATTCTCGCGGTCCTCGCCCTTTTCCCGGGTCTGCGCGGCCTGCGCGTTCTTCGCCTGCTCAGACTGCTGCGCACGTCGCGGGTCTTCCGCTACCGTAACCCCTTCGCCATCGTCCTCCAGACCTTCGAGGAGAACGGCCTGCTGTTCACCTTCGCGTTCAGCGTTTTGGCTATCACGACGGTTCTCGGCGGAGTCACAATCTATCTCGTCGAGGGTCGGGTCAACCCGGAGATCACGACCATGGGGGACGGCATCTGGTGGTCGCTGGTCACCGTGACCACGGTGGGCTTTGGCGACATCACACCGGTAACATCGCTCGGCCGGATCGTCGGCGGGGTCATGATGATCGCCGGGATGTTCACCCTGGCCCTCTTCGCCGGTATCGTGGGGTCGAGCCTTGTCAGGGGAATGCTGAGCATCCGAGAGGAGCAGTTTCGTATGAGCGACTACGTCAACCACGTGGTGGTGTGCGGCTACGATCAGAGCACGCACCTGCTCCAGGAAGCCCTGGATCAGGCCATCAACCTGGCCGACACAAAGGTGGTCTTTTTCGAAGACCAGGAGCGGCCCCGCGATCTGCCGCCGGAGTACTACTGGGTCCAGGGGGATCCGACCAAGGAGAGCGAACTCGACAAGGTACGGCTGACCCACGCGGCGGCGGTCGTCGTCTCCGGCGCGCGCGACGTCCCGCCCCAGGTCGCGGACGCCGCCAGCATCCTCACCGTTTTCACCATCAGGTCATATCTGAAGCGGAACCGAAAAGTCGTCTCTGGTCGGCGACACCCGCTGTATGTGGTGGTGGAGATCCTCGACTCGGAGAACGTCGATCACGCCTTCAGCGCCGGCGCCGACGAGGTGATCGAAACCCGTAGGATCGGTTTTGCAATGGTCGCCCATGCGGTCGCCTTCCACGGCACCGCGACCACCATGAGCCGGGTGCTCCTGTCCGGCGCCCACAGCGTCTACATCGGTGCGATTCCCGGCCATCCGCAGGAACAGGTCAGCTACGGCGACCTCCTGGTTGATATGCAGCTGTCAAAGCACGGCGGTCTGGTCATCGGGGTCCGCACACCCAAGGGTAAAGACGTGATCAACCCGCCCAAGAGCTTTGTACTCGATCCGGGTTCACTGTTGATCTATCTTGCGGAAGCTCCTCTGCTCGAGCCGCCGTCGTAACAGCGTCCGAAGACCAGCGGCCATCGCACCAACCAACGGGAGAGAGCGGGATGGAGGCCGCGCCGGCTACCGCTTGTTCTTCAGCCGAACCGCCTGCCGGATCATCTTGCCGAAACCTCGTTCCCGTGCCCGGATCTCGTGTCGCCTCGAAGCATCCAGCCTGAGATCGAGGTTCTCGGCTTCGCGGAGCAGACGGTGGTAGCTCGCCAGCCGGGCACCGTCGAGGCGGCCCTCTTCGATCTCGACGACCACGGCGCAGCCGGGCTCTTCCTCGTGCCGACAATCGCGGAACCGACACCGTTCGGCCGCTTCTTCGATCTCGGGAAAGGAGGGTGCAACCGATCCAGGATCGAGCCAGAGACCGAGCTCTCGAACCCCCGGGGTGTCGATGAGACAGCCACCCGAGGGAAGCACCACCAGTTCGCGGTGGGTCGTGGTGTGGCGGCCCTTGGCATCGCCGGCGCGGACATGCGAAACCGCAAATCGCTCTTCGCCGAGCAGAGCGTTGGTAAGAGTCGACTTGCCGACCCCCGAAGGTCCGAGAAGGACTGCGGTGGATCCCACCGGGAGGTGTTTCAGCAACTTGCCCAACCCGCTCCCATCAACCGCCGACAGCGGCACGACCTCGGAGAACGGCGCGCCCTCTCGAGCTTTGGCCACCGCAGCCTCGACATCGTCACAGAGATCCGTCTTGGTCAATACGACCACGGGGTTCGCCCCGGCATCCCAGGCGAGAGCGACGACGCGCTCGATCCGGCGAGGATTGGGGCCTCGTTCGACGGACTCCACGATGAGCACGACATCGACATTGGCTGCGACGGCCTGCTCGTGGTCGGCCGATCCCGGCCGCCGGCGCGACAGAGCCCCGGACCGGGGAAGAATGGCGCGGACGACCGCTGTGTCGGCGGCAAGATCCAGCGCGACCCAGTCGCCGACCGCCGGCGAGCAGGACTCTCCCGCAGGGTCCAGGGTGCCCGCTACGACAGCGGCGACAACTCCGACGGCGCTCTGTACGGTCACCGCGCCGCGATCCACCCGGACGACCCGCGCGGGGACGAAAGTGCTGTTGAAATCAGTGTTGAAGATCGATTCGAGACGGTCATTCCAACCGAACGCTGCGAGATTCACTGTCCTTCTCCTGTTGTTCCGGGCGCGAGCAAACACGCCCATTTCCGTCATGGACTTGGGATGGGAACAATCGGGGCTGTGGCGTCGAGCCCTTCGGCTCGCGTTGTCTCGCCCCTCAGGCGACAGATACGGCGGTCGTGGTCATCATAGGAGCGGAATGGTAGCACGCCGACGTTTTAAGCGTCCCCTCACCCACCGGTGGTTGACGCCCACGCCGAGGTGTCGCCGCTCTCGAACCCATCGACAAACAGCGGTGTCTCGACGATCACGCCAACCTGATCGGTGACGGCGACCGTCTCCTCGACGTCAATGGTGACGATGGCCTGCACCGAAAGCTGGGGCACATCGGTGACTGTGATCTGCTCGGTGACCGCAATCACCGCCGCGGGAGTGACTTGGATCTGATCCGTCACGGTGATGGACTCGGTCACGGTTATCTCTACGGGCAGGAGCGGCTGAGCACTCACCACATCGCTCACACTGACTGTCTCGCTGAGGTTGATCACGACCGACGGAAATTCGACTACCTGGTCGTCGACGGTGATCGTCTCGGTGATCTGGATTTCCACCGGCAGCAACGGGGCCGCAGTCACTGCGTCGCTGACATTGATTGCTTCCGCGAGGTTGATGGTGATCGCGGGCCGTGCCACCACCGCGTCATCGACGATCACGGTCTCGTTCACTTCGATGAACACTGCGGGTAACACCCCGATCGCGTCCGCGACGGTGATGGTCTCGATGACCTCGATGATGACGGCGCTGATCACGTCCACCAGAACGCCGTCGGTGACCGTCACTGTCTCGCTGACCGTGACTTCGACAGTGGGCACATAGCCATCCTCGATATCGGTGGCGACCCAGTCCGAGTTGTCAAATGGGTCGGGGTCGGTGGTCGTACTCGAGACTCGGCCGAGGTTGACCAGGACCTCGTGGAGTTCATGACCGCGGGGAGATGACCACACGTCAGCGCCGGTGAAGCTCTCGACCAGCGAGCCGTCTTCCGGGTCGAAGCGGAGTACCCCACCCTGTTCGCCGAACGATGGGTCGCTCACCCAGCACATCCCCGCGTGGTCGACCTCGATGTCCGTGGGTTCGACAAGATCAATCCCATCGATGGGAACGATCACCGTCTGTTCACCGGTGGCGATATCCACCCGCACCAGACCGGTTACGGCATCCGCGACCACGACCGCTTCGGGCGCCAGCTGCGCCACCGCTTGGGGTTGGACCAGCTCGCCGTACTCGGAGATGAGTGTCTGATCACCGGTCTCTGGATCGACCCGGACCAGCTTACCCACGGCGTCGATGATCGCAAGCTCTCCCGTGTCGAGCACGGTCAGACCGATGGGCTGCTCGAGGAGATCCCGGGTCGCGAGCACCGACTGGTCGCCGGTCACCGGGTCGATCTCGAGCACCCGGCCGAATTGGTCGGGCAGTTCCGGGCCGGTGGGATCGGCAACAAAGATGCGACCGGAGTGGTCGACGACAATGCCGGTTGGATTGAGCAGCTCACCATCCGAACTCAATAGGGTCTGCGATCCAGTGGTCCGGTCCAATCGGATGATCCGGCCGTCGATGATGGGGAGACCACCCGAGGATGGCATGGGATCACCCTGGTCGGCGACGAGGAGGGGCCCTCCCGCCTCGCGTGCGATCCCCCTCGGGGTCATGAGGTGATCATCCACCGAGATGAGTTCCTGGTTGCCGGTCCTCGCGGCGATGAGTGCCGCCGCCGGTTGCACTGCGGAAGGCGCCTCCCCGGTGAGGGAGACTCCGATTTCGGCATCGGCCGGAAGCACATCAGCAACCACCTCGATCAGGAACTCCAGAATCATCCCCGGAACCAACTCGGGCGAGAGACAGATCACTTCGTGGCCCACGTCCTCATAAAAGCACTCGGGGCTCGCCGAAACAAAAGCTGCGCGGGGTGAGAGTTCGTCAACAACCATCACGTTGGCCGCGATATCGGGGCCGAAATTCTCCACCCTGAGAACATAGCTCAGATTCGAGCCCGGGCTCGCGACGGTGTGCGAAACCTCCTTAGTGAGCTCGATATCGGCTTCCTGAGCATTGGCGGTGGCCGCCAATGCGAAGCCAAGCACGCCAAGAAGGAACGATCGCCTCAAAACTCCACCCGTATGGCCGTTCTGATCAGCTGAAGCTGATGGTCACGGTTACCTGGATGATCTGGCCCACGGCGACGGCAGGAGGTGAGGCAAGCGTTGTACTCGTGAGGCCCCAACTGTTGAACATAGCCTGGGTAAGACAGGCCGTCGGAGCCACCCCAGGTGGACATGTCTTCACGGTCGTCCCGACCTCCACAATGGTTGTGGCGTTCACCGCCGCAACCGAGCCAGAAAGAACCAGCGTGAAGCTCGGAATCGTGATGCTGAGGTTCGACGAGTCGATTGTCGCCGCCCAAACGGCTCCAGTCTCGGCCAAAACGCATGGCCAGTTTGAAGCGGCGCCATCTCCACAGGGATGCGGTCCCCCCTGCGGACCCATGATCTCCACACTCATCGTACCGACGGCCGCGTCGCTAGCCAGCGCGAGTAAAAGCGCGGTCGGACTCTGAAGTGCGTTCTCGAATTCCGTAACACTCACCAGGGTCCCATCCGGCTCCAGGATCTCGACCTTCCAGTGACCGTGGACCTGAATTCCCTCATCGGCCTGAGCTGCCACGTGGGGCACCCCGGCCAACGACAACAACAACACCGCTCCGACAGCGACGATCCTGTACATGCTCACTCCTTCTCTCCCCCAAACCCGCGGGTTCGCACGACCACACGAGCGAGAGAGCGTCTCAAATTCTGTTTTTCCTTGCGATCTTCGATTGATCATAGAGCACGACATCGCGAGGGTCAACGACCGAGACGAGTCACGTCGACCTCTCTTCGCCATATGAAACACCGGAGAGAGCTCTGGCGGATTGTGCTGTGCGCCCGCTTCGCGTAGGCATGGTCTCACCAATATTGAAGGTCACCGTGCGGGCGGAGGGCTCGCAGCACAATCACGGCGAGTTTCGGTCTCGAAAACAAGAGTTGGTCAATGACCTGGGGCGCTTGGCGGGAATTCGACAGGCCTTCTTCCACCTCCGCGTTCACGGCTCAGGGAGCATCCCGCCGTCCCTCCGAGATGATCCAGGCCACGGGCAGCCAGAAGATCAACCATGATGAGAGATGCGGGTTCGACACCAACCGATGGCCATCCGCCAACAGGCAGCCTACGCCGAAGAGCAGCAGCACCAAACCGGTGGGGTCTCCCCTCTCGCGGGCGATGCGCCACGCCTGGCGACCAGCGGAAGCCACGACCATCAGCAACAGGAAGAGACCGACAACACCGCCGTGATACAGGGTGGAGATAAACGCGCTGTGGCTGTGCGGCATGTTGAACCCGCGCGGAAAATCCTGCGACCCCACCGGGAACTGCACATCGTCACTGGCCGCAAAACCGACGCCGACCAGCCACCGGCCGTCCATTCTCTCCAGCAGACTCCGGTAGATGAAGACCCGCCCTGCGTCGCCCCGGTAGACAAACGAGGGACCCCAGTCGCCACCGACGAGGACGAAACCGAGGACCACCGCCATCAGCACCAGCGCGACACCCGCCGCGATTCTCCGGTCACGCCCCACGAACACCGCCAGGGTTGAAGCCGCTACGAAGGCCCCCATGGTCGAGCGCCCGAGGGTCAAAACAAGGGCGCCGACCAGAACCAACCCGGCTGCGGCCCACGGTGCGCTGCGGCCCCCGCCCGATCGCCTCAGCTCGAGAACTCGCAGCAGACAGATCAAAGCGGCAAACCCGAGATAGTGTGCAAAGAGGTTGGGATGCTCGAAGTGGATGAGACTCTTGAGTCGACCCAGGCGAGCGCTTCCGCCAAACAGGTAGCCGACCAATGACGCCCCGGCGATGGCCGTCGCAGCGCCAACCACCATGGTCCGAAGCTGGTTCCAGCGCCGGTCGTTCAAAACTTGCGACGAACCGACCAAGAAAACCGCGGTGGCCGCGGTGTGGAGTCCGACCGCCAGCGGCGAGAGTTCGCGATCACCCCGCGTCCAGAGGGCCGAGACGCCGAGGTAGAGCACGAGGGCAAGCGCGAGGGCGAGCAGCCGATCACCCGCATCACCTGGCGGCATCACCCGTCGCAACCCGCCTGTTCCGAGCACCACAAAAGCCGGCAGCATGCCGAAATAAAAAAGGAAGTCGTGAGGAGTCGATCCCAGGTCGCGGGTGGCGGGAAGCAGATAGAACCCGAGAATGAAAACCGCCAACAAACCGAAAACGAGTTTGTCCCGCCATTCATCTCCGCCGGGTGGCGTGGCGGGGGTCGCTTGGTCCAAAAACGGGGTCGCCATCTCGCTCAACAATGATGGCAATTGGTCTTTCTTGCAAGGACCTCTCCGGCCCGGCCCTTGACTTGCCGGGGATCTCGGGTAAACCTTGCGCCCTCGGAGGAATGATGGCAACAGACGAGCAGAAGGTGATCTTTTCCATGGTCCGGGTCTCCAGGACCCACGGCCAGAAAACCGTGCTTCGCGATATCTCGCTCGGTTTTTTCTACGGCGCGAAGATCGGCGTACTTGGACTCAACGGTGCCGGTAAGTCGACCCTGCTCAGGATCATGGCCGGGACCGAGGAGTCGTCCAACGGCGAGATCGTCAGGGCGCCCGGGTACACCGTCGGCATGCTCGAGCAGGAACCCGAACTCGAGGCCGGCAAAACCGTACTCGAGATCGTCTCGGAGGGCGCCGTAGAGGCCACGACCCTGCTCGCCGAGTACGACGCACTGGCTGATCGCTTCTCTGAACCCATGGACGACGACGAGATGCAGAAGGTCCTCGATCGCCAGGCCGAGGTCCAGGACAAGATCGAGGCCATCGGCGCCTGGGAACTCGATTCACGCCTCGAACTCGCCATGGACGCGCTGCGCTGCCCGCCGCCCGACACCGTGGTCGATGTCCTCTCCGGTGGCGAACGTCGGCGGGTCGCACTCTGCCGATTGCTGATCCAACAGCCGGACATTCTCCTCCTCGACGAGCCCACGAACCACCTCGATGCGCTCTCGGTGGGTTGGCTCGAGCGTCACCTCAAGGACTACCAGGGCACGGTCATCGCGGTGACCCATGATCGTTACTTCCTCGACAACGTGGCCGGATGGATCCTCGAGCTCGACCGCGGCCACGGGATCCCATGGAAAGGCAACTACTCGTCGTGGCTCGAGCAGAAGGAAGAACGGCTTCGGCAACAGGAACGCAGCGAGGGCAAAAGACAGAAGACCCTCGAGCGCGAACTCGAGTGGATCCGGATGGCGCCTCGCGCCCGTCACGCCAAGGGCAAGGCGAGGGTCAGCGCCTATCAGGAGTTGCTGTCGCAGGAGCCGGAGACCCTGGCGCGCGATCTCGAGATCTTCATCCCCCACGGACCGCGGCTCGGGGGGGTGGTCATCGAGGCCGAGGGGCTCTCCAAAGGCCACGGCGACCGCCTGCTCTTCGATGACCTGAGTTTTTCGATCCCACCCGGCGCCATCGTCGGGATCATCGGCGGCAACGGCGCCGGCAAGACGACCCTCTTCGAACTCATCACCGGGGACCAGGAACCCGATGCAGGAGCACTCCGCCTCGGCGAAACCGTCAAGCTCGGCTATGTCGACCAGAGCCGCTCGACCCTGGACCCCGAAAAATCCGTCTGGGAAGTCATTTCGGAAGGGTCGGATTCCATCTTTCTCGGCCGGGTCGAGGTCAATTCAAGAGCGTATGTGGGAAGGTTCAATTTCACCGGTTCGGATCAGCAGAAGCCTGTCAAACAACTCTCCGGCGGTGAACGCAACCGAGTCCACCTCGCGCAGATGCTCAAAGAAGGCGCCAACGTCCTCATGCTCGACGAGCCGACCAACGATCTCGATGTCAACACCCTGCGCGCCCTCGAGGAGGCCATCCTTGCCTTTGCCGGGACGGTGCTGGTGATCTCGCACGACCGTTGGTTCCTCGACCGCGTGGCGACCCACATGCTCGCCTTCGAAGGGGACTCCCATGTCGAGTGGTTCCCCGGTCCCTATTCGGACTACCGCGCGGACCGCAAGGAACGTCTCGGCGATGAGGCCAACCGGCCCCACCGGGTGACCTACCGGCCGCTGACGCGGTAGGGCAGACCCACCGGAGCGTTCAGACCGGGGCCCTCAAGGAGTCTTCGATGACCACGCGGAGGTGTCTCCGGATTCGAAACCATCGGTGAAAAGAAACGCCGCGGCCGAATCGAGTCGGAACACTTGCGGCGGTCCGCCCTCGTCCACCTCGACAAACATGCCGCCGCCGGCGAGACGCGCAATATGCGCCGGGGTCACGGGGCAGGTGAAACCGAAATCGTCGGGTATGTTGAAGAACTCGCAGACCACGGGTCCGCCGGGGCCTTCACGAAGCCTGAGATCGGTGACCCGGCCCCCGCCTCCGGGCGGCGCCAGATACCGAGCCGGCCAGGTCGAGGCAAGGGGTTCGCGGCCCATCACCTGAGCGCCCGAATTGTACCTTCCGTAATACGTGTAGGTGTTCACACCCAGGCCGGCGGCGTTCAGGTTGGGATTGCCGTTGGTGCACGGATCCGTCGGCAGCGCCCCGTCGAGCCCGGTGAAACACGGTGTCTCACCGGGGGGGCCGGTCTGGTCGGCCGTCACGAAAACGCCCTGATTGACTCCATCGATGGCGACATCGATGTAAATGGTGTCTCCCACGAGGATGTTCCCCGGGTTCGGATGATCGGGGGGGACCAGTGAAACTTCGGAGACGGTGTGGCTGGGAAAGATCGGGATCGCGTCCACTGAAACCGTGTTCGGCGGAGTCGGTGGCGATGAGGGAAATCCAGTGCCCTTGTCGGGTCTTCTGAGAAACGCGTCGAAGGTGAGATTCGGCGAGCCACTCGCGACCCGGGTCAGAGCCACAAACGCAAGCGGAATGAACGTCCGCCCACCCGAAAGACACTCCGGGGGAACCTGGATCCGCGAACCGAACTCACGGACATGGCCCAACTCCGCACCCATCCCGTTGTCAACCGAATTCGCCGGGAAGACAACGCACGGATCCGGTCCTTCTTGAGCCGACACGGCAATGACTTGGGCAATCAACAGCAGAGTCACACACGGCACGATGACGCATCTGGCAACGCTCATGGCTCCTCCAATCGGTTTGGGTCCCGATCTTCTGAGATCGAGATTGAGTCTGATTGTTTGAACCACCCTATCACGTCGCTCATGGTTCGAATCGAGCAAATGGGTTCCCCGGACTCCGCGTGACCATGGAGCGGCGATTGCAAACCCGGGCCCCGCAGAGATTCTTCTCTGGTATGATCTGTCTGCAACTGAGACACATCATCGTTTCCGCGCATAGTCAAAACTCACCGAGCTGTCGGCTGCGCGTCCCTTGATCAGAGAAAGGACCCGAACATGAAATTTGTAATGGCTGCGATCGCTCTTCTCACTCTCACCCTCCCCGCCTCGGCCGGTGTGCTCTACGAGGTGGAGAGCTCGTACGGCGAAACGGCAACCAAGGCCGGAATCGCCGTTGACGGCCTCAAGATGAAGATGGACGTCGCATCCGGCAAGAAGGACTGGAACGGCCACATGATCTTCGACGGCGACAGCCACGAGATGATCGTCGTCAATCACGACAACAAGACCTACTTCGTCATCGACAAGGAGCAGATGAAGAAACTCGCCGACACCGTCAACCAGGCCATGGCATCCGTCGAACAGGCGCTGTCCGCGTTGCCGGAGAGCCAGCGGTCCAAAATGGAACAGATGATGAAGAGCCGGATGCCCGACATGGCAACGCCACGAGAGCCCTCCGAGCTCAAGAAGACCGGCGGCAGCGAGAGTGTCAACGGTTTCGACTGCGAGATCTACGAGGTCTGGCGCAGCGGTGTCCGCGAGCGTGAGCTCTGCGTCACCGAATGGGACAATGTTGCGGGTGGGAGCGAGGTCGCCGATGTCTTCTTCGAGATGGGCGAGTTCATGACCGAGATGCTCGACAGCCTCCCCAGCAAAGGTAGCGGAGGTTCTCTCGGCGATGCGACCTACGAACACATCAAAGAGATGAACGGCTTTCCGGTTCGCACCCGCGAATATGACGACAACGGCAAACTGGCCGGCCAGTCGAGCTTGGTCTCGTCAAAAAAGGCCGATTTCGACCCAGCAGACTTCGAGCCGCCCACGAAGTACAAACGGCAGGACCTCATGAAGGGGATGAAGTAGCAATTCCGGTTGGTTCAGCCTTCGGCCGCCCCAGCCGGAATTGCTGTTGATGAGAGCCTCCATTGCGGGGGGCCCGAGGCACGTCAGCGCATCCCCAATGATCGGGGGTTTATTCTGGAGTTCGGCGGTCGGCTACGGCGCGACGGTCACCTTTGCGACGGTCTTGACCGGTCCGCCTTTCCTTCGACTCCGGCCACCCAGGATCCTTCTTGACCCTTCGATCGGCGTCCTTACGTCGGTCCGCCACACTGCGCCGATCCGTTCCGGATCTTCTTTCATCCATGGCCGCCTCCTTTAGAACACTGCTTCGAGGTTACCTTGAACAGGATCGACTCACAAGTCTATGCCGGCCCCGGCCAGGGTTTCTTCCAGACGCGCCACCCGTTCCTCGAGCTCGGCCACTCGTTGGCTGAGACCGGACGCCGGCGGCGGAGCGGATGAGGGCACAAACACTGACGTGAGTTCGTCGGGTTCGCCGCCGATCAGGTGCGTCCAGCGCGCCTCCTTCTGGCCGGGTTGTCGTGCAAGGTGGACCACCAGAGGTTCGTCACCCTCGGTGAGCCCGACGAGGGTGTTCTCGACATCGGCGCTGGAGGTGAACGGGTGCATTCTTTCGGTGCGTGCACGCAGTTCGCCCGGGGTCTGCGGGCCACGTAGCATGAGCACCGTCATCAGCGCCATGGCCGCCTTGGAGAGCTCCCACTTGCGGTCCAGATTATGGGTCCACTTTCGGGTTCTGGCCCCCTCTTCGGGCCACACCAGAACCTCGCTCCTGAGTCGTGCAAGCACCGAGTCGACTTCGGTTGCCGTCAGCTGCATCACCGGGTCCCGGTTGCTCTTCTGGTTGCACGCCGACGTGAGCGAGTTGAGCGACAGCGGATATCCATCGGGAGTCGTCCGTTCCTTCTCCAACAGACAGCCGAGGACTCGGATCTCGATGGGGTCGAGTTCGCGGGGAAGACGCATGGGAGCCTCCAGGTAAGGCTCATTGTAGGCGCATCCTGGGCCTTAGTGGAGCACACTCTCGAGGAACAGCTCGTCGGTCTTGGCGACCTCACCCATGGAGCTACCCACGACCCCGCCCATCATCCTCGCCATCATGGAGATGTTCATGTGCGACACCCACACCGATCCATCGCTGAGTTCGTAGACCGACCACGAACACGGCATGATCGCGGAGAGTTTTGGGTTGGCGCCGAGAACGGTCTTGGCCACTGAGGGATTGCACATGAAATAGAGTCGGATTTTCCTGACATTCTCGGGCAGTGCGTTCTTGGCCGCGAGCTTGGCCGACATATCCAAGCTCTCCATGGGGAAACTCCACCCCTCGGTTCCGGGGATCACCTCTTCAATGGACGCACAGGTCGCTTCGAAGCTCTTGGAGCTCGGTTCCGGGACGATCATGGACGAGCGCATGACCATGACTACGGTGATGACGGTCAAGAGAACTCCTGCGGTAAAACCGGCGATGAGGGCGATGGGGACGTTCATGGGTGTTCCTCCGTGACTCTTGTTATTCAACTACATTACTATATTAGAATATAGTATATCTATCAAGTTCCAGCTCCCAGCCGTCTGCGTCACCGGCGGCCTGCCTCGATCTCGGATCTCCATCAGGTTGAGCGGACATTGTGGGGGCGGGCTTCCAGCCTGCCCATCAGTGTTGTTGAGGCGGGTTTGGCGTTTCCGAGAGAGTGCGGGGTGTTGGGCCGGTGTAGATGTCCGGTTCCTGGCGCCCTCAGCGCCGGCCTTCTGGGCCGCCGTGACGCATTGGCGTCCCGGCGACCCAGCGTCGCACCATCGGCGTGGTCGCGCGGAGGTTACGGGGAGGGCTGCGACCACGCCGATGGCGCGCCGGCGGCCTGCCTCGTTGCCGGGAGAACTGACCTCGAGGCGCTCTCCGAGGGAGCCCGGTCCGTATTTGTGCGGGGCAGGATGCGCCGCCGAGAGGTCGTTCCGGCACAAATGCGGACCCGGCACCCCGTTGGGGCGCGTTCTCCTGGTGTGCCGATGCGGGTTGGTTCCATCGCCCGCGAGACGCGTGCGCTACAAAGGGCGCTGCGATGCTTGTAGCGCCGGCGTCCCGCCGGCGATGGTGGTGTACCGATGCGGTTGGTTCATTGCCCGAGACGCGTGCGCTACAAAGGACGCTGCGATGCTTGTAGCGCCGGCGTCCCGCCGGCGATGGTGGTGTCGATGCGGGTTGGTTCCATCGCCCGCGAGACGTGGGCGCTACAAAGGGCGCTGCGATGCTTGTAGCGCCGGCGTCCCGCCGGCGATGGTGCGCCGGCGGCCTGCCTCATAGCCGGGAGAGCAGACCGCAGCACGATGCACGCGGGTTGATCCGGCCCCCCGTGGGCGTGATCCCGCATACATCCAACAACGAGACACCACCGCTATCGTTGAACGACGGATCGGAGGTGATGGATGGTCGGTGTCCGAGTGTTGAGAACCGTGGTGCTGACCGCATTCGCAATCGCGGCATCGGTGACCGTGGGTGCTCGAGACTGGTACGTGGCGCCCGGCGGCGTCGACGGTGGCGCCGGCACCACGAGCGAGCCCCTGGCCACGGTGGCTCACGCCGTCAGCCGCGCATCGACCGGCGATTCCATTCTCCTGGAGCGCGGCGGAACCTACTTCGCCAGCGATCTCAATGCGGGATCCGGCATCAGCATCACGGCTTTCGGCAATGGCGCCCTCCCCATCGTCACGGGAAGTCTCAGGGTCGGCCTGCCCGGCACCTGGGGGCCGAACCCGTCGGTCCGCACCGGCGCCGTGGTCCAGCGGGTGGTGGCCTGCTACGTCAACGGCCGCTTCGTACGACAGGCCCGCTGGCCCAACATCGACAGCGGGTTCCTGCGCAACGACAACGACAACGAATACAACCGCATTGTCGATGCCGAACTCGCCACCCGACCAGGGGTGGCGTCCGGCCGCTGGACCGGCGCCCAGGTCCGCTGGCGCAAATGGAGCTGGTGGTGGGAGACCCGGCCCATCGCGAGCCACAGCCCAGTCAACACCCTGGAGCTCGATCCGGCAGGAAACGTCGGGATCAACCTCGCCGATCCCGGCTCGGGCTACTTCATCGACAACGATCTCGATGAGCTCGATGCGCCGGGAGAGTGGCACTGGCAAGCGGGGGTGCTCTATCTCTATCCCCCGTCCTGGGCTGATCCCGGAACCATGGAGGTCGATGTTGTCACCACCACCAGCACCGATCTCCTGGTCGACCACGAAAGCGAACCGATCGGGGTCAGGACCTCGGGCACCTCGTTCGAGAACATCCACTTCTCGCGGTACTACGGCACCGCACTGGCCATCAACCGGCCCGCCACCATCGAGGACTGCACCTTCTCCGAGATCGAGAGCACCGCCGTTCACTTCACCTGGGACTCACAGCCTTTCGTCATCCGGCGATCGGTCTTCCGTGATGTCCGAAACATCGCCATCAAGGGTTGGGCCGATCTCTCCGACCCGGCCGGATCGCTCATCGAGCGCAATCTGTTTCTCCGGATCGGTTTCGAGCCCGGCTACGGCGGCAACGGCCCGTGGCACGCAGCGGGAGTCATCGTCGGCCAGGCCACCGCGGCGATCGTGCGGCTCAATCGCTTTGTCGATACCGGTTACGCGGGAATCATCCTCGGCAGCGATGGCCAGACGGTCGAGAAGAACGTCTTTGTCCGGACCATGCACACTCTCAACGACGGCGGCGCCGTCTACACCAACTGCAACGCCTCCATCATCCGCGACAACATCATCCTCGACACCATCGGCGATCTCGAGTACTCACACGAGTGGTGGCCCCTGGGTCACGGGATCTGGCCCGAGTTCCTGTCGGATTTTCACGACACCGTCATCACCGGCAACACCATCTACGGCAGCAACGGCCACGGGATCTTTCTGCCCAACAACTTCGACTGCACCATCAGCGGCAACGTCATCGTCGACAATCGCCGGGCCGCACTCGGGCTCTACGTCGACAGCAACCCTAACCAGGGTCACACGATCACCGGCAACACTCTCGCATCGGTCGAACCGACACGACGCATCGACCGGCCGGAGAACCTCTCCCACTGGTGGCTGCCGCCCTACCCGGAACCGATCCCGGTGGCGTTGGAGTACGACGCGCCCGCCGACTACGGCAGTATGAGCCACACCACTTTCATCGCGCCGGCCTCGCTGAGTGGGGTCATCCGCAAGGAACCCGAGGGGACCCTCTTCTCGACCCTCGGCGAGTGGACCGCCGACGCGGCGTGGGCGTCCGCGACGGGCAGCCTCATCAACCGAAGCAACGCCATCCTGCTCTTCAACGACACCGAGGATTCGGCGGTGATGGCGGTGCCGGCCGGCAGCTGGACCCGGCCCGACGGATCGGCGGTGGGTCCCACCATCACGCTGCAGTCGTGGCGCAGCGCCGTGCTGGTCACCGGAGCCGCGGTGGCTCCACAACCGCCGTACTACGCGGCATCCGGGATCGACTGGCGAGCGGACAACCCCGTCGAAAGCTATCTCGGCAATGACAGCTCGATCTTTAAAGACGGGTTCGAGTCGGGCGATCTCTCGGCGTGGGTGGTTAGTGGTCAGTGATAGAGGTTCTTACCCGTCGCCGGTTCGAGATCCGGCGCATCGAGACGACCGTGTTCTGAGGCCCAGCCAAGCCGCTCGTTGACGCTCCCCGGCCAGCTGCGCTCGACGATGGTTCCGGTCTGTGACGCGCGCAGCTCGACGACCCGCTCCGCGCCGCGGTCGGCGAGAAGGATAATTCGATCTCCACCATCGATGAACTCGACGCCCGGCCGATCTCCCGGTCGTGCCGCGAGCTCAGTCGCCGCCTCTGCAAGTCCGACCTCACCCAGATCCTCGACATCAAAGCCGTCGGGCGCCCTCAGAATCACCGCGGTCGCCTCGGTGCGAGCCGCCGGTCCGGTCTCGAGTCCCGCGACGGCGGCCCAGATCAGACCGACGGTCGCCACGACAAACACTACCGGGATCACTTTCCGTTTCATACTGATGACAACCGGTTCCACCCTCGTCTGATTTCCGCGGTTCCGCGATTACGACCTGATCACCGTAGAACTCCGGACCCGGCACTCATGCACCCCTCCGATCCCTATGCGTTGTGAGGTCGTGACACCTGGCGCTGATTCGTGGCGCCCCATCCCGGGAGCATGGTCCGCCCGGCGCGATTTGCCGTAAATCATTAAACCCGTCGATGTTAGTGTTGCATCAACACAACGGTAGAGTGGCTCGGTGAACCCACTTTGCATCGGTACAACGGTGTTTTTGGATCTGATGTCGCGAAGAAACGACAGTCGGCAGCGGAAACGGTCTGGATACCGAGCGCAAACCGTCGGCCATTGAGACCAGATACCGAGGTGAAAACACCGCAGCATGGCCAGGACACCGGGATCGTTGGCACACCGTGTGCCAGGCCGATGCGTGGCATGGCACACATTCTTCGGCGGTCGGAGGCGCGACGAAGCCTTCCTCTCAAGCGTGGATTCGCCTCTGGATCAGAGACTTAAGATATTCATTGAGAGTGATTTCGAAGCGTGCCCCAGAATTGACTCGGGCGGACATCAGCCGAACGGCGTTGGTTGGCACAAAACGTGAATTAGAACTGAGCCAGACCATGGCGCCGGAGATGACTCTCAACGATTCACTGGCCGCGGATTCCGTCCTCGACGGGTTGGCGGATGGTGTGTACGCCGTGAACTCGGATTTTCGAATCATCCCCTTACAACCGGGCGGCCGAAAGGATTCTCGGCGTCGAGAAGGGCCAGGCACTGGGTCAGCACTGCCGGGACGTCTTCTCAGTCTCGGCACAGTTTTCTTCGGGCGTGTGCTTCGGCGCCGCCCTTTCTAATTTCTCAGCGAGGAGGGTGAGAGTTCATGAGTACTTCGGATTTTGCGGTTGTTTCGTGGTCATCGCCAACGGTTGATGCTGCCCCCACCGACCGGAGGTCACCGACAGATGTCGTCCTTGGGATCGATCGAATTGATCGCCGGCCGGATGACGTCTTTGGGGACGCAAGAGAGGCGCCCGGCGACGACAGGATTTTCGAGATCGTCGAGCTCATTTGCCACAACGTCGCCGCCGGGAAGGGCCTCGGTCTGCGTCAGAAGGCGGATCCTGATAGATCGATCAGGCGAAAAACGTTCGCTGACAACAGTGTTGATGAATGCGGCCTCCGGTCGAACCGAAACCTGGACCAGATCATCGACCTCATCAGTGATTCGTGACCCTCGGACCCGACGCTGTCGTCGATACGGCGCTCGGTTCCGGCTTCGGTGCTGACCATCGCGGCCGGGGCAATGTTCGGGTCGGCGCTGGGAGTCGTGTCGGTGAGCTTCGCTGCGACCCTTGGTGCGGCGTTGGCGTTCGCGGCGGCGGCGGCGGTGGTCGTCGATCTCGTCTTGCGTGATTCCACCGGCTCGGCCATAGTGGGTGCAAGACCCATGAACGACCGAAAGCGCATCGTGATCTGTCTCGACGGGACGTGGCAGAGGTGCTCGACGTTCCAGTATCGAGAGACGGAGGTGTTGATCATGTTCAGTTCGCGGGCGCCAGCTGCTTGAGCTCGTCGAAGAAGTTGAACGTCACGTTGAGATGTGTGACGGACTGCTCCGGGCTGCTTGATTTACTGATTAACAAGAATGCCTGCCCATCGGGTGCGATGTCGTAGCCCCTGACGGGCACCGAGATCTGGTATTTGCCGTTGAAAAGCATCCTGGGTTTACCGGCCTCGAAATCTCTTCCGGTGGTGACGTCCACCGCCCACATCGAGATCATTCCCTCGTCGTACGCCGAGTAGATTCAGAAAGAAGAGTTCCCGACCGTCCGGCGCCCAACACGGAGACGAGCCGGCATCGACGGAGACCTGAACTCTGGGTCCCGGGCCGGGATACGGTGTGACATAGACCTGGTCTTCACCGGACTGGTTCGACACGTAGGCCAACCACCGGCCATCGGGAGAAAATGCCGGCCACTGTTCGTTGAACGACGACTCGATGAAAGGCTCAGGCTCTCCCACGTGCGGGAGCATCCAAACGTCGCGATCTCCATCTCCCACCCCCTTTAGAAACGCCAGCACTTGACCGTCAGATGACCAGGACGCCGGCATTGTTCTCTCTATACTCAAGAGACGTTCCGCCGAACCGCTTCCATCCGCAGGAATCCAGTAGATGCTATCGCTACCGGTTCTATCCGACGAAAATGTCAGTCGGGACCCGTCCGGCGTCCAAAGCGGCCAAAGGTCCGCCTTTCCCCCGGTTGTGATGGGTGTCATGGCTCCCCGAGAGATCTCGTAAACCCAAATACCCTGATGCCGAGTGCCCAACATCGCTATCGCCACTCGCGTCCCGTCCGGGGAATACCGGACGCTGACATACGGGCGCGGTGGGACGGGCAGCAGCTCTGCATGCCCCTCGCGATCCACCCGAAGCAGCGAGGTTTGATCGTCGGGCCAGATTCCCCCGGGGACGTAGACCAGCGTTCCAGAGGAGGAGACGCTGAACTGTCCGCTGTGGCTTTCCCAATTCATATTGGCGGAGTTGATACCTTGTCTGACACTCTCGCGGACACTCACGGGACCACCCGTGATCTCCAGGCGCGTTGGATCGAATGGGGCCGCCACCAGAGAACCGAGGCGGCAGTAGATGCGATGTCCGGTTTCTGCGTAGTGAGGATCGGCCCCGTTCTCAACCAATGTTGTTCGTTTCCCGGTTTTCAGAGACTGCGCAACGATCCTGGTGTCATTCGAGTTTCTCTTCTTTTCCCTTTTCACTACTGTGAAGAGCAGCGCATCCCCACCGGCCAGGAGTTGGGGGTGACGATGGCCCGATTCTCCCTCAGCGAGTGATGTCACCTCTTCTGGTGCGCCACCGTCGGCGGAAACCTCGAGAACCGGTCCTCGCATTTGTCCAACCACGATCGTACCGCCGGGTCCCCAGGATGCACCACAGGGTGGAGATGGGACCGCACATACAGATATCGGTGGACCACCATCGGTTCGCACTTTTTTCAGCCTGCCGTTCGCCCAGAACCCGATCCATTCTCCGTCCGGCGAAAAAAACGGGCTCATTCCTCCTTCGGTGCCGGTGATGGGCGAAGCTGAGATTTCGTCCATTCCCCGCAGATAGAGCCTCGAGTCATCGTCCTCGCCCGCGCTGAAGACCAGGAAAAGCCCATCGGGTGAAAGCGCCATCGCCGTTCGACTCAATCGAGAACTCTCGAATTGCGGTCCACCGCTTCTACCGCTCCCCAGCCAGCTCGCAGGCTCCACTCCAACCAGCACCTTCTTGACAGTTCGTGGCGGGTCTGTCTGAGACAAGCCGATGACACCTGCGATGACAAGGGGCGCCAACACTGCGACCAATCCCCACGGCAACCAGGTCGGCAACCCCTTGCGATTCCGGAGGGAGGCTTCTGCCAGACCTCCAACGTTGTCATCAATAGGGAGGTTCACGAGCTCGATTCGAGCGTCGGCGATGTCGTGAAGTCGATCACGCGGATCTTTGGTGAGGCAACGGTTCAGCAATCTTCGGACAGCGTCTGGGAGTCGCGGCAGGGAGCGCAGACCAATCAGGCTCGTCCCTGAGGATTGCAGCCATGGTTCCGGAGGAATCGTCCGCCTCAAATGCCTTCCGCCCCGTCAGCATCTCGTAGAGCACGCAGCCGAAAGCCCACACGTCCGCACGTCTGTCGGCCTGCTTTCCCCTTGCCTGCTCCGGGCTCATGTAAGCCGCGGTGCCGAGCAAGACACCGGTGCGGGTCATTGCAGCGGTTAGCGTTGGTGATTCAGCCATCGATTCCGGGCTCGAAGGGTCTGAACCGGGTGGCTCGAATGCCTTGGCGAGCCCGAAGTCGAGGATTTTGATTCCCCCCTCGGACGACAACATCACATTGGCCGGTTTGAGATCCCGGTGGATAATTCCCTTTCTTGTGTGCGGCCTCGAGACCTTCGGCTATCTGGCAGGCGTAGTCGAGAGCTTCATCGATGGGAATCGAGCCGAAGGGCTATCCGATTCGCCAGAGTCGTGCCCTCCGCAAGCTCCATCACGAGGAAGCCTCTGTCCCTCGTCCTCCTCCAGCCCATGCAGCGTGGCGATGCTCTGGTGATTCAGCGAGGCCAGCAGTCTTGGCTTCTCGCTCGAACCGTGCCCATTCGTTTTTCATCACCGAGCTACCGCATCCGAGTATCGTCTTGATGGCGACATCTCGTCCGACCGATCTTTCGTCAGCAGCCCGGTACACCTCACCCATCCCACCAGCGCCGATCTTCTCGACGATGCGGTAATGCCCGAGGGTGCGACCGATGAGGTCTTTCATTTCTGTTAAGCCCTAGTGGACCAATGGTATCGCAGAATGGTGGCCAGATCCTCGTGATACGAGGCGAGGTTTCTTTTGTGTGGGCTAGGGCTCCTTGGGGGTGACGGTAGGAGCCACCCCACATTCTGTCATGGCTATAATTGTAATCAAACATCGCGGCGCAGACGTTGGATAGAAGTTACAGAATCTCGACAATTGGGTTACAGTGAAACGTAAACTATTATGAAAAAAATAGTTATATGCTTGGATGGGACCTGGCAGAACCCGTACCAGGTTAAGCAGCGCGACGACGGCAGCAGCGTGCTCAAGCCGTCAAACGTCCTCAAGCTCGCCCGAGCGGTGCTCCCCGCCGACCCATCGAGTCTGCGACCGCAGATCACGTACTACGACATCGGAATCGGCGCGCTGGTCGAATACCCGGGCCGACCGAACGCCCTGCTCAGCTTTGCCGATCGAGTCCTTGGCGGAGGTTGGGGCGCGGGGTTTGAGAGCAACGTGGAAGAAGCGTTCCGATTCCTCGCCCACAATCACCGCGAAGGAGACCAGGTCTTCATCTTCGGGTTCAGCAGAGGCGCCGCCCAGGCGCGCGCCCTGACCCATTTTCTGGACTGGCTGGGTGGCCTCCCGGCAAAACCCGACGCCTATTTCGGACCCCTCTTCTTTCTCCACTACGTCAGGACCCGCGGCGCCGGCCGGCCCGGCGAGGTCTCGACCGCGGACGGTCGTCGTCCCGACCGGCCGTTGGTTCCTGTGACCATCGAGTTTCTCGGTGTCTGGGACACGGTCATGGCCCTTGGTTCTCGCTTCCACGCAACCCGAGAGACATCAACGGCCGGGCGGGTCTTCTTTGTTTCCGACACCCCGGCCGCGTGCGTCAGAAACGCCCGTCAAGCTCTCGCCATCGACGAGCAGAGGTACGACTTCAGACCCGAGGTGTGGCGCGGGGCCGAAGGTGATCAGAGCCTCGAGCAACGTTGGTTCGCCGGCAGTCACTCCAACATCGGCGGCGGCTATGTCCATGACGGACTCGCGAACATCCCATTCCGGTGGCTCATCAAGGAAGCCGAAGCATCGGGTCTCGCCGTCGACCGCGACTTCGTCAAACCCTACAATCCCTACCCCCAGGCGCGGTTGTACCGGTCGACGGGCCCCGTCTATCAGGCACTCGAATTCGTGCGCCTGAGATCCGGCAAGGGCAAACGCCGCATCACGGGTTACTCTGAGACCGCCAACGCAGTCCTCGATCGCTCGGTCGTCCACAGGATCCGTTCCGCGCCCGAAGAACACCCGCAACTCGATCTGTATCGCCCGGCAAATGTCATCGAATTTCTCGCAGCCCAGGACGATCTCGACGGGTATCTCGCCGGCCTCGGTTTGAACCCGGAGGAGCGCCGATTGCCGGAAGATGTCGTTGCGACGATCCTCACCCTGCGCCGCGAACAGAGGACTACGCCGTGAGTGAGCTCTCCTATCAGGCATCGATCGCCCGTGGACTGGACGCGGCCTTCGGCCGCGCCGTTCGGCGAAGCTGGGACAGTCGGGACGACCGGATCATCGTGTTCTCCGATCTGCATCGGGGACAGGGTGATCACGCCGACGATTTCAGGGTCAGCGCCACCACCTACCGCCGGGCCCTCGACTTCTATCATGAAGCCGGCTACCGGTTGGTGGTGCTTGGCGACGCCGAGGAACTCTGGGAAGGCTGGCCGAGAAAGGTCCTTCCCACCTACCGGGAAATCCTCGACAGTGAGAACCGTTTTCACACCGCGACCGGCGAGCGCTTTATCAAGATCTGGGGCAACCACGACGATCTCTGGCAGTATCCCGACCAGGTCGCCAAATTCCTCTCTCCCTATTTTGGAACCATCGAGGTGCCGGAAGGTCTGCTCGTCACCGTCACGGAGGACGGAACCCCTATCGGGCAGGTCTTTCTCGTCCACGGCCACCAGGGGACCGGATCGAGCGACCGTTGGGGTGGAGTGAGCCGTCACTTCGTCCGCTGGGTGTGGCGGCCAATCCAGCGCCTTTTCAAGGTTTCGCTCAACACACCCGCGACCGATTTCGAGATCCGCGGCAAGCACGACCGCGCCATGTACGAGTGGGCCGCCGCGCGAAACGACCTCATCCTCATCGCCGGACACACCCACAACCCGGTCTTTGTCTCGCTTCCCCACCTGGCCACCCTGGAGCGAATCCAGGATCATCTCTGCGCCCGACCGGACCACCAGGACGCCGCCGAACGGCTCGCTCGAGAAATCGGCTGGGCCAAGACCGAATCATGCAGCGGCCCCCCGTCCGGTGGAGGGCGCGACCGGAGCTGCTATTTCAACTCGGGGTGTTGTTGTTTCTCCAACGGCGACATCACCGGCATCGAGCTCGCCGAAGGAGAGATCCGCCTCGTCCTCTGGACAGCCGAACCCATGGACCCGCCGCTTCGCGTCCTCGAGAGCCGGCCGCTGAGGGCGGTTTTCGCCGGTCTGGGTTCACCGTGACGGTCTCTGAGGAGGCCCGGCGGCTCCACGCCTCCTCCCTGGTCATCGACACCCACGTTCACCCCTCGCTCAAGACTGTTCTCTTCGGAAAAAAACTCCACAAGAGACACCGAAGCGGCGGCGCATTCAACCCATTCACCCTGCGGGTCGATCTGCCCAAGACCAACGCCGGCGGGGTGGATGCGCTCATTTCATCCATCTACCTACCCGAACCCGGGCTCCTCTCCGACTGTGCGGCACTCAAACTCCTTTCGAAGATCGCGCCGAAGCGGATCCGGCGGCTCTTCAAGGGTGACCCCTTCGAGCGGACCGTCGAGATCCTCGATGATTTCGAAACGGCCATCGACCGGGCGAACAGCCGCGGCAGAGTGCTTGCGAGAGTGGTGGGCTCCGCCGAAGAGGCGCGTCGGGCAAAGAACGACTCCGTCATCGCCATCCTGCACTCGGTCGAGGGCGCACACAGCCTGGGCGGACGTGCCGAAAACGTCGAGGCGCTGTGGAACCGCGGTGTCTGCATGCTCACGCTCGCACACTTCTACGCCAATGAAGTGGCGGCGCCGGTGGTGGGGATCCCACCCGGAATGCAGAGGTTCGGGTGCTTCAAACAACCCAAGGACCTCGAATCGGGACTCGGTCCCCTGGGGCCGCAGGTGATCGAGGAGATGCTCCGCCTCGGGATGATCATCGATCTCACGCACTGCACTCCGAAAGCCCGCCACCAGGCATATGGGATTTGCGGCGGCCGGAGGCCGTTGGTTTTCTCGCACGTCGGCGTTCAACCTCTGGCCGATGATCCCATGAGCCCCACCGAGGACGAGATCCGTCACATCGCCTCGACCGGCGGCGTCATCGCAGTCATCTTCATGAACACCTGGCTCGGCGAACACGGGGACAAGAACGGTCTCGACGCGATCGTCGCCACCATCCGGCAGATCACCGAGGTCGGCGGCATCGACAGCGCCGCCATCGGCTCGGACTTTGACGGTTTCACGGATCCCCCGGACGATCTCAAGGACATCGCCGAAATGCCGAAGCTGACCCAGGCGCTCCTCGATTCGGGGTTCAGCGATATCGAGATCGAGAAGATCCTCGGACTCAACATGGAACGCGTCCTCCGCGACGGCTGGCGGTGATTGAACCGCAAGAACGCAAGGGATGTCGGGCCAAAGCTCATTGGCCCGTCCCACCATCGCATCATCTCATCGTAGTTTCACCGCAAAGAACGCCAAGAACGCCAAGACCATCGCAAAGGCCATCGCATGATTGACCCATCGCAACATCACGGCATTTCTTCGAGATCCCAACGCAATTGACAGGTTGCGATAGTTCGTTGAAATGATCACTTTGCGACGATCTTTGCGATCATTGCGCTCTTTGCGTTTCAAACAATGGACTGAATCCACCACCGCCAACGTACGAAGTCGACAATTGCACCGGATCCGAGTCCTGCTCTCAAATGCGATGACTTGGCATCTTTGCGATGGTTGCGCTTGGCGTTCCTTGCGGTGCAACCCTGCGATGGTGCGATGGCTCTGCGTCTCTGCGTTAAGAAACGATTTCGCTCGCTTCGGGAACTTCGCTTCCATCGAGCCAGGCTTCGATCATGGCGTTGACGATCTCTGGGGCTTCCTGCTGCACCCAGTGGGACACGCCCGGGAGATACCGCAAGGTGAGATCGCTGACAAGTTCCTCGGTGCCGATGGTGAGTTCGCGGCCGAGGGCGGTGTCCTCCTCGCCCCAGATCATGAGGGTCGGAGTCTCGAGGTTCTTGTACACGGCGCGGGCGAGATCCTCGTCGACCCCATATCGGATATAGGCGCGGTAGTAGGCAAGCATCGCGGCGATGGCGCCGGGTTGCGCCGCGTTCTTCCGGTAAACCTCGAGGACCTCGCCCGGGAACCGGTCCTTGGCCGCGGCCGATCCACGGATCATGCCCGAAACCCGGCGCGCGCCGTTGGCGCCGAGGAGGCGTTCGGGCAGCCATGGAACCTGAAAGAAAAAGATGTACCACGAACGCCTGAGCTGCCTCCATGTCCTGAGTCCGCTGCGGAAGCGTCTCGGGTGCGGGATATTCATGACGATCAGCCGTTCGAGGGGGCGAATCTCGGCGAGGGCGAAGAGCCAGGCGATGGCCCCACCCCAGTCGTGGGCGATGAGCAGGGTTTCCTCGGCGCCGGCGGCGTCGATGAGCCCGGCAACGTCATCGGCGAGGTGCCGCATCCGGTAGTCGCGGACCTCGCTCGGCCGGGTCGTTCCGCCGTAGCCGCGGAGATTCGGCGCCCAGGCGGTGTAGCCCTTCTCCGCCAACAGCGGCATCTGCTGACGCCAGGAGTAGTTGCACTCGGGAAAGCCGTGCAGCAGGAGTGCGAATTTCGGGCCGTCGCCACACACGGCGACCTCGAAGTCGAGGCCGTTGGCCTCGACCCGTCGGGTTTTGATCGCGATCAAAGCGCTGCCGCGACGCCCCGCAGGGTTTCTGCGGGATCGACGATGATCGGCAGGTGGTGGGAGACCACGATCCGCTTGAGATCCGGCGTCTCGGCCAGCCGTTCCAGGTGAGCTCGGAGCGCCGGTTTGTCCTTGACACCCAGCACTCGAAACAACCTCGTCACCCGCGGCCCACCGGTGGACCCGGTGATGTGACGGAAGATGAACCCCGGCACACCGCGGCCGTGGGGCATATTGAAGACGGCATCGTTGAAAACGAGGGTGGTACCCGAGTCCGAGCGCACGGTAATCACCCCTTCGACCTTGCGAACTCCATCGAGATGCTCGAGGGCCAACGAATCGTCAGCCGCAAGATCGTCATAGTCGCCATCGACCCTGATCACCTCTTCCACCTTGGTCCGGGAACCGCGGGGACAGTACACCTTCAGATCGGGATAACGCGCGAGGTAGGCAGGGGCGTCGAGTCGGTGGTATGCATTCGGCACGAGGAGCACCGCCGGTTTGCCCCAGACTTCGATCTCGCCCATGGCCGGCTCATCGAGCGCGACCGCGCTGTGGATGACGATCCTGCCGTCACCGAGCCTGATCAGGGTCATGACCCGTTTCAGCGACATCCCCGGCAGGGTCCCGGTCACACACCACAGATTCGGCTCGAGCCGGTCAATGGATCCATGCCTCAGCACTCGCCAGTCTTCGTTCACCTTGGCCATCTCGGCCTCCCTGCAATCGCTTCTGGTCCGGCAAGCCTAACCCGGGAGGCGAGAAAAAACTAAAAACCGATGGCGAAACGCCATCGGTCCTCAGTGCCGGCTGGTTCGCCGGCGCGAATCGATCTCTCATCCGCGGGCCGGATGACCCGCGACTTTGTTCTTCCCGGCGGATCCGGTTTCAGCTCGTGACGAGATCCATGCCGCAGCCGCATTTCCCAGGCTCGGCCGACACGTGATTGCACGTGCACGAACCGCCGCAGTTGCAGTAGTAGAGTCCCTTGCCCTCGAGATTGACCTTCTTGACATCTTGGCCGCAACCGCACTTGGTCTCGTCCTCGGCGTCGATTTCGCAGGTGCAATCCCCGTCACAGGCACAAACCAGGGCAACGTTACCATCGACCTTGACGAGATGGCCCGCAACCAGATCGGATCCGCAGTCGCAGGTTCCCCCGGTCATGGAAGCCGCGCCGCACTCACAGTCGGGTCCGCACGAGCATGTGAAGATCATGTCGTTGCGCGCCACGACCACCTCTTCCACGGCCTCTTCGACGACCACTTCTTCAACCACGGCGGGAGCCTCGGTGGAAGACCCACCACAACCCATCGTCACGCCCAGAACCACAGTCGCCAACACAAACATCAACTTTTTCATACCCATCCTCCTGAGATGCTGCCGTACGCGGCAGGTGTCAAATAACGGATGCAGGGTACCACTTTTTCAAACCGAAGACCCGGAATCACTCTCAGCCTGGCGGTCTCGTCGCCGGCCATCGACACCGGCAGTACCGACGGCGCCACCACGCACGATGTTGAAGGCACCCCACGGGACGCCCAACCCGATGTCGGAGCGTACGGATACGTCGCTCCATGACTTGATTTATCATCCCAGGCCGCCGAGCATTGGCCATGACCAAACTCGAACACCCTTCTTCTGAACGCAACAAACAACCGATCCTCGATGTCTTGCGGAGAATTCTGACCCCGGGCGGAACGGTGCTCGAGATCGCCGGCGGATCCGGCCAGCACGCCGTCTACTTTTCGGAAAACCTCCCCGGCATCACCTGGTTGTCCACAGATATCGACGAAGAACGGCTGGCATCGATCAGAGCGTGGCGAGAGGACTCGAGTTGCTCGAACCTCCTCGAACCGCGCCGGCTCGATGTCCTCGAAGATGAGTGGAACATCCCAACGGTCGATGTCGTCTTCAGCTCCAACATGATCCACATCACGCCCTGGGAGTGCTGTCTCGGTCTCCTTGCCGGAGCCAGTAGGCATCTCGCTCCGGGTGGAATGCTGATCTTTTATGGTCCGTTCCGGATCGCCGGCGAACACACCGCGCCGAGCAACGCCGCCTTTGACGAGAACCTCCGCGGTCGCGACCCGAGTTGGGGTGTCCGTGATCTCGACGACATCCGCGACGCCGCCGAAGGATTCGTCCTCGACGAGCGGGTTGAGATGCCCGCAAACAACCAGATTCTCGTATTTCGAAGGAAATGAAAAACCGGGTCCGAGCCACGAGCATATGGACCGGCTACACTCCCTCAACGGAGGCGCAATGCGATCGAACGCACGCGACATCATTCTCATGATCATCATCCCCATTTTCGCCATCAGCTGCTCGACCCCCGATGAACCGGCCGCGCCGACGGATCCGGGTCCGGCCTTCCAAGCTCTTGTCGATTCGGTTGTCGCCGAAGACGAGAACATCCACGGAGTCGCTCTTGCGGTGATCTCGCCGACTCTGGGCATCGAATGGGAGGGCGCGGCCGGCCTCGCCGACCCTGATGCCGGGACGCCCATGACCCCGGCTAACCCGGTGCGAATCGCCAGCAACACCAAAACCTATGTGGCCGCGGCGGTTCTCCGATTGGCCGAGAAGGGGAAGATCGACCTCGACACCGCCATCGTCGACTCCCTCGATCCCGAACTCTCAGCGCTTTTGGAGTCGGACGGCTACGATCCGTCAGCCATCACCATCCGCCACCTCCTGACCCACACAGGTGGACTCGACGACCACGGCGGGGCCGAGGAGTACACCGAGGCGATCGTGGCCGATCCCAATCACCACTGGACCCCAAACGAGCAGATCCGCTGTCTCGTCGACTGGTGCGAGCCCCTCGCCGGCCCGAGCGAGATCTACAGCTACTCGGATTCGGGTTATGTCCTGCTCGGGACGATCATCGAGAACGTCACCGGGCAGAGCCTGGCCGAAGCGGTGCGCGGGTTGGTCGGCTTCGAGAAACTCGGACTGGACGAGACCTGGTGGGAGATCCTCGAGCCCATGCCCGGAGGGCGTGGCCGACCGGGCGCACCAGTATCTCGGCGATCTCGATGTCACCGGTTTCCTCCCCTACTTCGATCTCTACGGCGGTGGCGGGATCGCCACGACCATGGGCGATCTCGCGCGTTTTCACGGCGCCATCTTCAGGGGCGAGGTCTACTCGGATCCGGGAACCGTCGACATCATGCTCAGCACGATCGAGGGCGCCGTAGTGAGTCCGACAGCCACCGAGCGCTCGCTGCCGCCCGGAGCCTACCGGATGGGCGTGTGGGTCCTCGAGACCGAGGGATACGCCACCTACCACCACACCGGGTTCTGGGGAACCATGGCGGTCCACGTCCCCGAACTCGATCTCACCCTTGCCGCGACCGGCAACCAGAATCAGATGGGCCCGGGGTTCGACGAGATTCTCGTTGAGGTCATCAGGATCATCAAAAAGAATGATGAATGATGAATGATGAATGATGAATTGCATCGCACCTTCTGTGAGGGCGCTGGGATGTAATTCATAATTCAAAATTCATATCTCATAATTCGATTAGCCCGCTTTCCCATCGGGCCGCGGCGTGACCAGGTACTTCGCGTTGACCACGACGTAGATCAAAAACGCCGCAGCCCAGAGACCCGCGGACACGGTGAGCATGGTTGCCGTCAGATCGGCTCGGAACCACGGACCGAGGACCCGGATCATTGCACTCGCTGTGATGGCGACAAATCCCGCAACCATGAACGGCGAGACCTGAAGCGTGCGGCCGGTGTGACCCAGAGTCACCCGCGCCATCATCCCGAGGGTCAGGGTCCCGATGGCCCCGGCGGTGAGCGCGTGGGTCGCGGCGCTGGGTGGGATCATGAAACCCGCCGCCGAAGCGGCCTTGAGCAACAAGCCGATCCAGATCCACGCGTAGCCGAGATGGAGCACCCAGAGGATCGGTTTCGCGACGGTTCGAAGAGAACCCCACGTGAACGACCGAGCAAGGACCAACAACCCTGCCAGACCGGCTGCAACTACCATGGCCGCCGAACCCGGCGCCACCACCTCGACCACTACGACGAGGAATGCGGCCACCGTCGCCGCGATGTTGAGCAGGGGAATGGCGCGCACGCGATCGTTTTCGAGCGCGTTGCGGGTGAAGAGCGGCACGATGCGGCCGGTGATGATGATGAGAATCACGACAATGAGGTCCACGGCCACGAGATCACTCCGCAGATATGACTGCGGCAACAGGCCCGACGCCCGCATGTGGTGGTGGGCGTCGCAGAGCCAGAGCATCGGCAGCAGGGCCAGAATCTGATAGTTCCGCTTGCTCGAGCTCAGGATGAGCGGGATCGCCAGAACCACCGTCAACACCGGCAGAAAGCTGAGCTCCGCCATCCCGGCGATGGTTGCGGTGACGCCCCCCACCCCGACCAGACGCCCGACGCCCCAGAGCCCGACGAGCACCGCCAGCAGAACGCCCTTCGCCGTTGTTCTGCCGGTCCAGTTCTCCACCGCGGTGAGAAGAAACCCGGCAAGGATGGCGCAGGTGAATCCGAAGATCATCTCGTGGCTGTGCCAGCCGATGCCTTCGAGCCCGGGCTCGCCGGTCAGTTCGGCGTCGTAGTGGAACGCCCACCACGGAATCAGACCCGCGCCGAGAAGACCACCGAGGAGGAAGAACGGACGAAAGCCCTTTTGAAATAATACGTGTTGCATGTCGCGATCCTACCACTGAGAACCGATCTCGATCCTTGATGTGCGTCAATCTCGAGATCTCGATTCGTCGGGATCGTTCCTCGCATTTGCCTCGGTGGTGGACAACGCCACCGGTGACGCGGTCTATATCGCCGGCAACTGAGCGATCGATCCGTCGTCCACCGATCTCGTCTCGAGTGAGATGCTCGAGGCGACGGCCGCAAAGAACTGAAGTGTCGATCGGCTCATCAATTCTGCACCAGGGCAATAGCAGGGTTGTGTCACACTGAGAAAGCCCGAGTCTCGGGGCGGAGGTATTTCATGGCGACCTACGATTGGAGTCAACGCCGCCGGCGCCGCGACTCTCGCATCTTGCTCACAGCGGCGATCGCCGTATCCGTCATCACGGCGGTTCCGGCCTTGACCGCATCTGCCGGCGAGACGGTGACGATCAAACCCTCTTATCGTCAGGGAGAACGCCTCCAATACTCCTGGCACCTCGAGAACGAGCTCAGCTGGTCACCCGCGGTCAAGGGTTCAGATTGGGTCAAGATGACCACCGACTTCGATTTCGTGCTCGACGCGAAAGACCTCACGGACGATGGCGGCTGTCTCTTTGATCTCGAAGGCAACGCCTCGAGAGCATCGGTGAGAGTTCCAAGGGGAAGTTGGGGATCCGAGCCACCCCGACCGAGGTCAGCTACCTGCTGGGAAAGAACTGGACCAAACCGGGCCCAGCCACGCCGTTTGCCAAGCCCATGACCGTCACCCTCGGCCCGCAGTTCCAGCCGACGGCCTCCACCGGCATCGAGGGCATCGCCCTCTTTCTCCTCCCTGGGGTCGATCCCAGGGTGTGGTTTGTCGTGACGGCGGCCCCCGCCGTCCCAATGACCGTCGGCAGCAGTTGGACCCAGGACTTCGACGTTGAGATTCCGGGCGCCACCGGAGACCCGCTGCATGTGGTTGTCGGAATCAACGTCATCGGCACCGAAGAGATTGATGGAGCCGACGTCCTCGTCATCGAGGCGCAGGGGGAACTCAACCTTGTCGACAGTGATATCCGGATGCAGGACGGTAAGCTCCTCCACATCGTGCACGGGCGATACGAAGTGACCGGAACCGCGAAATGGGATATCGACCGGGGGTTTCTCCGCTTTGCCGTGGCAGAACAGACCCTCAAGGCCACCGCCGACAGACCCGAGACCCATCGACTTGCCAGCAAGGCCGTCAGTCGCCTGTCGCTCGAGGAGGTCAGCGAGCCGCTCTCCCGGTCAGATAGCGATTGAGATCGTCGAGGAAGGACTCCGCCGATGGATAGCGGTCTTCCTTTCGTTTGGCGGTCAGACGACGGACCATCGCTTCCACCGGCGCCGGTATCCCGAGGTCTGGAGCCAGCGGAGGCAGCGGCGCCGTTCGATGCAACTCCACGACCTTGAGCGGACTCGGAGCTTCGAACGGCACCCGGTTGGAGAGCATGCGGTAGAGCACGATGCCCAGGCTGTAGAGATCGCTGTGGGGTCCGACCTGCCCCGGGTCGATGGCCTCGGGGGCGCTGTAGAGCGGGGTCCCAAGATAGGTGTGGGTCGAGGTGAGCCCCGGTGCCGCGTCGACCCGCGCAATCCCGAAGTCCATCACCTTGACCGAGCCGTCGACGAGCAGCATCACATTGTCGGGTTTGATGTCCCGGTGGACGACGCCCTTGACATGGGCATAATCGAGGGCGAGAGCGATGCCGCGAGCGATCTCCAACGCTTCGGGCGCCGGCAATGCGCCATCGCGAGCCAGCCGGGACTCGAGGGTCTCCCCGTCGACCAGTTCCATCGCGATAAAGGGGGTTCGCTCGTAGGTTCCCGCCTCGAAGATGCGAATGATGTTCGGGTGGTGAATCGTCGCCCCTAGGGAACCCTCACGGAGAAAACGCTCGACGAATTCACGGTCATCCAGGAGGTGTTCATGGGGAATCTTCAAGACCACGGTCTGACCGTCTCGCGTCTGCTCGGCCCTGAAAGCGGTCGCCATTCCCCCACGACCCAGCCGGCCGAGCACGCGATAGCCACCAATTTTGGGGAGGCCGACCACCGAGGGAGGCTCGGTGTCCGGAGCCGCGCTGGCGGATGTGTCCACTCGTCGAGTCGGAGTGGTGTCGTATTCGGGTCGTTCGACTGATGGATGACCCGCCCGACGACGACGAAGCACGAGAAACACCACAACCGCGCTGATCACGACAACCAGGAGGATGCCCGCCCCTCCCTTGTTCTCGTTGTCGGGTGGGTCGGCGGCAGCCGCTACGGGAGTCTCGCCGCCGACATCGCTCTCAACCTCATCGGCGACTTCCTCGGTCGATGTCGAAGACTCGGTTGGGCGAGGGGGCACGAACGTATCCTCTCTTGCAACCGGAACTTCTGATCTCCGCGTCGGTGTTTTCGTCGGTTCGGCCACGACCACCCGCATCGGTGTCACCGGAGCAGCTGTGATCGCCTCTTCAATAACCGGCTCCTCACCGAGTCTGGCGGCCAGCGAGTCGATCTCCGGGCCTGGGCTGATACCGGCCGATCGAGCCGCATCCAGGGATGACGAAGCCTGCTCGTGGTGTCCCAGTTCGATCTCGACCCTGGCCAAATGGACGTATGGATCATAGACCGAGATCGTGTCGCGGCCGAAGGTCGGCACATCCCGGCCGGCTTCCGGTCGGAGCCGCGCCGCGGTTTCAAACGCCTCCAGGGCCGCCGACCATCTCCCGGCCCGTTCGTGGGCCAGCCCGAGCTCATAGGCATCGTAAAAAGTACTCTGTGCAGACACTGAACCACCGAGCAACACGAGACAGAGCAGGCCCGTCAGCGGGCGAAGGCGAACTCGGGCAAATCCGCGTCGAATCCGATCGTTGCCGGCATCCGCATGAGCATCCACGATCAACGGTGCAGTTCCATCCCTCCGATTGTACGCCGGGATCTCAGTCTCCCTGACGGAGCACCGCCAGGGGCCGGACGGTCAACGCCCGGGCGCTCGCGGCGAGACCCGCGACGACGCTCAACACAACCGTCGCAGCGAGTGCCACCATGAGAGCGCCGGGGTGCCAGGCCCACGCGATCTGGAAACCAAAGCGAACGACCGCCCAGGCCATGACCACCGCACCGACAGTGCCGAGAACGCCGGCCACCAGGCCGACGAGGGCGTACTCGACCGCAAACACCGAAACCACCTGCGCTCGGGTCATCCCGAGGGTTTTGAAAAGGGCCACCTGGCGACCGCGTCGGATGGCGCCCGCGCTCACCGCACCGGCGAGGATGGCGATCCCGGCGAGAACGGTGAACGCGCCGAGGAAACGAATTCCGTTGCCCAGCTGTTCGAGAATTCCGACGACCTTCTCGAGGACGTCTCGGATCCGCAACACCGTCACGTTCGGAAACGCCGCGGCGAGCCGGTTCTGGAGCGGAAGTTCCTCCGTGGCGTCCAGCCGAGCGGTCGCGATGCGGAATCGCGGGGCCCGATCGAGGACGCCGGGTTCCACCACCAGAAAGAAGTTGATCGAGAAACTCTCCCACTCGACCGTACGAATGCTGCTGACGAGCAGCTCCACCGGGACTCCCTGAATGTCGAAGACGATGCTGTCGCCCACCGCGACCCCAAGGTCACGGGCGAAGTCTGCTTCGATGGACACTTCTGCGCGATCCTGGTGGACCCACAAGGCGCCGTCGACGATAACGTTGTCCTCCGGCAGCGTGGCCATCGAAGTCAAGCGCTGCTCCCGGGTGAGCACCCACCGGCGATCGCTCGAACGGTCGTTCTCGTCCACCGCAAGCTCGGCAACCGGAACCCCGTTGATGGACGCGAGGCGCCCCATCACAACTTCCACCGAGTCGATGCTCTCGGCCCCGGCCACGACGAGACTCTCCTCGACACCCTCCCATTGGTCGGGTTGGATGTCGACCAGAAACACCGTCGGCGCCTGATCGGGAAGATCGGCTCTGAGCTGTGCCGAGAGCCGATCCTGAATGAGCCACATCCCGACCACGGTCAGCACCCCGAGACCGAGTGCGACGATGGCGCCGAGGGTCCCCGATCCTGGTCGAGCAAGGGCGGCTAGACCGTGTCGCAGGGTGACCGAGCCGTGGTCGCGCGGGGCTCTGCCTGTCAATCGAACGACGAGATACGCCGAACCCGCGAGAACCCCAGTGGCGACGACGAGGCCGGCCGAGAACTGCAATCCCCGGAGCAACGAACCCGATTGGGCCGAGGCGGTGGCGGTGATGCCGACCAAAAGAATCGATGACAACAAAACTCCCATCACCCGACTGATGGGGAGTGGATCGGCATCGCGGCGAAGGACCCGGATCGGCGGCACCCGCATGGCGTCCACCAGCGGTCTGAGTCCGAAGAGCAGCGCGACGCCGAGACCCAAGGCGATTCCCCGCACCATGGCGATGGGCTGCCAACCGACCACCACCTCGACCGGCAGGAGACCCGAGACCATCGTCGGCACCGCTCGGGCCACCAGGGTCCCCGCCACCGCTCCGACGACGCTCCCGAGCAGCGCCAGCAGCGCGGTCTGGCCCAGGTAGAGACCAAAGACCTCCCGCGGACGCACACCCATCGCGCGCAGGACGGCGATGGCGTCGAGTCGCCCCGCCAGCCACGCTCGAACGGCTTGAGCGACCCCGATCCCACCGATGAGCAACGAAAGCAGCGCAACGAGACCGAGGAAGCGCTCGACCCGACCGAGACCCGAGCGCAACGTCGGCTGCGCGTCCGACGCGGTCTCGAGTTCGACAAACTCAGGATTTGCTATGGCGCTCCTGATGGACGCCGCCGCGGCCGCGAGTTCATCGGGGGCAGTGCCATCGGGCAACCGAACCAGAACCGTATATTTCACCCTGCTGCCGAGACCGGCCAACCCGGTCCGCTCGAGCGCCGCCACCGAGAGCAGCACCCGCGGTCCGAACGAGAAGGACGCTCCCATTCGATCCGGTTCTGCGGAGACGGTGCCCGCGATGGTGAAGCTCTCGCCACCGATCATCAGGTCCTCGCCGACATCGAGATCGAGCCTGACCAGAAGCTCCGGGGCGACCACGACGTGGCGCTCGTCGAGGAGCTCATCGAGGGGACGCGCGGGCTGGATCACGAGTTCGCCGTAGAAGGGATAGCCCTCCCCCACCGCCTTGAGTTCACTCAGCACCGAGGCGCCGGGCGCACCATCGCCGTCATCTCCGGGCACCCCGGTCACGACGCTTGGCAATTCACACACCTGGACGCGCCGCGCGCCAACCAACCCGTCGATGGCGGCGAGGATCTCATCCGCGATGGGCCGCCGGCTCCCGACAGCGAGATCCGCTGCGAGGAGCTGCCGGGCCTGGGCCCTGATGGTCTGATCGAGGGCGCTCGACAGTCCGGAAACCGCCACCACCGCGGCGACCCCGACGGCGAGGCACGCGGCAAAAAAAACGATTCGTCCGGTCGATCCCCGAAACTCGCGCGCGGCCAGGACCAACCACCTCATTCAGTTGGTCTCTTCGTGTTCGATGCGACCATCACGAAGGTGGATCCGGCGATCGGCGAGGGCCGCCACCGCGGGATCGTGGGTCACGAGCACCAGGGTGGCTCCTTCGCTGGCCCGCATCTCGGCGAGCAGATCGAGGACCACCCGACCGGTGGCGCCATCGAGATTACCCGTGGGTTCGTCAGCGAGCAGCAGCGCCGGCTTGGGGGCGAAGGCGCGGGCGAGGGCTACGCGCTGCTGTTCCCCGCCTGAAAGCTGCGTCGGGTAATGGTGGCCCCGTTCGGCCAGGCCCACGGATGCGAGCAGCTCGTCGGCTCGTCTTCGTGCGTCCGATTGTCCGAGGAGCTCCATGGGGAGCATCACGTTCTCCCGCGCGGTGAAATTGCCCAGAAGCTGGAACGACTGGAAAACAAAACCGATGGTGTGACGCCGCATCAGGGCGAGCCGGTCTTCGGACAGACGGTCGATGCGCTCGCCCTTGATCGAGATCGTACCGGTGCTCGGACGGTCGAGTCCCGCCATGAGGGCGAGCAGGGTCGACTTGCCGCTGCCCGACGGACCGAGCACGGCGACAAACTCACCTTCAGCGATCTCGAGATCGATGGCGTCGAGAATCGTCAGCATCTTTCCACCCGAGGGCAGTTGTCGCCCGACGCCTTCGAGCGAGAGCAATTGCGTTTCATCCATCTTTGAAGCCACTCCGTTCCTTCGTCACACCGCTACAATCGTTCCCATGATGCAAATCATTTCATCTCGGCAGAATCCGTTTCTCCTGGCCACCCTAGCAGCGCTGGTCATCGGTTGCGGCGGTCCCCCACCTTCTTCGACGCAGCCTGCGGCACCGACGGTCGCCCCTGTGGTCGAGGTCGCCGCCGCCACTCGCATCGTCGTGCTCGGCGACAGCTTGGCCGCGGGTCTCGGTCTCGCCGAGGCCGAGGCTTTTCCCGCAGTCGCGGAATCGCTCCTTCGAACCGAGGGATTCGATGTCGACATCATCAACGCAGGGGTCAGCGGCGATACGACGGCCGGTGGTCTCTCCCGGGTCGACTGGGTCCTCCAACAACCGGCCGAGATCCTCGTCGTCGAGCTCGGCGGCAACGACGCCCTCCGCGGCCAGCCTCTGGAGAACACCGAGAAGAACCTCCGTGAAATCGTCCGGCTCGGCCGCGAAACCGGCGCCGAGGTCGTCCTCCTCGGGATGGATGTCCCCACCAATTACGGCCCCGACTACGCCACCTCCTTCGCCGAAATCTACCCGCGCGTCGCCGAAGAGGAGGGAGCGTTCCTTGTCCCCGGCTTTGTTCGCGAGGTCGGCGCCGATCCGACCCTGCTCCAACCCGACGGCCTCCATCCCACAACGGAAGGGCAACGCCGACTCGCCTTAACACTCCACCCGTTCCTGCTTGAGATACTCAGGTCCCGGGTCAGCTCGTCAGAACCGCTCTGAGCCGCTTCGATTCGACGAGCATCTCCTGGGCAACGGCCAAGAGTTCGTTCGAGTCGACAGCCGCGCTCGATGCCGCTGCGGTCGCCGCCGCTGGTTCGTCGGGGTCGCCGAGACCCGAATCACGAAGCCCTCGCATATGATTGAGGATCACGTCGCGGATCTCCTCGGCATTGTCCACCCCACGGAAGTACCCGACGTGCATGTTCAACGCCTCGGCCAGTTCCTTCTTCGACTCACCGGCGACATCTGAGCCGCCGCCCGCGGTTCGAACCTGGAGATCAGAGATCCCGAAAACCCGCTGGATCGGTCCTTGACGCAGGGACAGGTTCTGGATGTTGGCAAAGGTCATCGTCCGTTCGCGCACGCTCATGAGCCCCTCACGGATCCGGAGGCTGGTATCGGTGATCATGTACCAACGGTAGCGGTAGTCGAGTCGAACCATCAGGAAGGACAGAGGCAGCTGGACGATGAAGAGCCCAATACCAGTCGCTTCGAGCAGGACCGCTAGTTCCCGGGACATGGGGATGGCCGCGAACTCAATCCCGCCGGCGAGGAAGCCAAGACCGATGATCAGACCGATGAAAGTGCTCGCCTGGGCAAGCGCCCATTTCACCATGCGATAACGGTAGTAGCCCGACGCTGCATTGAAGACCCGCACCGATCCAGGACTGCCCATGGGTGGCTCGGGTTCGGGTGGCACCTTGAGGAAACGGGCGATCAGACTGGTCAAGACTCCCTCAGCCATGGTGTCGATTCCCATTCCCGGCAACCGGCCGCCGCTCCAGCTCAGCGCGAATCGCCCGGAGTTCCGCGACGGCTTCGCGAAGGACCCCCGCCACCTCGGTCGATGGAGCGGCAGCGGGCTGAGCAATCAGCTTCGATGTTGCATCAATGGAAGCGAGCCCCTTGGCACCACGCATCCGCGCGTAGAGAAAATCACGCAACGCGCGGCACTCGGTGATCCCTTCGATGGTCATCTCGGCCTTGGCGCTGCCGCTCGCGGTCTGGATCTGGATCCGCGCCAGACCCAACCACCGTTCGACAAAATTGCTCGTCAGGTGGATGTCCTGAATCCTGGCGAAGGTGAGGTTGATCTCCTTGCGGAAGAGAATTCCCCACCGCATGGAAACGCCCTCGTCCGAGAATCGGTAGCGCATGGTGTGATAGCGGAAATAGAGCGGCACCAGAACAAAGGGGAAGAACGGTCCCGCCACCAACGACGCCAGTACGTAGTAGCTCATTAGCGACGAATCCGGTCGTTCGATGGCGAATATTTCATCTGGCGTGAGCGAGGCGTCCTGGGTATCTAAGGCCATTTTCGTCTCCGTTTCGCTGGCGATAGGGACATCATACCCGTGACCGTGACCGTATCTGTATCCGTTTCCGTTTCCGCAACCGAAGCCGACCAGGCCACGCGGAAAACCGCCCCCCATCGGGGTGCCGGGTACGCCATTGTGCCGGAACCACCTTCCGGCATCGCTCCGCGCTGCGCACAATGGCGCTACCGGGCTCCCTCGGGTAGCGCCACGAGGTCATCTCTCCCGGCTACGAGACAGGCCGCCGTCGCGCCATCGGCGTGGTCGCAGCGCTCTCAATCAACCCACGAGCGACCACGCCGATGGCGCGACGCTGGGCCGCCGGGACGTCAATGCGTCCCGGCGGCCCAGAAGGCCGGGGCTGACAGCACTCCGTGACCGTGACCGTGGCGCCGGTCGCTCGGGCCGAGACCGACTCCACCACTACCGAATCGCCTACGGCTCCGCGAAGGAGGTCGATACCCACCTGCGTCTACTCGTCGGAGCAGGCGCAATCGACAACACGCGAACCTCCACCACTCTCCAACTCTTCGACGACGTCCGAGCCATGATCCGGCGTCTCCTCCACCCGAGATTACATTTGCGATGATTGTAGGGCCGGCGTCCCGCCGGCCCATCAGAGCCCTCGTCGATCCGCGTCGCGCCGCACACCAGTCCAACGCCGCTCTCGTTTGTCACGCGATATGGTCCCGGGTTTTTCCAGCAACACCTGCGTAATCGCGAACTCACCAAGATCAGAGTCCCGAAAATCCGGGGCCACAAGCCTCACGACTCGCGATTACCCAATAAGTACCTGGCCAAAGTCCACGGTCAATAACGGGCCTCCCACCCGTTCAGGAAACCCATCAACAACCGAAGTCGACCAGGCCACGCGGAAAACCGCGCCCCATCGGGGTGCCGGGTACGCCATTGTGCTGGAACCACCACCCGGCTCCGCCCCGCGCCCCGCACAATGGCGCTACCGGGCTCCCTCGGGTAGCGCCACGAGGTCCATTTCTCCTGGGCTACGAAACAGGCCGCCGTCGGTACACCAACATCGCCGGCGGGACGCCAGCGCTCTAATCAACGCATCGCAGCGACCTCGCGATGGCGCCCACGTCTCGGGGCGATGGAACCAACCCGCGTCGGTACACCAACATCGCCGGCGGGACGCCAGCGCTACAAGCATCGCAGCGCCCTTTGTAGCGCCCGCGTCCCCGCGGGCGATGGAACCAACCCGCATCGGTACACCACCATCGCCGGCGGGACGCCGGCGCTACAAGCATCGCAGCGCCCTTTGTAGCGCCCGCGTCCCCGCGGGCGATGGAACCAACCCGCTGCGGTACACCACCATCGCCGGCGGGACGCCAGCGCTACAAGCATCGCAGCGCCCTTTGTAGCGCCCGCGTCCCGCGGGCGATGGAACCAACCCGCATCGGTACACCACCATCGCCGGCGGGACGCCGGCGCTACAAGCATCGCAGCGCCCTTTGTAGCGCCCACGTCTCGTGGGCGATGGAACCAACCCGCATCGGTACACCAACATCGCCGGCGGGACGCCAGCGCTACAAGCATCGCAGCGCCCTTTGTAGCGACCACGTCTCGCGGGCGATGGAACCAACCCGCGTCGGTACACCACCATCGCCGGCGGGACGCCGGCGCTACAAGCATCGCAGCGCCCTTTGTAGCGCCCACGTCTCGCGGGCGATGGAACCAACCCGCGTCGGTACACCAACATCGCCGGCGGGACGCCAGCGCTACAAGCATCGCAGCGCCCTTTGTGGCGCCCACGTCCCGTGGGCGATACTCGCTATCCCTGTCCTCGCCGCACCCACGCCTCCCACGCATCCTCGCCGGTCTTGCGGGTGAAGACCTCGTGGCCCTTGGCCTTCATGGCGTCGATGAGTGGGGCGACCTGGAATGTCGAGCGCACGAGAATCGCCTCACCGGCCGCCATGCCTGCAAGAGCTCTCGCTCACCTTGCCGACCGGGGTCTCGCCCCTCGCGAGCATGGCATCCGCGTCGAATTCGTGCTTGGCGCCGTCGGCGATCCAGACCGGCGCATCGCCGCCGCCGGCCGGATCGGCTCCGCCACCCGCGATCTCTCCAGTATCCTGGCCGAGCGCCCGCCGCAGCGAACGCACGAGTTCGTTGACCGGCATATCGGCGACCCGCGCCGCCTGTTCGAGGGTCGCCACCTTGGCCACCGTGCGCCGGAGCACCGGGTTCTTGAGCGCCTTGAATTTGGGTGCGATGGCGATGAGCGCCGCCTCGGCCTCTGGGTAGGCATCGAGGAGGTCACCGACCTTGGTCTCGGGGCTGATGATCATGCTCCGGCTCCTTCGGAGGGCGCTTCCGCAAGCAGACGGCGCTCGCCCTCGAGAGCGCGGAGGGGGGCGATGTCCTGGGTCACCTCGAGGGTGCCGAGAAACTCGCCGCTGTCGTCCCGCATGGCGAAATAGCGGATGTGGACGAAACGCGGACCCATCTGGATCCAGAACTCGGCGACGTCGCGTTTTCCCGACTTGAGATCCGAAACCACCGCTTCGACGATGTGGACGCTCTTGGGGGGGTGGCAGTCCTCGACCTTGCGGCCGATGATCGCGCGGTTGCGGGCGAAGACCCGGTCGGTCCCCTCCGAGAAATACCCGACCCGGTCATCGGCGTCGACAAAGGTGATGTCCATGGGCAGAGTGTTGAGCAGTGACGTCAACTGACGCACGCTGAGGTGGCCCGACGGCAGGGTGATGGCGTCGTCCGAGGGCAGCTCCACCGGCTTCTCCGGAAGCTGCGGCAGCACCGGCAACCAGATCCCGGCCGGCTCCACGAGCCCCTTGCCGAATTCGTCCCATTGGCCGCGGACGTTCTCCCAGTCACGCACCGTCAGATGCTCGAGGCACATGGGCCACAGGATCCGGTCCTCCTTCGATGTCATGCTCTCGATCTGCTCGAGCATGGGTATCGATGACGGTCTCGACGGCAAGTCCAAGTTGCTCGGCATCGAGTTCGCCGGCGTTCTCGAGAAGATCCGCCGCCGCGGCGATCTTGGCCCGGATCTCGTCGTGGACGCCCCACATCACCTTGGGCGGTCCGGCGATCCCGGCCTTTTCGAGGAATGGGAAGACGAGGTATTCCTTGCGGAGGTAGTGGACCTCGATACCGGCGAGCTCGTCGTGAGCCCGCCGCCACGCCCCGAGCCCCTGTTCGAGACCTTCGGTCGAGGCACCGATGGCGTTGCCGGCCTCGCGGTAGCTCTGCGTCAGTTCCCGGATCTTGGCATTCTCGAGCTGGAAGGTCTGAACCGGGTGGCCCGTGGGAACCTCCACCGGAGCGCATGATGATCCACCACCGAGGACGGCAGCGTGGACATCGCACATCCGTTGAATTTCCTCCTGCGCCATCCCTTCGGCCATGAGCGAGTTCTCCATGGCCGCGATCTCGGTCACACCGACCTCGGCGAGGAGATCGCCGAACTCGATTCTTGAGCTTCTCGGGGTCGGCCCCGTCGTGGAGTTGTCTGATGATTCCCTTGAGGGTCTCGATCCGGTGACGTGAGTTGTCGAGTAATTCGCTCATCGTTCCTCCTGAAGACGAATATGAGCCTCAGTCGCGTCGCCGTCCTTGATTTAGATCAGGTAGGGATCAAAAAAAACCGGGCCCCGAAGGGCCCGGCCGGTAAAATCACAGAAACGGAAGATGATCAGGGTGTCGCAAAGCCCCACCCAGAGGTGTCACCCGACTCGAAGCCGTCGGTGAAGATGGAGCCATCATCCACCATACAGGACTGGACCTTGACGTCGTCAATGTACCAACCCTCACGGCTGACCGACGAGTCGGTACCGAGACGGAAGCGGAAACGCACAGTCTGTCCCGCATAGGCGTCGATGTCAGCCACCGACTTCATCCAGACGGTTGCCGCGGCGCCGAGGTCATCGCACCACCCGTCCAGATTACCGAGCCCGGTGGTCGGCCCGTCGTAGGGATCGGTAAGCATGACGGCCGTGGGCAGCGGAGTCCAGGTGGCGCCGTTGTCGGTCGAGATTTCGGCATCTCCCCCGTCCCAGCAGCCGCCGGTCTTGATCCTCCATCAACTGCCAGTTCCAGAATTGGAGGGTCAACGGGGCATTCCCTGAAGGCAGTGTCACTTCCGGGGAATCCAGACGCTGGTCGCTGGTGGTTGCCACGTCAACACCGTAGTACGAGCTGACGCCGCTGTAGGCCCTGGCGGTTGACAGTGCCCAGGTGTTGCCGACGCTGCCGCTACCGATGGCCCATCCCGGCGCGCCGCTCTCGAAATCGTCGAAGAACTCGACCGATGGGACCGTACCGATGCCGCAGTCTCCCGGCAGCGCTTCGGTGTAGAACGAGTACGTCGCTGACGTAGCGCCGGCGCCGCACGGGTTGGCCGTCATGACCCGCCAGAAGTGCTCGGTGTTGGAAGCGAGGTCGGCGTTAGGCGTGGCGGTGGTGCCGGGCCCCGTGGTGGTGTAGACCACGTTTGAGAAGGCGGCGTCGGTGGCCACCTGGAGGGTGTAGGCGCTCCCCTGAGTTGATGCAGTCCATTCGAAATTCGGCCGCACCGGTTGGTTGAGCGCACCATTGATCGGCTGAACCAACGTCGAGGTTCCGGGCACGGCGGAGAAGACATTGAGGTCGAGGTCGAGGCTGTGACCCGGGCTGGCGCTGGCAGCACCGTTTACCGACACGACATAGCTCCCCGCAGCGACCGAACCGGTGTTGCCGATGGTGAAGACACTTGATCCTGGAGGGCTCACCGGGTTCGTGGCAAAGCCGGTGGTGGTTCCGGCCGGATTTCCCGAGGCTCCCAGCGTGACCGGATTCGTGAAACCGCTGACCTGTCCGACGGTGATATTGAAAACGGCGTTTGAACCGGTGCAGATGTCGACGTTGTCGGGGGTTCCTCCAAGGTAGAAATCAGGTGTGCCGCAGGCGTCGAATTTGAACGCGCCGACGCGCAGCACCCAGCCGACGCTGCTGGTGGTTGGCAGATACTCGTTGACGTACCAGAAGGTGCAGTCGTCGACCGGATCAACGTTCATTGATGAGTAGTCGCCCCAACGTTGGCTGCCGGTTTGGGAACCCGTGCCGTTGATGAAGGACTGCTCGCCCTGCGGCATGGTCCCGAGAGGGTCGGCCGCCAAGCGCCCGGTGTACCAGGAACTCGGGTAGGTGCTGGTGCCATCCGAAGCGCTGTATCCCAGCGCCATGTTGCCCGCCGAGTCCATGGCGATGGAGCCCATCCAGCGGTGGATTCCGTCGCTGGCTCCGGGAGCATAGGTGCCCTCCTGGTGGATCACCGGCGTCCCGTTCGGGTCCCGGATCTCCCACCACCGGATGCCCCCGATGTTGGGTACGGCTTCCACCGACTGATTGGTCACCAGCGACTCGTGGGTGCCGAAGTTGCGGTAGGCCAGACGGAAAATCGGCCGCTGCCGGTAGGATTGGATATCAATCTTGTTTGTGGTTCCCGGCTGCGGGATGCAATCGCGGCTGCCGGGTGAACACGGATACACCGTGTCGTAGGCTGCGATGGGAATGGTGTGCGTCAGAGCAAAAGTCGAGTTGGCCGGGGTCGCGAAATCGGCGGTGAACTTCCACAGCGTGAGCGCATCCTGGGGCGCGCCGTACTGGGCGCCCTGGTCCATCGAACCCACGAAATAGTTCGGCGAGCCCGCCGGCGGGAGAATCGACCCGTCCATGTCGCTCGGCAGCAGGCCGTCGCCAACGTTGTAGGCGGGGGTGGGGGTTGCCAGGAACGAGATCACGGTCGGGGTCGGGTTACCGGCCACGAGTTGAGCCCGGTTGATGGCGTAGGCGCCAACCCCGACAAACGGCCCATTGAACTCACGGGTGCTGATGTAGAGCGCGTCCGGCCACACCCCGTACTTCGGGTAGTCCGGCATGTTGGGGCCGGTGCTGAAGGCCCAGCGGTAGTAAGGACCGAGCGGGTCCGAGGTGATCGAGACCGCCACGCAGTTGTAGTTGGTCGAGCCGAGCGCGAACTGGGTCAGGATCCAGCGATCCGAAAGCTGATCGTGAAGCACGATGGGATCGCCGTCGTTCGAGGTCTGGCAGAGACCGCCGAAGCCCGACCAGAGGGTGTTATTGGCGGCGGGGCCGTAGACCGAGGTACCCGTCTTGTCGTAGATCTGAAAGTGGACGTTGCTCATCGCCACGTAGTGGCCCGGGCCGACGTCGCCCACCGGGTCAGGCGGCGAATATCCGGCAACATTGACCGGGCCGTTAAAGCTGATCAGGGGCGCCGGGGTCGCCCGGTCTCCGGCGATGGACTGCACCACCGGATCCGTGTCCTGCGGCCCGTACGAACCGGTGGTTCCGTCGGGATCGACCATCGAACGGCCGATCAGGCCCTCCGGAACAGGTAGCGGCGCCATATCCCTGAGCGCAGGGGACACATCGAACTTCGCCACATCCCAGGTGCCTCGGTAGATCACCTCGGTCTCTGCGGCCGTGGCGCCCCCAGCGCCGATCACCGCTACGAACATGATGGTTGCAACTACAACTGCTTTCGAATTCCGCAGCATCACTCCTCCTTAAGAACCTCGGGTCCCGTCAAATCGAATCCGCCGATAGCGCCGGTACGACGAAGCCGATTTCTGCGATGGATCAAATTCTCATATGGCGCGGGTTCGCAACCCGGATATCGTAGCTCGATCATCAATCCATGTCGAGATGCTCTCTGACCGCATCCTCGTGCCACAACACGTGGCTCGGTTGCCGGCTACGAGTTCATCTTCTCTGGGACGACGACCGCCTCCAACTTGACAGCACCGTTGTTGCTTTCGAGTCGGAGAGTCTGACCGCCGGCGCCGGGGGATGATTGATTCCGTTGCGAATATTCGCGAAATCAATTGAGCGGAAAACCGAGGTACCGAAAGACCGTTGAACAATCTGCACAACGGCGAGCGTGGCGCCTCCAGGTTCGGACATAGCGGGATCTCAGCGGTTGCAGGGCGAGCAAGGATGGGCTGACATGGCCGCCTCGTTCATGGAGAATCGGGACACGGCGATACCGCGTGGCGAACCCCGAGTCCGTCATCTGCGCCACCAAGGCGTCGAGCCCGACGCGCCTGTGGCCGAAAGTCGCCGCAGCAATCATCATCGATGTCCCCACACAGTGTACGTCAGATCAGCCTCCGATGTTGACCAAAAATGGTGACCCCGCGCACTCTGCTCAAAGGAAAACCGACCATGCCACTGCGAGAACCGATGCCCCACTTTTGCGCCTCAGGGTTGAAAACGATGTCCCCGCGTCCCTTGCGTCCTTGCGGTTCGATTCCCCCGCCATGTTTCAGGGCCAGAGCCAGCCGAAGACGCCCCCGGTGACGCAACCGTAGATGAACGCGTCGAGAAGACTCTTGAAGGAATTGCCCCACGCCTCGCCCTTCCAGATCGAATCGCTGAGGTGGGCGAAACCATAGGCGAGGAACGCGATCGTTCCGGCAACCCGGAAAACCGCCAGGTACGATGCGCCCGCGGGCATGGTCCTGCTGAGCAGATAGGCGACACAGACCCCCGCCGCCAGACTATAAACAAACCATGAAGCGAGTTGTTTGCCCATCGTGGGAATGCCGCTGGGAATCACCGTGACGAATCCCACCGGTCCCTCTTTGAACTTTTCCTGCACCTCCGGCAGCGCCAGATCCTTGTGGCTGGCCGCTCGGGGGAAACAATACGAGCCCGGCGTGACACCGGCCCCGCGCATGGAGGCGAGCACATCGGCCTCCTTCGGCATCTTGGCGAAGTCGTTGTTGTGATAACCAAGGGCCATATGGATGATGGAACTGGCGATGAAAACGCCCACTGCCGCCAATAGGATCGGCAGCCACAGCGACGCGATCGGGATCATTGGGACCTCCTGGTTGCTTTCATTGAGATTGCGTCACAGTTATACCAGTGTAAACGCAAACAGTCCAGCGCAGGAGAGATGGAGTGCGCACACCGGGGACTTTGTGAGGCAGGCTTCCAGCCCATGCTTCAGCGCAGGTTCCTAAGACCAACTCACCCGGTACTTGCAGACATCGCCGCCGCTGGCGCGGCATTGCTCCTCCATGATGCGAACGTTCTTTGCACCACAGAGTTCGAGGGCCTTGCGGTACCAACCGATCACCGTCATGCAATCCGTCTTCGAGAAAGTCTCGGCGTCGTGGGTGGTCAAGACACCTTCGCGCTCGCCGGTGGCCTTGTACTCCCTCCAACCGACGTCGTAGTAGAGCCGGTAGATCTGCGGCGCCTTGGCGAGGAAAGCCTGAGGATCGCCCGATGTAAGGAACGCGCTGTGAAGGGTTCCCAGATTGACCTCGGCCGATGCCTCTCCCAATCGTTCGAAGAAGCGGCTGCTGCCACCGCCGAGGGTCTTGACGATCGCCTCATCGAGCCGTTTCCCGATTTCGAAATCGACCCAGGCCACCGCCACGAGCCGCCCCAGAATCTTCTGATCCTCTTCGGGAAGGTTGTCCATGATTTTGTTCAGCCCGTCTTCGCCGAATTCGTTGCGAACGAACTCGAGACGAGACTTGAGAATCGACCCCTTGATCTTCTGATCCGACATATACCGATAGTACCAGTGGATGGTCGATCCGCGACAACCGCCGTTTTGTTAAACTCGAATCAAGGAATCCGAGAACGACCGGCTCGGCCTGCCGTTCCATTTCAGCCAATAAAGGACCAGATGGCACCAATCGCAGCATTCATGAGCACCGCTTTAGGCGCGGCGACCGAATCCGAGCAGTCAGCGTCGGGAGGATGGTTTGCACCGACGATCACCATCATCGCCATTTTGAGTGCGGTGGTCGTCGCAGCGGTGGTCTTTCGCGAGATTCACCACCGGCGTCGCCGGGAAGAACTCCAGAGCAGACTCGCCGATCTCGAGAAAATCCTCGTCGGATTGTCGACTCAATCACCACCCTCAGAGGCGGCGGCAGCGTTCGAACCGGATGACCATTCCCCGGCTGCAAACGCCGAATTCGCCCCACGAGGTCCGCTCTCCACTGCGATCTCGATCCTACGAAGCGATCTGGGGCCGGGGCTCCCGGGCCCGGATCGGGTTGATCTCCGCGCAACCCTGTTCGTCTATGACAAGTTGGACCAACCCATCACGCCGACCGATCTCGCCGACGACCTCAGTCTGTCCCTGAGGTCACTTCAACGGGGACTCTCTGGCACCCTCAACTGCACACCGAGAGAGCTGATACTCGCGGTCAAAATGCGAGAGGGGAAACGCCTGCTCCTCGATGAAAACTACCGGGTTCAGGAAGCGGCCCGGGCCGTCGGCTTTGACGATCCCTTCCACTTCTCGAGGCGCTTCAAAGCCTACTACCAGATTTCGCCATCCGAGATGCAGACTCGACGTAACCGCAGCGTCGCCTGACACCACCCGGATCGCTCGAATCCTCAGCTCACTGCTGCGCGGGCCTCGAGTCGATTCGCCTCATCATCCCGCCCCATCCGCCGAAGACACTCGGCGTATTCCCGAAGAGTCTCGAGAAATTCCGGGTGGTCGGCGTCGAGGGCGGACTCTTGGATCGCGATCGCGCGTTCGAATAGTTCGACGGCCTCGTCGTACCTGCCCTGATCCCGTCTGACCGATGCGAGTTTCTGGGTCGTATCGCCGATCAGCGGGTGATCCATTGTCCGGCTGATCGCCGTGATCTCAATGGACTGCTCGAACAGCTCCGCGGCTTCCTCGAGATCTCCCTGGAGGGCGGCCGTCATTCCGAGCGAGTGGAGCACACTCCCGACAAAGGGATGCTCGCCACCGTATGCGTCACGGTAGATTTCGAGGGCCTGTCGAAAGGCCGCTTGAGCGTCCTCATGTCGCCCGAGGGTCCTCAAGACGGCTCCCAGGGTGGTCGCCGAGTGCCCCACCGAAGGGTGGCTCTCACCGTTGATCTCTATTCTGATCTCGAGAGACAGACGAGCGAGCCGCTCGGCCTCTTCGCCCTGACCCTGTCTCAGGGCCATGGCGCTCAATTCGGCAAGATCGCCCGCCACCTGGTGCGAGCGCGGCCCGAACTCAGCAGAATCGAGTTCCATACAGCGCTCGAGGATTCGCTGCGATTCCGAGTACCGGCCCGATTTTCGAAACAGGAGCGCCAGATCGTAAAGGGCGTCGGTCAGCCCGATCTCCACAGCGTCCGGATGCCCTTCGAAAATCGTCACCGCCCGGACCAGACGAGCTTCCGCCGACAGCCAATCACCCCGATCCTGGTCGATGCCCGAGAGTCCGATAAGCTGCCGGGCCGATTCGAGCGAGGCGGCGCCATAGGTCGACTCTACGATTTTGAGCGATTCCAGCAGCAGGTTTTCGGCCTCGTCGTATCGGGTCATTGCCCGCAGGAGGAGTGCATTGGCCCGAAGTGACTCCGCCAGCTCCGGATCGTTCGACGGCAGGACTTCACGCCGGAGGCTCAGCGCGGTTTCTAAAAGCGGCTCCGCCTCGCGAAATCGACCCAGATGGTAGTAGACCGTCCCCAGGGTGTGCATCATTCGGGCACGAACTGCCGGCTGTTCGTGGAGTTCCTCGGTGATCGAGTCCGCGCCCCGCTGGAGGAGTTCCAGGACCGTGACCTCCTCACCCTGGGTCACCATCGGGGAAGCCTGCTCGAAGAGACCCACCAAAAAGTCCGAGACCTCACGCGCCGATGCGGCGCCCGCTTCCGCCCTGCGGGTTTCCCTCTCCGCCCGGAAAAACTGTATGGTCATCCCAACACCGAAGACCGCGAGCAGGGCGAATATCGCCGCTGCAATTTGCCGCCTGCGCAACAGCCGGGGCCGTTGGATGATCGCCTGGAGCATCTCCGCCGCGTCGATGGCGGTCGGACGATTCTCAGGCACGAGGCTCTCGAGCCGTCGTGATCAAGGTCGAGAGTTCGGCGGACAAACCCTCGACCGGCTCGACCTCGGCCCACATGGCCCGGCGGTGGCGCTCCGCCGGGGCCAAACCCTCGGGAATCGGGGCCTTCTCGGTGAAGAGTTCCTGGAGGATCAGGCCGGCCGAGTAGAGATCGCTCGCAGCCGTCGCAGGCTCACCCCTCGCCACCTCCGGACTCATGTAGCCGATGGTCCCCAAAACGGTACCGAAGGTGGTCATCGCCGGCGAATCCATCGGGCGAGTCCGATCCTTCCTCCCCCGTCGCTCCACCCGCTGAGAATCCGTGCTCCAGTCGGAAGGCCGGATACTCACCGGAGAGCGAGTCCGGATCCTCAACCGGGCGCGCGAGTCCGAAGTCGAGCACCTTGATGTCGCCCCGGGGGGTGAGCATGATGTTCTCCGGTTTGAGATCGCGGTGGATCACACCCTTGCCGTGGACCGCGACCAGCACATCCAGCAACTGCTGAGCGATCTTGACCTTCTGGGCCTCGTCCAGGCCTTGCCCCAGGGCCTCGTGGAGGTTCCTCCCCTCGACGAGCTCGAGAACCAGACAATCCTGTTTTTCACCCTCGATGAAATCGTGAAACTGGCAGACATTGGGGTGGTCGAGCGAGGAGAGCACCTTGGCCTCGCGAAGAAACCGAGCCTTGCGTATCGGGTCGAGTCGTTGATCCGATCTGATGACCTTGAGGGCCACGCGCCGGCCGAGGTTTTCGTCAAGGCCGACAAAGACCGAACCCATCCCCCCCTGGCCGAGCTCTCCAACGACCTCGAAATGACCCATTCGCGCATTCTGAGTGTTGGCGGGTTGCTCCTGCGACATCTCAGTATTCTACGTCGATCTCGGGGCCTGCATGATTCTGAGACGTATTCGCTCGAAGCGGAAAACCGTCATTTTGTCGCGTCTGTCCATGATTGAGACGCGTTCGTCCATTCGTTTTCCGCCTCCTGGAACCGATGATGAGGACGCAAGGTGGAAACGTCCCCCGAAAGCTGCGACGCTCCTCCTCCGAGCCTTTTGCAGGCAAGGTGGCCATACAGGCCGCGGCCGAAAGCCGCGGCCTCTTTTTTTCGCCATCTCGTCCGCATCGCTCAGGGGAGGTCCACACTCCACCTCGAAAGATCCCCGGTTTCGAAACCGTCGGCGAAGAGTGGTTGACCGATCTCGTCCGCGCCGATGTCAGGCGCGGCGTCCCGGAGCAGAGCAGTCAAAATCGTTGTCAGCGAGGCCCGTGCCGAGTGGTGTCCCGGCATCCACCGGACCCGAGATCCGGATCCACCAGGTGGAGGTCACCACCGGCCACATCGGCAAAGAGGTTCAGCGGCGCGTACTCGGTGTTGGTCGCCAGGTGCGAGGTCCCACCACGATCCCAGATTCGATCGCTGACCAGGTTGTTGGCCAGGGTCACCGAGGTCGAGATGTAGCGCCACTCAATGGATGAGGCCTTGGGCGGCTGGGTCGAGGCCACGGTGTTGTGGTAGGCCTGGGCTCCTTCTGCGCCCCACAGAGCAATGCCGGAATCGAATCCCGACGGCGAAGCAAAAAGACCGGCGTCACCGGCAGCGACGAAATTGTTGCGGATGATGCCGCCGATGTGGCCATCACTGCCGGAACCGAGACCGAAGCCGATGCCGCGAGCGCAGTCGATGACCAGGTTCTCCTCGACCAGCGTGTCCTGGCACAGCCGCCACATGTGGATCCCGTGTTCGGAAAGGCCGGTGTCACACCAGAAGCCCTCGATGAGGTTGCGCCGCACCACCCATCCGGTGGCGGCGTGGGCGTCGAGACCACCGGTGTAGCAGTTGTTGCGGATGAAGAGACGACCGATATCGGTGAGCTCGAGGTGGGAGCACTCGAGGGTGCTGCTGATCCACGGTTCCCGCACCGACGGCGTTGACCTTCACCGCCTGCTCACCGGGATCGATGATGTGGACGTTGTGGATCAACACATTGTCGATGGGCACATCGGGCCCGCTGGCGTGGATCGGGTGATAGTAGGCCCGGCTCAGGGTGAGGTCCGCGATGGTGGTGTCGGAGGCCTGGATGCTCACCAGTTCGCCGGTGACATAGCCGCCGTCGAGAATCACCGCCTCACGGTTGCCGCTCACCGAGCGCAGGATCAGGCCCGGAGTCAAAAAGACGAGACGGTGGGTCGAATCCCCACCGCTCATGTCGTAGAACCCGTCGTGGAGGAGGATGGTGGTTCCGGAGGCCGCGCTTGCGATGGTGGCGCGGAGATTGTCGGCATCGGCCGGGGTCTTTTCGATGGTCGGTCCCACCGGAGGAGGCAAGGGTGCGCAGGGGACCTGAGCCCCAGCCAAACCCGACCAAGCCGCCGCAATCGCGAGTACCACGAGTCCTGATCTCGTCTCAGCCATTCGTCACCTCACGATCCATCATGAAGCGGACGCATCTTTTTGAAACGTGTTTGGATCACACACCAAAGGCAAAACGTCACCCGTGGGTGATCAGAATCACCACAGGGAATCTTTACTCCACAACGACGTCCCACTCCTCGACAAGACCGGTCTCGAAACCCGAGCCGAAGAGTTCGCACGTCGTCAGCGGCGAGATAAACGAATCCGTCAGCCACGGATTGAAGATGATCGTTCCCCCCGGATCGGCGTAGATCGGATCCCCCGCACCCGGCCCCTGGCCCGACGGTCCCGTCGGATCCCCCCACCAGACCTTGCGCGCATCAACCGTCACGCTGTCGGACAGGTAGAGTCCGGTGGGATTGCCGACGATGTCGTTGCAGGTCGTGACAAACGGCCCTGGCCCCCCGACATCGTAGAACTCGATCCCGTTTGTCCCGTTCCCGGTGATGGCGTTTCTTCGAATCAGGAGGTTTTCGATATCGACGCCGCCGTATGCGATGGCGATACCGGCCCCGACGCTGCTGTCAACAAGAGAGTCGAGGACGCTGATGGGACCACCCCCCACGTCAAGCTTGATTCCGTCTTCACCGTTGGACAGGGAGGTCACATTCCGGATCAACACCGTGTTGTTGGCTTCACGGATGGCAATCCCGGCATCGGCGTTGCCGATCGCCTGGGTGCCCACCACCGTGACCGGACCTGCGACGTTGCTGATGCTCACGCCCTCGCCGCCGCCCGAAAGCCCGTTGTTATTGGCGATACAGTCGATCACCGAAATCGCGTCGATGGGATCGGGATCCTGCCAGTAGAACTCGAATCCCCCACCATCGAGGTTGTTGTTGGCGACGCAGTCCTGGAAAAAAACCGTCCCGGGCATGTCCAATTCGAATCCATAATTACTGTTGCCGCTGGCCACGGCGCCGATCACCGTGGCATTCCCGATCGCATGGAGGTCAAAACCGTCGTCTCCGTTGCCATTGGCATGCCCGCCATAGATTTCGAGATCGCCGATCACGCTGTCTTCCGCCAAAAAACCATCATCTGCGTTGTTGTCGAAACTGCAGTTGGTGACGACCACGGGGCCTTCGACATCGCGCAGTTTCACACCGATCGCCCCCGCACCATGACCGTTGTTGCTGACATCGGTGTTGGTCAACGTCACGGAGGTGACCGGACCCGGGCCCAGTTGTTCGAGATAGATCCCGTTGTCGGCGTTGCCGGTGATGGTGGAATCGAGGATCGACACCGATCCGGACGCTCCAACATTGAGCCCGACACGACCACTACCGGTGATCGTGGCCCCGGTAACAGTGCCCGCCCCGTTGGTATCCACCGAGATCCCGTCTATTGTGTTGCCTTCGGCGGTTGCGTTGAAGATATCGAGGGTGCCGAGGGTGTAGACGACGATTCCGGAGTCGGGGTTTGAGTTCGCCGAGCAGTCGGTCAATGCGGCATTCGCCGCACCGTCAACCGCAATCCCGTACCGGCCGTTGTTGTTGGCCGTGCAGCCATCCATGGTGACCGAACCCGGATTGTCGAGGACAAACGCCGTGTAGCCGCAGTTGTTCGCCGTCACGTCGGTGAGCACGACGTCGCCCTGGTGGTCGAGATAGACACACGCTGAAGTCCCGGCCGACGTGAAGTCCACCCCATCGATGGTTACCGTGTTGGTATGGGAGCCACCGTGCCGCAGGGTGTGCCCCGTTGCCGGCGATACCAGGACGGTGCCGGGGCCCGAGGCCGCCTCGAGGGTGATGTCCCCCACCGACTGCATGCCTCGGAAATCAACCTGTTCTGGGTAGGTTCCGGGGAGGACGCTGATGACGTCCCCTCCCACTGATTTGGCCACCGCCCCCTGGATCGTGCAGCACGGGTTACAGCTGGAGTCGCTGCAGCCGCCGATCTGCTCGACGTTCCAGGTCACGGCGGAAACGGCGCCCGCTTGCAAGAGAATGATCGAACCACAAAAAAGTAAACGAATGAGACTCATTCTTGGCCTCCAGTTCGATAAATAAACAGTCATCTCAACATGATGCTGGTTAATGATTGCGCGACCCAATCGGTGTGTCAAGACGATGCATGGGTCGTTCACCCAAGCATCTCAGTCCTCCTTTCCAGAGCGCGACCAGCGATTCCGCGCACACCAGGGCTCGGAATTGTTCGGGTAGACTCACCGGGTGACCAGTGAAGGCACCGCCCCCACCCTGCTCGGCGACGAGGCGCTCGACTACCTCGGCCGCCTCGGAGAGAAGATCGGGTATGCCCCGGGCGAGATCATCCTCCGTCAGGGCGAGACCGGCACCTCCTTTTGGGTGATCCTCGAGGGCGAAGTCGATGTCCTCCTGCGTTCTGCCACCGACTCGGACCAGAGTCTCTTGAAACTCGGTCCCCGCGAGACCTTCGGCGAACTCGCGATTTTGCGTTCAGCGCCGATCGGCGCTGATGTCGTTGCGATCTCCCAGACCATCGTGCTCCGGTATCCAGGTGAACACCTTCCGACCGCTCTGGCCGAGTGCACTTCGCTCCGGCACTCACTTCTGAGCCAGATGGCGAATAACGTCCACCGACGAACGACTGAGGCGATGAGCCTCTACAAGCAGACCCGCGCGCTCGCTGACCTGTACCACCGCGCCCTGCCCGCCGATGCCATGATCGGCAACTCGGCGAGAATGCGGGCGGTTTCCCGAAAGATCGAAGAGGCCTCGAATTCCCGCAAACCAGTCCTGATCACGGGCGAGTCCGGCACCGGCAAGTTGCTCGCGGCACGCATGATGCACGCTGCATCCAGCCGGAACAACGCACCCCTCATCGCGGTCGACTGCCGCGAGCTCTCGGTCCGCGACGCCAATCGACTGCTCTTCGGGACCGGTAAGGCATCCGATGCCGAGCTCTCGGCCGAGCGCTTCGGCGCACTCCATCTCGCCCACGGGGGCAGCCTGGTTCTCCGAGGAATCGAGGCCCTCAGCGCCGACACGCAGCGTGAACTGGCGCACCATTTCGACGCCGAGCGCGAAGTCGAAACCAGGCCCTTTCCCGATGTCCGCGTCATCGCCACCATCGACACCAACGTGGGTGGGCCGGGTCTGTCCTCCATCGGAGATGAACTCCGAGGGCAACTCGGCACGATCATTGAGATCCCTCCCCTGGCCGAGCGTCCGAGAGACATCGTGCCCCTGGCCAAGACCTTCCTCCTCGAGACCGACCGCAGCTCTCAGCTTCGACTCACCTCATCCGCCGAAAAGGCGCTGGTCTCGCTCAAGTACCGCCACCGCAACGTCGCCGAGTTACGCTCGGTGATCGAACTCGCAGCGAGGGTCGCCGACGGCGACGAGATCCGCGCCGAACACATCTTCTCGGGCTTCGACGGCGAGCGCCCCATCGGGTTCGAAATCAGCAGCTTTTGGCTCGTGCGTTGGCTGGTTCGAGGAGGGGGACTGCGGGTCGCCCGCACTACCGTGGCGGCGTCCTTTGTGGGCATGGCTGCCATCTGCCTTGCCGCCAGTCACTCGGCGGCGGCCGCGTCGGCCAACGCCGCCGTTTGGATGCTCTGGGAACCGGTCGTCTTCGGTCTCTTCCTCCTTGTCGGCACGGTGTGGTGCACCGTCTGCCCGCTGTCCACCGGCGGCCGCGCCGTCCAACGGTGGTATTCCCTCGATCGACCGCCACCCGCCTGGATTCTCCGCGCCGGAAGCTGGCTCTCCGCAGCGGGTTTCGTGCTCATCCTTTGGTCCGAAGAGTTCTTCCACATGGAGCAGAACCCATTCCCCACCGGCATCCTCCTTTTCGCCCTCATCGGTTCGTCGGTGGTTTGCTGCGTGCTCTGGCAGCGGGAGGTTTGGTGCCGCCACCTCTGTCCCCTCGGCCGACTCGGAGTTGCGCTTTCCCCGGTTGCACCGCTCACCGTCGCCGCCCGCCAGTCGATCTGCGTTTCCACCTGTACCACCCACGACTGTTACAAGGGCAACGAGGAAGTACCGGGCTGCCCGGTGTGGCACCACCCCCAGTTGGTCAGCGAGGCGCACCGCTGTAAGACGTGTCTCACCTGCCTCCAAAGCTGTCCCCACGGATCTGCCGGTCTCTACCTGCGACCACGACTTCGCTCCGCCTGGCATCTGGTGAGCACCGAAAGCTACCTCGTCCCCTTCGCCCTCACCATCTTCTTCCTCTCACCGATCCTCATCCTCATTCAACGTGGCGGCGCCCTTGCCGATCCACTCTGGCTCAGCCTCGGTTGTTGGTCGAGCCTGCTCGCAGCAGCCCTCGCCTCACCGATTCTGTCGTCTGCGATTCAGGAACGCGGCCACAGCACCGCTCTGGCCGCCGCCGCCGCCTGTTCGCTCCTGGTGCTCGGCTGGGGGCCGCTCATGGCCTACGAGATGGGACACATCCCCTTTTTCGAGTCACTGGTCGTGGTCGCTCAACCCGGTACATGGTGGGCCCGTTGGCCCGGTCCCGCCATCACCATCATGAGCCTCATTCGGGTCGGTTGGGTGGTCTTCGCAGCGGTCCTCTCGGCGACGATCCTGTGGAATGCCAACGGTACGGCGAGGAAGTCCGGTGTCGAGATCCGCGTCTCGGGTTGGACAGCACTGATCGTGATCTGCACGATCTACACTTTCGGGATGTTGTGGTTGGTGGCCTGAAATACTCGCCCGGACCGATCCCGTTAGGTGAATTGGAGGCAGTCATGGGAATGCTCGTTAATGGGACGTGGACCGATCAATGGTACGACACGAAAAGCACGGGCGGACGGTTTGTCCGTTCTGAGGCCGCGTTCCGCGATCGCGTCACGGCCGACGGCATCTCCGGGTTCAAGGCCGAGTCTGGCCGCTATCACCTTTATGTCAGCTATGCGTGTCCCTGGGCCCACCGAACCCTGATCTACCGCACCCTCAAAGGTCTCGAAAACCAGATCTCCGTCTCAGTGGTCAACCCGCTGATGCTCGCCGATGGATGGACCTTCGAACCGGGGAGCGGCGTCATACCCGACCCGATCAACAACGCCGCAAAACTTCACGAGGTCTACACCGCCGCCCGGCCCGACTACACCGGCCGCGTGACCGTACCGATCCTGTGGGACCGCGAATCTTCGACCATCGTCAACAACGAGTCGTCTGAGATCATCCGAATGCTCGATCGCGAGTTCGACGATGTCGGTGCTCGCGGCCCGATCTTCCGCCCGCCGCATTTCGAGGAAGAAATCGACGCCGTCAACGCCTTTGTCTACAGCCGGATCAACAACGGGGTCTACAAAGCCGGGTTCGCCACGACGCAATCGGCCTACGAGGAGGCAGTGAGCACTCTATTCGACGCCATGGACACCCTCGAAGACCGCCTCCGGGTCAACCGCTATCTTATCGGCGACGCCATCACGGAGGCCGACTGGCGTCTCTTTACGACTCTGGTGCGCTTCGACCCGGTCTATGTCGGTCATTTCAAATGCAATATCCGGCGACTCGTCGACTATCCCAACCTCTGGGCCTATACCCGTGACCTCTTCCAGGTCGAGGGAGTGGCTGGAACCGTCCATATGGATCACATCAAAGACCACTACTACCGCAGCCACGGCACCATCAACCCCAGCGGCGTCGTACCGGCCGGTCCTATCATCGATTTCGAGGAACCCCACGGGCGCGGCTGAGCTGCTCCCGCTCCCGCTGCTCGTCCCAGCTGCCATATCCGTATCCGCGTCCGGCGAATCCTCGACACCGTGGGTTGCATCCCCCTACGTATGGGCTACACTGATCACATCCCGTCCACGCCGGAAAGGAATCCGGCATGGAACTCCCACGTCAAATCACGATCCTCGGCTGTGTCTTCGTCCTGACATGGGCATCTGCCCTTCAAGCCGCCGACCCACCCGGCCCGCAACCGACCCCAAAACCCGGGACCCTGGCCGCCATCGCGTGTTCGCGTTCGCTCAACCGTGTTCCGGAGCTTGATCAAACGGGTGTCATCGTCATTACCGACGACAATCTGAATCAGCTCGGCAGAGGTGCGGCGATCACCCTGATGACATCCACCATCGCCGATCCGTCTGCGGTCGAAACCGACCACCGGACGGATCCGAATACCCGCGAGAAATGGCGGAAGAAGGTCCTGGCTCAGGGCAACGTCATCGCCAGGCTCGAAGCACGACGCGTTGACACCGAATCGGAACTCAACCGCCTGGAGCGGGGCAAGCTCGACGCCCGAACCCTCGATCGGATCGCCAAGGCCGAAAGCAAACTGCAGACAATAGACGCAGAGATCAGAAGCGAGAAGGCACAGCTCTCCACCATCATCCGCGAAGCGAGAAAGGAAGGAGCACAGCCGGGATGGTTCAGATAGGCACCAATGATGAATTAGGAATGATGAATGATGAATTTTCATCGCAGGTTTTCCACGTCGGCTGACGTTACGATGTGCGATGTCATTCATAATTCATCATTCATAATTCATAATTCTGAGGGTTTGTCGTACTCGGCCTGTACCTCTTCGACGAGCCGACCTAGGGCGGCGCCGTCGATGAAGATGTGATTGACACCGAGACCGACCGGGACCATGAGCCGCCCGGATTCCTCGAAGAACTGACCGAAGGCGACCCGCGCGCGTCCATCAGATCGATCGGGTGGAGTTGCATGTGTGATCCCGGTGAACCGCACTCCCGGCAGCGACGTGAAGAGGATCGTGTTGCCCTCGGCCGTTGCTTTGAGACTCGCCTTTTCCCGAGCCCTCTGCGATTCGGTCTTCGCCCGACGGAGAAAAGACTCGAGATCCGGAGCATGCTCGAAGTGCGCAAAGCTGAACGCGCCGTTCGGCGCCGGCAGGGTCGCCGCAATCTCGAGGTGGTCGTAGAGCACGATCCGGTCGTCGACCACCCGGTAGCGGAAGTCCTCGATCCGGCTCATGGCCCGGGCGAAGAGGAAACACTGGGTGAGATAGGCGGGGTAGCGGCGTTCCTCGGCAAACGCTTTCACCGCGGTGATGTCGAGGTTGAAGGTGATGTTGTAGAAGGGCATCTCGTACGCCCGGAAGAAATCGAAGTGTTCCTGCCGATAGTAATCCTCGACGATCCGATAGCTCATTACCGGTCCTCCGCCTTCGCCGTCAACAGATCGACATAGGCGCGGGCTTCGAGATCTTCCTCCCGTACACCGATGGCCTCCATCAATTCATGGGCGATCCGTGCACCGTGATCCACGGACTGGCCGGGTTCGAGCACCACCTCGAGCTCGAGCCAGTCGCCCAAACCGTCGACCTCGTCGAGGTGGATCCGGGTCTGACCCACGAGGTAGAGGGTGCGTCGTTTACGGACGGTCCCGACCTCACCCAACGCGGCTTTCAGTGCAGCGACCAAGGCGTCCGGATCGGTGGTCGGCGCCTTAAAGAAGTCCGACTGGGCAGGTCCCTCGGAGTCGAGTCGGCGGTAGAAGATGAGCTCACCCCGATCGTCTGAAAATGCCCGTAGCTTGAGGCGCCCCGACTCGCAGGTGAAAAACACATCCTCCTGGTTGATCAGCTCCGGGCCGTGATCGGCGCGTTGGCGGACGAGGGCTTCAACCGCCTCGCGGTCTCGGAGTTTGGCCTTGATTTCGACATTGCTCGGCATGGTGCGATGGTAGCAGGCGGGTACCGTGACCCTGACCGTGACCCTGACCGTGACCGTGGCCGTGACCGTGACCGTGACCGTGGCCGTGACCGTGACCGGGAAACCCACCAAGCCCGACCGTCCCGCACTCTCTCGGATACGCCCAACCGACTTCAACGTCTCTGACGGACAGGCTGGAAGCCCGCCCCCACAATGCCCGCCCAACCTGGTGTGAATCCGAAACCGAGACAGGACACGCGGAAAACCGCGCCCCATCGGGGTGCCGGGTACGCCATTGTGCTGGAACCACCACCCGGCTCCGTCCCGCGCCCCGCACAATGGCGCTACCGGGCTCCCTCGGGGAGCGCGATGCATTCTGCTGTCCCGGCTACGAGGAAGGCCGCCGGCGCGCCATCGGCGTGGTCGCAGCCCTCTCAGTCAACCCACGCGCGACCACGCCGATGGTGCGACGCTGGGCCGCCGGGACGCCAAAGCGTCACGGCGGCCCAGAAGGCCGGTGTTGAGGGCATGGTCCGGAACCACAGCAGCGCCCTTACCCGTACCCGTACCCGAAACCGCCACGCCACCGTCGACAGCCAGGATGGCTGTCGCTACACCATCCCAAACGCCCGCGGTGTAGCGATAGGCTTCCAGCCTGTCGACGATAGCGACCGTATCCGCGACAGCCACTGAGCACGCGGAATACCCCGCCCCATCGGGGTGCCGGGCATGGCTTTGTGCCAGAAGAACCTCACGGCGACGCGTCCCGCCCCGCACAAGGACCATGCCGGGCTCCCTCGGGGAGCGCGATGCGGTCTGCTGTCCCGGCTACGAGGAAGGCCGCCGGCGCGCCATCGGCGTGGTCGCAGCCCTCTCAATCAACCCACGCGCGACCACGCCGATGGTGCGACGCTGGGCCGCCGGGACGCCAAAGCGTCACGGCGGCCCAGAAGGCCGGTGACGAGGGCATCGTCCGGAACCACAGCAGCGCCCTTTGCAGCGATCACGTCTCGGGGGCGATGAAACCAACCCGCATCGGCACTCCACCATCGCCGGCGGGGACGCCGGCGCTACAAACATCGCAACGCCCTTTGCAGCGATCACGTCTCGGGGGCGATGAGAACCAACCCGCATCGGTACTCCACCATCGCCGGCGGGACGCCGGCGCTACAAACATCGCAACGCCCTTTGCAGCGATCACGTCTCGTGGGCGATAGAACCAACCCGCATCGGTACACCACCATCGCCGGCGGGACGCCGGCGCTACAAACATCGCAGCGCCCTTTGTCGCGCCCACGTCTCGTGGCCGATACCGGATCACCATCCTGCGGGCGGGACGCCCTCACCACAGTGGCCGGCCGTTTTTTGTGGGGTAGGCTTCCAGCCTGCCCTTCAGACACCTGCCGGCTGGGAGAGCGCTACAACGAAGTCAGAAACCTCCCAATGCAACCCTGCGATGCTGCGATGAGTCAATCATGCGATGTTCGTTGCGATCTTGGCGGTCTTTGCGGTGCAAACCTGCGATGCTGCGACGGCTCTGCACCCCTGCTTCGATTTGCGATGACGCGGTGCCCCCGCGGTTCAAACCCACCGATGGTCGGTGCTATCCTCCCGGGCCGGAGAGCACGATGACCCTGCCGTTCGAGAAACCCAGCCGCGCCGACATCGCCAAGATGATCCGTCTGGCCATCCCGGTGGTGGTGGTCCAGGTGGGGATGATGCTCTTCGGCGTGGTCGACACCATGGTCGTCGGCCGCCTGTCGTCACAGGCGCTCGCAGCGGTGGCCCTCGGCCACGTGGCGGTGATCACGATCTCCTCCTTCGGCATCGGCGTTCTCCTCGGGCTCGATCCCCTGCTCAACCAGGCATTGGGAGCAAGAGATCGAAACGCCTTCCGGCGAACGGTGCAGCGGGGATTCGTGCTGGCGGCCGTGTTGATGATCCCCAGCATCCTGTTTCTGCTTCCCATCGGTGCGGTCCTCGCACTCCTCGGCCAACCAGCCGAAACGGTCCCACTTGCTGCCGCCTACTCGCACATTTCCATCCCCGGGCTCCTGCCCTTCTACGGTTGGGTTGTTCTCCGTCTGGCCCTCCAGGCCATGGGCCGCCTCAGACACATCGTCGCCACCGTGATCGCTGTCAACATCTTCAATCTGGTGGCCGACTGGGCATTGGTCTTCGGCGCCGGACCCATCCCGCAGCTCGGGCCCCTCGGATCCGCATGGGCGTCGACCATCGCCCGGACGCTGCTCTTCGTGATCCTTCTGACGGTTGATCGAAAAGACCTCTGGCCGTTGTTGCGTTTCGAGCGGGCATCGTTCGAGTTGGGTCCGCTACTGAGAACCGCCCGGTTGGGCATACCCATCGGTTTCAATCTCCAGCTCGAAATCGTGGCATTCTCGGTGATCGCCCTGCTCATGGGTGGGATGGGAACGATCACCATGGCGGCGCACCAGGTTGCCATCAACCTCGCCTCACTGACCTTCATGGTCCCGTTGGGAGTCTCACAGGCGACGGCGGTTCGGGTCGGCAACGCCATCGGTGCGGGCGACAGCGGCGGCGCCCGACGGGCCGCGTCAGCGGGATTGATCCTCGGTGCGGGCTTTATGACCCTCGCGGCTGCCATGTTCATCGGTATACCGGTGTGGCTGGCGCGCGCCTACACCTCGGTCGAAGAGGTCCTGTTCCTCGCCTCGACACTGATTCCCATCGCCGGGTTCTTCCAGGTTGTTGACGGACTCCAGGTGGTGGCGGCCGGTGTTCTCCGCGGCGCCGGCGACACCCGCGCGCCGCTGGTTGTGAACATCCTCGGGTTCTGGCTCATCGGTCTGCCCACCAGCCTCGTTCTGGGATTCCGCCTTGGGTTCGGTCCCCAGGGCCTGTGGTGGGGCCTCGTCGCCGGTCTCGTTGCGGTCGCGACGTTCCTTCTCGCCCGCGTCGCCTTCAAGCTACGCGGGGAGATCGCTCGGGTCAATGTTGATTGACCCGAACGATCAATGATGAATTATGAGTTATGAATTATGAATGACGCTGCAACGGATCTCCGCTTCCATCGGTGAGCCGGGTGCGATGCAATTCATCATTCATCATTCCTAATTCATCATTGACTCTTTGGTGTCAATCCGCGGCGCTCCGCTTTCGTCGAGCATCGCCTCGAGTTCGGGCACCTTGGTCGTCAAGATCCCATCGAGTTCGCCCTCGATAACATCGATTTCCAAACGGAGTTCGTCAAACCGCTCGATCGACGATTCGGCCGGAAATCCCGGAGTCGATTCCACGACATCCCTTAAAAAGACGAGCTGATTGTCCACTTTGGACGGGAAATTGAGCACATCCTGGCTCGACTCGAGCCTGGTCTGGCGGATCTTGGCTTCGGTGGCGTCGAGGGCCTCGATGGTTTCGCCGGCTAGGATCGTGAAATCCTCGTCGTCGACCCGGTCCTTCCACCCCTTGACCTGGTCCCGGACCGAACCGATACGCTCGACGAGGGCGTGCGATCTCGAGACCTCGTTCCAAATCTCGCGGGCGAGCTCGAAACGGGCATCGAGCGCCGTCGGATCGAGGTCCTGCCTCGGATCTGAAAGGACATCGAACGCCTTGGTTTCGTTCCAGTCGCCCACCGTCATCCGAACCTGGTAACTACCGGGAGGCACCACCGGTCCTGCCGCCGATCCCCAGAGCACGGCATCGTCAACGATGGCGGCATCGGGGAGGCGAAGGTTCCAGACCCAACGATTCGCGCCCTCGCGCGCATCGAGCTTGGGCGGCTCGAAAAGTTCGGGGAAGAGTTTCCGCCAGATGCTCGGCGCCTGTTTCTCGGGCTTCGTGCTCGACATGCTCCTGAGCACCTCGCCATCGGCGGCGAGAATCTCGAGACGCACCTCGACCGCGTCATCACCATCGCCGGCATCGGGCAGCAGATAGTGGATCATCGCGCCGAAGGGCGGATTCTTGCCCTCCGAGCCGCCGCCCGGGCCGCGTCGACCGCCACTGCCGTCGGCCCACCGGATGACCTCGCGCGGTGCAAAGAGATGAAAACCTCCCGCCAGGACATCGGCGGTCATCTGGCGGAGAGGACTCAGGTCATCGAGGATCCAGAACGACCTCCCCTGGGTGGCGACCACCAGATCGCCGCGCTTGACGGCCATATCGGTGATCGGCGTGACGGGCAGATCGAGTTGAAAGCTCTGCCAGTTCGACCCGTTGTCCAGTGAGACGTAGAGACCGAACTCGGTACCGGCAAAGAGCAGGCCCTTGCGCTCGGGATCTTCGCGAACCACGCGCACGAAATGATCCTCGGGGATCCCGTTCTTCCCATCCGCGATCCGCACCCAGCTCGCCCCGAAATCATCGGTGCGAAAGATATAGGGAGTGTTGTCAGCCGTGCGATATCGGTGGACGGCGATGAACGCCCGGCCCTCGCCATGCGCCGAGAGCTCGATGCTGTTGACCGTCCCCCACTCGGGCATCCCCGCCGGCGTGATGTCCTGCCAGCTGGCGCCGTTGTCCCGGGAGAGGTGGACCAATCCGTCATCGCTGCCGGCCCACAGAAGACCCGCCCGGTGTGGCGATTCTTCAAAGGCAAAAATGGCGCCGAAGACCTCGACCCCGGTGTTGTCGCGGGTGATGGGTTCGCCCGCATAACCCTGTTTGCTCTCGTCGTCGCGGGTCAGATCGGGGCTGACGATCTCCCATGTCGCCCCTTCGTCGGTCGTTCGATGAACAAAATTGGAACAGTGATAGAGCACCGACGGGTCGTGGGGCGAGATGCGGATCGGAGCGTTCCACTGGAAGCGATAACGCAGATCAGATGCTTGCTGGCCCACCGCCATCTGGGGCCACGCCATGACCTGCTGCTGAAAACCCATGCTGCGGTCGAACCGGTTGATGGAGCCGCCATAGCAGCCGCCATAGGTAATGTCCGGGTTTCGCGGATCGACCGCGACGGTTGCGGTCTCGCACCCAGCGGGTTCGTACCAGTCGTTGCGATCGATGGCGCCGCTCGAACTGCGGCTCGGGATGGCGACCGCCGAGTTGTCCTGCTGACCACTGTAGAGCCAATAGGGCCACTGATCGTCGACGGTGACCCGGTACAGCTCGGAGGTCGGTTGATTGCTCTGCACCGACCAGGATCGGCCGCCGTCGAAGGTGATGTTGGCTCCTCCGTCGTTGCCTTCGATCAGGTTCTTCGGATCATCGGGGTTGATCCAGAGGGCATGATTGTCGCCGTGGGGTGTGCGCATGGGTCGAAAGGTCGTACCGCCGTCATCGGATTTCCACATCGCCGCGTTGAGCGCGTAGACCGTATTGGGATCGACGGGATCAGCCTCGATGTGGGTGTAGTACCAGGCACGCTGACGGAGTTCGCGGTTTGCGTTCACCATGCGGAACTTTGCGCCACTGTCGTCGGAGCGGTAGAGGCCGCCCTCGTCGTGTTCCACGAGTACCCAGACCCGTCTTGGAAACGCCGGCGAAACCGCCACCGCAATCCGTCCCAGATCACCCTTGGGAAGACCCTTGCTCAGTTTCAACCAGGTGTTGCCACCATCGATGCTCTTGTAGAGACCGCTGTCGGGACCACCCGAGATCATTGTCCAGGGAGTTCGCTGCGCCTGCCAGATGGCCGCGTAAAGGACCCGCGGGTTGCTCGGATCCATGGCGAGATCCACGGCGCCGGCTTTGTCCGAAACAAAGAGCACCTTCGACCAGCTGAGGCCGCCATCGGCGGTCCGATAGACGCCGCGCTCTTCATTGGCGCCGAAGATGTTACCCAGGACGGCGACATAGACGATATCCGGATCCGTCGGATGCACGATGACACGGCCGATCTGACCTGCCTCATCGAGTCCCATGTGGCGCCAGGTATCGCCTGCATCGGTGGATTTGTAGACCCCATCGCCGGAGGAGACGTTGCCTCGAGGACACGCCGAGCCGGTACCCACCCAAACGACGTTCGGATCGGACGCCGCCACTGCGACCGCACCGATTGACGCCGTACCGAAGGCGTCGCCCTCGCGGAGCTCACGCCGGGGGCCCTGGGACAGTCCTTCTGCCGGTGGTCGGATGATGCCCGCCTCGACGAGCTCGGGATCGACCTGACCCATGATCTTGGCTTCTTCGACGGGGTCGAGTTCGCGCACCGAATCGGTCACATTGCGCCAGCTGACACCAGCGTTGCTCGTCTTCCAGACCCCACCGCCGGTGGAGCCCATGTAGTAGGTCATGGGATCGCCCGGAACACCGGTCACGGCGGTGACACGGCCTCCGCGGAAGGGGCCGACAAGTCGGAACGACATGGAGTTGAGCAGTTCGTCAGAGACCACAGCAGCTTCAGCGCTCAGGGTCGTGGCGACGAGAACGAGGGAGAGCAGGATTCGGCGCATCATCAGACCTCCATCCGAGTGGCGGTCGAGGATAGCAGGAACCGCGATGCGCAGTCCGCGGCCGTGACCGTGACCGAAGCCGACCAGGACACGCGGAAAACCACGCCCCACCGGGGTGCCGGGCATGGCTTTGTGCCAGAAGAACCTCACGGCGGCGCGTCGCGCTCCGCACAAGGTCCATGCCGGGCTCCCTCGGGTAGCGCCACGAGGTCATTTCTCCCGGCCACGAAGCAGGCCGCCGGCGCACCATCGGCGTGGTCGCAGCCCTTCCAATCAACCCACACGCGACCACGCCGATGGTGCGACGCTGGGTCGCCGGGACGCACTGGCGTCACGGCGGCCCAGAAGGCCGGTGACGAGGGAATGGTCCGGGATAACGGCAGCGACCGGGACAGATGCCGTATCCGTAGCCGTGGGCGATAGACCTAACCCGCATCGGTACACGACCATCGCCGGCGGGACGCCGGCGCTACAAGCATCGCAGCGACCTTTGTAGCGCCCCCGTCTCGTGGGCGATAGAACAAACCCGCGTCGGTACACCACCATCGCCGGCGGGACGCCGGCGCTACAAGCATCGCAGCGACCTTTGTAGCGCCCACGTCTCGTGGGCGATAGAACCAACCCGCGTCGGTACACCACCATCGCCGGCGGGACGCCGGCGCTACAAGCATCGCAGCGACCTTTGTAGCGCCCACGTCTCGTGGGCGATGGAACCAACCCGCGTCGGTACACCACCATCGCCGGCGGGACGCCGGCGCTACAAGCATCGCAGCGACCTTTGTAGCGCCCCCGTCTCGTGGGCGATAGAACCAACCCGCGTCGGTACACCACCATCGCCGGCGGGACGCCGGCGCTACAAGCATCGCAGCGACCTTTGTAGCGCCCCCGTCTCGTGGGCGATAGAACAAACCCGCGTCGGTACACCACCATCGCCGGCGGGACGCCGGCGCTACAAGCATCGCAGCGACCTTTGTAGCGCCCTCGTCTCGTGGGCGATAGAACCAACCCGCGTCGGTACACCACCATCGCCGGCGGGACGCCGGCGCTACAAGCATCGCAGCGACCTTTGTAGCGCCCTCGTCTCGTGGGCGATAGAACCAACCCGCGTCGGTACACCACCATCGCCGGCGGGACGCCGGCGCTACAAGCATCGCAGCGACCTTTGTAGCGCCCTCGTCTCGTGGGCGATGGAACCAACCCGCGTCGGTACACCACCATCGCCGGCGGGACGCCGGCGCTACAAGCATCGCAGCGACCTTTGTAGCGCCCACGTCTCGTGGGCGATGGAACCAACCCGCGTCGGTACACCACCATCGCCGGCGGGACGCCGGCGCTACAAGCATCGCAGCGACCTTTGTAGCGCCCACGTCTCGTGGGCGATGGAACCAACCCGCATCGGTAATCCCCCCTTTGGGCCCGATGCGGTCTGCTGCTCCGGAACAGCGGCCTATGTTTCCGGAAGCGCGACTCTCCCGGCTCCAAAATGCTATCCTGCGCCCATGAAAGCTGCTACTCGGAACCGTTTGATCCTGGGTGTGGTTCTCGCCGTCGCCGGTGCGATCCTCGCCTACAATATGTTTTTTGCGCTGACCCCTCCCCGGCATGCGGATCACGATCACGCCATCGCCAAGCTCGATGCGGGTGGATTCCTGTGGGTCGAGGGGACCGACGGCAAACGCCGGAATCTCGTCGGTGTCCCCGAGAAGGTGCTGGTTCTCCACTGGTTCGACCCCCTGAGCGTGAGTCTCAGCGAACAAACCGCGGCCGCCAGATTTGCCGCCGGCTTCGCGGGCGACCCATTGGTCGATATCCTCTTTATCGCTCAGGCGCCGTCCTGGGAGGGCGTCAAGGCTGCCGCGAAAGGAGCGGGAATCCCGGAGAATCTCCTCTACCTCGACGCCAACAGCAAGACCGGGGACCTCTGCGGAGTGCGCCGCATCCCGGAAACCCTGGTCTACGATCCCAAGGGGTTCATGGCTCACCAGGCGCGGGGGCCGGTCAACTGGACATCGCCATCCATGGCGGCGCAGATCAACCGAGCCAAAGGCGGTGTGGACGAGATCCACTGAAATTCTGCCAGGCTGAACCTACGGTTCTTCCCGGCAGAATTTCAAATGAAGACAGGTTTTCATCACAGAGTGAACCGCAACGATCATGAAACCTCAGATTCTTCTGGACCGTGCCACAACGCCTGACGGCACAGAGCTTGTGCTGTACGAGCGTGACGGCGTGTTCTCCATCCGGGTGAACGGAATGGAGCTCATGTCGAGCCGGGCCCACGGCTCCGAGGAAGCCATGGCCGACCTGGTTCTCGGCCGACTCAAAACCCGGCATCCACGTGTGCTGGTGGGCGGGCTCGGGATGGGCTACACCCTCCGATCGGTCCTCGACCGCACCTCATTTTCAAGTCAAATCACCGTGGCCGAGCTGCTGCCCGAGATCGTCCGATGGAATCGTGATCATATGGCCGGTCTCGCCGGGACTCCACTCGATGATGAACGGGTCACGTTGGTCGTCGAAGATGTCGGGAAGGTGATGGCATCAGAACCCAAGGGTTTCGACGCGATCCTCCTCGATGTCGACAACGGGCCGGCGGCGCTCACCGACCAGCGCAACGCTCGCCTCTATCTCGCCGAGGGTCTCGTCACGATCAAACGCAGCCTCCGCCCGGGCGGCATCCTCGGCGTCTGGTCCGCGTCTCCCGATCGCGAGTACGAACGGGCGCTCAAACGGGCCGGCTTCCGTTTCCGCGTCGAGATGGTCCCAGCTCGTCGCGGCGCAAAGGGTCCCAAACACACGATTTTTATCGCTCGGACCTGATCGCGCGGCGGATCGAACCCGATTTCAAGGAATCAAACGACCGGACGCGGCTCGCGTTGGTGTTGCCTGCACCGGAATGAGGAAACGCTCGGCCGTGGTCTGCCCTTCGAAGGGCTCGTCGAGCACCGATGTCGTTCCTCCCGTCACCAGAATCGATTCGTCGTGGAGGACGGTGATGGTGTGCGCCAGCCTCGGCTCGGCCATGGGTTGGATCTCCGTCCAATCACCGGTGGAGGGATCGTAGATCTCCACCGTCGAGTCGATTTTCCAGAACCGGTCCGCACCCCCGGTGGCGACCACGTGCCCGCTCGGCAGCGTGGCGACCGATGGCACGGCCCGAATGCCATTCAACCGGGGTCCGGGTCGCCAGAGATTGAGGGAGGGATCAAAGATCTCGACCTCCATCGTCGCCTCGCCGCCCACCACCATCACCCGACCGTCCGCCAGCTCAGTGGTTCCTCCGTAGCGGTGCTCGTGAACCAGGTCCGAAACTCGGTTCCATCGCTCGGATGTCGGGTTGAAGACTCGGGTCGATTTCTTGCCGGTGAGCAGGATCCTTCCGTTGGGGAGACGATTGAGTCCGGGCACCTCTTCGAAACCGGTATGACCGGCGTACTCCCAGGTCTCCGTCACCGGGTCGTAGAGTTCGGACGGCGCCTCGCTGACGCCTTCGAAATAGCCGCCGGCGACCAGGACCCGCCCGTCGTCGAGCCGGATCGAGGAGTGCATGACGCGGTCGACGATCATCTGCCCGGTCACGGTCCATTGGTCGGCCGCGGGGTCGTAAACTTCGGCGTTCACGGGGTTGTCCGGCGTGCTGCCGGTGATCAGGACCCGGCCGTCGGCGAGCCGCTGCCCGCTGGCGAACCCGAAGGCTCCACTACCGGGAGCGACCGGGCTCCACCGGCCGGAGTTCGGGTCGAAGATCTCGGGTGGGACACCACCACCCACCACAAGCACTCGACCGTCATCGAGCACGACCGCTGTGTGCTGCAGTCGAGGACCCCGCATCGCCGCGGCCGGCCGCCACTGGTAGCAACGCGGATCGGCGCAGACCAGGACCTCGCCCTGAGATTTCAGAGAAGAGTCACCCAGGTCCGAGGACAGCTCCCACGAGAAGATGCCCTCCTCTGAAAAACGGTGGCCAACCCCCGCCCCGGAAGCGTTGCCGCCGTCACCGAAGACCCATTCCAGTGGCGCCGTGCCGTTGCAGTTGGCAAAATCAACGTCGGCTCGAAATGGTGTCGTGATTCCCGGCCACCCCGTCACCGGATCAGCCACCTTGGCGAAAATGCCGCAACCCGATCCGAGGTCGGCATTGAACTCCAGCGATCCGGCCGGGTTTCCGATTTCGTCGATGAGCAGGTTGGTCGGCATCCCGTCATATCGATCCGAGTTCGGAACGGACGCATTGGACAGAACACCCCCCGGACGATAAAAATCACCGGCATCGGCGCCGAAGTTCTGCTCGATCTCCTCCAACCCGTCGGCCTCCATCAGCCGGATCAGCTTGTGATCGGTGTAGGAGTTGTCGTTGAGGAATCGGCCGGTGCCATCGACACGGGCGTCGACATGCCAGACGAGGAGCCCGTCTGCGGGGTAGTCCGCATCGTTGCCGGAACGCTGTCGATACTGCGCCACGAAGTACTCACGAAATGGACCGGTCACCGCTTCGCCGTGCATCAGGATCACCGCGTCACCCGAGGAATTCGACGGTCTCAGAACGAACCTTTGAATACCTTCGTTGAAGGGGGTCGGCTCGATCCAACCGAGCAGGTACTTGCTGAACGCGTTGTGGTCACCCCAGTTGTTGTCCATCATGTCGAGACCGCCGAGACCGCCCATGGGCCCGATCTCGTCGTCATAGTCGTAGTAGTCGGGCAGACCGAGGGCGTGCCCGGTTTCGTGGATGGCGACCCTCGCCGAGAACGGACCACCGACTTCCCGCGCCTCCCACTGCCACGAGTAGGCGCCGAGGCGAACCCCATCGACGGCATAGCCCATATCCTCGAAATCCCTCTGGTAGCCCCACCAGAAGTCGCCCCACTCCTGGCGGGGACCGGCGTAGAAAACCAGGAAGTAGTCGATCCGGCCGTCGCCATCGTTGTCGTACTGCGAGAAATCGTGCCCCCGGGCATCGAAGTGATCGATGACCTCCCTGATCAGCTCCTCCCGTCCTTCGGTGGTTTGTTCGACCGCCGACCTGGGGTAGGGCGCCGTGTACCAACCCAGGGTCACTCCGTCGAGTTCGAGCAGACCGTAGGATGAGCGGCTGTAATAATCGCGGAGGCTCTCGTAGGGGTACTCATTCGCAGGACCCGCGCGAAAAAGACGACGGTCGATCTCGCCCACCGGATTGCGCCCCGGATAGTCCGAGAATCCGATGAGCAGGGCGAAGACCCGCCGATGTCCGACACTCGGCAGCCGCTTCGGTGCGGCCGCGGTCTTTCTGAGAGAAACGGCTGAGTTTCCGAGCCAACGTTCCACGAGTTCGGGCGAAACCAGGTGGTTGCCGTACTCTCGGGCGGCGGCGGCCCTGGTCGCGAGGGTCCCACCGGTGAGGTAGCGCTCGAGTTGTTCCGGCGTCGGTGGTTGCATTGCTATTGCTTGGTGGACCACCGACACAATCAAGAGCATCGGACCGACACACTTCAATGGAAAGACCGAGTGGCACATTTGACTTCCCGTAGGGTTGTTCTCGTGTGAGATACGCAGCCTAACGGAAAGGTTGCGCCACGCTTCGATCTCGGTCGGGGAGCGTCGATTCAAACCGGTCAACGATTCCGGATAGCCCGACACCGTGAGCGAGATCACCCAAGCCTGGAAACCCCGGCGGTTAATTTGTTGGTGATGGACATCTACCGCTCACATCGCCGCCTGTTCGTTGCCGTGATCCTTTGCCTGGTCGCCGCCACCGCCGCCGCAACCGACTACGAAGTCGGCGAGAGCGCCGGGATGCTCGCTTCCATCGGCGAAGTGCCCTGGGAAAGCCTGCTGCCCGGAGATCGGGTTCTGATCCACTGGCGATCCAACCCCTATCTCGAGAAATGGGTCCTGTGCCGACAGGGCACCGCGGCTCAGCCCATCGTCGTGTCAGGTGTCCTGGGACCGGCCGGCCAACTCCCAGTGATCGACGGCCGAAACGCCACCACCCGCCTCGCCCTCGACTACTGGAACGAGTCCCGCGGCGTACTCAAGATCGGCGGCGCCAACATCCCGTCCGACACGCTGCCGTCGCACATTGTCATCGAGAACCTCGATATCAGGTCGGGCCGACCGCCCTACGGCTTCACCAATGCCGACAACAACCCCGAAGCATATTCATCCAACGCCGCCGCCATCTATGTCGAAAAGGCGGAGCATCTGGTGATTCGCAACTGCGTGCTGTCGGACTCGGGGAACGGTCTCTTCATCGGCTCCTTCAACGGCCAGACCCGGGACATTCTCATCGACGGCAACTGGATCCACGGCAACGGGATCGAGGGCAGCGCCTACGAGCACAACACCTACACCTCCGCCATCGGGATCATCTATCAGCGCAACCACATGGGCAGGCTTCGAGATCTCTGCGACGGCAACAACCTCAAGGACCGCTCCGCCGGGCTCGTTGTTCGCTACAACTGGATTGAAGACGGCAACCGTCAACTCGATCTGGTGGATGCCGCCGACGGATCGGTGGTGGCCACCCACCCCGACTACCGCACGACGTTTGTTTACGGGAATGTCCTCGTTGAAGCGGATTCCCAGGGAAACAGTCAGATCATCCACTATGGCGGCGACAGCGGCGCGACCGGCGGCTACCGCAAGGGGACGCTTCACTTCTACCACAACACCCTGGTCTCGACCCGGTCCGGCAACACGACCCTCGTCCGACTGTCCACCGATGACGAACACGGCGATGTCCGTGACAACATCCTCTACACCACCGCACCGGGTTCGTACCTGGCCATGCTCAGCTCCGCCGGAGTGCTCGACCTCCGAGACAACTGGATCCGCGATGGTTGGGTCAACAGCCACTCGGGCGGCGGCACCGTCATCGATCACGGCAGCAACGTTACCGGGACCGATCCCGGATTCGCCGATTTCGCCACGGGCGAATTCTCTCCGTCGGAAGGCAGCGCATGCATCGATCGGGGAGGTCCGCTCCACGCCGACACCATTCCCGAGCACCAGCCGGTGTGGCAGTACGCACGACATCAGAGCTCGACCCTCAGACCCGATGACGGGGCACTCGATCTCGGAGCGCTCGAATCCGGAACCATCTTCGCCGACAACTTCGAAACCGGTGACCTGGGTGCCTGGTCAATCGTAAGATGAGGCATGGATGACACACCGAGGCCAGCCGTAGAGACCATCGGTCTGCACAAAAAATTCGGCGACACGATCGCGGTGGACGGTCTCGACCTCCGGGTCGAGGCGGGATCGTTCTTCGGCTTTCTCGGACCCAACGGCGCCGGGAAGTCAACAACTATCAAGGTCCTCACCGGGATGATCCTCCCGACCGCAGGCAGCGCCGCCATCCTCGGGCATGATGTCGTTGATGACGCAGTCGCCGCCAAGCAGATCACCGGCGTCGTTTCCGAGGATGGGGCGCTCTTCGACCGGCTCACCGGGCCCGAGTACCTCGAGTTTGTCGGGCGGATGTACGGGATGGAGCGGGAAACCATCCGCGAGCGATCGAATGAACTGCTCGAGCTCATGGATCTGGCCGGCGACCGGGCCAAGCTCATCGTCGACTACAGCCACGGGATGCAGAAGAAACTCGGCTTCGCCGCGGCCCTCATCCACAACCCGAAGGTGCTCTTCCTCGACGAGCCGTTCGAGGGCATCGACGCGGTCACCGGCCGGCTCATCAAGACCATGCTCGACGAACTTCGCCGGGCCGGCGTCACGATCTTTCTGACCTCGCACATCCTCGAGATCGTCGAGCGGCTCTGCTCCGAGATCGCCATCATCGACCACGGCCGGGTGGTGGCGCACGGCAGCCTTGACGACCTCCGCGCCCAGGTCGGCAGCTCCGGGTCCCTCGAGGAGCTTTTCTTGGACCTCGTCGGTCACGGCCCGGTGAGTGGGCGACAGCTCTCATGGCTCGGCGCCCGAGATTCATGAAAACCCTGCGTACAGTTTTCTGGCTCCGACGCCGCCTCGCGATTCGGGGCCTCACGAGTATCGCCGGCGCCACCAATCTCGTTGCCGGGCTGGCCCTGGCCCTTCTCGCGGCGCTGGGCGCCCTGGCCCTCGCCATCGGTCTCGGAGTCGTGCTCCATCTGGCTTCCATATCCACCGATCAGGACGCCATCCAGCTCGGTTGGACCGTCGCCCTCTACACCATCGGCTTTTTTGCCGTCATCGTGCCGATCATCACCGGCGCCGGGAGTTCGGCCTTCGATCCTTCGCGGCTGTTGATCTTTCCCGTCAGTCGGAAATCTCTCCACCGCCTCGCGCTGGGTTCGGAGTTCCTGTCGGCCTCACATTTGGTCTGGTATCCCGCGCTTCTGGCGTCGGCGGTGACGGGAATCCTCCTCCCGGGCCCCCATCGTCTCGCCCAACTTGCCGTCATCGGTCTTTTCGGTTTTCTCCTGGTGGTCTGGTCCCAGGCCGCATCCCTCGTCGCGCGCCGATGGCTCCGCAATCGAAAGCTCCGAGAGTTGGCGGCCGTCATCGGTCTGGTCCTTGTCGTCGTTCTGAGCGTGGCGCCGGCCGCAGTCGACATCACGGCCGAGAATGCCGATCAACGGATCGAGGAGTTCCTCACCATCCCGCCGTGGATCGAGAAGGTGTCTGAATTCCTCCCTCCGTCCATCGCGTCCCAGGCGCTGACCGCCCAGAGGACCGGCAGGACAGGCACCGCATTCATGCAGGCGGGATGGCTCGTGATCTGGCTTCTGGCGGGGTTATTCATCGGCAGGGCCGCATTCGACGCCCTGCTGGCCACCGGGGGAGAAACCGAAAAACACAGCGACAGGAGTCAAGAGTACCGGCCGATAACCACCCGCACCAGGATCCTCGACCGGCTGCCCTCCCCGGTCGGCGCAGTGGCGGACAAGGAGCTGCGCTATCTGCTGCAGAGCGGCACCGGAAGAACCAGCCTCCTGGTCATGCCGGTGATGACCGCCCTGCCGGCGCTCCTCGCAGGCCGCCACGACGGCATGATGGTCTTCGGTCTCGACCTCCAGTTGGCGGTATTCCTCGGGGTCATGATCTACGCGACTGCTCTCACCGGGTATCTTCAGGTCAACGCCTTTGCCTGGGAGAAAACCGGGATCGCGAGCTATTTCACGGCGCCCGTACGTCCCGAGGAGATCCTCCTCGGGAAGAATCTCGGCATATGGATTCTCAACCTCGCCCTCGGCCTGGAGGGGGTCGTCGTTTTTTCGATGGTCCAGGGCATCCCCGACATCACCACCGTTTTCACCGGTTTGATCGTTCTCGGTTCGATGAGCGTCCTGCTGTCGATGATGGGAAACTTCACATCGGTCGCGTTTCCGGAGAGCCGCCCGGTTTCGTCCCTCACCTCGTCCGCGTCACCTACCGGAACCCTGATGATGATCGGGTGTCTCCTTCTCGGCGTCATTTTGGCAGGGATCGTGGTGTTCGGCGCGGCGTTGTTAAAAGTGCCCGCCCTCCAACCCATCCTCGCCCTCGTCATCTTCGCGGTCGTTGTCGGAGCCTACAGGCTGACCCTCTCGCCGGCCGCCCGAACCTTCTCGGATCGTCGCGACGATGTCTTCCATGCTCTCGGGGCCGGCTGACCGGGCCCGAGCGACCGTGACATCGAGAAACCGGTCCTGTCCAAGGCGACGAAGCAGCTCGTTTTCACAGGAGAAGACCTCGGTTTCATCCGGTCCGGCCAGAGGTCCCGGATCCAAACCGTCGACGACCATTGGTGCGTTCGCCGGAGGCGCGGCGCCGAGCTCCAGTAAATGGTCAAATACAACCGGCCGGGCAAGCGGGTCCACCGCCTCGCGGTACCGGACAAAGGCGTGGAGCCTTCGGTCCACGATCAGCACCGTTTGACCGCTCGCGGCATGCTCAGCAGCCCGTTCGAGGGCGCCAAGCGGCGGACTCGGCACCGTGCGATAGACCTGAGCCGCAGGCAGAACCACCGCCAATGAGCAGCACACCGCCACCCCAGCGGCGACCAGAGCCCCGGTCCTCCCCAGCAGTCGGCGAAGCCCGACCACGACAAAGCCGCTCGACAACAGAACCAGCGGCACGGCATAGCGGGGAAGGGTCGGATTCGACAGACCGAGGATCAGGACCAGCAGGACGACCAGGGCCGCGATGACCGGCGCCGCGACGTTTCGAGTTTCCCTGTTTAGCAGTGCGTCCGCACCTCCCAAAAAGGCGAGTCCGATCCACGCCAACGCGATCGCGGGGTGAACAAGGATCCGCGCGAGCCCCGAATTCTCAAAGCCGAGATCCGCATCCGAAAGGGCGCCGAAGTGCAGCGCCGAGTGAGTGGAAAGCGCCTTCACCACATCGGAGAGGCCGCCGGCGGCAGCGACGAACACGGCAAAGCCTCCGGTGACCAAAATCGCAGCCGGTAGCCAGACCCACAGCCGCTTCCCGGCGCCGCAACGGCTCAGCACAACCACCCCTACCCCGATCACGACGAGTCCGAACTGGGGTCGAATCAACACCGCGAGGCCGGCCGCCACCGAGCCCGCCGCACAGGTCGCACGGTTCGGTTCGGCTCGAGTCCACAACACGAGCGAGAGGACCAGAAAAGCCGTCGCTGCGGTCCCCGAGAACGCCCGGCCCGAAAGCAGCCACACCCCGGGGGCCATGAGTCCGAGCACGGAGGCGGCCGCCGCGAGGCGCAGGGTCAGCAGACGCGACCACAGCTTTGTCAAAGGCAACGACAGCAACGTCCCCAGCACCGCGCTGAGCCATTGAAGACTCACAGCTGGCGGAACACCGGCGAAATGAACCAGTTTTCCCAGACCGATCCAGAGCGGGAAGAATGGCGGATGAGGTTGTGAATCGCCGAGACTGATCTCAACCACCGCCGCTGAAAAATAGGCCTCGTCCTGCTCCCAGATCGAGGCGGGAAAAACCACCAGCCGAGAAATCCCGATCAGCGCGACGAGCGCGACGCTGACCGCCAGACGCTTGCGCACCTGCCGGCTCTTCTCCGCTCTCAACGGTTCCGTTGCTTCAGCGCTCACGGCAACCATTCTTCCACGGCACCGTTTCCCGCCCGTTACGGCCCCGTCAGGGGTGGCCGAAGAGAATCCGGATTCCGATGATGACGAGCAGAAGTCCACCAGCGATCTCGACTCGCGAACCCCACGTTCTCCCTACCCGATCACCGATGGCGATACCGACAAGGGACATCCCCGCGGTGACCACTCCGATGATGACGCTCGGCTGCCAGATCCCCACTCCCACCATGGCCAGGCTCACACCCACCGCCAGCGCGTCGATGCTCGTGGCCACGCTCAGGGCCACGAGGGTCCACCCGCGTGAAGGATCGTTCTCGCCCTCCTCGTCGTCAGGGTCCGCTCGGAATCCGGAAACAACCATGCGAATGCCGATATAGGCGAGCAGCGCAAAGGCAATCCATCCACCAAAACCACCGACGAACCGGACGGCTCGCGAACCCAGATACCACCCGATCACCGGCATCATGAACTGGAAGAGCCCGAGATGAAACGCGAGGCGCACCGCCGGCCGGGGGCGGTGAAGCTTCCCCCCGGCGCCACCCGCCAACGAGACGGCGAAGGCATCCATGGCGAGACCCACGGCGATGGCCAGAACTTCGAGGATGGTCAACGCGAACTCGTCAACCGTGTCAGGCTTTCCGCCAGATCAGCCAGAAGAAACGGCTTCTCGAGAAACTCGATGGAATTACTGCGAACGAGGTCCCGGATCTCGTCGTCTGCGGTGTATCCGGATACCAGAAGGACCCGCACATTCGGGTTCACGTCGCGAATGACGGCGAGGGCTTCGCGGCCGTTCATGTCCGGTAGCACGAGGTCGAGGACGACAAGATCGATATTGGCCCAATTCTCGTTGAAGTACTCGGTGGCCTCGCGTGCCCTGCCGAACGCGACCACCGAACAACCGAGACTCTCGAGCAGATCGGTGAGCGCCGATCGGACGCCCTCCTCGTCATCAACCACGAGCACCCGCCCGACACCGGTTGCGATGTTTTCTACGAAGCTCTCGACTCTGACTCCCGTCGGCACAGCCGTGAGTGGAAGGGTGATCGAAACCACCGTTCCCCGACCCAACCGGCTCGCGATCTCGATCCGCCCTCCGTGGCTGGCGACGGTTCCATAGGCGGCGGACAGACCCATCCCCGTTCCCTTGCCGGGAGCCTTTGTCGTAAAGAACGGCTCGAATACGCGCTCCCGAACGGCCTCATCCATCCCTTCGCCAGAGTCCTCGACGCTGATGAGCAATTGCGAGCCCGATGCCGACGACTGCTCTCCCCGGTTCTTGATGATCCGGGATTTGAAAACGATCTCCCCGCCCTCCGGCATGGCGTCCCGGGCGTTGAGAGCGAGGTTGAGCAGGACGTTCTGAAGTTGGGTCGGATCACCCTCGACAACGGCCGAAGCCGCTTCATAATGACGTTTGACCTCAATTCGCCGATCGATGCCGTGCACGAGAATCTCGGCAACCTCGTTGATGACCTCATGCAAATCCACGGCTCGGTGTTCGTAGGTCCCCTTGCGGGCAAAGGCCAGCAGCTTGCCGGTGAGATCCGCGGCGTTGCGGGCCGGCGCGATGATCTTCCGAGCGTGGGCCGCGACGGACTCCTGGTCGACCACTCCCCTCACCAGTAGATCGGCGTGCGCCATGATGGGCAACAATTGGTTGTTGAAATCGTGGGCGATGCCGCCGGCGAGTTGCCCGATGGCCTTGAGCTTTTCGGATTGACGGAGCTCGCGTTCGAGTTTCGCCCTCTCTGCCTCGATCTGTTTGCGAACGGTGATGTCACGCAGCAGACCCTGGATCGCGACGATCTTACCTTCGTGGTCGCGTACGAAGGTCGGTGTGACCTCGCCCCAGAACGTCGACCCATCCTTACGGATGTACTCGAATTCCTCCGGAGGCAGATCGAATTCCCCCTCCTCAGCCATCGCAAGGGCGTGCTGGAACGACTCGGAGACACGCTCGCGGCTCCCGGCCTCGAACAAATCCCGGACGTCGATCTGGAGGAACTCATCTACGGTATAGCCGAAGAGCCGTTCGACCGATGGAGTGACGTAGTGAATGGCGAATTCCATGTCCTGAAGAAAAAGGACATCGCGCATGTTGTCGGCCACCAGACGGTACCGGCCCTCACTTTCACGGAGTTCCTCCGCCTGATGCGACACCGCCAACAACGTTCTGGACAGCCGTGATTGGAGGGCACCGCTGACCACGAGAATCACGGCGGCGAAACCCGCATATCCTGAAAGCTGAGAAATCCATGCCTGTGGAGACAAGAGATAGGGATCCGTAACCAGGAGGTTCTCGATCTTGCCGCTGCACACCAGATTCCCGATCACTCCGACACCGACGATGGTTCCCCCAAGGTAGAGGAAGCCGGCACGCATGCCGAATACAACACCGACAATGGTGCAGCACGCTGTCAGCGTCACGAAACTCATGGTACCGAGGCCGGAAGACAGAAAACCCGCGGCCGCAACCACGGTGCCGAGTGCGATCAGGATCGTCACTACCAAGGAGAGGTGCAGCCGCTTACGAAGCAGAAGCACAACCACGATCAAAAGAAAGAACACCTGATCGACGACGACATTCTGATGCCAGCCGACCCTGGTGACACGGGCCAGGCCGAAGACCGTCGAGACCACACCCACGGTGAGAGTGAGCCAGGTCAATTTATCGAGCAGGTCACGCACGGCGGCGCGGGCTTCTTCTCGCGGGTCAACCTCGGTCAGATTCACCTTGACTACACCCCCTTGATCTGCAAACCACATTGGTCGAAAGACCACATCGAATGCGTGTTTTTCGAGTCTAACAGGAGAGCATTCAATGGTCACGGCACATCCGGCCGGACAGTGCTAGGATCCCATTATGACGGGAACTCGCGAAGACACGGACACCTCGGGCCTAGAGCCAAAACCCATTCCCACGGACGGAAACCACATCAACTACGTCAACGTCCGCGACATGCGATCCACGGACGACGAAGACACCTGTCTGCGCCCTCTCGGTCTGTGTGAACTCGGCGGATCCTGCGACAGCTGCTGGTATCGCCCCGACCATCCCCGCTTCGAAAAATAGACTCTCCGCAGGCCGGCGAGTTTCGCGAAGGCACAAATCAGAACAGGAACTGATATCGTTGAGGTCTCGAAGATCGGAGGATCGTCGCCATGCCAATTCTTCAGCCCAAGCACGACCGTGACCTCTCCCGTCCCGGGCTCCCCGAATACCGCACCCTGGCCTGCCCGCGTTACGGCCACCGGGTCACCTGGTGCCGGCAGATCTGCACGCCCATCGGCACCATGGGAGACTGCGGTCGTCTCGCCCCTCACGCCATGGTCGGCAAGACCCAGGCGGCCATTGCGGCATACAACGAGACTCACTGCCTCGGCTGAAACCGACTCCACACCGTCTGATTCAAACCGGTTCTGGTAGGGTATATGCCAGGAGGACGATTTGGGACGAAAAGGCGGATCATACAAATTCGAGAAGCGGCAAAAAGAACTCAACAAACAAAAGAAGCGCAAAGAAAAGCTTGACCGGCGCCAGACAAAGAGCGAGGACGACGAGCCGATCCCATCGACCCCTGAATTCGTCGTTGACGAACCGACCGAGCCATAGTCGACTCGGGCGAGCGACCGTCGGAGTCGGAGTTACGTAGGATGAACACCCGTATCACCGAGCTTCTGGCCATCGAGCATCCCATCGTGCTTTCCGGGATGAGTTGGATCAGCACCCCGGAATTGGTCGCAGCTGTCGCCGAGGCCGGTGGTCTCGGCATTTTGGCAACCGGGGTACTCGACGCCGACCAGACCCGGGCGGCCGTTCACAAGACCCGATCTCTGACCCAACGCACCTTTGCCGCCAACGTCACGCTCTATTTCCCCGGCAATCGCGCCAACGCGCAAATCCTCATCGACGAACAGGTGCCGGTGATCAACTACTCGCTCGGCAAGGGTGACTGGATAGCGGACGCGGTGCACGCCTACGGCGGCAAGGTCATCGCCACGGTGACCACCATCAAACACGCCCTCGCCGCCGAGCGCGATGGCGCCGACGCCCTCATCGTCACCGGGCACGAAGCTGCCGGCCACGGCGGCGAGGTCACGTCGCTGGTCCTCGTACCGACCATCGTCGACGCGGTGTCAATCCCGGTCATCGCCGCCGGCGGATTCGCCGACGGCCGGGGACTTGCTGCGGCGCTCGCCCTCGGCGCCGACGGTATCGCCATGGGGACGCGGTTCATGAATACGGTGGAGAGCCCGGTCCACGACGACGCGAAAAAGGTCAGCGTGGCGACATCCATCTCCGACACGGTCTACACCAACCGCGTCGACGGCCTCCCGGGCCGTTATGTCGAGGCGCCGGGATCGCGACGGATCATGAAGATGCGGCTCAACCCGCTTTCGGCCCTCATGAGATCCCGCGAGATCTCCAAACTGCTCGGGCTGCCGTGGTTCAAGCTCGCGATGGGCATCGTCCTGTCGGGCTACCGCCGTTCAGTGCAGATGGCGCGCATGGCCATTGGCTTCGACGCCTTCAAAAAGGGCTGCACCGACGGCGACGTCGAGCGCGGCGTCCTGCCCCTCGGCCAGTGCACGGGCCTGATGAACGACACCCCGACGGTGGCCGAAGTCGTCAGCCGCACCGTGAGTGAGGCTGAAGAAGCGCTCGAACGGGCCCAGACCTGAGCCCGGCTTCCGTAGCGAACCCAAACCGGCGAGACGCCGACCCCACAATCATGATTGGTCTTCAGGAGAGCCGGCGTCCCCACCGGCCAAAAACACGGAGCATCATTCACCCACAATCGGAGCTCAGAAAGTTTCTCGGGAACTTTCTTGCGTCTTCCAGCATCTCATCTGACAGCCGTCTTTGACGGATCTGCGTCCCGAGGCGTAAGCTGCCGGAACAACATTCCATCGGAGGTTGCGTGATGAAACCCACCCCGCGCCGCGTGTCGTCGGTCGCTCCAGTGATTCTGGTCGTCCTCTTGTGGTCCGTCATCCCGGCAGCCGCACAGACCGAGGTCAAGGTCGTCGGGGTTCCGGATGTTTCCGTGCCCAAGCCCATCCCCCACTCCGAACTCGTGGTCTTCAGAGACATTGCTGTGTCATCGACCCGAGGCAACGGAACCGGGAAGATGACCTTTGCCGGCACCGTCATTGCCGACGGCTACACAAGCGTCATGTTGAGCTTGGCTGTGGAACCTGTCGGCAGCGGAAGCGTCACCGCCTATCTCGTACCCACCGAGAAGTTCGTGTCAGCTGCGTGCGATGCCGGCCCCATGCTCTTTTCCCTGGCGGCGGCTGTCACTTTCAGTGAAGACGACAAAGTTGCGGGATCCATGTCATTCCAACATCAGTTGGCCTTCCCGCAATACGCGGTTTATCTCGCGAACACCAGCGATCGGCCCGTCAAGGCCCAGTTCTTTGTCTACCTCCGTCACTAACAGCATCGTCTCGCAAGCTGGAAGCTTGCGGCTACAATTGCCCGCGCGATTGTAGGGGCGAGCATCCCTGCTTGCCCGTCAGACCCTTCCCGACCGGGATGGACCACCAAGAAGTCAATCAGCGCTCATCCGGCTACCAAAACCGCTCAGAAAAGAGTAGGGTGTCGAGACGCGTTGTTTGAGATGGAATTGACAAGGTGAAACTCGAGTTGTACCCTCTCGCGGCCCCGAGATCCGGACGGATTCGGATCGCACCGGGGGAAACCCAACACCAACTCGCAATTCTCGATCTCATGGGGGAGAGTCTCCCTGATCGAGGAGAGCACCGGGCTTTGGACATTGATCATGAGTAGCGAAATCGAAAAGATCCGAAATATCGGAATCTCGGCTCACATCGACTCGGGCAAGACCACGCTCACCGAGCGGATCCTGTTCTACACCCAGCGGATCCATGCCATCCACGACGTCAAAGGCAAAGACGGCGTCGGCGCGACCATGGATCACATGGAGTTGGAGCGGGAGCGCGGCATCACGATCACATCGGCCGCCACCTATGTCGAGTGGAAAAATCACCACATCAACATCATCGACACCCCGGGGCACGTCGACTTCACCATCGAGGTGGAGCGCTCGCTCCAGGTGCTCGACGGCGCGGTCCTGGTGCTCTGCGCCGTGGCCGGCGTTCAGTCGCAGTCCATCACCGTGGACCGGCAGATGAAACGCTACAAGGTGCCGCGGATCGCCTTCGTCAACAAGTGCGATCGTTCCGGCGCCAACCCCCGACGGGTCACCAACGCGCTGCGGGACAAACTCGGCCACAATGCGGTTCTGCTCCAGCTCCCCATCGGGCTCGAGGCGAAGTTCGAGGGTGTGATCGACCTGATCGAGATGCGGGCCATCTACTTCCGCGGGGACAACGGCGAGACGATCGAATACGGCGAAATTCCCGCCGAACTCCAGCCCGAGGCGGAATCCCACCGCGCCGACCTTCTGGACGCCGCGAGCATGTTCTCAGATGAGCTCATGGAGGCCGCCCTCGAGGACCGCGCGACGCCCGAGCTCATCCAGGAGGCCGTCCGCGCCGGGGTTCTCTCCCTCGAGTTGACGCCGGTCCTGATCGGATCGGCCTACAAGAACAAGGGCGTGCAGCCGCTGATGGACGCCGTCACCAAGTTCCTGCCCGAGTCCCAACGACGTCTCCATCGAAGCGGTTGATGTCGACCAGGACGGCGCCACGATCGAGCTGCATTCCGATCCGGAAGCCCAGACGGTGGCTTACGCCTTCAAGCTCGACGAAGGCCGCTACGGCCAGCTGACCTTTCTTCGCGTCTACCAGGGCACGCTGAGAAAAGGCGACAACGTCATCCAGACCCGCACCCGAAAGAAGATCAAGATCGGCCGGCTGGTTCGCATGCACGCCGACAAGATGGAGGACATCGAGGTCGCTTCGGCGGGCGACATCGTCGGTATTTTCGGCATCGACTGCCACACCGGAGACACCTTCACCGGCGCCGGTCCGCGGATCAACATGACCTCCATGTACGTTCCCGAGCCGGTGATCTCGCTGTCGGTCCATCCGGTGGACTCCAAGGCCCAGGACAACATGTCCAAGGCGCTGTCGCGGTTCACCAAAGAAGACCCGACGTTCCGCGTCAACCTCGATCCCGAAAGCAACGAGACCATCATCTCCGGGATGGGTGAACTCCACCTCGAAGTCTACGTCGAGCGCATGAAACGGGAGTACTTGGCCGAAGTCGAAACCGGCGCCCCCCAGGTCGCCTACCGCGAAGCGATCTCGCGTCGCGCCGACTTCGATTACCTGCACAAGAAACAGACCGGCGGCTCCGGCCAGTACGCCAAGGTGGTCGGGTACATTGAACCGCTGACCGAAGGCGACTACGAGTTCGTCGACGAGATCCGCGGCGGCCGCATTCCGACCGAGTACATCCCCGCCTGCAACAAGGGCTTCCGGTCCTCTCTCGACAAGGGCAAGCTGATCGGCTTCCCGGTGGTGGGCGTGCGCGCGGTCCTCACCGACGGCAACTCGCACGCCGTCGACTCCTCCGACATGGCGTTCATGACCGCCTCGCGAATGGCCTTTCGCGACGCTTATAAAAGAGCCGCACCGCAGATCCTCGAACCCGTGATGCGGGTTTCGGTCGAGGGCCCGGGCGAGTTCCAGGGCGCCTTCTACAAATCGCTGATGCAGCGCCGCGGCACGGTGCTCGGTTCGACCGAGGACGCGGGTTTCGCGCGGGTCGACGCTGACGTTCCGCTCGCCGAGATGTTCGGCTACTCCACCGATCTCAGGTCCGCCACCCAGGGCAAGGCCGAGTTCACCATGGAGTTCTCAAAATACGCTCCGGCGCCGAAAGAGGTGTCCGAAGAGCTCCTCAAGAAATATCGAACCAATGCCTCGGACGAGGAGGACGCATGACCAATCTGATGATTTCCCTTCGTCGTTCGCCCAGAACGCTCCTCGAGCGCGACGGGCACCCCGGCCCCGGCGCCGGCAAGCTCGGGCTCGTGGCGGCCCGCGCCGGCGTCGGCAAGACCGCCTTTCTCACCGGCATCGGCATCGACGCCCTGCTCTCCGGTCAGAAGGTGCTCCACGTGACCGTCAACCGCAACATCGACAAGATCCGCGAGTGGTACGACGAACAGCTCGTCGAGATGCTCAAACGCGAACGCAAGCTCGAACACCTCAGCGCCGTCCAACTCACGATGGAGCGCAACCGGCACATCCACACCTTTGTCGGGCAGAGCTTCTCGGTCGACCGGGTTCGCCAGACTCTCACCCTGCTCCGCGACGCCATGGAGTTCGTTCCGGCGGTGATCATCCTCGACCGGATGGAGCACGCCGGAGTCGATCAGCCCGCCATCGCCCAGCTCAAAGCGATGGCCTCGGAGATCGGCGCCGAGCTGTGGATGGCTTGCCGCACCCACCGCGAAGGCCCCGCCGCTCCCGGCCACCTGCCGCCCCCGGCCGATACCTTCGAAGACCTCGTGGATGTCGCGTTCAGCCTCGACCCGCAGGATGCCAAGGTCAGGCTGCACGTCATCAAGGACAAGGAAAAGATGGTCGAACGGGATCTCAACATCCTCCTCGACCCGCAAACCCTGCTTCTGGTTCCCGGAGTGGCCACCAAGAAGTAACGCAACCCGAGAACCGCGCCGAAGCTCGCTTTGCTTGCTCATTGCGGTTTCTCGCGTAGAGTAGCTTGATGGAACGCAAACACCCTCGCGGAATCTGGAACCTTTTCTTTATCGAAATGTGGGAGCGTTTCGGCTTCTACATCATGTCCGCCGTCTATGTTCTCTACATGGAAAAGGCGCTGCATTTCGATGATGCGAAAAAGGGAGTTCTATACGGACTTTTCCTTTTTGCATCCTATGCTTTCCCCCTCTTCGGCGGTTGGCTCGGCGACAATGTTCTGGGACAGCTGAAGACAATTCGAATCGGCGCGATGATGATGGCCGTCGGATATGTTTTTCTCGCTCTTTCCTCTGCAGAAAACCAGGTCTTTTTCTATTTCGGGTTGGCATTGATCGCATCCGGTACCGGAATTTTCAAAGTCAATATTTCCGTTCTTGTCGGAAACCTCTATCGCGCCAAACCCGAACTCAGAGACGCGGGATTCAATATCTACTATATGGGTGTCAATGTCGGCGCCACTCTCGGCCCGGCAGTCGCGACGATATTGGGCATCGTCTACAATGATTACCGGATCTCTTTCTGGGCCGCTGCGATCGGCATGGTTCTGTCGCTGATCATCATGCATTTCGGGCAGAAAAACCTCATCGAGGTCGACACAAAGCAATCGGCCACGTTTCAGGCCGAATCTACCGCCGAAGCCATCACCATGGATCCGAGAGAGTTCTGGCAGCGGATCTGGACCCTCTGCGCCTTGTTCTTCATCGCAGCTCTCTTCTGGGTACCCTTCTATCAGAACGGGATGGCCTTGACCCTGTTTGCCGATCGTTCGACGGTGGCGTACAAATTCCTCCGACCCGAGACCTACCTCATCTTCAATGCCTTCTTCATCCTGCTCCTCACCCCGCCGCTCCTGGCTCTCTTCTCCAAGCTCAGGAGCATGAATCGGGAGCCTTCCACGCCGGTCAAGATCTTCCTCGGGCTTCTGATCATGGGATTCGCCATGTTCATCATGGCCGTCGCCTCGTGGATGGGCGGCAACTCCGACACTCCCATCATGTCGCCCATGTGGCTGATCAACTGCTACCTCGTCATCACCCTGGCGGAGATCCTGATCTCGCCCATGGGGCAGTCCTATGTCTCGAAGGTCGCGCCGCCCAAGATCCAGGGACTGATGATGGGCGGGTGGTTCGCCTCCACCGCCCTCGGTTCGTTGAGCTCCGGAATCTTCGGTTCGTTCTACAGCCGACTCTCGCACGACCAGTACTTTTTGCTCCTGGCAGGCCTTTCGGTTTTTGCCGCGATTCTCGTGTTGCTTTTCATGAAAAATCTCAAAAGATTTGCGAACTGAAACGCAGAACAAAAGTAAATTTATATCACGACAAGATTGTGAACAACGTCGTCGAGATTCACAGTTGATTTGAGATCAACTACTCAATCGATGTCGCCCAAGAACACCAGATCAACCGCGATCTTCTACAGACGTTCCTGGTCGCACACGACATCAAGTAGCATCCGTCCTTCACCATGACAAACGACTGGAAGACTCAACCCATTACTGGTTGATATGAATTGCATCTATCGAAGGCGCCAATGCCTGTGAAGAGGTCAGTAGTTTCGTCGAAAGATTCACAGGTTTCTTTTCAGAGAAATTTCCAGAAGATCGATCCTTCAAAGATCGAATTGTTCAACCAGGAAGCAGACGAAATCTGCGGTGGCCTAACCCACTGGATCAATCTAATATTTGTTGAGATCAATCGTGACGGCGCCTAGTTCCTCTGCCATCCCTCGAGAATGATCATCCTGATCAGACCCGCTCTTCTCGCCAGGTAGCGCCCCGAGAGCCGGGAACCTTGCCGCAATCCGCTTGACATCGCCAAGTCGAAAATCCACACTGGTTGAGATAGCGATCAACACCAAGCACAAGGACGTGCGAACCAAGCGGCGGGCACGTCTTGAGTCGTTATCCCGTCGCGGGAGGCCAGGTATGACCGGTCGATCTCGAGTGCAGGTGTTCGTTGTTCTGACAATTTCCGCCGCGACCTGTTTTGCGCCCGCACTCGCTCAGACTCCCGAGGGCGTCTCACCCGGCGCTGTCGACCGCATTGACGGGGTCGAGGGGCGTTGCCCGACCTTCATTTGGGGTGGCGTGCCCGAGGCACAGGCCTACGAGCTTGTCGTTTACCGACTGCCGGCCGAACCCCAAGGATCCAACGAGGCGGAGATTGACGTCTCCAGGTCTGATGAGGTGTTGTACGCAAAGGTGCCCGGCGGCGCCACCGCCTGGCAGCCGAAGCTGGCCGATGGCCTCGATCCGGGCGGCAGCTATGTTTGGTTCGTCCGCGCCGTGCTTCGGGAAGAAAACGACGAGATCATTGAGGCCGGTGACTGGTCAGCCGGGAGATTCTTCTCGATCCCCGCCAGGCCGTCGGGCGAGCAGGTTCGACAAGCGCTCGAGGTCCTACAGAGGTGGGAGGCGGCCAATGGAGACGGCAGGCTGACGCCGTCATCGGCCGCTGCCACTGCCGCTGCCCCGGCCTCTGTCGCTGCCCCGGATTCGGGATCGGGAACGGGAACGGGAACGGGATCGAGCCGTCCCAAATCCGTCCCCACCGCCACCGCGGCCATCAAGGGCACGATCCCCGATGCGACCGGGGAGACCTACGGCGTGGTCGGCATCAGCAACTCGCCAGACGGCGCGGGCGTGGCCGCGGCCAACGCCGCCGGCGGGGCCGACCTGGTGCTCGACGGCTCGCTCGACGGCTTCGCCGACGCCCGCCTCACCGAGCAGGGCATCGACCGTCCGTCGCCGGGCGCCCGGACCTTCTCCCTGAGCAACTCCATCGGCGGCACCCTCAACCTCTCGGTCGCCGGAGAAGTGAGCGCGGTCAGCCTCGCCGGTGACGGCGCCGGGCTCACCGGGGTCGACGCCGACTCGCTGGGCGGGATCAACGGCGCCGACTACGCCACCGACGCCGAAGCGGCGGGGCTGGTCGCGGTCCACGCGGCCTCCGCCGATCACGACGGGCGATACTTCACCGAAACGGAGCTCAGCACCTCCGGTACAGCGGGCGCCGTCCACTGGGACAATTTGGGAGGTGTTCCCGCGGGTTTCGCCGACGGGGTGGACAACGAAACGACCTACACCGTAGGCCCGGGCATCATCATTGACGGCGGCGAGATCCGAATCGACCGGCGACTCTTCCATACCCAAACGTCCACCCTCGACAGCGGGGGCGACGTCGGCTGGTACACATCCATCGCCATCGGCGCCGACGGCCTCGGCCTCATCAGCTACTAGGATGTCTCCAACTTCCGACTCAAGGTCGCCCACTGCGACGACACCGCCTGCTCCAGCGCCACCAAAGCCACCCTCGACAGCGGCGGGGGCAGCGTCGGTCACGTACACCTCCATCGCCATCGGCGCCGACGGCCTCGGCCTCATCAGCTACTACGACAACACCAACGACGACCTCAAGGTGGCCCACTGCGACGACACCGCCTGCTCCAGCGCCACCACCGCCACCCTGGACAGCGTGGGCTACGTCGGCTTGTACACCTCCATCGCCATCGGCGCCGACGGCCTCGGCCTCATCAGCTACTACGACAACACCAACGGCGACCTCAAGGTCGCCCACTGCGACGACACCGCCTGCTCCAGCGCCACCATCGCCACTCTGGACAGCGCTGGCGACGTCGGCTAGCTACACCTCCGTCGACCATCGGCGCCGACGGCCTCGGCCTCATCAGCTACTTCGACTGCACCAACACACGATCTCAAGGTGGCCCACTGCGACGACACCGCCTGCTCCAGCGCCACCATCGCCACCCTCGACAGCGCCGGCGACGTCGGCCAGTACACCTCCATCGCCATCGGCGCCGACGGCCTCGGCCTCATCAGCTACTACGACGGCACCAATCGACGATCTCAAGGTGGCCCACTGCGACGACACCGCCTGCTCCAGCGCCACCATCGCCACCCTCGACAGCGCGGGCGACGTCGGCAGGTACACCTCCATCGCCATCGGCGCCGACGGCCTCGGCCTCATCAGCTACTTCGACGACACCAACGACCGACCTCAAGGTGGCCCACTGCGACGACACCGCCTGCTCCAGCGCCACCACCACCACCCTGGACAGCGTAGAGACACCGGCATGTACACCTCCATCGCCATCGGCGCCGACGGCCTGGGACTCATCAGCTACTACGACATCACCAACGGCGACCTCAAGGTGGCCCACCTGGGATCGGTGTGCCATGAGCGCGCACGAACGCGCCATGTCGCGTATCGCGGCCGCCATGGCCGCACTCACCATGGCAGTCCTCTGCCCACCGCTAGCTGCCCAGACCTGCACGGTACCCGGCAGCCACGCCACCATCCAGGAGGCGGCCGACGACCCGGCCTGCGCGACCGTCAACCTCGCGGCCCAGACCTACCCGGAGTCCATCGTCCTCCGTCACTCGCTGACCCTCGCCGGACCGGGCACCGGCGGCGCGGTTGTCCAGGGGCTGGTGCTCATCGCCGGCGCCACCACCCAGGTGGCACTGAACGACCTCAGGGTCGAGAACGGCTGCTTCCCCGACGCCCTCCGGACCTCGGGCGGGGCCCAGATCACCGGCAACAACCTCCAGGTCGAGCGCTCCGAAGGCCTCCCCTGCCCCCTCACCGCCGACACCATCTTCACCGACGGCTTCGAGTCGGGGAACACCACCGCCTGGTCGAGTACGACACCGTAGCCGTACAGGCCCGGAAACGCCCCTTTCCGAATCCGGAGGAGCGAACGCTCCTCCGTTCTTTTTCCGGGCGGGGATCCCGGAGCGAGAACCGCCCGGAAAAAGCAGCGGGAACCGCCCGGGAAAAGTCTCATTGACATCACTGCATCACCGCATTACAGTATCACCATGAGAACCACCATCACCCTCCCGGACGACATTCACGCCGCAGTCAAGGCCCTCGCCGACAGCTCGGGCCGGCCGATCAGCGAGGTGGTGTCAAAGCTGATCCGGCGGGCGCTCGAGCCGGAGGCCGAGGCGGAGGACATCGACGGGCTGCCAATCTTCGTCGTGGCGGCCGGGTCGGAGATGATCCCCGGCTCGCGGGCATCAGAGTTGCTCTCCGAGGAAGGGATCGAGTGACCGACGCCCTGCTCGACGTCAACGTCCTGCTGGCCCTGGCATGGCCCAACCACCAGTTCCACCGGCCCGCCCGGCGGTGGTTCGCTGGCCACGAGGGTGCCTGGTGCACCTGCGCCCTGACCCAGCTGGGGTTCGTCAGGCTGTCCTCGAATCCGGCCTTCACCGACCAGGCAAAGCTCCCCGCCGAGGCGACCCGGATTCTCGTCAACATGACCCGCCACGAGGGCCACCGCTATATCGGCGAGCTGCCGTCTCTTGAAGACCCTGGATTCGTCGAGACGGTCGAACGGATGTTCGGCCACCAGCAGGTCACGGACGGCTTCCTCGTCGCCCTCGCCCTGCATCACCAGATCCAGCTCGTGACCTTCGATCGAAGAATCGAGGCCCTCGCCCGCGACCACGAGACGGTCCTCAGACTGACGCCGTAAATCCGCGGCCGCCGAGGACCCTGCACCTGCGCGACGTCGGCGGGTTGGCCGAGAACACCTTACATCTACGAGCCTGCCGCGGTTGAACGGCCCGTTGCGCCCGGTCGTCGCAGCACGAGATACAGGGCGGAGGCCGCGATCGCTCCCAGGCCGTCAGCCAGCATGTCCTTCTGGGCGTCCCACTGGTCGCCCTGCGAACCGAGAAAGGCCGCGCCGGCGGAGGGATCGGACAGCACGGCAAAAATCCACTCGATGATCTCGTAGACCGCAGCCACCGTGAAGATCGCCATCACGGGCACGAGAAAAACCATCCACCGGCCTTTGACGAGTTTGAAGCGCTCCAAGAGCTCTGCGAAAGCGAAGGCGTAGAAACCGACCGAGAAGTGGGCCACCCGATCGTAGTGATTTCGTTCGAAACCCAAGCTGTCCGTGACCCAGTCAAAAGGCACGAGCTCGAAGGTGTAGTGGCCGCCGATGGTGTGGAGGAAGACGAGCACGGCCATCATCACATAGGCCGTATTCGAGAACCGGAACCAGCGAAAGCTGAGAACCAGGGCCGCAACGATCAACACGATAGGCAGGTTTTCGGCAAACCAGATGGTGCGGTCATACGGCCGGATGGCGCAGACCGTGAACAACGCCAAATACAGCACAAAAAGCCCATGTGGGAAGAACCGGGACGCCGATGAGCTGTTTGTCATCATCATTCGATTATGGGGGACGACCCTTGCCTTGCACAAGGAACCGCCCAATAAATGAGAACCCCATCCGTCGAAAGAACCTGCTACGCTGCCTCGACCATGCCCTCAAAAAAACGAAACACGGCGGCGATGATTCTCTCCACGGTCGGCTACCACTGGGAGGAGGCTTTCGGCGCCTACGACGAGTTCCGCAATGCCGGTTGGGACGTCGCGCTCTTCACCGTCGACGGCTCGCCGCCGAAGGTCGACCCGACCAGCCTGAAACGGACCGGACCGCTGTCGTGGTTCGGTTTCGGGGTGTCGAAGGCGAACTCGCCGGAGTCGCCGCGCGGCCGGGAACTCATGGCGGCCATCGAGGGTCTGCGACCGCTGTCCGATCTTGATCCGTCAGCGATCGACGCCCTCTATCTGCCCGGCGGCCACGGCTGTCTCTTCGACATCAACCGCAGCGAAGCGCTGCACGGCGTGATCGGCGAGCTCCACCGCAACGGCAAGCCTCTCTCCGGGGTCTGCCACGCGACCTCGACATATGCCTTCGTCGAGGCCGACGGGCGGCCCATCGTCGCCGGCAAACGCTTCACCGGGTTCCCCGAGTTCGTCGACACGATCATGTCGTCGACCGGATTGGTGAAGAAGGAGTTTCTGCCGATTCCGTTCTCGAATGACCAGGCGCTCGCCGACGCGGGCGCCGATCTGTCGATGTTCAACAAACTGCTCGCCGCGCTCAACCCGCGCTACACCCGGGTCGACCCACCGTTCGTCACCGGGATGGGGCCCAAGGCCGCCCGCAGCGTCGCTCGCAAAGTCATCCACTCCCAGTGACATACTCACCCGGGTGAGAGAGTGGCAAGCTGGAAGCTTGCCGCTACAAAGGCGCCCGGCCCGTTGTAGGTGTGAGCTTCCAGCTTGTCCTTCAGAACCGTCGCCACCGGTAATGTCGATCCTCGTGCTGTCGACCCCCGCGGGCCCTGGGCAGCTCCCAATGACGCATACCCTGTCACCCTGAGCGGAGCAGCCTCCGAGGCTGCGGAGTCGAGCTGTTCCTACTAGCTCGGAGAGCGACGTAGGCAGCGTCCCCCGAAGCAAAGGGTGGCGATGTGGGCTCCCAATGACACCCGCGTCAGTCGCCGGGTCGCACAATGAAACCGCAAAGACGCCAGGGTCGCTAAGCTGCCCCGAAGTCATCTCATTGACTCATCGCACTCCCCGGAATTGAGTCCGTTTCCCGAATCGAAGGGAGCCCGGGTCAAACAGCGACGCTTGGCGGTACCTTGGCGTGCTTCGCGTCTTTGCGGTTCCATTGAGCCTTGCGGTACAGATCGCAGGTTCTTTCCACGGGTAGGCGCCGCCTCGCGGCGTGGCGGTGCTCAGGGTGACGTGTAGGGGCGCGCTCCTACTCAGCGGTCGGCTTGAGAAAGCGGTCGAACCAGCCGATGTATCGCTCGATCCGGTCCTTCTGGTAGCTCGGTTTTCTGAGGCCGTGGTACTGGCCGGGGTAGATCACCAGTTGGGTCTCGACGCCGAGGCTGCGCAGCGCCTGGTACATCTGTTCGGAGTTGATCAGCGGCACATTGAAGTCCTTCTCGCCGCACAGGAAGAGGGTCGGGGTGCTGATGCGGTCGGCGTGGAAGAACGGGTACGAGGCACCGAGATAGCCGTCGAGGCCTTCCCACGGCTTGCCGAACTCGAGCTCGTACTGGCGCACGTAGAGATCGGTGCCGTAGCCGGTGATCTGGTTCGAGATCCCCGCGCCGGAGACCGCGGCGGCGAACCGGTCCGTGCTGGCGATGGTGTAGTTGGTGGTCATGCCGCCGTAGCTCCAACCCGCGATGCCGAGGCGCTCGGGATCGGCGATGCCGTCCGCGATGAGCCGGTCGACCACCGCCAGCACATCGGTGGGCTCGAAGGCGCCCCACCGCCCCCACAACGCACGCGAGTACTCCCGCCCGCGTCCCGAACTGCCGCGGTAGTTGGGCTGCACCACCAGATAACCGGCGCCGGCGATGGCCTGGGCCATGGCGTCGAACTCGAAACCGTCCTGGGCCACCGGTCCGCCGTGGATCAGGGCAACGAGCGGGTAGCGCTTTCCGGCCGCGAAACCGGGCGGCTTGACCAGCAGGCCGCGCACCTCGGACCCGTCGGCCGCAGTCGCCGAGATCCCTTCGACGGCGCCGAGTTGCACTCTTTGGAGAAGATCGCGATTCTGGTCGGAGAGTTGGCGTAGAGCACCGCCGTCGTCGAGAGCGAAGACCTCGGCGGGTTGGTCGGGCCGGGTGAGCAGCAGGGCCGTGCGCTCGCCGGCCGTCGAGTAGTTCCATACGACGGCTCCGGGTTCGGTGAGCCGCTCCACCTCGCCGTCTACCGCCGGGATGCGGGCGAGCTGCTGGCTGCGGTCGTCTTCGAGAAGGAAGACGAGCGAGCGGCCGTCGGAGCTCCAGGTCACGTCGGTGGCGGCGCGGTCGAGCCCGGCGGCCATCAGTCGGGGCTCGCCGCCGGCGGCGGGGATCGTCGCGAGGGTCGGCGGGTCGTAATCGCGGTACTTGCGGGGTCCACCCTGTAGGTAGGCGATCGCCGTGCCGTCGGGGCTCCAGGCCGGGGCGCCCCAGTAGCGCGCCGCATCGGCGCTCTCGAACCGGGTGAGTTGCTCGGGCGCGGCGCCGGGTCGGGCCGCGATGACGAAAACATCGGAGTTCTCGTTGCGGTCGGGGTCGCCGTCGCGCTTGCTCACGAAGGCAATGCGGCTGCCATCGGGGGACCATACCGGGGCGAACTCATCGTAGTCGCCCGGGGTCAGGAGCTCCGCCTTGGCGGTGGCGAGATCGAACAGATAGAGGTGGTCGCGGAGGTGCCTGAGATAGCCGGTCCCGTCCTCCTTGAACTGATAGCGGTCGATGACGATGGGCGCCTTGGTCTTCTTCTCATCCTTCGCCTTCTCGGCCTCGGTGGCTTCGGGCGCCGGATCTTCGGGATCCGGGTCGCTGGCGATCAGTGCCAACCGTTTGCCATCCGGACTCCAGGCGAAGTCGGTGACACCGCCGGGGAGCTTGGTGAGCTGCCGCGCCTCTCCGCCGGTGCGGTCGAGCAACCAGACCTGCTCCTTGGCGTCCTCATCGCCCCGCGCCGCGAGGAATCCGAGAAAACGGTTGTCCGGGCTCCAGCGTGGGTGGCTTTCACTCTCCTTAGCGGTGTGGGTCAGCTGCACCGTGCGGGCGCCATCCCAGCCGACCATCCAGAGATCGCTGCTGGCGCGGTCCTCCTCGAGGTCGGCTGTTCGCACGACGAAGGCAACCCAAGCGCCGTCCGGCGAGACCTGCGGGTCACTCACCTGGCGCACCGCCACGAGGTCGGCGGGAGCGAACGGCTTCCGGTCCTCGCCGGCGCCGGCAGCCACCGGAGCAAGGAACGCGACAGTCACGATCGCGGTGACGAGGAGATGTGCGCGGAACTGACGGAGCAAGCCGCAGAAGACGTTCATGAGTTCCTCCCGCCGCCCGACCGCCACAACGGCGAGCGACAGCGCCAAGCTACCACAGGGTGAGCCCGCACGGTCGGTCGGGGGCCCTTCGTGAACTCGAAGTTCCGGAAAGCCACACGAGGATTCGTTCGCGCCATCATCCACAGGGTGAACCGAGCAAAGGTCTCCTCCACAGAGAGTCCGATCTCTCGAAAATCGTGGTCTGTGGTCCATGTGCCGGCGGGGACGCCGGCACTACAAAGGCCCGAACTCGGTTGTATGAGTGGCGTCGGGGTGAGGACCCCTACCCTCGCTCAAAATCCTGCTCGATACTCAACTCGCGCGAGCGAATGCTCGTGCCGTTTTTTTCTGGGCGAGAATTGCGGAGCAAGAATCGTCCAGAAAAAAATTCGGATCACATCGGCGGGAAATTCAGCATCACCTTCCCGATGACCTTCGCCACCTTTTCGTCGTCGGGATTCGGCTTCCTGAAGGCGTTCTCCGCGATCCCTCGCCAGACGAGGGTCCGGGTCTTGGTGTCGAGGACATCGACGACGATGGTGCCTTCGGTGTAGGTTTCCATGGACGAACGTCCGCCACTCCAACCTCCACCCCAGCCCCAGCCGCCCCATCCCCAGCCGCCCCTATAGCCCATGGGCATGGACCAACCGGTGTGGTACATCACCATCCTGGACTGCAGAACCATGGAGTAGGTCACCAGGAAGTCGGCGTCACCCACCTCGACCGGTCTTCATCCCCTTGCCGGCAAGAGCGCCGTCGATGGCCCATTTGATCCTCCGGGTGAGGATGGTGTTGGCCTCGGTCGGCGGCTTGGCCTTGTCCGGCGGCGACGCAAGTTGGAACCAGGCGTAGGTCGAGTAGCCGCTGAAATTGTGTCTCGTGTCGGAATCGACAATATACCTCGTGCTCGAGCATGACCCGGCGATCAATGACAGGGCAACCATGGCAATGATGAGGGTGTGTCTTTTCATGTTCTCCCGCTCCTTCCGAAAGGGCCCTGCTTGTGGATCGCAGAGGTCCCGGTCTCATACGAAGCAATTTCGATGCCGGGTTCTCCCAGCATCGATCACGCCTTCATCTGAACCCGGCGACCCCTTGGTGGTGCAGGGGCGTCCCTTTCTGAGGACGCCGTCGTATGATTTGGCATGCACAAAGGAAGTCACCTCGGTATCTGCCTCCTCCTGATTGTGGTCGTCTCTCTCTGCGGCTGCGCACAACCGACTGTCAAGACCCCGCCGCTCGACGATCTTCAGGAAGTCACCCTGCTCTACACCAACGATTTCGAGAGCGCCTACGACCCGATCCCCGCATTCTGGCGCGACGATCTCGAGCACGTCGGCGGCATCGCCCAACTGGCAACCCTCATCGACCAGGTTCGGTCGGAAGAGGAGCTCGTCCTTCCTTCTCGACGCCGGGGACATCTTCACCGGCACCCTCGCCAAGCTGACCCGGGGCGAGCTGCCCTTCGAGCTCATGACGACCATGGACTACGACGCCATGTGCATCGGCAACCACGAGTTCGAGTACGGCTGGTGGGTCCTGCGCGACGCCATGCAGCGCGCTCCGTTCCCGGTGCTCGCCGCCAACCTCTTCTACGAGGGCACCGACATCCCCTTCACCCAGCAGTGGACCATCCTCGAACGCGACGGCTTCCGCATCGGGGTCGTCGGAATCTTCGGTACCGACGCCGCCACCGCGCTTTTTCCACCCCATCTCGAGGGCCTCGAGGTGCGCGATCCGGTCGCCGCCGCCCGCACCGCGGTCGCCCGGCTGAGACCCGAGGTCGATCTCGTCGTCCTGCTCACCCACCAGGGCCACACCGCGCCCATGCAGACCGACGACGAGGCCGACACCTCCGTCCACCGCGACATCGAGGTCGACATTGCCCTCGCCGGGGCGGTGGAGGGCGTCGATGTCCTCATCGGCGGCCATGCCGACGCCGGCCAGGAGGAACCCTTCATCCACCCCGTCACCGGCACCCTCATCTGCCAGACCTACGGCCAGGGGACGCGTCTCGGCTATCTCAAACTGCTCATCGATCCGGAGTCCGGCAAGGTCGTCGGTCACGACGGCCGGCTGCTCGTGGTCGCCAGCGACGATCTGGTTCCGCACCCGATCGTCGCGGCCAAGCTCGCCGCCTACCGCGCACGATTCCCCGAAGTCGACGAGATCATCGGCCGAACCGCCGAACGCCTGACCCGGCGCTACAACGAAGAGAGCGATCTCGGCAGCCTCTTTGCCGACATCCTCCGCGAGTACGGCAAGACGGACATCGCGTTTGTCCACTCGGGCGGCATCCGCGCCGACCTCCCGGCCGGCGAAATCACGCGCGAGAATCTCCTCGACGCCTTTCCATTCATCGACTACGTGCTCACCCTGCGGATGACCGGCGAAGAACTCCTCGATGTCCTCGAGCAGAGCTTCACCCTCGAACGCGGCGTGCTCCAGGTCTCGGGGATGACCGCCACCTTCGACATCGATCGTCCACTCGGCGAGCGGGTCATCGCGGTCACCATCGGTGGCAAACCCCTCGATCCGAGCGCGAGCTACACCGTCACCACCTTCGATTTCCTCGCCTCGGGGGCCGATCTCTACACCGGCTTCCTCGACGCGGAGGTCCTCACACCCCACGGTCCCGAGTTCGCCGAACTGCTGGAAACGCATTTTGCCTCCGGAGAGCCGGTGGCCGCGCCCGAGGGCGGACGCCTCATTCCGGCGGGTTGAGGCTCTCCGCCACTCGCGTCCAGGGCTCGCGGCCGTTGGCCGGAGGTTGCTCCATGATCCGTGTTCCGCTCTTGTTCGGGTCTTCGTAACGCCCGAAGTAGCCGTCGAGCACGTTGACGAGCCGCGTCAGTTCACCCGCGAACCCCGGATCCTTCGACGAGATTGGTCGTCTCGCGCGGATCGGTCTGAAGATCGTAGAGTTCGTCACCGAACCGCGGATCGAGGGGTGGATAGCGCCGAACCAGCTTCCAGCGTTCGTCGGCAACCATGCGGGCGTTGCCGTGCTCGGCAGAAACGGTAGCTCCTCCAGCTCGGAGGTTGGATCGGCAAACACCGGCAGGACGCTGCGCCCGGGCTCGCGATCCGATGTCGCGGTCGTCTCATCGAGCTCGACGCCCGGCCGCATCCAGGATCGTCTCGAAAAGATCCAGGTGATCGACAAAGAGATCCGAACGTTCTCCGGCGGGGATCTCACCCGGCCAACGCATCACCAACGGCACCCGCACGACCTCGTCGTAGAGATTCTGCGGCAGGGTCGCGTTGGCCTTGCCGACCAACCCGTGGTGGCCGTTCATGTGGCCGTGATCGGAGGTGACGATCACCAACGTTTCATCGAGATCACCCGCTGCGTCGAGGGCCCCGAGAACCCGGCCCAACCACTCGTCCTGGGCGCTGACCGCGGCGTAATACTGGGCGAGCATCTCGGTGGGATCGTCGGGAAAGAGGGACTCTGCATTGTTTGCCGGCAGCGGTGAGCTCTCTTCGCGCGGGATCTCGACGAAGTCGATCAGGCGGTACCGTTCCACCCAAGCCTCGGGATGCCCTTCGAACGGCGCGTGGGTGTCGGTGGGTGCGAACAGAATGAAGAACGGTTGGTCTGCAGGCCGATCCTTGATGATCTCGACGGCCCGGCGCGCCAGTTCATCGGTCTGCGAACCCTCGATGATCACGGGTTCTCCGTTGTCGAGCAGATGGACGCGGCCGTGGTGGAGGTACTGGTTTCTCCACCCCTCGGCTCCGACGTCGTAGCTCAACCACCGGTCGAACACACCTTCGGGTGGACTACCTGCCCCGCTGAGGTGCCATTTGCCCACCAGTGAGGTGAAATACCCAGCTTTGTTCAGCAGTTCAGGCAATAGGATTTCATCGGCCAACCAGTCGCGTTCGTTGGTGCCGGTCTCGGAGAGAAAATCGTGGATCCCGTGCTGCGAGGGCAACCGCCCGGTGAGCAGGCTCGCCCTCGCCGGCGAACATACCGGCGACGGGCTCGATGCATTGGCAAACCACGTCCCGGATGCGGCCAGAAAATCCATGGTCGGGGTCGCAAGCTCGGTGTTGCCGCACGGGCCGCACGCCCAGTGGCCCTGGTCGTCGGTCACGACGAGGAGGATGTTGGGGCGTCGGGGTGGGTCCGGCGCTGGTTCGGTGGCACAGCTCGAAAGAACTGACAGAATCGCGATCCAGAGAATCCATTGCAGCTTCATCGTTTCGAATTGTAGCGGCTACGTCCCGTGGGCGTCTGTCCGCGCTATCTAAAACGCGATGGGAGCGGTGCCAGGCACCTTTTCGCGACGAAAAGAGAGCCAGGCACCGAGTCCGCGTTCTCTCGTCGAAACACAGTCCCGAATCCATCCCCGGGTACACTCTCTGTCCAGGGAGTCCAATATGCGTTTACTCGTGTGCGTCCTGCTCGTATTCGCTGCCGCGAGCTCCTTCGTGGCGGCCGACGACCGGCCCAACTTTGTCATCATGGTGGCCGACGACCTCGGTTACGGCGATCTCGGCAGTTACGGCCACCCGGAGATTCGGACTCCCAACATCGACCGGCTCGCCGACGAGGGGCTGCGATTCACCGATGCCTACGCCGCGGCACCGGTCTGCTCCCCCGCACGAACCGGTCTCATGACCGGCCGGATCCCGAGCCGGGTCGGGATCTACGACTGGATCCCACCGGGAAGCGATGTCAACCTCCCCGTCGATGAGACCACGGTCGCGGAGCTGCTGCAGGGATGCCGGCTACCAGACCGTCTATCTCGGCAAATGGCACCTCAATGGCGGGCTCGGCACCGATCAACCGCAACCAGACGACCACGGGTTCGACCATTGGTTCGCCACCACCGGATTCGCCATGCCCACCCACCTCGATCCGTTCAACTTCGTCCGCAACGGGGTCGAGATGGGCCCCCTCGATGGCTATGCCTGCCAGTTGCTCTCCGACGAGGCCGTCCGATGGCTCACGGAAGGCCGTGACGCCCATCGGCCCTTTCTCATGGTCATCGGCTATCACGAACCCCACGAAGCCATCGCCTCACCGCCTGAGTTCACGGCGAGCTATCCCGCAACTCAGAACCGAAATGAAGCCGAGTACTTTGCAAACGTGACCAACCTCGATCTCGCGGTCGGCAGGGTCATGACGGCGTTGGAGGATCTTGGCCTCGATGAGGACACCCTGGTTCTCTTCACCTCGGACAACGGTCCGGAGATGATCAACCGCCACCCCCAGGCGCAACGGTCCTACGGCTCCGCCGGAACGCTCCGCGGCCACAAGCTCCAGCTCTGGGAAGGCGGCATCCGGGTCCCCTTCATCGTTCGGTGGCCGGGCCACGTCGCACCAAGCGTTGATTCGGAGATTCCGGTTTCGGGTATCGACCTCCTGCCGACCCTGGCGGAACTCGCCGCAGTCTCGCTCCCTCCGACTCTCGCCCTTGATGGCGTGAGTCTGTCTCCGGTCCTCAGCGATCAGGAGATCGATCGCTCGACGCCTCTCTTCTGGCACGACTACAAGGCGTGGGGAGGCCCACGCGTCGTTCTCCGGGAGGGTCGTTTCAAGCTCGCGGCGTGGTGGGACGGACCCGAGATCCTGCGCACCGACAGCTCCACCATGCGCCCCGGCGATCTCGAACTCATCCGCACCGCCGAGCTCGTGCGGTTCGAGCTCTACGACCTCGAGGAGGATCCGGGCGAGAAGCACGACGTCTCGATCGAGCACCCCGGCATCGTCGCGCGGCTCAAGAGCGAAATGCTCGAGATCTACGACGAAATTCAGGCCGATGTCCACCCGTGGAAGGAGAGCTGGTTGCGGCGGTGGTGATTGATCAGTTGACGCGCACCCTTGTATTTACACCTTATTTATGCCATAGTGGTGTTCGTCAATGAAAAGGAGACCGCAATGGCACCCATGATCGTCAATACCGAAACCGCCACGCCAGTCATCAGACCGTGCCACCTGCTGCCGAACAACCGAGCCGACTGGCCCTCTGATGACCAGGAATCCTACCGCGAAGTCCTCGGCGAACTCGACGCCTGGAGCCGGAGACATGACGCCTCCAAGAGGCTCAACTCGTGGATCGCCGAAGAAGCCGTCCGCCGGTGCGCCTGATTCACATCGTTGACATCAATCCTCGAGATCGTCACATTCGCCCCTGAAAACCGCCTCAATTCGGGTCTATCCATTCACCATGGACAGACACACCCTCGGAACTCCCACCCCGCTCCAGCATCACACCCGGTACGGATCAGACGCGGGTTCGCACCCAGCTGGCGGGAAGCAGCACATGACCACCACGACCCGGATTCTCCTTGCGGCCATTGCCGTGGTCTTCACCATCGGCCTGACCTTCGCTTCGGTGGAGATCCCTCTCCTCGCGTCACGGGCCCTCATGGATCACGTCGAGGCTCCCGGTTTTGATGCCACCTACCATCCGGAGGAGACCGAGGCGTTTCTCGGCGCCCATCGCCTGAGATTGATCGGGACCACCGGTCTGATCCTGACCGGCGTTCTGATTCTCGTCGGCCTGGTCACCGAGCGCCGCGGAATGGCCGCCACCGGAGCGGTTCTCTTCTTTCTCCCCGTCTTCGGCCACTTCGCCGCCAGCATGTTCTTTCTCGCTGGTCTCGCGGCTCTTCGGGTCGTCTGGCTGCCCATCCTCGATGTCTCACACGAGGTCCTCGCCCTGGGGGACGTGGTCTATCTCCCCTATGCCGTGGCGGTCTATCCCCTGGTCAATCTCGGACTCGATGTCCGCGACACGCTCCCCTGGTCCGTTATGGGTCTCGGCGTCGCCATCTTCATCGCGAGCACGATGACCTGGATGACCTCGAGATACCAGGGGAGCGGGGTCGCCGACGCATGGCTCTACCGAATTTCACGACACCCTCAGTATCTCGGGTGGATCATCTGGAGCTATGGTCTGCTCCTGTATGTTCTGCGCCATTCCGAGCTTTATCAATTCAAGATCAGGTGGGGCATGCCGAGCAGTCTGCCATGGCTCATCACGACCCTTGTCATCATTGGCGTAGCCATGATCGAGGAGATCAACATGGCTGGGAACGAAGGGCTGCTCTACGAGTCATTCAGAGAGCGGACGCCTTTTCTCTTCCCCCTGCCGCAGTGGTTGGCGGGACCGATCGCGGCGCCCATGCGTTTCCTCCTCGGCCGGCCGTGGCCCGAGACCGGTCGCCAGGTCGCCGCGGTGGTGGCGCTCTACGCCGCGATCCTGATCGTGGCATCGGCGCCCTTCGTCATCTTCGATTGGCCGCCGAGAACCGGTTGGTGGGGATTTCCCTACAATGTCTGGCCGCTAGCCGGGTAACCGGCACCATTTCCGGTCCCGGTCCCGATCGGCTCTCAACTTGACCTTGCGCGGACTCGGTGCCTGGCTCTCTTTTCGCCGCGAAAAGGTGCCTGGCACCGCTCCCATTGCGTTTCTACAGGAGAGGGCTAGATCGCGTCGACGACCCGCTGCAGACGGCCTCGAACCTCGTCGGCGACCCCGACAATCTCCGGATTGTCGATGAGGGTGAATGCCGCGGCGGGGTTCATGGCCGCGACCCGGGTCCCGCCACCATCGCGTTCACTGACGCAGACATTGCACGGCAGCAGCACACCGATATCGGGCTCCATGGTCAGAGCCTGGTGGGCCATGGGCGGGTTGCAGGCGCCGAGAATCACATAGCGTTTGAAGTCGACATCGAGCTTCTTCTTCAGCGTCGCCTTGACATCGATCTCGGTCAGGACGCCGAAACCCTCGCCGGCGAGAAGTTCGGTCACGCGGGCGACGGCGGCGTCGTAGTCCATATCGGGAAGTTCGCGAACAAGGGCGTAGTTGGTGTCAGTCATCAGAAACCTCCGGAGGAGGATGATACTCGATGCTGGATAGCCATGAGTTTGAGGTTTTGAGGGGGTGAGGGGTTGGCATCGCACGAGCACAGACAGCCCACAGATCTCACAGATGGACACAGATATCCATCGCACGTCATCGATGCGCATTGTCGGCCCGCAGATACGCAGATTGACGCAGATCCATCTCATCCATCGCATTAAAATCGGCGGCGGACCGCTTGAACGAGGGTGTGCCTGGGCCCACCTTCAGATTCCTTTCGGCCACGAAATCGCCACCACGAAGTTCAACAATCCCTCAATCCGCGCCTCGACCGACTCATCCATTGCGATGTCTCTGCGCCTCTTGCGGTGCCTTCGCGCCCTCTGCGTTGCAATCTGCGATGGAATGCGATGGATCTGCGTCAATCCGCAGTGATCTGTGGGCTGTTGCGATGGGATGGTTCCGCATCTCGTATTCGGACCCGCCCGAACCCTCCCAACGATATTTTCGTACCAATTCCCGGGTGAGGTCTTGACATTCTGGTTTCAGGTGCTAAATTTCTAGCATGATGCTAATTTCTTAGCACCAACTCGTTGATGGCCATCAACCCGGAACAGATGGAGAACGACATGGGAACCGATCCAAACCAATTGAGCCGGCGGGAACGTCAGATCATGGAAGTGATCTACACCCGCGGACGCGCCACTGCCGCTGAGGTCCTCGAGAACCTCCCCGACCCGCCGTCGTATTCGGCGGTCCGGGCGATGCTACGGATCCTCGAAGGCAAGGGCCACCTCCTTCACGAAACCGATGGGCCGCGGTATGTCTTTCTCCCGACGACTCCAAGGGAGCAGGCGCGGGAGACGGCGCTTCGCGGCGTGATTCAGACTTTCTTCGGCGGTTCGCCGGAGAACGCGGTCGCAGCCCTTCTCGATCTCGATGACGAACTCGACGCGGAGGCGCTCGAGAGACTCGCCGAGCGAATCGCGGAAGCCCGGAAGGACGGTCGCTGATGGATATCATCACCCTCTTCGGCATCGGGTCGCTCAAGGCGCTCCTCATGCTGGTCATCGCGGGAGGAGTCGCTCTCGCCCTGAAGGGAAGATCGGCGCGGCTCCGCGCGGTGATCTGGGGGACGGCGCTCGTGGGCTCGCTCCTGATCCCCCTCGCTGCCATGGTGGTTCCCTCGCTTCCGGTCGTCCTGCCGATGGAAATCCCACAGATCTCCACCGGAAACACCCACCCTCCTGCTTCCAATGAGTTCGCCGCCACGCACAGGGACGTCTTCGCGGCGTCGGCCCTGTCGGAGGAAAGCCTGCAACCCTCGCCGCCGCCCGAACATCGTTGGAATCTCCCATCCGTCGGTTCCGCGTTGATGACGATCTGGGCCACATTCGCTTTGATCCTGCTCACGAATCAGCTTCTCGGTCTGTGGCGGATGTCCGGGATCATTCGAAGGGCTCGACCCATCACCGATGGAGCGATCCTCGATCTATTGGCCGATGTCTGCGTTCAGGTCGGCTGTCGACGGAAGATCCGTCTCGTTACCAGCTCGGAGCTCGACATCCCAGCGGTCTTCGGTCTCTTTCACCCGGTCGTCATCCTCCCGGCACACTCCAGCACCTGGCTCGAGGATCGCCTCATTGCGGTGCTTCAACACGAGCTCATCCACGTCATCCGTTTCGATTGGCCTATTCGCCTCGCCGCACGCTTCGCAGCGACGGTCTACTGGTTCAATCCCCTGGTGTGGTGGGCCAAGCGCCGTCTCGACCTCGAACAGGAAATGGCCTGCGACGAAGAGGTCCTGTCGCTCGGTTCCCGCGCCTCGTCCTACGCCTGTCATCTACTGGGCATCGCCCGCACCGCGGTCCATCGCCCCGCCCTTGCCGTCGCCGGTCTCGAAATGGCCCGGCGATCAGACCTGGAGGAACGCATCATGAGTATTCTGAATCGACCCAAACACCGCAAGGTCGGTCTCGCGGTCATTCTGCCCGCGGCCATTCTCACCGCTGCCCTGGTTCCAGCCATCGCCGCGGTCCAACCCACCGAACCGGGCCCGAAACCGGCCAGCCCCGAGCTGAAAGCGGCCATGGCTGAAATGCAGGAGGCCGAGAAACGCCTCGAACCCTATCTCGACCGCATCACCGAGCACGAGTTCGAAATCCAACCAATCCTCGATCAGATCGACGACATCGAAATCGACATCAACCACGAGGCCATCGCCCGCATCGAGGCCGAGATGGAGCCCATTTTAGAGCAGATCGAGGCCATCCACATCGACATGGAACCCGTACACGCCCAACTCGAGGCCTTGCACGAAGTTTTCGAGAACTTGGAACTTCACATCGAAGACGGGACCTACGAACAGATCCAGGAGCAGATCCACGCCCAGATGGGGGCGCACCAGGCGCAGCTCGAGTCGGTCCACATCGACATGGAACCGTTCCACGACCAGATGGAAGCACTCCACGCCCAACTCGAGCCTCTGCAGGAAAAGATCGAAGCGCTCCATTTGGAGGCTGTACCGTCGCACGAAGAGATGGAGCGGATTCAATGCCGAGATGGAGCCCTTCCAGAAAGAAATGGAACGGCTTCATGAGGAGATGGAGCCCTTCCACGAAGCGATGGAGGGTCTGGGAGAACGCATCGAGGCAGCGATCGCCAACGATGTCGCGGCGGTGCTTCGTTCGCACCTCGGGTCGGTGACCGGTCCGGGCGCGCCTTTCGCCGAAGCCGCAGCACGCATCATCGATGACGCGAACATCCACATCAACGACGATCTCCTCGAGCTCAATGCCTCACGGCGCGAAGTGCGGGAAATCCTCACCGACCTCTTCAGCCCCCTGCGGGTCGGGACCCAGGACGCCTTTGACGACGCCCTGGAATCAGCCGTCGACGACGTCTCGGATCTGGAAATCCGCACCGACTGAAGGAATCAATTTTCTGAGATCCGTGCCGCGGGGCACAATGGAACCGCAAAGACGCAAAGCACGCCAGGGTGCCGCCAAACGCAGCATTTTGATTCGGGCTCCCTCCGACTCGGAACGCGAGCCCGATCCGGGAAATTGCAGTGAGTCAATCAGTTGGCTTCGCGGCAGCTTCGCGAACCTGGCGTCTTGGCGGTTTCATTGTGCGCACCGGGGACAAGCGCGGGAGCAAAGAGTGGCTCGCCTTCGAATTCCGAGGGTGTCCTTGGCCATTGTGGTGCGGGCGTCCCGCCCGCAGGGAGCCGATAAGAGCGGGTCAACGGATGTTGGTCATCCCCAGAAGACGACCGTGTCTCTCCACCGCGGTTCGGAGCGCCTCTTGGTGGGCTGTTGAAGGCGGATCGTCTTCGTATCTGCTCGAGAGGACCTCGATCCGTGCCCGCCTTGCGATCGCACTTGAGGTCGACCCGCGCGACGAGACGATCACCGGCGAGCACCGGCAGGCAATAGTAGCCATAGACTCGTTCTTTGGCCGGCTTGTAGATCTCCAGACACCTGGTCGAAGCCGAAGAGCGTCGCGACCCGCTTGCGGTCCCACAGCACCGGATCGAATGGTGAGAGCAGAACACCCCGGTCCTGCCGGGGCCGCACTCGATCCAGTCGGGCGGCCAGCTCGAGATCCTCCTTTCGGATCCACCCGGCGGTGCGGCCGCCGTCCTCATCCAGCACCTCACACGGCGACAATCTCGCCCGACTCTTCGAGTCGACCGAGGGCTGCCGTCGACCGCCTCGCTCGCGATTCTTCAACCGCCAGGTATCGGCAATGGTGCCCCGCGTGGCCCACCCGTGGCCGATGAGGGCCTTGAGAATGAGCGCGGGCAACGCTTCTTCGAGCGTCGTCGACTGCGACCGCACCTCGTCGGGGATGACCCTCTCGACAGATCGTAGATCCGCTGAAACGAGCGCCGCTCGCGAATGGAGAGTTCCCCGGTCCCCCACAAAGCACTTGCAACGAGAGTCGCAGTCTTGAGCTGCCAGTTCGTTCCGTAACGTCCGCTTTCGAAGTCCAGCGATCGCAGGGGACCCTCGTTTCTGATCCTCCCGAGAATCTCATCCGCCAGCTTCCGGTGTTCCGCTACCAGAACTCCCCAGCGTGGTCGTTCACGGAGTTCACGACGGCGGAAGGCAAACAAACGCCAATCCTCCAAGGGCTGCCAACAGGCCTCGTGACCGAGACCCTCGAAGAGCGGCTCGTCCGGCTGGAGCAGTTCTTCCGCGAGCGACGGATCGAGACCATCGAGCCGCGACATGAGCACCAATCCCTGGGTCCTCGCGCCGGCGACACCGATGGAATCGAGTTGGAGATAGCCGAACCGGCGGACGACCTCGTGGCAGGCTCGGCGGGCGGAGGGCCCCCGTCCCCGCGCGAACTTCGGCATCCCGGTCCACTCGGGTTTGAGGAGACCCGCACGTGTGAGGGCGAGCCGGCGCGCCTGGCGGATGGTGAGTGTTTCCATGGTGCGCCATTCTAACGATACCGGCCGGCCGCTGCCCTATACTCGTCTCCCTATCAAAGGCCCGAACCGGAGGATAATCATGAAACAGGTCATCGAAACGCTGCGCGCCAACCGCGAACGGGCCTTGGCCGAAATGATCGAACTCGTCCGGATCCCGAGCATCAGCCCCGGCCTCCCCCATCCCGAGGCCATCACCGAGGCGGCGGATGGCTCGAGCGACGGCTCGAGCGCGCCGGGATGGACGAGGTCCGTCAACTCGTCATCGATGACCACAACCCCGTCGTATGGGCCCGGAAGCACATTTCCGACGATCTGCCGACGGTTCTCTTCTACGGCCATTACGATGTCATGCCCGCCGATCCCCTCGACGAGTGGTCGAGCGCTCCCTTCGAACCCGAGATTCGCGACGGCAAGGTCTTCGGCCGCGGCACCGCTGACGACAAGGGCCAGGTCTTGATGCACATCAACGCCGTCGAGGCCACTCTCGAGGCCAAGGGAACCCTGCCGGTCAACGTCATCTTCGCCATCGAAGGAGAGGAGGAGGAGGGAAGCGAAGGTCTGGAGAAACTGCTCGACAGCCACCGCAACCTCCTGGCCGCCGATGTCGCCGTCATCAGCGACTCGCCCTTCTTCGCCAATGACTGCCCGTCGGTCTGCTACGGCTTACGCGGGCATCGCAACGGCCGAGATCCGCGTCGACGGACCCGCAACCGACCTCCACTCCGGCAACTATGGCGGAGCGATCGCCAACCCGGCCGAGTTTCTCGCCAGAATGCTTTCGGACCTCAAGGACCGGGACGGACGGATCACCATCGACGGCTTCTATGACGACGTTCTCGAACTCTCGCCGAGCGAACGTGACGGCTTCGCATCGCTTCCCCTCGACGAGATCGCGTTCTGCCGGGATCTCGGCGCGGAGGCGCCCTTTGGTGAAGCGGGTTTTTCGACCGTCGAACGGATCTGGGCGCGCCCCTCGTTCGAGATCAACGGGCTCACGGGAGGTTTCGGCGGCGAGGGTTCGAAGACCATCGTCCCCGCCTCCGCGACGGCCAAGGTCAGCATGCGGCTCGTGCCGAATCAGGAGCCCGAAAAGGTGCTCGATCTGCTGGAGAAACACATCCGCAGATCGCGCCCCCGGAGGTTCGGGTCACGGTGAGCCGGGCCACGGCGGCCGTCCGTTCCTCGCACCCATCGACAACCCTCATGTCCGGTCGGCGTTTGAGGCGATGGATCGGGCTTTCGAAGGCAAGGTCTACTACATCCGAGACGGCGCCTCCATCCCCATCGTCGCCTCCATCGACTCCAAGCTCGGCGCGACCTGCCTCCTGCTCGGAGTCGATGTCCCCGAGGGTCGGATCCACGGTCCCAACGAAATGATCATCGTCGACAACTTCCACCGCGGCAGCGAAATGATCGCGCATCTGCTCGAGCTGCTCTGAGAGAATCGGAAGCTGGACCGGCATCACACCAACCGCTCGCCGTCCAAGGCATAATGACCCCGTGCTCAAAGACTACCCCCTCAAAGCCATACTCTGGGATTTTGACGGCACCATGGCCGACACCCTGGAGCGCAACCTCAGCGTCAACCGCCGAATCGTCGAGGAGGTCACGGACAGACCGTGGCGCGATGTCGCCGGTCTGAGTTCGGTGGAGGCCTACGTCGCCGCATGGAACCGCGTCAGCAATTGGCAGGAGCTCTATACCCGGGCGTTCGGACTCAGCGAAGAGCAGTGCGCCGAGGCCGCTCAGCGTTGGGCTCCCTACCAACTCGACGATCAAACCCAGGTTCCGCTCTTCGCCGGAATCGGAGCTGCGCTCGAGAGCCTCCGAAAATTCCCCCAGGCGATCGTGTCGCAGAACGAACGGGCGATCATTGCCCATATCCTCTCGGCCGATGACGCGGGCCACTACTTCACCGCCATCGTCGGGTATGCCGAGGTTCCCATGGATCGGCAGAAGCCCGCACCGGACGGGATCTTCAACGCCCTTGACATCCTCGGGATCGAAGAGCCCGCATCCGCGCTTTATATCGGCGACCATGAAACCGACATCGTCTGCGCCGCCAATGCCAACCGAGATCTGACGGCCATGGGGCGCGATCTCCGCATCGTCTCGGTTGCTGCTCACTATTTGAGCGGCGGTGATAGCTCCAGATGGTCCGTCGCGCCGGATCACCGGGTCGATCACCCAAAAGAAATCGGCCAACTTGTCGACCATCTCTGCGTAGAGGGTAGGTAATGGTAGAGGCAACCTCTCATCACTGCCCCAACTGTTCGGCTCCGGTCGTGGTTCCCCTCGGCGAGATCGAAATCTACTGCGAGTACTGCGACTCCCAGCTGCGTTTCATCCCCGATGCTGAAGAGCTCGAGGTTGTCAAAACTCGCGAGGAGATGAAACACCGCGAGAGGGTCGCGGTGGAGCAGCAGATCCTGCGCAACAAGCTCCACCGGGAGGAGATGGATCGCTGGCGGGAAACCGCCGCGAAAGTCGCCATCGCCGCCGTGCCCATCGTCGGCCGCACCGCCGGCCGCGCCCTCTTCGGCGCGGCGCTGAGAAAGGGCAGCGGTTGCGGATGCCTCGCGATGTTGGGAGCACTGCTGGCGGCTTTGGCGATGCTTTAGGCAGATGCTGGATGCTGGATGCTGGATGCTGGATGCTGGATAGGAGCATCGCACCGGACGCCGCTCCACGGGTCAGACAGATTGACAGAGATTTCATCGCAACTGAACCGGGAGTCACCTGAGGACCGGATAGGAACTGGTTGCCAGTGCAAATAATGAAACCGCAAAGACGCCAATGCCGCAAAGACTCCGCCAAGTTTTTCTTGGCCCATCGCAGGTTCCAGGAAGGATCTTACGTCCCGGATCGGTGGGGGCCCGGGTCAGTAGTGCGATGCTTGGCGGTGCCTTGGCGCACTTCGCGTCTTTGCGGTTCCAATGTGCCTCCCGGCGCGGACCGGCAGTGGGCCTGGGCCCAACGGTTTCTCCATGCGATGGTGCGACGAGTCAATCTGTGTCTTTCTGTGTCCATCTGTGTAATCTGTAGGCGCAGCGGCCTCGCGATGCCTCTATCCAGCATCCGGCATCCAGTATTAAACCCGTCCACGCTACAATCACCCGTGACTGTTTCACACCAACCTACGATCTGATCTCAAAATCGTCCAGGGAGGCGCTCATGGCGAAGAAGAAACCAGTTGATCAAAAGCCGGAGATCGGCGTCACCCGCCGAGGCTTCCTCGGTTCGGTGGGCGCGGGCGCGGCGGCGGTCGCCGCCGGTGTCTCGAGCCGGGCCGAGGCCATTCCCGAGATCACCGACCCGGAGGAGATGGTTCAGATTGCGCTGACCATCAACGGCCGCCTCCACCGCCTCCTGGTCGAGCCTCGTTGGACGCTCCTCTTCGTACTCCGAGAGCGGCTCGGCATTACCGGCACCAAGGCCGGATGTGAGCGAGGCGAATGCGGTTCGTGCTCGGTCCTCATCGACGACCTCCCCAGGTATGCCTGCATGACCCTGGCCCTCGAAGCCGAGGGGTCGGAGATCACCACCATCGAGGGTCTCCTCGAGGGCGAGGAACTCGGCGATGTCCAGAAGTCGTTCGTCGAGCACGACGCCTTCCAGTGCGGCTACTGCACCCCCGGCCAGATCATCGCGGCCGAGGGCCTTCTGCGCGCGAATCCGGCCCCGACCAACGATGAAATCCGGCACGGCATGAGCGGCAACCTCTGCCGGTGCGGGGCCTACCAGCACATCGTCAACGCGGTGTCCCACGCAGGTGGGAACAGAGGAAACGGGGGTGGGTCATGACCGACACACACGCCTACCACATCGATGGCCCGGTCCCCGAGACCCCCGAGAACGACCCGAACTCCGGCGACTGGAGCAAGACCCGAGTCGTCGGCACCCGGCAACCCAAGATCGACGCCTACGAAAGGGTGAGCGGGACTGCGGTCTATCCTCAGGATGTCGCGATGCCCGAGATGCTCCACGGCGCCATTCTTCGGTGCCCGCACGCCCACGCGCGGGTTCTCTCCATCGACACCGCCGAAGCCGAGAAGATGCCCGGCGTCCAGGCTGTTATCACGGGAAAAAGCCCCGGAGCGGATATGGGGTGGTACGAACGCGGCGGCCAGTTCTACGGCCGCCTCTTCGACGATCACTGTCGCCACGAGGGCGAGGAGATCGCCGCAGTCGCCGCCGAGACCCCGCTCCAGGCCGTCGACGCCATCCGCGCCATCAAGGTCGAGTACGAAGTGCTCCCCTTTGTCGTTGACGACGACAAGGCGTTGCTGCCAGACGCCCCCGCCGTCCAGGAGGGCGGCAACATGGCCGGCGAACCGCAGGTGCGCGAGCGCGGCGACATCGCCGCAGGCTTCGCCGAGGCCGATGTCATCGTCGAGAACACCTACCGGACCGCCTGCCAGATTCACGCTCCCCTCGAACCGCACGGCTCGGTCGCCAAGTGGGACGGCAATCGGCTCACCGTCTGGGACTCGACCCAGGGCGTCTTCGGGGTTCAGGAAACCATGGCGAAGGTCTTTGGCCTGCCGATCTCAAACGTCCGGGTCATCGGCCACTACATGGGCGGTGGTTTCGGCGCCAAACTCGAGACCGGCAAGTACACGGTCATGGCCGCCATCATGTCCCGCATGACCGCGCGCCCCGTCAAGCTCTTCCTGCCGAGAGAAGACTGTTTCACGGTCACTGGCAACCGCCCCGGCAACACCATGACCGTCAAGATCGGCGCCAAGTCGGACGGCACCCTGACCGCCATCGAATACCACTCCCTCGGCACCGGCGGCGCCTACCGCTACGGCGCCGGGACCGCTACTCTACCCACCTATCTCTACAAGGTCGCCAACGTTTACGCTGTGGACACCTCGGTCTACACCAACGCCGGCAAGGCTCGGCCCATGCGGGCGCCGGGCGTCCCTCAGGGGGCATGGTCCCTCGAGCAGGCCATGGACGAACTCGCCCGTGAGCTCGAAATGGATCCCCTCGAGCTCAGGTTGAAAAACCTCGCGGGCGGACTTCAAACCGACCCGTTCATGCCCTACACCTCAAACGAGCTCCGCGCCTGCCTCGAGAAGGGGGCCGAAGCCTTCGGATGGAAGGATGCGCTGCAACGCGCTCCCGACAAGGGACACCTCAAACGGGGTGTCGGGCTCGCAGCGGGCATGTGGTTCTACCCCGGCGGTCCTCCGTCGTCCGTCATCGTCAAGCTCTTCGCCGACGGCAGCGCCAACCTCAACATGGGCGCCTCAGATATCGGCACCGGGACCAAGACATGGGCCGCCATGATCGTCGCCGAGGAACTCGGCGTTCCCCTTGAAAAAATCCGGATCGAACACGCAGACACCGCCACGACCCAGTACGCCACCGCCTCTGGCGGCAGCAAGACGGTGCCGTCGGATTCGCCGGCGGTTCGGGCGGCTGCCATGGATGTCAAGAAGCAGCTTCTCGGCTTTGCCGCCGAGCAGCTCGAAACCACCGCCGATGACCTCCAGCTCAGCGAGCTTCGGGTCACCAGCAAATCGGACCCGGAGAAAAGCCTTGGCCTCGACGAGGTCGAGCGTCTCGAACGGCGCGGTCTGCTCATGGGCACCGGCTATCGCGACCCGAACCCCGACGGCACGTTCACGGCCCCCTTCGCGGCCCAGTTCTGCGAGGTCGAGGTCAACACCCGCACGGGTGAAATCCGGATCCTCCGGTTTCTCGGCGCCCACGACTCGGGCCGAGTCCTCAACCGGCTCACCTTCGACAATCAGGTCTTCGGCGGCATGGCCATGGGGATCGGCCTCGGCGTCACCGAGGAGCGGATCCTCGACGGCAACCAGACCGGCAAGATGGTCAACCCAAATCTCCACGACTACAAGGTCCCCACCATTCTCGATGTCGCCGACGACCACGCCTGCCTCCCCATCGATGTCCCGGACGACGAGTTCAACTCAACCGGGGCCAAGGGCCTCGGCGAGCCGGCGACGATCCCGACCGCAGCAGCCGTCGGCAACGCGGTTGCCAACGCGCTCGGCGGTCATCCTCCCAACGCCCCACTGACGCCGGAGAAGATCCTCGACCTCGTCCACTCGCTGGGAAAGGAGGCCTGAGATGCTTCCCAAGTTCAGCCACATTCGTCCCGACACGTCTCAAAGAGGTCCTCGCAATCCTCGATGACAACGGCGCACGGATCCACGGCGGCGGCACCGATCTCATCGGCTGTCTCCGCGACCGGGTCTTCGCCACCGACGCTGTGGTTTCGCTGAGCGGCATTCCTGAGCTTCGGGGCATCACCCCGATGAGTGACGGCGGTCTCCGGCTCGGCGCCATGACCACCATCACCGAGATCGTCGAGAACGACGTCGTCCGCAACCGGTACGTCGCCCTCGCCGACGCCGCCAGGGTCGTCGCCAGTCCGCAGCTTCGAAACCAGGGCACCATCGCCGGCAACCTCTGCCAGAAACCGCGCTGCTGGTACTACCGCGGCGACTTCGACTGTCTGCGCAAGGGCGGCGAAATCTGCTACGCCTACGAAGGAGAGAACCAGCACCACTGCATCTTCGGTGGCGATCTGTGCTACATCGTCCACCCGTCGGACACCGCTCCGGCGTCTGGCCGCGCACGGCGCCGTGTGCCGGGTTTCGGGCCCTCCGCGACCCGCTCGGTGCCGGTGGAAAGCCTCCACATGCCTCCATCGGTGGACCCGCAGCGGGAGACCGTGCTCGTCAGACGACGAGATCATCACCGAGATCGTCCTCCCGGCGCCGCCGTCCGGTCTCCGCTCGTCGTACCGCAAGGTCCGCGACCGGGCCTCGTGGGACTTCGCCCTCGCCGGTGTCGCTCTGGCCCTGGTCTTCGATGGCGACACCGTCGCTTCGGCCCGGGTTTTCCTTTCGGGCGCCGCGCCCATTCCTTGGCGCGCTGAAGGCGTCGAGAGCGTCATCACCGGCACAAAGCTCGACGCCGCAACCATTGCGAAAGCGGCCGAGGCCACCGTTGCCGGCGCCGAGCCGTTGGCCAAGAACGGCTACAAGATCGAGATTTTCAAGGGGCTGATGACCGAGCAATTGGAGGCGATCAGAGGCTGAAGCGGGATTCCCCTTCGAAGACGGCGTTGGGGCCGAACCGGCGCTCCTCGAACTCGACAGCGCCCGCGGTGTCAATTCGCACCACGGTGCTCGCCCGCGTTCCGTACTCCGGTCCATCGATGAACGCGGCTGAGAGTGTTCGCTCCCACTCCAACGGCACGCCCGTGTCGGGCAACTCGTCATCCGTCGCGGGCGTGCGATCCGAGAGCAGTTCGAAGAGCGAATCCGAATCGACCCGATCGTCATCGAGCAGTTGTCGAAACCCGTCGCGCGCAGCGACGACCTTCGGCCACGGCGTGTCGAGGCGCCGGTTGCTGAGGCCATAAATGCCCGGTTGGAGAAATCGGTGGCCGTCGCCGCGATTGGTCAGGTAGTGCAGTTGATCCCCTTCCCCGATCACGAGGTTGAAACCACCGTACTCATCCCGGCGTCCCACAACCTCATCCATCCACTCCTCATCGGTCGCTGAGGACGAGAGGAAATCAACCACGAGCTCACCTCGGGATCGCCGGCCGCTGGTCACGACCCCGGGCTCGCGATAGTTGGTCACCACCGCGAACCGACCTCTCCGACTGAATCCAAGCCACGAGCCTCCGGCCTGCAGATCCCGGCCCGCGAGAATCCCCTCGGGAGACGGCCACCAGTGCGCCGGCTCGGCCGGTCGGTCGTGGAACTCGTCGCGGTTTCCCACCAGGAGCAGCGGGAAATCCGGGTGGACGCGCCAGGCAAATGCAAGAAGGCACATTTCGAGCCTGCTCAGGTTGCCATCAGGTCGGCAAACATCGAACGATATTCGCCGAACAAACCGGCGACGTGTTCCGGCGTGACGCTCCGACCTTCGTGGGAATAACGGTGCTTTCCGGGTCCGCTTCGCGCCTTCGCCCCGAGGGATTGGGTCGCTCGCTCCGCAACATCCGTGGTCCAGTCGAGACCGAGGCGGGAGTGGATCTCCTTCAACACCTCCACGGGTTCACGACGGAGGGTCGAACAGGCCACATGGGTCACCTCGCGCGGCGACGTCTCGTGGAACTCGAGATTGCCGCGAAGATCGTGCTCGAAGACCCGCTTGACCTGACCGGCGATGGCTTCCCGGTCGGGCCGTTCCACGACGAATGAAGAAAGCGTCTCGCGCAAACTGCAGTGGCTGAAGAAACACCTGGTGGGATCACGGTGGGTCTGGATCAGGTGCGCTTCCGGCACCGCTTCACGCAGGACGGCGAGATTCCCGAGGTGGGCCGGCGCCTTGAGGAGCAACCTCCGGTCCGAGTGACGCGCCTGGAGAATCTCGAGCTGTCTCCGGTAGTCCCCGTAGACCGGGCGCTGGTCCGCCGCCTGGACCCACTCGAGATAGCCCTCGAGGGGTGCCATATCCCAAAACAGCGGTGAGGCAAAGCTGTTCGCAAGCAGCAGGGTGCACTCCTCCGGCGTGTCGGCACGGGTGAAGTGTTTCTGATCCAGATCGGGCAAGAGTCGGTTCTTGAAACTGATCTGCACCGATGTTCGCCAACGTCTCAGATCCGGAACCGCGGTTGAAAAGGGACTGAGGAGTTCCCAGAGCGGCGGCGCGTGGAACGCCGGATCGAGGGCCAGAAGTCGGTGCAGCGCGGTGGTCCCGGATCGAGGGAGCCCGGTGATGATCACCGGCGATTGCAGCTCGCTCCGTGGCGCGGCGTCATCGAGGAATCGCAGACGGTTGGCCAAGGCCTGCCGAATCATCTTGTCGAAGGTGACCACGCCGAGGGGAGTCAGGCCAGGGATTTCCTCGAGCGACGCCAACAATGCAGCCAGCCCATCGCGGAAGTGCGGGTCACCCCAATTCCGCAGCCCTGTTTGCCGTTCGGCGGCGATGAGCAGATCCTCCGGAGAAGCAAACCTCTCGCCCGCTCGGGCGCCGCCGAAAGGGGCCAACGAGCGGTTGACGAGGGACCTCAGAGTCGTGGACATCATCGACATACAGCACACACCCTAGCAATTCTCGCTGCGAGCACTGTACTTCGAATGAAACACCGTTTCCGGCAAAACCCCTTCGTGCTCATGACCGAGCCTCTCGAATACCCCATTCGTTGGTGGTTCGTGATCTCGGTGCCGGCGAGACGCCAGCACTACAAAGGGCTGAGGTTCACTGTAGGGCCGACGTCTCGCCGGCCTGATGGTGACGAGAGTCGGGGGACCTCCGTGTCCAGATCTTGGATATCCGGTGCGGCCTGACTCGATGGACTACGATCGGGAATCCGGATTCGGAAAGAGCAACTCGAGCGCCGGACTTCGGCTCGTGATCGCCTCGAACACCCGTCGTTGGGCCGATGTCGGCAATACAAAATAGAGCCACCACCCCACGCCGATGATCATGACCACCGTCCCCAACAGGTGGGTGGCTCCCGCAACCCGCGCCACCGATTCCTCGCCGAGCAGACCGAAGCGGTAGAAGAGCTCATTCCAGTCGTGGTCGCCGCCGCCCACGAGGGGCAGATTGAGTTCGCGGGCATCCGCCATGTAGATCGAGACGTTGATCAGGCTCTCCCCCGCCCACCAGAAGCAGAAAGCCGATCCCGACGGTTCAGCGCGGCGAACGGCGAAATACACCACCAGCATTGCCGGCACAAAGAGCTGGAAGAGCGTTCCGCCGAGATAGTGCATGGTCATCCCAAACGGACGCAAGAGCAGATGCCCGAACTCGTGGAACGCGAGATTCACGAAGTCGACAAAACACCACGTTGCGGCTCCGCTGCCGAGGCGGATCGTCCACCACAACAGCAGCGCCAAGAGCGCGGCGCGGGGCCAGTGGATGCCTCGGTCTCGATTCACAACCCGACTTCACACCATCGAGGCGGATAATGTCAACCGCACGCTCGCTGTCGAATCACTCGTCGACTGTCACCGGCTTTCCTTTCACGGTGACTCCCATGGCCGCCTCAACCAGACCTCGGCCGTCGTTGTCGAGTCCCCCGATCACCGCCGGTGGGAGACCATCGACATAGAGTTCCACCCGGCCGTCGGCGATACCCGGCAGCGAGCGGCTCCAGCGCAGCTCGATGTCGTCCGAGGGGCTCGGCAGCGCCACCCACTCGGTGGTCGCCGACGACCCATCGTCACTCCAGACCCGAACGCGAACGGCAAAGCCATCTTCATCCCGGCGCAGCGAAAGGAGATACAAGCGCTCGCCGCAGAGGTCGTAGCCCGCAGCCACCGGCGCCTCGAAACGCCCGAACGGCTCGAGCACCTTCAGGTCGAGCCGGAACGCCGTTCGGTGTTGATCGAGTGAAGTCTCGCGCGTCAGTTTCTTCAGTACGATAGGCGGTACCGTGGCCGTCCACCCGCCTGTCGTCCCATCCTCGAACCAATCGCTGAAGATCCAATCCGCCAACGCAGTCACATGGTCGCTGTCGGTGGCCGAGTTGTTGGAAAGATCCGGATCGTTCAAACCTGCTGGTGGCGTCACCGTCGCGGTGTTCGAGCAGGTGCCCGACGATGCGGCCACGGTGCAGGTCCCGGTGTACTCCACCCACTCCCACTTATCGAGATCGATGACATCGGCAATATCGCCGGTTCCTGATGGCGTACAGCTGGGCGCACCAAGCGGCTCGCAAGTCCAGCTGCAGTCGGTCAGCTCTGGTGGAAAGATGTCATCCACCTGAATTCCGACAGCATCGCTCGGGCCGTCGTTCCACACCGCGATGAAATACGAGGTTTCATGGGTTTCGACGATCTCGGATCGACGGTTGGTCATGAAGATCCCAAGGTCGGCCTGGGCGATCACGGTATCCAGATCGTTCGCCGCGTTGTTGGAGAGGTCCGGGTCGGTCACTCCCGCTGGCACCGCAAGGGTTGCCGTATTCGAAATGGTGCCCACGGCATCGGGTGCGACCGAACAGCTCGCCACGTACGTCGCGGTGCCACCGGCCGGAAGATCGGCGACATCATGGATGTCGCCCGAACCCGAGGCCGTACACGCGGCCCCACCGGCGGGCACACAGGTCCACGAGCAGCTCTCGAGCGCGGCCCGGAAGGTGTCGTTGACGGGCGCACCGGGAGCGTCGCTCGGTCCTGCATTCGAGGCAACGATGGTGTAATTGATCGGATCACCCGGCGCCGCGGTGGTTTGACCGTCATCCTTGGTGATCGACAGGTCAGCCACGAGGTTCAGCGTGTCGAGATCGGTGGCACTGTTGTCCACAAGAACCGGATCGGTCGTTCCGGGAGGCGTGGCGACCGTCGCCGTATTGGACAACGATCCCGTCGCCGCCGGGTCAACCTGGCAGGTCGCCGTGAAGGTTACCGACCCGCCATTCGGAAGATCGACCACCTCGTTGATGTCCCCGGTCCCCGACGGCGTGCACACCCCTCCGCCGCCCGGCGCGCATGTCCACGTGCAGCCCGTGAGCTCGGCCGGGAAGGTGTCCACAACCGTCGCGCCCAACGCGTCGTCCGGTCCGTGGGGGTTGGCCACCAGAATCGTGTATTCGACCTCGGTTCCCGGGACTTCCTCAGTCGCACCATCGGTCTTGTGGATGTTCAAATCGGCCGTACTCGAACTCGAGCGCCCAGAGCTCTCTGCCCGTCGTCCCAGTCATCCAGCAGTGAAGAAGAGGAACGTCACCCAGCTACAGTCAAGTAACTCAGGAAGTCCGAACCCAGAACGCCAACAAAAAGTATCGGCCACGATGACGGTGCCCGCCTCGGTCCCGTCGCTCTTCCACAGCTCTTGCCCGTTGATGCCGTCATCGGCGCCGAAAAACAGCTTTCCGTTGACCTCTGTCAGCGGATGCTCGGAAAGGAGTCACCCGCAGGGTTGATGTCCTTGACCATCACCGTCCCCGCCTCGGTCCCGTCGCTCTTCCACAGCTCTTCCCCGTTCGTGCCGTCATCGGCGCTGAAGAACAGCGTCCCGTTGAACTCCGTCAGATACGACGGGGAAGAACTCCCACGCAGGGTTGATGTCCTTGACCATCACGTTCCGGCCTCGGTCCCGTCGCTCTTCCACAGCTCTTCCCGTTTGTGCCGTCATCGGCTCTGAAAAACAGCGTTCCGTTGATGTCTGTCAGATTCGACGGGAAGATCCCCCGCAGGGTTGATGTCCTTGACCATCACCGTCCCGGCTTCGGTCCCGTCGCTCTTCCACAGCTCGCTCCCGTTCATGCCGTCATCGGCGGTGAAGAACAGCGTTCCGTTAACCTCCGTCAGAGAAAACGGCAATGAGTCTATCCAGGCCGGGTTAATATCCTTGACCATACCGTCCCCGCCTCGGTCCCGTCGCTCTTCCACAACTCTCGCCCATTCGTCCCGTCATCGGCGGAGAAGAACAGAGCTCCGTTGAACTCCGTCAGCCCTGACGGGATTGAGTTACCCCGCAGGATTGATATCTTTGACCATCACCGTCCCGGCCTCGGTACCGTCGCTCTTCCACAGCTCCTTCCCGTTCGTGCCGTCATCGGCGCTGAAGAACAGCGTCCCGTTAAAGTTCTTAAGATACGATGGCGAAGAATAGTAGTTACCCCGAAGGATTGATGTCCTTGACCATCACCGTCCCGGCCTCGGTCCCGTCGCTCTTCCACAGCTCGTACCCGTTCGTGCCGTCATCGGCGGTGAAGAACAGCGTTCCGTCAACGTCCGTCAGATACGACGGGATACGAGGTCCAGGGGTCGATGTCCTTGACCATCTCCGTTCCGGCCTCGGTCCCGTCGCTCCTCCACAGCTCCCCCGTTCGTCCGTCATCGGCGACGAAGAACAGCGTCCCGCCGACGTCTGTCAGAAACATCGGGAATGAGTCTCCAGTAGGGTTGATGTCCTTGACCATCACCGTCCCGGCCTCGGTCCCGTCGCTCTTCCACAGCTCCTTCCCGTTCGTGCCGTCATCGGCGCTGAAAAACAGCGCCCGTTCACTCCGTCAGATCGACGGGGAAAGAGTTGCCCCGCAGGATTGATATCCTTGACCATCACCGTCCCGGCCTCGGTCCCGTCGCTCTTCCACAACTCCTTCCGTTCGTGCCGTCATCGGCGCTGAAGAACAGCGTTCCGTTCACGTCCGTCAGATACTGACGGAGTACGAGTCCCCAACAGGATTGATGTCCTTGACCATCACCGTCCCCGCCTCGGTCCCGTCGCTCTTCCACAACTCGTTCCCGTTCGTGCCGTCATTGGCGCGAAAAAACAACGTTCCGTTCAACTCCGTCAGATATGGCGGAGAGAGTCACCCGCGGGTTGATATCCTTGACCATCACCGTTCCCGCCTCGGTCCCGTCGCTCTTCCACAACTCATCCCGTTCGTGCCGTCATTGGCGCGGAAGAACAGCGTCCCGTTGAACTCCGTCAGATATGACGGGAAAAGAGTTCCCGCGTCAGGGTTGATGTCCTTGACCATCACCGTCCCCGCCTCTGTCCCGTCGCTCTTCCACAGCTCCTCCCGTTCGTTCCGTCATCTGCGCGAAGAACAGCGTTCCGTTCAACTCCGTCAGATTCTGGGGATCGAAGCGTCCCCCGCTGGGTTGATGTCCTTGACCATCACCGTTCCGGCTTCGGTCCCGTCACTTTTCCACAGCTCGCTCCCGTTCGTGCCGTCATCGGCGCTGAAAAACAGCGTCCCGTTCACGTCCGTCAGGTTACCGGGGTTTGGATCTCCCCGCAGGATTGATGTCCTTGACCATCTCCGTCCCGGCCTCGGTCCCGTCGCTCTTCCACAGCTCGGCCCCGTTTGTGCCGTCATCAGCACGAAAAACAGCGTCCCGTCGACATCCGTCAAATCACCGGGGATGAGCTCCGCCGCAGGATTGATGTCCTTGACCATCGCCGTTCCGGCCTCGGTCCCGTCGCTCTTCCACAGCTCTCACCCGTTCGTCCCGTCACTGGCGCAGAAAAACAACGTCCGTTCACCCCATCAGATTTACGAGCGCAGAGCTCACCGCCCGGGTGATATCGGCACGATGTGTGTTCCACGAAAACCGTCACTCTGCCACAACTCACACCCTCGATGTTGGTCGCTAACCTCAAAAGAACAGCAAGCCCCCGAGCGCGACCAGCTGTTGACGGATCCCCGCCTACTGTCCGAATCTCAGGATCGATGTCCTTCACCAAGTATGGCACCTGGGCGAGGCATGGTGCCGAAAATACGGTCGCGGCCATCAAGATAACCGAAAGGAGAATGCGTTGCTGCCATCCTGAACTCAGATCCATGTCGCATCCCTTCACCCCACGTTCAAGGCATAATTCGTCCCTCTCCACATCGCCACCGCCAACGGTGCCGAGAAGACGGATTGCTCGATGTCGGACCATTACTGTCTCGTTTCTGGTTTTCTCGATGAAACCACGATAGGGTCTGAGATCACTGTCCGTCAAACCATCGTTTATATTGAGATCAAGTCTTCAATTCAGATTTACACGCAAGCCGCAGTTCCACTTCAGGTTTGCATTCCCCGCATCGCTTGCGTACAAAGAAGCCGGAGTTTAAGAGATGGCAACCCGAGTTCCCGGACACGACCGCACCGACGAGCTGCTCGCGCTCATGCGCGAGCGGATTCTCGTGTTCGACGGGGCCATGGGAACAATGCTCCAGAATCGGGATCTCGGACCGGAAGATTTCGGCGGGGTCGAGTTGGAGGGGTGCAACGAAAACCTGGCTCGTGACGCGGCCGGATGTGATCCTCGATGTCCACCGGGCCTATCTCGCGGCCGGGGCCGATCTCATCGAGACCGACACCTTCAGCGGGACGCCGGTTGTTCTTTCCGAGTACGGTCTCGCCGACCGGGCTCGGGAACTCAATCGGGTGGCCGCCGAGCTGGCGGTGCAGGCGGCAAATGAGGTCGCAACATCCGACCGGCCGCGTTTTGTCGTCGGCTCCATGGGGCCCACCAACAAGGCCATCAGCGTCACCGGCGGCATCACCTTCGACGAGCTTGTCGAAGGCTTCACCGAGCAGGCCCTCGGTCTTCTCGAGGGCGGGGTCGATCTCTTCGCCGTCGAGACCTGCCAGGACACCCGCAACACCAAGGCGGCGCTCATCGCCGTCGAGGCGGTGTGCCGCAAAGCCGGCGTGACCCGGCCGGTGATCGTCTCCGGCACCATCGAACTCAACGGCACGATGCTCGGTGGGCAGACCGCCGAGGCATTTGTCGCCTCCATCGAGCACGTGCGACCGCTCGCCATCGGCCTCAACTGCGCCACCGGACCCGAGTTCATGACCGACCACCTGCGCTCGGTGCACGAGATGGCGGCGAGCGCGGTCTCGTGCTACCCCAACGCAGGACTTCCCGACGAGGACGGTCTCTACCCCGAAACCCCCGAGACGCTGGCGGCCAAGCTCGAACGCTTTGCCGACGCCGGATGGCTCAACATGGTCGGCGGCTGCTGCGGCACCACCGAGAGGCACATTGCGGCACTTGCGGCCATGGTCGATGGCAAGGCACCACGCCCGCTGCCAAAGAAACGATCATCCCGGGTCTTCTTCTCTGGCATCGATCTCGTGGAGTCCACCGAGGACAACCGGCCACTTCTGGTCGGCGAACGAACCAACGTCCTCGGCTCGGCCAAGTTCCGTCGTCTCGTCACCGGGGAGAGCTGGGACGAGGCGGCCGAGATCGGCCGCGCCCAGGTCAAGGCGGGCGCCCAGATCGTCGATGTCTGTCTGACCACCACCGAACGCGACGAGCTCGCCGACATCCGCGAGTTCTACGACCGCCTGACCCGATCGGTCAAGGCGCCGCTCATGATCGACACCACCGACCCGGCGGCGGTGGAACTCGCGCTGACCTACAGCCAGGGCCGCGCCATCGTCAACTCCATCAATCTCGAAGATGGCGAGGAACGGTTCGAGAAGATCTGCCCGCTGCTGCGACGCTACGGCGCAGCGGCGGTGGTCGGCACCATCGACGAGAGCCCCGACGATGCGCAGGCATTCTCACGGGAACGCAAGCTCGAGGTGGCGTTGCGCAGCCACGAACTGCTGACCGGCAAGTACGGCCTTGAAAACCGCGACCTCGTTTTCGACCCCCTGGTTTTTCCGGCGGCGAGCGGCGACGCGGCCTACATCGGCGGCGCGGTGGAGACCATCGAGGGGTTGAGACTCATCAAGAAGGCGTTGCCGAACTGCCGGACCGTGCTCGGAATCTCCAATGTCAGCTTCGGGCTGCCGCCGGCGGCCCGCGAGGTGGTCAACTCGGTCTTTCTCTACCACTGCACCAGGGCCGGGCTCGATCTCGCCATCGTCAACAGCCAGGGCATCGAGCGCTTCGCCAAGATCCCCGATGAGATTCGCGACGAGGCCGAGGCGCTGCTGTTCAACTACGGTGAGGACGCGCCTCGCGATTGGCGTGAACAGCCCCCCGAACAACGCGCGGCCTTAAATCAGGCCAACATCGCCCGGCTGACCGAGCGGTTCCGCGGTGTCAAACGCGATCGCTCGGGGCCGTCCGACGATCTACCCCTCGACGAGCGGCTCGCCCGCTACATCATCGACGGCACCCGCGACGGTCTCACCGCGGATCTCGACCGCAAGCTCGCCGAAGGCACGGCGCCGCTCGACATCATCAACGGCCCCCTGATGGTCGGGATGACCGAGGTCGGCCGGCTCTTCAACGCCAACGAGCTCATCGTCGCCGAGGTCTTGCAATCGGCCGAGTCCATGAAGGCCGCGGTGAACCACCTCGAGCCGTACATGGAGGCCGCCGATACTGCGGCCCGGGGTAAGGCGGTCCTGGCCACGGTCAAGGGCGATGTCCACGACATCGGAAAGAATCTGGTGGAGATCCTCCTCGCCAACAACGGCTTCGAGGTGGTGGATCTCGGCATCAAGGTCCCGCCCGAGCGCATCGTCGAGGCCTGCCGCGAGCACCGCCCCGACGCCATCGGACTCTCGGGCCTGCTGGTCAAATCGGCGCACCAGATGGTGGTCACCGCCGAAGACCTCAAGGCCGCCGGCATCGACGCGCCCATCCTCGTCGGCGGCGCGGCGCTGTCGAAAAGATTCACCGAGACCCGCATCGCGCCCGCCTACGGCAACCCGGTGATCTACTGCGGCGACGCCATGTACGGGCTCGATGTCATGCAAAGGTTGGTGGACCCGGAACGGCGTGAAGCGCTGATCGAAGCCACCGGCGGTGCCAGGTCAGACGATTCAGTCGATTCTGCGACGGCTGAATCGACTGAATCGTCTATCCAGGCAACGTCACGATCCTCGAAGGTCCGCGTGGACCTCCCCCTCCCCTCGCCACCCGATCTCGATCGGCATGTGGTCCAGCAGGTCGATGATCTCCGCGATGTCTGGCGCTATCTCAACCCACGGATGCTCTATGGCAAACACATGGGAATCCGCGGCAAGATTGACCGGCTCATCGCCGAGGGTGATCCCAAGGGGATGGCGCTGGTCGAGCTGATCGGTGGGCTACAGAGCGAAGCCCGGGGGTGGATGCGGGTCACCGAGGTCTGGCGGTTCTTCGAAGCCGAATCCGAGGGCAACCGGCTCGACATCTTCGAACCTGGCGGCGCGACCCCGATTCAGAGCCTTGAGTTTCCGCGCCAGCCCAAGGAGGACGGACTCTGCCTCGCCGATTATGTCCTGCCACCGGTCGACGGCACGCGCGACACCGTGGCGTTCTTTGTCGTCGGCGCCGGCGACGGCGTCCGCGAACGGGCGACAGCCGACCGCACGGCCGGCGAGTACCTCCGCAGCCACGCCATCCAGGCCCTCGCCGTCGAGACCGCCGAGGCCGCGGCCGAACGGCTCCACCGCCGACTCCGAGAACAGTGGGGATTCCCCGACCCGACCGAGACCACCATGAAGAACCGCTTCCGGGCCGAGTACCAGGGAAACGCTACAGCCCGGGCTACCCGGCCTGCCCGGATCTCGATCAGCAGCAGACCATCTGGGCGCTCCTCGATCCAGACGAGATCGGCATCCACCTCACCGACGGGATGATGATGGAGCCCGAGGCAAGTGTCTCGGCGATCGTATTCCATCATCCTGACTGCAATTACTTCTCGGCGAGCGGGACAAAGCGGTAATACACAGCCCGCGTGTCGTGGTCGCCCGGAATGCAATACCGTCACCCAATCGACCAGCCGAAGCTCGAGGAACGCGTTTCTCTCACCGAGCACCGACTGAGGCGCGGCGCCTCATCCGGCACTCGCTGAGCTCAAGGAGAGTTGGGGTCGCGGCGGATCACAATACCCAACCCCTCCCAACCTTCGAGAGAACGCGTTGATCACTTCGACCGGGACGTGCCGGGTACGCAATTGTGCCGGAGCGACCCCAAACACCGCGGCGCCTCGCGCACAATTGCGATACCGGGCAATCCACGGGAAGCGCGATGGGAATAGCTGCCCCAGCCGAGAGGTAGGCCGCCGGCGCGTCATCGTCGTGGTCGCAGCCCTCCCCCATCACCCCCGTGCGACCACGACGATGGCGCGACGCTGGGTCCCACCGCCCAGTCGGGCGGTGGGACCCAGAAGGCCGGTGTTGCGGGACACGAACGAACGCGATCGAAGCACGCGTCACCCGGTGGCCTCATCGATGAGCGGGATGACGTTCTCGGGCTTCTTGAACGGCGCGATGAGGTAGACGCCGTCGGCGTACTTCGGTGCTTCGCGGAACAGGGTCAAAGCGCGCTCGCGGCCCACCTTTGCGGCATCCGGGCCGGCGGCCTCCATCGCCACCATCAGATCCTCGGGCACGTCGATCCCGGGCACCTCGTGGTGCAACCGCAGAGCCATTTTGAGCGACTGGACGGGCCAGACGGCGATCATGACCGGAATCGGGAGCTTGCCGCCGAAGAGCTCGAGGAACCGCTCCCAGGGCGGCCACTCAAAGAAGACCTGGGTCATGGCGTAGTGGGCGCCGTTGTCGATCTTGCGCTTGAGACGGTCAGCTTCGTGCTGGATGTCGTCCACCACCGGATTGACCGCGACCCCGGTGAAGAAATTCGGCGGATCGCCGATCCGGTTGCCGGCGCAGTCGAAGCCCTCGGCCATCCGCGAAACCGCCCGGACAAGCTCGAAGATGTCGACGTGATAAACATCGTGGACACCCGGATAGTCACCGAGCTGCGACGGATCGCCGGTGACCGCGAAGAGATTTCGGACACCGTTGAGCCAAGCGCCGAGGAGCTGCGACTGGAGGCCCATAAGGCTGGCGTCGCGCGGCGTGATGTGGGGCACGGTAGCGAGACCGGTGCGGCGCTGGATCTCAGCGGCCAGCGACAGCGAGTCCATTCGCAGCCGAGCCAGCGGGTTGGAGTTGATATCGACGGCGTCCACCGCGGAGTGACGCGCGAGTGCCTCTGCAGCGGCCAACACCGCATCGGCATTGGTTCCCTTGGGCGGGTCGAGTTGGACGACACGGACAAACTCGCCGGCTTCGAACTTGGCGGCGAGGCTGGACTCGGGCCGATGGTGCCGATCCTCCGGCGCCTCGAGGTCGGCGATGACCACCGATGTGGCGACCCTCGGGCGGGGTTTGAGGCCGCCCACGGCTTCGGCGATGGCCCTGATGTGTTCGGCGCCGGTTCCGCAGCACCCGCCCACGAGGGACGCGCCGAGTTCGACCGACTGCTGGGCAAACCTGGCCAGATACGCCGGCGTGGCGGGCGGCATGTAGACCCGACCGTCACGCCGCGAGAGCACACCCGCGTTTGGCAGCGCTGCGAGAGGCAACCGGGTCTGGGTGGTGTTGCGCAGGATCTCGAGAGCCCCCATGGGCCCGGGCGCGCAGTTGACACCGACGGCGAGCAGATCGAGATCGGCGAGCTCATCCACGATCCGGGCCTGTTCGGAGTACTGGTGTGGCGGCCGCTCGGTGGCGAAGGTCAGCAGACCGACCAACGGCAGATCGCAGACCTCACGTACCGCCTTGACGGCCAGGGCGAGCTCGTCAAAACGGAAAAACGTCTCGAGCATGAGTAGATCGGCGCCCCGCCCCGCGAGAATCTGCGCCTGTTCCGCATGGGCGGCGGCAATGGTTGCCGGTCCATCCGGCTCGTCGAGATCGATAACCCCTGCCAACGGCCCGATGGCGCCGGCCACCAGGCAATCGACACCGGCGATCTCCCGCGCCTCACGGGCGAGCTTGACCGCGGTGGAATTGAGAGTCTCGACCTGATCGGCGACCCGGTCGCGCGCCAAACGGGGACGCGACGCGCCGAAGGTCGCGGTTTCAATCAGCTCCGCGCCCGCTCTGAGATAGGAGAGATGGATGTCGAGAACGAGGTCGGGGTGGGTGAGCGGCGCCGTCTCGAGCGAAGCGCCCGCCGGCATCCGGCCGACGAGCTCGGAGCCCATGGAGCCGTCACCTACGACCACATGGTCGGCAAAACGACGGCGGATCGATCCGCTCATGGGGGTGGAAGAATGAGCTTGGACTCGGGCATCACGGGTGAACCACGATCCCCTGCCCCGCGTTCCGGGAACCCACCGCCCAGGGTCCTGGTCACCGTCGCGCCGACGTGACCCTGGGGAGTTGGGACGGGCGGCGGGACGAAACCTCCGCCGGAACTCCAGATAAAAGCGGCAAAATTGGCCAGATCGGTCAGCCCACGCGACAGCGCCACGCCTGCGACCCCGTAAGCGACCGAGCGATCATCCAGCTCTCTCCAGGTTCTCAATGAACCGGTGCGGTAGAACTCGGCCCCGAGAAAGGGGTAGAGGCTCCGCGATCGATCAAGGATGACCGCGACGCTGCCGCTCACCCGGCCGCCATCGATGAGCTGGCGATCCTGACCGTAGTAGACGAGGCGAAGTCGATCACGGACCGAGTCGACATATGCCTGATAGGCCCCGGCGTAGGTCGGCTCGAGAGAATCGTCGTGGGTCACTGCAAGTGGATCGTTGGCATCGAGGACGCGCACCGAAAGGACTCCCAGTTCCTCGACCAGATCGGCCATGGGGACGGGTTTACGCAAGGCCGCAACCGTATGGTGGACCTGTCCTTCGAGCGCGGCCTCGAGCTTCCCCGGTGTCGCGGCGCGCCATGCGGGCGGAGCCGAGAGACCCCGGCGAATCCCGGCTTCGAATCGTTTTTCGTGAACCAGAACCTGGCGTTTGAGATCGGGCGGAAAGAACCCCACTGCGTTCCAGGCGACCCAGCTCGTGGTGCTACCGCTCCAGCCGATGCTGAATACGGCGGCGAGGGCGACGATGGTCATCCGCGTCCTACGATGGGGTCGAATTCTCATGGCTGTTTCGCGGCCGTCATCTCGAGCACCAACCGGCGGACCTCTTCGACCACCTCAGGCGTGTAGCCCTTGTAGGCCTTGACAAAACGGCCCTCGGCATCAAGCAGAATATTTGCCGGCAACGCATCGATGCCGATGGATTTTGTATCGCGGGGATCCAGTCGATAGACCGGAAGGCTCAGCCCGAGTGAATCGAGAAATCGACGGCCGGCCGCCGGGTTCTGATCGACGTTGACGGTCAGCAGCACAAACCCGGTCCCGACGAGCTCGCCATAGAGCGTCGACAGCTCGGGGAGTTCGACCCGGCACGGTCCACACCAGCTCGCCCAAAAGGTCAGCAGCACGGGACGACCGCGAAACGACGACATGGTCACCGCGGCGTTTCCGTCGAGGGAGGAAAAGACCACCTCGGGGAAGACCGGGCGCTTCGACGCTTCCTCGGCCATCAGGCCATGACCCGCTACCAACAGCAACGCCATGGCAACAAAAAGAACTCGATTTCTCATCACGGCGCACATGATACATGTCTCCCAATCGCCGACCCGCGGCCTCGCCATCTCCAACACTACCACCCGGCCAAGTCTTCCAGAATGGTCTCCACTCTCAACCACTTGCCGAGAAGGTTGACATGTCTGTTACACTCCCGCGCCATGAGCTGGGAGCTTCACAACGTTGCAATCATCGGTGGCGGCATGATGGGTCGGTCCATCGCCACCAAAGTCGCCCAAGAAGGGCTCAATGTCTGCCTCAAGGAGATCTCCACCGAGGCCGTGGACGCCAGTCGGGCCGAGCTCGAGCAATCGCTCGATCACGAGATCGCCCGCTTCGGCCTGACCAACTCGGAAAAGAAGGCGATTCTCTCGCGCATCCGCTGGGTCACCCAGTTCGATTGCGCCGCCGACTGCGATTTGGCTATCGAAACGGTGCAGGAGGATTTCGGCCTCAAACGCCGGATCCTTCGAGAACTCGATCGCCGGATGGTCGAGGACCACCCCATCGTCATCAACACCTCGACTCTCTCCATCACCGAGCTCGCGGCGCAGAACTCCAGTCCCGAGCGCATCGTCGGGATGCATTTCCTCTATCCGGTCACCACAACGCGAGTCGTCGAGGTCGTCCGCGGCCAGCTCACCACCGACGAGGTCTATAAAAGAGCCGTCTCGTTCGCGCGCATTCTGGGCAAAGTTCCGATCAAGGTCTTCGAGATGCCCGGCTTCGTCACCACCCGGGTCATCATGCCGCTGATCAACGAAGCCATGCACACGGTGATGGAGGGTGTCGCCGATGCGGCCGAGGTCGATCTTGCCGTCAAGCTGGGCTTCAACTTCACCATGGGTCCGCTCGAATGGGCCGACCGGACCGGTCTCGACCGCGTCCTCAACTGGATGCAGCACCTGCACTCCGAAAGCGGTGAACCGAGATTCCGCCCCTGCCCGATGCTCAAACGCCTGGTGCGGGCCGGGCTGCACGGGGCCAAGACCGGTCAGGGATTCTTCCACTACGACAGCAACCGTCGGCGCACCGACCGTCTACCCGACGACAAGCCACGGCTGGCTTAGGTATTAGCCCACATCATCTCGCCGTAACTGCGGCGATGGAGTTGAACCAATGAAAATCCTCGTTCTCAACAGTGGATCGTCTTCGGTCAAGTTCCAGGTCATTGAAACCGACCTCGAGCGGATGAAAGCGCACCAGGACCAAACTCTGGCTACCGGTTTGGTCGAGAAGATCGGGCTCTCCGATTCGCGCCTCGTGCTCAAGGTCCCGGACCGTAAGGCATACACCGACTATCGCGAGATCCTCGAGCACCGGGCCGCCATCGAGTGGGTGTTGCGGATCCTCGCCGACCCCGAGGTCGGCATCCTCGACGAAGTTTCCGATGTCGGCGCCGTCGGCCACCGAGTGGTCCACGGTGGCGAGGCCTTTGCCTCATCGGTGCTCATCACCCCCGAGGTGGTCCAGCAGATCGAAGAGTGCTCGGTGCTCGCGCCACTCCATAACCCGCCCAACCTACGGGGCTACTACGCCGCTCATGCGGCGCTACCCGACGTGCCCCACATCGCGGTTTTCGACACTGCCTACCACCAGACCATGCCGCCGCACGCCTTCCTCTACGGCATTCCGTTCCAGCTTTACACCAAGCACGCCCTGCGCAGGTACGGTTTCCACGGAACCTCGCACCGCTATGTCGCCTTCCGCGGTAGCCAGATCCTGGGTTGGGAAAGGCGCGAGCACAAGCTCATCACCGTTCACCTCGGCAACGGATGCTCGACCGCCGCGATCGACCACGGGAAATCGATCGACACATCCATGGGCTTCACCCCTCTCGAAGGGCTGCTCATGGGAACCCGAACCGGAGACATGGATCCCGCCGTCGTTCCCTGGCTCATGGCCATGGAGGAGATGACGCTCCACCAGGTCAACACCATGATGAACAAGCACTCCGGTCTCTACGGAATCTCGGGAGTCTCTTCGGACATGCGCGAATTGGTCGAGGCCCGCGCCAACGGTCACCAGCGCGCCGATGTCGCGTTCCGGATGTTCTGCTACCGGGTCAAGAAGTACATCGGCGCCTACGCCGCCGCCATGGGCGGGGTCGATGCGGTCTTCTTCACCGGCGGCATCGGCGAGAACTCGCCGGAGGTCCGCGAGTGGGCCCTCAGCGGCCTCGAGTACATGGGGATCAAGATCGACCGGCAGATCAACGACGGGCTGCACGGCGGTGAGGGAGAGATCTCCACCGACGACTCCCGGGTCAAGGTGCTGGTGGTGCCCACCAACGAGGAACTCATCATCGCTCGCGACGTCGTCCGGGTGCTCAACGACATCATGCCGACCTGGGAGCCGCCAGAGACGGTGACTCCGTAGTCGATTGTCCGCATTTGCGGACGATCTCCGATTCCAGATTCTGGATGCTGCACGCCTCGCTGTCCGACGACGATGCCGTGGTCGGAATGGGACAGTCGACTGCCGACTATTGACTCGCGGCTACCGCCGGCGATCGCCGTACTGGTCGATCTCGGCGTCGTCGATCGGCTCGCCCAACCGCGCCTGGCGCTCGTCCTCGATGGCCCGACTCGAGCTATAGATATAGCTGAAGCCCGACGCGATCACCATGACGAACGAGACGTAGAAGCAGGTCTGAAGGATGATATTCGGGATCGGCACGACGTTGGCCATGAGAACCACGCTGACGGTAACGACGTGCATCACCGTTGTCAGCTTGCCGGCCGAGTTCGGCGGAAAACTCTTGACCCCCTCGAACATGTAAAAGACAAAGGCCATGAGCATGATGACGAAGTCGCGGAAGAGGGTCAGAATCGCGAGCCAGAGCGGGATCACCACCGCCTGGCCATGGGGGACGGCCAGTGAGATATATGCGGCCGTCAACAGCACCTTGTCGGCCAGCGGATCGAGAAGGGCGCCGATTCTCGATTGAAGATTGAAGGTCCGGGCGATCCACCCGTCCAGGACATCGGTGAACCCCGAAATAACGAAGATCCACACCGCAAGCTTGAATTCGTGGGCAAACACCGCCAACACGAAGAAAGGTACGATAGCTATCCGCAGCAGGGTCAAGAAGTTCGGCAGCGTGAGCGGGCGGAGCTTGTCTTCGACGGAGGCTCGAATCCGCTCACGACGTTCGGTTGAAACCACGGTGTTTTTCATCGGATTTTAGTTGTTCTTCTCCCACAACAGCCGCAAACCGTGCAAGGTCAGATCGCTCTCCACCACATCGATGAGCGGAGCGTACTCTGCAAAGACCGGGGCAAAACCGCCGGTGGCGATCACCTTGGCGCTGCCGAGCTCATCCAGAACCCGCCGGGTGATTCCGTGGATCAAACCGAGATAACCGTAGAAAAGTCCCGACTGGATGCTGTCGATTGTCCCCTTGCCGATGACCCGCGGCGGCGGCGCCATGGCGACCTGAGGCAACTTCGCGGTCTTGCCTCCCAGCGCCTCCGCGGTGATGCCCGGACCCGGTGCGATCACACCACCGAGATACTCCCCCTCGGCCGACACGACTTCCCATGTCACCGCGGTTCCGAAGTCGATGACCACGCACGGACCGCCGTGTTCGGCGAACGCCGCAACGGCATCGCAGAGGCGATCCGCTCCAAGTTCCTGTGGTGCTTCAACCCTGAGAGGCATTCCCGTCTTGATACCGGGTTCGACAAAGAACGGTGTCTTTCCGAGATAACGCCGCACGCCTTCGCGAAGCCTCGGGTCCATCGGCGGCACCACGGACGCGACCGCGACCCCGACAAGGTCGGCCGGGGCGACCTTCTCCCACTGGAGGAGCTGACGAAGCCACATGCCGATCTCGTCGGCGGTGCGATCGGCGTGCGTTGTGAGCCGCCAGTGGCCGCGCAGTTGCTCGCCTGAAAAGAGTCCGACAACGGTATTGGTGTTGCCCACGTCCAAGGCCAGCAGCAGCTCGCTCACGGGTCATCCTCCATATGCCAATTCCGTGATCCAAGGGTGCGGCTACAATGCCGGCTGCGCATGCAAAAAATCACGGTAGGCGGTTATTCTATATGAACACGTTCACCATCGAAGCCCCCAACGGTCCGGTCTCGGGATTCGAGGTCGGGAACGGTCCACCGGTCGTCCTCATCGCCGGTCTCGGCTCGACGACTCGAATCTGGGGTAACTTCCCCGCCGTGATGGGCCGGCAATTCCGAGTCATCGCCATCGACAACCGTGGTGTCGGCGGGTCGGCTGGTGGAAACCGATTCAGTTTGCCAGGCGCAGCCGAAGATCTCGAGGCCGTTCTCGATGCTCGCGACGTCGATCAGGCGGCCCTCCTCGGAGCGAGCATGGGTGGTGTCATCGCCCTGACCGCGGCGCTGAGGATCCCAGATCGGATCTCCCGGCTCGTGATCGCCTCATCGGCGGCCCGGTTGTCCATGCACGGCCGGCGACTCCTCGAGACCCTCCAGGATCTGCTTCTCTACGCGCCTCCCGATCGCGCCGGCGCCGCGCTCATGACCCTGGCGTTTTCTCCCACATTCCACGAGCGCTTCGCCCGATTCGTCGAAGACGCCGACCGTCTCTATGGCCCCGAAGAGTCCGACATGCCGGGCATTCTGTTCCAGCTCGACCATCTTCTCCAGGGCTGGGACCTCCGCAAAGATCTGCCCTCGATCGACGTCCCGGCCCTGGTGCTGAGCGGCGACCGCGACCCAGTGGTCGCCCCGGAGGACACCGCCGAACTCGCCGGACTCATCCCCCATGCCGAACTCGTTCGGGTCCCCGGCGCAGCCCACTCCGTGCTCGCCGAGGGGGGCGAACCGGTCCTTGAGCACCTGGGCGCGTTTCTGGCGGAAGAACATCGAGAACCCGTGATCGTATAAGATGTCGCCCGCACGCAGCGCAAAAACCGCAGTCGGAACACAATCTGCCGCCGGGAGAACCGTTCCATGGTCACCGGCACGCACCGAAAGGACACCACCATGATTCATCGACGCGCGTCGATCATCGCAGGGTTTGTCGCCCTGACTCTCATCACAGGTTCCACGGCCCTCGCTCAGGAAGCCAAGGTACCGGTCACCGAGATCACCCTCGAAAACGGCATGACGCTGCTCCTCGTCGAGCGGCATGAGTCGCCCAGAGTCGCAGCCGGATGGGCCGCCCACGCCGGTTCCGTCAATGAGGAGGTGGGAGTCACCGGGATCGCCCACCTGTTTGAACACATGATGTTCAAGGGCACCAACACCATCGGCACATCCGACTACGAAGCCGAAATGAAGATCATGGCCCAGCTCGATGAAATCCGGACCCAGATGGATGTCGAATACACCGCCCTGCGGGAGGCCAAACGCCGCGGCGAGGTCACAGGAAGCATCTATCTGCCGGAGAACCAGACGGCTCGACTGGCCGAGCTCCGCGAGAAGATGAAGGAACTCCAGGAGACGCAACGCGCCCACATCGTCAACAACGAGTACGACAAGATCTACACCAACCAGGGCGCCACCGGGCTCAATGCCGGGACCAACCAGGATGCCACGGTCTACTTCATCGACGTTCCAGCCAATCGCCTCGAGCTCTGGTTCTGGATGGAGTCCGACCGGCTGCTCAACGCAGTCTTCCGCGAGTTCTACTCCGAACGCGATGTAGTCCGCGAGGAGCGCAGGATGCGGGTCGAGTCCAACCCCACCGCGAGGTTCGAGGAACAGTTCGACTTCATGTTTTGGGGCTCGATTCCCTATCATCACCCCATCATCGGCTGGCCGTCGGATGTGGAATCCATCAACCGCGCCCAGGCGGAGCACTTCTTCTCGACCTTCTACGCCCCGAACAACATCACCGCGGCGCTGGTGGGCGACTTCAACACCGATGAAGCCGTGGCTCTGGCAAAGAAGTACTTCGGTCGGATTCCGAGGGGCGAGACCAACCCGCCGGAAATCATCACCGAAGAGATCGAACAGATCCAGGAGCGCCGGATGACCGCGACCGCGGACACGAACCCTTCGGTTCAGATCCGTTGGCACGCGGTGTCCTTCGTGCACGGTGACAGTTACGCGCTGGATGTCCTGACCGAGATTCTCAGCGGCCGGACCGGCCGGTTCTACAAGGCGCTGGTCGAGGAGAAGGGACTCGCAACCGGCGAGCCGTACGCCTATCTCTCGGCCCAGAAGTTCGCCGGCAGCGTCGAGGTCGGCGCCGAACTCGTCGAGGGTGTGAATCACGAGGCGGTCGAGGCTGCCCTACTCGCCGAAATTCAGATGCTCAAGAAGGAGCCCGTCTCCGATCGCGAGCTAGCCAAGGTCAAGAACCAGAACCTGGCGGACTCCTTCCGACGGCTTCAATCCAACTTCTACCTCCTGCTTCAATTGCTTTTCTACGATGTACTCGGCGATTGGCAGTACCTCAACACCTCGCCCGCCGAGATCCAGGCGGTGACCGCCGAAGATGTCATGCGGGTCGCCAACACCTACTTTCCCGCCGAAGGGAAGAACGTCCTGTGGTACCACCGAAAGGCGGGGTCCGACGAAGATCCCGATCTGGCCGCTCTTTCGGGCCAGGCCAAGATGATGGCGAAACAGGCCATCGCACAGATCAACCAGAGCACCGATCCGGCCGAACTCGAGCAGATGCTGAGCCAGATCCAGACCATGAAGGGTCAGGCGCCACCGGAGTTTCACGCCGCACTGGATCTGATCATGCTGCGAGCCGAGGAGCGTCTCTCCGCCCTCGCTGAGGGAACAGGGGAGGAGGAGTGATATGAGACGCCCACTGATTCTCACAATCGTTTGCGTTTTCGCTTTCGCGGGGCTCGCCTCGGCCGACAGCGATATTCCGAAACGACCCGAAGAACTCGTTTTCGGCACCATCGACTGGAACATCCCCGATGCCGCCGGGCTCCGATCGGAGCTCAGCAACGGCACGCCTGTTTACGCCATGCCCGACACCCAGTTCCCGCTGGTCAACATCGCCGTCTATTTCCGCGGCGGCCGCTATCTCGAACCCGCGGGTCAAGAAGGCCTCGCCACCATTGCCGACGAGGTCTGGCGCACCGGAGGCGCCGGCGAGCTCACCGCCGGGGAACTCGACGAAGAACTCGATTTCCTCGCCGCTTCCTTGCGCACCAATATCGGTGATGTCACCGGTTCGGTGAGCCTCAACGTACTCACCAAGGATCTCGACGCCGCCATGGCCCTGATGATGGATGTCCTGACGAAACCGCGGTTCCAGGAGGATCGCTTCATCAAGGCCAAGGACGATCTCCTCCAGGGAATGAAGACCCGCAACGACAACACCGCGAGCATCGAGGGGCGGGAGTGGAAGCGGCTCATCTACGGTGATGACTTTTTCCTCAACCGGCTCTCGACCCAGGCTTCGGTCGACGCGATCACGGCCGAACAGGCCAAGAAATTCGCCACGTCGTTGATTCGGGCCGACAACATCGTCGTCGCGGTTTCGGGAGACTTCGAACCGGCCGCGATGAAGGCCCTGTTGGAGCGGACCATCGGCAAACTGCCCAAGCTCGATGCGCCTCTGGCCGCCATCCCACAGCCCGATCACACTCCCACGCCCGGGGTCTATGTGGTCAACAAAGAGGACGTCAACCAGGGTCGCGTGAGCTACGGTCACATCGGCTACAAGCTCGGTGACTCCGATGAGTTCGCGCTGATGGTCGGCAACGACATCCTCGGCGGTGGTGGTTTCACCTCGAGAATGATGAAGACCATCCGATCGGACGAGGGGCTCGCCTACGGCGCCTACTCGACCATCGGCTTCCCCACCACCTATCCCGGCACCTTCCGCGCCCTCTTCCAGTCCAAGTCGTCCACCTGCGCCTATGCTGCCGAACTCGGGTTCAACATCATCGGCGAATTGCGCACCGACGCGGTGACCGATGAAGAGCTCACGGTCTCCAAGAACCAGGCAATCGAGACCTTCCCGAAGAGCTTCTCTTCGGCGGCCCAGACCGTTTCGGTCTTCGCCATCGACGAACTCCTCGGCCGGTCGCACGACTACTGGATGAACTATCGGGACAAGGTCAAGGCGGTGGACGCCAACAACATCCGCGAAGCGTTTCAGAAGAAGATCCACCCGGAGAAGATGATCGTCCTCGTGGTGGGCAATATCGGCGAGATCATGGCGGGCCACCCCGATCACGAGGCCAGCTTCGCCGAGTTCGGTCCGATCACCGAGCTTCCATTGCGGGATCCCATGACCCTGGAGCCGATCGTCGAGTAGCACGCTTCGCTCTGAGTCCTCACGCCCGGGCTTCGGCCCGGGCGTTTTTTGATACTGGATGCTGGATCATCGCAGCCCACGGATCACACAAATGGACACAGCTTCCATCGCACTCATCGCAGGAACCACTGATAGGACAGACGGGTGCTGCCGGGGTAGTGATTGAAACCGCCAAGACGCCAGGGTCGCGAAGCTACCACGAAGAGATCTCTTTGACTCATTGCAGTATTAACTCATTGGGGTCCGTCTCCCGGATCTGAGTGAGTCAGGGTCAACACTGCGATGGTTTGCGGTACCTTCGCGGGCTTCGCGTCTTTGCGGTTTCAGTCGGTGTCCCGGCCAGGCTCGCAGATTCATGGAGCCCACGGGCCCAGAAGGTCGACGCTGCATGTGCTAAATACGGAACTACGTGCCAGGCACCTTTTTGTTAACGGACGCTGACGTTTGGGGCGTCTATAATCCCGATCAAATGAAACGTTTCATCCCCTTGCTTCTCATCGCCCTTGCCGCGTCGGTTGGTTGTCGCGACTCGAGTCCTCCCATCGCCGTCGGCACCCTGGAGCGTTATCGGATCGAGCTCCGCGCCGAGCGTCAGGAGCCCATCCTCAGACTTGCCGTCAAAGAAGGTGACCGGGTGGTCACCGGTGATGTCATCGTCGAGCTCGACAGCCGCCGGATCGTCGCGCTGTTGTCCCAGGCCGAAGCGACCCGCGATCTCGCCGCGGCCAAGCTCGCCGAGGTGGTGCGCGGCTTCCGCTACGAGGAGATCGATCGGGCCCGGGCCCAACTCGCTGAGGCCGAGGCGGCGCTCATTCAGCACCAACCGAATCTCGAGCGCGCCCGGAGCCTGGTGGCAGACGGTGTCGAACCCCAATCAGTGCTGGACACCGCCGAGGCCAACGAAAACGCAGCCGTAGCCCGACGGGACGCGGCTCGATCCTCCCTCGAGAAGTATCTCAACGGCGCCACCGTCGAAGAACTCGACCAGGCGGAAGCCGAGGTCGCTCGCACCGAGGCCGAGATCGCCAAGCTCAGGATCGACGCCGAACGAATGGTCGTCACCGCACCGCGCGACGGCACCATCGACGCGCTACCGTTCCGCGAGGGCGACGAACCCGCAGTCGGCTCGCCGGTGGCGGTGCTCCTCTCCGGTGGAGCTCCCTTTGCCCGCATCTATGTCCCTGCGGAGCTTCGCCCCGGCGCGGTTGCCGGAGCCACGGTCTCGATCCTGGTGGAGGGATTCGAGACGCCATTCGAGGGGCGGATTCGGATGATCTCCGCCGAAGCGGCGTTCACACCCTACTACGCGTTGACCGAACGGGATCGCGGTCACTTTACCTATGTCGCCGAGATCGATCTTGTCGGCGACGCGGCCCACGATCTGCCCACCGGTCTGCCCGTCGAGGTGACCTTCTGAGCGAACTCGCCATCTCGACCGCTGGTCTGACCCGCCGTTTCGGCACATTAGTTGCGGTGGACCACCTCGCCCTGGATGTGCCCAAGGGGAGGATCTACGGATTTCTCGGCCCCAACGGCTCGGGTAAGACCACCGCCATCCGCATGCTCTGCGGTCTTCTCGAGCCTTCGGAAGGACATGCCACCGTGCTCGGAAGGCGGGTCCCGGGCGAGGCCGAGAAACTCCGCCAGCAAGTCGGTTACATGACCCAGAAGTTCTCGCTCTACCAGGACCTCACTGTGGACGAGAACCTTCGTTTTGTCGGCAGAATCTACTCTTTGTCCTCAAAGCAGTGGCAGCGACGAATCGCGCTCGCTCGGGAGAAATACGATCTCGGAGCCATCGGGGGGCAGCGGGCCGGTACGCTCAGTGGTGGTCAGAAACAGCGGCTCGCGCTGGCCGCAGCGACGCTGCACAAGCCGGACCTGCTGCTGCTCGACGAACCCACCAGCGCGGTCGACCCGGAGACCCGGCGGGATTTCTGGGATGCGCTGTATGATCTCGCCGCCGACGGAACCGCAATCCTGGTCTCGACCCATTTCATGGATGAGGCCGAGCGCTGCCACTTCCTCGCCATCCTCGATGAGGGGCGAAAGGTGGCCGACGGCACGCCGGAGGAACTCAAGAACGACATCGACGCCACTGTTGTCGAGATCGAGCTCGGGGAGCCCAGACGCGGCCACCACATCCTCGCCGAAACCCCGGGCGTCGTCAGCATCGCCCAGCTCGGCGCGTTGCTGCGGGCCCATGTGGAGCCCGGCGCCGAGGACCCGGTGGACGTGGTGAGTCGTGCACTCCTAAAGGCAGGGGTCGACGCCCGGGCCCGTGCCGTCGAACCGACGCTCGAAGACGTCTTCATGGCGGTAACCCGCTGATGAAGTTCCTCAACCGGATCTTCGCCATCGCCGCAAAAGAGGTGATCCAGCTCCGACGCGATCGCCTGACTCTTGGGATGGTGGTCGGGATCCCGGCGCTTCAGCTCGTCCTCTTCGGCTACGCCATCAACACCGACGTCCGCCACCTGAAAGCGGCCGTCGCCGACCAGGCCGGAACCCGGATGTCCCGCGAGCTCGTCGCCGCGGTCGAGGCGTCTCAGGTGGCCGACATCGTCGCCACAGCCAACACCGCCACCGAACTCGAGTCCCTGCTCCGCCGAGGGACGGTCTCCATCGGGATCCTCATCCCGCCCGACTACGAACGCCGGCTCGCATCGGCCGACCGGCCAACCGCCCAACTCCTCGTCGACGCCACCGACCCGACGATCCTGGCCACCGCCCAGGGCCTCAAGGCCCTCACCGTCGCCGATCCGCTCCGGAGGCCACCGGCCTCGATCGCACCGCCGACCTTTGAGGTTCGCGCCTACTACAACCCGGAGCGACGATCGGAGGTCAATATCGTTCCCGGACTCATCGGCGTCATCCTCACTCTGACCATGTCGCTCTTCACCGCCGTCGCCGTCGTCCGCGAACGCGAGAGCGGCACGATGGAGTTCCTCATCAACACTCCTGTTCGGCGCTCCGAACTCATGATCGGTAAGATCATCCCGTACATCGTCATCGGCCTGTTGCAGGTGACCATCGTTCTCGGGCTCGGCGTCTCTCTCTTCAAAGTTCCAGTCCGCGGCTCGCTGGTGGATCTCTATGTTGCATCGGCGATCTTCATCGCCGCCACCCTCGCCCTCGGTCTGCTCATCTCCACCGTCGCCAAATCGCAGTTCCAGTCAATGCAGATGATCATGTTCTTCTTTCTGCCGAATATCCTCCTCTCGGGCTTCATGTTTCCCTTCGAGGGGATGCCGCGGGTGGCGCAGGTCTTCGCCGAGTTCCTCCCCCTCACCCATTTCGTACGGATGGTCCGCGGGATCATCCTGCGCGGCGCCGACCTCGCGGAAATGGGGCACCAGATCTGGCCGCTGCTGGCCTTTTTCGCGGTGGTCATGTCCGCGGCGATCCTGAGGTTCCAGAAGCGATTGGACTAGCCGTAAATCACGGGGGCGTACAAATACGGAAATCGGTGCCTGGCACCATTTTTTCCATTTTTTCATGATTGACCCGGGTCGCATCGCAGTCCCCGACAGGCTGGAAGCCTGTCGCTACACCGCGGCCGACATGTGATGTGTAGCGACAGCCATCTTGGCTGTCGACGGCACCGTTCCGGAACACAGAACGCTACCCGGCGGGTTGCGATGAGTCCATCTGCGTCTATCTGTGTGATCCGTGGGCTTCAATGGGATGGATGGGCGATGGATCCAGCATCGAGTATCCAGCTTCGAGTTTCGATCACTCCACCCACTCCACATCGCGCCACTCCTGGACTGAGTTGATGAGGTAGATGGCCTCGGCGGTGGGGAGATCGTCGATTCTGATGACCCGCTCGGTGATCTCGCCTCGCTCAATGAGTTCGGCTCTGAAGGTCCCCGCCAACAGTCCGCACCTCACAGGGGGGGTCACCAGTTCACCGTCAATCCTGGCGACGAGGTTGGCGATGGTGCTCTCGGTGACCTCGCCTTGCTCGTTCCACAGCAGGACGTCGTCGCACTGGGGGCGGGACCGCCTGGCATTCTCGTAGACCCCGCGATGGGTCGTCTTGAAGTGGAGGAATGGGTTCTCCGCGGCAATCGGGGATGCCGCGAGCCCGAGGCGGACTGGCGTCTCAGCCGGGTTGTCGGTGATGGGAATCGCCTCGATTCGGTGGCTTCCGTCGGCCTCCGCTAGAAGGCGGACTCTGTACCGCCCATCGCCGAAATCCGCTGCCCGCCGCTCGAGATCTTCAGCGACGATGTATTGGTCAAACCTCCGGCCGAAGAACTCGGCGGCGCCGGCGATCCGATCGAGATGCCGGTCGAGCAGGCTGAAACCGGATTCAGGATCCCACAACAGGGTTTCGAGGAGATCAAAATCCGGGGTGCGGTGCGACAACAGCTGGGTTTTGAGAACGCACTCGCGGTATTCCTCGTCGGCCCGGGAATCCCAGACAACCCCGCTCCCGACTCCGTACTCCACGCACCCTGCTTCGCGGTCCACCACCGCGGTGCGAATCGCCACCGAGAACCTCGCCCGGCGATCCGGTTCGACCACTCCGATGGCGCCGGTGTAAACGCCGCGAGGATCCGATTCAAACTCGTTGATGAGTTCCATGGTCCTCACCTTGGGCGCGCCGGTCACCGAGGCGAATGGAAAAAGCGCAGCAACAATCCGCGAAACCGGCTCGTTGGTCTTCGCCTCCACCGTCGATGTCATTTGAAAGACCGTCGGGTGCCGCTCGATGTCGAATGAGCCGGTGACCTCGATCGACCCCGTCCGGGCGACCCGCCCGAGGTCGTTGCGCACCATATCGGTGATCATGGCGTTCTCGGCCTTGTCCTTGGATGATGACGAAAGCCGGGATGCAAACTCGCGATCCGACTCGAGATCCCAGCCGCGGCGCGCCGTTCCCTTCATCGGCCGGCACACCAGGCTCTCACCGTTGAGGTCCAACAACAGCTCGGGAGACGCCGAGCAGACCGCTCGCCCGCCGATCTCCAGATAGGCGGCCAACGAGGACGGTTGAGATCGAACCAGATCGAGGAACAGGGCCTCGGGGTCGCCGCTAAATGAAGCCCGGAGCCGAAAGGTGTGGTTGACCTGATAGGTGTCGCCCCGGGCGATGTGTTCACGAATCCGGTCGACCGACCGCCGGTAGTCCTCTTCGCTCTGCGACGCCGCCCATCGGCCGACGGCGTAGGCGCCGGGATCCTCGAAGCGATGTTCGCCCTCGTCGATCGCTTTCTCGAACAGCCCGAAACTCAGCAGCGGCATCCCGCCGACCGGTGGATGGACCCGAAACGCCCGATCGAACGCCGGCGCGGCCTCGTACCCGACAAACCCCACGGCGACGAGTCTCCGCGTCTCGACGGCCTCGTCAATCCGCTCCAACGCCGGCAACACAGCGTCGGTCGCATGGGCGGTAATCACCTCCACCGGGCGGTGAAAACGCAGCCACCCGCCGGTTTCCGGATTCCGAATCAGTGCGAAGTCCACCACGGCCGGAGCATCATACGATGTCAGACCTCCCCAGCCCGTACTTCTCACCAGCTGTTCGGCTGCGACCAACGATGCACTGCACCCAGAAGTGTTTTCTCAGCTCGAGGTGCTCAACGTACCGCAAAGTACGCCTCCGCGCCCCGAACCGAGAAAACCCGCCTGGTCAAAGCGCCTCGTTGCCCTCGCGGCGAAACCTGGTGAGAAGTACGGGCTAGACCGGGTCAAAGGTGCTACCGTGACGCTCTTCGCTTTCGGTCCATGGAGGTCATGTGTTTCGCATACGCAGGGTCTACGACAACATCCTCTCGCCCGACCAGGTCGCCATCGAACAGGTCCAGGCGATGCTCAACGACCGTTTCCCCGGGCTCAAGGAGAAGGAGATCGCCGGGCTCCCCGACAAACTCCGAAACCCGATGCGGCACGGTTTCAAAGCCTTTCTCTATGTCGTGGAGAATCAGCGCAAGACCGTCAAGGCCTTCGCCCTGGTCTACCACGAGGCAGAAGTCGGCTTCGTTTGGCTCGACTACCTCGCCAGCGGCGCGCGTTCCGGAGGCCGGGGAATCGGCGGAACGCTCTATGAACGGGTCCGGAGAGACGCCCGCGAGCTCGGCGCTTGGGGTGTCCTCTTCGAGTGCCTTCCCGACGACCCGGCGCTCTGCAAGGACCCCGCTCATCGCCGCCAGAACGCGGCGCGGCTCCGCTTCTATGAGGGATTCGGCGCGAGTCCGGTCATCGGGACCGAGTATGAGACGCCGCTGGACGCAGGAGACGATGAGCCGCCCTACCTGGTGATCGACCCTCTCGGGTCGGACCGGATGCCATCCCGCAAGAATGTCCAGGCGGCAACCCGGGCGATCCTCGACCGCAAGTACGGCGACCTCTGTCCACGGGAATATGTCGAGCGGGTAACGGCGTCGTTCAAGGACGATCCGGTCCGACTCCGGCCCTTTCGCTATGTTGATCAACCGGCTCACGCCGCCGTGACCGATCCCGAAGAGCCCCCGCTCGACCAGAAAATCGCTCTCGTGGTCAACGACCTCCACCTCATCCACCACGTTCGCCAACGCGGCTATGTCGAGTCGCCTGTACGGATCGCGACCATCCGTCGCGAGCTAGATCCGACCAGGCTTTTCGAGGAGATCCCTCCCCGTGAGTTCCCGGATCGCCACATCCTCTCGGTCCACGATCGCGGCTATGTCCGGTATCTCGAACGGGTCTGTTCCCGGGTCGGCGACGGCCGCGCGGTCTACCCGTATGTCTTTCCAATCCGCAACAACGCCCGGCCCCCAAAAGAGCTCGAGATGCGCGCCGGCTACTACTGCATCGACACCTTCACGCCGCTTGACGGAAACGCCTACCGCGCCGCCCGTCGTGCGGTGGATTGCGCTCTGACCGCCGCCCACGCCGTCCTCGATGGAAACCGGTTCGCCTACGCGCTGGTCCGCCCACCGGGCCACCACGCCGAGAGCTGTGCATTTGGCGGATTCTGCTACTTCAACAACACCGCTATCGCCGCGGAGGAGCTCGCGCGCCATGCCCGGGTCGCGATCCTCGACCTCGATTACCACCACGGCAACGGCCAGCAGGAGATCTTCTGGGAGCGAGGCGATGTATTGACGCTGTCGATCCACGGCCACCCCAACTTCGCCTACCCTTACTTCTCCGGTTTTGCCGACGAGCGTGGCGCCGGCGACGGACTCGGCGCCAACCGCAACTACCCGCTCGAGGAATCCGTCGAAGGACCCCGCTACCGCGAGGTCCTCGCCCGCGCCTTGCGCCGTGTCGAAAAACACGGTACCGAGATCCTGGTCGTGGCGCTCGGATTCGACACGGGGCGAAAAGACCCGACCGGCAGCTGGAACCTCTCGGCCGCCGATTTCGCCGCCAACGGCCGCATGGTGAGCAGCCTCAAACTGCCGACTGTCGTCATCCAGGAGGGCGGGTACCGGGTGCGAAGTCTCGGCGTGAATGCCCGCAACTTCTTCACCGGACTATGGCAGGAGGCGTTCAGTCTCGGCCCCGTTTCCACCGCGGGAGAAAATATTTCTAAAAAGAACCCCTGAACCCCTTGACACGCCTAGAAATGGACGTATTTTGAGCGCGTGAAAGAGGATATTGCATCCGACGAACCTCCCAGTAGGCTGGGACCCATCACCCGACGTCTATCTCGACTCCGGGAGAAGGGTTCCGTTTCACGTCGGCGATTGCCCTCACTGCGGTGCTCGACTTTTTCCGAGCACGCCATAACCGGACTGCATTCGCAGCTCCGGGGAATTCACTCCCAGCGGTAGTCCAACCATGCCAACGTACCCTTCGGGGTCTTCTTCGCGCGCGGCGTCGTCGCTGGCGGACCAGCTTGGTGAACAGCCGGACGCTTCGCTGATTATCGATCTCAATTCGGTAACGACAAGGGAAACACAATCCATGCCGACAACCTGTCTCGCACCGGCGCAATCGACTGCGCCGATCAACCGTGAACGCCTGTGCCGGGTGTTCAACGAAACCTACGACCCGGACTCCTGGGGAAACTGGCGCTGGCAGCTTCGCCACCGTCTGACCTCCCTCCACCACTTCGAGGCCTACCTCGAACTGACGGAGCAGGAACGACTCGGTCTGTCCATGGGGGCCGAGCGCTTCGCCGTGTCGGTGACGCCGCACTTCGCGGCGCTCATGAATCCCTACGACCCGACCTGTCCAATTCGCCGCCAGGTGGTGCCGACAGCGGACGAGTTCACCGTCAGCGCAGGCGACATGGAGGACCCCTGCGGGGAGGACCACACGTCGGAGGTCGAAGGGCTCGTCCACCGCTACCCCGACAGGGTCCTGCTCCTCGCCCTCGACACCTGCGCCTCCTATTGCCGCTACTGCACCCGATCGCGTCTCGTCAGCCAGGGTTCGCTTGATGCGCTGCCGAGGAGGGTGAACGACATCCTCGAATACCTCCGCGCTCACACCGAGGTCCGCGATGTGCTGTTGTCCGGCGGCGATCCGTTGCTGATGTCCGATGATCGGCTGGACACCCTGCTGTCAGCGCTCCGCGAGATCGAACACATCGAGTTCCTGCGCATTGGAAGCCGCGTTCCCGGATTCCTGCCGCAACGGATCACCCCGGAGCTGGTCGCGGTGCTGCGACGCCACCGGGTGTGGCTGTCGCTGCACTTTTCTCACCCCTCGGAGTTGACCTCCGATGTCGCCGCCGCCTGCGACCTGTTGGCCGACGGCGGCATCCCGCTCGGCAGCCAGACCGTTCTGCTGCGTGGCATCAACGACGATCCCGAGGTATTGAAGCAGCTCTTCCACGGGCTGCTCAAAATCCGCGTCCGCCCCTATTACCTCTATCAGGCCGACCCGGTGGTCGGCACGGCCCACCTGCGGACATCCATCGCTCGAGGCATCGAAATCATGAGTCAACTGCGCGGCCACACTAGCGGCTACGCCGTACCGACCTACGTCGTCGACGCGCCCGGCGGTGGCGGCAAGATTCCGATCCAACCCGAAACGGTGATCGGGCGAGACGGCGGCACCTGGCAGCTGCGCAACTGGGCGGGTCAGACCTACACCTATTTTGATCCGCCGGAAATTGGATGAATGCGATGAATCTCTCGATCGCACTCTGCTACGACAGCAAAGAAGAGTATCTCGCCGCCGGCCACAGCAAACTCGAGGTGGCCGAGTTTGACGACGAAGGCGTCATCGCCGGACTCGAGGACACCCTCACCCGTCTCGGCCACCGCGTCGAGCGCGTCGGCCGCGGCCGGTCGTTGGCCTCCAGGCTGGTCGCCGGCCAGCGTTGGGACCTCGTCTTCAACTTCACCGAGGGCCTGCGCGGCCGAGGCCGCGAGGCTCAGGTGCCCGCCCTGTGCGAGCTCTTCGACCAGCCGTACACCTTCTCCGACCCGGTGACCTGCGGCGTCACCCTCGACAAGGCCATGGCCAAACGCATCGTGCGCGACGCCGGTTTACCGACGCCAGGCTTCATGGTGATCCGCACACCCGAGGACGCCAAGATGCTGAGCCTCGACGGTCCCATGTTCGTCAAACCGCTCGCCGAGGGCAGTTCCAAGGGCGTCGGCGCCTACTCCATCGTCGATCGCCCCCGTGAACTGGTCAAAACCTGTACCAAGCTGCTCCCCGATTTCCCGGCCGGCCTGCTGGTCGAGGAACTCCTGCCCGGTCGCGAGGTCACCGTCGGGATCACCGGCAACGGTGACCGTGCACGCGTCGTCGGCGTCATGGAGGTAGTGTGGACCGATCGCTCCGAAGTCCAGGCCTACACCCAGCTCAACAAGGACGAATACCTGGACCGGATGGAGTACCGGCTGATCCGAAACGAGCCGCTGGCCGATGAGGCGGCGGAGTTGGCGTTGGCGGTTGTCGGGGCGCTGGAGTGCAGAGACGCCTGCCGCGTCGACCTCCGCTGCGACCTCTCGGGGCGGCTGCAGTTTCTCGAGGTCAATCCGCTTCCCGGCCTCCACCCGGTGCGCTCCGACCTGCCGATCATGGCCCGTATGGCGGGTCTCGCCTACGACGACCTCGTCGACGAGATCGTCACCGCCGCGAAAGAAAGGTACGAACTCGAACCATGCACGACATCCTGGTTGCCCACAATGCAGTCTCGACCGACGACGACCTCTCGACGCAAGACGTTCTTGCCCAGGTCGGCTTCGTCACCGAGGCGCTCGATGCTCTGAAGGCCCCGTACCGAGTGGTGGCGGTGGGCGTTGACGGGGTCGATGCCGCGTCGGTCAACGGGGCCGACACCGTCGTCAACCTCGTCGAGTCACCGCCGGGCCTGCCCGCATTTCAATCCGAGGCGGCGGCGACTTTCGAGGACCTCGGCCTCAGGATCACCGGCTCGTCCGCTACAGCCATTGAGACGACCACCGACAAGAACGCTACCCGGCGGATCCTCGCCGAAAACGGCGTTGCTGTCGCCCCCGGAGGGCTCCTCGACCCCGATCACCCCAAGACCCTCGACCGCGTACCGCCGCCGTGGATTCTCAAACCGGCCCTCGAAGACGCCTCCCTCGGTCTCGACGATGGTGCGGTGACGTCGGATCGCGCGCAGGCCGTCGACCGCGCCCGCGATCTCCAGAGTCGCTTTGGCGGCCAGGGGGTGCTCGTGGAACACCTCCTGCCGGGTCGTGAGTTCAACATCGCGATCCTTGAGGGCGCTGCGGGCCCCGAGGTTCTGCCACCCGCGGAGATGACCTTTGTCGATTTTCCCGCCGATCGGCCGCGGATCCTCGGGTGGGAGGCGAAGTGGGACCAATCCTCGTTCGCCTACCAGAACACCGTGCGCCGCTTTCTCGACGACGCAGAGTCGGAGCTCACCGAGGAACTCGTTTACGTCGCTCGCCGGGCGTGGGCGGCCTGCGGTCTGGCCGGCTACGGCCGAGTCGACATCCGCCTTGACGACCACGGTACGCCGTGCGTGCTCGAGGTCAACGCCAACCCCTGCATCTCGCCCGACGCCGGATTCGCAGCGGCAACGGTCGCCGCCGGCATCGAACCGACCGAGGTCGTTCGCCGAATTCTCACCGCCGCTGGATGGAACTCATGACAACCGAATCACCCAGAAACGCCATCTCCGTTCGCCGAAATCTCCGCGCCACCGACCGCCCCTCGATCGAGCGGCTGCTCTCCGCCACGGGCTTCTTCAACCCCGAGGAACTCGAGGTTGCCATGGAGCTCGTCGACGACCGCCTCATCGAAGGCGAGGAGAGCCACTACCGCTTCCTCGTCGCCGATCACCTCAGCCGGGTCGCGGGTTATGCCTGTTGGGGGCCGATTCTCGGCACCGCCGAGTCCGCCGATCTCTATTGGATCGCCGTCGATCCGACGTGCCAGGGACTCGGCGTCGGACGCGCCCTGCTCGCCGAGTCGGAGCGGTGGCTGGCCGAGGCCGGACGATTGCGGGTCTGGGTCGAGACCGCCGGTCGGCCGCAGTACGATCCCACTCGCGCCTTCTACCTCGCCTGCGGCTACCGAATCGCGGCCGAGCTCGAGGGATTCTACGGCCCCGGTGACGACAAGGTCGTTTTTCTCAAGGTGCTCGGTTAGGAGCCCGTAGCAATTCCCCGTCTCTTCGGCCGCTCCCGATCCCGATCCCGCTCCCGATCCCGACGTGGCGGTCCAGTGACAGCGATCAGCAGCAGCCGCTGCAATTCGGGATCGGGATCCGGACCGGGATCGGGATCGAATGAACGCTCAATAGTGTGGGCCACCGTCCCGATCGGTGAAATCTCTCACAATCTCTTGCCCCCGCGGGGCGGACACGTCACAATGACGCGACTCGGCATGACCGGGTTCAACTCCAAAGAGGAGGCAAGATGAAAGTACACGAGTATCAGGCGAAAGAGGTCCTGGCTCGCTACGGGGTGGCCGTGCCCCGCAACAAGCTGGTGACCGACGCCGGGCAGGCCCGCGCAATTGCAGAGGAGCTCGGCGGTCGGGTCGTCGTCAAGGCACAGATCCACGCGGGTGGCCGCGGCAAGGGTGGCGGCGTCAAGCTCGCCGCGAATGCCGACGAAGCGGCCACGCTGGCCAACGAGATCATGGGGATGACCCTGGTGACGAAACAGACCGGCCCCGAAGGCCGACTGGTTCGCCGAGTCCTCATCGAGGAAGCCCTGCCCATCGAGCGCGAGCTCTATCTCGGCATCGTCCTCGATCGCTCCGAGGGTTTCCCGGTCATGATGGCCTCGAAGTTCGGCGGGATGGAGATCGAGGAGGTTGCCGAGGAGAACCCCGACGCCATCCTCAAGGCCCACTTCGACCCCGATGTCGGTCTTCACCCCTACCTGGCTCGCCAACTCGCCTTTGGGCTTGGGCTCGAGGGCGATGCATTCAAGGCCGGCATCAAGCTCATGCACGCGCTCGCCAAGGCCTACGGCGACACCGACGCCTCACTCTTCGAGATCAACCCGCTGGTCACGACGACAGACGGCCGGGTCATCGCCCTCGACGCCAAAGCGAGCTTCGATGACAGCGCCATGTTCCGGCACAAAGACATCGCCGAGATGCGCGATCTCGACGAGGAGGAGCCCCTCGAAGTCGAGGCTTCCAAGTTCGATCTCAACTACATCAAGCTCGACGGCAACATCGGCTGCATGGTCAACGGCGCCGGTCTCGCCATGGCGACCATGGACATCATCAAGCATTGCGGCGGTGAGCCGGCCAATTTTCTCGATGTCGGCGGCGACGCCTCACAGGAAAGGGTTGCGGCTGCATTCCGCATTCTGCTCTCGGACTCCGCGGTCAAGGGAGTGCTGGTCAACATCTTCGGCGGCATCGTGCGATGCGACATGGTGGCTCGCGGTGTCGTGGCCGCGGCCGAAGAGGTCAAGCTCAGCATCCCATTGGTTGTCCGACTCGAGGGCACCAATGTCGAGGAGGGCCGCCGAGTCCTCGCCGAGTCCGATCTCGCTGTGATCGTCGGCGAAGGAATGGCGGACGCCGCCGAGAAAATCGTGGCAGCGGTCGGAGGTGCGTCATGAGTATTTGGGTCAACTCCGATACCAGAGTCGTCGTTCAGGGCATCACCGGCAAGGAAGGCAAGTTCCACGCCGAGAAATGCCGTGAGTACGGAACCAAGATCGTCGCCGGTGTCACCCCCGGCAAGGCGGGCCAGGATGTGGACGGCGTTCCCGTCTACAACACCGTCATGGACGCCGTCGAGGCCACCGGCGCCAACGCGTCGCTCATCTTCGTCCCGCCGCCGTTTGCGGCCGACGCCATCCTCGAGGCGGCCGACGCCGGTGTCGAGGTCGTCATCTGCATCACCGAGGGCATCCCGGCCCGCGACATGATCCGGGTCCAGCGCATTCTCCAGGGACTGCCGACTCGCCTCATCGGCGGCAACTGCCCCGGCATCATCACCCCGGGCGAGTGCAAGCTCGGCATCATGCCCGGCCACATTTCGATCCCTGGTCCCATCGGCGTGGTTTCGCGCTCGGGCACCCTGACCTATGAAGCCATCGGCCAGCTCACCGCGCTCGGTCTCGGCCAGTCGACCTGCGTCGGCATCGGCGGCGACGCCCTGCCCGGCACCAATTTCATCGATTGTCTCGAGGCCTTCGCGGCCGATTACGACACCGAAGGCATCGTCATGATCGGTGAGATTGGCGGCAACGCGGAAGAAGATGCTGCCGAATTCGTTACCCAGTTCGTGCGCAAACCCGTGGTTTCGTTCATCGCCGGCCAGACAGCGCCTCCGGGCCGCCGGATGGGTCACGCCGGGGCGATCATCTCGGGTGGCAAGGGCACCGCGGCGGACAAGATCGCGGCCCTCGAAGCCGCTGGGATCGCGGTGGCCAAAACCCCCGCCGAGATCGGCATCACCATGAAACGAGCGCTGGAAAATCAGTCGATACTGGATTGACTTTCACAAAATCGTGTAGAATCCCCCAGTTCGCAGTTGGGGGAGGAGCCTGAGCTGTGAGGGGGCCCGGCGGTTTATCCGCCGGGCGTTTTCTTGTCCAGCTTCGATTTCGGGCGCTAGGGCGCAATGCGGCGCGGCGCCCGCCTGTGAGGGGTCACACAGTGAAAGCTCTGTAGGTGGTCGAGGATCCACGTGACGGCCCCGGAGCTCAGATTGATTCCCCAGGTATCCAGGAAGCGCTCGAAGTGGAATCGGTTGAGCTGGTAGTCGAAGTCGATCATCTCGTCCGTGACATCCCCGGGGCCACCGTGGTGGATGTTGAGCATCTTGACCGGTCCACCGCAGCGCAGATCAAGGCGCTTCATATCGATCCACCGGGTCCGGCTGTCCCGCCTTGTCTTGAAATACGCACGGAGGTTTTTGGTGTCGAATACGAGGCTCCAGTTGGTCGGAGAGGCCGAGAAGCGCTCACCCCTGACCATGTTCAGAGTGTCAAAAACGTAGCCGACTGTCCCGGAGTCGGTGGTTGCCCGGAAGCCGTCGACACGGTCTGCAGCGAGACAGAAACGCTGGAACGACGATGCCAGTCCGGCGTAGTTCCCGCCTGCGCGAAGCCGCTCCCAGACCACGCGCAGATCGTCGTAGGTGTTATTGGTGAGTGCCGCCACCGGAAGGTCCGTCCCCGAGTGAACAACCATCCGGCCGTTGAGAAACTCGATGGTGGCGGCGTTGCCGGAGCCATCGCCAACGAGGTAGTGGTCGATGGTCAGAATCCGCACATCGGCGTCGGTGGCGATGACATCCTCCACCGTGGCGCAGGTGTCGAGGATGTACTGCACCCACTCCCCGTTGTCGAGGGGCGGACGATGGTCGGGCGGCGGCTGGCGGGTTTCCGCCAGGGACATGGTGCTCACCGAGAGACCGGCCTCGTTCATCCCACCCCAGGCGTACTCGTATCCCACCAGGTTGAAACTGACGCTGGCGTATCGGGTTGTCCAGTACGTGCGATCTCGAACGTCTTCGCCGCTCACACTGGATTTCACAACACCTCTCGTGTTGACAAACACCAGACCCTCATCCGTCCACGTGTGGTCGAAGTTTGCGCCAAAGACGCCGTGACCGCCGTTGTTCAGAACAAACGCGGTGCAGTGTTCCACTCGATGGTGGACTCCGATTCCGGCGGACCGCAACTCCCCTGGCATCGAGAACAGGCACACGGTGGCCAGGATCGAAATCACCGCGCTGATGAGGCCGGCTCGTTGCATTGGTGTCTCCTGAGTGCGATACGCCGGAACGTCAACAGGGTTTCACGATCCGCGACCGGGGCAGCGTCCGGGGCAGCGTCCGGGGCAGCGGCAGGATCAGCAACCGAAGCCGACGCGGGACACGCGGACCTCGCCTTCACCGGGCGTGCCGTCCTTGACGTTTTTCTTTTCCACCACCCTGACGCATTGAGCGCGACCGGAAAAACGTCAAGGGGGGCTCCCACGGGGAGCGCGATGCGGTCTGCTGTTCCGGCTACGAGGCAGGCCGCCGGCGCGCCATCGGCGGGGTCGCAGCCCTTCCAATCAACCCACGAGCGACCACGCCGATGGTGCGACGCTGGGTCGCCGGGACGCCAAAGCGTCACGGCGGCCCAGAAGGCCGATGACGAGGGCATGGTCCGGAACAACGGCAGCGACCGGGACAGGGGCCGTATCCGTATCCGTGGGCGACTAAACCAACCCGCATCGGCACACACCATCGCCGGCGGGACGCCGGCGCTACAAGAATCGCAGCGCCCTTTGCAGCGCCCACGTCTCATGAGCGACAGAACCAACCCGCATCGGTACACCACCATCGCCGGCGGGACGCCGGCGCTACAAATATCGCAGCGCCCTTTGTTGCGCCCACGCCTCGTGGGCGACAAAACCAACCCGCGTCGGTACACCACCATCGCCGGCGGGACGCCGGCGCTACAAGCATCGCGGCACCCTTGTTAGCGCCCACGTCTCGTGAGCGACAGAACCAACCCGCATCGATGAAGTCTGCTCTCCCGGCCACGAAGCAGGCCGCCGGAGATGGACCAGAAGGCCGGTGATCCGGGAAACCCAATCAGAATAAAGCCGGACTATGAGAGTCGAACGATCCGATCGACCTCGAGAAACCAGAGCTCGGTGTGGGGTCGGTGGTCAAGGCCCAGCGCCTGCTCCAATGCCCTCGCATAAATCTCGAGCTGTGGTCTGTATCGTTCCACCCGGTCGGCGATCTCGCTCTCGCTCTCCACCCGATCGGTCTTGTAATCGGCGACTACGATTCGCCCATCCTCCGGGTCGCGATAGACGAGATCGATGGCGCCGCTGATGACCGATGTGCCGTCATCCGAGTCGGGGGCGAGGATGACCTCGAGTTCACGAGCCACCACAAACGGCGTCAGCTCGGCGAGACGCAACAAACAGGCGCCTTCCACCAGTCGGTCGAGCAACGCCACCACACGAGCGGTGGCCGACCGCGCTTCTTCGGCCCGCAGGCCGCCGCAGACCGCCGCGACGATTGCCGTCCTCCTCGCTTCGATCTGTTTCGGGAGATCCTCTGCGAAATCGAAGGTCTCCAACAGGCGGTGAATTTCGGTACCGACCGCTGCCGCAAAGTCGTTCCGCCGCGGCGGTCGGGAGGCCGTCTCGTCCCCACCAGGGTCGGTCTCCCGGCGGCCCTCGTTGCGATGCGCCGCGTCCGAAGCCGGCCGGGACCACCGTACGGCCATCCGCGCGGCGGCGTCAGCCCTCGCCGCGGCGATCGCCGCGGTGTCGGCGGCCACTGTATCGGGCGATGCCAAACCGGAAGATGGCCTTCTTCCGGCACCGCCTGATCCGCGGTTGTCCTCCAGAGCCGGCATCACCCAGGTCACACCGGACCCGGAGTCCATCTCCCGGCCGATTCCCAGTTTGGCGAGGCGCCGGTAAACACCATCGGCGTCACGCCGCGCAATGAGGTCGGCGAATGTCTTTGCCTCGAGCGGAGGCATCTCGCTGCCGGGTTCCTCCCATCCGCCGGAAACCACCAGCCGCTCCTTGGCGCGTGTCGCGGCAACGTACAACAGCCTGACCCGCTCCGCCCTGGCCTGTAGTTCGCGGTCGATCTCCGCCGCCTCGAATCCAGGCGTCGGCCACCCGAAGAGCTTCAGCTCGGCGACACCACCGACACGACGCAGCACGGCCGGGACCTGACCGACCGGGCCCCGGGACTCGCGATGAATCTGCGCCAGGTAGACGTGGCCGAAGTCGAGCCCCTTGGCGCCGTAGATGGTCATCACGTGCACGGCATCGGTGTCGAGATCGGGTTCCGGGGCCGATGGCGCCTCTCTGCCCTCCCCCACCGACCGCCGGAGGAACCGAGCCACCTCGGCGGCGCTGCCTCGCCCACCACTCAGTGTCTTCTCGAGTTCCGCGAAGAACCCGTCGAGACGGGCTTGCCGAAACCGCCCCAGATAGCGAGCCGCCGCCGAGACCTCCGCAAGCCACAGCGTTCTGAGCCGTTCTACAAATACATCCGGCGGATCCTCCCGCATGGAACGGCGCAGTTCCGCCAGTCGTTTTAGAGCTGCCGTCAAGACCTGGGGCCAAGCGGGCACCCGATCGACACCGGGCTCGGCGCCCACCCGTTCGGCCGCCTCGGCCACTACCCGCCGCACCCTGTCGAGGGTGGCCACGTCGTCTTCACCCAACCGGGCAGCTGCGGCAGGAAGGCCGGCGTCCCACAGCGGCGCCAATGCCGCGTCCGGAACGCCCACCGCATCCGAGCGGATCACCGTCAACAGTGCGAGGGCGTCGGCGGGTTCGAGGATCGCCCGCACCAGGCCCGCAGCCTCGATGATCTCCCGCTGCCGGTAGTATTTACGCTCCCGGGCCACCTCGAAGGGCACGTCGAACTCGCGGAAGGCCTCGAGAATGAAGTGCTGGGCGGTCGTAGCTCGAAGGAGTACGGCGACGTCGCCAAAGGCCACACCAGCCTCGTCGTGGAGGGACCTGATGTCGGCAGCCATCGTCCGCGCTTCCTCAGCATTGAGCTCGTCCACTTTCTGTTTCTTGGTTTTCGGATCACCAATCTCGTCGGCCGTTCGGCAGTTCCAGTGTTCGACGGCGCTCCACCGCCCCTGCCGGAATCCGGGCGACGCGATCCGATCATCGGTGGCGTCGAGCCCCTCGAACGCCGGTTGGAAGCCGTGCTCTTCGTGCATCACGGGCTTCACCAGCAGCTCGACTTCATCGAGAATGGGCCGGACGGACCTGAAGTTGCTCGTCAGCGGGTGTTTCTCCCCACCGGCCGCCTCGACCTCGTCGACGAAATCATCGTAGGCCGCGAGATCCGCGCTGCGCCAGGCGTAGATGGACTGCTTGGGATCACCGACCACGAAGAGCCCCGGACGCTGGTCTTCGGGCCCATCGAGAGCGAGTCGACGCACGATGCGGCACTGGATGTCATCGGTGTCCTGGAACTCGTCCACCAGCAACTGATCCATGCCCAGTCTCTCGGACCTGCAGATCCCGTCGTGCTCCTCGAGAAGCCGGGCCGTCCTGACCAGCAGATCGGTAAATGTGGCGATGCCGCGCTCGGCGCGCTTCGCCTCGACCTCGCACAGAAGATCCAGGAGCACCACTCTGCCGGCGCCGAACGCCTTCGGGTCCGCACCTTTGAACCTCTCGAACCACACCAACAGGGATCCCGACGCCGCTGCCAGGTCATCAACGTCATCTTCGAGGCAGGCCGACTCGCCGTTCTTGAAGTCCCCCTCAGACCACGATTGCAACTTCTTCCTCGTTTCCTTGTCGATCGACGCGAGAACGTCGACCAGGTCTTCGAACGACGAATCCGCAATCAAGTCTCCGAGCTGCTTCTCAACACCAACGAGTGCCGCCATGGTGCGGTGGGCGATCTGGACCCTATGTGCTTTCGCCAATCTCCCACCATCGATCTTCAAGAGGGCCCGAAGATCTTCAGCCAGTCCTCGAACGACCGAATCCACCTCGGTTCTGTCAAACGGATCCCGCTCCAGATCAGCGGGTCGGGCGCCGGACTCCACCAGTGACCGCAGCGCCTCCGCCACCTCGACGGGTCCATGGCCTCGGCCGGCAAGCAACTCCCAGGCGTCCCGTATCGGGCTGTCTTCGAGGTTTCTCAATGCTTCGAGAACCACCTCATCCACCAGCGCTTCGAGAACATCTCCTGCGGCGTCGATCTCGAAGCGAGGGTGCAGACCGGCTTCGAATGGGTGGGCGGTCAGGACACGCTGACAGAAAGCGTGGATGGTCGTCACCTGTAAGCGGTGGACCTCGCCGCAGAGGGCTTGGGAACGAACCGCGATCTCCTCGTCTTCCAACCCGGCAATGACGTCGCCCGGGATCCACCCGACCGGTTGATCCCCCATGGCGAGACCGGCCAGGGCCTCCCCGATCCGCGCCGCCATCTCGGCCGCCGCGGCCTCGGTGAAGGTGATGGCCACAACGCCATCGATGACCCGTCCGGCCGCCTTCTCCCGGCTTTCGTCACCCTCCAGCTCCCAACCTTCACCGACACACCACGCTGCGACACGCGCCACCAGTAGCGCCGTCTTGCCCGTCCCGGCGCCCGCCTCGACGACCAGCGGCGTGCGGAACTCGCGCTGGGCGAGCGCTCGAGTCGCCTCGTCGCGGCGGCTTCGCTCGTCGTTCACGACTCCTCCTTCCGAGTGACACCGAGCCACCAGAGGGCGCGAGCCGCTTCAAGGATGCCGTCGCCGGAAACCTCACGATTCTCCATCAAGGTCTTCAAACGAAGAGCGAAGATCGGGTCGTCAGATCTGCAGGCCTCGACGACGGGGCAATAGTCGCAATGTCGTGCTGTCGTGTCACTCTGCGGTTCGGCCACACGCGGAAAGGCCGTGCCCGATTCGAGCGACGACTCGACAACGTCCACCGCAACGCGGAAGGCCGAGCACAGATCCTCGTCGGCAACCGACACCTCGGCGACCCTCGCTTCATCGGGCGCATCTCCGATGAACGGTTTCAAAAACACATAGCGTCCCGTGCCTTCGCCCGAGGAAGCCCCCAGGGCGTAGGCCACGGCCTGCAGCAAACGACCTTTCGCCACCCTCTCCACCAGGTGCTTGCGGCGACCTTTCGGCGTCTTGAGAACGGACACCGGTTGACCCGATTTGTAGTCCGTGGCCCGAGAGCCCTCGTCCAGACGGTCGGCGCGAAAGCCGATCCGCCGTCCTGTGCGTTCGGAGGTTACGAAGCCCTCCGTCTCCGCTGCCAGCACACCGCGTAGTACGCCCTCCGGCCACTCGATCCCCCTGGCCACCTCCAGCACCGGCCGGGCGGCCGCCTTCAACAGACCCTTGAGACCGAATCCGCCCAGTCCCTCGCGATCCACCACTCGTTCGACGGCGTTGGCCAGCATCTCTTCCAGGCGTTGATTCGAGGGCCACGGCGCCGCCTTCGGTTCGGCCGAGGCCGCCTGCTGGAATGTGATCCGCTCTCGGCGAACACCCCCTGTGACGATGTGCTCGAGAACATCGTGCACCACCGAACCCACGAGGAGCGCGTTGGGATCGGGAAGACCGAAATGCGGATCCGGCAGCGGCCGCACCCCGAGTCGCCGGCTGACGAAGCTGCTGAACGGGCATTTTGCGACATCCTCGATGCGGGTGATCCAGAGCGGATCGTCCGGCACCACGGCGTCACCGACGAAGCCGAACCACGGTCCCGGATCTACCGGGGACGATCCGGCCTCGATTTCTCGGACAACGTCGAGCTTTCCCCGTGCGACGCGCCCCGCATCGACAACCGTCACCATCCTCCCGCAGACCCCTTCACCTTCCAAGATCGCGAGAGTCAGCGAATCCTCGCTGCCGTCGACCCCCGCGGCTCCCGCAGCCAGCACAGCGTGCTCGTATGCGGGCCTCGGTCCCCGGCCTCCGCGGTGCGGCGACCACAACTGTGGCGAGGTCACGACCACATGCTCATCCTTCGCCGCCCGGAATCGTTCCACGAAGGGCGATGCCGCTGCTCGCCGCCCATCCGCCCGAACGTGCCAACTCGCGTGAACCGACGGCGCCGACGAGAGGAGCTGAGCGAAGAGATAACGCTCCTCTTCCACAGACCGGGCATTGACGGGCATCTCGGGGAGCACATCCGACTCCAACCGCGCACGGACCGCATCCGGCATCATGCTGTCGTCGGTGATCTGTCTTGGGAAGACGCCGCGGTTGAGGTTGCAGACAAAGAGGTGTTTGAAAGTTCGCCCCCGAGCCTCCATGGCATCGAGCACCTGGACGCCGCCCCCTCGGCCGCCGATGGGCGCTTCGCCCGCGCCCTCCAGCCTCCGGCGCAGCTCGGTGAGCCACTCATCACCGTCCAGATCCATGCCAACGGGGAACTCCTCTGCGAGACCTTCGGCGAGTGCGAAGATCTCGGCCCCGTAGCCTCCGTCGATGTCCCACCCGAGTTCGAGGAGCAACCCGACGAAGTACTCCAGGTGGTCGCTCGCCACGGTTTGAGCAGGCCAGCCGTCGAGGGCCTCGACCAGGGCTCTGGCAACCAGGACCCCACGGTCAACCACCGAAGCCGGGAGCAGGTTTTCCCTCGGTCTCTCCAGGTCGCCCTCCGTCGGTCCGAGAACGCCGTCGGCGACGGGCAGTCGCACGCCGCGGCGGACCCGCGGGTTGTCGAGACCGAACCCCGCGAGATCGCGCAGACGTCCGAGGGACAGCACCCGCAGACCCAGCAAGAGCATCGCCTCGTCCTCGAGTCCCTCGGCTGCCTCGACCCAGAGATCGAGTTCGGCGTCACCGCCGCGTTCGAGCAGATCCGCCAGACGACGGGCCTTGCGTCGGAGCAGCCCCCCCGGTACCGTCGCGCCGACTCCCGAAAACGGAACACCGAGCCGTCCCAATTGCCGACGAAGCGGCAGACCGATGCTGCCCAGTCGCCTGCCCACAACACCGATGCTTTCGGGGGCCTCATCAGCACTGAGCAGTTCTCGCACCGATTCGGCGATCCACCGAGCTTCTGCCTCCACATCCGGAGCTTCGCAGAGTTCAATGGATGGACTCGTGTGGCCATGGGTATCCGTCACCCGCGCCAACGCTCCGAACCGCATCTCGATGCGTTCGAGAAAGACATTCCCCGGGTCTTCTTCGGCAGGCCGGAGGGGATCGGGAACGCGATCCAGCAGAACGATCCCTCCCAGAACCTTGAGGATTTCCTCGAGGAGGTCCGCCGCGACACCGGTGAGATCGGCGAAACCGTGGATCAGCAATCCTCGCGAAGGGAGGACCGGTTCGCCGAGGTCTGCAATCGCTTCGGTCGCCAGCCGAAATCCCGCCGCTCGGGGATGCGCCCCGGTGATCGACTCGGCCCCAACGAGCGCAGTCGCCGCCACCCTGACCAGAGCCGCTGCCCGATCGAGATTCGAGGGCGGAACCTGGCCGCCGAGATCGGCGATCTTTTCCAACACCGCATCATCGTGATCGGGGCCGAAACCCGCGTCGACAAGGTCGCGAACTGCTCCGAGGACCGCGTCATAGCCGTCGCGGAGGTCATCCAGTTCCGCCGCCAGCACCGCTTCGTCTCGCGCCAGCTTTCGCACGAGCACGTCGAAGCCCGCCGGTTTGACGACGTCTGGCATGCCGGCACGTTCGGTGATCTCGCGGGCGGCGCCACCCAGAGTCTGGATGACCACTCCCGCCGCAGCCCCGCGCTCTTCGACCAGTCGTCGGAGCAGGTGGAGTCTCAGGGATCGCGAGGGAACGATGACCCGAACCGGGAGGCCGAGATCGGCGGGCTCGGTGGGAGCGAGGGCGTCGATCTCGGCGAGCAGACGCCGCTCGGTAGCGATGGCGCCCCGGCAGACGATCACCTTGGATGTCCCGGTGTTGATCACTCTCACAGGATACCGCGGCTGTGAGGTGCCGCAGACCCGGATCGATCTCTTGCGGGCGGGACGCCCGCACCACAATCGCGCTCGGCCCGTTGCTGAGATTTTCGGAATCCAGCTCTCAGTTAATAGTTCTAAGTTTTGAGTTACATCGCATACGCAGCCCATGCCGCGAGGGGGTGACTGTGATGAAAACTCAAAACTTAAAACTCAAAACTGAGAACTTGTATTAGGATCCAGTCATGACATCACCCCCCGGAAGTACCGTTCTCACCGAAATGCTCGGCATCCGTCACCCCATCATCGGCGGCGCCATGTATCCATGCTCGAATCCAGAGTTGGTGGCGGCGGTGTCATCGGCGGGCGGCATCGGTGTGTTGCAGCCCGTTTCGCTGGTCTATGTCCACGGTCTCGATTTTCGCGAGGGCATCCAACACATCCGCAGCCTCACCGACGGCCCCATCGGGATGAACGTCCTCACCGAGAAGTCATCGGACCGCTATCTGGAGCGGATGCGGCAGTGGCTCGATATCGCTCTCGAGGAGGGTGTCCGGTTCTTTGTCTCGTCCCTCGGAAACCCTCGCTGGATCGTCGATGCGGTGGCCCCTCACGGCGGGCTCGTCTTTCACGATGTCACCGAGAGGAAGTGGGCCGACAAGGCGATTCAGGCCGGCGTTCACGGCCTCATCGCGGTCAACGGTCGTGCCGGTGGTCACGCGGGCTCACGTTCCCCCGAAGAACTCCTCAACGAGATCGGCGATCTCGGCCTGCCGGTTGTCTGCGCCGGCGGGGTCGGCAATGCCGCCGCCTACCGCCACGCCCTCGACCTCGGGTACGTCGGGGTGCAGATCGGCACCCGGCTCATCGCGACCACCGAGTGTTCCGAGTCAGCCGGGTACAAGACTGCGATCATCGAGGCGAACGAGGACGACATCGTTCTGACCCACAAGATCACCGGTGTACCGGTGTCGGTCATCCGGACAGAAATGGTCGAGCGCGAGGGCACCGAGGCCGGCCGCTTCGAGCACTGGCTGCTCTCCCACCCCAGGGTCAAGCACTGGGTCCGGGCCTTCTACTCGATCCGCTCGGTGATCCGTCTCAAACGCGCCAACCAGCGGGGCGTCGTGTCACACCGTGACTATCTCCAGGCCGGCAAGAGCGTCGCCGGGATCGACGCCGTCGAACCCGTAGCGGAGATCATCGAGCGTTGGACCGCGGGAAGCTGACGAGAGCGATTCCGTCTATCACACCCATCGCAGACCACAGATCACACAGATAGACACAGATTCCATCGCAGCGTACCGGAATCTCACTCGATACTTCGATGGCGCTGACGGCCGATGCGTGCATTGAAACCGCCAAGGCGCAAAGTTCGCGAAGAATGCCGCGAAGTTTCTGTTGACCCATCGCAACGGTCGAATTATTGTCCCTCGTCCCGGATCGGAGGGAGCCCGGGTCCATATTGCGATGCTTTGCGGGACCTTAGCGGCCCTCGCGTCTTCGCGGTTCCATTGTGCCTTCCGGCACGGATCTCAGTCGCTGTTACTGAATGACCAACGGCATCATCCGGACCTCGCCTTGGAATGGGACCCGGCCCGTGGTCACAAAGGTCTGATAGTCGTCGAGCATCGACTCGATGGCCACCTGATCGTCGGATTTCTTGTTGACGATCTGCCGCCACCAGGGTTGGGCCTTGGGGTAGTTCACCAACCGGACCTTGGCATCGAGATCGATCTCGGCCAATCGCTTGGCCTCCTCGAGAGCGGTATCGAAGCCGCCGACCATGTCCACGAGGCCGTTTCTCAATCCCTGGACGCCGGTGAAGACCCGGCCCCGACCGATGGCGTCGACCTCGTCCCAGGTCATCCCCCGAGATTCGGATACCAGGGTCACGAAACGGTCGTAGATCTTATCCAGCACCCGGTCGACGATGGCCCGCTGCTGGTCGTTCCAATCTTCAAGCTCACCGTAGATATCGGCGTTGGCGCCGAAATCGGCCTTGCCGAAGGTGATCCCGAGCTTGTCGTTGTAGAAAGCTCTCCATGTTGAGGTGACCGGTGAGCACCCCGATGGAACCCGTGATGGTGCCCGGTTCGGCGACGATGGTCTGAGCGCCGCAGGTGACCCAGTAGCCACCCGAGCCCGCGACATTACCCATGGAGACCACCACGGGGATCTTCTCGGCTGTCCGGGCCATTTCCTCACGGATGATCTCCGATGCCAGCGCGCTGCCTCCCGGGGAGTCGACGCGGAAAACGACCGCTTTGATTTCGTTGTCCTTGCGGATGGCGCGGAATGCGGACGCGATGGTCTCGGCGCCCATGACATCGCTCATACCGAAGAGCGGGTTGAACTGACGTCGACTCTCGCCGCGCATGATGCCGCCGACGCCCGTGACCACGGCGATCTTCGTACCCCGGGACGACGAACCCCTACCTGCGAGGTATTGGTTCAGACCGACGACCTTGGCCGAGCCCGCCTTGTCCTCGATTCGTCCGGTAAAGGTGGTCCAGTCCTCGCGGTGATCGACCAGACCCGCCTCCTGGGTTTCCTCACCGAGGAAGGGCCCACGATCGATGAGGTTCCGGACCTCGTCCGGCGCCAGACCCCTTCCCTGGGCGACGCCCTCGACCAGCTGATCAAAAAGCGATCCAACGAGCCAGTCGGTCATCTCGCGGGCTTCGGGGGTGAAATCCCGTTCCGTGTACATGAATCGCGCGGTCTTGTAGTCTCCGCGACCCGGAAACTCCGGTCGAATACCCAGCTTGTCGAAGGTGCCGCGGATAAACGGCGAGCGCACCGAGAACCCAATGAGGTTGACATCGCCGCCCGGGTGGAGCGAGATCTCGTCGCACGCCGATGCCAGGTAGTAGACCGAGTTCCCGGGAGCGAACTCACCCGCAGTGTCCAAATAGACCGAAGTCCACTTGCCGCTTGCTCGAACATCCTGGATGAGACCCCGAAGCTCCTGGGTGATGGCGAATCCACCAGCGAAATCACCGATTCTCAGCCGGACCCCGACAACACGATCGTCGTCCGCCGCCCGATTCAGACACCCACCTGAGATCCTGCATGCTGAGCGATTGATCACCGAACATCTCGGCGAAGGGGTCCTCGGCGGTCACTTCGGCGATGGGGCCCGCGAGGTTGATGGCTATCACTACAGTCGACGGCAGTCCGGGTTTCGACAACCCACGAACCACAACCGCCAAGAGCACAACACCGATCACGAGAATCAAACAACCAACACCGAGAATGACCGAACGTGCCTTTGCCATTTCCTACCTCCGCTGACGAGATCATCCTAACAGAAGGGCGATCGGTGACCCGCTTTCCGCAATCCGTGATCCTTGATCCGTGATCGGGAGATACGCGGTTCGAGGATCCGGGTTCGACTTCATCCGAGGCCTGGCGTCATCCGGCTCGCCGAGGTTGCGGTTTTCGCCTGCAAACGTCGCATTCTCGGGTATGAGCGGTGACAAGGCCAAACATTCACGGGCCGGTCGCGTACATTCAAGGAGACGACCCGGGTATCGGCCGCGGAGGTGAAGGTATGACGAAGTCGAGGTTCCGGTTTTGCGTCGCTTGTGCCGTGGCAATCGGCTTCGTCGCCATCGTCGGCGCGGATTTTCCCAAGATCTCGGAGCCGCCGAATGACGCCATTCGCGCCTCGATTCAGCGGCATGCCTCGGCGACCACAATTCCCTACGAGGAACCGGATGCGGCCGCCGAACTCTACTGGCGGAAGCGACAGGGACCAGGTCCCGGGTTCGACGCACAGGCCGCTTACCGCGCCGCCATCGCAAAGATGGACCGGATGCCCCGGTACTCGTCACGGCTCGGCGGCGAGATCGAAACCCGCCCTGAGGCCTCGACCATCGGGTTGGCCGCGTTTGCCGCGAAGCGCCTCCTCGGGGTCTGGGAGGCCCTGGGTCCTGGCAACGTCGGCGGCAGGACCCGTGCGCTGCTCATCCACCCTACCCAGCCGCAGATCATGTACGCAGGAGGAGTCTCCGGCGGTATCTGGAAGACCACCAACGGCGGCCAGTATTGGAGCCCGATGGCCGATGAGATCGCCAACATCGCCGTCAACTCCATGGCGCTACGGCCCGACGATCCCGAGACCATCTATATCGGCACCGGCGAAGGGTACTTCCGCGAAGAAGTCCGGGGAACCTGGCTTCCGCTCCGCGGTGCGGGGATCTTTGTCTCCTCAAACGGCGCCGCCACATGGGAGCGTCTCGAAAGCACCGACAACGAGGATTTCTACTGGGTCAACGATCTCATCATCAGCACCAAAGACCCCGATCGAATCTACGCCGCGACCCGGACCGGCGTCCACATCTCGACCGATAGCGGTGTGAGTTGGGAACACTCGTTCGCGGCCACGCAAAAAGGCGGTTGCCTCGATCTCGAGGTCCGCACCGACCTCGCTGCCGACTGGCTCTTCGCTTCCTGCGGCACCCTCGACCAGGCTACCGTCTACCGCCGCAAGATCGCCAACGGCACCAACTGGGAGCCTGTGCTCTCGCAACCCGGGATGGGTCGCACCACCCTCGCAATCGCACCCTCCCGACAAAACATCATCTACGCACTGTCGGCGTCGAATGTGCCCGGACCAAACGGCCTTTTCGAGCAGGCGCTCCACGCCGTCTATCGTTCGTCGAGCGGCGGCGCGGCGGGCAGTTGGGTCGTCCAGGTCGACAACACCGATCCGAACAAGGTCAATACTCTGTTGCTGACCAACCCCGTCACCTCTTCCTACACCGACTGCGGGTGGGGGACGTACGACCCCTGGGTCCCCATGGGGTGGTACTGCAACGTGATCGCCGTCGATCCGGTGGACCCCAACGTGGTCTGGGCGGCGGGGGTCGATCTCCTGCGTTCCGACAACGCCGGGCGGGATTGGGGCATCGCCTCCTACTGGTGGGCAGCGGGTGAGGACCCGAGCTTTGTCCACGCCGATCAGCACGCCATCGTCTTTCACCCGGACTACGACGGTGTCGGCAACACGCGGATGTTCACCGCGAGTGACGGCGGAATCTTCTCCACCGACAATCCCAACGCTGAGATCTCACAGGGAATCGACGGCATCTGCAACACCATCACATCGAGGGTCTTCTTCCAAAGCTACAACAACAACATGGGAATCACCCAGTTCTACCACGGCACTCCCTACCCCGGCGGCGAGCGGTACATCGCCGGCACCCAGGACAACGGTACCGTCATCGGCGCCGATGGCTCCGGTCCCGAAAACTGGAGATTCGTCAACGGCGGCGACGGCGGCTACACCGCGGTTGATCCCTTCTCGCCCAATTTCGTCTACGCCGAAAGCCAGCGTTTCGGTTTCGTGAAATCAACCGATGGCGGGTCGAACTTCACCTCCGCCACCAGGGGGATGAATGATGACGGCTTCCTATTCATCACACCCTTCACCATGGATCTCAACGAACCGCAACGACTGTGGACCGGGGGACACCGCCTGTGGCGGACGAACAACCAGGCGTCGTACTGGTATGACGCAAGCAGAAACCCCATCGGACCCGGTCAGATCAGCGCCATCGCGGTCGCGCCCGGCAACTCCCAGAGAGTTGTCGCCGGCTCCAGCGAAGGCGATGTCTATCGCTCGGAGAGCGCCCTGTCGACCACCGGATCAAGCGTGTGGGATTCGACACGACCGAGGGCGGGGTTTGTCACATCCCTGGCCTTTGAACCTGGTTCCCAGGACGTGATCTACGCCACCTACGCCGGCTTCGGCGGCCGGCACGTCTGGCGGTCCGACGACTTCGGCGAGACATGGGAAGCCATCGACGGCAGCGGAGCATCGGCGATCCCCGACATCCCGGTGCACTCGGCCGTTGTGGATCCCGACAATACCCGTCGGATCTATCTCGGCACCGATCTCGGGGTATTCACCTCGGGCGATGGCGGACACACATGGGCGGTCGAGAACACCGGTTTCGCCAACGCCGTGACCGAGTGGCTCGCCATCGGCGACGGCCCCGACGAACGGCCCAGGCTTTTCGCCTTCACCCACGGCCGCGGGGCATGGAGGGTCGATCTCGCCCCGGCGCAGGAAGCGCCGAGACAGGGCGGAGGGCGTGTCGCGCCGTAGGTCAGAAACGGCCCCATAAACACAATGGGTCGTCGACCCGGAGTCCCGTCGGTGTCCAGGATTCCACGAATCCGGGATCCGTTCCCGAGCGCACAATGGAACCGCTGAGTCGCGAGGTGCGCCAAGGTGCCGCTCAGCATCGCAAAATCGACCCGGGCTCCCTCCGATTTGGTACACGGAACCATCTCCGGCAGATTGCGATGGGTCAAAGAAATGACTTCGCGGCACCTTCGCGGCATCGGCGTCTTTGCGGTTCCATTGTGCGTTGAATTCAGGAGATCCCCAGTCGTGACCGAGGCCCGCGGCTCGTTTTCGTCCAACTAACTGGTCAGTGAACGGCTTCCGAAAACCTCACCCTGCCCGCTTGGAAACGTACCGGTAGAGCCCGGCGGAGTTTTCGACCATGGGGCAGAGGTGGCGGTAGCGGGCGATGATGTCGTCGGGCAGCGACTCGGCGGCGAGCTCGGCCTCGTCGAGACTCTGGAGCACACCGGCGAGGTCCTCGCGGCTACCGCCTTCCGCAACCGTTTTCTCGGCGATGGCGGTCCAACCCAACAGCCTTTCCTCGAGTTCGTCGAGATGGCGCGCCGGATCATCAAAGGCGCCGTAGTGGGTCAGGAGCAACCGTTTGGGTTCGAGCGACCGGAGAAGATCGAGGCTCTCCCGCCAGAGCTCGACATCGATGTCCGGTGGCGGCATGGGCGGCGCGACGTGATCCGCGCCGGGGAACCGGATCCCGCCGACATCACCGGTGACCACATCGCCGCCGACCTGCCAGGCGATGTGGTGCACCGCGTGACCCGGGGTGTGCCAGGACACGACCTCGAGATCGCCGAGGACGATCTTTTCGCCGTGACCCGCCGTCTTCAACTGTCGCGAGGGCACGCCCTCGGTCTCTCCCCACAGGGGGATGAGCCGGTCGCCGTAGAGCCGTTCGGCGCTCGGCAGAAGCTTGGCCCCGGGGTCGATCAGATGCGCCACCCCGGCCGGATGTGCGTAGACGGTGCAGCCCGTGCGGCGCGCGAGCACGCCGGCGCCGCCCGAGTGGTCGAGGTGAACGTGGGTGGCGAAAATCGCCGCCAGATCGCCAGTTTCGAACCCCAGGTCGGCGACAGCGCGCTCCACGGCCTCGACCGAGCTGGCCGGACCGCTTTCGAAGAGAACGAACCGGCCGTCCCCCGTCGGTGCGGCATACGCTGCTATCACCTGGCTGAATCCCTGGAACCCAAGGTCGATGGTCGTCAATCGCGGCATTTCACGCCTCCGTTCTCATCGGAGCCCCTGCATTGGTAACATGGCTCGTGATTGCACAGTGTAGCGGACCGGCCGGACTGACAGGAGGGGGACGATGAGCAGACGTCGATCGCTCGAGACCGCCTTGACCTCACCGACTCCGGCGGTCCTCAGGACGCTTCGCGCGGATCTCCTCGAGGACGGCGCCTCGCCCGACGATCGGGCGCTCGAGATCATTGGCGAGTTCCACGCATTTCTCGACCGGTTCGCCACCTCGACCTCATCACGCGATCTCAACCACCTTGCCTCCAAGCTCGATATCGGCGCCATCGGCGGAGTGGTGTTGGAGCAGCTCTTCGAAACCTCAAACGCCAAAGACCTCGCCATGCGGGTGCTGACCGGAGGCATCAGCGAAGGGCTGATGGTCCTCGCCTCCCGCCAATATGTCCGGGCGCAGGAGGGCGAACTCGCCACGCTGTTCCGGAGTGTCGCGTGGACGCTCTACCACCGGCTATGGCAATGGACGGCGGAGGCCAATCCTGACCTCGAGACCCCCGAGAGGAGACAACTGCTCGACCGGCTCACCGCACCTCTGTGCGACTCCGAAGCGCCCGACGCCATCAAGGCCGTCCTCGCCGGACGCCTCTTTCAGGCGCTGCTGTTGGGCCATTTATCCGCTGATGTCACCGAGCGCCCGGGGTCATCGTGAACGGTCTATTCGTTAGACTTGTACGGCCGTGATCCAAGAGATCAACCTTCGTCCGAGACTCAAGCCCCTCGCAGGGCCGGCGGCATACGCCCACGCCGCGGTCCTCTCGCTCGCGGTCGGCTATGCGGTCATGGTCGTGGTGCACAGACCGCCGCTGGCCGCCATGCTCGGCGGTGCGCTCCTGGCCACGCCGTTACGATCAGAACTGGTCGGGAGTCTCGGTCTGTGGTCGGTTGCGACCGCGATTCTGCTGGCCCTGGGGCTGAAGTGGGCGCAACGCGGCGGACGCCGGCCGAAAACCCTCGGCGAGCTCGTCGCCGGTCTCTGGCCGCTGACGCTGTTGCCCCTGGCGTTTTATGTCTTCTCCATCCCGGCGTGGTCGGCATCGCCGGTGCTGCTCTACGCAATTACGACCGCGGCCTGCGGCTACTGCGTTTTGCGAACCGAGATTCCTGGCCGACGAGCGCTCGTGGTCGATCCCTCCACTCCATGGAAAAGGCCGGCCCGTGGGTGCTGCTCGGCGCGGCGATCGCCGCCTATGTGATCTATGTCTCCATCCACACCATCCAGCACCACCTCTCCCTCGGGACCTCCGCCTTCGATCTCGGTATCCAGGAGAACATCCTCTGGAACACCGTGCACGGGGATATCCTCTACTCATCGCTCATGGGCGGAAACTACCTCGGCATCCACACCTCGCTGGTGCTGCTCCTCGTGGCGCCGATCTACGCCCTCGCCCCATCCACCGAGACCCTCCTCGCGTTCCAGGCGACGGCCCTCGGAGTCGCCGCCCTACCGCTCTATCTTCTGGCGCGCACGGTTTTGGACAACAGCCGCCAGGGGCTGTTGGTGGCCCTGCTCTGGCTGACCCACCCGGCGGTGGCCGGCGCAAACTTCTACGATTTCCACCCCATCGCCTGCGCCCCGGTGTTTCTCTTCACCGCCGTCTACTTCTGGTGGCTCCAGCGGTGGACTCCTTTCTGGATCTCCATCGCCCTGCTGCTTTCGGTCAAAGAAGAGTTGTCGATCATCGTTGTCCTGCTTGGGATCGTCACCTTGATGAGCGGCAATCGTCGCAAGGGTTTTCAAATCCTGGCCGTCGGCGTCGCCGCCTATGTGGTTCTGCAACACCTCGTGATCCCCCACTTCGCCGGCGGCGCCCACTCCTACTCCTGGTATTACTCCGAGATCATCCCCTCCGGCGAGGGCCCCCGCGGGCTCGTCACCACGGTGCTCCTCAATCCGGTTTTCGCCCTCGAGTTCATCCTGACCCAAGCCAAGGCGCTGTATGTCTTCCAGCTCTTCGCGCCGCTCGCCCTGCTGCCCTTCTTCACCGCTCGGGGTGCGATCCTGATCAGCTACGGGCTCGCGGCCACCCTCCTCGCGAGCCGGCCGCCGCTGCACCAGATCGGGTTTCAATACGCCCTCACTCTCCTCGCACTCGGCTTTGTCGGCGCACTCCTGGCCCTCGTTCGTTTCTCTGACGATGGACGCCGGAGGGCCCTCATCGCGGCGGTCCTGCTTGCGGTGGTCACCTGCTACCACTACGGCATGATCTGGCCCCGGCACCACTTCACCGGCGGTTTCTCGACCATCGACTTCGACTATTCGGAGCGGGACCGTGAGCGCTACCGGGAGCTCAAGGAACTCATCGAGCAGATCCCGCCCGAAGACACCGTTCTCGCGAGTGAAAACCTCGTCCCCCATGTCGCACAACGCCACATCGTCGAAACCACGCGTCATGTACGCGACCGCAAATTTCCCCACTACGACTCAATCCTGGTGGTCAACGACGGCGAAGCCCAGCGGCTTCGGGGGACGCCCGGCCTCAATGGACTTCGCGATCACGAGATCGCCGCCCGGAGCGAGAGGTTCATTCTCTTCAGAGCCCCCCCAGACGACCACCAACCCTGAGGAGGCGCCGCCCATGCCCTCGATCTACGACATCAAACCCGCGTTTCAGAATCTGCTCCGGCCGTTGGCTGACGGCCTCGTACGGGCAGGTATCACTCCGAACCAGGTCACCGTCGCGGCCTTCATCCTGTCTGCACTCGGCGGCGTCGCCATCGCTCTGCGGCCGAACTCAACATGGCCACTGCTCGCCCTCCCCGTGGTGCTTTTCATCCGGATGGCGCTCAACGCCCTCGACGGGATGATGGCTCGCGAACACGATCTTGCAAGCCCGGCGGGTGCGATCCTCAACGAGGCCGGCGATGTGGCGGCGGATGCCGCCCTCTACCTCCCCCTGGCCCTCGTGCCAAGTTTGAACACCGGCGCCGTGGTCATGGTCGTCGTCCTGGCGGGGTTGACCGAGCTCGTCGGCCTCGCCGGCGCCACCCTCGGCGCTTCACGACGCTATGACGGACCCATGGGCAAAAGCGACCGCGCCTTCGGAATCTCGGTGCTCGCAATCGCCGCCGCGGTGTGGCCGGCCGGAACGCCGGTGTTGACCGGCGTCCTCGCGGTGATCATCGCACTCGAAGTTCTCACCATCGCCAACCGCGCGCGCTCGGCACTGAAGGAGATCGAGAAATGAGCACCATCATCGACCGGCTCCACCCCAACCTGCTCATGGGTCTCGGCGGGATCTTCATCATCCTGATCACCGCCACCGTAGTCGTTTGGGTGATCCGGAAAGCAAAGCCCGGTGTCGATCTCGGAGACGTCCCGGCGCGGATCCGCAGTTGGTGGCTCATGGTCGTCATTTTCACAACCGCCATGGTGCTCGACCGCCGGGTCTCGCTGGCCTTCTTCGCCCTTGTCAGCTTTCTCGCCCTCAAGGAGTATCTGTCGCTCATCCCAACCCGCCGGGCCGATCGCTCGGTGCTGCTCTGGGCCTATCTGGCGATCCCGGTCCAGTACCTCTGGGTGGGCCTCGAGTGGTACGGGATGTTCATCATCTGGATTCCGGTCTACATGTTTCTGTTCCTGCCCATGCGGATGGTTCTCATCGGCATCACCGAGGGCTTCCTCCGCGCCGCCGGCACCCTCCAGTGGGGCCTCATGGCCACTGTGTTCTCGATCAGTCACGTGGCCTTCCTGCTTGTGCTGCCATCCGCGGTCAATCCCAACGGTGGCGGTCCGGCGCTGGTGCTCTACCTCGTCTTTCTGACCCAGTTCAACGATGTTGCTCAGTTCCTCTGGGGCAAGTCCCTCGGCCGCCACAAGGTTGTGCCCACCGTCAGTCCCGGCAAGACGGTGGAGGGTCTCCTCGGTGGACTCGGCACCACGGTCGTGCTCGCGGTGGTCCTCGCGCCCTTTCTGACACCGTTCACCCGCGGTTGGGCAATCTGCGCCGGGGTCATCATCGGGCTCAGCGGTTTCATCGGCGATATCGTCATCTCGGCGCTCAAGCGCGATCTCGGTGTCAAGGACTCGGGAGACCTGCTGCCCGGGCACGGCGGCATTCTCGATCGCATCGACAGCCTGACCTACGCCGCACCGCTGTTCTTCCACTTCGTCTACTACCTGGCGGTGTGATGGCGGAGCAAGCCGGGAGCATCGGACCGCTCGCCTGGTGTCTGCGTCACGCCTTCTCCTGGCTGTTGGTCCGGCCGGTGGTCCTCATCGGTCTCGGGCTCAATATCCGTCATCGCGAGCGGTTGCCGCAGGACGGTCCGGCCATCCTTGTCGCCAACCACAACAGTCACCTCGACACCCTGGTGCTCATGACCCTGCTCCCCGCCGGCCTTCTGCCGCGCGTCCGGCCGGTTGCCGCCGCCGACTACTTCCTCGCCAATCCCCTGTTGGCCTGGTTTTCGACAACTGTCATCGGCATCATTCCGGTTCATCGCCGCGGACGGAGTTCAGCTGAACACGACCCCCTGGCGGGGGCCGCGAAGGCGCTCGATGCAGACAATGTCATCCTGCTCTTCCCCGAGGGCACGCGGGGCAACCCCGAAGAAATGGCCCAGTTCAAGTCCGGCGTCGCTCACCTCGCCAAACGATATCCGGATGTCCCCGTGGTGCCGGTCTTCCTCCATGGTCTCGGTAAGACCCTGCCTCGCGGCGCCTTCATCCCGGTCCCGTTCTTTGTTGACGTGGTCGTCGGCGAACCGCTCTTCGGCACCGACGACCACCATGCGTTCATTGACGAATTGAGCGGGAGAATCAAGGCACTAGACGACGAGATCGATCAACCGGAGTGGAATTGACACTAGGGGCGCAGAGCTGAAGCGCGACACCCTCTGGGTACAATAGGAGTGTGCGGATCATCATCCCCCTGTTTCTGATCGCCGTTTCAGCGTGCAGCCCTCCGGTGAGCGCCCCGACTGAGCCGAAGAACCTGGTCATCCTGAGCATCGACACCCTTCGGCCGGACCACCTCGGTCTCCATGGTTACAGCCGGCCGACAAGTCCTCACCTCGACCGGTTTGCGCTTGACAGCGTCGTCTTCGATCAGGCGGTGACGGTTCACGTCGCCACCGCACCGGCGCACGGAACGATCCTCACCGGAGAGTATCCCGGCGGCCACGGCATTCAGCGCAACGGGATGGCCCTCAAACCGGGGATTCCAACCCTGGCCGGCATTCTGGCCGAGAAGGGCGTCGCCACCGGTGCGTTCGTCAGCGGTTGGACGCTCCAGCGCCACACCGGGCTCGATCGGGGATTCGAGATCTACGACGACGATCTCGGACCACCGAGAAACGGCGCCCGGCGTGTGGGATCGGAAACCACCGCCGCCGCCGTGAAATGGCTCCGGGCGAAGGTCACAGCCGAGAAGGATTTCTTTCTCTTTGTCCACCTTTTTGAACCGCACTGGCCATACGATCCGCCAGCGCGTGATGCCCTTCGTTTTCTGCCCGGTGTCTATGAGCTCAGCACGGTTTCCAAACCGGTGCACCTGGACCGCCTGCTCTCGGTCAACCGCCTCAGCCCGGCGGAACAGCAGGAGTACGTCGCCCGGTACGACGGGGAGATCGTGGTGGCCGACCGTCTGGCCGATCGCCTACTCCGGGAACTGGAGAAACTCGGTGTCGCCCACAATACGGTTGTGGTCGTGCTCTCCGACCACGGCGAGACCCTCTTCGAACGTGAGTGGACAATGGATCACGGCACCCGACCGTACGATGAGCAGGCAAGAGTCCCTCTGATTCTCCACGTCCCCGGCGACCCCGACGCCGGAAAACGCGTCCCGGACCAGGTGAGTCTCCTCGATGTCGTTCCGACCGTGTTCGACATCTTCGATCTCGAATCACCCGAGAGCCTACCCGGTCGATCACTGCTGCCCCTGATTCGCGGGGAGCGCACCGGAGCGAGTCCTCGTCCGGTCTTCATCACCGCGCGCGCCGAGCCCAAGCGAGTGCCGCACATCAAAGCCCAACTGCTGAACCGCGGGTTGGTTCGAGCGATCCGCCTTCCGGAGATCAAGCTCATCGAGTACCCGGTCGCCGGTCGGCGCCAGCAGCCCGAGCTCTTCAACCTGATCGACGACCCGGGCGAGCGCGACAACCGCGCAGGGGAGAACATCGACATCGTCGTCGGTCTCCACGGAGAACTCGAGGAATGGCAGAACGCGACCGGCAAAGCCTTCGACCCGGGCAGTCAGGAACTCGACCCTGAGGTTGAAGAGGCGCTCCGGGAGCTGGGGTACATCGACGACTGACGGCAGTTTCCAGTTCTTAGTTGAGCCTCTTGCAGAATTCGGGATTACGGCGGGAATCGACGCAAAGGAACCATCGCCCGCGGGGACGCGGGCGCTACAAAATCACGAACATCCTTGTAGCGCAGGCGTCCCCGCCTGCGATGGACCGCTGCGGTGAGGCTGGCACCTCGTCGTCTTTTAGGATTTCGCAGAGGCCAGGTTTTAGTTTTTAGTCCCCGGTGGAGCATCCTGACGATCCGGGAAATCTGCGATCCGGGCCTCGATGGCCCTTCTCTCACTCGCCACATAGTCCTGGAAAATCGTAAAGGAGTCGTTGGCCTCGAGCCGCTCGGCGACGAGTTCGGCGAAGGCCTTTCGTTGCAGATCTCGAAGCGCTTCCCGATGCGCATTGAGTTCGTCGAGGGAAAGATTCTTGAGCCCCGTCGTGAGTTCCTCGACCTCGACATAAAAAACGTCGATCCGGTTCTTCATCTTCCGCCTCATCCACTCGCGGGCGGCGACGGCGACGGAGAACAGCCCCACGAGGACGGTGAGTCCGAAACTGAGGGTCTCCGCATATTCGACGATGAACGGCGGCTGCGACCTTTGATAGTAGGTCACGGCGCCCTCATGATAAGGAATCAATGCAGCCTCGGGCTGGTATTTCTCGCGAATCCGGCGCGCAACGATCACCCGGTCTCCCTCGGTTTCAATGAGCCGTGACCGGTGCGCAAAGAGGGTCGTGGTGATGGTCTTGACCAGGCTGCTCTCGAGATCGCTCGAGACCACGAACAACGCCGAGACTTCCACGGTTGCGACGGGCAATTCAGGCAGACGCGCATAGGTCGAGCGCGGGATCACTCCGCTCGTCAGACTCGGGAATACCAGCGCCAGGGCGTCGGCCTCATTGCCACGCTGCTGCGAATCACCCAAACTCAGAAAACGCACCGCGTCTTGCTGACAGAGCTTCTCCACTGCGTTCGAGGGGATGGCGCTGAGCATGAACGCCGCATCGATGGACCCGTCAATCAGCCCCTGCGCAACTTCATCGGGAGGAAGATCGATGTCCTCGCCCAGCGACACATCGAAGTGTCCGATCACCCTTTCGGCGACCGACCGGGTGCCGCTGGCGGGAGTGCCGAGGGACACCCGCAACCCCTCGAGATCATTGACGCTCTCCACCTCGTCGCCGACGCGTTTCGAAACCAGGATATGGAGGACCTCCTGATAGAGAGGGGCAATCAACCGAACTCCGCCCATCGGCCGGGTATCGCTCTGGACAAAGCCGAGATCGGCACCTCGGTCCTGGCCCCCCAGAAGCTCCATATTGGCGACGCTTCCCTCGGACGAGAGCACCTCGACCGAGTCCGCGACTCCCTCCTCCTCGAGGACTTCCGCCATGGCGAGGCCGAGTTGGTGGTAGGTGCCGCTCTCGACGCCGGTGGCGATGACGAGCCTGTGGGGCTTGTTGTTGGTCGCCAGGGTCAGAAAGAGTCCCACAGCGAGAACGACCATCACAACCGCCACGATGATGGCGAGCGCCGCCGGCAACGGGAACCTCGATTGAGTCCCCCCGTCGGTGTCGATTGGTTTCTTCTCGCCGGTCATTTCGGTTGTTGATAGGCCCGCAACAGGAGCCCGAAGGACGGCGCATTCTGTTTTCTGAAGAGAAGTGCCTGGGCGTTCATCGGGTCCTGTCGTTTCTCGCCTCGGAGCGGCACTTCGGCAAAATGTTCATAGGCAAAGAGAAACGCCCTCGCGGCCTGGTATTTCACCAGAGCCGACAACAGCGCCGGTTTCTCGGCTTCGAGGCGGTCGGGCATTCGATACATCAGCGTCCGGTGCACCGCGAGCAGCGCAAAGACCTCACCGAGGTTGGCGGCTCGGAACTCATACGGTTGACTACGGGCATAGAGGGCATCGACCTCTTCTTCTTCGCCCTGGTCGTTCATGATGTCCAGGATCCGCTCGATGGTCTCGTCGTCCGCGTGTTGCTTCGCCGCCCGGGTCAGATCGGCAAAGGTCGGCACCCCGTGCCGCGCCGCATACAAAGCGAGTCCATCAGGGGTGACCCGGTACAGCATGCGCACCGCGGGTCGAAGGACCCGGATGACGTCCAACAGCCGCAGATAGGGCGCCGAGGCCTTTTCCTTCGATTTGGCATCCACCGGCGTGGGGATGTCAAGATAGAGGCTCTCCGCCTCCTCCAGGATCGCCAGATATCGCTCGGTAATCTCGACAAAATAGCCGCAGAAATCGCCAAAACTGGCCATGGGGAACTCGATCCCAAAGAGGCTGATCGTGGGAATCGCCAACGCCATCTCCCGGACGGTCTCGTCGAACCCATCGGGGATCGCCGGGATCGAACTTGATGTCCTCTCAGGCGGCGAACTCGCGGATGAGGATGCCTTTCCGACCTCCATCTTGAGTTCGGAGAGCTCTCTCCGCAGCGAGTAGAGGCGCTCCGCCGCCGTCAGTCGGGTGTCGAGGTGTCTGAGAAACTCCCGCAGCAATACCTCCTGCTCCCGGCTGAGGGGGCGCGATGTCGCGAGAAGGACGGCCCCAACAGGGACAGGACTGTCGAGCAACAGTGGCAGACCGTAGATCAACGACCCTTCGAAGGTCACGGGTCCGAGGAGTTCATCCGCGAAGGTGTTCAGCGCATCGTGGCACGCGTTTTCGAGAACCTCATCGAGGGCAGGATCACCACTCGGTGAAAGCGACCCACCGGCGGCCGAGGCGAGCGCCACATATTCGACATCGAGCAACCGGGCCAGGATCGCCGCCGAAAGCGTTCGGGAGTCGCCGACCTCGGGCCCGCCGAACGAGGTTGCGTGATCGAAGATGTTCCGGTCCCAGACCGCGTCGGTGGCCGAGATCGCAGTCACCAAACGGCTCTTGTCGTCACCGCTCAACTCGGACAACGCGGCGTCCGCGTCGTTCCACTCGCCGTCGATCAAGCCCATCTTCGGGTCGACTTTCTCATCAATTTGAGGGTCCTTTCGTACGGGTCGAGAATACCACGCAGCCCAGCCAGGCAACGGTCGGCCAGAGTGTTGAGTTCTTAGTTTTGAGTTCTTAGTTGAGCCTCTGGCAGAATTCGGGATTGCGGCGGGGATCGACGCACGTGGGGCCATCGCCCGCGGGGACGCGGGCGCTACAAAATCGCGAACATCCTTGTAGCGCAGGCGTCCCCGCCTGCGATGGACCGCTGCGGTGGGGCTGGCGCCTCGACGCCAGGTAGGATTTTTCAAGAGCCTCAGTTACCATCGCAGATACTCCGCGCTGTCTTGCGATGTAACTTGAAACTAAAAACTTATAACCAAGAACTATGTCCAGCGTCAGCGATACCGCTGAAGCAGCCCCGTCCGTTCATTGAAGGCTGTAATGCGCTCGTCCCACTCGCGCCAGACGCCGAGGCGGCTCGTCCAGTAGTCGTCGTCATCCCACTGGGCGTTGAGCTCTTCGACCGTCTTGCCCTGCTGCTCGACCCAGGTGAAGTACTTGAGGTTGTGGAGCCGCTTGCGGTCCCAGTAGGAGAGCTCGAGAACATGATCGATGGCGGCGCCGAGAAGGTAGCGCTCGTGTACGGCTTCGGCACGGGAGGCGGTGAGATCGCCGTGCTCGGCGTTCTCCTCCTCGAGACGGGAGCCGTACATTTCCATGGAGTCGGTGGCGACGGTGAACAGGACATCGTCGGCTGTAAGTTCGAAGTACTTGGCGGTTTTGACCGCGGTGAGAAGATTGGCGATGGAGGAGATCCCCAGCAGATCGAGTCGGCCGATGAGACCCCAGTCGACTCCGATGGCCTCGAGATAGGCGCGTCCGGCGGTTTCGTTGAAGACCCGCAACAGGCGCATGCACGCCTCGTCGTCGATCCCCACCGCAACATCGGTGTTCTTCATGTTGTGGATCCACGGCACGTGCTTGTCGCCGATTCCCTCGATGCGGTGGGCGCCATAGCCGTTGTAGAGCAGGGTCGGGCACTGGAGCGCCTCGGCGGCCACGACCTTGAGTCGTGGATAGATCTCTTTGAGATAGTCGCCGGAGCCCAGGGTTCCGGCGGATCCCTGGGTCAGGCAGACCCCGGCGAAACGCTGGCCCTCGGTCCTCACCTGGTTGAAGACCTCCTCCATCGCGGGGCCGGTGCAGGCGTAGTGCCAGGCTGCGTTACCGAAGTCCTCAAACTGGTTGAGCACCACGATCTCGTCGCCACGCTCGGCCTTGAGCGCCTTGACCTTGTCGTAGATCTCCTTGACGTTGGACTCGGACCCGGGGGTCGCGAAGATCTCCGAACCGACCCTCTCCAACCAATCGAAACGTTCGCGCGACATGCCCTCGGGGAGCACGGCGATGGATGGACACGCCAGGAGCGCCGCGTCATAGGCGCCGCCGCGGCAGTAGTTGCCCGTCGACGGCCACAGCGCTTTCTGGGTCGTCGGATCAAAGGCGCCGCGGACGAGCTTTTCCACCAGCGGGCCGAAGGTCGCGCCGACCTTGTGAGCGCCGGTAGGAAAGTACTTGCCGACCAGCATGATGATCCTCGCGGGAACCCCGGTGAGTTCCGGCGGCAGATCGAGATAATTGACGCTGCCGAAGCCGCCGCCGGAAGCCACCGGCTCGTTCTTCCAGGTGATTCGGAAGAGGTTGCGCGGGTTGAGATCCCACAACCCGATGGACGAAAGTTCTTCACGGATTCCCTCGGGAATCAGCTCGGGATTCCTCATCTCTGTGAAGGTGGGGATGATGATGTCGCGTTCTCGGCAGCGCTGGATCGTGTTCTCGAGCACCTGGTCGGTGGTTGGCATCAGGGAGTTTCCTTTCGCCCGTCGTCAAAGTGGGCGAACGGATTATAGTACCCGTCTGCGTTTTCACGTCCAAAGGAGCATCCATACCCGATTCAGCGCCACCCCACCTTCCAGGATTGCGGATTCTCCAGTTCCCGCCAGTGAATCTCACGCACGCGATTGGTCAGAACTGCCTCGATGACGAGGCGTTCGGTCGGCGTCCCATCGTCGTTTCGCACCCAATCGAGGACGATGAAGTGCTTCTCCCGGTGAACCGGACGCACCGCGGTCCACTTCGAGTTTGGCAGTTTCTTGCGGTTGACCGGGTTGCCGGCCGAGGCGTTCACGAATCGACCGCGGATGGGATGGCCCGAATCGTCTCGATGTCGATCCTGAAGGGACCCTCCTGCCGGCTGATGAGCAGACCGAAGGTGGCGATCCGGCTCGGATCGAGCGGCGGGTGGTCCCGGACCACCCGCCCGCGGTATACGGGTACGAAATCACCGAAGGGGAGCGCAATCTCGACCCATTCTCCGGCCGGCGGTGTGATCTCGACCTGATAACTCACACCGTCGAACGAGGCGTCGGTCTTGAGCCGGAAGCCGTAACGCTTGCCATCACCGCGGACCTTGAGGACGAGCCCCTCGAAGGCCGAGAGGTCGTGGACAAAGGGGCGGGAGCGCACCGACGAGAACCCGCCGTTGTTGTCGAAAGACACGTTCCCTTGAAATGTAGCGTAGCCGTCAGCGGCGATCATCTGACCCGACGAGAGTCCACCCATCACGCCGTCGTTGATCTGCGGCCAGATCGAGCCGCCCTGTGAAAAGTCGATGATCGTCATGGAGTCCCTCTCCCGGGTTCCCGCGACTGCCGCCGAGAACACCGTCGCCAGCACGAGCACCAGCACTCGCCAACGCATCAGTCGCCCGCTTGACCGGCCCGCGGCCGCATTAAGGTGTGGGCGACGAACCACTCGTTTCCGCCACGGTAGCGGAAGAGTTCGGAACAGGCCATGAAAAACATCCGCCAGCGGGCGAACCACCGCTCGGCATCGTCACCATAGGTCGCGGCGAAGACCGGCATCAGGACCGTCCGGTTGAGATCCATGGCATCGAGCCACGCCTCCAGCGTCTGACTGTAGTGGAGACCATTGACCCTCCACTGATCGACAACCTCGAGGTGGTCGTCGTAGCGCCGCGGCAGGTCTTCCGACGGCATGATCCCGCCGGTGAAGAAGTGGCGGGCCATCCAGTCGGAGGCGCCGCTGTCGCTGTAGAGGTATGCATAGCGGGCGTGGCAGAAGACGTGCTGAAAAAACGCGCCGTTCGGCCGCAGCCACCCGGCCACCCGCTCGAAAAGGCGGGACCAGTTCCGCATGTGTTCGAACATCTCCACCGAGACCACCCGGTCGAACCGGCGGTCGGTGGAGAAGTCGTTCATGTCGGCGGTCACCACCTCGACCCCATCGAGGTCCTCGCGGGCGCACCGCTGACGGATGAATTCAGCCTGAGTCCGCGAGTTGGAAACTGCGAGCACCCTGCATCCGGGGTAGTGTCGAGCGACCCAGAGCGAGAACGAGCCCCAGCCGCAACCGAGATCGAGAACATCCATGCCGTCTTCGATTCCTGCGCGCTCGCAGGTCAGCTCGAGCATCCGATCCTCGGCCTGCGCCAGATGGTAAACGCCATCGCTCCAGAGGCAGCTCGAGTACTTGAGGTTCGGCCCGAGCACCGTGGCGAAGAACTCGGCTGGGAGTTCGTAGTGCTGCTCGTTGGCGTCCCGGGTGGCAACGGCCACGGGTTCGGTTTGCATCTCCTTGACGAACGCTTGGACGCTCCTTCCTTGCCGACGAGCGTCGTTGGCGTGCTCATCCCGCAGACGCCGTGAGAGCAGCCGGCGCATCCCGACCCTGACGACAGGATCCGGCACAATTCGCCGCTCGGCGAGATCGATCGTCCAACTCATTGATCGTCCATCTCCATCTACCCACCCCGGCCGCTGCGCAACAACCCGAGCTGCAACACGCCAATCTGGCGATCCCGGAAGGCCGCTTCACAGGTCGCGAGGTAGAAATCCCACATCCGGATGAATCGGTCGTCGAAGCCGAGCTCCCTGATCCGCTCTTCTTCCAAATGGAACCGTGTTCTCCATCGGTGCAGCGTTTCCGCGTAATCCAGGGCCATGTCGTCGAGTCGTTCGACGACCAGGCCCGTCCCCTTGGCCAACGAACCCTGGATCGCCCCGAGCGACGGCAGGTGGCCGCCGGGGAAGATATAGCTCCGGATCCAGTCGGAGCCCCGGCGGTAGCGGTCATAGACCTGATCGGGGATGGTGATGGTCTGCAGCGCCACCCTGCCCCCCGGACGCAGGACGCGATCGACCGTGGCGAAGAACCCGTCGAGAAACCGGTGGCCGACCGCCTCGAGCATCTCGATAGACACCACCGCATCGAAGGTGGCGTCGACATCCCGGTAGTCCACGACCCTGATCTGGACCCGATCTTCGAGTCCGGCCCTGAGCATCCTTTCACGAGCGAACGCCGCCTGCTCTTCTGAGAGCGTGATCCCGGTGACGCGGCAGCCCAGTTCGCCGGCGGCGAACTCGGCGAAACCGCCCCAGCCACACCCGATCTCGAGCACGTGCTGATTGGACCGAAGCCCGGCCCACTCTGCGAGACGTTGGTACTTGCGGCGCTGCGCCGCCTCGAGATCAAGGTCCGGGCGGTCGAAGAGCGCCGACGAGTATGTCATCGAGGGATCAAGGAAAAGGGCGTAGAGCTCGTTGGACAGATCGTAGTGGGCGCGGATGTTGCGCCGCGCCTGGGTGCGGGTATTGCTCCGCAGCAAATGGGTGATTCGATCACGAAAACGGCCGATCGCACCGAGAAAACTCGGCGGCGCCAGCTCGGCCTCGTTGGCCAAGAATAGGCGGGACAGACCGACGAGATCGGGGCTCGACCAGTCGCCGTCGACATAGGCTTCCCCGGCGCCGATATCGGCCCGGCGTAGGAGGCGCGAGAAAAACCGCCATCGGTGGACGTGGAGTTCCATGACCGCCGTGGCACACGCACGGCGGCCGGCGAAAGTCCTCGTTGAGCCGTCGGGCAGCCGCACCACCAGGTGCCCGCGGCGGATGCGGGCCAGTCGTTCCAGAACGATCCGAGCCGCCAGCGGAGGCCGGGGCATCTCCATGGTGGGCCGAGGCGCGGCAATGTCGAAATCAGCATCCGATGTCGGGCCCGGCGCCGCGATCTGCTGGGCGGGATGGCGTTTAAACTCGGCCATTGCGGGTCCTCCATGCCCCGGTGGGCGGCGCCGGTTTAGCGAAAAAGGGCGCCTTTCTGAGCCACAGACGCAGGGCCTGATAGTGGATGAGTCCGAGGGTCCAGAGGCCGAGATGCGGATGCCGCGCAACGGTTCTCAGAAGGGCCCGTGAGCTCAAATCCTGGCGATGGACGGACAGCGTCGTGTCGAAGACCCGTTCGCCGTCGCGGAGGACGTCGATATGCGCTGTCAGGACCTTCCCCGGTTCGGTGATGCGGAATCGATACCGTCCGGCAAGCGGCTGGAACGGAGACACGTGGAACCGCTTGTCTTCCTCGTGACGGATCGACGCGCCCTCGACGCCGAGGAGGTAGCAGTAGGTCTCACCGAAGGTGTTGTTGACCTCGGCGACCGCATGGCGCAGGTGGTCCTCGCGGTCCCGGACGAAATAGAACGACACCGGGTTGAAGACATGGCCGAGGATCCTGAGGTGGGTCAGCAGCTGGACGCGGCCGATCTCGGTCTCCACACCCCTGAGCCGCAGCCAGTTCTCGAGCTTGGCCCGCACCGGCGCGGGCTCCGATCCCATGTGGTCGCGATCGTCGAACCCGGTGAGGTTGAATCGGTTGTGGGAGAAGAACCGCAGGTCACGATCCAGCGTCGGCAGCTCATCGAGATCGATGAGCGCATGCCAGATCGGGTAGGAGAACTCCCGAACCGGCTCGTTCATCCGGCGGTGCCGAATCCGGCCGACGTAGAGCGCCGAGGCCGCCATCAGAAGGCCACGCCAAGTTCGTCGGCGACCGCAACCGCGGATGCGAAGCCGTCTTCGTGGAAACCGTTCCCGAAGTACGCGCCGCAGAAGTGGGTGCGGTTGCGTCCGTTGATCCGCCCGAGTTCGCCCTGAGTCGCAACGCTTTCGCTGGTGAAGATCGGATGGGTGTAGGACATCCGACGGATCACGGTATTCCGGTCCGGTTCGGTTTCGGGGTTGAGCGAGACCATGTAGTCCCGATCCTCGTCAAGCCGCTGGAGACGGTTGAGGTGGTATGTCAGGGAAGCGCGCTCGCGGCTCGCATCGGCCATGAGGTAGTTCCACGAAGCCCACGCGGCCGGTCGTCGCGGCATCAGCGCCCGATCAGCGTGAAGCCAGGTGTCATTAACCGAGTAACGCCAGCGGCCGAGAAGTTCGAGTTCGTCGGTAGTCGGTTCGGCAAGCATGGCCAGAGCCTGGTCGGCGTGTGCGGCGATGACCACGTGGTCGAAACGGTGCTTCGAACCGTCGTCGAGCACGATCTCGACCCCGTCCGCACCGCGGTAGATCTTCTCCACCCCGTGACCGAGGTGGATACCGTGACCGAGACCACTGGTGAGAGGTCCGATGTAACTGTGGCTGCCGCCGACCACCGTCCGCCACTCGGGCTGGCCGGTGACCTGAAGCAGACCGTGGTTGTCAAGAAATCGGAGCAGCGCGTCGCGCGGGTAGTCGGACGCGAGTTCGGTACCCGAGGACCAGATCGCCGAGACCATGGGCATCAGGTAGTAGCGGGAAAACTTTCAGAAAACCGTCCGTCGGCGAGGAACTGCGCGATGGTGATGCGCGGATCGCCCGCACCGGCGAGGACCCGCCGGCCCCGCCGCCCGAAACGGATGACATCGACGAGCATCTTCAGATAGGCCGATGAAAGCAACAGCGCTGGGTCGGCAAAGAGCCCGCGGAGGCCGTGCGAGGCGTACTCCATATCCGGCTCGGCGCAGCTGACGGAGAACGACATGTCGCTCGCCTGCGTCTCGACGGAAAGCTCCTCAAACAACCTCGTCAGTAACGGATAGGTCTTCTCGTTGTAAACGATGAAACCGGTGTCGAGCGGGAGCCGCCGGCCCTCCACATCGTGGACGACCGTGTGCGTGTGGCCGCCAAGGCGGTCCCGCTTCTCGAAAAGGTGGACCTCGTGTTTTCGACCGAGCAGCCGGGCAGACCCCAGGCCCGAGATTCCACTTCCGATGACCGCGACTCTCATCTCTCCCCCTCGGTTTCGCCGACCGTCTCACCGATTGGGTGGACGATGCTATATTTTGCGAAACTTGAAAATCCACCTCAGAAATTCCAAGGATCCTAGAAAATAATTGATAACCTGGCATCTCCCCACGGGATCGTGCGCCATCCGCCCAAGGATCAGCGTGTCGCGCGGAAATTTTTGGTGGGAGGAAGTTCATTGCCTCGAGAGACCTGCGAATCTCCGACCTGCGCCCTTTAAAGGAAACCCATTGACTACCCGCACCACCATCCTCTTTCTCGCCACAACGATAGCCGGAGCGACGCTTCTCCTCACAAGCGGGCTCCCTTTCATCGGTGGGCTCGCCGTGGTCGCCGGATCATTCGTTCTGCTCTGGATGCTCAGTCTCGTGGTCAAAAACGCCGGGGTCGTCGACGTCTTCTGGGGTCCGGGCTTCGTCGTCGTCAGCGTCTTCTATCTCCTGACCCTACCTGGCGATCCGACACCCAGGGGGCTTCTCGTTGTCGGACTCGCGGTGCTCTGGGCAGCGCGCCTGGCCATCCACATCGGCGTCCGCAGCGCCGGCGCTCCCGAGGACTTCCGCTACCGAAAGTGGCGCGAGGAAGCCGGGCCCTCATTCTGGTGGATCTCACTGTTCAAGGTATTCCTGCTGCAAGCGGTGCTGCTCTGGATTGTCTCGTCGCCGCTGCTTCTCGCCCAACTCCAAGGCCCCGATTCGGCACTCACGGTCAAGGACCTGGCCGGCATCGCCCTGTTTTCCATCGGATTCGTCATCGAGTCCATCGCCGATCGGCAGTTGACGCGCTTCAAGGCGGATCAATCCAACCGAGGCCGGATCCTCCATACCGGGCTCTGGGCCCGAAGCCGACATCCGAATTACTTCGGCGAAGCCGTGCTCTGGTGGGGCCTCGGACTGCTCGCCGTGCCCACCGGCGCTTGGCTCGCACTCGTCGGCCCGATACTCATCACCTTTCTTCTCATGAAGGTCTCGGGCGTGGCCATGCTGGACGCGGCCCTCGTCGACCGGCGCCCCGGTTACGCCGAGTACATACGGTCGACGCCGGCCTTCTTCCCCCGGCTGCGGACACAACCGGCCGGGTCCCGAGGACGAGATTGATGCAAATCATCAGGGCTGAGCCGGCACCCTACGGTTGTGGTGCCGCGGCCATCGGGGATATGATCCCCCCGGAGTCAGAATGAACAACACGATCAAGCTCGTCATCTCGGTGGCTTTGCCTCTGGCAGTGGGCGGTCTCTCGGGTTTCGCCACGGCGCGCGGCGTCTCGACCTGGTACCCGACCCTGGTCAAGCCGACCTTCAACCCCCCGGCCTGGATCTTCGGACCCGTGTGGACACTGCTCTACATGGTGATGGGAGTGGCCGCATTTCTCGTCTGGCGGAAAGGTCTCGACGTCGATGGAGTGAGGATCGCGCTGACCGTCTTCGCGGTTCAACTCGCCCTCAATGGGCTCTGGTCCATCCTATTCTTCGGTCTTCAGGCACCCGGTTGGGCACTGGCGGAGATCATCCTGCTCTGGATGGCCATCGGGATCACCACATTGCTCTTCTGGCGCGTGGTCCCTTCCGCGGGAGCGCTCTTGCTGCCGTACTGGGCGTGGGTCAGTTTCGCGACCGTGCTCAACGCCTCCCTCTGGTGGCTCAACCGCTCGACTCCAGGCTGAGCCATCGCCCGATGGAAGGACTCGAACCGAACCGGCGTTGTTAAAACCATGAACCTCACGATTTTTTTCAAGCTTTACGGAATCGCCATCGTCACCTTCTTCATCATCGATCTCACCTGGTTGGGTATCGTCGCCCGCTCGTTCTACCAGGCGCAGATGGGCCATCTGATGCGCGCCAACGTCAACTGGTCGGCGGCCATGGTCTTCTATGCGCTCTTTGTCGTCGGGATCGTCGTCCTCGCCGTCTGGCCCGCTGTGGAGAAACAGAGCCTCGGCCACGCCATCGTCCTGGGCGCACTGCTCGGGCTGGTCACCTATGCCGCCTACGATCTCACCAACCTCGCGACCCTTGAAGGATTCCCGTTCAAGGTGGTCCTGGTCGACATGATCTGGGGGACCGTTCTCTGTGCAACGGTGAGCGGCATCACCTATCTGGCTTCCACGCGAGTGATTTAGATGGAGAGAAAGGCTACCCCGACAAATGATAGTTGACGAATCTGAGACCACCATCCGAACCCTTCTCGACAACCTCGCCATGACCTTCAATCTCGATCGATCGTTTGGCGACCGGTCCCTCCGCGACCATCTCGACGAGATCATCCGCGAGGCCGCGACGACCGAGATCGTCGATTTCGGTGCTCCCGGCAACGCGGCCGAACTCCGTCGGAGTTCGGAAGGCACGATGAACTTCTTCTACCGCCCCCACCTCTTCCCGGGAATGGATCCCGCGCTCCACCTCGGCCACGTCGTGCAGTACAACCTCCTCCCCCGCCAGATGCCGCTGGATTCGCCCGTCGAGGCGGTGGCGATGCTCGAGTCGTACTGCCATCTTTCGGGCGATCTGTTCGGATGGAGGTCCAACGAAGGTGTGCTGACCGCGTGGGTGCTCGACGTCTCGGGTCACGGCGTCCGCGCCGGCTTCGCAGCCGTCGTTCTCAAACTCATCCTGGCGGACACCGATCCGAACCTGCCGTTGACAACTCTGGCGAAAGAGGTCGAAGCAAGATTCATCGAGACTCGAAATCCGGAGGATCCGGGATACATCTATGCCACCGGAGTGCTTCTCAGGATTGGTCGAAACGGCGTCGTGGAATACCTTTCCGCCGGTCACCCACCGGTGATCGTGAGACGGTCTTCGGGCGTTGTGGACACGTTCCCTGCGACGGCGGTCCCCATCGCACTCCTGCCCGAGATGGAGACCGCCTCGGCAGCGTTCGAGCTTGATCCGGGCGACGCCGTGGTGATCTGCACCGACGGTCTCCTCGAACTCACGAACGACGAGGGAGAGGTTTTCGGGCTCGATCACACCATCACCAGCATCGCGCTGTCGGACGGAAGCCCGTGCGGAATCTACTCGACTCTGACGCAGGCGATCGAGGATTTCCACGAACTCGACCGCCTCGATGATGATCTGAGCTTTGTCGCCATGCGGCTGCGGGACTGATTCCGCAAAAAAAGACGAGAGGCAGGACTATAGTAACCGTTGGCCCATTCGGGCCTCAGGAGGTTCTCATGTCCACCGACCGCGGCAAAACCGCCCTTACTTCCGCAAGAAACTACCAGGACAGGATCGTCCGCTTTCTCCGTGACATGATCGCCATCCCGGCCGAGAGCGGCCAGGAGGAGGCGCGCTGCCTTCGTGTGCTCGCCGAGTACGAGGCCCTCGGCTTCGATGAGGCCTACTTCGACGGCCTCGGATCGGTCATCGCCCGGATCGGCAACGGACCCATCAAGATCCTCATGGACGGCCACATCGACTGCGTTGGGGTCGGCGACCGCGACGCCTGGGACTTCGATCCCTTCGAAGGCAAAGAGGAGGACGGAAAAATCTGGGGACGAGGGGCCGTGGATGAGCTGCCTGCCATCTCCGCCATGGCCTACGGTGCACGGATCCTCGCCGACCAGGGCTGGCCCGAGGCAATCACCCTCTATCTTTCCGCATCGGTGATGGAGGAAGACTGCGACGGCTACTGCATGCTCCACCTCATCGAACGCGAAAACATAAGACCTGATTATGTCGTCCTGGGGGAGCCCACCGATCTCGATGTCTACCGCGGCCAGCGCGGCCGACTCGAGGCGACCATCACCACCAAGGGTGTTTCGGCGCACGGCGCCCACGCCTCGCACGGGGTCAACGCGCTTTACAAAATGGCGCCCGTCATCTCCGATGTCGAGCAGCTCAACACCCGGCTCGCCCACGACGAGTTCCTCGGCACGGGCTCGGTGATCGTGTCGTACATCGAGTGCACCACCCCTTCGCTCAACGCCGTCCCGGATTCGGCTCGGATCTATATCGACCGGAGGCTCACCGTCGGCGAGACCCAGGAAACCGCGTTGGCCGAGCTGCGGTCACTCCCCCACCTCGGCGATGCCGAGGTCGAGCTCCTCGACTATGACGAGGTGAGTTGGCGGGGAACCCGCGCGCAGCAGCCCAAGTACTACCCCACCTGGGTCCTCGAGGAAGAGCACCCGTTGGTGCAGGGTGTCGCCGAAGCCGCCGCCGAGGTCCTCCCCGCCCGCCCCAAGATTTCCCGCTGGCACTTTTCCACCAACGGCGTCGCCACCATGGGAACCCTCGGCATCCCCACCGTAGGATTCGCCCCCGGCCTCGAAGAGCTCGCCCACACCACCAGAGAGAATGTAGAAATCGAAGACCTCATCAAAGCCACCGCCGTGTACTCGCTGATCCCGGAAGCGATGGCGTCGCGAGCCGTCACAAGCGCGAAGACGCAAAGACGCTAAGGACTTCACAAAGGATGGAACCTTCAGTTCGGACCGAGGAGATCGCAACCGAGATCGTCGATGCGGCGTATTCGGTTCACGCAGACCTTGGTCCCGGGCTGCTCGAGTCTGTGTACGAAGACTGTCTTTCGTTCGAACTGTCGGACCGAGGTTTGGAGTTTGAACGGCAACTTGTGTTGCCGATCAAATACAAGAACCATCGAGTCGAGTCGGGGCTCCGGTTGGACTTCCTTGTTGAGAACCGGATCGTCTTGGAGATCAAGGCCGTTGAAGCACTCCTCAAGGTTCACACATACCAACTTCTCACCTATCTCAAGCTCGTTGGCTACCAGCTTGGTTTTCTCATCAACTTCAATGTTCCGCTGTTCAAACAGGGTATCCACCGATTTGTGATGGGTTTAGATGAAAATTCGTGACATTCTTTGCGTCTTCGCGTCTTTGCGCTTGCGACGCGTCGACCGCTCAACCAAGGAGAACATCAGACCATGACCACCAACCTCAAGGGCCGAGACTTCATCACCACCCAGGACTGGACCGTCGAGGAACTGGAGCAGATCTTCACCCTCGCGGCGGAACTCAAGCAGGCCAAGAAAGAGGGCAGGCCGACTCCGCTGCTCGCGGCGAAGACGCTGTACATGATCTTCTTCGACGCCTCGACCCGGACCCGGAACTCCTTCGAGACCGGAATGACCCAGCTCGGCGGACACGGAATCTTCCTGTCGCCCGACAAAATGCAGATCTCGCACGGCGAGAACGCCCGCGACACCGCCAACGTGCTGTCGCGCTACGGCGACGCCATCGCCATCCGTCACTGCGCCTTTCGCGAAGGTAACGACTACCTCAACGAGGTCGCCCGAGAGGCCTCGATCCCGGTGTTGTCCATGCAGGACGACGTCTATCACCCGTGCCAGATCCTCGCCGACTACCTCACCATCCGCGAGAAATTCGGCAAAACCAAGGGCCTCAAGATCGGCGTCGCCTGGACTTCGGCGCCCAATTACGTCCGGCCGCTGTCGGTGCCCCAGAGCCTCATCCTCATGATGCCGCGCTTCGGGCTCGATGTGACCCTCGCGGTGCCGCCCGAGTTCCGGCTCATGCCGGAAATCGAGGAAACCGCCGCGAAGAACGCGGCCGAGGCCGGCGTCAAATTCGAGATCACCAACAACTTCGAGGACGCCTTCACCGATGCCGACGTGGTCGTGCCCAAGTCGTGGGGGCCGCTCATGCACACCACCGATCACGCCGAGGGGCTCGCCCTCATCGAGAAGTACCCGACGTGGCGTTGCGGAAAAGAGCACATGGCGCTCGGCAAGGATCACCTCATCTACATGCACCCGCTGCCCGCCGACCGCGGCCGCGAGGTCACCAACGAGGTCATCGACGGCCCGCAGTCCGTCGTCTACGACGAGGCCGAAAACCGGCTCCACGTCCAGAAGGCGCTCATGGCGCTGACGATGGGTTGAAAGGGTTCAGGAGTCAGGAGTTAGGAGTTAGGAGTTAGGAGTTTTTCGTTTTCTCCTCGCTTCTCACTCCTCTTCGCGTTCTTGTCCTTCTCACCCGGCTTGCCGTCTCGGGGTTTCTCGGCCTCGCGATCCGCCGGGAAAAGGTCCCGGAGAGGGCCAACCAGGTCGCCGAGGGTCGAGCGGAGCACTCCTGGATCGCCACCACGTGAACGGCCCGAGGGCGGTCCTCCCTGTCGGCGGTCGCCGCCCCGTCTCGGGCCGCCGCGATCGCCGCGGCCCGGATGTCCTTGTTCGCGGGGGCCGCCGCCACCGCCCCGCGTCGCCCCGCCCTGCCGGCGGCGCTGCTCGGCGAGGTGCGCCTTGCGCCGTTCGAAGAACGGATCGCGCGCCGCGTAAAAACGCTCCCACAGCTGATCATCGATATCGCGGCCCGCCGAACCTGCCCGCTTCCACTCCTCCAGCAGATCCTGCATCGCTGCGAAGGTGTCTTCGAGGTCGGTCGAGGGCGCCAGCTCTCCGGCGCGCACGATCAACGCTTCCTTGGCCTCGCGCGCCGCGGTGCGGCTCTGCTTGAGCTCGGCGTAGTGTGCGTTGCGACGGTTGAAAAAGGTCCGCCTCGCCTCGCTGAAGCGATGCCACAGCGCCTCATCCTGTTCGCGCCCGGCCTTGCCGGCGCGCTTCCACTCCTCCATCAGCTCGTCCATGGCCTCGCCGGCAAGCCGCCACTTGCTCGACTCGGCGAGCACCTCGGCCCGCTCGACCAGTCCGAGCTTGTCGGCCTGGCCCTCGGCGAGCCGGTCCTCGATCCGGGCGATCTCGGCGTGCGCCCGGCCGAGCAGGCTGTCGTAGTCACCGATCGCCTCGGCGCCCTCGACCCAGTGGACAAAGGACTGCATTGTCTTGAGGTCGCGGGCCGGGTTCTTCGACCGGCGCAGATCCTTGCGCAGCGCCACGTAGCGGTCTTCGACCTCCTGGAAACGGAGCAGCAGGTTGGCGATGGTCTCGGCACGTTTGGACGGCGGGACCCGCGCGACCACGCGGTCCTCGTTGAATTTGCCGGCGCGGACGTGGATGCCGCCGTCGTCGTCGACCCAACCCCACTTCTCGCCAGTGCGCAGCAACTCCGCGAGGTCGGGTGCGCCGCCACGGGGGGCGGCAGGCGGGATCTGCCGGTCGTTCTCGATCTCGTCGAGGTCGAGCCTCGAAGGGTCGGTCCGGGGAGCGTCGTCGGTATTGTGAGTCATCTCATAAAATCCGTATTCGGCGTCGGCCGCGCCCGACAAGTGTACTCGACCGCAGGGCGCCAGCGGCATCATCATGAGCCTCCTGCAAAAACCTCCGGTTTTTGATGGATCGCGGCCTCGGTGCCGGCGAGACGCCAGTACTACAAAGGGCTGAGATCGATTGAAGAGCCGGCATCTCGCCGGCCTGATGGTGACGGGTGAGGTCAGCGAGTTCGGCTCCTCGGGGCGCGATTCCGACTGGGATCCCCTATCATGTTCCCTCGAAGGAGATCCGATGAAATCTGTGGCAACACGATCCCTCGTTCTCACCATCCTGATCGTCGCGATCGCGCTCGGCCTGTACGCGATCCTGGACAACCGGCGCGACCCTGTCGTGCCCGAGGTCACGCGGGTTCTTGTTCCTGCGGACGCGCAGGCCCTGGCCGAACTGGACGGCCGCTTCACCTTTCTCATCGCATCCGACCTGGGCCGGAACGGATACTACGACCAGAAACAGGTCGCCGAAATGATGGGTGAGGTCGCCGGACTCGCGGACCCGGAGTTCATCGCCCTCGCGGGCGACACACACCATTTTCAGGGCGTCCGCTCGACCCAGGACCCGCTGTGGCTGACCAACTTCGAGTGGATCTACAAACACCCCGAGCTGATGACCTCGTGGCACCCGGTCATGGGCAATCACGAGTACGAGGGCTCGACTCAGGCCGTCCTCGACTACGCCAATGTGAGCCGCCGCTGGGAGATGCCCGACCGTTACTACTCCATGACCGAATCGGTGTCGGAAGACGTGAACCTTCTGCTGCTCTATATCGACACTCCACCGTTGATCGATAAGTATCGTGACAATCCTGTGCAACATCCTGACGCCGGCATGCAGGATATGGATCAGCAGCTGGCATGGATCGACGCCACCCTGGGCGCTTCAGAAGCGAAGTGGAAGATCGTCATCGGCCACCACCCGGTCTACGCGGGAACCACGAAGGACGAAAGCGAACGCACCGATCTCCAGGAGCGGCTGCAGCCGCTGCTCGACAAGCACGAGGTCGACGCCGTCGTGAGCGGGCACATCCACAACTTCCAGCACATCCTGGCGCCTGGTTCTGACGTGGATTACTTCGTCAACAGCTCGGCCTCACAAAGCCGGGAGGTTGTTCCCTTCGAGGGTGCTCTCTTCTCAAGCCCGGACCCCGGTTTCTCGCTGTGTACCGTGACGGAGGAAGAGCTGATCATCACCTTCGTCAATCAAGACGGAAAGATCCTCTACCAGCATTCACGAGAGAAGTAGGATCTTACCCACGACCTTCAGTTCGCATAGCCCAACGCGCGCAGCTGCTCGAGCTCCTCGGGACTGACGTCGCCTCCGTCGCCGTCCGGCGTCACTCTGGCGGCCTCGGCCATGGTGCGCCACCGTTCGATCTCGCCGTGCAGGTCGGCAACGACTTCGAGGTGATCATCGGCGAGATTGACCAGATCGAGCGGGTCGTTGACGTGGTCGAAGAGCTCGAATTCGGGTCGATCGTCGCGGACGATCACGTTCCAGATGAGCTTCCAACCGTCGGCAATCGCGACGAAGGAGTCCGCCGTGCCTTCGGTCTCTTCACCGGGCGCGTTTTTTCGCTCGGTGAAGACGGCTCGCCGGTCCCATCCCATCGCGGCGGGGTCGCCCTTTGCCGCGAGCAGCGGCAGCAGACTCTCACCCTGAGCCTCGGCCGGCACCGGCAACCGGGCCAGATCGAGGAGCGTCGGCATGAGGTCGATGGACTGGGTGGTCCGGTCGACCACACCGGCCGGCACCACCCCCGGCCAGGTGACGAACATGGGCACGTTAACCAGCTCACCGTAAGCCGAGTGGCCATGCCAGTGGTTGCCGTGCTCGAGGAACTCCTCCCCGTGGTCCGCAACGAAGGCGATCAGGGTGTCGTCGCGGATTCCGAGTTCTTCGAGGCGCTCGAGGAGCCGAGCGATTTCGTAGTCCATGGCCCGGATCGAGCCGTCGTACCAGGCCTTCTCCGCCGTCAGAAACGTATCTGAGTCAACCTCGGCCTCGGCGAGCTGTTCGGCGCTGGGCAGGTGGTGGAAGATCTTGACGACTTCCTCGACCTGCCCAAGATCCTCCTCGTGCTGGGCCACCGCGTCACCGTCGAGCCAGCGGACGTCGTGCGGGTGCATCGGACGGAAAGGACTGTGCGGGTCGAAGACGTGGAGGAAGACGAAGAAGGGCTGCTCGGCATGATCATCGAGCCACGGCAGCAGACGATCGACATAGGTCCGCGAGGTCTTTGACCGGTACTCGCCGAGGTCGTCGATCGATTCACGCTCGTGCATGACCTCGACCCCTTGGTGGAGATTGCTGTTCTTGCCGGAGAACATCACCGACGAGGTGTGGAAGGTGGCATATCCGTTCGCTCGGAAGACCTCGGTCAGGGTCGTGACCTTGGCCGGAATCGTGTGCTGGATATCGTAGATCCCGTGGGTCGAGGCATAGAGGGAGGTCAGCAATGACGGCACCGCGACCTTGGTCCACGAGCCCTGTGAAATGTTGTCGGCGAATCGGGTCCCCTCGGCCGCCAGCGCGGCGACAGTGGGGGCCGTCGGCCGCTCATAGCCCCAGGCGTCGAGGTGGTCGCGGCGGAGGGTGTCGGCGACGATCAGGATCACGCCTCGCGGGGCGTCGACCGGGCCGAGGGCGGCGCGGGCGGCGGTTGGCTCGATCGTCGCTGGACGAACGCCGCGGTGGCGAATGGCAGGCGCGCCCCAGAAACCGATGTGCCCGTCCTCATCGGATCTGAGCGACAGGGAAAGCGTGGTCTGGCGCCCTGCGAACTCGTGAGATCGACTGTGAAGGATCTCCCAGCGATCGCCGGCGGTGACGGTGCGCTCGCGGACCAGCGGATCGAGACCCGGGCTCGAGGCCTCGACGGTGAAGACGATGGGGTGGTTGTCAGGGGTGCCGACAGCGAGATCGAGCCACGGCCGCTCGCCGAGATCCTGCTGCCAGGTCAGGCGCTCCGGAGCGCGGGCGACGAGGGTCTCGCGAAAGACACCTGCCAACCCCTGCCAGCCGACACCGGCCGGCACGCCGGCAAGGTGCTCGGTTCGCGGAATGACGCGGAACGACTCGAGGGCGAAGTCCGCGCCATCGGCATCGACGAAGCGCAGCGCGATGTGCTTGACATTGCCGATCACGCCCATCCTCGAGTAGGTGGACTGGGCCTCGGTCAGGGTGTAGGTGGCCACATCCTCTCCCGGTTGAAGGTCGATCATGTACTCGGACTGATCGACGTTTTCGAGCTCTCGGAGAAACTCCTCGCGGTCGATCTCGTCGTCGCGGAAGGTGTCGATCCCGAGCTTCGACCCGTCCGAGATCCGGAGCTTGAGCTCGATGGCCCACAGCCGGTCCTGGGGAAAAAGGTTCTTGGGAACCGCCACCGTCAGGATCGGCATGTCTCCGGCGCGTCCCCGCAACTCGCCGTCGCGCACGCCGAGCCCGTCGATGTCGTTGAAGGCCGACCAGCCGACGGTCGCTTCCGGGTCGTCCTTGGGCGAGATCGGCGAGGCGCCGTCAAAGCGCCACTCGAGGCGCGGGAAATCGAGCTGAATAGTTGGTGACTCGGAGACCTCGGCGGCCCCAAATTTCTCGACCAGCGAGATCGCGGGCGGAGACGCCGAACGCTCTGCGCACCCGCCCAGAATCACTATGGCGGCCCCGGCCAACACTGCGCCCACTGGTGAACAGCGCCCAATACGTCTCCGACCGGTTCCCAAACACCTCTTCATGGATCGCCCCCTGTAACGAATGAAATCGACATGAACCGGAACAATTGCGACTGTGTTTCGATTCCATCTCAACCCCCTCAACCACTACCGATGCAGTACTTTGAGTTCAATCCCGCGAGATAGTTGAGACAGATGCTCTTTACCAGCATGGTTTAGCGGTCCTGGAATATCCGTCCCGCCCTTGTCCGTTACACTTTTATCAACTCGACCCACGACGGTCGGGAGAGGGACCACGGACGATGTCCACCATCAAACTCGGCTCGGACAACTTCGATGAGATCGTCGATGTCGATGGTATTTGTCTGATCGACTGTTGGGCGTCGTGGTGTCACGGGTGTAAAGAATTCGCACCGGTGTTCAAAGCGGCTTCCGAGAGACATTCCACCCACACCTTCGCGACCCTCGATACCGGGTCCGAACCTGAGCTGACCACCAGATTACGCATCAAACACATTCCGACTCTGGTTCTCTTCCGGGACGGCATCCTGCTATTCCGGCAGCCGGGCTACGTCCCGGCCGAGGGTCTGGACGACATCGTCGAGAAGGCACAGGGGCTCGACATGAAATTCGTCCGGGCGGAGATGGAGAAGGAAGAGTCGACACGAAATGCATAAGGACCGAAGCCGCGGCCGAAGACCGCACCATCACAAATCAACAACACCGAGAGGAGCACATCATGTCCGAAATCAAAGAAGCCAACATCGAGTTCAAGAGGCAGCTGAGCGTCAAATGGGTCAAGGCGGCCTCGGGCCACACCTATCTGTGCCCGGTGGATGCGTTGAACCGTTTCGACAAGCCCACCGAGGAGCAGCTCAAGACCATCTGCGTCGACGAGTCTGAGAACCCGCAGAACGACTGAATCAATCCGATTCCGGGCGGATTCTCTGAACAACCCCGCCCCACCCGTCGCCGCCGCGCCGATTTCGGCCGGCGGCGGCTTTCTTGGAGGAATTCCCGATGCTCGTGACTCGACATGCACCCGATTTCACCGCCACCGCCGTGCTCGGCGATGACAGCTTCGACGAGAGCTTCTCGTTGTCTTCGCTCCGCGGCAAGTATGTGGTTCTGTTTTTCTACCCCCTCGACTTCACCTTTGTCTGCCCGACCGAAATCCTTGCGTTCAACGAAGCGCTGAGCGAGTTCCATTCTCGGGGTGCGGAGGTTGTGGGCGTGTCGGTGGACTCGCAATACAGTCATCTTGCCTGGAAGCGGACGGACGTTGACCGTGGCGGCATCGGCCCCATCGGCTTTCCCCTTGTCGCCGATTTGAGCAAGGAAATCTCACGCAGCTACGACGTTCTCTTGGATGATGAAGTCGCGCTGCGCGGGCTCTTCCTCATCGACCGAGAGGGCGTCATCAGGCACTCGGTGGTGAACGACCTTCCCCTCGGACGGAACGTCGGCGAGGCCCTGCGGATGCTCGACGCACTGCGCTTCCACGAGGAGAAGGGCGATGTCTGCCCAGCCAACTGGAGCGAGGGCGATGACGGTATGGACGCCTCCCCGGACGGAGTGGTGGACTATCTGTCGAAGTTCGCAAAGTAACGCCTGTCATCAGTTCACTTCGAAGACCATCCCGGCCCGGCGGAGTCGTCCGACCAGGGTCATGCCCATGGCCGAGGCCGGGGTGAGGATGCCGCCGGGGCTACCGAGCTCGGCTCCGTCGAGCGCAAGGCAGAGCGCGGCCTCTCCGAGCATTTTGGCGGTTTCTCCGTATCCTGGGTCCTTGTGACCGCGGACGCGGGCGATCAGCTCGAAGTCCCCTTCTTCGGTCGCAACTCGGCGGCCGTGCAGGCTGATGTTGAAGAAACCGTTCTCCCGGGTCTCCAGATCCGGGCCCTCGCCCGGTTTCGGTAGGACCGTCTTTTGCAGCAGCGTCCGGGTCGGGCCCAGTCCGAGGACGCCGACAAAGGCCCCGATCCCCGCCGCCACCGCGCCCGCCGCGATCCTGCCCTTGAACCCGGACGAGAAGCCGGTGACCTCCGCATAGCGGAAGTCGCGACCGTAGCGCCAACCGAGGAGGGCGTTGGAGCGGCGGACGACTCGGGTGTTGATGGACGCCATGACGAAGGGACCCGTCCACCGACCGAGCTCCCGGTCGAACCGCGGGCCGGTACGATCGGGTCCGTCGAGTCCGCGGCGCTCACCTTCGGGGTTGAGTGCGTAGGGATCTGAAATGATCCGTCGGATCTCGCCGTCGGCCTTCGCCTGCTCCACGACATTGGTCAAACTCGCGACCGTGCCGCCGGAAAACCCGCCGCGGCTCGCCCCAACGACCAGGGTGACCCGGTCGGCGGGGACTGCGAATCGTTCGACAGCCGCCTCCTGAAGCATCAGGGTCCCGAGATCCGACGGGATCGAGTCGAAAGCCGCAGCAGTGGACGATGCGCGCGTCCCGTCGAGCGCGCCCGCTCGTGGTGGTGATCGATCATGGCGCGGATGAAAGGCACCTCGCCGGTGAGATCGCAGTAGTCCGTTCCCGCGTCGACACAGGCCCCAACGAGCTCGTGACCATATTTTGCATACGGACCGACGGTCGTGCACACGACCTCGGCATCGGCGACCATAGTGTCGAGCGAGGGTCGGTCGTGGCTGTCGGCAACGACGAGGGGGAGATCGGCCGCATCCGGGAACCGCTCGGCCAACCGGTCGCGGAGGGTCTCGAGCTTTCGGTGGCTGCGACCGCCGAGGGCCAGCCGAAGACCCGACTCGGCAAGCCCCTCGGCCAGGTACTCCGCGACCAGCGCCCCGGTGAAACCAGTGGCGCCCCAGAGGACCACATCGTGACGGCGGGAACGATCTCGGATTCGGCTCATGGTGCCCTCCTCGGGTTGCGCGGGACGAGTCTGACAGAATCCGCCCCTATCGTGATCGATCAGAAGCGGCCCTCGAGGCTTCCGGCGTACCCGGTGAGCTCGACATAGCCCTCTCCGCGATGGCTACCGGTGGCCTCCACCGGGCCCTCCCAATAGACGACGCCAGTGGTGGCGCGGCCGTCGAGCTCGGCGTTCGGCAGGTAACCCGCAACTTCGAGATGGATGCCGTGTTCCGGAACGTT
>CAVWAW010000015.1:0-176729 GCA_963753035.1 uncultured Acidobacteriota bacterium | reverse complement strand
AAGTCATCGCGCGAAAAAGCTGCCAGATCGTGGTTCTTGATGACATAGGTACCCGCGACGATGTCGCCAAGGCGCTGGCGGTACTTTGACACGCCCGCGATAACGCCGGCTGGTATGCCGCCTGCCACGATCGGGTTGGTTTCGAGAAAGCGGAAGAGGGTCCGGATGAATGCTCGGTAGTATCCAGGTGTATCTCCTGATTGTGTGACGATCTTGGTTCGAGTAGCCCACTTCCCAAGGGTCTGCCCGAACTTCCCTTCTAGGATGGTGAAGTACGCAAGAACGATCACTGCTGCTGTGACTATCCGAGTTGTTTGACTGTTGGGGAACGCGATAGCGACAGGCGCGAAAAGAACCAGCAGCGCGATGAAGTCGAGCCATAGGCTCAGGAAGCGACGACCGATGATCTGGCTCGCGACGTACTCTTGCGCGATCTGTTTCCCTGTCAACGATTCCCCCAGATCTGCGTCATGCTGGCCTAACGGGCAGGGAGTTAACCGGCCGAGCAGGATATGAGGCGGACGCTTGCGTCCGACTGTAGCCTGCGATGGTCCGGTTGAACGACCGGTTGGCCGGCGCCGCGCCGGACACCGGGCGTACATTTAGCTCCCCGCCCGTTGGGGCGGCGCGAAGCGCCGCGCCAACGATTGGAATTAACCGGACGGTATCCGCGCAACGCGCGGATTCCGGTCCGCTTGAATGACTTGTTAGGTGACGATCTCATGTGACAAGTGTAATCGAGAGTGTGAAGTTGACAGAACTACCAATGTCGCCACCATAGATCGATCCGTGACCAGAATTTGTCGCCGAGCACGGCCGCCAACCCACCGGCGATTACCGCACCAACTATGCATTGCGAGCCAGTGTTTGGGTTCCGGCGATGACATGGCAGTTTCCCGGAGGAGAAAAAGGAAGGTGATAGCGAACCCGAAGATGGCTCCACAACCGAACCGTACAGTTCGTTCGCCTTTTTGGACTGGGAACTCATCCATGTGGCTGGCCTAACGATACGAATCAGCGGACGAAACCCGGCAGGGTTTGGGTCCGCTGCAATGAGCCGGTTAGGCTGCGGATTCACGTTCCACGTCCCAACTTGGAAAGACCAATACTGCTGGGTGTACCTTGAGCGCCCGAGCTAGGACCTTTGCGCGCTCGACCCCCAAGTCAACCCGATCGCGTTCGATCGCGGAGATTGTGGATTGCGGGATACCAGTGAGAGCGGAAAGGTCGTTTTGACTGAGTTCCTGCAGTTCGCGGATGATTCGAACGGACTCTCCTACGCTCACCTCGATACGCCGTTGTGCCTTGTGGTAGTCGCTCATATTCACTTCTTTCTGTAGTCGTGGGCGGTAATGCTCACGACCTCCACGAGGATCTGCTCGCCCTCCACTCGATAAAAAACCCGAAACTGGAGGTTGAGTCGACTTGAGCGATGCCCCTTCCATTTACCGAACAAGGCCTCATCGTGAAGCCCCTTGATGAGCCTCAGACCTTGAGGGCCAGAGATGGTGACGATGTCCTTCCATTTTTCATACCGCTTTAGTACATCTTTGGGGAGTCTCTTGAGCTGACGTTCCAACCGCTTGTGTTCGTAGACCACCCACATACATTATAAGATATATACTGAATCGGACATGTCAACCCCGCGCAGGCCTAACGATGGCTGTTCAGCGGACGCGAGCCGCGCTCGCGCGGGTCGCGGTCCGCTGGAATAGCTAGGTTAGGCATCGGTCCACCCCGCCTGTTCACGAATGAACGCTTCAATCTCATCCGCGTACCGAAACAGGTGGAGAGGTACGACGATGCGTTCGGTTGGACCACGAAATCACTCAGTTCCTGCTTCTCTTTCTGTACGTAGGGCCTTTCTGACCACGGGATTATCGTTGAACGAAACAACCCGCGTTTCTCGACCCCGTCAAACGAAAACCGATACCTGGTGCTGGCGAGAAAGTTGAAAACAGCGACTACGGGAAGGACGACAAACAAACCGGTGAACGCAATAGTCGCATCCCAGTCGACGTACTCACCGGCTTTCAGCGATTGAATAGCAGGCCAATTCACAATTGCGAGCACCATCACGAGTGCCGGTGAGTAGATCGCCATCAGAACGCCGAATCCCACCCAGTTTCTCTTGGTGAGATTCGGGAGGTCTGTGATTTTGGTTGGGCACGTGATGGCCTAACGACTGGAGTTAACGGGACGGGTAGCCGCGCAACGCGCGGGTACCGGTCCCGTTGAACGCAACATGTTAGGTCAAAATGTTGATTGTTAACGACATAGTTCTACCATCCTGTGAAGAAAGAATATACGCGACACAAGCCTGAGGCGAGCGACACAGCTACATCTCGCACCGATTGCTAGCCAAACCCGAGGCTGCTTCTTGACCGCGCCGTGCAAACCACGCAAGAACCAACGAACAGCTGAAATGGAACATGAACACCAGATGTCATGGGTCTTGAAAGCTGATCCTCTGTTCTTGAATGTCTGAATGTCGCTCCGGTCTGCATCCCGATCAGGCCCGATCGCCAACAAGACACCACCGACGATGAGGGAAGCGACGGTCCTTGATTGCAGTTGCCATTGGCTGGCCTAACGATTGGAGTTCAGGGGACGCAAGCCGCGCTCGCGCGGATGGCGGTCCCCTGAAACGATTCGGTTAGGTCTTGGTGTCACTTGTGTTGTGCCCTATTCGCCGTGTGGATTGGCGATAATCTCGTCGACGACGCCAAGCTCGACGGCCTGTTTGGGGAGCAGGTAGTGCCATCGATCTTCCTCCCGCTTCAAACCACTCGGTTGGAAGGTTGGCATGTTTGCGCCAAAACTCTCGGTCGCGGGATTCGTTGACTCGATCGTAGTCATACTCTGATGTCGATTCATCGTACTCAAGGAGGTGGATCATGACGATTGCAGATTCGCCCGCGTACCTGATCCCGGTACCGGCGGCGAGAATTTCGGTTGCGGCAGATCCGCACTCGCCGATTGCCCAAGTATTGACCGGCGCCTCGATCTTATTCATTACGTCGATTATCGCTGCACCGTGAAAGGCCCAGCCTCCGTTGGATCTAAGCAATAGGTCAATGGGTTGCTGCGAGTCGAGACTATCGAGATGGGAGAAGGGCCGTGATTACATGTTTTGAGGTCAGTTCGTTGATCTCGGTGGTCACAAGAATTCTCCGGGATTGAAGAAGGGGGTCGGTGTCATCGAACCGCCAAACGACCTCGCCGGACTCGATTCGCTCTTGCAGTGTAGCGCCGGCTAGCTCCGACTGCTCCTCCTCGAGTGCGACTAGTACGATTGCCACCGTGAGTGCAGTGGCGGTCGCCGCTGCTACCAAACCCCCAACACAGAAGAAGACCGCTGCTATGGCGAGATCCTTCGGGCGTAAATCGAATGGTCCTCCCAACTTGACCTAACGATACGAATTCAGCGGACGGATCCGCGCAACGCGCGGATTCCGGTCCGCTGTAATGAGCAGGTTAGGTGCCGGTTTGTGTGAGTGATTCACTTAGTTTCCTTGCACGGCCAGAATGAGAAAGGCAACGAAGACACCAAACAGCGCGAGCATTGTCCAGAATAGGTTGCAGGTCCAATCGCCAAGTCGGTTGAGAGTTCGGTCATCGATGCTCCTGTATTTCTGCCGAGAACGAATGTGCTCGCCTCCCAGCTCTCTGGGATGGTGGTCTTGAGCAACGGTTTCGCATACTTCGCGGCGATTTCTGGAGAAACGATCCAGAGACGCTTTCTGAACCTCCAAGTTGTGATGGCTCCCGCGAACCAGACCGTGACGTAGACAACAAAGGCCCAGGATGCATAAACCTCAGGTGTCACTTCGACCACCTAACGATTGCTGTTCAGGGGACGCGACCCGCGCTCGCGCGGGTCGCGGACCCCTGTAACAGCCAGGTTAGGTCCGGCGTGGACAATGATTCCCGGCAGGTCGAACATGGCAGGATCGTTCTGAATGCTTAGAACGAAGCTCCCGCGGTCTGTTCGGTCGAATGGGGAAGAGCAACCAGCATCGAGGTCAGGAAGACCTGCAATTTCCTGGATCTGAGAACTCTCGGGCTAGCCAGATACCGAGAAGCACACCGATCGCTCGATTCTTCTGAGGATTGGGAACCCAATCAAAATCTGAACCGTCGCAGCCACCGCCGCAGTTCCACTGGAGGCCGTCTTTTCCAGGACCACACATGCGGCTTCGCAAGTGAAAATCGACGACGACACCATCTGAGTCCACGAGCACTCCCTTCATCGACCAGCATATACACCAGGTCGGGATATAGATCAGGTCGACGAACTCAACTGGTCCGTTGAGCCCCATTTCCGCAAGAGCTTGTTGCTCAAGAAGCTGCAGTTCTGGACTTTCCTGCTGAATTCTTGATTCCGATTGATCTATTGGCGACTGCTGACACCCGGTCAGTGCTACAAGGAAGGCAGCCGTCAGCACAAAAGTACGCATCGTCTTGAGCCTAACGGCACGGGAGTTAAGCTGCGGCGCTTGATCGACGGCGCACGCCCGGCGTGCGTCTCGAGCAAGCGTCCGTCAGCTTGAATGACCTGTTGGCCGGCGCCGCGCCGGGCAACCGGGCATGCACTACTCCCGTGCCGTTGGGGCGGCGCGAAGCGCCGCGCCAACGATAGATTAGACATACTACAGTAAATCATGGAAACACGCGATTGACAGGTTGAATATTTTCCTTGGCCGTAATCGCGACATTTCAATCCCATATTGACTCCTTCTCTATTGTACGGTGTTCTCGGTGGGGTTGTTACGCCGCGTGGATCGCGTCCTATCACGAGGGTTGGTAGGACGCGATTGCTCATGATTCCCCTGATTCTGAATGGTGTCGGCTGGGCTGACGATGCCTCTGCCACCGCTCTTGTTGAGAACGTGGGTGTAGATCATGGTCGTCTTGACGTCTTTGTGACCGAGGAGTTCCTGAATAGTGCGGATGTCGTATCCGGCCATCAGGAGGTGCGTGGCGAAAGAGTGTCTGAGGGTGTGGCAGCTTGTTCTCTTTGTGAGTCCTGCATCTCGTGCGGCCTGTTTGATGGCTTTCTGGATCACCGATTCGTGGAGGTGGTGGCGTCGGATGGTATTGGTTCTGGGGTCGGTGCCGCGGGAACCGGCCGGGAAGACATACTGCCATCGCCAATCGACGGCGGCGTGTGGGTACTTGCGTTCGAGGGCGGTCGGCATGTGGACTCGCCCAAAACCATCGGCGAGATCCCGGGCGTGAATTTCGCGTACGCGGATGAGAAGGTCCTGTATTCGTTGTCGGCAGGAACCGGGCAGCAGGGTTGTTCGGTCTTTATGGCCTTTGCCGTCGCGGATGGTGATTGTGCCGAGGGCGAAGTCGACGTCCTGGATTCGGAGCCGCAGGCACTCGAGGATCCGCATTCCGGTGCCGTAGAGCAGCAGGACGATGAGTTGAGTGGTGCCCTCGAGGCGGGCGAGGAGTGCGGCGACTTCTTCACGGCTGAGAACGGAGGGGAGCCGTTTGGGCTGGCGGGCGCGGACGATGTTTTCAATCCATGGCGGTTCGATCTTGAGGACGTTCCGGTAGAGAAAGAGGATGGCGCTGAGGGCCTGGCGCTGGGTGGAGGCGGCGACGTGGTCTTGGACGGCGAGGTGGGTAAGAAAGCGGTTGAGGTCGTCGGCGTCGAGTTCCTTCGGATGCCGCCTGTGGAACCGAAAGAACCGATTCACCCAGCCGAGATAGGCCTCTTCGGTTCGGATGGAGTAGTGCCGGACCCGGATCGCGCGTCGCATTTGGTCAAGGAGGCGTGGAGCCTCGGATCGCGCAGCGGGGGTGGCTGTGTGCGGCATGGTATAAATAGAACGTAAAAGATTGACGCGCCGATGTCAAGTCAATCTCCGCCCAACCGCTAAATCAACCGCTCAGCCGCCCAGGGTCCCGCTTGACCGCTGAATCGACCGGAGGTCGTACCTCCGATGAGCCTCATGCAAAAAGCGAGATCCGCTCAGAATTCTACGCGAAAGGAACCATCGCCCGCGGGGACGCGGGCGCTACAAAAATCGCGAGCACGCTTGTAGCGCAGGCGTCCTCGCCTCCGGCATCGCTGCGTTTCTCTCCCGCCGTTGCTATTGGGCCTTTGCGCTTGCGGCGATGCGGCGGTGGGATGTCCGTGGCGCTACGGCGCTGACGGCGCTGCGCGTCCCTCGGCTGTCAAGCCGAGGCTGATCTTTGAGTTCGGCGGTTTGAGATAGCGCGCGAGGAAGGCATAGATCTCTTTGCGCGCCGCCCAGGCCTCTGGGGTGTCGAGCCGATCGAAGCTGTGGCCGCCGGGGACGTCATAGACCTCGTACTCGAAGTCCTTGCCCTCGGCAGTGAGCGCCTGCATGAGGTGCTCGACCTCGATGAAGTTGACGTCCTCGTCGTGCGGGTTGGTGTGGATCCGCACCGGGCGGGTCAGCTTGTGGACGTTCCACACCGGTGAACGGCGCTTGTACTCGGCCATGTTCGATTCCACGTCCTCGCCGATGTGGAAGTCGGCCTCGTAGAGATCGCGGTAGTCCTGGCCGAGATAGCCCATACGCAGAATGAGATCCGAGACCGGGACGCCGGCGTAACCGCAGACATAGGAGTCGGGATGGTCGAAGAGGCTCATGAGGGTGATGAGCCCGCCGTGGCTCCAACCGAGCATGCCGACCCGGTCTTGTATCGACCCGCGGGTGGTTCTTCACCGCCCAGTCGCGGGCGGCGAGGGCATCGTCGACCTCGCGGCCGCCGTAGTCGATGAGCTCGTAGAACCCCTTGCCGTAGCCGGTGGAGCCGCGGTATTCGGGCGCGACCACGATATAGCCCTGGGCCATGAGTTCGCGCACGATGTGGGCGTAGTAGGTCGTGAAGTCGGCGTGAACCCCGCCGTGGGGGAGAACCAGCAGCGGCAGCTTTCCGGCGCCGTCGAAATTCTTCGGGGTGAAGAGGTAGGCGTAGAACTTGACCGGGTTGCCGGCGCCGATGCCGTTGGGGTTTTCCTCGCGCCACTTGGGCGGGCCGTAGATCCGGACCTTTTCGACCACCGCCACATCGCCGACCCGCTGGGTCCAGAGCACGTCATCGACGAGCTTGGCAAGGACATCGCGTTCGTGCGCGGCTCGCTTGAGCCGGTTCTCGAGGTCTTCGATGGTCGCTTCTTCGTTTTCGCCAGCAAAACCGAGCATCACTCCTGCCGCGAGCACGGCAGCGGTCAGAAAGAGAATGAGCTTCTTCATGGATTCCTCCCCGGATGGGCATTGTACGCCTATCTCCCGGGTCCGCTGTCCGCGGCCGCATTCAATGCGAAGGTTGTTTGGCGCGAGTCCGCGAGCGCCACCGCAATTCGTCCGACGAATTGCTACGCGTAGAGCTCCAAGAACCTCGCCATCATCCGATCCGCATCGATGGATGGGCGCAGACCGCGGATGATCTTCTCGAACTCCTCCTGATCGCCGCCGATGTAGTCGTCGAGGTAGACGAGCAGCCGCTCTCTGAGCCGTTCCTCGTTGAGTTCCGAGTGAAACTGGGTTCCGTACACGGGTTTGTCCTCCAACCGGATGCCTGATTGCGCGATCTGGCGCGTGTGGCCGAGTTCCCGCCAGCCCGGACCGAGCTCGGTTGCACTGTCTTTGTGTCCGAGTTGGGCCCAGAAAGATGCGGGGAACTCGCTGAAGAGGGGATCGCCGATCCCATCGGGGGTCAGACTCACCGCGAAGGTGCCGATCTCTTCCTGCTCCGGGTCCTCGACCACCGTGCCACCGGTGGTCTTGACCAGGAACTGGTGGCCCCAGCAGGCGCCGAAGAGCGGGCGGTCGCGTTCGATGATCTCGTGGACGAGATCGCCGAGGGCGCGGTGAATCGATGGTCCTCCTTCACCGAAAAAGCGCCGGCGCCGCCGATGAAGACGGCGTGGGCGTCCTCGACGTCCTTCCAGCTCACATTCGGGGTGTCGACGATGTTGATGAAGGTGAACTGACTCCTGGCGACGCGACATCGCTCGATGAAACAGCTTTGCTCCTGGAGCATGGGGACGGAGTCTTCGCGGATCTGAAACAAGACCAGTCGAAGGCTGGTGCGTGGGGTGGGCATTAGGCAGCTGCCTTCCAGTATTGGTTCAAGTCTGCCGCTCGGCGATGAATCAGAGCGAGATCGGTGTAGCCGCCGACAAAGTGATCGCCGATGAAGATCATGGGCAGGGTCGGCCAGTGGTTGTTCGCTTCGGACAACGACCGACGGATTTCGGGCTCGCCATCGAGGGGAATCTCTTCAAAGTCGATCTCCAGCTTGGTCAGCAGTCTCCGCGCAGCGTGGCAGTAGCCGCACCAACGACGCGTGTACACCCGAACCGTGGGGGTTGGTTCGCTCATCAGCCCGACCACCCGTCCTTCCAGACACCGAAGCACCCCAAAGACCTCGGCACGGGTCGTGAGCGCGTGTCCGGCGTGCGACTCGGCGGCTCTGCGCACCGACGGCTTCGCCACAACGGAGGAACGGGTTGGTCTCGAGTTCGTAACCGATGGTCGAGGGAACAGTCGGCTGTGAGGCGGCTCGCGTAACCTCTGCGGTCTCGAGCCCGTGCGCGAGGGCGCTGTTGCCCGGCTCCACCACGCGGGCGAACCGGAGATTGGAAAGCGGTGTACTCGTGTGCGCAGTAGGCCATGGTTTCGGGTGGCAGCTCGGCCAGTCCGGTCAATGAACTCGTGCATCTGCCCCATGGTGCCCTCGAACACCCGCCCGCACCCGCCCGCGAAGAGCGTGTCGCCGACAAAGGCGCAGCCGGCGCCGAAATAGCCGATGTGGCCGGATGGTGTGACCCGGGAAGGCCACCATCTCGAACTCCGAGATCGAGGTCGGGCAGGGAAATCGTGATCGCCACCGCGCAACCGGGTGGTCCACTCCGGCGACGGATTCGGCGGCGGATCCATAGACCGGTGGGTGGTAGCGGCGGATGAGCTCGGGCAGGCCACCGACGTGATCGTGATGGTGGTGGGTGATGAGGACGGCGGCAACCTCGAGATCGCGGTCGGCTCAGCGCCTCGATCACCGGCTCTCCGTCACCCGGATCGACCACGGCGACCCGGTTGGAACCCTCCCGTTCGAGAATCCACACATAGTTGTCGGAGAAGATCGGCACCGGCCAGATTTGAAGCATCCAGCTCATGCTGCCAGTGATCGATGAATCTCGTCAAATTGAAGCGAATCCCCGCTTTCGATTGCTGACGAGATCGAGCGTTCCGAAACGCCGACCTCGTCACGAGATCGCATTGACGCTGGAAAGATCTTTTGCTCCACGAGCTGTTGCTATGAGAGGATTCGACCATGAAGACCCGCTACCTCATCGTTGCCGATCCTCCAGACCGACTCAACCCGGTCTTCGACCTCGGAGTCTGTGTCAGCGTCGAGCTCATCCGGCGCGGAATCCAGGTGGACTACCTCGATCTCTATGCCAGCGATGTCGAGCTGCCGAGCGCCGATTTTCTCGCCCAGCTTCCGGTTCGGACGATCTACAGCGCCGATCCGCGGCGCGAGCCGAGTTCTGGGATCTCGGTCCCGAACACGCTGCGGCCATCACCGACTACCGGATTGTCCTGCACCGGACCGATCCACCCGTCGACGAGCGTTTCATCCGCTATGCCAGGCACTTCGAGTCCGCGCCCGACAGCGTCCTCCAGGTCAACCGGCCGCCGGCCACCTATCAGCTTTCCGAACACACCGTTCACCTTCGCTATCCGGAGTACGCCGCACCGACCATGGTCGCGGCGAGCCCGGATGAACTCGTCCGGGCGGTTCGGGCCCAGCCCGGCGAGGCGGTCTGCAAACCCAAGAACACCTACTGCGGGATCGGCATCGATTTTGTTCCGTCCGACGAAGAGAAGAGTCGGCTCTGCGCAGCTACTGGGAGGAGTGGGGTCCGGAGGTCATCGTCCAACCGTTCCTCGACGCCATCGAGACCAGTGGTGATCTGAGGATCCTGACCATCGAACAGCGGGTGCTCGGCTCGGTCCTGCGGGTCCCGGCGCGAGGGTTCGCGGCTCGCCAATCTTCATCAGGGCGCCACCGCGGCCGCGCTCGAACCGACGCAACGAACAGCTCGATGCCTGCCGGGTGGTGGCCGCGGATCTCAACCCCATGGGGCTCCACCTCCTCGGACTCGACTTCATCGGCGAGTTCCTCACCGAGGTCAACATCACCTCGCCGACCACCATCGTCCAGATCAACCAGGTCAACGGCATCCGCGCCGACATCGATCTCGTCGATGAGCTCGAGCGGATGTGGCGGGAGCGGCTGCCGATGACTGATCGACTCGACAACCCCAAGGCGCGCAAGAACCGGGTGATCTGCGCGTCGGCGGCGGTGCCGGAGGGATGGGTCGTCGTCGGCGAGCACCACAGCCCCGCCTGCGATGGCGAGGGACCAACGCCTGGGTCGATCAAACGTCCGGGCTAAGCGAGAGGTGGTGATCCGCCGACTCACCGGTGCCCGAGGGTTACCGACGGATCAAGGAAACCGAGATCACCGTGGGTGAGGCCAAAGCCAAAGGCTGGCTCATCGAACGGCAAGACTGACGAAGTGAGATGAGTAGAATGGAGTCGAAGGCGTTTGAGTAGTACAGCGGTCCGCACCGAAGTCGCTGAACATCGCTATCGACCACCTGACGGGGCTCGTAATTCATCATTCATCATTCATCATTCGTAATGTTCCGCTAAGTCTCTACCCTGGGGGCGAGAAACTCGGCCAGCCGGTGCTGATCGGTGCCGTGGAACGAGGTGAACTTGATCCCCAGGCCCTCGACCCGCTCGATTCGCCTCTCGGCGCGGCGGCTGATGGTGCCCGACCCTTGATCGGGGCCGTGTCGGTCGGCAGGCTGATCTCGAAGTCGATCTTCGAACCGGGCGGATAGTGCGAGAACCCGCGGATCAGAACCCCGGTAGCCGAGAGGTTCTGGGTCTGGCAGAACGACTGGACGGGTTTGCCCTTGACATAGATCTTGATCCGCGCGTTGGTGGTCACCGGCATCCTCGGCGCGACCCCGAGGAGTTCGGAGACCGCTGTCCTGGAGCTGGGAGGAAACACCGCGGTCGCTGATGATCCTGTTGGCGCCGTGGCCCGAGTGGGCCTTTGCGACTCGGACGGTGGCGTTCGGGGCGATGAGGATCACACCGCTGTGGTGGCAGGCCGATCCCCGGGTCCGCATGGCCTTGAAGAATTTCTCCAGGTCCCACCGGTCGGGCTGGAAGTTCGGCGATGACCACGTCAAACGGCGTGATCTGGACGTGATCGCGGAGATAGTCGTCCCAGGGCGCCCGGTGGATGTCGAATCCCAGGGCGACAGAACATTGACGACAGCGTTGTAAACCGGGTCGTCGACGCCGGTTACGAGGATCTTGGCCACGGCGGTGATTATCCATAGACGATTCCGATTTTACCTCATGTACCTCGCCGAGCATGTGACCGCCCACACAGGAATCGTTCTTGAATCGCTCATGGCGCATCGCCAGCCGTCCCGGGATGTAGGTCGGATCACCGGTGATTCTCGTCGACCACCGAGGCGTGGGCGAAGAACGAGCTCGGGTCGGAGCAGGAGATCTCGGCCCATGCCTCGCCAATGTAATCCGAACTCGTCGCCGAGCACCCGTTCGACCTGGGTGAATCCGCGCTCGGGATTTCGATCACCTTCATTCCGATGCGAAGCGCCGTCGTTGGTGAAGAGATCGAGCCGGCAGACGGATCGGAATGAGCCCCGAGAGAGGTGATTCCGATGTTGGTCCGGAAGCCGCCCGTCGAACTCAGCCCGGCAAGCACCACTGTCGACTCGGATCCGGCCGCCTCGAGGTGGGGGAAGGCTGGGATCAGCTGGCCGTAGGTCCCGGAAGCATCGTCGTTGTAGGTCCGACTGGTGGAAACCACCCCCGAGCCGTTGGCCATCACGTTGAGCCATCCTTTGCCCTGTTCGCCGAAGAGTCCGCCCACCACATCGTCGAAGTGGAGGCTCTTTCCGGGTTCGATGGTCATGGCCATGCTCGCGACGGATGAGCCGTCCTCACGGTTGTACTCGATGGTGACGGACCGTTGCGTCTCGGCGATGTTCACCACATCGAGTTGGGAACGCCAGGTGTTCCACCCGATCCGGGTAGGGAGGCCACCGCCGGAACGGCGAAATCCAGGGTCGTGACAGCGGGCGCCATGTCCCTCGGGAAGCACCAGGGTCGGATCGTGGGAGGCGTCGTCAACCACCGAGGCGTAGGCCAGGAAGCTCGCTCCTCGTGTCCACCGCAGCCAGGGTGGCGTAGCCGCCGCGGACGATCTCGTCGGTGAGCTTGTCGATGAGCGAGACCACCTGTTTGAACCCACCGGGGACCGCGTTGATCCTCTTGGTTCCGAGGTGCTCGCCCTCGGAGCTGAAAAGCGTGACATCCACGGCGAGGGTCTCGTCACCGAGATTGAGAACACCGACGTTGGTGTGGAAGCCGTCATTGCCGGCGAGGCCGGCCAGCACATAGCGCTTGTCACCCGAGAGGGCCTCGCTGTGGTCCCAACCGCCGATGAACTGACCGTAGGTGCCGTCAGAGCCCGAGGCGAAGGTGCGGGAAACCGCGACCAGGCCGGGATCGCTGGTGCGGAGATTGACCCCTCCGCTGCCCTCGGCGCCGGTGGCGGTGACGAGGTTCGGGATCACGCGTTGCGATCGTGGCGGGATTTCGTAGCCCGCATCGGGGTGGTCGGCCGACCGCTCGTCGCCGGGGCGGAAGAGAAGATCGGTGTAGAGCGTCTCATCGGTGGGGTTGAGGAGATAGGCGCGGGATGACCAGAAGGTGTCTCCGAGACCGGGTCCGCTGGCGGCAGCCGGGAAGCTCGCCATGTCCGTCGGATCGTCGCTCGCGTGGGCCCGCAGAGGACACCCTGGCCACTGGAATGGCGGGGTCGTTGCTGTGAATCACGAGATCTCCGTAGATCGTTCCGGAGACGCCGGTGAGCAGACCGACCTCGATGGCCACGGCCGATCCCGGAGCGATTTCCAGCGGCAGATTGGGGTCATCGATCAGCCGATAGGGACTCTCCGTGTTCATCACCGTGATCAACAGAGGCTCGCTACCCGTATTCGAAGCCAGGACCGAGGCCGTGATTCTCGTCGTCTCCGACCCCGAGGGAAAGTGCGGGAGGATCGATCTCGAGCCGGGGAGCCGCATCACCCGTGCCCGAAGACGAACGGTCGTGAGCGGGTTCGCCGGATCGCCCTGATGGAAGATCACCGACCCGGTGGCGGCGCCGACCGCCGTCGGGTGGAATCGGACGATGACCTCGTTGGTGCTGCCGGGCGCCAAGACCGCCGGAACGGTCGTTCCCAGGAAGAAGCCCTCACCCTCGACGGTGGTCTGGACCGCCAGGGGCTGTCCGCCGAGGTTGATGGCGTTGAAGTGGCTTCGGAGGTTCCTCCCACCGGGGTTCTGCCCACGGAGGCCGAGGCCGGGAACCGCCAACCGGGCGTCCTCGACGAGCGAGCCGTTGCCGGCGACCGGGACCCAGGCGCCGCCTTCGCGATCGGGGTCGTTGCTCTGGATGTAGAAGGTGTCGTTCGTCCTACCCAAACCGGCGGGGTCGAAGATGGATTGTGACGGTCGCGGTCTCACCCGGAGGAATGGTCAAGCGGGAACTCGGGAGGGTCTTCGAGCTCGAAGACACTGCCGTTCTGGGGCCAAATGCCCTCGATGACGAGATCGGCGCCGCCGGTGTTGGTCAGGGGAAGCTCCCGGGTGGCTGTTGCCGAACCGGGCACGATCCCGAAGTCGTAGCCGTCGGGGAAGCTCGGGCCCAACTCGAGATCCGGCTCCGAGCGTGGGCGATCTCGCACAGGACGTGGGTGTCGGGGTTGAGCTCCACCGCCGTGGCGTCGGCCTGGAGCTGGATGCTGACGGTCTGTTCGGCAAGGGCTTCGATCCACACCCGGTGGTCCTCGGTTCCGCTCGCCGTCGTCACACGGATGTTCATGGGCATTTTGAAGAGTCCGGTGTTGGTCTGGACCTGGCGTACGGTGAGTTCCAGCATCGAACCCGCGCCGTTGCTCCAGTCATAGACGTACCGCGGGCGGTAGAGACCGTAGACCCACTCGTCGAAGAACCAGTCGAGCTCCATTTCGGAGGCGGTCTCCATGGCCTCCCGGAGCTCGTCGGTGGTCCCGGTGGCGCCGGCGTTGGCTGCGCGATAGGCCGCCATGGCGTCGAAGAACGCGTCGTCACCGATGACGTGGCGGAGCATCCACGCGACCCACGAGCCCTTGGCGTAGATGGTCCACGAGAAGGGCGAGGGATTGTCGAAGACGGGGCCGCTGAACCAGCCGCGCCAGTCTTCATCCGCGAGATACTGCGCGAAGACCTCCGGGCCCAGGTGTTCGGCCCACAGCCACTCGGTGTGGGTGGCGTAGCCCTCGTTGAGCCAGATGTGGCGCCAGTCGTCCATGGTCACCCAGTCGCCCCACCACTGGTGGCCGAGTTCGTGGACGTTGAGCCACTGCATCCACGGGTCGCCGACCGACGCCGACCGCCAGCGTCGTCATGGTCTGGTGCTCCATGCCGCCGCCGAAGAAGACCGTGGCGTTGCCGTACTTCTCTTCGATGAAGGGGTACTCGCCCCAGTGTCCGGCCATCACCTCGATCTGGGGCACCGTGACGGCGAGATCCTCTTCGGCCTGGTCGGCAACCTGGGGCATGGCCCAGAGCCCCACCGGCATGGTCGTGCCGTCGAGACCGGTGTAGGTCGATTCGGAGTAGACGAAATCGGAGACGTGCATCACCACCAGATAGGTGGGCACCGGATACTGCGACTGCCAGTAGCTGGTGGCGGTTCCATCGCCGTTTTCCGTGCGCGTCTCTTCGCGTCCGTTGGCCGCGACATCGAGGTCTTCCGGAACCGTCACTCTGAGAGAAACCAGCGCTTTGTCATCGGGGCGGTCGTTGCACGGCCACCACACCCGTGCGCCGTAGGGCTGAGCGAAGGTGTGGATCACCGGTGTGCCGCCGTTGGAGTACCAATTGACACCGGTGGCGCCGATCAGACCGCCGCGCCACGCGTGACCGCCATAGGTCACCTGGAGTTTGACCACGTCGCCCGCCGGCAACGGCTGGGCCAGCGTCACCGTCAAACGATCATCGACGTGTTCGAAGGGGACCTCGGTTGGGCTGTCGTACGGAAACTGCTGCTCACCGACTTGGATCACCGACAGGATGCGGAGACCGAGATCGGCGTCCAGGGTGACCGTCGGCCAAACCGTCGACGACGGCCGCGAGGGTCACCGTGACCGATCCGGAGATGATCCGCCGCGCCGGATCGACAAATACGTCGATATCGTAGTCCTTCACATCGTAAAGGGGTGGTGGCAGTTCCGATGCCCAGTTCTTGGCGTCCGCGGCGTGCGATCGCTGGTGCTCCTCGTACGCCGCTTGTTTGCTTGCGCCCTCTTCGAGCTGGTGACGGACCACGGGCGGCGGGTCGAAAACACCCGCCGGCGGTCCGGCAGGAGTGGCGGGGCTGATCGCTGCAGCGGCGATGAGAACACTCAGGGCGAACAAAGACATAGGTTCCTCCGGATGGTGATTGTACGCGGTAACCCCGGGTTGGTGTTTCACTCTCGCCATTGAAACTCGAGGTAATGAATTGTAGGGGCATGCTTCCCAGTATACTCTTCAGTTTCGTGGACCACTCGGGGGTGGTTCGCCGCAGTCGACGGACCTCCCGGTTCCGGCAGCATACGGTTGAGCCTCGGGCAAAATCCTGCAGGACCACGAGGTGCCAGCCTCACCACAGCGGTCCATCGCAGGCGGGGACGCCTCCGCTACAAGGTTGTTCGCGATTTTGTAGCGCCCGCGTCCCCGCGGGCGATGGTCCCAAATGCGTCGATTCCTGCCGCAATCCCGAATGTTGCAAGAGGCTCGGTTTGCCGCTACGGTCGGTTTGGTGCACACTGCAACGGATGATCGAAGCAACGACGAACGCCGCGCTGGCGCCCTTCACAACCCTCGAACTCGGCGGACCCGCGGATCGGTTCTTCGAGGCCACGAGCGTTGCCGAAATCCGCGAAGCGCTGCGGTGGGCCGCCGACGCCGGCTTCCGGTCACCGTGCTCGGCGGCGGATCCAACATCGTCGTGGCGGACGGTGGGGTTCGCGGGCTGGTCCTGAAGATCGCCAATCCGCGGGATCGAGATCGACCGTGGCCGCGACAGCGTCCTCGTCACCGCCGCTGCCGGAGAGGTCTGGGACGAGGTCGTGAGAACCACGGTGGGTGAGAATCTGGCCGGTATCGAATGCCTGTCCGGGATTCCCGGCACCGCAGGAGCCACCCCGATCCAGAACGTCGGCGCCTACGGCCAGGAGGTGGCCCAGGCCATCACGAGCGTTCGGGTGCTCCATCGTGAGACGCTCGAAGAGCGCGTCTGGGCCGGCGAGGAGTGCGGTTTCGGATACCGGAGCAGCGTGTTTCGGCGTAACGACAACCCGTACATCATCCTCGATGTCACATTCAGTCTCGTCGCCGGTGGAGCGCCGAATCTCAGCTATCAGCAGGTGGCGGAGCGCTTCGGCGCCGGCGCGCCGAGCCTCGGTGAACTCCGCGCCGCCATCCTCGATCTGCGCCGATCGAAATCCATGGTCATTGACGATGACGACCCGAACCGACGAAGCGTCGGCTCGTTCTTCGTTAATCCGGTGGTCGACGGCGCCATGCTCGAAAGCGTGGTTGCCGCGGCGCGAATTCTCGGTGTGCTCGGGTTTGATCAGCGTCCTCCGGCACATGAGGTGGGGGAGGGCCGCTTCAAACTCTCAGCAGCGTGGCTCGTCGAACGCGCCGGTTTCCCGAGGGGCGCGACCCGCGGACGGGTCGGGCTCTCCACCAATCACGCCCTCGCCCTCATCCACCGAGGACAGGGGAGCACCGAAGAGCTCATCGAATTCGCGCGGGACATCCGCAGGGGCGTCCGCGCACACCTCGGAGTCGATCTCAAACCCGAACCCGTCTTCTGGGGTTTCGAAAAGAACGACCCGACCGAGTAACCATCCAGCGCATTTTTTTAACCGCAAAGACCGCAAAGCTCGCAAAGCCCATCGCAATGGCCGTCTCAATTAGACCCATCGCAGCATCCCATCGCCCGCGATCATTCTTCGCCCTCCAGGGGAGCGCCCGGACAAGGAGCCGGGCGCTACAAAGGGCGATGCGATGGTTGTAGCGCCGACGTCTCGTCGGCGATGGTGCGATGTTGCGACGAGTCAAACCTGCGATGGCTTTGCGATGGTCTTGGCGAGCTTTGCGGTCTTTGCGGTGAAACTGCGATGGATGACTACTCCGTCGAGTAGGTGACCTCGAGGCCTCGGGCCTTCCAGGCGCTGAGGGCGAGCAGGCCGCCGCTGATGGCGAGAAGCGCGAACACCGCGAGCCACTCCGGCACCGGCTGCGCAATGAGGGCGAAGGGCCCCTGGGAGATCGGCACCGGTTCGAGTGATCCGAGATAGTGAACGACGCTCAAGATCTTGAGGAACCCGGGCAGGAAGGGCGTCAGCACCTCCCAGCCGAGAAAGAGCACCGCGGGAACCATGGGGTTTTTGAAGAAGAGACCCGCGAGCATGAAAAGGGCGCCGTACGCCGCGCAGGCGAGGACGGTGGTGACGACATAGGCAAAGATATCTCCAAGCCCCGACCCGCTCGTGAGATAGGCCATCCCCTCGCTGCCGTGCGGGAGGTAAAAGAGCACCATGGTCAGCACCACCGTGGCCCCGAGGATGGCCGCGGAGGCAATGAGACCACCGAGATACTTGCCGACGGCGAGTACTTCCCGCCGTACCGGTGCGAGCAGGTGGTAGTGGAGCGAACGCTCGAGGATCTCTCCGCGGAAGAGTTTGACAAAGAGCAGGGCGGCAGAGAAAAAGACGATGAAACGCAGCATGAAAAAGTGGTAGACGTTGGCGAATTCCGTTGTGGTGTGGCCCGGGTGCGAACGCTGGCTGTCGGGCAGAAACAGCGCCCGGAGAAGCGCGAGGGCGATGGGCATGGCGGCGAGCAGATACACCGGCAGCGCTCGCCTGCTGAAGACACTCCGACCGATTTCCTGCTTCGCCAGTACGGTGATCTGGCGCCGCCACAATGGCCAGCCGTGAGAGTTGCCGCTGGTCATCGTCCGCCTCCAGGGTCGCCGATCAGATAGTCGTACACCGCATGGACGCTTTCGTCGGCAGGGGTCACGGTCTCGACCTCGACCCCGCTCGAGAGGATGAGCTTGCCGAGTTCGGGGAAGAAAGCCGCGGCGTTGGTGGTGCGCAGAAGAATCCCGGTCGCATTGTCGACGATCCGCGCCTCGACCACGTGGGGCATTTCGAAGGCCCTTGCGGCGATGGCGTGCGGCCGGTCGCAACGGACGAGGATCTGAAGCGGCTGGGTTTTGATCTCACCGCGGACATCGCGGATGGACCCCTCGGCCACCACCGAACCTCCGTGGATCATGATGACGCCATCGGAAATCAGATCCACCTCGTGCAGAATGTGGCTCGAGACGATGACGTGGCGGCCGTCGCGAGCGAACTCCTTGAACAGATCGATCATCTCGGCGCGACCCATGGGGTCGAGGCCGTTGAGGGGCTCGTCGAGGATCAGCACACGGGGGTCGTGGGAGATCGCCTGGGCGAGCTTGATCCGTTGCCTCATCCCCTTGGAGTAGCCGGCGATCCGGCGATTGCCGGCCTCGGTCAGACCGACGCGATCGAGAATCTCCCTGGCCCTGGAGTCGGCTTGCGCTGAATCCAGACCGTGCAGCGCCAGGGTGTGGTTGAGAAAGCTGTAGCCCGTCGAGCCGTTGGGAAAGCTGTCGTACTGGGTGCAGTAACCGACAACGCGGAAGAGCTCTTCGGGTCGATCGGGGGTGATGCCGAGAACGCTGATGGCGCCGCGCGTCGGTCTGAGCAGACCGCACAGCAGATGCATCAGTGTGCTCTTGCCCGATCCGTTCGGCCCGACGAGACCGGTGAGACCCGGTTGGATATCGACGGTCACCCGGTTGACGCCCAGAACCTCGCCGTAGAACTTCGAGACGTTGCTGACGGTGATGGTCCCGGCGCTCATCCGACCACCTCGTGAGCGCGCAGCTTGCGGTGGAGTATCCAGATGCTCAGTGCGCAGGTGGCGATGAGGGTCAAGAAACTCGCCCCAACGGGGAGGTCACCAACCAATGGCAGGTTGAGAATCCAGAAAACGACGTTCACGATTGCACGGACCAGATTCACCAGATCGCCAACCGATGTCCTTGTTACAGCGTTCACCGCTTGGCCGAACGCCGCAAGGACAAAAATGATGACCAACAAGGTTCCAGTCGCGGCGGGCTTAAAGCGAACCAATGAGGAGATGGCAAGCGCAAGCAAGGAGATGACGGTAATCCAAATCAAGTGCCCAACCAGGTTGGCAACACCCAATCGCACAATCGAGAGCCCGGGGACCTCCACCTTGAGCCCAAAACAGAGCCCGGTGACAAAGAGACCGCCCAGCCAGGTAATAGGCGAGAGGATCACGAAGAGCACACCGAGTTTCCCGATGACATATTCGAATCGCGAGACCGGCCGCGCCAGGTACAGAGAGAGCGCATTGTTCGACAGATCAACCGAGATGAGTGCCGGCCCAATGATGACCGTCACCAGATATGCAGCAACCGCTTGCCAAAGAAAAAGCCACTTCACGAATACGGCTGTGAGCCATTTCGCAAAACCGCTGAGGCCTTGTACCGATGACATCAACTCATCGTTGGATGAGAGGTAGACCGCGAGAACCGCGATCAAGGTGGGCAGCAGACAAAGTACATAAAACCCCGCGAAAATCCTCGACGAGAAGGCCTCGGCGAGGGCGTATTTGGTGATCACCGCGGCGCGCCACTTCAAAGGGGTCACGTTGCCGTCGTAGCGACGCCAGATCCGCTCATATACAGCCATGGTCAGTTCCCCTCCATGGCCCGCAGGAAGATGTCCTGGAGCGAATCCCGTTTCAGATCGAGACGGCGGATCCCGGCGCCGGTTTCATCGGCCGCGATCCACAGTTCGCGGGTGGAAACATCGGCCGGCATGACCAACTTGAGTTTTCCGCGCTCGAGCGAGGCGATCTCGCATCCCAGCGCCGCCACGGCGCTGTCGAATTCGTCGTTGGGAGCCTCGAGATCGACTTCGACGAAGTTCTTGTTGGCCTGCCGATCGGCCTCGAGATCGCAGGAGTCCGCGATTTTCGCCATTCTTGAGGATCAGGACCTCGTCGCACACGGTCTCGACATCGCCGAGAAGATGCGAGGAGAGAATGATCCGGCTCGTCCCCCGATCGCGGATGTCGCAGACCAGATCGATCATCCGTTTTCGGGCTGGTGGATCGAGTCCGTTTGTCGGTTCGTCGAGCATGAGCAGCCTGGGCCCGTGAACCAGGGCCTGGGCGAGTTTGACCATCTGCTTCATTCCGGTGGAAAACGTCCCGACCTTGCGGTAGCGCGCCTCGCCGAGACCGACGTAGAAAAGCGCCTCGTGGGATCGCTCGAGAGCGGCATCGGGGGGCAGACCGCTGAGTTCCGCCATGAGCCTGACAAAGTGGATCGCGGTGATGTTGGCGATATAGGCGTCCGACTCGGGCATGTATCCGATCTCGGCGCGGATCTCCTTCGCCGATGACCCGAGCTCCCGCCCGAATACCCGCGCGCCTCCCGCGATGGGCGGGTAGAAGCCGAGCAGGGTGCGCAGAAGGGTGGTCTTGCCCGCGCCATTGGGTCCGAGCAGACCGATGGCCCGACCGGAGAACGAGGCTTCGAGCCCATCGAGGATCGTCCGACGACCGAGCTTGACGGTCAGACCGTCGAGTTCGAGGACGGGCGCGCCCTGGTCAAGAGTGGTGTTCATTCGGGAGATGATAGCTCGTCCGAGCCGTCTTCGACGATCCCATCGAAATCCATCAGGCTCTGGAGACCCAGTATGGGAGCGAGGCCGACCAGGCTCGGCCCGGAGCCCGAGACCAGAATCCGGTCCTCCAACCCATAAGCGCAGAACAGACCGGGAGCGGCGCTGTCCTTGAGCAGCGATTCGTACTCGACCGAGCTGAGAGCCCATCGCTCCCTGAGGAAGGGCGCCGAGGATCGGTGAGAGGTTCCGGTAGATCAGCGCCGAGCAGTCGGTGAAACCGTTGTTCGGCAGCAGCTCGCGGAAGGCGGCGGTATACGCGAGCCCCATCCCCGACCGCTGCACGGCGATGGCGTTTTCCACTGCCCATCGACTTGAACCCGCAATCAGGAAACCATCGGTCAGGGTATAGGTAAAGGCAATCGGGCTCGATGGATGGCGCAGGGTTGTGAGAGTTCGTCCGTCCGCGGTTCGGACTTCGACCGAAATCGGTTCGGCGCCATTGCCGGCCAGTTCGGTATTGGCCCGTTGAATCACCTCGGTGATGGCGTGTTCGAGGGTGGCGGGATCGTAGATTTCGATGATGAGCTTCCAGGTGGGGAGCGGCAGGACCGGCCCGTCGACGGCAAATGTCCCCTCACCACCGATGGCGACCGCGAGATCGTCCCGGAGATCGATCCCGATCTCGTTTTCGAAGCTCTCGAGTTCGCTGAGCGCATCGGGCCCGACGGTGGAGACCATCCCCAGGAGTTCGTCAAAGAGCTCGACGCCGTCCTTGGCGGCCGCGGCCGACACGAGATAGGCGTCCTGGGAGACAAAGTCCAGGGTCGCCAGCGGCGCCGGTTCGGCCAGCCAGGCCGCGACACCACGACGGGGACCGTTGAAACGGATATCGGCGTCGATCTTCGAGCCGGTCTCGTCGCGGTGGCGCTCGAAGACCATGGTTGTTGCGTCAAAGAGGCCGAGGCGGTCCATCATGGCGACATTCTCGGGGTTGGTGTTCCCGGTGGCCTCGACAAAGACGCTCTGCAGATCGATACCGAAGAGCCACTCGACACCCGATGCGTAACGGTCGCCGAGTCGTTGGTGGAGTTCGGTGCCGACAAAGGTGTTCTGGGCGGTGCCGTCGAGACGATCGGCAACGCCCTGGATCAGATCGGCGGTGCGCGCCGCAACCACGAGATCCTCGGTCACCCAGATCAGCAGTTCGACTCCCTCGGCAACGGTTTCTTCGGGATCGGCCAGGAGTTGGACGAACCGAGCGGCCTCGGGCTCGCTCGCCAGATGGGCCTCGAGCAGCGAGCGGAAACCTCGGGGATCCTCGAGTTCGGCGAGGAAGAGCGGAGCGCCCTGGCCGGCCAACCCCGACGCTCCGAGGATGACGACGACTTCGTCGCCGACGGCGTCGCCGAGGAACTGGAGTTGGTCGAGACTGTTTTCGATCTGAGTGTCGATGTTCTTATCGACGATCTCGCGCTGCCACCAGTCGCGCAGGACTTCGCTCTCGGCGAGCCGGCTCGAAAAAACCTGTCGGGCGGCGCCGAGGCCCTCGGTGAGGTTCGGCATCGCGACATAGACCACGGTGTCTGCCGGGCCGAGATCGAGCAGGCGGGTGGATGTCCGGGGTGCGGCGATGTCCACCGCTTTGGCGACCTCATACTGGAGCTGAGTGAGCTCGGCCAGAAGCCGGCGGTGTTCTTCGGCGTTGACGCTCCAGGAGATGGTGTCTTCGATGGCGACGGTCTTGAGCCGTTTGTCGGTCGTGATCTGATCTCCCGGCAGGAGCATGGACTCGGTGCCGCCCTGGCGCACCTCGACTAAGCCCTCGATGACCGAGACCCGCGATCCCTTGAGACCGTGGTCGACGGCGAAGATCGTGCCCTTGACGGCGACCTCACACTCGTTGGTGGTCACACCGAGGCGACCACGACCCTGTTCGGCGGCGTGAACGATGATGTTGCCGCGACCGAGCTCGATGGTCGTACCGCGGCGGGACCCGCGGAGCGCGAGTTCGGATCTGGGCGCCATCTCGACCATGGATCCATCTGCGAGACGGATAAAGGCTCCGGCTTCCTTGGAGGTGCGGATCCGCTGTTTTGCGAGGATGGTGTCTCCCTCGGCCAAATCGACGGTCGCCTGGTCGGTCACGAGTTGGAGTGATCCGTCGATGGAGGCGACCTGGGCCGTGAGGTTCTTCTCGGCGAGGAAGTTACCGCCGGTCATCCAGGCCATGGAAGACGCGCCGACCATGAACACAACCGCGGCAGCGATTTTGAGCCAGGTCGGCATGCTGTGGTTTTGCCTGATCGGGGCGCTCGGAGCACTCACCTTGTTGCCACCGCCACGAAGATCGAGCAGGACACGTCGGCAGGGGACGCACTCTCGAGTGTGGTCGCCCACGAGGATGGCCTTGCCCTCGGGGAGCTCTTCGGCGACAAACGCAGGCAGGAGAGCCTGGACATCGGCGCACGAGCGCAGCGGAGCGTCCACCGAGAACTCGGCGTGGATCGCGTTCCAGACCCGATCGGTGGCCGCGGTGACGACATCGTCATCGAGCTCGGAGTGTTGGATCTCGCCCGCAACGCGGTCGAGGAAGTCGGCATTTCTGGTGGAATCGGTCATTGGATGCCTCCCATATGAGGGGCCATTTCGGTCTTCAATCGTTCGCGGACCCGGTGGAGCGTGACCGCCACGGTGCCCGTTGAGGTATCGAGAGCTTCGGCGATCTCCTTGTTGTCGAGTCCTTCGAAGTAGCGAAGGGTGAAAATCTCGGCCGATCGCCGGCTCAGACCGGTCACCGCCTCGCGGAGACGTTCCTGAATCTCCCGACCGTGCTGAATGGTGTCGGGAAGAGGTGCGTCATCGCGGGTCACGGCTTCGGTGATGCCGTCAAAAGCGACGCTCGTCTTGACTCTCTTGGATTGGACGATGTCGAGGGCGGCATTGGTGGCCGCCCGTCGGAGATAGGGGAGGGCGCCACCGGAGAAGTCGGGCGGCGTCGTACGACGGGCGAGACGGATAAAGACGGTTTGAAGTACGTCTTCGGCGTCCTCGGGATTGCCCGTCACCCGGTAGGCCGACTGCATGACAGCCCTCGAGTGCTCGCGGTAGATCGGCTCGAGCCACTCGGTGGGATCAGGTCTTGGGTTTGCCATCACTGCGTGCACGGGTTCCTCCGGTATTCGTTCATCAACCATTGAAACGCCCTTCTGTGCGGAGGATTAACCGATGTGAAGAATTTTCCCGGGCGATCACCCAATGATTGTCCATGATTCCGGCTGGAAAGGGAGCCGCCCACGCTGATCGCCGCCGCGCACAATGAAACCGCAAAGACGCCACGGTCGCAAAGCTTCCGCGAAGGCATATCATAGATTCATCGCACTCTTCTGGTTCGGGTCCGCTTCCCGGAGCGGAAGGGGCCCGGGTCAAACAGCGACACTTGGCGGAACCTTGGCGTGCTTCGCGTCTTCGCGGTTCCATTTTGCCTCGCGGTAGGGACCCCATGTTCTTTCCATGGGTAGGCGCCGCCTCGCGGCATGGCGGTGCTCAGGATGACATGTTTACCGGAGTCGCTGACATGGCTTCGTTGGAAGTCGAAAAACCACGCGCCGCGATCTCCCTTGTCAGCCGTGCAGGCACCATGCCATAGTTTCGACTGCGATCCAGCGTTTCATTGGAGGCCAGATGACCGGACACATCGTTGAACTCGACGCCGACCACCCGGGTTTCAGCGACCTCGACTACCGCCGCCGCCGCGACGAGATCGCGCTCATGGCGCCCCCGCTCAACTCCGGCGAACCTCCCAAGATCGTCGAGTACTCGTCGACCGAGGGCGAAACCTGGGCCACGGTCTTCGACAAGCTCACCGCGCTCTATCCCACCCATGCCTGCCGCGAGTTCGTTGCGGTGATCGACGATATCGGCTACCGGCGGGATGCGATGCCCCAACTCGCCGATGTAAGTCGTTTCCTCACCGCCAGGACCGGCTTCTCGCTTCAGCCAGTGGCCGGGTTGGTCTCGGCTCGAGAGTTTCTCGGCGCCCTCTCGCGACGCGTCTTTTGCGCGACCCAGTACATCCGCCACCACTCCGAACCCCTCTACACCCCCGAACCCGACATCGTTCACGAACTCATGGGTCACGCGCCAATGCTCGCCATCCCCGAATTCGCCGATCTGTCGCAAAAGATCGGGGAGGGTTCGCTCAAGGCCGACGACGCCCAGGTCGATCAGCTGGCGACCCTCTATTGGTTCACCATCGAGTACGGTGTGCTGCTGCAGGACGGAGACCTCAAGGCCTATGGCGCGGGGCTGCTGTCGAGCTTCGGCGAACTCGAACACGCACTCTCGGGCAAAGTCGAGATCAGGCCCTTCGATCCGTGGACCGCCAAGGACACGGCCTATCCCATCACGACCTACCAGCCCTTGCTGTGGAGCGTGAAGTCGATCCGCGAAGCCTTCGACAGGATGACCGAGTTCGTCGAGAGCTTGTAACGGGCGAAGCCCGCTACACGTTGAAGAACCCGCCCACCTTGGCGGTTTCGAGAAACACCACGCCGTCTTCGACGACCAGCGGCAGCTCTCTCAAATGCGAGCCCTCGCAGGGACCGGAGACACAGAGCCCGTCGTCGGGACGATACCGCGCGCCGTGGGAGTTGCAGACGAGGTAGCGCTTGTTCGGGTCCCAGACATCGGCGGGTTCACGGTCGTCGAGCCGCATGGGAAGGTGGCGACATTCGTTCTTGTACGCCTTGACCCCGTCTCTGGTGCGCAGAAGGATGCCCTGCTCGTCGAAGGGACCTTCTTTGTAGTCGAAGATGATCCCCTGGGAAGGGATCTGGTCGAAGTCTGCAATGCGTTCCATGAAGCGCGCCTCCCGGAGGCATCATACACTTGGGGGCGATGACACTGTATCCCGCTCGTCCCGAGAATCCGGCCCCGTGGCCAACAGGCACGGGGCCGGATTCTCGGGAGATGGGCAGGACGCTCCCGAGCATCTCGGTTGTCATCCCGACCTTGAATGAGGAGCTGAGAATCGAAGGGTGTCTCGCCGCCGTCGGCGCATGGAGCGATGTCGAGATTGTGGTCTCTGATGGTGGAAGCACGGATGCGACCTTGGAGATCGTCCGTTCGATCCGCCCTGATGCCGTCACGGTCGGTGGGCTGCCCGGGCGCGGAGGGCAACTCAATCGAGGAGCCGCGGCGTCGTCGGCTGGGCGATTGCTCTTTGTTCACGCGGATTGCGTACTGCCCAAAGCCTGGTTCGGGGCAGTTGCGAACGCTCTGGGCGACGAAGGATGCACCCTTGCGACTTTTCGACTCAGCACCGAGCCGGTGGGCGGCGGTCCACCCGGAGCCTGGCGTCGATTCTGGCTGTCGCTTTTCGATTTGCGCTCCCGAGGATGGGGGCTTCCCTATGGAGATCAGGGTTTTGCCATGCGCAGAGAAGTCTTTTTCTCGCTGGGTGGTTTCCCCGACATCCCGCTGATGGAGGACCTTGCTTTGGCCCGCCGCTGCCGGCGTCGTGGTTCGATTAGGCGACTGCCGCAGGTGATGACGACCACCGCGCGGCGGTTCGAACGGCACCCCATCCGCTCCCGGCTCATTCTCGCCACGTTCCCGATCCTCTTCCATCTCGGGGTCGCGCCCGCAACCCTGGCCAGGTGGTATGGCGTCGTGCGGTGAACGTGACCCTGATGATCTTCGCTCGTGAACCGGTGTCCGGTCGGGTCAAGACCCGGCTTGCCGAGGGGACCGATGCCGAGACAGCGGCTGCGGTCTACTCGGCGCTACTCGAACACACCATCGAGACCGCCCGGGCGACCGGAATCGAGGTCATGATCTCGCTCGCCGGCGAACCGACGTCGGGGTGGGCGGCCGGGCTGGAGATCCCGTTCGAGGTGCAGAGTGGGGGAGACCTCGGGGTTCGAATGAGCGAGTGCTTCGAACACCGGTTCTCCAAGGGCCACGATCGGGTGGTCATCATCGGATCGGACAATGCGCACCTGCAGCCAGATCACATCAGGTCCGCCTTTGCTGCTCTTGAAGATGAACCCGTGGTACTCGGCCCGGCCGAAGATGGTGGCTATTGGCTGGTGGGTCAGCGATCTCCCGGAGTCGATCTCTTCACCGACGTGCCGTGGTCGAGTTCGAACACCCTAGAGGTGACAATAATGCGTCTGAAGAAACTCGGTGTCCGATGGAAGGAACTCGAAACCCTCCCCGACATCGACAACGCGGAAGACCTCCAAGGCGCAATCAAAGACCCGAGGGTGTCGGAACACCTCAGAAGAAAGCTCACTTCAGCCCTGACCAAATCCGACCAGTGATCCTCCAACCGGAGAGACTCTGAAGGACAAGCAGGATGCTTGTCCCTACAACACGCAGAGCGGCATTGTGGAGCAGGCTCCCAGCCTGCTCATGGGCGATGAAACCGACCCGCTAGGACCTACCACCATCGCCGACGAACCGTCGGCGCTACAAAACACCTCCGCCCCTTCTAGCGCCCGCGTCTCGCGGGCGATGGGATGGTGCGATGGCTTAAAAATGCGATGTTCTTTGCGATGGTCTTGGCGAGCTTTGCGGTCTTTGCGGTAAAACTGCGATGGGATGCGTCAACCCACTGTTCCGCGAAGAACCTCCAACAAACCCTGAATGTCCTCCGGAGGCCCGACCTCGAAGCTCATGGGCTCCTCGGTCACCGGATGGACAAAACCCAGGCGCATGGCGTGCAACGCCTGCCGCGGGAACGTACGGCAATACGCCGCCACCTGCGGATCGGGGAGGTTTCGCCACTGCCTGCCGGCGTAGAGTGGATCGCCCACCAACGCGTGCCCGACGTGGGCCATGTGAACCCGGATCTGATGGGTCCTGCCGGTGATCAACCGGCAGTGGACCAGCGATGCCCCCGGCCAACGTTCGACGACGGTGTAGAGCGTCCGCGCCGGGCGGCCGTCTTTCACCACCGCCATCTGCTGCCGATTCCGCGGGTGGCGATCGATGGGGGCATCCACAACCCCTTCATCATCGGTGATTTCACCGAAGCACACCGCGAGATAGGTCTTTTCGATCTTGCGCCACCGGAACGCCAGGCTCAGCGCCTGATGCGCCCGATCGTTCTTGGCCACCACCATCAGACCGGTGGTGTCCTTGTCGAGCCGGTGAACGATCCCGGGGCGGGCGACACCCCCAATCCCGGAAAGATCGGTGCAGTGGTGGAGGAGGGCGTTGACAAGTGTTCCCGATGGATTTCCGGCGGCGGGGTGGATGACGAGATCCGCGGGTTTGTTGATGATCAGCAGGTCGCCGTCCTCGAAAACGACATCGAGGGGGATCGCTTCGGCGACCATATCGAGGGGTTCCGGCTCGGGCTCGTCGACCGTGAGCCGGTCGCCCGGCGCGACGATGGTTGCCGGTTTTGCGGGTCGATCGTTGCAGCTGACCCTGCCGTCATCGATGAGACGCCGGGTGTGGGATCTCGACCAGTTTTCGTTGAGCATCGCAAGACAACGGTCGAGACGATCGCCCGCAAGTTCGTCGGGCACGGTATATCGGTGGAGCGGGCTCACCGACGCTGTCGCCGGCCGATCCACCAGTGCAGGGCGATGCCGATGGCGACGAGGGCGGCCGAGATGAGCTGGCTCGTCGAGACGAGCCCACCGAAGTAGAGACCGCGGATGTCATCGCCGCGGGTGAACTCGAGCAGGGAACGGCCGATCCCATAGAGGATCAGGTAGGTGGCGAAGACCCGACCCGGGGCGAGCTTCTTCTGATACAACCTGCTCAGCACGAGAAAGACCGTGAAGTTGAAGGCGGCCGCGTACACCGGGAACGGATGAAGCGCAACGTGCAGCGGGGTCCCGACGTTGGCCGCGGCAGCGGGATCGGTGTAGGTGATGGCCCAGGGAAGAGCGCACTCGCGGCCCCAGCAGCATCCTGCGAGAAAACAGCCCAGCCGCCCGATCGCCTGGCCGAGGGCGAGCGACGGGGCAAGTACGTCAAACGTCGGGAGCGCCTTCAGGTTGTAACGCCGGAGCATGATGGCCGCCGCGATGACGGCCGCGATGAATCCACCGAGAAAAACCCCACCGGCCCGCGCGAGACCCAGTAGCTGTGCAGGATCGCCGAGATAACGTTTCCACTCGACGATAACGAGAAGAAGCTTGGCGCCGAGAAGGGCCCAGATGACCAGCCAGAGACCGAAATCGACGACCTTGGTGCCGTCCATCCCGGCTCCATCGGCCCGAACCCGCGCCGACCACAACGCCAGCAGGACCGCGGTGGCGAGGAGAACGCCGTAGGCGGGCAGGGCGAAAAAGCCCAGGTCAATCAGAATCGGGTGCATCGTCGGTATTCTCAGGGTTGAAGAGTTCAGTGAGAATGAGAATGACCGCACCAACTGAGATGGCGCTGTCGGCGACGTTGAAGTCCGGCCAGGACCAGGTGCGCTCCCCGACCCGAACCCAGACGTGGATGAAATCGAGGACCCATCCATAGAGGATCCGGTCCACGAGGTTTCCCAGCGCGCCACCGAGGATGAGACCGAAGGCGATACCGGAGAGAATCCGTCGCCGCCCGTGGCGAACCACCATCCACGCGATCACCACCACCGCCGTGAGGATCACCAGATGGAGCAGAACCCGGGTCAGAGGCCCGCCATCGGCAAAGAGACTGAAAGCGATCCCCGGGTTGCGTACATGGGTGATGGTGAGACCGGGAAAAACGTGGTGCCAGCTCCCGTTGGCGAGGTTCTCGATCACGGCCATTTTGGTGAGCCGATCGGCCACCACGATGACCAGAGCGGTCAACCAGGGAATCCAGCTGCGCATCAAAACACCCGGGTTTCAGTCGTTGCGTTCAGTAATGCCACGTCAAATCTCCGGCGGAGAGCCTACGTGGCACGGCAGCGGAGGTCAACTGCCGAGGATCGCCCGGACCCTCGCGACCACATCATCGGTCGAGAAGGGCTTTGTGATGTAACCGGCGGCGCCGATCTCGCGGCCTTTGAGCACATCCGAAGCGAATCCGCGAGCGGTCAGGAGGATGATGGGCAGTCGTTCGGTGTTCGCGTTGCGCCGCAGGCGGGCAGCGAGGTCGAACCCGTTCGTCGGCGTGGCAAGCCCGACATCGAGGAGCATGAGATCGATCTCGTGGCCCTCGAGCACAGTCTCCGCCGCCTCTGCCGACGGCGCCTCGAAGGTTGCAAAACCGGCGCGCTCGAGCTTGAAGCAGAGAATACGACGAATATAGGCCTCGTCGTCAACGATGAGAACCCGGCCCTCCATATTCGAAGTCTACTCCCGAGCAAATCCACGAGCAAGTCGAACGGGCCCGCGGGTTGGTGTCAGGATCGCGGCCGCGCCCATCGCCCGGGAACGAAGAGCTCGCCAACCAGAAGCGCCAAATGGAGAAAACCGAAGGCGCTGACCAAGCCGCGAACAGCGGGACTATCCAGAACGGTGGCCATTTGCGGTGAGAGCAGAAGGATAAAACTCGACCACCCTTCCGACCAGGGCAGCAGCATGAGCAACAGGCCGACATTGGTCAGATATGAGGCATAGATCACCGTCAGGAGCAATCGAAAGGCGGACACCGGGATGATCATACCCTGCCCAAGGGCCCGGTCCGACCCAGATGTCCAAGACAAGGGTAGAATTCGGTTGTGGATCGACACAACAAACCCGTCCAGATTCTCTGGGGCTCGCCCCTTCCACCGATCAGATCGGGGATTTCTGATTATGCTCTGGACATCCTTCCCGAACTCGCGAAGTCGGCGACGGTCCGGGTTCTGAGCCCGCCGGATTGGTCTCCACCGGCGGATTGGCCGGAACAACTCGACCTGGTGGCGCAGGACGCCGTTGGACTCCCCGGCGAGATCGCTGTGATCCACCTGGGGAACAACCCGCACCACCTTTGGCTGCTCGACCGCCTTCGGCGTGAGGAACCTACCGTTGTCGTGCTCCACGATGCCGTGCTCCACCACCTTCTGGTGGAATCAACCATCGCCCTCGGCGATCATTCGGAGTACTCCAGAGCGCTGGAAGTCGCGCACGGCAGAGCCGGAGCTGCGCTCTCGGCAGCGAGGGCTGTTGGAGTCCATGGCCGCCTCGACCCGTTTCTCTTTCCCGCCCGAAGAGCGTTTCTTGAATCGGCGGACGGACTCATCGTTCATTCACAATGGGCGGAGGAACAGGTTCGCCGGGAACTACCCGGGATCACAGTCGGCCGGATCGGCCTGACGGTTGCCGATCCCCGGACTACGGACCGGGCTAGCGCCCGAGCGCGGCTGGGTTTGTCGGAGAACGACGTGGTTCTCATGCACCTCGGCTTTCTGACCCCCGAAAAGGGTCTCATCGAGATTCTCACCGGTGTCGCCGCAGCCTCCAAGTCCGGCGTGCCGGTGCGTCTGGTTGTGGTCGGAGAGGGGCAGGGAATCGAGCCGCTTCGCCGCGCGGCAGTCAAGGCCGGCGTGGATGATGCTCTTGTTTTCACCGGATGGGTCGAGCCCACCGAGTTGGCCGGCCTTCCGGCGGCGGCGGATCTCGGTGTCGTGTACCGCACGCCATCGGCCGGCGAAACCTCCGCCGCCGCACTCAGGTTTCTTGCCTGCGGGGTTCCCGTGGCGGTGGGTGGAGTTCGTCAGTTTCTCGAACTGCCGGAGCCGGTCGCGCCTCGTTTGACACCCGGGCCGTCGGCCGCGGCGGATCTGGCGAGACTCCTGGCCCGCGTGGCCGAAGACGGCTGGAGTGATCGGGGAATCGCGGCGCGAAACCTCTATGAAGCATCCCACCGACCCGAGCGCACCGCTACTGAGATGCTCGAATTCCTCGGATCTCTCCACATCGCCTGACCGAGCTCATCCGGAAGCACGCAGATGGTCTACTTCTGCGGCGCCGCCTTGACAGAGGTTGCATTCGTAGCGAGCAACTCGGCGGCGCGGGCGGCCCTGGCCACCGACAGATTTTCGGCAATGGCGATATCGGATCGGTCGATCTCTTCAGCGCCTTCGAGATAGGTGACGGCATCCGCATATCTGGTCCTGGTTGTAAAGCGCTGCGGCAAAGAGATTGAGGACCGTGGGTTCGTTGGCACGGGCCGTGACGACCGGCCGGAGAATCTCCTCCGCGGCGGCGTAGTTGGATTTCTGGAGCATGAGCAGCCCCCGGATGATATCGGTGTCCAGGTTTTCTGCGATACCGGCCTGGGAGAGCGCCCGTTCGCTCTCGGCGTTCAGGCCGTTGAGGGCGAGGGCGAGCGCCAGGGCGCGCTCGACATCGTCCGGTGCGAATCCGTTGGCGACCGCGGTTCGGAGGTGTTCGAGGGCTTCGGCGTTTCGGCCGATGGCGAGGAGGGCTTGACCGAGGCGAGCCTCGAGCTGCGGGTCATCGTGGAGGAGGTTCGCGGCGGACTCGAGCGCCTCATAGGCGGGCTCGGCGACACCGATGGCGAGGAGAAGTTCACCTCTGGCGAGTTGAACCTCGGGTAGGAGCGGGTTCTCCTCGATGGCGCGGTCGAGATGGGTGAGGGCGCGGTCGCGGTTTCCGAGACGCGCTTCGAGCAGGCCGAGCGCCGCCCAGCCGCGATCGGAATGGGGTGACCGTTCGGTGATCTGACGAAAGACGTCCCGTGCCGCGGAAAGCTCGGACTCGGCGATGAACACCTCCCCGAGCCGAAGCTGGAGACCGACGTTGTCGGGCTGCATGCCGAGGGCCGACTTGAGGGCGAACTCGGCTTCGTCCCAGTGACCACCGCGCTGGGCCGCCTCGGCCATGAGTTCCAAAGCGGCGACGTTGTTCGGTTGACGGGCGACTGCCTGTCGAAGCAATTCGAGACTTGTACCGCTGTCGCCCTCCTCGAGGAGGCGGTTGGCGCGGAGAATCAGATCCGGAATGGACATTCGGTCTCCGTAGGTCCCCGGGGTGAAATCGCCGCCGTAGGTGCGCAGGAGATCATCGGCTTCGGTTTCGAGTCCGAGATCTCTGAGAATCTCCGCCCGCAACGGGATCAGCCGACCATCCTCCGGGTAGGCATCGAGCAGTCGATCGACATCGGCCAGCGCGCCTTCGAGATCCCTTCTCTCCAGCATTCGAGATTCGATGGCGGCGATGGTGACCTCGAGATCGGGCGGTGGGGTGGAGTTGTCGACGGAAATGCCCCGCATCCGCGCCTTGTCGAAAAGATCGATGAACTCCTGGGTGTAGTAGTCCGGTAACAGGGTCAGGTTCGGGTCTTCGACCAATGCGGCCCGGAGATGAGTCTGAACCTCGGACTCGCGGCCGAGGGCAAAGAGGGTCCATGCGATGTTGATGTGGAGTCGGGCCCGGTGGCCGGAATCATCGGTTTCCTGCAGGCCCTGGCGGTAGAGTTCCACCGCTTTTGAGAATGAACCCTGACGAAAAGCCTGAATCGCGGCCTCCTCGCTCGGGGTCGTCGAGTTCTCCTGAGCCGAACCGGGCGGTACGGCGACAAAGCACACAAGAATGCAAAAAACGAGCGCAGCTTTCCTGATCATCGGGTAACTCTACCTGTTGTGTGGGTGATGCCGCAAGCGGGGGAGTCGTAAATCGACCTCAGCTTCCACCTGGAGCGACGCTCAAACGGAACTCCGCCGGCGCCTGTGGAATCTCGACGTTTCTCCGGAATGTCTTGTCAGATCCCGGCCACCGCACGACCAACTCATGTTTACCGGCGGAGACCTTCTTACGAATCAGCGGCAGCGATCCGATTCTTATCGCCGTCGATGAAGACCTCGCCTCCCGGCAACCGGATGGCCGGGTCCGCCATGACGGTCAGCCACCCGAGATCCAGATTGAGGGCGATGGTCCCGGTGGAGGTGGTGATCTCCCGCGTAATGACCCTGGGCGGGAAATCGGGAACCGAAATCGTGAAGGTGTGGGTTCCTGGAAGCAGCGCCACCTGGCCGCCACTGGTTTTCTTGCCACCGTCGTGGGGCTGGCCGTCGATCTCAACCGAAGCCGGCGGGTCGACGTGAAGACGAACCGTGATCGGCGCCGGTGTCGGCGTCGCTTCCGGAACAGGAGTGGAGGTCGGTGCGAGAGTCGCAGTTGCGGTCGGAGTCAGCGTCGGAGTTGGAGTCGCGGTCGGAGTCGGCGTCGGAGTCGGAATCCACGGTGGTCCCTCGGCTCCGAAGACCAGGTTCTGAACGTCCTTCGAAAGGTAGACCGCGGCGCCCGACCCGAGCACCAGCAGCAAAAGCAGGAGGAAGATCACAAAGACCGGACTCCGACGATCGGCTTCCTCCTCCTCGATCTCGGGGCTCCGGCTCAATTCGGTGACGTCTCCACCCGTCGGCACCTTCTCGGTGGCTTCGTCATCGATCGTTCCAGCGGAGAGATTCCGTGTCGGCGGCTCTTCTCCGCCAGCGGCCGGAATCATGCTGGAAACGGCAACCCGAAGTACGCCCGTCGTGATTTCGACCATGGACTCGCCATCACTGCCGACGGCGCCTGGAACCGATCGCAAGGCGTCCAAGATTTCCCGGACCGATTGGTAGCGATCCTCCGGGTTTTTGGCCATGCATTTGAGAATGATCCGTTGCAGGTCTTCTGAAACGTCACCCGAGAGATCGGTCGGCACGGTCGGATCATCGTTAAGGATCTGGTAGAGGACGTTGGAGAGCGAGGCGCCCTCGAAGGGTCGTTTGCCGGTCACCAGTTCGTAGGCCACGACACCGAATGAGAAGATATCCGTACGTGGGTCGACCTCTCCACCCTGAATCTGCTCGGGTGCGAGGTATCCCGCGGTCCCGAGGGCAATCCCGGTCTGAGTCAGCTTTGAGCCGCCCTCGAGGGATTTGGCGATCCCGAAGTCCATGATCTTGACGGTGCCGTCCTCGAGAACTCTGATATTCGAAGGTTTGATGTCTCGGTGAATGATCCCGCGTTTGTGGGCGAACTCGAGTCCTTCGCAGACCTGGAGGAGGATCGACACCGCGGTCCGGGTGTCCTTGACCACCCCGGCGTGAACCAGCGGATCGAGATCGTAGCCGGAGAGAAACTCCTGGACGATATACGGAATGTCGTTCTCGACACCGAAGTCGAAGACAAGTGTGATGTTCCGATGAACGAGATTGCCGACGAACTGCGCTTCCTGCTGGAATCGTTGGCGCACCTCCTCATCGGGTGAGGCGCACATTTTGATCGCCACGGGCCGCTTGATGAAGGGATCCCAACCCTTGTAGATGATCCCGAAGCCACCAGCCGCAATCTGGGCCGAAATCTCGTATTTGCCGATCCGTTTCGGGGTCTCCATCGCCTCACTCTAACCGGTTTCGCCGTCGGCGACAATCGGTGGTCCCACCCGGTCAAAACACCGCGGTCGTTTCACACGTGGGTGAGATGAAAGCCCAGCTCTTCGAGATGAACACCAAGGTCCACGGTCTTGACGAGCACACCTGCGTTTCCTCGAACTCTGATCGGCGCAAAATTGAGGATCGCCTTGAGCCCGGCTTCAGCCATCTGCTCGCTCACCGCCTGAGCCGCCGATGCCGGCGTCGTGATCACACCGATCTCGACTCGCCGCTGGGCCACGATTTCGCCGAGCCGGGCCGCGTCTTCGACCAGAAGACCGGCGGGCGTCGGGTCGCCGATCCGGCTCGGGTCGGAATCGAGAATTCCGACGACCAGGAAATTACCGCCGGAAAACCCGGAGTAGTGACACAGAGCCGTCCCGAGATTCCCAGCACCGACGATGATCAGTCGCCGTTCCCGATCCAGACCCAGAATCTCGATCACATACTGCCGCAGCTCACGGACGTTGTATCCGACCCCACGCACCCCGAACTCTCCGAAATAGGCGAGGTCCTTTCGAATCTGAGCCGAGTTGAGGTTGAATCGATCGGCCAGCGCCTGGCTCGAGATGGTCTCGACCCCGAGTTCCAGGAGTCGGTCCATGCACCTGAGGTAGACCGAGAGGCGAGCCACGGTGAGATCGGAGATCGCAGCATTGTCGATGTGTCGTTTGTAAGCGGTCATGTCTTCCTCGGGTCCCGTTTCCGGTTGGATTTCGATTGTGCGGGCCATGTGGGCAATTTCACAAGCTCGATTCTAGACCCGAAAACGAGCCGTTGCAACCAATTCTCCCAACCCTGGGCCCGAGCCTCTGCTATTCTCCGCTGCATCACTTTGCGGTCTGTCGCCGCTGGAGAGCCCATGCGCCACGAGGTCATCCTCATCCTGGATTTCGGTTCCCAATACACCCAGCTCATCGCTCGACGTCTGCGCGAGCTCGGGGTCAAGACCATGATCGAACGCGGCGATATCCCGGCCGCGGAGGTCCGGGGCCTCGATCCAATCGCCATCGTCCTTTCCGGTGGCCCGGCGAGCGTCTTTGAAGACGGTGCGCTTCAGATCGACGGGGCCCTTTTCGCGCTGGGGATTCCCGTGCTCGGAATCTGCTATGGAATGCAGCTCATGGCACGCGACCTCGGCGGCTGCGTCGAGTCCTCCGATCATCGCGAGTACGGTCTTGCCGAACTCGAGGTCACCGCAGACGCCTCGGTTTTCGAGGGCACCCCGGCGGCGCAGACCGTCTGGATGAGCCACGGCGACCACGTCACCCGCGTCCCCGAAGGCTTCGAGGTTCTCGCCCGCACCGGAAATTCTCCCATCGCGGCCATGGTCGACCCCGAGCGGCGACTCGTCGCGCTCCAGTTCCACCCCGAGGTCCGTCACACACCCAACGGCACCGCCATGCTCGAGAGTTTCATCGAGCTCGCCGGCGCCCGGCGCGACTGGGACCCCGTGGCCATCCGCAAAGAGCTCGTCGACCAACTCAGAGAATCGTTGCCCCAGGGCCGCGTGATCTGTGGCGTATCGGGAGGTGTCGACTCGTCGGTGACCACGGTTCTGCTCCGGGAAGCGATCGGCGACCGGGTGGTTCCGATCTTTGTCGATACCGGTCTCCTGCGAAAAGACGAGGGCGACATGGTCATGCGGAGTTTTGCCGAGTTCGGCATCGAACTCGACCGGGTCGACGCCAGCGAGCGGTTTTTCACCGCCCTGGCCGGAGTCACCGACCCGGAGGAGAAACGGCGGATCATCGGCCGCGAATTCATTGAAGTCTTCGAAGCCGAAGCGCGTCGTTTCCCGGACGCGGCATTCCTCGCCCAGGGCACTCTCTATCCCGATGTCATTGAATCTTCGGGGATCCGCGGCACGGCGGCGGTGATCAAGACTCACCACAACGTCGGCGGTCTTCCCGAGCGTCTCGGGCTCGATCTCGTGGAACCTCTCCGTGACCTTTTCAAAGACGAGGTCCGCAGGGTGGGCGAGGAACTCGGTCTGCCGCGCGACTTTGTCTGGCGTCATCCCTTCCCGGGGCCCGGTCTCGCGGTGCGCATCCTGGGCGAGATCACCGCCGATCAGGTCAGCACCCTCCAGGAGGCGGACGCCATCGTCATCGAGGAGATCCGCGCCGCGGGTCTCTACGACGAGATCTCGCAGGCGCTGTGTGTCCTGCTTCCTGTTCGGTCGGTGGGCGTCATGGGTGACGCCCGGACCTACGAGCAGGTTCTGGCCATCCGCGCCGTGACCACCACCGACTTCATGACCGCGGACTGGTACCGTTTCCCGCCCGAGACCCTCGACCGGATCGCCCGAAGGGTCGTCAACGAGGTCGGCGGGATCAATCGGGTCGTCTACGACGTGACCTCCAAACCACCGGGAACGATTGAGTGGGAGTGAACCGCTAATGATGAATGATGAATGATGAATTATGATCATGAATCTCATCGTGGGGGCTGGTGAGAATCTTGCGATGGCATTTCATCATTCATCATTCATAATTCATCATTCCGTCCACGGGTGAAGCTCAGCTTCACCGGTGGTATCATGCGCTCGCCCGCCGGTTCAGCTTTTCACCCGGTGGTCGCCGACAGTTTGGAGTGAACGTCGGCGTGAGTATCCAAGGAGGAAAATCCATGGACAGAACCAAGGTCGTCATCATGGGCGCGGCCGGTCGCGATTTTCACAATTTCAACTGTCTGTACCGGGACAACGAGAAATATGACGTTGTCGCTTTCACGGCGACGCAGATCCCCGACATCGAGAACCGGGTCTATCCGACGGAGATCGCGGGTTCGCTCTATCCCGAAGGCATCCCGATCCTCCCCGAAGCGGATCTCGAGAAGATCATCCGCGAACATGACATTGACGAGGTGTGGTTCTCGTACTCCGATGTGCCGCACACCTATGTCATGAACAAGGCGAGCGAAGTCATCGGATGGGGCCCGCACTTCGGCGTCTGCTCGGCGACGCGGACCATGATTGAGTCGACCAAACCCCTCATCGCCATCACCGCGGTCCGAACGGGCGTCGGCAAATCGCAGACCACCCGCTATGTCTCGCGAATGCTCAAGAAACTCGGCAAACGGGTGGTCGCGATCCGCCACCCCATGCCCTACGGCGATCTCGCCAAACAGGCATGCCAGCGTTTCGAAACCTACGAGGATCTCGACCGGCACCAGTGCACGATCGAGGAGCGCGAGGAGTACGAACCCCACATCGACAACGGTTTTATCGTCTACGCAGGGGTCGACTACGAGCAGATCCTCCGCGAAGCCGAAAAAGAGGCCGACGTCATCCTTTGGGACGGCGGGAACAACGACACCCCGTTCTACAAACCCGATCTCCACATCACCCTGGTTGATCCCCACCGCGCCGGACACGAGCTCAGCTACTATCCCGGCGAGACCAACCTCCGGATCTCGGACCTGCTCATCGTCAACAAGGTGAACACCGCGGATCCTGAAAAGGTGGAAGAGGTCTTCGCGACCTGCAGAAGGGTCAATCCCGACGCCAGGACCATCAAATGCAACTCGGTGATCACCGCCGATGAGCCCGAACTCATCGCCGGGAAACGGGCGCTGGTTGTCGAGGACGGCCCGACCCTGACCCACGGCGGGATGACCTATGGTGCGGGATGGTTCGCCGCCAAGCAGGCCGGCGCCGCCGAGATCGTCGATGCCAAGCCCTACGCCGTCGGCACCATCAAGGCAACCTATGAGAAATACCCCAATGCCGGTGCGATCCTGCCGGCCATGGGCTACGGCGACCAGCAGGTCTCGGATCTCCAGGAGACCATCAACGCCACACCCGCCGATGTCGTCGTCGAGGGAACCCCCATCGATCTCAAGCGGATCATCACCGTCAACAAGCCCATCGCGAACGTTCGCTATGAGCTTGAAGAGGTCGAGCCGGGAGTCATCGAAGAAATGGTCGAGGCGGTCCTGAAGTAGTCCGTCTGGAATCGCACCCCACATCGAAATCGCCCGCTCCCGTGAGGAGCGGGCTTTTTTTTGCGCGGCCATGTAGAATCTGCTGCGTGAGTTCACGCACCACCACCATTGCCCTCTGGATCATCGCTTTCGTTTTGACGGTGATCCTCGCCCTCTTTCAACGCATGACCGGCCCGAGCTATCCGAAACGCGGCGAGACGCTGACACCGGAGGGAACGACGATCGACTACCGTTTGCCGCGGTCCCATGGAGGGGAAGGCGGTCTCAAGGTCCGCCTGGCGGCTCCCGAGGGCATCCGACACGCTTCGCTCGAATGGCGGCGGTATCCGACTTCGGAACCATGGTCATCGGTGACCATGAGTCGAGCGGCCGACGATGGTGAATTGGCGGCGATCGTGCCGCACCAACCGCCCGCAGGGAAGGTCGAATACCGGTTGGTCCTGGACACGGCCGAGGGCGAAATGGTGATTCCCTCGAACGAGCCGGTCGTGGCGCGTTTCCGCGCGGGTGTCCCGGCCTGGGTGCTGATTCCGCATATCCTGGCCATGTTCAGCAGTATGTTGGTATCGACCCGGGCCCTGCTGGAGGTTTTGCGACCGTCAACCCCCGAACCCCGGCTCTCGGTGGTTCTCGCCATGGTTTTGCTGGTTTTCGGGGGTCTCTTCCTCGGGCCCGTGGTGCAGAAGTTCGCGTTCGGCGCCTACTGGACCGGTTGGCCGCAACGGCGCCGATCTCACCGACAACAAGACGCTCATCGCTGTCATCGCCTGGCTGCCCGCGACGATTCTCGCCCTGCGCAGGAGAAAACTCTGGGCCGCCGTCGTTGTCGGTTGGATCGTGATGATGGGGATTTTTCTCATCCCTCACAGTCTTCGCGGGTCGGAGATGGACTGGTCCGAAGGGCAGGTCAAGACCGGCTCGGTCCTCTGCACCGACATAACGGAGACGCCGGTCTGATCCACAACTCCTGATGCTATGCTGGGCCGGCATGCGCACCGATTTGGAGCAACCCGAGGGAAAAGGTCACTATCTGCTGGTTCGCAGCGGAGGTCACCGTTGCGCCATTCCGGTGGCAGCAGCCAAGCTGGTGACGAAAGCGCCGATGGTCTTCCCACTGCACAGCTCGGAGCCTCGGTTGCTCGGTCTGGCCCAGATCGCGGGGGAGCCGATCGCCATCGTCGATCTCCATGCGCTCCTCGATCCGGAGGGTGGCCCGGGCGGGGGCCACGAGCTCACGGTCATCATCAGAGAACCCGGGGGGGGTTCCTCGCTTGGGTTGGCCGTTGACGAGGCGTTCGGGGTCATCGGTGTGGTGAATGAACAACCTCGGCGGGAGGACGACCCGGGATGGATCGCCGGCCGGAGCTCGGTGAATGATCGGCCCGTCGTGATCCTGGACCCCGTACAACTGTTTTTCGCGCCGAGTGTCGGCTGAGAGGAGTAGAGGTCATGCAGGGTGAGAGGCGATCGACGTTTCTGCGACAGTGGCTCGGCATGTCGATCTTGACCGTGGTGATCCTCGTCGGCGGAGTCATGCTCGAGCTCTCATCCGACGACGACAACGAAAGCTGGTACATGGATGCCTGGTTGGTGCTCGGATTCTCCGCTCTCACGGCCCATCTCGTACTGGTATCGCTACCCAGGGGCCGACTCGAGCGGGCCTACCAGGACCTCGAGGAACGCCACGGCATTCAAAGCGCAGCGCTTGAGAAGTCGCTTGAAGAGATGCGTCACGGTGACCTCGTCGAATGTCTCAAACCCATCCACGCATTGCCCGAAACCATGAACGAGGGGGTGGAAGCCGCGGCGCACGCCATGTCCGCTCTCGTGCAACAGATTCAGGGTTCATCGGTTGAGGTCGCGACCAGCGCAGGCATCGTCCACGGGACATCCGCCGCGCTGGTGGACGGTGCGGCGCAACAGGCGGCGGCCGTCGTCGAGATCACGGCGACTACCGAAGAACTCGCGCGAACGGCGGGCCAGATCGCCATCAACGCCACCGGGCAGACGAGGTTCGTCGCCCGCGCGCAGGAGGCCGGCAACGCCGGCGCCAATGCGCTCGAGGGGGCGGTCCGCGGGGTCGGAAGACTGCGCGACGGGATCGAGGCCATCGCCGACCGCGCCGATATTCTCGGCAAGCGATCACGCGAGATTTACCGGGTCCTGGACCTCATCACCGAAATCGCCCAGGAGACCCACATCCTGGCGCTCAACGCCGCCATCGAAGCCTCGGCGGCGGGTGAACACGGCGATCGATTCGGCGTGGTCGCGGAGGAAGTCCGGCGCCTGGCCGAACGATCCAGGGAGTCGGTGGATTCGGTCCGTTCACTCCTCGATGGTTTCTCGGGTTCTATCCGGTCGGTCGTGGTGGCGACCGAGGAGGGGTCAAAATCGGCCGACCGAGTACTCGAACAGAGCCAATCGACCCAGGACGCCATCGAGCAACTCCGTTCGGCCCTTGCCGACACGGCCACCGCAGCGAGAGAAATCTCCCTCGCCACCGACGAACAACGCACCGCCTCGGATCAGGTGGTGCTCACCTTGCGCGAAATCAGCGAGCTGATCCAACGTACCGCCGACAGCTTCCGGCAGTTCACGAGTTCGGCCGAACGGCTGAGCGGTCTCGCCCTTTCCATCCAGCTCCTGACACAGAGCTTCAGGATCGATTCGGTTCACTCGCTCAAACACCAGGCCCTGGGTTGGAGCGATCGGCTCAGAGACTCCACCGCGAACCTCGAGGTCATCGAGGGGACCCTCGCCGATGTCGTCCGCGGTTTTCCGTACATCGAATTCGCCTACCTCGTCGACACCAGCGGCACCATGGTCGCCTACGAGGTCAACCGAGAGGTCGTCGAAGACCATCGGTTGAAGGGAACGGTTTCCGTAGGGCAGGCATACGCCGACCGGCCCTGGTTCCAAGCGGTGAGCCGCGATCATCGCACCACCGTGACGCCGACCTATGTCTCGCTCCTGACCGATGATCGGTGCTTCACCATCGCCGCAGCTGTGCGCAACCGTTCCGGTGCAATGATCGGGATCCTCGGGATCGACGTCAACGTCCAAAGCTGGACGAGCATCTGATTCCCAATGCGAGGTGATCTCGACGAATTGCTGCCGCTTTTTCTCGAGGAAGCGGGTTCGCGTCTCGATCGTCTGACGGTGCTCTTTGATGAAGCCTCGACGGATCCCGGCGCCGCCGTTCAGGTTCGGCGAGAACTCCACGCGCTCAAGGGGGCCGGACGGCTGATGGGTCTGTCAGAGATCGCCGATCTGTGCCATCGGGCCGAGGACTGCATGGTGGGGGAGGAGGCCACCGGAATCGACGGCGCACGCTCCATCACCGAACGTGTTGCCGAAATCGTTGACGCGTTGGGGGACGAGACCGAACACCCTGACTCATCGCACAAAACGACCGGAATGGAACCATCGCCGACCGCGGAACAACTCATCCGCGGCGGCTCCGGCGAGCTCAGAGTCGCGACGGAGATCATCGACGGTGTGGCGGAGCGAAGCGCTCGGATGCGAATCGTCGCCAAGGGGGCCACCGCTCCGGTTGAAAAGCTATTCGAACTCGCGACAATCGCCGAGAGCTCGCACGCCGAGGAATCTCCCGCGCAGGTATTGGCTGAAATCGGCGCTTCTCTTCGACGCGCCGCCCTGGAATTGGAAACCAGCACAAAGGTCATGCAGCGTCTCAGCGAGGAACAACTCGAGGCCGCCCTCAGACTCCAGGTCCAGCCCCTGCGTCCATTTCTCAGGACCCTGGCGCGGCACACCAGCGAACTCGCCGGTTCACTCGGCAAGGATGTCGAGGTCACAACCTCCGGCGGCAATGTCCAGCTCGATCGGCGAATTCTGGAGGCCGTTCGTGAAGCCGCCCTCCACCTCGCCCACAACGCCGTGGATCACGGGATCGAGGACCGCAAAACCCGAGAGAACTCGGGTAAACCGGTCACTGGTCATATCCATTTCGGCGCCGAGGCCGACGGCGACCGGGTCCAGCTTGTCGTCTGGGACGACGGCCGCGGCATCGATCCTCAGGCCGTGATCAGGGTTGCTGTCCAACGCGGTCTCGTCAATCCGGCGGCCGCGGCGAAGCTCGCCCCTGATGAAGCCTACCAACTGCTGGAGCTGCCCGGGTTCACCACGCGAGATCTCGCCACGGATGTGTCGGGGAGGGGGGTCGGACTCGACGCCGTCGCCGCTTCGGTCAGAGCGAGTGGTGGTGACATCTGGATTCGCTCAGCCCTCGAAACGGGAACGCGGGTCACCGTGGAGGTGCCCGTTGCCCGCCGCGGAGAACGGGTCCTGGTGGTTCAAGTCGGCGACTTGATCCTGGCAATGCCTTCTTCCGGCGTTCGTTCCTTCAGCCGCCTCCGACCGGAGATGGTGTTCACCGAACAGGGCCGGACCCAGATTCGACAGGGCAGCGGTACCATCGGCGCCGTTTTTCTCGCACCGCTCTTCGGAGAAACCCCGACCTCCAACCCGACCATGATCGAGATGGCCATCGGCGGATCGTCCATCGGGATCATGGTCGATGCCATCGCCGGCGAAGAAGAAGTCTTCGTCCGGCCCCTGCCCGCCGTTGCCGGCGCCCCTGCGACCGTCGAAGGCATCGCCCTCTTGGCATCGGGTCGACCGGTCGCCGTGCTTTCGCTCCGGCGTCTCGGTCCCCTCGATCTCGGTGAAGGTCTCGGTGCCGGACCGGCCGGGGAGGACCGGCCGGCTCTGCGCGTACTGTTGACCGATGACACGGACGCGACACGGGAGATGATGCGTCTGATCCTCGAAGACGCGGGTTTTTTGGTAACCGGTGTCGAGTCGGCGGAACAGGCGCTTCGGCGGATCGAAGTCGAGCCCTATGATTGCGTGGTCACCGGTGTCGATCTCCCCGGTCTGAGCGGGATCGATCTCACCCTTCGCGTCCGTTCGAGCGATCTCTATTCCGATCTTCCGGTGGTCATTGTTTCGACTCGGGATCGCCCCGCCGATCGGTTGGCGGGGCTCGAAGCGGGCGCCGACGCCTATCTTACGAAACAGGGCCTGGAGCCGAGTCATCTCGCCCGTCTGATCCACCGAATTGCCGGGAACCCATCTTCGCAGAAGATGGATTAACTTGGTCTATGCCTTTCAGTCCGGGTGCCTTGTTCCACTACCACTCGACGGCGACCTGACGGGGTTTTCCGCCGAAACGGGAAACCAGAACACAACGATTCCGCTTGCCGAAATCATAGAGGTCGCGTGTCACCCTGACGTCCTCGCGACAGTACTCGACGATGAGGTCCACCTCGCCCTGTCGCCACCATTCGAGAGCCTGAAGCCCGTCGGCTGATTTGCCCCCACCCAGGCTGGGGACCGCGACGCTCTCGAGTTTCGGTCGAAAGCCGAGACGATCCTCGAGGTCGTACATCATGTCGAACGTCGGCAGCTTCTGCAGGTCCTCGTCGGAATAGCCGCGTAGGACCTCGTAGTCGAAACCCTTGATGTTGTAACCGACCACGAGATCGGCCTTGAGCAACAGAGCGATGAGTTCGCCAATGTTGTCTTCGGTGTAGACCAGAAATTCGTCGGTATCGTACCGGTAGGCGACCCCCACCGACACCCCGAGGCGATGCATCTGGCTGCGTCCGCCCACCTCGTCGAAGGACCGTTGGGTTTCGAGGTCAAAAACCACGACCATGCGCTCCGCCCCGACCTCGCGTTGCGGGTTGTCGTCGTAGAGGCTCATTTGGCCGTCCCAGAATTCCAATTGCATCTCCTCTCGACGATCGTATGTCGGCGACGCGAGCTTAACACGCACGGTTGCACCTCGCGTCATGACGATGATGTGGGGAATTTACGTGTCTATCCATGATTACGTCGTCCATATTTCGAGGCCGATTTCCCGGTTTTCCCGTCAAGCCGGTTATACTCCCCGGCGTGGAAGTGAAACCCGATCTCGCTGAATTCGTCCCATTGGGGCCATCCGTCGAACTGGCCTTTTTCTGCGGACCCCTCGATCTCTTGTTGCACCTCATTCGCAAAAACGAGCTATCGATCTATGACATCCCCATTCTGAGCATCTGCGATCAGTACCACGAGCACATCCGCGCCATGCAGGAACTCGATCTCGAGGTTGCGGGTGAGTTTCTCTGGATGGCGGCGTGGCTGCTCCAACTCAAATCGAAGATGCTGCTGCCGAGATCCGAGACCGAGGAAGGGGATCCGAGAGAGGAGCTGGTCGAGCGGCTCCTGGCATATCGCCGCGTCAAAGAACTGGCCTCGATCCTGCACGACAAGGACCTGGTCCGCCAGTGCATCTGGCCGGCGAGGGTCATTGCCGACCTCGATGACGAGGACATCGAGCTCGACTGGGAAGAAATCGATCTCCGGCTTCTGGCGGAAACCTATCTCCACGTCATGCAGCGGTTCGCTGCGGCGCATCCGCCGCCGATCCAGGTCCTTCCCCTGAGGTACAACGTGCAGGACAAAATGCGTGAGATCTATCAAAAGATCACCGACGATGAACTCATGCCACTCACGCGCCACCTCAACAAACGACCGGATCCCGAGGAGGTGGTGGTCCTCATCGTCGCCACCCTGGAACTGGTTCGCCTGGGCGCGGCTCGTGCGGAGCAACGAGTGCCGTTTTCCGAAATCTATCTCCGACGCGGCCGACGCTCGCTCGACGAGGCTTCGTTTGACCCGAACCGACGCGAGGATGCCGATGAATCGTGAGTCACTCCCGGCACTGATCGAAGCGGTGATCCTCACCGCTCGGAACCCTGTCACCTCCGATGCCATTGCAATGGCCACCGATCGCGAGATCGGCGAAGGCGAAATCGAAGAGGCGATCGTCGCCCTCGCGGCATCATGGGAAGAGGCCGAAAGGGGAGTCCGAATCGAAAAGGCGGCGGGGGGATGGCGGTGCGTCACACCGGCACAGTTCGACCACTATCTTCGGACCTTTCACGGTATTGCGAGCCGACAGAAGCTATCCCAGGCGGCGCTCGAGGTCATGGCCATCGTCGCCCACCGACAACCGGTCACCCTCCCCGAGATCAACTTTATCCGTGGGGCGAATTCGGCGGCTGTGACGCGAACTCTCCTCGATCGGAAACTGGTCCGCCTCGCAGGTCGCAAGAAGGTTGTCGGCAAACCGTTTCTCTATCGAACGACCAAGGAGTTTCTCCTCCATTTCGGCCTTGAAAAGGCCGAAGATCTTCCCGATCCCGAAGATCTGGTCGAAGCCGAAGTCATCGCCGACGCATGATGAGCCGGCAGTCTCACTGGCTGTCGAGATCATGGTTCCCGGTCGCGGTCATGGCGCTGGCGGTCGGGACCATCGGTCCCGGTTGTTCTCGTCCTGCCTCTCGTGAACTCTCGTTTGATTTTGCGATGAATTGGAACGACGGATTGATGGTCAGCGAAACCGCGGAGATCGATATCGGGACCGAAGAGGCTCGCGGCTCACTCGGCAAGGGGTGGTACTACGACGAGCGCAACCGCGATTCCGGGGAGTCCTTTTCCTGGAGCCGTGGTCCTTCGTCGGAGATCTTCTTTCACATCGGGTGGCGCCGGGACCTTCGCATCGACCTGAGGTGCCGTCCGTTTCAGTTTGACGGTTCGACGCCACAGAGGCTGAGATTCGAACTCAATGGCCAACCCATCGGCGAATCTCTTGAACTCGAACCATCCACCAAACGTTATTCCATCGATCTCCCCGAAACCGCTCAACAAATCGGCCGAAATCGACTCGTGGTGAGCTACGCCCGGGTGGATACGCCGTCCTCCGTGATATCCGGATCCACCGATCAGCGTGAGCTTGCCGTTGCCTGGTCCGACCTCCGTTTCCAAGGCGTCGATCGCGAGGCGATGCGGGCCGACGAACGGGTGGTGTTCATGCCCGCCGGTTCTCGGACCGAATTTTTCCCGGACCTGCGGCAGGGGAGCCTTCTCACCATCGAGAGCTGCGAGTCGGCAGGGGAGTCTCCAGCGATCCTCGAGGTTTCGGTCCTCGGTGAATTCGATAACGAACCTGAGTCCATCTCAACGGACTGCGAAGGCGAGGAGATCGAGATCCCCCTGGCGAACCGGCACGGTCTCACCAGAATCAGCTTCGTCACTCACCCGAGAGGTGACCTCGGAAAGCCTGCGGGCATCAGATTGCGGCACCCGCGAATCCTCTCGACGCCTGCCGAAGGAGCCTCGGATGATCCACCGGTCACCGAAGTCGAACGGCGGACCGAACCGCCCAACGTGATCATCTATCTCGTCGATGCGCTGAGATCGGATCGGATCGGAGTCTATGGATGCGATCGACCGCTGACCCCGCGTCTGGACTCCTTTGCCTCCGAGGGCGTGACCTTCACGGACATGGTGGCACAGTCTTCTTGGACCAAGGCGGCGGTAGCCTCGGTCTTCACCGGTCTCTGGCCGCGGGCACACGGGGTCAACGGACCCGACGATCGGCTGCCGGATTCGCTCCGGACTCTTCCGGAGGTTTTCCAGGCCGCCGGCTATCAGACCGGCGCGGTGGTGGCCAACGCCTATGTCGGCCGGCCTTTCGGTTTTGCCCGCGGTTTTGACTACTTCGAGTTCATCGAACACCACCGGGGCCGCTCGGATGTCATCGGGGATCGGATCGAAAAGTTGTTCGACGCGCGGCGGGACACAAACCGCCCATTCTTCCTCTACGTCCACGCCATCGACCCACACGCTCCCTACGCACCTCCATCTCCTTATCTGGAGACCTTTGCCGCCGGTGTCGAGGACCCGGCGGTAGGCGAGGTGGAAACGGTTCGTGGACTCGTGCTCGGGACCGTTGAACCGAGCGCCGCTCTCGGCCGTGATCTTCGCCAGCTTTATGACGGCGAGGTCGCGGCCAACGATGCGAGCTTTGGCAGGCTGCTCGACAGGCTTGAAAAACTCGGAGAACTCGATAACACGGTGATTGTTTTCACCTCGGACCACGGCGAGGCATTCGGTGAGCACGGCAGCTGGACCCACGGTCTCGATCTCTACAACGAGGTCCTGTCGGTCCCTCTGGTGATGCGCCTGCCGGGCGGTGCAGGGGCAGGGCAGGTCGTCAGCACCCCGGTCCAGCACATCGACCTCATGCCGACCGTCTTGGACCTGTGCGGCATCGAGGCTCCGGTCGAGCTTCCCGGCGCTGTCCTCCTCGATGTCTCTGGCGCAGTCGAGGTCAAGGCGGATCGGACGATCTTTGCCTACCTCGACTACTGGGGAAAGACCGGCGCCACCGCACAACGCGACGGATGGAAAATCATCGAGCCCCTGTCGGCCGACTTCGGTTCCACCATCGAGCTCTATCGCCACGACGAGGATCGAATCGAGGTCAATGACCTCGCGATCGCGTCACCGGTCCGGTTGGGTTGGCTGCTGGCCCAGTTGCAGATCGCACTGAGAGGCCAGGGCGCCAGCCTGACCACCGAGGTCGACCCCGAGACCCGCGCCCAACTCGAAGCTCTCGGGTATATGCATTAGGCGCCGATATACACTAGGCTGGGGGGCGAGTTCATCCAGGAGGACCAGATGTCGCGAGATCATCTCCAGCCCAAGAGTCGGGTGCTCATGATGCCCCGGGACACCAACGCCGCCGGAACGATTTTCGGTGGGGTCATCCTCTCCTACATCGATCAGGCCGGCGCGGAGGAAGCGATCTGGCAGGGTGCTCGGCGGGTCGTGACCGTGGCTATGAACCAGGTGGTCTTCCATGAGCCGGTCTATGTCGGCGATCTGGTTTCCTTCTACACCGAACTCATTTCGGTGGGTCGGACATCGGTGACCGTCAAAGTGCTCGTCAAGTCGGCTCGACGGTTCAACCGCAACGAGATGGTGGACGTCACCAAGGCCGAAATCACCTATGTCAATGTGGATGCGGACGGCCGCCCCATTCCCATTGCCGAACCGCGCGGAGTCGAGGTGTGACCACCAATCGAGAAGAAACGATTCAACTCTTCCTCGAAAGTGGGATTCGAGCCGGATCGGCTCCGGGGATTGTAGCGGGCTGGCAGTCGAAGACCGACCGGGAGCCCTCCATCGTCGCCGTTGGTCGGGCGTCGGTCACCAAAGCATCGACACCGACGACACCAGAGACCTGGTTTGATCTCGCGTCTTTGACCAAACCGCTGGTCGTCGGGACCCTCACCCTTCTGATGATGCGGGACGGTACGCTTGCACCCGATACCACGGTCGGAGAGGTCCTGCCCGAAGCCTGCCGATTCCCGGTCGGAGCACGATCGGCACGCCAACTCTTGACCCACGTTTCGGGTCTCCCAGCTTGGGAGCCGTTGTACACCCTGACCGGCGGCAACGCGAGAAGGGCGGTCGATTCACTCCTCGGAGTCACGATCGAGGAAGCTGACATTCATGTCGTCTACTCGTGTCCCGGATTCATCCTCCTCGGGATGATGATCGAGAAACTCGCGGGCGCGGACCTCGCTGAACTCTTCATCCGGCAGGTGATCGAACCCCTCGGGCTCATGGGTGAAATCGGCTACCGTCCCGGCTTGAACCTAACCCTGGCAGGCGGCGCGACGAGGCCCGTGGCCGAGCAGCGTCTACTGGCCGAGCGGGGGCTTGAATCGGACCACATCCCCGGCATCCAACCGGGACAACCGGACGATGGAAACGCGAGGTTTTTCAATGGCGTCGCGGGCAATGCCGGCCTGTTCGGCACCGCCAATGGCGTCCTCGCGATGGCGATGGCGTATCTCGGGGTGGGGGAGTTTCTGACTCCGGAAGAGATCGAGTTGGCAACCACCGACCACACACCAGGCCTCGAGCAAGGGCGGGGGTTTGGTTGGCAACTCGCCGCTTCACCCGGGTGCTCCGCAGGGCCCGCCCTCGACCCGTCCGCCTTCGGCCACACAGGCTTCACCGGAACCTCGCTGTGGATCGATCCTACCAAGGGGCTCGCCATGACCCTCCTGACAAACCGCGTCCATCCAGGTCACCGTCCCACAGACCTCCACCCCCTCCGCCGCCGCTTCCACCAACTCGTCATCGACTGAATCAAAATGTCGGCATGCCGACATAGCTCTATCCCTCGGCGAGCAATGCACCCATCGCAGTTTCACCGCTAAGACGCAAAGGTCGCAAAGGTGCCGCGATGCATCGCATTAATGACCCATCGCACAGTCCATCGAGTTGATTGGGTACCGCGTAAGAGAGACAAAGATCCCGTTGGTCTCTTGAACTCAATCCTCGATCAGATTCCGCGATGTTGCGATGGCTCAATAAATGCGTCGGGCTTTGCGTCTTTGCGTCTTTGCGGTGAAACTGCGATGACCAGAAGATCTAGGTGCGGAGTGTGGTGAGGCGATTGATGGCGAAGAGGGAGGCGAGAATCGCGGGCGCCCAGGCGCCGATCACCGCCGGTATGACCTCGGCCTCACCGAGTTTGCCGAAGAACGCAACCGACACGTAGTAGATGATCCCGAGCACCAACGCGAGGGCGATTCCCTGCATGGTCGTCACCCGTCGGCCGCCGCGGTTGAGGCCAAAGGGCAACGCGAGGAAGACCATCAGAAACGCCGAGAGGGGATAGGCGAGCTTCTGGTGCCATCTCACGGTCAATCGGGCCGGGTGGTGCCCCGAATCCTCGAGTTCGTTGATGTGGGCACGCAACTCCTTCACCGACATCTCCGCGGGCACCCTCCGCTCGTGGGCAAAGTAGGCCGGATTCTCGGAAATCCCCACTTCGGTTGGCCCGGTGATCATCTCGAACTCGACCGTACCGTCGGGCTCGATCTGTCTGTACCAGCCCGATTGCGCGATCCAGGCGCCATTTGTAAAGGTGACCCGTTGGGCGAAGAGGTGCAGCCGGAGTTCCATGCCCTCGTCAATCGTGAGTTTTGTAAACCGCACCATGGACTGATCTGATTCGTCGAACTGGAGATAATTGTAAAAGCTGAGGTCGTCGCGCGACAGGAGCCACTGCCGCCCGCCCGCCGAATACGATCGGGGTGTCTCGCGCCCTTTGATCCGGTCCAACAACTTCTTGGCCTCGCGGTTCGAGTTCGGCACCACCGACTCGCTCAGAACCCACATGGCGCCGGCCGCCAATGAAGCGATCAGAAGAATCGGCACGACAACCCGATAAAGGGAGATGCCGCCCGCCTTGAAGGCGGTCAATTCCTGTTTGCGCTCGAGAAGGGTCAACAGAATCAGGACCGAGATCATCAATGCCAACGGCATGATGTCCATGATGAGTTGGGGCACCAGGTTGACGTAGTAGCCGACGATGACATCGAACGGCGTGTGATTCTTGGCCATGTCATCGACGTTGTCGGTGAGATCAATGACCACATACAGCAACGATGTGCTCACGAGGACCATGGCAAATGGTCCAAGGAGGCGCCGAATCACATAGGAATCGAGGAGCGTTGGGAATCCTGAGGAAACTCTTCGGCGCTGGAGACCCACCGGATAGGCGCTCGACAGCGCCTCCTCGTCGACCCCTGCTTGTCCCGGTATGGCCCGAGCTCTGCGCTGGATCTTCCTCTGTCGTATCCACCGCGCGATGGGGCCCTCGGGTCTTTGCCGCTCACCCATCCATCGGCCCATCCGAGAAATCAGCACGAGAGCAAAACACGATAACGCGAAGTTGGCGATCCATACCCCCGTCCAAGCCGGAATCCGACCCTCGACGGCGAGCAGTTCACCATTGTTGTTGATGATGTAGTAGGTGAGGATGACTCCGATCGAAACGATGAATCCGCGACCCCGACCACCCGATCTCGAACCGACACCGAGGGGCACCGCAAGGAGTGCGAAGACCACGCAGGCAAAGGGAATCGAAACTCTACGGTTGAGTTCGATCACCGCCAGCCGTCTCTGCAGCGCCTCCTTCTCCGGATCCGCTTTGTCGAAATCGTCATCGACGGTCGCGTCCTCGAACGAACCACCGCGGAGATAATCCACGATGTCAACCGTCTGTCTCTCGCGCATATTGAGCTGATAGCGTGAAACGCCCTTGTTTTCGTTGAATCCTCCGGGACGAACGATCTGCTGATCGCTGCGGCTGTAACGATAGGACTCGGGTTCACTCCGGCTGAACTGGTGATTGACGACATCCTCGAGAAGAATCCACCTCTCGGGTCCGACACGGTCACCGGCCACCCCGGCAGGGGAGGCCTCGGTTTCGGTGGTGACGATGCGGCCGTGCCGCGCAAGAGTCAATCGCTGTTCGACCGGATCCGACGAGTCGAAGATCATCACCCCACGCCAGCGACCGCCCCGATCGGCAACCTCTCGGACATAGAGCAGAAGATTCGGGAACTCCTCATAGAAGACTCCGGCTTCAATTCGGCCGATATTTTTGGCATTGGCGAAGATCTCGACCCTCATCTCCCTGAGGCTTCGATTGGATTGGGGAATCACCAGCAGGTACATCCAACCGTTCACAAGCGCCAGGAAGATCCCGATGATGATGATCGGTCTGAGCAATCTGGTCGATGGGATTCCAGCGGCCTGCATCGCGATGATCTCGTTGTCCGAGTTCATTCGGCCGACGGCGATGAGCACGCCAAAGAGAAAACTCATTGGGATCGTCAAAATCAGTACATGTGGAATGGTGATTGCGAGAACCCTCATCGCAGCTCCCCAGGCCACGCCCCGGACCAGTACCATTTCAACCAAACCGAAAATCGGTCGCATCATCAGCAGGAAGGTGTAGACCAGCAAACCCATCAGAGCGGGTGGTGCCACCTCCCGGATGACGAATCGATCGAGACTGCCGAAAGACTTCACAAGACTCCCTCAAAAATCAGCCGTCAGTTTACATCAGAGTTATCCGCAGGATTATCCACAGGCAAGCACTTTTCCACAGATCCACTGCTTGAATGCAATGTCCGATAAGATATATTATGTAAACCTGAAACAAGCAAAGACTCTAGAGAACGCTCTTCTCCATCGAAATCATCTTGAACCGGGCTTCAATTCTCGTCGGAGTCGGAAGGTTCGCTCTCCTGCGCCAAACCCGATTCAATCTCGTGAATCAAGCTCCGCAGCGCGTCGATCACATCCCTGGGTTCCGGTTCCGATTCGGTGCGGAAGGACAAGGAAACCCCGAACGGACGAGAATCAGAAGGTTTGAATCGTACGATGAACGGCCGAGGCGCCGGGCTTGAAGTGCCCTTTCCGGTTTCCTGCTCCTCATTTTCCTGCCGGCGACGGCGGAGTTCGGCGCGGTCGAGGCGCTCCTCTACGATCTGCTGAACCAGCGTCAACATGGATTCGGCATCGCCCGCCCGAGCGATTTCCAAAAGCATGCTCTTGGCCGTGATGTCGGCATGCCGACACGCGTTCCGAACCTCGAGTGGAATGACAAGCAGTTTGAGTGTCTCGGTGACCGTAACTCTCGACCGTCCAACGGCCGCAGCCACCTCTTCATGAGTGTAACTGTATGTATCTATGAGAGTTGTGAACCCTTCGCCCTCTTCAAAAGGTGTCAGGTCTTTGCGCTGGAGGTTCTCGATCAGCGCGATCTCGAGGGCTTCCTGGTCCTTGATTTCGAGTTCGACACACGGAACCTCATCAAGCCCGGCCATCATCGCTGCGTGAAAACGACGCTCCCCCGAGATCAGCTCATGTCCCCCATCCGGGCGTTGGCGAACAAGCAAAGGCTCCAGAACGCCGTGTCGGCGAATGCTGGCCACCAGATCGGAGAGGTCTCCCAGGTTGGTCCTGGGCTGATCACGATTTGATGAAATCTGGGTCACTCGCACCATCACCCCGAATCCATCACCGGATCGCGGTGTGACGAGTTCATCGACATAGTGCCGATCGTGGCGCATACCGCGCCGGGGCGGGAGCCCCACATTCTTTCGACTAGTGTCCGACACGCTCGAGAACCTCCTCGCACAAACGGTAATACTCGTAGGCGCCACTCGAATCCGGTGCATGTTCGAAGATGCTGCACTGGTGCGCCGGGGACTCCTCGAGCCGAACCGACTTGGTGATGGTGGTGTCGAAAACGAGATCCCCGAACACACCTTTGATTTCCTCGGCAACCTGCCTGGCCAGGATCGTTCGACGGTCGAACATGGTGATCAGGACCCCGAGCACCTTGAGCTCGGTGTTGGGACGAGCCTTGATCTTGTCGATGGTGTCGAGGAGATCATCTGTCCCTTCGAGAGCGAAATACGACGATTGAATCGGGATGATGACGTGGGTCGCGGCGACCAGGGCGTTGACGGTTGTGAGACCGAGGGTCGGCGGGGTATCGATGACGATGGCCTGGTATTGATCGGCGATCTCGTCGAGGCGGTCCTTCAACCGGTAGGGCGCATCCAACTCCCCCACCATGGCGACCTCGAGCTTGGCCATGGCGATCCGCGAGGGAGCGACCCACAGATTCTCCTGTCCCGCCGGGATGATGACCTCATCCAGTCGCAAACGCCCGGTGAGGACATCGAACATGTTGCCCTCGACCCGCCTCAGATCGGTGTTGGACATGGTCGAGTTGGCCTGGGGATCCGTATCCACCAGGAGTGTCGAGAGGCCTTTTTGTGCTAATCCGGCGGCCAGGTTGACCGCTGTTGTGGTCTTTCCTACGCCGCCCTTCTGGTTGGTGATTGCAACAATCATGAACTTGGTTGTGCCTCCCGTGACTCGCGGCTGCAATCATAGGGGCGCGGCTTGCAGAGTGTCAATCGATCTCGGTCACAATCGGCCTCGGCGACTACATTTCGTAGTCACCCATATCCTCTGGGCGCATCTGCTCGAGGACCGCCATCACCGCTTCTTCGCGGGTGGCTTCGCTGACCACGGCGCGTTCAAAGACCGACCTGGCGACCAGAACGTCAGCATCTGCCCTTAGAGCAATGGCGATGGCGTCTGAGGGACGGGCATCCACCTCTCGCATTTCACCATCGGAGCCGCTGAGGTGAACCGATGCCAGGAACACCCTCTCATCGAGGCTGTGTATCAGGACGTGATCGAGGGTGAATCCGAGATCCCGAATAAGCGTTCCGATAAGATCGTGGGTCATGGGACGAGGAACCTCGACGCCCTCGAGATTGATGGCGATGGCGTTGGCCTCGCAGATACCAATCCAGATCGGCAGATAGGTGTTTTCCTCCTCTCTGCCGAGAATCACGACGGGGCTGTTGGTCGCCGGATCGACGACCAACGCCCGAACCGACATCTTGACCGGGCCTGGATCTTTCTCGGTTGTCATGCTTCCAATGTGTCCGTACGGACCCGAGAAGTCAAGGTAGAAATGCGATTCCGAGTGACCCCGATCCCGAACCCATGCGGACCGTCCCCGGATCGAATCCACACAGACTCGTGACAGCGGTGATCACCCCGCGGACACCAACGGCAGCCTCATCGCGCCGCCGATGATCTCCCCCTTCAGCGAATGAGGGCCGGCTCGGTGGATCTCGACTTTGACTACGTCACCGACATCCTCGCGTCCGCATTTGGGGAAGTTGACGACCCGGTTGTCCTCTCCCCTCCCCTGCCAGTGATCCGGGTTTCGCCGGCTCTCCCCATCAATGAGGACCTGCGCCACGCGACCGACCAGTTCCTCGTTGAGTTCCAACGAGATCTGGCTCGAGACCGCGAAGAGGCGTTGCAACCGGGCGCTCTTGATCTCTTCGCTGATCTCCGGCTTGTACCGTGCGGCGGGGGTTTTTGGACGAGGTGAATAGCCGAAGGCGTAGACCTGGCCGAAGCGCACCTGGGTCAGAACCCTCATGGTGTCCTCGAAATCGGCTTCACTCTCGCCCGGGAATCCGACGATGACGTCGGTGGAGAGGTTGATCTCCGGTGCGGCCGCGCGAATCCGATCCACCAGCGCGAGGTATTCATCGCGGGAGTACTTTCGGTGCATCTTTTTTAAAATCGCGTCCGATCCGGATTGAATCGGCAGGTGGAGATAACGGAAGACATTGCGGTTCGCGGCAAGGACATCGATGAGATCCTGGCCGAAGTGACGTGGGTGGGAGGTGATGAAACGCACCCGCAGAAGGCCTTCCACCGATGCGACCGCCTCGAGCAACCGGGCTAGACCCGCACCGGTTTCCGGGCACCGGTACGCGTTGATGGTCTGTCCGAGCAGCTCCACCTCTTTGATTCCATCTCCGGCAATGGAGCGCACCTCGTCAACGACGGCTCCGATCGGGCGACTCACCTCTCGGCCTCGGGTGTAGGGCACGATGCAGAAGGTGCAGAACTCGTTGCAACCCTCGATGACCGTCACCATCCCCCGGGTCGTACTCTTTCGAAATATCGTGTGGAAGTTGTATTCGGCCTCGGCGTCGAATCCCGTCAGGACCGGACGTTCGCCCTGCTCCACCGCTCTCACCGCTTCGCCGATCCGTGCGGTCTGCCCCGGGCCGAGGACAAATCCAACAGTTTTGGACCGCTTGAGCAGCGAGCCGGCTTCCTGTTCGGCGACACAACCGCAGACGCCGATGACCGTCTCCGGGCGCTGTTTCGCAAGATATCCGATCCTGCTGATGATTTTCTGTACCGGTTTTTCACGCACCGAGCAGGTGTTGAGAATCACGAGATCGGCCTCGTCGGCGGCCGTCACCGGAGACATACCATGCTGTCGCAACTGTCCCTCGATCAGCTCGCTGTCGTGCTGATTCATCTGACAGCCCCAGGTTTCGATAAAGAAGGTCTTCATATTGAGATTGATTTTCACTCACAAATTCAACGATCCGCGGCCTCGGATCTTATCTTGTTGGGTTGCAATCCGCAATCGACCCACCCTGCAGCCTCGGTTTGGCGCAGATCAAGTCGCACCAATCCCAGCGCAGACCGCTCAGCGGGGCATGATGCCTTCCGTCGGCTTCGGTGTCGGCGGTTTGCTGAAACCCCTGAACCACCCGGGCTGGCCGCCGTCCTTCCGCGAATCAACCTCGATTTTGTTCAATTTGCTCTCGGCCTTCTGCATATCGACCTCGAGCTTCTGGCGCTGGGCCAGAGCCTCGTCCAGTTTCGGTTTGATCACGCCGTCCCGATATGCGGGGTCATCCCAGGAATAGAAGTCCCGCCAGAGCCCGGGTATGTTGTAGTCGAGAATGTCGATTTGTTTGCGAATGTCCTCCACCAACGACAACTGTTGGCCGTAGATCGCCTGCCAATACTGCTTCTTTTCCTGGGTTTCGACGAATTCCGGATTCTGACCCTCGACCCCGGCCCCGGTTCCCGTGACATCGGCCAAACCGCGACCGGTCTGGGCGGGTCCCGATTTCGTGACCTCGGTCAGGTGACCCTTGCCGGCGAGAGTCGACAGGTTTTCATTGCTGATGACGATGGATTCAGTCGCGCCTGCGGCCTTTTTGTCGAGTTTGATTTCACCGGCGACGTCGGAAAGGGTCTTCTCCGAGCCGGTGTTCGGGGTTGGTGTCTTCGTCGGTTCACTGGCCCCGGCGAGGACCGCGACGGTGATCAGCAGAAGTGCTGGACCCAGATGATTCGGAGCGAGAAATTTTCTCATCGGCGCACCTCCAGCGTTTCTACGACTCAGGGAGCGTTGGTTCCCCGTCGTCCATAGCGATCTTCGAGCCGGACCACATCATCGAGATGATTGGTTGAAACCTCGAGAAGGCTGCAATCCGATACCGCAATCATTCGGTGAAGCGTGCCCGGCGACACGTGGAAAACAGCTCCCTTTTCAAGGAGATGGGTCTCGAGACTGTCGATATCGGGTCCCAGGACGAGTTCGAGATCGCCATCGAGCACTCGTAATGTCTCTTCCTTGACCTCGTGATACTGCAGGCTCAGAGCCTCGCCTTGGCGGATAAACAGGATCTTGCCGACATAGTCCGGGGTTTGGGCAAAAACCTCTTCATGCCCCCAGGGTTTATTGACAACACGCGATTGCAGGTGGACCGTCACAATTGTCTCCTATACCCGAATCTTGATCTTCGCGAGGGAAATCGCAAGCTTTTCCAGGAGAAACTCCTCGACATCTCGTGCCGTCGCCATCTTGCACGCCTGCCTCGCGAGATGGACCGATTCCCGATATGACAATTGTCTCACCAGTGCCCGAACCACCGGCGTCGCCTGAGGATTCATGCTGAATTGTGTGAGGCCGATACCCAGCAACACGGGCACCATCAGGGGATCCGCGGCCATCTCTCCACACATCGAAACCGGAATGCCCTCGGCGATTCCCGCCTCCACAACCTTGGAAATCAAACGTAGAATCGCCGGACTCGTCGGCCGATAGAGATGGGCAACGAGCTCGTTCGACCTGTCGACGGCGAGTGAATACTGAATAAGATCATTTGTTCCGATGGAGATGAAGTCCACCTCGCGAGCGAGTTCGTTTGCCATGATGGCCGCAGACGGAACCTCGACCATGGCGCCGATCGGAACCTTGTCGTGGACCTGGTGTCCTTCGGCGCGGATCTCCTCGGTGATCTTGTGCACCAGAAGCCGGGCGATCCGAAATTCCTCGAGCCCGCAGATGAGAGGGAACATGATCCGCACCCGGCCGGGTGGGAACTCGCCCGCAAGTCGAACCAGGGCCCGTAGCTGGGTTCTGAAGAAATCCGGTTGGGAGAAACACAACCGAATCCCCCTCAGACCGAGGACCGGATTGGCTTCGGTCGAACCGATGACCTCCCGCGCGAGCTTCCTTCCGCCGAGATCGAAGGTCCGAATGGTTACCGGATAGGGACTGATTCTGGAGGTGATCTCGCGATAGGCCTCGATATGGTCTTTCTCGGAGGGCAGGTTCGGACTCATCTTCATATAGAGGAACTCGGAACGGTAGAGTCCGATACCGGCGGCGTTCCACTGCTGTGCCAGTTCGACCTCGTTCGGCAGGTCGATATTCGCGAGGATGGTGATTTCGTGACCATCGCGGGTCACCGACGGCATCGCTCGCATGGCGAGGAGCTTGGTCTGTTGCTCCTGGTATTCGGTCTGCCGGTTCCGAAACTCGGCAACGACCGCCGGTTCCGGATCGAAGACGATCTTACCTTCGAAGGCGTCAAGGGCGACCAGCCTCGATTTCCTCGCCGCCTCGCAGAGACCTTGAGCACCGACGATGACGGGAATCCCGAACGACCGAGCGATGATCGTCGTGTGGGCTGTCGGGCCTCCGGTTTCGAGCGCGAAACCAAGGATCTTGTCCATGGGAAGCTGGACGGCCTTGGACGGCGGCAGGTCATCCGCGACCAGGATCGCCGCGCGATCGAGATGGTCGAGCTGTCCGAGATCCAAACCGTGCAAGGCGTTGAGAATCTGTCGTCCCACGTCGAGAACGTCAAGCTTTCGGTCGGCGAGATCCGCGTGCGGTAGGGCTTCAAATCGAGAAACCAACTCACCGACGACTTGGTCGGTGGCCCACTCCGCGTTGACCCGCTCTTCGCGGATGATCTTCTTCACCGGTTCGACAAAAGACGGGTCCGTGGCGATGAGCTGATGCGCCTCGAAAATCCCCGCGTATTCATCGCCCATCTGGAGACGGGCGCGTTCCCGGTTCTCCCAGATCCGATCGACGGTGGTGGTCACCGCGGTCGAGAATCGGTTGATCTCGGATTCGACCTGGTCCGAAGCGATGGTGATCCGCAACGTCGCGATCGGACGCGTCTCGTGCACCACCGGCTCACCGATGGCGATTCCGGGGCTGACCCCGAGCCCGGTCAGGCTGCTGCTCACTCGCCCTCTCCGAATTTGTCGTGGAAAAGCTCAACGAGCGCTCGGACCGCATCCTCTTCGTCGGGGCCATCCGCACGGACCGTCACCGAAGTTCCCTTGGACGCTGCAAGGGTCAGCAAACCGAGAATCGACTTGGCGTTCACCTCTTCATGTTCGCCACCAACGAAGACCTCTGACCTGAAAGTGTTCGCGGTGTGAACCAGCTTGGCTGCCGCGCGGGCGTGCAGACCGAGCTTGTTGGTGATCATCACCTGCTGCTGCATCATGTCCTTCGAACTCCTTGTTGCGGTGGTGTTGCACCCTCAGGCGGTGATCATCGCCTCCCGCCCGGAATGTCATTCCCTATTGTAACCGGTGTACGGAAGGCCTCGCCGCGGTCAACGGCCCCTGAGAAACTCGCTGGCAAGCCGGATGCTCTTCTGTCCGGATGCGGCCAACCGGCTCGCGAGTTCGTTCAGTGGGATCTCGCGTCCTCGCAGCGATCCCAACTTGACCAGCATTGGAAGATTGATCCCGGTCACGATTTCGATGCGATCCGGCTCGAGAAACGGCAGCGCGAGATTGGTCGCGGTTCCGCCGAACATATCCGTGAGAATGAGAACGCCCGTCCCTTCATCCATCTTTTTGAGACGTTGCCTCAAATCGGCGGTCGCGGCATCGGTGTCCACCTCCCAGGGCAGGGTCACGGCGTCGGTATGGTCGACCAGATGAGGATCGATCATCCGCGCCGATTCCAGAATCGAGATTGCGAGATCACCGTGCGTGAGCACGAGCACCGGGATCATGAATACCTCCACTGCTCCTTGTCTCGATGGCGCAAAACCGACTCACGCCCTTGAGCTTTCAACGCTTCCGCCACCCTTGCGGCGACATAGACCGATCGGTGCCTCCCACCCGTACAGCCGATCGCGATGGTGACGTGGCTTTTGAGTTCATCGCCGTACCTCGGCACGAGGTAGAGCGCGAGGTCGACGATGCGCCGAACCGCCTCCTCGACCTCCTCCTGACCGTTCAGCCATTCCTTCACGGGCTCGTCATCTCCCGCAAGACCGCGGAGTTCCTGTTCGAAGTAGGGATTCGGCAGGAACCGCACATCGAAGACCAGGCTCGCGGTTGAAGGAACCCCCTGAAGATACGAAAAACTCGCCACCTCAACGGTGAGAGACTCCGGACGCACGGATACGCCCGAGCCGAGGGTGAGAATCTGTCGCCTCAGATCGTGCGGTGAGAGATTTGTCGTGTCGACGATGAGGTCGGCCAACTCACGCACGGCAACGAGCGAATCACGTTCGGCGGCGATGGAATCCTCGATACCCCGGTCCCGAAGCGGGTGCGGCCGACGAACCACCGAGTATCTCCGCAGCAGCACCGCGGGGTCGGCCTCGACAAAGACCAACCTCAGCCCCGGATAGCGGAGCTTGAGATCGCGAAAGATCTTTGGAAATTCCTCGGCCATTCCCTGCGCTCGAACATCAAGCACGATCGCGAGTCGTTGGATGTCCCCATCAGTGGTCTCGAAAAGCGAACTGACGAGTTTGAGGGGGATGTTATCGACGCACAGATATCCGATATCTTCAAGCGACCGAGACAAAACCGTCTTGCCCGAACCGGAAAGGCCGGTGATGACGAAAGGACCGCCAAAAAGATTCTCAGCCATCGGACTCCCCCTGCGCGAGTTGGTTCACCACATCGAGAAAATCCCGCTCATCCTGAATACCCCGCTGTGCCAGGAGACATTTTCGAACCGCGGTTTCAACCATGATCGCAACATCTCGACCGGGCGCTACCACCATGGTGTACTTTGGAATCTCCATCCCGAGAATGGTCTCGGTCGATGTCCACGCCCGCGGACGCTCCATCATCTGCTCGCGCCACTTTTGTTCCAACGCCTTCGCGCCCGAGCTCAACTTGATGAGCTGGATTACCAGTGAGATGGTGACCGACGGTTGGGTGGCGGTCATTCCGAAGTGCTTTCGAATATCGATGATTCCCACACCCCGGAGTTCCAGGTAGTTCTGCAGGAGATCGTGCGGTGAACCCACCAGACCACGATTGTGGGTGCGACGGACGATCACGAGATCGTCGGCAACGAGCCGGTGACCCCGATAGATCAACTCGAGGGCGCACTCCGATTTGCCGATACCGGCATCACCTACGATGAGAGTACCCAATGAAAACACATCGAGGAGGACGCCGTGCATCTGAACTCTCGGCGCCAGCTCGTCCTCGAGAAAGCCCGAGATGATCTCGATCGTCTCCGAGGTCTGCGCCATGGTTGTCAACACCGGCAGGTTTCTTTCGTTGCAGGTCTCGATGACTCGTGGCGGCGGTTGATTCCCTTTGGTCGAAATCACGCAAGGAACTTCGAGATCGACAATGTTGCTGAGCCGATCGGTGGCGAGTTCTTCGCCGAGGGTATCGAGATAGGAGTACTCGGATTCGCCGAGAATCTGGAGGCGCCCCGTCTTGACGTAAGGCAGATACCCGGCCAACGCGAGCCCCGGCTTCTGGATTCTCGGGTTGGAGATTTCTCGCGACTCGAGTCCGCCCTCCCCGGCGGTGATCTGCAAATTGAGAGGCGCAAGTCTCGGCTCCCGCAGGAGTCGACCCACCGCAATGGGCGGAGGGAGCTTCACAAACCCTCCTGCTCCGCAGCACGGTTAATCGCGGTGGCGATCAATTCGGCATCAGTCGCATTGAGGAGCTCATTTCGGAGATCCGTATTTTTTAAAATGCGTGCGATTTGAGACAGAACCTGGAGGTGCTCGGCTGGTTGATCCGGTGGCGACAGGACCACAAAGAAGAACCTCGCGGCCTCGTGCTTCTTGCTGTCATCAAAATCGACGCCCTCGCCAAATCGCGCGAGCGCGACGACGATCTCACCGAGGTCCTGCAGCTTGCAGTGCGGAATCGCAAACCCGTTCCCGACCGATGTGGATCCCAGCTGCTCTCGTTCCATGAGCGCACTGGTCACCATTTCCGCATCCAGCTTTGATACGGCGGAAAGCTCTCGCGCCATGACGTCAATGGCCGACTCGGCATTCTCGGCTTCGAGGCCGAGGAAAACGAGATCCGGCTGTATGGCGTCGCGGATTTTCATCAAAGCTCCGGGGTGATCAGCCCCAAGTGCTTGTCGCTGCGCTTGTAGAGCACGTTGATCCGGTCCGTATTCGCATTGCGAAAGACCGTGAACTGCTCCGGACTCTTCTCCAGATGCAGTATGGCGTCCTCGACCGTCATGGGTTTGATAGGGATACTGGAGCGCTCGACGATCCGCGGCGGCTCGGAGGTATCCGCGTCGCTCTCGAAGACCTCGACCTCCCAATCCTGTACTTTTTTGAGTTCGCCCCCACGCGGTTTGTGGTCTTTCAGCCGAGCTTTGGCGCGCCGAGCCTGGATCTCGAGTTTGTCGACGCCTTCTTGGAGCGCGGCGCCGAGTTCCTTGTTCTGAGTCGTTGCCTGGATGTCAAAGTCTTTTCCCTTGATAAAGAGATCAACCTTGTAGAGGTGCCGCTCCTGAGCAACCTCCACCCGCATATCGAGGATGTCGTTGAAGTACTTGGTGATCTTCGCCAGCTTCTTCTCGGCCAGTTGGCGAAAGCTATCGTCCAGGGTGACTTTTCGGGCAATGTAGTCAACTCTCATGATGTCTCCGATCAGAAAACCTTTTTGCGTTTGTCGGATGACGGAATCGCCATCTCTTCTCGGTATTTAGCAACAGTCCTCCGCGCGAGGCGAATTCCTTCACGCTGGAGCATTCGCATGATTTTCGAATCCGACAACGGCCGCGCCGGATCTTCGGCCTCCACCAATTTCTTGATTCGCTCTTTGACGACCAGCGACGAGACGTTCTCCCCCCGCGCCGAGTCGACCCCGGAATGGAAGAAGTATTTCATCGGAAAAAGCCCGCGCGGCGTGTACATGTACTTATTGCTCACCACCCTCGAAATGGTGGACTCGTGCATACCGATGTCCTCCGCCACCTGGCGAAGCACCATGGGCTTGAGGTGCTCAATCCCAAAGTCGAGGAAATTCCTTTGGAAGGTCACGATGCTCTTCGCGACCTTGTAGATGGTCCGCTGACGCTGGTCGATGCTCTTCATCAACCAGACGGCGCTTCGCATCTTCTCGCGCAGGTAACCCGCCACCTGAGGGTCGACCGGAGCGCCTTCGAGCATCCGGGCGTACCTCGAATTGATCCGCAGTCGGGGCAATCCATCGTCGTTGAGGTGAATCGTGTATTCATCATCGACCTTCCGAATATGGACGTCGGGTTCGATGTACTGATTTCGTTCCTGATGAAAGATCCGACCCGGTTTGGGCTCGAGCCGGTGAATCGCTGCAACGAGGTCCTTGAACGAACCGATCTCGCAGTCGCATGCGTTTGCGAGCTTTTCCCACCGCTGGTGCAGCAGGTCGTCCCAGTGATCCGAAATCACCATCTGCGCGCGCTTGAGCAGTTCGGCTTCCTCATCGTCGCCGGCGACAGCGACGAGCAGATCGATCTGCATCAGAAAGCACTCCTGAAGACTCCGCGCCGCCACCCCGGGTGGATCGAGAGAACGAACCGCATCGAGCGCCCCGACCACCTCTTCAGGCCGAGCCCCTGTTTCCGCCGCGATCTCCTCGTCAGATACGTGAAGGTACCCATCCTCGTCGAGATTCCCGACGATGTACTCGGCGATCTTCACGATTCGCGGGCCGCAGTCCATCATGTGGAGCTGCCAGATCAGGTGTTCTCCGAGCCCTGCTGAAGACGAAATGACGTTCTCCAGCGGGATCCCCACTCCGGGATCGGAGGCGGCCATGGAGGGGCCTTCCGGTCGGTGATCGGCGAGGTAGTCGGAAAAGAACGCCTCGACATCGATATCACCGTAGGCCTCCTCCGCCGATGGCAGAACATCGTCACCATCTTCACCGTCGGCGGCGTCGGCGCTTGAGGTCGGAAGGTCGCCGACCGTGTCCTCACCGAACTCGAGCTCGGCATCGGTGGCCGCCGCATCTCCATCGGCTGTTTCCAGTTCCGCGGAGGACGTCTCGTCAGTCTCCTCCATCGATTCCTCGACATCGAGGACCGGGTTCTCGAGGATTTCCTGGGCCAGGGTCTCCTCGAGCTCCAGCCGGGACAGCTGAAGCAACTTGATGGCCTGTTGCAACGACGGCGTCATCACCAATCGCTGGGCCAACTTCAAACGGAGCTTCTGCTCGAGCGCCATGAATCTCGCTATCTCACCCTGCGCTGCGTCGCCGCGGGGAAGGTTCTCTCTGTTTTTGCTTCGTCAGATCGGACACATCCGCCATTCGGGCGCGCGAACTCGTGATCGGTCGCCTGGGTGTCCGGCGATCGTGTGCTTCGGGCCTAGAGTTGAAAGTCCTCGCCAAGATATATCCTGCGTACATCCTCATTGCCGGCAAGATCAATAGGGTGTCCTGTTGCAAAAATCTTGCCGTCTTTGATTATATAGGCTCGGTCGGTGATCTTCAATGTTTCTCGAACGTTGTGATCTGTGATTAAAACGCCTATTCCCAATGACTTGAGATGAGCGATGATCCGCTGCAGATCAAGAACCGCAATGGGATCGATGCCGGCGAATGGTTCGTCGAGGAGAATAAAGGTCGGTTCAGTTGACAACGCTCGGGCAATTTCGAGCCTTCGACGTTCGCCGCCCGAGAGGGTCTCGGCCCGTTGGCTCTTGAGGGACTCGAGCCCAAAATCACGGATGAGTTTCGCGATTCGATCGTGCGCAGTCTTGGAATCGACACCCAGCGTCTCGAGAATCAACCAGATATTGTCTTCCACTGAAAGGTGTTTGAAGGCGCTCGGCTCCTGCGCGAGATAAGCAACCCCCATCCGAGCACGCCGGAACATGGGCATCGCAGTGATGTCACGCTCGCCGAGGACGACCCTGCCTTGATCGGGCTCGATCAAACCCACCATCATGTAGAACGTCGTGGTCTTTCCTGCGCCGTTGGGTCCCAACAGCCCGACGATCTCACCGGGGGCGATGGTCAGCGAAACCCCGTCGACCACCGAACGCCCACGATAGGACTTCCTCAGTTCATGGGCGACGAGGTCGAGCGCTTTAGGGCTCAGGGGTTTCCTCCGGGTAGTAGATCAATTCGGTGCCGCCACCGATCGAGACCGTACCATCGGCCTGATTCCAGGTCAACGACTCGCCCGATGCGACGTTTCCGCGCGGGTCGGTGAGCTGTGCGGGCGATCCGGTCACGGTGATGACCTGGCTCTTGACCTCACGGACTGCGTGTCGACCGGTCAGCCGCCTACCCATCTCGAGATCATTGATTTCCACCGCTCCTTCGGCCTCGACATCGGATATGTCGTCGTTCTCATCAAAGGCGATCGACAAGCGGTTGGCGGCGAGTGAGTACTTCGGATCCGAGTAGTGGACCGAGCCGCGAAATACCGCTCGGCCCCCGAGCCCGTCATAGTCCAACGAACGTGAGACCACCACCACATCCTCGTCCTTTGAGGCGGCGGCGTCCATCTGATCGGCCGGGAAAGTCACCCGAACATGACCGCGGGCGGAAACCGACTCGGTTTCGTGGCGATAGACCACGTCATCGGCGAGGAGCAGGCGATGCCCCTGCCAGATCCGGCCGTTGTCGCGAAGAGAGTAGACCCCGCCCCCCTCCTCGACCTCGATGAGCTCGCCGGCAAAACGGACGGGTTCGTCACCGTCCTTCGGGGCCTCCGATCCCAGGAGGCTGGCATCCCGGAGCTCACCATGAACCTGGCCCCTGGCTTCGATTCTGTCCTCGCGATCAAAGAGTGTCGCCTCATCGCAGGACATCCTTCCACGACTCGAATCCAATCCGACCCGGTTTCGGCCGGTCGGATCACCCTGGAGCATGGCCAACCCCGAGGCCTGGACGAGTCGCGCCCGCTGTCCCCGCGCGACCATGTCTTCGGAGGTGATTTCAACCCGTCCGTCAAACTCGACATCAGTCAACTGCCCGTTGTTGAACCAGGCCCGGGCGCTGTCCGCGGTTGCCGATCGCGGCGGCCCCTCCATTGGGATCTCGTTGAGGCAGACTCCGTTGTCCGCGCTCATGCTGATGATCCCCTCGGCTCCCATCACCCCGCTGAGGGTCATGGTTTGAAGCGTCCGTTCGAAATAGTCCGGTCCGCCGATAAAACGGACTTCGACCCACGGTCCCGAGGAGCGCACCTTGATGTGCCACTGCCCGTTGGCGTCTCGTTTGGACACCACCCTCTCGCCCCACATCTCGACCAGCGCACCGGTCGACTCCACTGTCGTCGTGATCTCGACCCCGCCCGACATTTCGATCATCTCCGGCGGGCCGTCGTTCGAGTCGAGGGTAACCGTGGCTCTCGGAGCCCTGAGTCGAGAAATGTGCTGGGTGAGATCGACGCCGTCGGAAAAGACGACCTTCCTCTCGTCCCGGCGGTACAACAACCTCGGCGCTATCAGCATCGCGCCGTCCTCGACCCTCAGCGCCGCGTTGCCTTCGAGTTTGACCCAATCCTCCTTGAGGTTGTAGCTTGCTCTCTCCGCCTGGCCAAAGGTGGGCCCGTCGACATACAGCACCGGCGCCTCGGAGACAAATATCTGTTGCTTCGACAGGAATTGACCTGCCTGGGTGTTGAGGAATGCTCCGTTGGGAAAAACGACGTGGATGCCGCCCTCGAGCCTCGCATCCCGGGTGTCGATGTTGAAGCTGGCCTTCTCTGCGGTCAGAACCGGTCCCTGCTCTCCCTCGCGAAAGAACTGCAGCCGGACACCCTCGATTTCCTGCCAACCCGAGGCCATGCTCAGCGTCCGTAACGAGTTGAGCACGAAGATTGGCTTACCCTTCATCGTCTCGGTGTGTTGGAATCCCTTGTAAAGCCCGATGGCGACATCCGCTACATCGAAACCGACCTCGGTGGGATCAACCGACCCGACACCGTCTGAGTCCCGGCGGGTCCGTTGGTAGCCGACCACAGCCACACCGATCAGGAATGCCGCAATCAGCAGCGTCGTTCCGTGTCGGATCCAGGCTCGGCTTCTCGCACTCATACAGCGTCACGGTGCCGGGTGCACGTGATGGCCGGCGACACGGCGGGGTCGGATATGGTCAATGCCATTGTGCGGACCCGTCTCAGCGAACGGTGACCATCCCCATCGCCCGGTATTTCTTGTAGCGTCGGGCGACCAGGGCATCCGGTTTGACCCTGCGAAGCTGCTTGAGGTTGCGCCTCACGGCGGCTTCAACGGTCTTCGCCATGGCCTGGGGATCCATGTGCGCTCCACCTGACGGTTCCGGGAGAATTTCGTCGGTGACCCCGAGTTCTTTGAGGTCCTTGGCCGTCAGCCTCAGCGCCCGCGCCGCGTCCTCAGCTCGGGCCTGATCCTTCCAGAGGATCGCCGCGCACCCCTCGGGGGAGATCACCGAATAGACGGCGTGTTCAAGCATCAGGATGCGGTCCCCCACCCCGAGACCCAGGGCCCCGCCGGAGCCCCCTTCCCCGGTCACCACAACAACGATCGGCACCGGAAGCCGAGCCATCTCCAGCAAATTGAAGGCGATCGCCTCCGCCTGTCCGCGTTCTTCCGCATCGATCCCGGGATAGGCTCCCGGAGTATCAATGAAGGAGATCACCGGACGGTGGTATCGGCCCGCCATCTCCATGACCCGCAATGCCTTACGATAGCCTTCCGGCCGGGGCATTCCGAAATTGCGGTAGAGCTTGGCTGGAGTGTCGCGGCCCTTCTGGTGGCCGACAACCGCTACCGGGTCGCCATCGAAGACCGCGAAACCGGCGATCACCGCCGGATCATCGGCAAATCGACGATCTCCGTGGAGTTCAGTGAACTCGCTGAACATCGACGAGATGTAGTCCAGCGTATACGGCCGATCCGGGTGCCGGGCCACCTGGCAGCGCTGGTACGGCGTCAGCGACGAAAAGACGCTATCGATGGTGGATGCGAGTGCTCGCCGGGTCTTGACAAGTGCTGCACTCGGTTTCGAGCCTGCCGAAGCAAGCTCGAGATCGCGGATCTGCGCTCGGAGACTCTCGATGGGCTCGAGGAAAGGTAAGGTAGGGGACGCCATTGCCGGACTCTACCAGAGTGGCGAAGAGGGGGTCAATCGCGCCCTCATGGATACTGCGAGGAGTTGCCCATCATGATCGGGTCACGATCAGGGGCGGCAGGTAGTCCTCCGGCGGCGCGAAACCGAGCAGCAGCAGCAACGTGGCGGCCAGGTTTCCAAGGCCGGGTCGCTCGACCCGGGGGTTCGGCTCGAAGCGATCCGCGTCTTTTCCGGTCAACAGCCATGGCACCGGAGAAAGCGTGTGGCTGGTCTTGACCACGGCAATCCCATCCGGTCCGCGTTTGATTTCACCGGTCTTTTTGTCGACTTCGAGCATCATGTCGAGGTTGCCGTGATCCGCGGTCACGATCATGGTCCCACCGACCCGGTGAATCTCCTCCTCCAGAAGCCCCAAGCAGGCATCCACTGTCTCCATCGCCGAGATTGCGGCGGAAAGAACACCGGTATGCCCGACCATGTCGCCATTGGCGAAATTGACCCGGATGAAACCGAAGCGGTCGCCGCCGAGAGCATCGAGAACCACTCGACAGACCTCCGGCGCCTTCATCGCCGGCGCGTTCTCGAATGGGATGACGTCGCTGGTGACCTCCACCCACTCTTCGAGTTCGGAGTCGAACTTCTCGGAATTGTTGCCGTTCCAGAAATAGGTCACATGACCGAACTTCTGGGTCTCGGCGGTGGCGAGTTGGGGAACGCCGTTGTGCACGAGATACTCTGAAACGGTCCGACCTATCGCAGGCGGCTGAACCAGATAGAGCGGTGGAATCCCGAGATCACCGTCGTATTCCATCATCCCGGCGTAGGCGACAGCGGGCAGCCTGCCGCGATCGAAGCGATCGAAATCCGTCTCGGTGAAGGCTCTCGAAATCTCGATGGCGCGGTCACCCCGGAAATTGAAGAACACAACCGCGTCCCCGTCCTTGATTGCACCGGCCGGGCGCCCCTCTCCATCGTGAATCACGAATGGCGGCAGATCCTGATCGATGACGCCCGGATTCTCTTTCCTCAAGGTCGTGATCGCCTCCATTGCGTCGGGGAAAGATCTCCCACGACCCAGGACATGGGTCTCCCAACCCATCCGCACCATCTCCCAGTTGGCGTTGTAGCGGTCCATTGTGATGCTCATCCGCCCACCACCCGAGGCAATCGTCGCGTCACAGCCTCCAGATTCGAGCACCTCGAACAGTTTTTCCAGACGCTCGACATAGAGGTGAAAACTCACCGGATCGACATCACGGCCATCGGCCAGAGCGTGAATTCGAATCCGTTTGATTCCTTCGGCGGCCGCCTGCTTCACGAGGGCCTCGATGTGATCGATGTGACTGTGAACATTGCCATCGGACACCAGGCCCAGAAGATGAAGAGTTCCGTCGTTGGCGAGGAGGTCGTCGATCAGGCGGCGCCAGACCGGTCCCTCGAAAATCGCCCCGCTCGCGATGGCGTCGGCGACGAGTTTCGCGCCCTGCGCGAAGATTCTCCCCGCTCCCATCGCGTTGTGTCCGACCTCCGAGTTGCCCATGTCACCGTCGTCGGGAAGCCCAACCGCCGGACCGTGCGCCGCGAGCTCCATCCGGACTTCTGCATGCGCCAGGAGTCGATCGAGGGTCGGGGTCTGCGCCAGATCGACTGCGTTGGCCGGATATCCGTCCGCTCGCCCGCGATAGAGGCCCACTCCGTCCATGATCACCAGCAACAACGGACCCGACAAGCCGGCGAAATCGGGATTCGGCGGGAGAATGAAATCGTCCATCTGGAAACCTCTCAGAAATCAACCGGTGGTGAAACTCAAAACCCGGCGTCGAGACGGGCCACCACCTGGTTCTGTTGTTGGTGCTCTGCTGATCCGCCGTCGGCTCGGCCGCCTACCGCCGATCTCACCCCTCGGCGGTGATCTGGGATGCCTCGAGGAGGACCACAGTGACGTTGTCGTTACCGCCATGGTCGTTGGCTGCTTCGATGAGCTTCGTGCCCCTCTCTTCGAGCGAACCCTCGCTCGCGAGCAGGGTCTGAATTTCTTCATCTGTCAGCATGGAGTTGAGGCCATCCGAGCACAGAAGATAGAGATCACCATTCATGAGCTCGGTTTCCAAAAGATCGACCTTGGGCTCGGCGCTGCCCCCGAGTGCCTGGGTCACGACGTTCTTCAACGGATGGGTCCGGGCAGCCTCTTCGGTGAGAAAACCGGCCGCCACCTGTTCGTGAACCCAGGAGTGGTCCGCTGTCAGAATCTCGAGCCGGTTGTGCCGCAAACGGTACGCTCGGCTGTCCCCAACGTGACACACCACCAGGTTTCGGCTCGCCGCGGGATGAGCGGCTACAACCACGGTCGTTCCCATTCCCTTGAGGTTCTGATCTCGGGAGACGGCGTTGGTCACCCTTTCGTGCCCGGAAAGGATCGAATCGACCAGAAGATTGGCCGCGGCGCTTCGCTTCATGTCCCAGTGATCCGGCCAGGTTTCCTGGTTCAGGGTCGAGCGGCCGCTGAATCCACGAAAAATCTGGTCAGCAGCCAGCCGTGACGCAACTTCGCCTGCGGCGTGTCCGCCCATTCCGTCGGCGACGAGGAAAACACCCAGTTCGCCATCGACGAGAAACACATCCTCGTTGAGTTGTCGTTTGCGTCCGACGTCGGTGGCGCCGAAGGCCTGAAGTCGGTAGCCCACTACACGATTTGGATTGATGGCCACGATCGATCAGCTCCTCCGCCGGAGGCGGCCAAGCAGACCCTCGCCCGACTGTGAACCACCCTCGCTCTGAACCTGAGCCAGCACGGAAGAGGCTTTTTTATTTGTGGGATCGAAGCTCAGAGCCTCTTCAGCCAGTCTCTGGGCGCGGGCCCGCATTCCAACCGTAAAGGCGAGATCGGCGGCCTCGGATAACATCACGGCGTTCCCGGGTTCGAGTGAGACGGCCCTCTCCAAGTGGCGCAGCCCGTCTTTCTCGCGGCCGCCGATCTTGCCGAGTCCGATTCCCATGAAATAGTGCGCCCGGGAGCACGAATCGTCGTGATCGAGAGCTGTCTTGAGCTCAGAAAGGGCGTCCGTCAGCCGGCCTTCGCGCATGGTCTGCGACGCTTTCGCCGCGAGCTTGCGGGCGATCTCCTTACGATCCATCGTGGCGCCCGCTCCTCCGGGCTGGCCTTGAGCGAGTTCGTCATCGTATTTCTGTCGACTGTCCGGGTGGCTGAGCACGTTGAACGCTTCAGTGATTTCCTGAAAATGCGTCTCCGCCTGCATCCGTTTTTCGCCGGCGAAACCGATCCGGGTGATGCTTGAAGGTCAACTTGCGAAACGCAGAGCGAATTTGCGCCTCGGTTGCATCTCGCTCGACCCCGAGAATGTCATATAGACTAAATGCGCTTACCATTACCTTCTCACGGTGATTGTGCGGCCGAGCCGCTGGGGATTAACTACCATACTCATAGAATCAAAGCTATGATACAACGTCCAACAACGCTTTTAGTCATAATGGGATTCCGGGCTCGGCAAAATATTCAGCGCCTCCTACTTGCAAAGTTCAAGGCGGTGCGGCGAATCACCGGATTGATATTACGACTGTCCGAAAGCCGTTTCAAATCTCGAACGTTGAGACGATTGACCAATCTGATCCCGAGATCCACCGGGGTTTTGGGATTGGATACGAGTTGCCAAACCACCTGGTACCGCCTCATCCAGCGCGAATTTCGGTAAATCACCCGCAGAACCTCAGCATCCACGGTTCGCATCCCGGCGAACTTCTCCACCTCTGCGTCACTCAGCTTCGGGCTGCCCAAGACTGCTCGAACCACGAGGCGGTTGCGCGAGTTGATGAGGACCGACCTCTCCTCCCGATTCCCCTTGAGCGCACACAGCACCTTCTCCTTGATGCTCATATTGACCAGACGTGCAAAGGTCGATTGCTGACTTTCGCTTTTTGCAATCGCATCCCGAAGACCCTCGTCCTCCGACCCCTGATACGGCAGCCGAACGAGTTCGGGGATGTGGGCGCCGATCTGACGCAGGGACGTCAAAGCCTCTTCGATCGTCGGGGTCTCGCCGCTGGCGATGGCCTCCTCGGCGGCGATGGCCTTCTCGATGAATTCGTGTTCGAACTCAGAGACTCGTCGGAGCACCGTCTCCGTCACCCTCGCGTTGTCGCGAAGATCATCGAGGATTTCCAAACAGGCGAAAATCCTCACCTGGTTGGTCATGACGATGTCCTGGACCACCGGCGGGCCGTTCTTGGCCAGAACACGAAGCGATTCGTCCGACGCGTTCCCGTGTTTCGCTACCTCGATCCAAACCTCATCTTCGCCGCGGAGCCGGAGGACCAGATCGAGCACCATCGGCTCGAGGTCGTAAGAAGAAAGCCACTCAACGATCGCCTCAGGGGCCACTTCGGCGATGGAGGCCTTTGAAATCTCGGCGAGTTCGTTGTCGGGATCGGTCGACAAGATAAATTGCAGGCGAAGCAGATCCTCGCGAGGAATCGGCAACAGGCCCTGGGCGGCAAACAGCCGAACCTGCCGCGGCACCTGACCTTCGAGGATGCCGTTGAGAAGTTGTTCGGTGGTTTCAAACCGTGTCACGGTGTCTCGCTCTCGTCGGACCCGAGCGGAGTGATCCGCCCGTGAGTCACTTCGGTGTGAATCACCTGTCCCGGAAGACCGAGATCTCGGTAGAGAAGACCATCAACGGTCAGCTGGACGGCGCCTGCATTCCCCACCGTGAGCTTGATCGGGCCTGCGAGCTCGAGATCGAGTTGTTGCCCATTTCTCAAGAGGCGCTCGCCGGTCATCCCGTCACGATCCCGGAAGTGGATCCAGCACTCTTCCCCGAGATCCACCTGGACCGTCATTTTCACCAACCGTTCGACCGCTTCTTCCGCCGGGGTTCTCGACGGTTTCAAATGCGGTGTCGGGCGGACTGCCGGGAGCGCCGCGCGGGTTTCCTTGACCTGTCCGGCCCCAGATCGACGAGGATCCGGGGCGAGTCCGTCACTGATCGAGGTCGAACTTCGGAGAATCACCGCCGCCGCGACCAATAAAACCACAACACCCGCGGCGATGGGAATCCAGAACCTCCACCTGATTGAGGGCCCGAGATCGTCTTCGAGCACTTCGAGGTTCGGGTGGATCCCCGATGACATGGAGTACTGTTCCCATGCCGAATCGAAGGCCTCCAACAGCGGACCCGCGTCGGCCCCGACGATACGGGCGTATTGGGCGACAAAGCTCCTGCTGAATACACGCTCCGGGAGAAACTGAAAACTGCCGTTTTCCAGGGCGTCGAGGATCGCCTTGGAAACCTTTGTCTCTGCAGCGATGTCTTCGACCCGCAAACCCGAATTCTCTCGGGCTCCGCGGAGCTGCTCCGCAAAGACAACAGGGCTGACCGACTCCGCGTCGTTAACGTTCACCACCGATTGATTTTAACATTTTCGGAGGTGATTCAGGGGTTCGCCTTCAGGTGGATGCCGACTGAGAACCTTCGTCAGTCTGACTCCTGGCCCACAAGGCCGCGGCGGCAGACCTCACTCGCTCGGGGATGTTGTCCCGATCGGCGATCCGCTTCTGATCGGACTTGGGCAATTGCACGAGTACGCTCAGGGCGAGCGGCAACGGCGAGAGCGGGCTCTCGACAATGGCCTTCCGAACGCCATAGCTCTTACCCCACCGGTGGTGGCGAGCGACCACCAAAATGAACTCGACCGGCGGATTTCCGGTGTTGATGAGAACCACGAGATCGTTCTCGACCAGACGGGGATTGTCGAGAAGCGCCGTCAGTATCTGGTCATCGCAGCCGGCGATCAGGGCTGGGAAAATCGCGCGGTGGGCGCGGCGCGCCATGGCGATCTTCTCTCCCAGGCTCATGGAGGGCACCTGGACAATCAATTTCCGTTCAGCCTGCCGACGGACGAGTGCCGGTGTTTTCGGCGTTTGAGCGACAGCGATCAACCCCGCCCAGGACAGCGACCCCAAGAGGTTCATGGCCTGCGCGTTACTCAGACCCGGAAATCCTGCCAACTTTTCGCGGATCGCCTGAGTTCCTAGATGTTCGCGGTTTGAAGCGACCAATTCCGCTATCTGAGGCGTGCAGAATGGGCTCCGAAGAACATCTAAAACCTGAAAATCGTCGAGACTGCCACCACGGACGAGCGCCATGAGGTCATCTGAGGCAAGTTCGGCGATATGCTGTTTCACACGACCATGGTAGGTCGAGGCACACGCTCTCAGCCAGTCAGATCATCTTCTTCAACAGAGCTTTGACATTGGAGCTTGACGCGGATCTGCTGCCGAAGACGGACAACTTCGAGCCCTGCGAGCTTTGATTCCTCGTCAGGGAGAAGTCTCACCGCGTGCTTGCGGAAGGCCAGCCGGGTGAGCAGCCGTGCAAGAACCGTCCGTTCACGTCGGGACGGCCACCAGTCGGATCGAACACGACGACGGTAGTACGGGATCACCTCTGCCACCCAGGCGGGTACGACATCGAGTTCGACTTCCTCGGCGAGTTCCACAACCAGAATTCGCTGCTCCGACCGCAGAAAACCGACAAGTCCGAGGATAATACAGGGCGTACAGGATTGGGACCGTGACAAACCACCGAGCCAGGGGAACCGCACCTCCAGAGGACTCCATTTGCACCAGCATGAAATTCCAACCGGCGTGGATCGCAACCGCCCCGATCAGACCGACGATCAACCAGAGGACCCGCTCGCGTCGTTTCCGCGACAAATAGGCGAAGCCCAGGAAGCCTCCAAAGGTCGCCGAGGACACCGCGTGGATTCCTGCGGCCAGAGCGGTGCGGATGAGGACGAGGAGAAGGGTCCCACCGATGGCGGAATTGCCCGCACCCGCGAGGGAATAGACCAGATTCTCCGTAGCGGCGAATCCCAAACCCGCAGCGGTGCCGTAGACGAGGCCGTCGGTCGGATTGTCAAACTCCCTCGACAGAAGGACAACGAGAATCACCCCGAAGGCTTTCGCGGACTCCTCGACGAGGGGGCCGATCCAGACCGCCATGACGGTGGGATCGAAACCCAAACCGGCGGCCAATGCCGACGAACCGACGACGGAAAGGACCGGCGCCGCCAGCGCCCCCCAGCAAAACACACCGACGACGAGGTGCAGGGGTTCCCGATCATAGCGATCGAACCACCACACGGCGGCAACCACGGTGACCAGGAGGATGGTTGATGCGAGTAACGCACCCACCAAGGCGATGATGTCAATCAGGGTCACGGAACGATAAAGCCTTGTGACTCAACCGGGTGTTGGAGAAAATACAGCCGGCTCGCCTCCACGTCCTTCTGGATCTGAGCCATTAATTGGACCGTCGAGGGGAAACTCACCTCATCGCGGAGGCGTTTGACGAAATACAGCCGCACCGACTCGCGGTAGACATCAGCCATGAAATCGAGGAGGTGGGTCTCGATGGTCAGGATGGAATTCTCGTACACCGTCGGTCTGGTACCGACATTTGTCACCGAGGCGAAGGTGCGACCGAAGGAAGGGATGTGAACCGCTGTGATGTAAACCCCGTTGGCGGGCTCGATCTCGTTCTCGACCTCGATGTTGAGGGTCGGGAAGCCGAGTTTTCGTCCCAGACGCTTTCCTTCCAACACACAGCCGTCGATGAAGTGGTCGCGGCCGAGCATGCGTGCGGCCTCGATCATTTCGCCGTCCGAGACCGCTTGACGGACCCGGGTTGAGGAGACGACTCCACCTTCGAATTCGACAATGGGCGATGCGGCCGCCTTGAATCCGAGCTCGGCACCCATCCGCTCGAGCAGGGCGACATCACCCCCTCGATCAGCGCCGAACCGGAAATTGGCGCCGATATAGACCTCCCGGATCCCCAATCGCTCGACGAGTACGTCCGTGACGAAGCTCTCGGCCGGCATCCTCGCGAGACGGTGGGTGAAGGGAACCACGAGGGCAACTTCGATCCCGGTCCGACCGATGAGTTCCAACCGCTGGTCCAGGGTCGAGAGAAGTCTTGGCGCCATCCGCGGACGAAGGAGCTTGATAGGGTGCGGATCGAGGGTCATGGCGGCGCCGACGGTGCCGAGCCCACTCGGCGCGCTCGACCACATATTTCAATATCGCCTGGTGGCCCGAGGTGAACGCCGTCGAAGTTGCCGATCGTCAGGACCGCGCCGCGTGGAGGCTCATCGACGCCGAGTGGGTCTGAGTAGATCTTCATGCCTTCGCCATCAACCGATCACCGGGAGCATCCGCGGCGTGTCGGCCGGGTCTCGCACCACCCGAACCACCCTCCCGACGACGATCGTAGGGATGCGCCTCCGTGATCTCGGCCTCGATGAGCGAACCGGCAGCGGCGTACCCGTCGTTGATGAGGAGTCGGCCGTCGATCTCGGGCGCCTGGCGCTTCAATCTCCCTTCGGTGAGCAAATCCATCTCGGCAAGCGGCCCGACAACGATCGCTGGAAGGACCTTTCCCACGAGGGCGTTGTTCTTTTCCATGGAAACGGTCTGCTGCACCTCGAGAGCCTGCGCCCGACGTTCAACCTTGAGCTCCTCGGGAACCGGATCCCCGAGATCCGATCCCGGATTCTCTTCCTGCCACGAATAGCTGAATACACCGAGGTGATCAAAACGCGTCGCTTCGATGAAATCCAGGAGCTCCTGGTGTTCAGACTCACCTTCGCCCGGGAAACCCGCTGATGAAGGTCGTCCTCACCGCAAGATCGGGAACCGTCGCCCGCGCCCGTTCGATGAGTCGGGAGTAGCTCCTGGCGTCGCCGCCCCGTTTCATTGCCTTGAGGACCTTACGGTTGGCGTGCTGCAACGGGATATCGAGATAGGACACAAAGCGATCATGCGCTGCCATGAGTTCGAAAAGCTCTTCATCGAGGGTCGCGGGATAGGCGTAAAGAAAGCGAATCCACGGCAGATCGGTCTCGTCGAGGAGCGCCGTGCACCAACCGACGGAGACCATGATCGATCCCGAGATCCTCACCGTAACGGGTGGTGTCCTGGGCAATGAGCACGATTTCTCGAACACCCGCAGCCTCGATCCGTCGAGCCTCCGCAACTAAATCGCCCAGAGCCCGCGAGCGAAAGTCGCCCCGCATCCTCGGGATATGGCAGAAGGAACACGGGTTTCCGCAACCCTCTGCGACCTTGAGATAGGCGTAACCGCTGGTCGAGAGCAGGCGGGGGTTGGCGTGATCATAGATTCGAACGGCGCCATGCTGATCGGGGATGTGATCCTCGAGCTCCCCCCGCACCGCTGCAGCGATCTGCTCGAGTTCGTCGAGGCCGATAAAGGCATCGATCTCGGGGATCTCCTTCTTGAGTTCCTCGGCATAGGCCTGCGCCATGCAACCCGAAACCACGAGCCGGCGGACGCGACCGGCATTTTTCGCCTCGACAACCTCGAGGATCGAGTCGATGGACTCCTGTTTGGCGTCGTTGATGAAACCGCAGGTGTTGACGACGACGACGTCGGCCTCTCGGGCATCGGACGTCACCCGGATTCCGACGGATTCGAGGTGACCCAACATTACCTCCCCGTCCACCAGGTTCTTGGCGCAGCCGAGGCTGATCATGCCGACCTTGACGGTCGTTTTCCTACGATTCGGTTTCTTGGCCACCGGGCCGCTCATGCATCCTCCAGGCGCGCGATTCTACCATCAGGCGCCGGTCAGGCCCGAGCGGCCTCCTCAGCAATCGTCGGGCCATGCTCCAGAACCGCATCCGCTGCCCGCCTCGAGGCGCCCGGAGGACCGAGGCGTCGGCGAACGAGGGCCAACGCCGACGCTGCTCCGCGCCATCGTCGGCGAGAACCTGTGTGGTGATTTCGGCGAGGCGATCGGCCCGCCACTGCCCTTGGATGAGCTCCGGTGCGACCCGTTCCTCGGCGATGAGGTTGACCAGCGCAACGTGGGGGACCCGCACCAGAAGCCGGGCGATGGCGAAGGACAACGGCTGCAACCGGTAGCCCACCACCATCGGCACATCGAGCAGGGCGCACTCTAAAGTAGCGGTGCCCGAAGCCGTCCAGGCCAGGGAGCACGACGCGAGTTCGCGACGCCGGTCCGGTCCGCTCACGCGACGTATCCGATCGGCCCCGCCGTGGGTTGCAAACACATCGTCCACCACACGTCCCGACTCCGGGAGCTTCGATGAGCACGGCTTCCGAGAGACAATCGGTCCCGAGCTCGGTCGCGGCCGCGATCATTGTCGGTAACAGAGAGCGTACCTCCATGGCCCGCGACCCGGGCAACAGGGCGATCTTACCCGCGACCCGGGCCACCTCGTGATCGAGCAATCCGTCTCTGGCCACATCGTCTACCAACGGATGGCCGACATAGCGAGCCGGCACCCCATGCTCAACATAGAACGGCACTTCGAAGGGGAGCAGACAGAGAACCTCCCGGGCCAGCCGCCGAACGACGCGGACCCGGCCCTGCCGCCATGCCCAGAGCTGCGGCGACACATACAAGCACGACCGGGATCCCAAGGCGGCGGAGCCTCGCCGCCAGACGGAGATTGAAGTCGGGCGAATCGACCAGGACGGCCAAACGCGGGCGTCGTCGATCAGCCTCGCTGACCAGCCGTTGCATGATCCGCCGATATCCGCGGCAGTTCGCGCAGCACCTCGATCAGGCCCATGTGCGCCAGTTCATCGGTGCTCGCGACACATTCGAGACCATTTGCGGCGAGACGCTCACCGCCGACACCGAATGCCTCGATCTCGGGATCGAGGATCCTCAGCTCCGCGAGCATATTGCCGGCGTGGAGATCACCCGAGACCTCACCAGCCACAATCATGATCGAGTCGTTCAGCGGACCCTCCGTGCACTCGTACAGCCGATACCGGCGATGACGCCGCAGAAAACCAATGCCCCGACGGCGTTGGCGGCGAGGTCCTTGAGTTCGACCGTCCTCGCGGGCTGGAGAAACTGCAAGCATTCGGTCACAAGACCGAAGGCGCCCGCGGCGACGACACCGACAGCCAGGGACCGACGATGGCCGAGTGAGGGCAGCGTCGCCCAATAGACAAGCGCCATCTGGATGCCGTAGGCCACCGCATGGGCCAACCAATCGGGAACGGACGAACCCACAGCCATCAACGTCGTGAAGGCATTACCGCCATGATCACCAAGAGTACTGGCGTACCCGCCATTGGCGGCCCAGCGGAAGATGATGGGCGGTCGGTGCTTCCTCTGGGAGGGTGAGGGGGCTCGATCTCTGCTTGTGGGTTCGTGTCCTGGTCGAGGATCGAAGACCCTCCGGCTTTGTCGATCACGGGAACGGGAACATGAGCCATCCCAGAGCGATGGCGCCCACGAACATGATCAGAAAGGTCTTGAGAAAAAGCGCCTTCCGACCGCGCGAGTCCGACCGCCAGAGAAAGGCGAAAAACACGGCGACCAGCAACGCGTGCCAGAAGAGGAGGAGGAAATGGTCCATCTCAGCTCTTGTCGCCACGCGCGATGTCGTGGACATCGAGTACCACGAGGAGATTCATGAGACCTGCCGTGTAGAGAAAAGTCTTACCGTAGAAGAATCCCGCCGCCACCGGGTCGCCACCACCTGACAGACCGTACGGAAATGACGCGCTGAACAACCCGTCGAACCCATTGACCCACAACAGGCGGACGAAATAAAGCATCCCGTTGCCGATGCAGCCGAAGGTGAAGAACCACGACAGAGGGCTGTCTTGTTGCGGAACCGCGATTTCTCCGTGCAGGAGGACCCCGGTGATGAACGATGCGGTCACCACGGCCGCGAAGACTGCCGCCCGGACCCGTTTGCCCGAGCAGCCAGTGGCCGAGTCCCGGAACCAGCCATGAAACGAGGAGAAGCGGTTTCGAGACCGGTTGCGGGGCGTCCTCGCCCTCACCCTTCCCTTCACCACGCCCGCGTGCCTTCTTCTCGGCAGTCACGACCCGTCACCAACGATCACTGGTGGAGCAGTTCTTCGCGGAGGTGCTTACCCGGTTTGAAATAGGGGATCTTCTTTGGCGGAACGTGAACTTTGTCGCCGGTTTTCGGGTTGCGCCCGGTCCGCTCGTCACGCTGTCGGATCCGAAATGATCCGAACCCACGCAACTCGACCTTCTCGTTCTTGTGCAGCGCACCCACGATGCTGTCGAGGACAACCTGAACCACCTCGTCAGCCTGCTTACGCGGGACATCGGCGGTCCCGGCAACTTTTTCCACAAGATCGGCCTTGGTCATCGTCATATGCGCAATCCCCCGTTCCTCTTCACCGGCAGATCACCTCCACCGGTCAGCTGTTCTCGCCGGGCGCCTTCTTCTCTTCCTCTTCATCGGCGTCGACCGCTTCGGCTTCGGCTTCCGCAACCTCTTCCTCGGTAGCTTCGACGACCTCTTCCTCGGCGGCTTCGACGACCTCTTCCTCGGCAGCTTCGACGACCTCGGCTTCGGCTTCCTCGACCACTTCCGCGGCGGCTTCGACAACCTCTTCCGCGGCTTCGGCTTCCTCAACCTCTTCCTCGGCGGCTTCGACGACCTCTTCCGCGGCTTCGGCTTCCTCGACCGCTTCCGCGGCGGCTTCGACGACCTCTTCCGCGGCTTCGGCTTCCTCGACCGCTTCCGCGGCGGCTTCGACGACCTCTTCCGCGACTTCGGCTTCCTCGACCGCTTCCGCGGCGGCTTCGACGACCTCTTCCGCGACTTCGCCTCTCGACTGCTTCGGTCATAGCCTCCATTTCAGGAGGGAGTTCATCTTCGACGATCCCGACGGCGGCTTTCAACGCCGCCGCCATGGCGGTTTCCACAACCGGCGCATTCGTCGCGACTGCGGTTCCTCATCGTCGTCCTGCTCCACACTGTGCATGGAGAGGCCGATCCGGTTTTCATTCCAATCGATCCGCAGAATCCTGCAGGTCACGTTCTGCGCGGGAATGAACGTCTCGGCGAGGGTCAGACCGCCATCGCGATCGATCTCCGAAATATGGCAGAGGCCCTCGACACCCGGAGCCAGTTCCACGAACACCCCGAAATCGGTGATGTTGGTGACCACACCGGAGACCAAGTCGCCGACGCCGTGAGAGTTGGCGTACTCCTCCCATTCGTTGGGAAGCAGTTCTTTCATCGACAGCGAAATCCGCTGGTTGACGACATCGACCGAAGTGATGACCGCCTCGACCTCTTCACCCTTCTGAACCACTTCTGAGGGGTGATTGATGCGGCGGGTCCACGACATGTCCGAAATGTGAACCAGACCATCGACACCCGGAACGATCTCGACGAAAGCGCCGAAATCGGTCAGATTACGAACCACGCCCTTGATCCGGCTGCCCACGTGATGGGTGTCGGCCACCTGCTCCCATGGATTGGGTTCGATGGCGCGCAGGGACAAGCGAAAGGCGTCGCTTGTCGGCATCGACCTCGGAGACCACAACATCGATCTCCTGTCCGATGTCGATGATGGACCTCGGGTTCTTGACCTTTTTGGTCCACGACATCTCGCTGACATGGACCAGACCTTCGACTCCCTCTTCGAGGGCGACGAAGGCACCGTAGTCGACGATGCTCACGACTTCGCCGTGGACCCGCTTGCCGACGGGGTACTTCTCGGGCACGAGGATCCACGGATCCTCGAAGCGCTGTTTGTATCCCAGGGACACCCGCTCGCGTTCCTTGTCGAATCGAAGCACCACGACGTCGACTTCGTCGCCGACTTTGAAGTACTCGCTCGGGTGACCGACGCGACCCCACGAGATATCGGTGATGTGCAGAAGACCGTCGAGTCCGCCGAGATCGACAAAGACACCATAGTCGGTGATGTTCTTCGCCACCCCGTTGACCAGCTTGCCCTCTTCCAGGACGGCCATGGTCTCGTCCTTGACCTTGCCGACCTCCTCTTCCAGGACAGCCTTCCTCGAGAGGACGACGTTGGACCGCCGACGATCGAAGGAAATCACCCTTGCTTCGATTTCCTGATCGACATAATCCTCGAGTCTGCGGTTGGGTCGCAGATCGACCAGCGAACCGGGAAGGAACGCCCGAATACCGATGTCGACCGCGAGGCCGCCCTTGACCCTTTCCAGAACGCGTCCCGTCACCGCCTCACCGTTTTTGTAGGCCTCTTCGACGACGCTCCAGATCTTGAGCTTGGAGGCGCGGTCGTGGGACAGACGCACCCGTCCCTCGGATTCGTCGAGACGTTCGACGAAGACCTCGACGACGTCGTTGACTGCCGACCGACACTTCCCCGGTTTCCGGGTCCGTGAGTTCGCTCAAGGGAACGCTGCCTTCGCACTTGTATCCGATGTCTACAAGCACCTCATCCGAATTCACCGCGACGACGGTTCCTTGAATGACTTCGCCTTCCCGCAGGGTCTGTAAAGAGGTCTCCATCAACTCTTCCATCGAGAGCTGATCCATCCCCTTCTCGTTGTCGATCTCACCGTTCAGTTCAGGGTCCATGTTCAAGACGACTCCTCCTCGATGGGCGCAGACCTCCCGCGCACCAACTCTCCGTAGTTCCGAGACCTTATGGTGTTCTCACCGTTTGTGTCAAGGCAGTCCTTAGATGTCGCTTGCAGCTCGGAAAGCAATCTCTCCACGACTTCGTCGAGGCTCAATCCGGTGGAATCAACCACCACCGACCCCCGGGCGACGTGGAGGGGCGAATCCGCACGCGATGTGTCTTGCAGATCGCGTTGGTGCTGCTGCTGCTTCACCTCATCCACTGACGTATCGATCCCCTTGTGCTGAAGATCGTGCTGGCGACGCATGGCCCGCTCATCCGAGCTGGCCGTAAGGTAGACTTTCAGGGTTGCATCCGGGAAGACGACGCTCCCGATGTCGCGACCCTCCATCACACATCCATGCGCGAGTCCGATTCGACGCTGAATCGGCACCAGGGCGCTTCGAACACCCGACACCGCTGAAACGGCGGACGCCATGAGCGCGCATTCGGGAGTCCGGATGGCATTCGCTGACGTCTTCACCGTCAACCAGGATCCGGACCATTCCGTCGTTGCTATTGAGTTCGATGATGTGCTCACTCGGCCAAAGCGGCAACCCGCGTCTGCTCGGTTTCGCCGAGCGGATCGGAGAGCCCCGCCCGAATAGCCAGCAGTCCGACCGCGCGATACATGGCTCCGGTATCGAGGTAGGGAATCTCGAGACGGTCTGCGAGAAGGCGCGCCACCGTACTCTTCCCGGCACCGGCGGGGCCATCGATCGCAACGACCAAAGGTTTGGTTGATTCAGGAGTTTGACACAGGGACATGCGGAATGGCTTTCTTCAATGACGCACCGGGAACGTTATTGTACGTCAGTTCCGCTGAGAGTCCAGCCCCAAATGCCTGAAAAACGAGAAAGATCCAAAGCCCACACCTCAGACCATCTATTCCTCGCCGGCTCCCCGTGCTACGGTTTGAGGGTGGGACGGAGAATCAGTCACAGCAAGGAGACGAATCTGCTCGGGGATGAACGCCGTCGGATCGTTCTCCCGAGGCAGGGGCGACTCAAGGTCGGCATCGGTTATCCGAACCGCTACCACGTCGCCCTTTCCTCGCTGGCCTACCAGTGGGTCGTGGAACTCGCCGCCGGCGTCCCGGATATCGCCATCCAGCGGTTTTTTGCTCCCCCTGACTGCCTCGGACGAACCCTCGAGGATGACACCCCTCTCGGGTCGCTCGATCTCCTTGCATGGTCGTGTTCATTCGAACTCGACGCCGTCAATCTGTTACATACCCTCGATGCCGCCGGAATCGCCCGCCGCAGACAGGACCGGTCTCCCCGCGATCCCATGGTGGTCGTCGGCGGCGCCGTGGCCTCCATCAATCCCCTGCCCCTGAGCCCCGCCGTCGATGTTTTCGTATTGGGGGCGGCGGAACTCTTGTGGCCCCATCTCCTCGAGCTTGCTAAAGAGGAGCCGGACCGCGATCGCGTGCTCGCCGAACTCGCCGGCCGTGACGGGTACTTTGTCCCGAGCCGCCATCTCGACGGCGAGGGAAACCCGCTCGGTCGTCTTCGTCGGATCGAGAAGCGCGATCCCGAGATGAACGATCCGGCTCTGGTGCCGAGTTCATACATGGTTACTCCGAACACCGAGTATCGCAATCGGGGCCTTGTCGAGATGTCCCGCGGGTGCCCGGAAAAATGTCGCTATTGCTGGGTGAGCTATAACTACGGCAAGCTTCGCTGTTACCCCGCCGAAGCCATCCTCGACCGTGTCCGCGGCCTCGCGAAGATCACCGATCGGGTCGGATTCGTCGCCACCGCGGTCGGCGATCACCCCGATCTGCCTCAAATTCTCAGCGAGAGCCGCGACCTCGGATTCAACGTCGCTTTGTCATCGCTGCGGATCCCGGCGATGGTCCCCGAAGTGCTCGCCCCCCTCGCCGCCTCGGGAGCTCGATCGGTGACCATCGCCCCGGAAACCGGTTCAGACGAACTCCGCGCGAAACTCAAAAAACCGATCCCGAACCACCGTATTCTCGAGGCTGTAGAGACCGCTCAAGCCTGCGGCATCTCGAGTCTGAAGATGTATTTCATCGTCGGCCTGCCCGGTGAAACCGACGACGATCTCGCGGCGATCGGCGGCCTCCTGCGCGATTCCCGCGCGATCATGCTCAGCCACGGCCGCGATCGGGGGCGGATGGGAACCCTGCACGCAGGCTGCAGCGTGCTCGTTCCCAAACCCTATACGCCGTACTCCAAAGCGCCGGTTCTTTCACAATCCGAGTACCGGAGACGGATGTCCTTGATCGAAAAGGAACTCAAACCCATCGACAACCTCAAATTCGACCGGCCGTCCTACCGGGAGGCTCTCTGGCAGGCCATCCTCAGCCGCGGTGATGCTCAGACTTTCGATCTCATCGAAGAACTCGCCGATCACCGCAGCCTCGGCCGACTTCTCAGCGACCACAAACACACCGTGGTGCGCCGAGCCATGGAAGCCGTCGAGGGAGAACCGAGCTGGCGATTCATCTCATCCGCGCCTTCGGCAAAATCTCCTGCACTCAGCGATTAACGTCGTCTCGGCCGCTACTCCAACGGTCGCGGCGGGGCCGGTTTACGAAGCGCCTTCGGTTCGATGAGCACCGGAATCAAGATCTGCGGCTGCGTCGCCTCATCGGTAGTGAGAACCAGGCTTTCAAGCACTCGGTTGGTGAGAGAACCCGGCAGGACATCGTCCTTGAGCATCACCGCCACGGTGTGAACCTGCTGCTTGCTGTCGCCATTGACGATCGTCGCTTTGAAGAGTTCGGGATTCGATGGCGTCACACCCGTCACCCTGAACTCCCCTCGGAGGTTGTGTTGGACACGGGCTAGCATCATTCGACCCGGGGTGTTCCCCTCCTGGAGGAGCAACCGAATCTGGTTGGGACGAGCCTCGATAGCCGGTCGAATTCGAAGCGTAAATGCCACATCGATTGTTTCGGAATCCGGGTGGTTCGTCTCGACCTTGAGTCTGCCGCTCGTTGACACGTCCGCCACACCCGGCGCCAACGAGGCAACGAGAAGAACATCGCCGGGCACCGCCTGATCGCGTCCGATCTGGATCGACTCGGTCACCGGTTTGGCCGTGATCACCATACGTTCCTCGGTGTTCTCGACCCGGAGAATCTTGAGTTCCTCGCCATCGTAACGGCGAACGATCAGGGTCGCCGTCGGTTGATCGCCCATGACCCCGTTGAGGTTCATTTGGGCTCGCGGGAGCACCGCGATCGCGGGAATCGACTTGAAGGTGACGCTCAACGTCATTCGTTGCGCGCCTTGAGCGTCGGTCGTCACGCCGATGCTCTTGGAAACCGAACCACTCTGCGTCGATGTTGTCTTGATTTTTGCGGTCAACGTTCCCGAGCCACCGGCCGGGATCACCGAGTCAAACTCGGTGACTGCGCAGCCTCAAGAAGGCTTGGCCTTGATGATCTTGACATCGGTCGGTCCGTTATTGTGAAAGACAAATGTGGCCACCGCATCGCTGCCGGCCTTGATCTCGCCGATATCGATCTTCGGGTTCTCCACCGAAAACGTCGGCCCGCCTGACTGGGCGTCGACATGGTCCCCGATGGCGACCATGACCACACTCAGCAACGCGAGGGTCAGAGCAGTCTGCTTCATCAATGCCTCCCACTGATCACAAAGGTATCCGGTACGCGGGTGATTTCAGGTCGAACCCGTTTTGCTCGGTGCCCTGACAAAGACAGGAGCCGGGCCCGAAACCGGAGTCACTCCGTTCCGAGTCCGAAGATTGTACCCGTGTCGCTGGGTGGATTTTCTGTTTCTTTACACTGCCGCCCGCTCGAGCTCGAGTTCGTGCCGGACGGCGCCATCCGTGCCGATCACCGTGCACCTGATCGGTATTCGGCGCGACGCGCGCTTCCTCGCTTCGTCCACCAGACGGACGAGGCCGCTGCAGCACGGAACCTCCATGACCATGACGTGCATCGAGGAGATCTGCGCGGTTTCGATCATCGCGACGAGCTTTTCCAGGTAGATCTCCTGGTTGTGATCGAGCTTGGGACAGGCGATGGCCAGCGAGTGGCCCGCGAGATAGCGCTGGTGAAAGTCCCCCACCGCAAACGGCACGCAATCTGCTGCCAACAGCACATCGGCGCCCTGGAAAAATGGCGCGGTCGGCGGCACCAGGTGAAGCTGAATCGGCCAGTGAGCGAGCTGCGATGCCGCGGGAGGAAACTCGCCCTTGCCCGTGACAGGAGCCGGTTGGAGAGTCTGAGCCCGTGACCCCGGGCATCCCCCACCCCCTCCGGTCATGATCGGGTTCACTACATTCAAAGGGCGCTGGATCGGAGCCGGTTCGTGGCCCCTGCCGATATTGGCGAGATGAACCGCCACGGCCGCCTCGTCAAAACCGCCCGCGTCGCGTTCGATGATCTTGATTGCGCCGACATGGCAGTCACCGAGGCAGGCTCCCAGTCCATCGCAATAGGTGTCACTGATGAGCTTCGCTTTGCCGTCGATGAGCTGGATGGCCCCCTCCGCACAAGCGGAAACACAGTCGCCGCAACCGTCGCAGAGGTCCTCGTCGATCTCGATAATCTGTCGAACTGCCATACCAGCCTCCTTCACGATCCGACCTCAGAGTCGCTCCTCCTCTCCAACATGTCCTTGACGAGAATCAATCCCGGTAACTCGCAGGCGGTACGGCTCGACCCACGTCGCACAATGAAACCGCAAAGTCGCGACGGCCGCAAAAGTGCCGCCAAGTTCTTGTTGACCCATCGCAACATCAATCGAACTTTCAGGGTAGGAAGGAGCCCGGGCCAATCATGTGTCGCTTTGCGGAGTCTTTGCGCGTTTCGCGTCTTCGCGGTTCCATTGTGCCTCGCTGTACATCCTTGTCGTGAGTAGGCGCCGCATCACGGCGTGGCCATGCGCAGGATGACAGGGGCTTGGTTTCTGCAGGAGACTCGACCATCGACGGTCAACTCACCAGGCAACCCGCGGCCAGACATGGGCTTCGGCCATGACAGCAACGCGGTCATCGAAACCCTCATCCCGCCACCGATCGGCAATGACGGCGAGGTCGTCGACGGGGATGAATCCGAGATTGATCGCGGTCTCGTGATCCAAGGAGGACTTCAGAAATACCCGATGCTTCGCCGTCTTCTCGAGGATGCGCAGCAGCGTGTGTCCGTACTGGACGTAACGCTCATCGAGGCGATCGAGAATCGATGCCTGATGCGGATCGGCGAGAAACGGCTCCATCGCCGGAGAGCCGGGTCCGGATCCGAGCTCGGCCGCAAAGACCACATCGGCGCCGGGCTCGGCAAATCGGCATGCAGCGTCAAGCCCCTTGTGGGCCTGGATCAGGGTCGAGTCCCCCGGTCGGCCGCCGCCGCATGCCACGATGTGTTGATACAGCCCGGATGGAAGTTCGTACCACTCGCGGACCTTCTCCACCGCCCGGGTGAACGCCTCTCGCCAGGAACCCGCACCGGCCCAGGCGATTCCGCCGCTCCGCCCCGGAACCAGGCAGATGGCGAAATCGGGCGGTCTGAGATCCGCCGCCCTGGCGATCTCCTCCGCCACCGGGTTGCCATGGAGGGCTCCGGGTGAACACCCGAGGTGACGCTCCAGGCCTCTCTCGGTACGATGCAGAACCAGCGAGTGGTTTGCCTGAATCTCCTCATGACCCGCAATTCCAGGGAAGACCATCTTCGGCCCCCCGCCGAATCCGGCAAAATAGTGGTGGCGAACCGCGCCCACGGTGATGAGGAGATCGGTTTCCACAGCCTCGCGGTCGAGGAGGAGAGGAATACCGGGTCGAAGCTCGCCTACCTCCACCAGGTCGGCTGTTTCGCAGCTCGAATGCTGTCGGAATCCGACCCCGAACGGCAGCTCACCGAGGAGTGTCGCGACCTCGCTCTGAGGCGCCGGCGGGTGGGTGCCGCACGCGACGAGAATCGAGATGCAATCGGCCCGGACTCCAGCCGCGAGGCACCGGTTGAGGATCACAGGGAGAACACCGTGCAGACTCACCCGTCGGGTTGCATCGGGAACCACGATCACCGCCGTCCGGCACTTCGCGGCGAGGTCTCGGAGCCCCACTCCGTCGAATGGATAGTCAACGGCCCGCGACAGCAACCGTCCGAGATCCCGAGTTCCCTGAGGGGCTAACGGCTGGAGCGGCCGAACCTTGAGCCCCCGAAGATCAAAGGCGACGTAGTCCGAGCCGTAGGGGAGCCTGACAATCACCGAATCACGATACCATCGAGTCATGGCAAGGAACGAAATCACGATGCTGGGCTCCGACGAACGGCAATGGCTCCTCGGTCTTGCCCGGTCGACCATCAAAACGCAGCTGCGAAACGAGAGACTTCCCGGCGATCCACCGTTACCGGGCCCGCTCAGCGAGATCCGGGGCGCGTTCGTCACCCTTACCCTCGAAGGCGCGCTCCGTGGGTGCATCGGCCATGTCATCGGCACCGAACCGTTGTGGCTATCGGTTCGCTCGAATGCGATCAACGCCGCCTTTAGCGATCCCCGGTTTTCGCCGCTCACCGAACTTGAATTCGCATCCATCGAGATCGAGATCTCGGCACTCAGCCCGCTGTGGCCGGTTTTGAATCCTGGTGAAATCGTCATCGGCAGGGATGGACTCGTGATCGAGCGGGGAATCCACCGTGGCCTGCTCCTGCCCCAGGTGGCGGAACGCTACGGCTGGTCGCCCGAGGAGTTTCTCGACCAGACCTGCCGAAAGGCGGGGATGAAGCCGGGATGCTGGCGGACCGACGACGCCGAGATCTCAGCCTTTTCTGCCGAGGTCTTCGGAGAGCGGTAGGTCCTTCCGGAGCATACAGCGGCTCCTTGGGTCGGTTGGCGTGACTTCAGCGCACAATGGAACCGCAAAGACGCGAAGAACGCTAAGGGCATCGCAGCGAACATCGCATGATTGACCCATCGCACCATCGCAACCGTTTCACGACCTTGTACGCCGCTCCGGGGCAGAAAACCCGCTCTCAATTGCGATGTTTAACGGAACCTTTGCGGGCTTCGCGCCTTTGCGGTTTCAATGGACGCTGATGCCACCGCAGATGATCCACTCAGTCATTGAGCGCTCCGGATGCATGGATTACGACTCACGTTTCCCCTGTAGGAGACTCATCATCCAGGCTATGATGTCCGGCGTCATGCCGGTTGCCTCCATCGTCCTTGTTGAACCCTCCCACGCCGGGAACATCGGCGCCGCTTTTCGGGTGGCCGCCAATTTCGCGGTGCCACGGATCGATCTGGTCAGACCATCGATCAGCGCAGACGACGAGGAAGTCGTGAGCTGGTCTTGCGGCGCCAGGGACCATCTGGACATCCGCACCTGGGACAGTTTTGATGACGCCGTGGCCGACTACCGGACCCTGGCGGCAACGGCTTCCACCCGCGGTCGAACCGATCTACCGGTCCTGACGCCCGCGGAGGGCGCCGTCCACCTGGCGCGACGCGGCTTCGGCGACGCGGCATTGGTCTTCGGCAATGAAACCCGCGGGCTGAGCCGCAGCCATCTCGATCGCGCCGACCTGGTCATTCGGATCCCGACCGCGGAGGACTTCCCCGTCCTCAACCTCACCCAGGCCATCGCCATCCTCTTGAGCTATCTGACCCTCCATCTCGAACCGCCGGACAATAGCGCGCCGCTGCCGGCTACCGAAACACAGGTGGACGGTCTGATGCGCCACCTCGATGTCGCTCTCGCCGAGATCGGTTTTGCCGACCCGGACAACCCCGAACGGATCAACAGAAAGCTCCGGCGTCTCTTCGGCCGCGCGGGCATCACCGAGAACGAAGTCAAGATCGTACGCGGCATCTGCCGCCAGATGCGGTGGGCGGCCAGAACCGACCCCGAGATCGTCGCCACCTCACGGGGCATGGGGCAAACGCCGGACGATCCGGCGGGTGAGTGACCAACCGCCGAAGCCGCTCTGAGCACCCGGGAATCGCGCCAAAACGGGGTGCCGGGCACGCTATTGTGCCGGATCGCCCCCCCGGCAACGCGGCGCGTTGCGCACAATGGCGTTGCCGGGCTCCCTCGGGAAGCGCGATGAAATCAGCTCTCCCGGCAAAGAGGGAGGCCGCCGGCGTACCATCGGCGTGGTCGCAGACCCTCCAATCCACCACCCGAGCGACCACGCCGATGGTACGACGCTGGGTTGCCGAAGGCGGCCCAGAAGGCCGGAGTTCCGGAATCCAAACTCGGGAGAGGGAGGGGAAACACCGGCAACAGCAGTGGCAGTGAACCGCAACTCGCCCGCGCCGCGTGTCAACTCACACCGACTCCCCCACTCCACCCCATCACCGCCGTCGGACTTCGGCTCTCAGTCGATCGGCGAGGCCGAGCAGCCTCGGGTTGGTGGGAAACCGATCGAGGGCGTCCGACAACGTCACCGTCGCATCCATGAACCGAACCTGTCGAAGATAAAACTCGACAAGCGCGGCTGCGATATTCGGATTGTCCGGATCGGCAGTCCTCGCCCGTTCGAGGGCAAGGCGCGCATCATCGGCCTGACCCGCCTTTTCTGCGATTCGTGCGACCGACAAGAGCAAAGGAACATCGGTGGGGTTCATCCCCCACGCCCGCCGCAGGTGATCGAGGGCTTCGTCGACGTCCCCCCGGCGCTCCGCCAATCCCGCGAGAACCCTGTACGGAGCCGCCGAACGCGGGTCGTAGGTCAACGCCATATCGGCCGCCTCGACCGCACCTTCGATATCACCCTGCCGGTCTCGAACGGTGGCCATCACAGCCCATGTCTCTGCGAGCAGCGCCGCCGGGAGACCGCTTCGATCGGCCAAGTCGTTGAGACGGCCCTCCGCTTCGGCGGTGAGACCATCGTCAAGATCCCATCGTGCGAGTTCAAGCACGATGCGGGGATCCCTCGCCTCCTCCTCCAGATAGTTGCGACCGATCTCCGTCTGATCTCGCCTTCGGTGCTCTCTGGCCAGAGCGATCACACCCGAGCTTCGGGCACGTGGGTAGAAATCCAACCGGCGTTCGAGTCCTTCGATTCTTACCCAGTCGGTCTCCTCCGGGGTCAATTCCATCCGCAGGGGGCCGTCTCGGGATCCCAATCCGGCGGAGGTCGCCAGGTGATCGAGGGCGCTGGCGTTGGAGCCCCGCGCCCGTTCGGTCAGAGCCGTCAGCCAGTGAAGATCCGGTGACGTCGGGTTGCGGACGATGGCGTCGTCGAGATCCGTCATCGCCAGATCCAGGGATCCTTCGATGAGTTCCGCGCGCGCGCTGTTGACAAAACCGACGGCGTCCGCCGGTGCCCAGCGGATCTGGCTCCGGCTCAGTGAGCGGAGCGCCGCCACGACGAGATCATCTTGAGCCTTGCCCAGGTCTCGAGTCGGCATTCTTCGTGAACGACGAATAGCGGACGGCAGACGTAGACCCGCATCCCGCACCAGAGCAACGGCGCCATCGGCCGGGCTTTCTTCGATCAATCGAGAGACTCTTCGCCAGCTCCACCAACCCGCAAGCCCGACCGCCTCGATGAGTACCGCGACCGCCGCCGCGATGATCAACCATCGAGAACCGCGTTTCATAAAGCGATCTCCAGTCCGTCTTCGTCGATAAAGACCAATGCCGGAACCAGCTCCACGCCGGTGGCGCCGGCGACCCGATCCCGGGCGCGCCGACAAAGATCCATCACATCCCCGGAGGTGGCCGATCGGCCGGCGATGAGGTCGTTGCCCCTGGTCCCGCCGATTCGAACACCACCGACCGTCAGATTGCGGCACCCGACCTCGGCGAGGAGATCGGCCGCCGTGGCATCCTGGGAGTCGAGGAAGATCGGACCGGTTGAACGCAACGCCCGGCTTCGGTTCGATCTCAGGGTGCCCGCTTGGACCCTGACCACCGGCGATGGACGAAGGCGAAAGCGGATTCCGGTGATGATCTTGCGGCGAATCTGCCTATGATCGGGGATGGGCTCAAGGTCGGTCGCGATCCACCTTTGTGGTCCGCAGCCCGGAGCTTGGAGATCGATCCAGTCGAGCACACTCCCGAGATTGACCACCCCATCGATGGCGGCGCGGACCAATCCGCCGACGCTGTGGTCTCTGAAATCGAGGGATTCCAGCCCCGAAAGCCCGGTGCGCCGCGCAGCTCGGCACACCTGTGCCAAGTTGGCACCGGCGCCCGCCTCGATTCCATCCACCTCCACCTTCCAGCGTGCGAGGTCTCCGGTTGAACTCACCACCGGTACGCGGATTCCGCCGTCCGGTGCGATGATCCGTGAGCCGCTTCCCAGCACCACCCAACCCAGTCCGTGAGAAGCTGCCAGGTCGAGGGTTTCAGCCACCGAGGATGCGTTGTGGCAGCGTACAACCAGGGTCGCGACCCCTCCGACACCGAGGCACGTCCAGGCGCGCAGATCCACCCTCTCGTGGAGCTCCACGTCCGCATTTCGGCGCAACTCGCGAAGGCCGAATTCCAGTTTCTCTCGCTGACCAACCAGCAATTTCTTCCTCGCTTGGAATGTTGGCATGAGGTTTGCTAGTTGTAAAGTTAGCCGGGCACACAACGACCTGGTAAACGCATCATACCTCCTCCTTCCTCCTGCGGACCTCACGGTCCGCATCTTTTTTTTTGAGAGATCGCGAGCCTGAGCGCCGGCCGCAATTCGCCGGTTGCCCAACAGCTTGTCGGCCTGCCAATCGACCGGGCACTCCGCCGCACCGAAGGCCGAAGATGCCCTCCGACGCAGCTACAACTCGCCGAGTTCGAGCTTCTTGAGCTGGTACAGCAGCGCCTTGCCGGGAGATTCCGAGTTCTCTTGCTGCAGCGCTTCGATTGCCACGGTGCCGGGTCAGGACCTCGCTCAAGAAGCGTCTTTTGAAATCGCCCACCGTACTCTCCCATGATCCGCGCAGCGCCGCCGGCTCTTCGGTCAGAGGAAGGTGATCGGGTCGAATGACGCCCCCTGCAGCACGGGCCATGGCAACCTCGACGGTGTGTTTGAGTTCCCGGACATTTCCCGGCCATCTGTGGTTGAGTAACCAACGCTCGGCAGCAGCACTCCATTTCGACACCTGCAGCCCGTGTCGATGGGACGCTTCCTGTTCGAAAATCGACCGCAGAATCGGAATGTCGTCCACGCGTTCCCTCAGGGGAGGAACCCGGATCTTGGCAACCGCCATGCGAAAGAAGAGATCGCCGCGAAACCGGCCCTCCCTGACCAGGCGTTCGAGATTTCGATGGGTGGCGCAGACGACCCGCACATCCATCAATCGTGTCCGATCCGAACCAACCGGTCGAACCTCGCGCGATTCGAGGAAACGAAGAAGCTTGACCTGCAGCGCGAGATCGAGATCCCCGACCTCGTCGAGAAACAGGGTGCCTCCATCGGCCGCCGCCACCAGACCGCCTCGAGACCGTTCCGCACCGGTGAATGCTCCCTTCACCGAACCGAAGAGCTCCGCCTCGAGCAGGTTGATCGGGATCGCCGCGATATTGACCGACACCAACTCTCCCTTGCGCCCGGAGAGTCGGTGGAGTTCCTTTGCAACAACCTCCTTGCCGGATCCGGTTTCGCCATGAACGAGCACGGCATACCCGGGACCTGCATGGAGCTGCACCTCCTGACGCAACCGCTCAATCGTGGCAGAAGGTCCGTCGATTCGAACTTCGCTGCGATCACCCATCATCTCTGCGGCCCCGGCAACGGGAATCATCAGTTCCAGGAGATCGCAGAGAAGGGTCCATGCCGATCCTCGGATCGGCTCCGAGCCCAGGGGAATCACTTCGAGCGAGCCCCGAATTTCGCCGCTTCCAGCCGACCCGGTACCGACTCGCAACAGATCGTGGTTCTGATCGGCGATCCGAACCACGATCCCCGTCGCACCGAGCCGCGATAGCACACCCTCGAGGGCACCCTCGAGCCCATGAACCGACCCCTCGGATTTCACCAAGCCGGCAAAGTCATGGAGCAACGCATCCACTTCGGACCTTCCCCATCTGACCCGCGCGGCCCAACCGGACAGACCCTGCCCCGCGAGAATTGCCGCCACTCGTTTGCGGAGATCCGGGCCCGGCCATCCCGACCGGCGACCGAATTCTGCGCAGAGTGTCACCGCCAGTGCCTCGCGAAGATCGAGAGGGTCGCGGAGCACCTCGTCCAGCTCTCGAACCGACCGAGTCTCGTGGCTCCGGCGCACCAGCGCCGCGGCGCGACGGACACCCCAACTGTCGATGTCCGACTCTGACGGTTGATCGTGTCGTTGATCAACGGCGTCGGCCAGTGCAAGCCAGACACGGCCCTCCGACCCTCCAGCCCGCAAAAGCGGAGCCGCTTCTTCCGCCGATGAATCAAACAACGCCTCCACCCCTTTGAGAAACGACAGGGCCTCGATGATCTGAGGGCTCGAGAGATCCTCTACGGGCGGTAACCCGGAGAGCCGCGATCGAAAGAGCTCGAGATCACCCACCGCGAGCGCCAAACGGGTTCGCTCGATCTCGACGAACAAGGTGTGTCGGGCCTCGGCGACGGCATCGAGGCGGGCGCTCGCCCGATCCACCCGAAGCTGATCAATGTCCATCACGGCCAGGTTGTGCAGGGCGTCCCAGCAACGATGCCGATATCCCGCCGCCTGAAAGAGTCTGAACGCGCCCAGAGTGAGCGCTTCCGCTGCCTGATAGTGACCGGCGTCTGCCTCGAGGGTTCCCAGGTTGACCTGAATTCGCGCCAATCTTCCCGGAGTGCGCTCCGCCGACATCACTCGCCGCAGCAGACGGTTTGCCGTGCTGACCTTGCCCTCCGGGGTCGTCTGGATGGATCTCTCGAAGAGCACCAAACCGATCAGCTCAGGGTTCCCTTCGGTCACTTCCCGGCGCCATCGGGCGTCCCCCAGCCGGTCGGGATCCACCAGCGCCGTCAGCTTGATCTCCACCCAACGCCGGGCCAATCCGTTGAGACCTGATAAGGCATCGCGCGCAAGGGCAAGCGGCTCTTCGACAGACTCTGTTTTCCACCACAAGGCCCGTCTCACGCTCACGAGGGCGATCTCGGCGCAGGCGCGGGGTGCGTGGCGAATATCCAATGGACGCGGCAGCTCGACCTCGAGTTCGGGCGGCCGGTCCATGAGGCGAAGCCAGTTCGACCACGGCAGGGCGATCTCCTTGTTCAAACCGGTCAGGGCACGCCGCGCCCCATGGATATCCGCCAGACAGAGGCACGCTTCCGCCAAGACCGCCTGCACCCCGGGTCCGAGCGCGCCCGCTTCCAATCCGCCAAGCACCCTTCTGACGGCCGCGGCGTCGAGATTGTCCAACCGAGTCCGCGCCCAGGCGAGGAGTTCTCCGGGATTGCCATCAGCGAGCGCTCCGTGGAGCAGCCGCCGGGGGTCCTCCTCGGCAAAGATCTCCACCATTTCGGCGTGCCGAGGATCGATGGTCAACGAGACCGGTTCGGGAACCGCGATCCGCCCGCGACGGAGCACCAGGACGTGATCCTGACAGGCCGCATCGAGATCACCTGCACTGGTCCCCGCCATCTCCAGGGCGCGTTGGATCGGCACCCCGTCCGGCGTCAGGGAAGCCACCTGGACCAACTCCCTGAACCTCGCCCCTGCCGGACGCCGAGTTCCGGCGAAGAGCCGGGCGGCAGCACCGGTGAGCAACCCACGGTCGGCCCTGGAGTACGGGTTGAAACATCCGTTCCGCTTTTCGATCCAGCTCAGCTTCCGCGCTGGTGAAAGACCGGCGATCGAGAGGTGGACCGGCAGGTGCTCAAGATCGAAAACCGGGGCCGGCACCGGATTCCACCCGTCGGGGAATAGCCCTAGGGCCACGGCGCGCCCGTCGAAGCTTCTGCTTTGATCCATGAGCGACGCGAGATCACCGTCGCCGAACTCGCCCGCGAGGATCCGGATCCCGCCTCCACCTGGTTCCCCGAGCCGCAGATTGCCCGACTCGTCGCCACCGACCACTTCGAAGCTCGCGGTCGATCCGCGACGAATCGCAGCAGCCCACATCGCCAGGCCGATCCGCTCGGCAATCGCCGGATCGGGAACGGTCAGCAACCTGGTGTCACCGACCTCGGGACATGGGGGCAACGACCAGCGCAGCATCCACAACGACCGCGCGGTTGCATCATCCAGGGGCAGATCGAGTTCCTCGAGCCATCCCGCGAGGGTGCGATCGAGAAAAAATCCGGTCTCGAAGGCACCGCGCCCGCGACCTTCAAGATCGACCCCTGTCGCTTCAGCAACCGTCCCCAACACGGCGGTCCGGGTTCGTTCTGCCGCAAGATCACCACCGCCCAACTTCGACCAGATTCGAGAAAGCGGCACCGGCAACGACGGAAGAACAACTCGCGGCCCGTCATCGGTGGGTTCGGCCATGGCGTGGCGAAGGGCCCACTGACCCGGCCAGAGCTCGAATTCGGCGAGGAGCGCGGTGACGGCCACCAGCTGGACGGCGGCTCGGTATCGATCGAGATGGTCGAGGGATTTCAACGGAACCGCAGAGGTGTCTTTATCAGCCGCTTCGAAGGGTCGTGGCAACGCCGGGTGATCTACGAGAAGCGATCGCGGCGAGGGGGGGTTCATCGCTGACTTCCTCCTCCATCAACCAGCGTGTCCCACATGTTCCAGAACCCCGGATAGGACTTGCCGACGCAGCTGCCGTCATCGAGTTCGAGTTCGCCGGCTACGAGTGCGGCAACCGCCATGGCCATTGCGACGCGGTGGTCATTCGCGGCGGTCACCCCGACGACCCCCGGGTGATTCCGCTCAATGCCCCTGCGGACCACGAGAGATGTGGGTCCGAGATCGAAGACCGCGCCGAGCCGACCGAGATTTTCCACCATCACCGTCAATCGATCGCTCTCTTTGTGCTTGAGGTGCTCGATCCCTGCCAAAACCGATCCTGCCGGTCCGGCGGCCGCCACCACCACAAGGGCGGGAAAAAGATCAGGGGTGGCCGTGAGATCCGCTTCGAACGCCCGGGTCATCCGCCCCGAAATCTCGAGTTCCTCCCCCGAAAACCCGAGTTCGAGCCCGGCGCTTTCCAGAATCGCACAGATGGCGCGATCGCCCTGGGAACTCGCTGATGATAGTGGACCGATGGTCACCGAACCCCCGGCCGCCGCGACCGCCGCTGCGGCAAAGGCCATGGCGGACCAATCGCCCTCGACGACATAAGTGGTCGGCCGAAGTCCACCCGGTTCGACCTTCCAATTATCGGACTCGTCTCTCGTGATCGACGCGCCGAAATCCGTCATCACATCACGGGTGAGATCCAGATAGGGCCGTGACGGCACGGGACCAATCACTTCGAGCTCGAGACCATTCGTCATCAGGGGACCTGCCAGCAGAAGGGAGGAGACGAACTGCGATGAAACCTCGGGGCGAAGCTTGATGCGACCTCCAGCCAACCGGCCGCCGACAAGATCGACCGGCAGGCAACCGCCACGGCTGGAAATCTCCGAACCGAGCGCCATGAGTGCCTCGACGAGGGGCAGCATTGGTCGCTCCCGGAGACGCGTGGTTCCGTCGACCCGAAATCGCCCCGAGACACACGCCAGCAAACCGAGGATGAGCCGGGCGCCCGTTCCGGAATTCCCCAGATTCACTTCCGCCACCGATACCGGTTTCCTTGGACCGATGAGGATTTCATCCTCCCAGGCGACCGGCCAGCCGGCCTGACCCAGGGCGCGCGCAAGAAGCCTCGTATCTTCGCAGTCGAGAGGGCGCCGGATGCATCCACCATCCGCTGCGGCCGACGCGATCAGGGCCCTGTTGGTCAAGCTCTTGGAGGTTGGAACCCGTACTGCGGCCTCAACCCCGAACAACGGTCCCGGCAGCAAGCGGGTCATCTTCGCGGGCCCGCCGGGGGCATGGCGGTCGACAGGGCCGCACCGGTTGCTCGTTGTCTCTTGACCATCAACTCATTGTGAAAAGCGGCCCACGGGGTGTCAAGTTTTTCTCCACCTGGACCGCGTTCCCCTCATCATCAACGAGAACCGCCCTCCCGGTATCGAGCCAATCGGGAAGAATGACGGCGCACCTGTCATCGCGGGTGTATCCCCAATTGGCGTGGAAGTGTCCCCAGAGCAACACATCAACGCCTTGTGACCAGGCGTCTTCGGCGGCGCGGCGGAGTGATTCGATGGGCTTGTGATAGCGAAAGCGCCGGTTGGTTGCAGCCAACCGAGCCTCCATCGAGCGAACGATCCAGACCGCCAACGGACGGGGAAGCAAACGAGCCCAGAGCCGAGCCACGCCGGATTTGGAGACCCGCGACCAGAAGCGATATTGAAGATCTCTCAGATTGACCTTGTCACCATGGATGAGTCGGAAACGACACGAACCTGCCTGGAAATCGTAGGCAAGCCCGGACCAGTCGATCTCGGCGGCCAATTCGGGCGCATCGAGAAAGAAATCCCGATTCCCCTCGACCACGCAGATCCTCACACCGGAGAGCCGCAGGAGCCGCCAGGTCTCGATCACTTCAACCACTCCGGCCGTCCAGAACTTGGACATACCGATCAAGTATTGAAATCCATCACCGAGATAGATGATCTCTGTCACACCCGATCCGTGGGCGTTGAGTAACATCGATACCATGTCCGCCGCATCGTCGGTTCGCTGGCCGACGTGGGCGTCGGCAATGATAAGTCGTTTCACAGCGGCCATACTACCGCACGGTCGGAAGCCCGTGGCTGAGTACTCCGTGCGGTATAATGAAAATTCACCTCGAGAACCCACCTCCCACGAAGGGTGTGCGATAGATCGCGGATCGATCGGCTGGACTTCAGCCATCCTTCGACAGACCGGGGAGCGCGGGTCGAGTTTGGAGGCTTGCCGAGAGTGATTCGACGACCTGCACGCCCATACCTGGCGTCCATCGCTGCTGTTTTCCTCGGTGGCGTGGGCCAGGCCGTGCTCTGCTCGAGCGCCGAATTGGCCCCCGAGGTCGCCGAAGCCTTCGCCGCGGGCCGCTCCCAACAGGTCATCATTCACCTCGCGGCCGACGATGACACCAGGCCGATCCTCGGCCGCAAGGCCGGCACCACCGACGAACAACGCCTGCGCGCCGTCACAAATATCGTGGCTTCAGCAGTCCGCGAGTTCACCGGGACCATCGCGCCCCGCGATTTCGATCTGGTCCGCAGCTTTCGTCTGCAACCGGCCCTGACCGCCGTGGTTTCGACCCGGGGGTTGGCCGAACTCCTCCTCAGCCCGTACGTGACCCGGGTGGAGCCCGATCGTCGGTGGGCCCTGCAAACCCTCGAGGGACTCAACATGATCGGCGCCGATTCACTCCACCAACTCGGTGTCGCCGGCGAAGGAACCGCAGTCGCGATCATCGATTCCGGGGTCGACTATCTTCACCCGACCCTCGGTGGAGGGCTCATCCCGAACGCAAAGGTGGTCTACGGACGCGACACCGCCGACGATGACGACGATCCCATGGACTGCAACGGTCACGGCACCGCAGTCGCTTCCGTAACGGCTGGTTCCTCGTATCAGTGGAGCCCAAATCGACGGTTTGCGGGCGGAGTCGCACCATCGGCCAAAATTCTCGCCTACAAGGTGACCAGTGACTCCGAATGCGGGATCGCAACCACCGGTGCAGTGGTCGAAGCCATCGAAGACGCGGTTCTCCACCGCAACGGCGACGACTACACGTTGGCGGCTATCAACATCTCCCTCGGAGGCGGCGAGTTCTTCGGACCCTGTGACGAGGAGAACCTCGCCTATGCGGAAGCGATCAAGACCGCGACCGAAGCCGGAATCGCTGTCGTCGCTGCGGCCGGGAACAACGGCTACCGCGGAGCCCTGAATGCGCCGGCCTGCATCACGAGGACCGTGGCGGTCGGTTCCGCGTGGGACGCCGATCCCGAATGGCTCCCCTACCGTTTCTGCCTCGATCCTGAGTGCACTGAACTGTGTGACGACAGCTTTCGATGGAAACGCGCCGTTGCCTGCTACTCAAACTCGAGTTCTTACCTCGATCTCGTCGCTCCATCCGAGTTTCTCAAGGCGGCGGCAGCCAACAGCGTCACCGTGGATTTCGGCGGGACCTCGGGGGCTGCGGCTTATGTGACCGGCGCGGCGGCACTCATCGCGCAGGCCAGGCCAGGCAGCGATCCCCACACGATCAAGTTTCTTCTCGCCGCAACAGGGCAGCCGACCATGGATGACAAAAACGGCTTGGTCAGGCCGATTGTCGATCTCGTTGAGGCGGTCGATGCCGCCTCTGTGGTTTTTGTCTCCGAAGAGTCGGCCCTCCCCCTTCGGGGCCTGCCGGGCACTCCCACGGTCTCCTCGATTCTTGTCGATCGGGAGGGCGTCGTCGGCAGCCTCAAGGTGCTTGTCGATCTCGCCCATCCGGCGCCGGAGCACCTCCGGCTCATTCTTTCCGCGGCGGATGGAACCGAGGTGGTGCTGCACGACCGCTCCCCCGGATACGGTGGTATCTCCGGCACCTATCCGGATGACTTCGAACCGGTGCAGAGTCTCGGCCGCCTCTCCCAGGGTCCGATGACCGGATCATGGACGCTGACAATCGAGGACGACCGAGTCCTGGACGAACCCGAAGACGGACCGATCCTCAACGGGTGGGCACTGAGCCTGCAGGAACCATCACAACCGCCCTTCGACTCCACAACCATGATCTACCCCGTCGTGGCGCATTCAGACGGCGCCCAGAACACGAGCTGGCGCTCAGACGTGCGCATCTTCAACGCCGGGCAGTCAACCGAAGCCGAGATCCGCCTCCTCCTCGTTCCGCCCTCGGGTTCAACCGGCGTCGGCGCGCGGCAAACCGATGTCATCGTTCCGCACGGATCGGTGGTCGCGTTGGATGACCTGGTCAATCACCGTTTCGGCCTCGACTCCGGCCACGGCACCCTCCTGATCCAGGACACCGCCGGAGTCGTGGTGCATGGAACATCGAGGACATACACCACCGCCGCATCGGGGACCTACGGGCAGTTCGTGCCTCCATGGGTGGCCGGGGACCAATCCACGGGGGCCGGCGAACCAGCCGTCATAGTGCTTCCAACCGCCGGTCCCGACCACCGGGTCAACATCGGAGTCACCGAGACCACCGGGCAGCCGGCCACGGTCGCCGTCACGCTCCGCGACAGTCAAACCGGCGGCGCCCTGGGTGCATCCACCTTCCTCGCGATCGAGCCACACTCAAACGTCCAGATCAACGGCGTGCTGCCCGACCACGAACGCGCGCCCGATTCAGACCCTTATGTCGCCATCGCCGTGGTCCAAGGCGCCGGGCGGGTCACGGCCTACGGATCGGTCATCGACAACCGGACCGGGGACGCTGTCTATGTCACAGGGGCAGCACCCGAGGTCACCCCGTTTCTGTTGATTCCGGTTGTCGCCCACAAACCCGGCCAGGCCGGCACCCAGTGGCGAAGCGATCTCAGAGTCCTCAACCACGGCAGCTTTTCGGTTCACGTTGATGCGGAGCTTCGATTTCAAGGCGCCCTTGGACTCCCTCCTGTGCTCGAGTCCTTCGCACTCCAGCCCGGCGAGGCCAAGACCATCGACGATGTGGTGGGCACCCTCTTCGGTTTCAGCGGCGTCGCGGGCTCCCTGAGGCTCGTGCCACGGGAGGGGTCGGCTGCGCTGTGTGCGTCCTCTCGAACCGCCAATCACGGGCCGGAAGGCACGTATGGTCAATACGTTCCCGGAATCCGCCCCAGCCAGGGCCTGCACGAGCGCGGCGTCCTCATCCACATCGACAGCGATGGGAACTCCAGAAGCAATCTCGGGATCGCCGAAACCGACGGCTTGACCGTCGGGGTGGAAATCCGGCTTTTCGATGCCCTCGGTCGCTCATTGGCCGCCCCAGAACGGATGACCCTCGGCCCCTGGGAATCGATCCAGATCAACGACGTTTTCGCCTTCTTTTCGGTCTCCGGTCAGCGCAACGCTCGAATCGAGATCGCCCGGCACTCGGGTTCCGGTGGTTTCTTCGCCTATGCTTCGGTCATCGACGCAGATTCGGGCGACGCCATTTTCGTGCCCGTTCTCGAACTTCCCTGACCCCGAATTCACTCGGTCATCGAGATCCGGGACATCGCATCGGAATAGGACACGGATGCACACGGATTGACACGGATTTTTCTCATAGGTTGAGTATGAGTCCCGGCAGGACTTTCGACTTCGTAGTGTCGTGATTGGAGACCGGCAGGGTTTCGTTTTGGATCTGAAACGGATTGATAAAGAACCAGGCGCTGATTCACCGGAAAAGTGAAGGGTCGGCTCCGTGCAAATCCGTGTCCTATTTGCGATGGAAGACGGCATTGGGGAAACGTATAGCGTTGGTTCTTCAGGAGTGCTAAGCATCTGAACCGGCTCGTGATCCCGGTCACCCGCCACAATCATCACCGAACCTAGAATTGAGACGAAGGAGAAATCGCGCGCGTGCGAATCCACCTCTCCATGCTCATGACCCTGATGTTGACCGCCACCGGCGGGACCATCAGCGCACAGGTCTTCTGTGACGGGCCAGCATCGCTGACCGTTCTCACGGGTGAGTCGATCAGCGTATCGGGTCTCGCCAGCGAAGGACACCCGGATGCCTATTCGTGGTTTATCACTCCCCCGGGCGCCTCGGTTCCCGGAAAGCCTACATCGACGGCACCGCTGCACTCGTTCACGCCGGACCTGCCCGGTCTCTGGAGTATCGGTCTGACGACTGACTACCGACACTCAGCCCCGCTCGGAGGACTGTGGTCATCCGACGATTGCGTCACGGTTCTCGCCGCCAGCGTGGTTGCGTCCATCGGTTTGGCGAGCAACCAGGTCGCCACCGACGAAGATCTCCAAATCCATGGCTTCGGGTCACAATGGGCAACCGGAGTCACTCCGGTGGTCGAGTGGAGCGTCAATGGTCAGGGTCTCGCATCGTGCAACGGAGGACCACCCCCTTCCAGTTCCGCAGACCTGACCTGCACGATCCCGGGAAACTGGCTTTCACCCGGCTGGCACACCGCAGGCCTGCTCCTTTCCGATCCCTCGTCGGGTCAGGCCAGCCTTTCGACGGCCGACTTCGAGGTCATCGAGATCGTACCCCTCTCGGTCGATTTCGGCTGGTCCCCGACGGAACCCGATCCCGGCGAATGGGTTCATTTCATCGCATCGGTGTCGCCTCAGATCCCGGAGAGCGATTTCACCCGAGTGACCTGGGATCTCGGTGACGGGACCGTCATCGTCCACGAACAGTGCCCGCTGGCGTGGGCCTCTTGTCTCGAGTGGATCCCGTCCTATCCAACCGAGGGATGGTACGACGTGTCGGTGACAATCGAGACCGCCGACGAAATCGCCTCGCGGACCCATCGGGTCAAGATCGGTGACCCGGTAGCGCCTCCGGTGGCATCCTTCAACCCGACACCGGGAGCACCCATGGTCCGGCAGTTGACCAATCTCGCCTTTGACGGCAGTTGTGAGGGTGCCTGCAGTTGGAGCTGGGATTTCGGCGACGGTGGACGCAGCAACTCCGCGAATCCGAACTACGCATGGGAGGTCCCGGCCACCTATTCGGTTTCGCTCACCGTTACCAACGAAAGCGGCAGCGATCTCGTTTCCATGCCCGTAGACGTCGGTAGTTGTTGGTCCCCGTCAGCGACGATCCAGACAGGAACCTGCCATGGCGGTCCGGTCCACCTCACCGCAGCTCCGGGCAGTGCGTGGTTCTGGAGCACCGGCGCCGCCACGAGAACCATCGCAACACCTCACGCCGGCGCCTACTGGGTCAATATCGATGACGGTGCGGGTTGTTGGGGGCACGCTCCGACTACGGTGGTCCTGAGCAATTGCGGTAACGAGAACGGGGACGCGAATCTTGACGGGACCACCGACGCCGCCGATTGCTCGGCTCTCATCACCGAGCTCACCGACGGCGACGGCGACTCGGTTGTCGGCGCCGGCGGCGGCGACCTCACCGCGCCGGGAGGCGATGTGACCGGCGACTTCCGAATCCGGGTCGACGATCTCCTGACCATCATCGTCGAGCTCTTCCAATAGCCTCCCTCCACTGCGAAGATCTTCCGCTCGCGGGTTTCCAATCGGCGTGGGTTAAGCTGTGGGGATGAAACCGGAAGAGATCGGAAGCGAGCGCGGCTACCGGATTCTTCGTCATATCGCCGACGGAGGAATGGGCTCGGTCTATGAAGCGGTGCTGATCGGTGCGGTGGATTTCCAGAAAACGGTGGCCGTCAAGACCATCCTCGAAAAATACGCCGAACACTCGGAGTTCGTCCGGCTCTTTATCGGTGAGGCGAAGCTCGTCGCGGATCTCGTCCACGAGAACATCGTCCAGGTCTACGACCTCGGCCTCGCCGAGGGCAATTATTACATCGTCATGGAGTTCGTCGACGGGCTCAATCTCGAAGTCTTTATCAGAGCCCACCTCGACCAGGGTCTTCCCCTTCCTCCCGATCTCGGGGCCTTCATCGCGAGCCGGGTCTGCCGGGGTCTCGACTACGCCCACCAGCGAACCGACCGGAACGGCATTTCACTCGGAATCGTCCATCGCGACATCTCACCGAAAAACGTCCTGTTGAACTACGAGGGGGTGGTGAAGATCACCGACTTCGGCATTGCAAAAGCCCGTGAAGTGATGGAACAGGACGAGGAGCTTCTCGTCGGTCGCCTGGAGTACATGCCGCCCGAACAGGCCACTCGAAAACCCACCGACGCCCGCTCCGATGTCTATGCCCTCGGCGTTCTCACCCACGAACTGCTGACCGGGGAACTTCCCGACCGCGGCAGGTGGTCGCTTCAACGCCTCCACAAGCTCGGGATGTCGTTTCCAAAACCCATTGCACAGACGCGTCCCGATATCCCGGACGATCTCGCCGCGATCATCGACCGTTCGCTCCAACCCGATCCCGCCGATCGGTTCCAGACCGCCGCCGATATGGGCTACGCCCTCGAATACCACCTGTACCACGACGGCTATGGACCCACCAACGTGACCCTGCGGGACTATCTCAGAGAGCACTTCCCGAGCCTGTCGGCGCACCACGTGGACCTCGATCCGACCCTCCGACCCGACAGCTCCGCGAGCCTCATCGAACAACGGGCGAACACGATTTTCGGCAGCCGGTTGGATGACGAGGCGCCGGAGTAGGTTCTTTCATCACCGGCCTTCTGGATTGCTGTGACGCTTTGGCGTCACAGCAATCCAGCGTCGCACCATCGGCGTGGTCGCGTGGATGGAAGATTGAAGGGCTGCGACCACGCCGATGGCACGCCGGCGGCCTGCTTCGTAACCGGGAGAGCTGACCTCATCGCGCTCCCCGAGGGAGCCCGGTAGCGCCATTGTGCGCAGCGTGTCGCGGTGCCGGAAGGTGGTTCCTGCACAATGGCGTACCCGGCACCCCGAGGTGGCGAGGTATTCCGCGTACCCTCGTTGACTTCGTCCTCTGCCCCTGCCTCTGCGCCTGAAACAACAACCCCCGGCGCGAGCCGGGGGTAGTGGGGTTCAGGTTCGAGCGGCGCAGCGCGCCGCGGGATCAGCCATTCGCGGCGGCGAATCGCGTCATGAAATCGGCGAGGTACTCGACGCCTTCGATGGGCATGGCGTTGTAGATCGACGCGCGGCAGCCGCCGACCGATCGGTGGCCCTTGAGACCGCACATCCGGGCGGCGAGTGCCTCGGCGACGAACTTCGCCTCGAGTTCCTCCGACGGCAGCCGCCACACGACGTTCATGTAGGACCGGCTAGCCGGTTCGACCGGGCAGCGGTAGAAGTCCGGATGATCGCTGAAGACACTGTAGAGAAGATCGCCCTTGGCGCGGTTACGCGCCTCCATTGCGGCGAGACCGCCCTGTTCCTTCACCCACTCGAGAACGTTGCGCACCATGTAGATGGCAAAGGTCGGAGGGGTGTTGTAGAGCGAGTCCTTCGAAGAGTGGGTCGAGTACCTCAACATGGTCGGGATGTTCTTGTTGGCGGTCTCGATCCACGATTTCTTGACGATCACGATGGTGACCCCGGAGGGGCCGATGTTCTTCTGGGCGCCGGCGTAGATCAGCGAAAACGCGTTGGCGTCAAAAGGCCGCCAGAGGAAATCCGACGACATGTCCGCCACGAGCGGGGTGTCTCCGACATCCGGGAACTCGTGATACTGGGTTCCCTTGATGGTGTTGTTGCTGGTGATGTGCACATAGGCAGCCTTGGGGTCGAGGTCGTACTCATCCCGCCTCGGAATCCGGGTGAATCCATCGGGTTCACTCGTAGCCGCGACCCGCCCGTCGGCGATGATCTTCGCTTCCTTGATCGCTTTGGTCGACCATGTCCCGGTATCCACGAAATCGGCCGAGCCTCCCGGCGGGATGAAGTTCATCGGGACCATGGCGAACTGCGTCGATGCCCCGCCCTGGATGAAGAGCACCTGGTGGTCGTCATCGAGACCAAGAAGCTCACTCATGAGGTTCATGGCGCCGTAGTGAACGACGTCGTATTCCTTGGATCGGTGTGAGGTCTCCATGACCGACATTCCCGTGCCTTCCCAATCGGGGAGATCGGCCTTGGCGCGCTCGATGGCGGGTGCGGGAAGGGTCGCGGGACCGGCGTAGAAGTTCCAGGTTCGATTCATGGCTTTCTCCGTCATCTGACTATCAAGCTGTCTGCTGAGCGAAATCTTCGAGGATCCGAACGACGACATCGCCGATACGCAGCATGTTTTCCTTCGACGATGCTCCCAGGTGCGGGGTCATGATGACGTTGGGCGCGTCGTAGAGAGGACAGTCGTCGGCCGGCGGGTCCGACATGAAAACATCAGTGGCGTAGGCGCGAACCGCTCCTGATTCGAGGGCTGCCTTCATATCGACTTCGTTGACACAGCCCGCGCGGGAGGTGTTGATGATCACAACACCGTCCTTCATCCGACCGATGGTCTCGGTGTTGATCATTCCTCGGGTCTCGTCGGTGAGCGGTACGTGGAGCGACATGTAGTCAGACTCGGCGAGGAGTTCCTCCATGCTCACGAGATCCACCGCTTCATGGCTCTTGAGGAACGGATCGTAGGCGATCACCCGCATCCCAAATGCAATGGCGCGACGAGCGAGCTCGGTGCCGATGTTTCCGGCGCCGAAGAGCCCGAGGGTCTTGCCCATGAGCTCGGTCCGTTTGAGTTGTTTTTTGAGCCACTCCTTCTTGGTCATACCGAGGTGGCCTTCGACCAGACGGGTGGGGACCGAAATCATGAGCGCGAAGGCGAGTTCGGCCACCGCCACCGCCGACGCCTCGGCGGTGTTGAAGACCTGAACGCCCTTTGACCGCGCGTAGTCGACATCGATGTTATCGAGACCCACGCCCCCTCGAATGATGAGTCGAAGGTTGGTTGCCTGGTCGATGTAGTCCTGGCGGCATTTCGTCTTCGAACGGACCAGCACCACATCCATCTCGGCGAGCCGGTCCTTGTCTTCGGTGACCTCACCGAACGCGGTGAGTTTCTCAGGCAGGGTGGGATCAAACGCATCGGAAATCAGAATCTTCATTTTGCCTCCTCGATGGATCAGCCGTCGGCGGCGATCGGGGATCAGTCGTCCAAGGGTCTCACAATCAAACCGGAGCGGAGCTTCGGCTCGAACCACGTCGATTTCGGCGGCATCACCGTCTCGGCGTCCGCCACGCTGAAGAGTTGCTCGATGGCGGTCGGATGGAGCGCGAACGCCACCGTCCACTCACCCGAGTCTACCCTCTTTTCGAGCTCCTGGAGCCCTCGGATCCCGCCCACGAAATCGATATTCTCATCACTCCGCGGATCGCCGATTCCGAGGACCGGCGCGAGCAGATTATTCTGCAGAATGGCGACATCGAGACTCTCGAACCGGGTCATCGGCAGGATAGGTTCCGCTCTTGGCCTGAAGCAGGAACCACTGACCTCCGAAGTACATCCCGAACGTCCGCGGAGATGTCGGTTTCTGCGGACCACAGGGGGCCACCTCGAAGACCTCCTTGACCTTGGCCAGAAAGGTGTTTCTATCCAAACCGACGGTGTCCTTGACCACCCGGTTGTAGTCCATGATCAACATCTGGTCGTGCGGGAAGATCACGCCGAGGAAGTAGTTGTAGGCTTCCTCACCCGTGTGATCGGGGTTGCGGTCCTTGCGCAGCGCCCGAACCCGCGTCGCGGCCGCCGACCGGTGATGGCCATCGGCCACGTAGAGTTCGGGCACATCGGCGAATGCCGAGACCAGAGCATCGACATCGGCCGGATCGGCGACGACCCAGAGCACGTGTTGGATGCCGTCGGGGGAGACAAAATCATAGGTCGGATCCGCGCCGGTCAAACTCTCGACCAGAGCATCGATCTCGGGTCGCGCACGATATGTCAGAAAAACCGGACCGGTATTGGAGTTCAGGGCCTCGACATGGCGGGTTCGATCGTCCTCTTTCTTCGGCCTCGTGTGCTCGTGTTTTTTGATCAGGTCGGCCTCGTACTCATCGATGCTCGCCCCGGTCACGAGACCCGTCTGCACGTGATCGCCCATCCGTTGCCGGTAGAGATAGAGTGCCGGCCGGTCCTCACGGATCAGCACACCATCGTCCTTGAGCCTTTGCAGATTTTCCGCCCCCTTGGCATAGACCGGATCGGAATAGAGGTCGATGCCGGGCTCCAAATCGATCTCGGGTTTGACGACATGCAGGAAGGAAAGCGGGTTCGTCGCAGCCATCTGGCGCGCCTCGTCGCTGGAAAGGACATCGTATGGCGGGCTGGCCACCAGTTCGGCCTTCTCCGGCCGAGGCCGCCACGCACGGAAGGGCTTGATTTGCGCCATGAGGCAACTCCAAATTCTGGGTATTGGCGCCCCGAAAGGACACCATGTGAAAAGTAGCACAGGCGGGGATTGATCGCCATATCTGTCCGCCTTCAGACCTGGTTTGATCTACGGTATTATTGTCGGGCAGGAAGCCACATACAATGAAGAACCTCACCCGTCCTTCGCTCGGGACCTACAGCGTCGTCTGGAAGATCTCTGGCGGCGATCTGCGGTGGGTTCTTCACAACCGGGCAGACGCCCGCCGATGGTAGAGCCCGACCTTCCCGGTGCGCCTACCGAGGATTTGCCCGAGGACCTCCTTTCTCCGGGTCAGGTGCTGGGAGATCGCTACCAGATCCGCTCGCAGCTCGGGCGCGGCGGTATGGGTGAAGTGTGGCAGGCCTTCGACCTCAAGCTTCGAGTGGAAGTGGCGCTCAAGGCTCTGCTGCCTGATCTCTTCAAGGACGAGCGCCGTCGGGATCTCCTGCGCCGCGAGGTCCGGGCAGCCCGCGAGGTGGTTTCGCCCAACGTCTGCCGGATATTCGACCTGATCGAGATCGACGGCCGCGAGCTGGTGTCCATGGAGTTCGTGGACGGGGGAACGCTGTTGTCCATCCTGACCGAACGAGGCCCCCTCGAGCTCAAGGAGGCACAGGACATCGCATCGCAGTTCCTCGCCGGGCTGGAGGCGATTCACCGCGCCGGCCTCGTCCACCGGGACGTCAAACCCGAGAACATCATGATCACCCGCGCCGGTCGCGTGGTGGTGATGGACTTCGGGCTGGCGCGTCAGGAAGACAGCGGCGCCGGGACGGTCTCCGGGACGCCGGCCTACATGGCCCCCGAACAGGCCGCCGGGCTCGAGGTGGATGCGCGTGCCGATGTCTACTCGGCGGGTGTGGTTCTTGCTGAGATGGTGAGCCCGGGTGGGGTCAAGGACATCAAGAGCCGCCAGAGCGTCTGGGAGGGTGTCCGGCACGACCCTCCGAGGATGTCGGACAGCCCGTGGGCGCCGGTGATCAAGAAGGCCGTTGCAAGAGTGCCAGGTGGACGGTTCAACTCGGCTCACACCCTGATCCGTGCCCTCGAGGATGTGACGCTCCGCGTCGAGGGGGCCGAGGACCTCACCCCCTATCCGGGCCTCGCCTCCTTCACCGCGGCGGAGACCGAGTACTTCTTCGGCCGCGAGACCGAAGTCGAGTCCATGTGGGCGAAGCTCGAAGGACCTGCGCGGCTTCTCGGGCTGGTCGGACCGAGCGGTGCGGGGAAATCATCGTTTCTCCAGGCTGGGATGATCCCGAAGGCGTCGAGCGACTGGGCCATCGTCTCCTGCAAACCCGGGACCTCGGCGGTCGCCTCAATGCGCAGCTCGTTGGTGCCGGCGCTCGGCGACAACACCGAGGCGCTCGGCGCACTGGCAACCGGTGATGACGAGGCGACGATCTCTGCGTTTTCGAGCTGGCGAGCCGGCCACGGGCGGGCCCTCCTGATCGTCGACCAGTTCGAAGAGCTCTTCACCCTCAACACACCCGAAACGCAGAACCGGTTCGCCGCCCTCATCCGCCGCCTGCCGCTCGAGGCCGATGTTCACGTGGTGCTGTCCATGAGGGACGATTTTCTGATGGCCTGCAACTGCCACGAACCGCTTCGGCCGGTCATCGCCGATCTCACCCTCCTCGATCCGCCCACCGGCGCCAATCTCCGCCGCGCCCTCGTACGACCCGCCATGCAGTGCGGCTACCGCTTCGAGGACGACGAGCTCGTGGATGAGATGCTCGGCGAGGTCGAGGGCGAACGCGGCGCGCTGCCCATGCTGGCCTTCGCCGCGGCCCGGTTGTGGGAAACGCGGGATCGCGAGCGAGGGCTCCTGACCCGCGAGGCCTACCGCGACATCGGGGGGTCAGCGGCGCTCTCGCCCGTCATGCCGAAGCCACCGTCGACCGGATCGGCAGCGATCGAATCGCCATCGTCCGCGAGATCTTCCGAAACCTCGTCACGGCCGACGGGACCCGCGCCATCCAGGAACGGGACGAGCTACTCTCGGTCTTCAGCGACTCGCACGGCGAATCATCCGAGGAGGTTCTTCGTAAGTTGATCGACGCGCGGCTGCTCACCTCCTACGAGGTTCGCGACGAAGATCGAGAACCAACGAGGCGGGTCGAAATCATCCACGAGTCGCTCCTTGCCGGCTGGCCGCGCCTCGTTCGCTGGCAGACCCAGAACGCCGACGGCGCCCAGCTCCGCGATCAGCTGCGACAGGCGGCCCGGACGTGGAACGATCAGGGCCGAAGTCGAGACCTCCTGTGGGCCGGCACGGCCTACCGTGAGTACTCGGTCTGGCGCGAGCGTTACCCCGGCGGCCTCAGCGAGCTCGAGGAGGACTTCGCGCGGGCCATGGAGTCACACGCCAGACGTCGCATTAGACGCCGGCGAATCGCCGTCACAGCCGCATTTGCCCTGCTTCTTGCTGTTGTGGCCGTCGTCGGCGTGTCTCGCCAACGAGCCATCGCCGAGGCCAACCGCGCCGAGGCGTCGAAGCTGCTTGCCCTCGGCCAGTCCGTCCTGCCCAAGCACCACACCGACGCCCTGGCCTTCACCATTGCGAGCCTCAGGCGCCACGACACTCCCGAAGCACGGCGGTTCGCCGTCGAGGCCCTGTGGGCCGGACCACCGGTCACGGTAGTGGACGACCGGGGCGAGGTCCCCTGGTCGATCGCCTTCTCGAACGATGGCGCGTGGCTTGCGGTCGGAGACTGGCATGGGGGTGTTCGCGTCTTTTCAGACGAAGGCGCCCAACCAATTGAGTTGCGGCTCGAAAGTGACGGAATGATTGAATCACTCGCGTTCGGCCGGAAAGACACTTTCTTTGCGGCTATCACAAATCGTTTCGGAGCCCGATGAACAACGATTCGAGACGCGCATCTGGACCACCGCAGACTGGGCCTACTCGCGGACGTCTACCTGGTCTGTGCTGGTCGAAGTCGTTCCCGACCCACGAGACGATCCGATAGCGCCGGGTGTTCGATCATCACTGCGGAGCCCGTGCTTGAGCAGGGCCCACAATTCGTGTTCTCGCAAGATTGTCATCCGCCGGTGGTCGTCGACCCAAGATCGCTCAGAAGTGCTGGGCACGATCGAGGCGACAAAGCTCCCCGGACTGGACCGGTCAGGCGAACTGATGGCCGTGATCGTAGACCGAGGAGGTCAGGCTGCATCGACTCGCTTCCCTGGACACGCAATCGTTCAGAGTCATCGGCCGGCACGAGGCCGCTTTCGACCAGAACGCCATGCCTTACTTCGACCCCTCGGGTCGGACTGTCGCGGCCTGCGATGTCGAGAACATCGTGATCTGGCCGGTCGAGGGAGACGGCACGACACCTCTGGGCCGCATCGAGGTCGCCATCGGTTCGCCCATGGGGATGGGTTTCAGTGACGACGGCACACGCCTGGGCATGGCCTATTTCCTGGGTGCGGACGTGTGGGACATTGCCGGTCCGCCATCGGCCTTGCCGGTAACACTCAACATCAAACGCTCGCAGATGACCGGAATCTCGTTCCACCCGAGCGGCCGGTGGCTTGCGGCCCCCGGCGGCGGCTATGGGGTCGCCTTATGGGACATCGCCTCCCGACGGTCTTCGGTCCTGCGAGAAGGCGACGAGGGAATCAAGGAGATCGACTTCTCCGCCGATGGTCGACACCTCTTTTCCTGTAATCTTCTGAACGGTAGGATCACTCGTTGGCCGCTCTCAGGACACACCGCCGAAACTGTGCTGTTGCCTTCAACCGCCTTCTGGGGCTGGGGCGTGCTGCGGCTGCGGATGGACGTTCTATCGTGGCGATGAAGCGGGATCAGAGCTGGAAGATCCCCCTGGATGGAAACGAGCCCGAGCAGCTCGACGGGCTCCCGGCTACCCCCTACGGACCGCGCTTCGATCCGACCGGGCAGATCGTGGCTACAACCCCGTGGGACGCGGGGAGAGGTTCGACGTCCACCGCCGTAGCTCTGGATATCGCAGACCAGGGAGAGATGGGTCTTTGATCCGGGTGATGGCGAGCTCGTCACCGGGATCGACTTTGACTCGTCAGGGCTCCTGCTCGTCTCGCGCGGTCCGCAACTCCATCGCTGGGACGTCCTCACCGGTGATACGGAGGTCATTTTGGATGGCCGGCCGCGGCCCCGGGCGGGCGTCGAAGGCGACGACCTCACGCTGAGCCAGGACGGGCGGCGGGCACTGTACGTCGCAGAGGACAACTCGGCCGTGCTGGTCGACCTCGAAGAGGGCTCGGGCTCGAGCGTTGTCCGGCTTTTCCCCGTGCGAGAGCGTGGCGTTCGGGGTGGAAGACGACCTGATCGCGTGCGGCGGATTCGATGGGATCGTGAGGGTGAGTACTGTCGAGGGCGGCGAGCCGTACCTCCTGTACGGCCACGACGGCAGGGTCAAGGACGTTAAGTTCTCGCCCGACGGTCGGTGGCTCGCGTCCGCGGGGGGTGACGGGACTCTGCGGCTGTGGCCGGTGCCCGATCGGACCAGACCACCGATGCACACCCTTGGTTACGACGAGCTGATGACCACCCTCGAGGCGATCACCAACCTTCGCGCGATCTCCGATCCGATTTCGCCAAACGGCTATCGCATCGAGGCCGACCCTGCCGCCTACCGGGGGTGGGCCGACGCGCCGGTTTGGTAATTCTGCTCACAGCCATCCCTGTTGCTCAGCACCGGGGCGATTCGTTCTTTTCCGGTCGGATCGCAGGCCCTAAAGTAAATACCTACAGTTTCTTACGATATCGAAAGAAATAGAGATCACTACAGGCGCGCCCTCCAGCGCTCGCGACCGAGGCGTTCTGAAAACACTCGTCTCCCATCTCCACAACGACGGCCGAGTTGCGATTTCTGCCTTCAACAGAACGTAACTTATTGGCAGAGAGATCCAACAAAACGGCGTGTTGACGGTACTTCAAGTGGGGGACTGATGAAACGTCTTGCCGCGGTGTGCGTGGGTTTGTTTCTCGTTTCGACATCCGCGACTTTAGCTCAGGAGACCACCGGTGAGATCGCCGGAACCGTTTCCGATCCCGACAGTCTGGCGCTGCCGGGGGTCGAGGTTTCGATCCGCGACGCCGACACCGGTCTGGCGCGCACGGCGCTGACCACTTCTCGCGGTCAATTCCGTTTCCCCGCACTGGTTCCGTCGCAATACGAGCTCCAGGCGACGGCGTCGGGCTTTCAGCCCTACCAGGCGCGTCTCCAGGTTTCGGTGGGGCAGAGCCTCCTCCACGATGTATCCCTGGCCGTGGGCGCGTTTTCGGACGTCGTGGACGTGACGGGCGAGGTGCCGCCGGTGGATCTCCGGTCCACGACCACGGGTTTGACCGTCAATGTCGATCGACAGATGGACGCATTGCCGGTCCAGCGGGAGGTCACCCAGATCGCGCTGCTGGCGGCCGGCACCGCCAGGGCTCCGCGGGTGTGGGATGAACCGGGCATGGGCTGGGGAACCCACACCCCCGGCCAATCCTACGCCTCGGTCGGCGGCAGCTCGGTCGGTGAGAACGCCTATGTCGTCGACGGCCTCAACCTGACGAACTTCCGGTATGGAATGGGAGGCAGCTTCGTCCCGGTGGTGCTCATCGACGAGGTCCAGGTCAAGCTCGGCGGATTCCAGGCCGAGTACGGCCGCGCCACCGGCGGGGTCATCAATATGGTCACACGAAGGGGTTCGAACGACTTTCGCGGGGGACTGAGTCTTTTCTGGGAGCCGGAGGCGCTGCAGGAGACGGCGCCGGACAACACGTGGTTTCGGCGCAGTCGTGAGATGCGCGAGGTCATCGAGGCAAACGCATGGCTCGGCGGCCCGATCCTGAGGGACAAGCTCTTCTTCTTCGCCGGCCTGCAGTACACCGACTTCTCCTCCGTCGAAAACTACTTAGCTATTCTGAGCAGGAGCTTGACGTGAGCCGATCCACCCCCTACTGGGGCGGCAAGATCGACTGGATTCTCGGCCCCTCCCACCGGTTGGAGGCGACGTACTTCACGGACAGCTCTGAACGGCGGAACAGGGATTGGGAGTACCACCCTGCGTTGGACGAGAGAGTGTCCTATCGCGGTGATGGGACGGGCAACGCCGGGGGAGACAACCTCGTTCTCAGGTACAACGGCGTGCTTCGCGAAAACCTCCTACTGTCAGTCGGCGCGGGTCGTAACCAATTCGACCGTCACGCACAGCACCAGTGGTGATGAGTGTCCAAGTGTGTTTGACCTTCGCCCGGGACACGTTTTCAACCCCGGATGCGACCTGCAAATCTACCGAACACCTGGCGATGATGGTGACCTCCGCAGCGCATATCGCGCAGATCTGGACTGGTTCGTCGGCGATCACAGCATCAGGGGCGGCGTCGATCTCGAGCTCATGGAGTCTCGCGATTCACAGGAGTATTCGGGAGGAGTCCAATACATCTACTATCAAAACGGAACCGAGGACGGGGACCCGGCCGAGTTCATTGACCCCGGCCTCCCATGGGACCAGGATTTCGTCACCGTGTCGGAGCTCCACAAAGACGGTGTCTTCGACACCAACTCCTACGCCGCCTATCTCCAGGACAGCTGGGTCGTGAGGCCGGGACTGACCCTCAACTTCGGTCTCCGCTGGGAGGCCTACGAGAACAAGAACGAACTCGGACAGACCTTTATCGAGACCAACGACCAGTGGGCGCCGCGTCTCGGGGTGGTGTGGGACCCATCGGCGAACGGACGCTCGAGGCTCTACGCCAGCTGGGGGGTGTTCCACTACCCCGTGCTGTCTAAGTTCAACATTAACCTGGCGAGCGCCGTTTACGACGTGGATTCGTGGTACCTCTTCGACGGCGAGCTCAACGCCGACGGCTCGCCCTCACCGCCACCCGTCGGCGACCCGTATGCCGTCGTGTCGCGTGGTGATGGAACCACACCGGATCCGAAAGAGGTGCTGTCAGACAACTTCGACCCCATGGCCCAGCAGGAGCTCATCATCGGCTACGAGCACATGATCGGACGAAACTGGACTGTGGGGGTACGGGGCGTGATGCGCCGATTCGACCAGGTCCTCGATGACTTCGCCATTGATGTCGGTCTCTACGAGCTCTACGGCGTCGAGTGCGCGAACCCGGCGCTGGCCTTTGACGAGGAGCACTGCGGTTTCGAATTGCGCCTCGGTAACCCGGGCGCCGACTTCCGGGGATGGTACGACCTCGACGACGACGGTATCCTCGACCGGATCTTCATCCCCGCCGAGGTCCTCGGGATTCCGGCGGCCAAGCGAGACCGCTACGCCATCGACCTCACGGTCGCGCGCCGCTTTTCGAATGGCTGGTCCATGAGGGGTTCCTACACCTGGTCCCACACCTACGGCAACTATGGTGGCGTCATCGACTCGGACAATACCGCCAACGACCCTCGCGTGTTGTCGCCCTTCTTCAACTCCGCCACCCTGATGGAGAACTCCTATGGCGATCTGGCGGAAGACCGGCGGCACAACCTCATCCTCTGGGGCCAGTACACCTTCGACCTCGGGCTCAGCATCGGCTCCAGCTTCTTCTTCCAGAGCGGCCGCCCCGTCAACTCCTTCGGCCGTCACCCCACCGACCCCTTCGCGAACACGTACAACAATCCGTATACCGGTATTACATACTCCTTCTTCACCGACGATGATCCCCGGCCCCGTGGCTGTTGTGGACGCACCGATGACCTGTGGAACCTCGATCTGATGCTGAACTACACCTTCCGCGGCCTCGGAGGCGAATGGTTCGTCCGCCTCGACGTGTTCAACGTCTTCGACAACAGCGCGGCCGAAATGGTTTGGGATTATGCGGAGACGTGGACCGGCGCCCCGGTATCCGAGTACCTCGAGACCTATCACTTCCAGCGACCGCGCATCGTTCGCTTTGGTGTCGGCTGGAGTTTTTGACCCCAAGGCTGAACGGACCGTAACCGAACGGAATCGGACCGCACATGATACTGTTGGATTGAGTTGATGATCAAGCGTGCATTTATCTTCGTCGGCATCGCTGCCGTTCTCCTGACCGGGGTCTTCCCCGGTGGAGATGGTTGCGCGCTGACCGGCGCCGCCGATCACGCCTGCTGCGCCGAGCCGCCGCCCGAACCGACTCCTCGTGCTGCTCGAGCATGGAGGAATCGGATTCCCGGCCGCCGCCGACCATCAAAACGGATGCGATTGCATCCATTCCCCGTCCACACCGGGCGACGTGGTCCCCTCGACCGCGCCGCCTGTGCCAGACGACGACGCATCGGCTGATCTGAATACCGAAGACCGTTTCTTCGATCTCACACTCCAAACGCCGTGCTCGTATCGATCGAGTACCGCGTTCGGTCCCACCCTCCCCCACCCGTCTACCTTCTCGACCTGCAGCTTTCTGATCTGACGGCAATTCGCTGAGGCGAATTGCGGTTGGGCGCTGTTGCGCCCATGTAAAGAGGATCAGGTCATGAAGGCATCTCCGTGCTGGATCATTCGGTGTTCTTACAATGCTCGTCGGCTGTCTCCGTCAGTCGGCGGAGACGATCTACAACCGACAACAATCGAACCGGGACCGGCCGACTTCATCGTCGAGAACCTGTCCGACCCCGGATCTTCGAGACCTCCTGACCGAGGTCCTCGAACGAAATCCCGGGATCGCGGAACTCAATGCCCGGATGGCGGCGGCGGGTTCCCGATCGACCGCCGTACGCAAACTCCCCGACCCGACGGCGGAGGTCACGGCGTTTGTGTTGCCGCCGGAGACCCGGGTCGGACCGCAGCGTTTTGCAGCGCGCCTCAACCAGCGTCTTCCCGGAGGCGGCAAACGCGGCATCTCCGAGAAGGCCGCTGATCTCGAGCGTCAAGCCCTCGCCGCCGAGATCCAGGTCCTCCGTCTTGAACTCATCAGCGAGGCGCGGCGACTGGTCGCCGAAATGGGCTACCTCGACGAGGCCCGGCGTGTCATCGCCCGTGATCACACCACCCTGGAACAGTATGAAGAGCTTGCCCGTGCCCGATACGCTTCCGGCAAGGGTCTGCAGATGGATGCAATCCAGCTCCAGGCCGAAATGTCTCGCCTCGAATCCCGACAGACCGAGTTCGATGAGCGGCGGGCCGGCGTGGTCGCCGAGATCAACCAGTTGCGCGACCGACCCGGGTCAGTCGTTGACCTCGGAGCACCGGTGACGGTGCCGAACGGGAATCTCGACTGGAGTCGGCTCCACGATATCGCCCTGGTCTCACGCCCTGAGTTGACGGTCGACATGGCGCGAATCGAGCGCTCGGGAGCGCTCATCGATCTCGCCGGCAAGGACCGTTCCCCCGACTTCAGCGTCGGTCTGACCTATGCCTATGTCGACCGGCGAACCGATGTCGATGTCCCGAACAACGGTCAGGATGTTCTCGGGATCAGCGGCGGGATCACGATTCCACTCTGGAAGACCGGAAACGACGCCGAGGTCGAGGCCGCCACCCAGATGCAGCTGGCCGAGGAGGCATCACGGCGCGCCACCATCACTGGAATTCAGCGTCAACTCGAGGATCTCCGCGGAAGGATTCCCGAGATCCAGCGCCGACTCGCGCTGCTCGAGGACGTCCTTCCGATCCAGAGCGAGCAGGCTCTCGCCTCGGCCGAATCAGCCTATGCGGCGGGTCGGGTTGACGCCCTTGCACTCCTCGACGCCGAGAGGCTGCTCCTCGATGTCCGACTCACCGCGGCTCGGAGCCGGACCGATCTCGCCATCGCATACATCGATCTCGAGGCTGCGGTCGGCGCACCCGTTTTCATCGTTGAAGGAGGTCGGTCATGAGGAACCCTCAACTTCACTCGACCAGGGTATCCGGGTCGACACGACTCGGAGCTTTGATCGGCGTCGTCGCAGGCGTCGCTTTGACCGCCTTTCTCCTGCTAGATCCGCTGAATCTTCATGGTCTGGACGAGCGGCTCCGCGGAACGAAAGCCGATCACGCAGATCACACGGTCAACGGCCTCGGCGAGGCGCAGCTCTGGACCTGCGGGATGCACCCCAACGTCATCCAGGATGAGCCCGGCACCTGCCCGATCTGTCAGATGGATCTGGTGCCTCTCAGACACGATCCGACCCCGGCCGCCGCCGAGACGCTCAGCACTGTTTGGACATGTCCCATGCACGCGATGATTGCAGAGACCGAGGTCGGTGAGTGTCCGATCTGCGGGATGGATCTGGTCCCAGAAGTGGGCGCCGATGCCCATGCGGCCCACGGCGGCAGCCCGGGAGCCGATTCCGGACCTGAAGTCGCCATCGACCAGTCGGTGGTGCAGAAGATGAATGTCCGGTTCGCCGCTGTGACACGGCGAGATCTGAAACGACGGATTTCCACCGTCGGCAACCTCGACTACGACGAGGAACGGATGGTCTCCGTGACCACCCGTTACTCGGGATTTATCGAGAGGGTGTTTGTCAACCACGTCGGTCAGCCCGTCCGCCGCGGCGACCCACTCTTCGAGGTCTACTCTCCGGAACTGGTGCAGACCCAGCGGGAGTTGATCTCCGCAGTCAGCTATGCCAATCGCTTCGTTCAACCAGCCGGCGATGTCCGGGCCCGCGCCGAGGGGCTCGTCGAAGCTGCGCGGACCAGGCTCTCGTATTGGGGGATTCCGGCTCAACGTGTGGCCGAGATCGAGGCCACCGGCGAGATCCATCGGACCCTCACGGTCTTTGCTCCTTCTGATGGGGTGGTGATGCAGCGGATGCACGGTCTTGACGGGATGGCGATCAGACCGGGGATGGAACTGCTCCACATTGTCAATCTCGGGAGCCTCTGGCTCCGCGCGGAGGTCTATGAACACCAACTCCCGTGGCTCGACATCGGATCGTCAGCCGAGGTCACGTTCGACTACATGCCCGGCGAGGCGTTTTCAGGACGGGTCCGGTATATCGAACCCGAGGTCTCGCCCGAGACCCGAACCGTCACCCTCACTCTCGAGGTGCCCAACGCCTCGGGGAAACTGCGGGTCGGGATGTTCGCGACCGTGAACTTCGCACCGGTGGAAACCGCCGATGCTCTGACAATTCCGTCGCAGGCGGTGATCCGCTCGGGCACCCGAAACATCGCCGTCGTCGCCCTCGGAGAGGGGCGGTTCGCTCCCCGCGAGATCATTCTCGGCGCTGAATCCGACGGGTTTGTCGAGGTCGTCGACGGGCTGTCCGATGGCGACCAGATTGTGGTCTCGGCTCAATTCCTCATCGACTCCGAGTCCAATCTGCGCGCCGCCATTGGTTCACTGCTCGCCAACCGCGGCGAACACCAACACTGAGGATGACGCCATGATTGCCAAACTCATCGAGTGGTCGCTCAGAAACCAGGTCATGGTGGCGATTGCCACCGTTCTGGCCGTCCTGGGTGGAATCTGGTCGGTCCGGACAATTCAGGTCGATGCCATCCCGGATCTCTCGGATGTCCAGGTCATCGTCTACACCGAGTACCCCGGTCAGGCGCCTCGGGTGGTCGAGGATCAGGTCAGCTATCCGATCACCACTACCATGTTGTCGGTTCCACACGCCAAGACCGTCCGCGGCTACTCCTATTTCGGCTTCAGCTTTGTCTATGTCATTTTCGAAGACGGCACCGACCTCTACTGGGCGCGATCTCGGGTTCTCGAGTATCTCAACGGGCTCGGCAGCAAGCTTCCCCAGGGCGTCACACCGCGGCTCGGACCCGACGCCACCGGGGTCGGTTGGGCCTTCATGTATGTGCTCAACTCCCCCACCCGCCCGCTCGACGAGCTGCGTTCCCTGCAGGACTGGTATCTACGATACGGCCTCATGTCGGTGGAGGGGGTGTCGGAAGTGGCGTCGCTGGGCGGCTTTGTCCGGCAGTACCAGATCGAGGTCGACCCCATCAAAATGCGCGCCCACGCGATCACCCTTGGCAGGATCAAGACCGCGGTTCAACGATCCAACAGTGAGGTCGGCGGCCGACTGGTCGAATCCGGAGAACGCGAGTTCATGATTCGCGGCCTGGGTTACCTCCGAGGCATTCGCGATCTTGAAGCGGTTCCACTCGGTCTCGGACCCGGCGGGACGCCGGTTCTGCTCCGCGATGTCGCCCGCATCACCATCGGTCCCGAGATCCGGCGGGGGCTCGCCGACTGGAACGGCGAGGGCGAAACCGTCGGCGGGATCATCGTGGTGCGTGCGGGGGCCGACACCCGTTCCACCATCCTTCGAGTCAAACAGCGTCTGGCCGAACTCAAGGATGGTCTTCCCGATGACGTCACCGTCGAGATCGCCTACGACCGGACCGGTCTCATCGATCGTGCGGTCGACACCCTCGAGCGAACCCTGATCGAGGAGTCGCTCATCGTCGCGCTGGTGTGCGCCATCTTTCTCTTCCACTTCCGCTCGGCCTTTGTCGCGGTGGTGTCGATCCCGGCTGCGATTCTGCTGGCATTCATCGTCATGCGGATCCAGGGTCTCGGCGCCAACATCATGTCCCTCGGTGGAATCGCCATCTCCATCGGCGTGCTCGTCGACGCCTCGGTGGTGATGGTGGAGAACGCCCACAAACACCTCGAGGAAGACGATGGCAAATCGTCGCGGTTCGACATCATTCTGGCCTCGGCCCAGGAGGTCGGCCCGACCCTCTTTTTCAGCCTTCTGGTGATCACCGTCTCCTTCCTGCCGATTTTCACTCTGGGGGCTCAGGAGGGACGGCTCTTTCGGCCCCTGGCCTTCACCAAGACCTATTCCGTCGCCATGGCCTCTTTGGTCGCGGTGACCCTGATCCCGGTCCTCATGTTCTGGTTGGTTCGCGGCCGGATTCGCAGCGAGAAAACCAACCCGATCTCACGCCTGCTCAAGGCCGTCTACAACCCGGCATTGGATCTCGCCCTGCGTGGTCGCTGGCTCGTCATCATCATCGCAATCGTGCTCGTTGCTTCGATCTGGATCCCCCTTCAGCACATGGGCTCGGAGTTCATGCCGCCCCTGTGGGAAGGCGATCTCCTCTATATGCCGACGACGTTTCCGGGGATCTCCATCGCCAAGGCGAGGGAGCTGCTGCAGCAGACCGATCGGATCATCGCTTCGTTTCCGGAGGTGGAGTCGGTTCTCGGCAAGGTCGGGAGGGCGGAGACCGCGACCGATCCCGCACCACTGTCGATGATCGAAACCACCATCGTTCTCAAGGACCCGTCGGAGTGGCGCCCGGGGATCACCCGTGAAAAGCTCATCCGCGAACTCGACAGCGCGATCCAGTTCCCGGGGCTGACCAACTCCTGGACCATGCCCATCCGGACCCGGATCGACATGCTCTCGACGGGGATCAAGACCCCGGTGGGAATCAAGGTCGCCGGTCCCGATCTGGAGACTCTCGAGGAAATCGCAAAGCGGATCGAGGCCGTGGTCGCTCCCTTGAAGGGCACGCTCTCGGCCTACGCCGAACGGGTGATGGGCGGGTCATACCTCGATATCGAGGTCGATCGGGAGTCGGCGGCGAGGTACGGCCTCACGGTCGGTGATGTCCAGGACGTCATCGCCACGGCGATCGGTGGGATGAACGTCACGTTCACCGTCGAAGGGCTCGAGCGCTACCCCGTCAACATCCGCTATCCGAGAGAGTTGCGCGACGATGTCACCGCCCTGGCCGAGGTCCTGGTGCCGACGCCATCAGGCGCCCAGATTCCTCTGGGTCAGATTGCTTCGCTGCGCATGCACCAGGGCCCGCCGGCGATCAAGACCGAGAACGCACGACCCAACGCCTGGGTCTATGTCGATCTCCGAGATATGGACGTTGGCACGTGGATCAATACGGCTCGGGAGACCGTCGCCCGCGAGATCGAGATCCCCGAGGGCTATTCGATCTTCTGGTCCGGCCAGTTCGAGTACATGGAACGGGCGTCCAAACGGCTGGCAATCGTCATCCCGGTCACCCTGATCCTCATCGTCCTCATCCTCTACCTCAACACCGGCTCGCTGATCAAAACCGGCATCATCCTGCTCGCGGTTCCGTTCTCAGCCGTCGGCGCGATCTGGCTGGTCTATCTTCTCGGCTACAACTGGTCCATCGCGGTCTGGGTCGGGCTCATCGCCCTGGCAGGGCTCGACGCCGAGACGGGCGCGGTCATGCTGCTCTATCTCGATCTCGCCTACGAGAAGTGGCGCCGCGAAGGCAAGCTCGTCGACCGTGCCGCCCTCACGGCCGCGGTCGAGCACGGCGCGGTTCAACGCATCCGACCCAAGGCGATGACCGTGGTGACGACCTTCTGCGCCCTGCTGCCGATTCTCTGGGCCACCGGCACCGGCGCCGATGTGATGCGACGCATCGCAGCGCCCATGGTCGGCGGAGTCTTCACATCGTTCATCGGCGAACTCATCGTCTACCCGGTGATCTTCTTTATTTGGAGAACCTCGGCGATCGGGAGGAGCGTCGTCAACAACGATCCCGTTCCCGAATCGACCGTCCCGGGATCGGGAACGGGAGCGGGATCGTGATCGATCAGAACACCCACCATTTCTCGCACACCGCTGTGCGAAGGACGAGAAATCTACAGGAAGACATGACTCAAGAGAGGAACACTATGAGATACGGAATCTTATGCGCGCTTCTGTTAACAACAACCTTCATTTCTGCGATCGACGCCACCGAAACCACAGCATTCGTCACCATCGTGGACCACTACGAAGCAATTCGACAGGAACTGATTGAAGACTCCACCGATGGAGTCGCGAGTCACGCCGAAGCCATCGCCAAGACCGCACGGGCCCTGGAGCTCAACTACAGCGACACGGCTGCCGGGGTGAAGACCGGCAGCGGCGGCGCGGTGAAGGCGCTTCTCCCGGAGATCGAAAATCGGGCAACCGAGGTTGCCAGGTCAACCGATCTCGAGACCATCCGAACCAAGATGGCCGAACTCACCAAACCGCTGGTGCGTTGGCACGACGTCGTCGATGGCTCACGCCCGGTCGTGGCCTACTGCCCGATGGTCAAAAAGGCATGGCTCCAACCCGATGAGGCGATCGGCAATCCCTACGCCCCCTACATGCTCCGTTGCGGCGAGGTGGTGCAGCGGTGAATGAACCGCGAAGACGCCAGGTTTGCCAAGACATCGCAAATCGGACACGGATACACGGATCTGTCATCCCCGGCCTTCTGGGACGTCGAACGTCCCAGCGTCGCCCAATCAGCGTGGTCGTTCAGTGGTGACGGGGAGGGCATCGACCACGCTGATTGTGCGAGCGGCGGCCTGCATCGTTGCCGGGAGAATTGACCTCGAGGCGCTCTCCGAGGGAGCCCGGCAGCGCCATTGTGCGCAGCGCGTTGCGGCGCCGGATGGCATATCCGGCACAATAGCGTGCCCGGCACCCCGCCGCACGCCCCTCTCCCGCGTTCTGTCGAGGGTTTGCGAAGGGGGCCTTGAACGGACGCGCCGTCCTTGATCATTGGTCGGCTCGCTGATCCTTGTCGTCACGCGGAGCTTCCTGCCGAACAATGTCAAGGGGGGATCTCTCGGCCATCCGCGACAATCGGGATTGCGGCGGGAATCGACGCAAAGGGACCATCGCCCGCGGGGACGCGGTCGCTACAAAATCGCGAACATCCTTGTAGCGCATGCGTCCCCACCCTCGATGGTGAGATGGAATCTGCGTCAATCTGTGTGATCTGGGGGCAATATGCGATGGGTCAATCATGCGATGTTGCGCCTTTGCGCCTTTGCGTCTTCGCGTTGAAATCAACCTTCCGGGCTCAGAAACCGCCACCACGAAAGTCTGACACCCAAGAATTCGGCCGCAGCGAACTCTCAATTGCGATGCCTCTGCACCTCTCCGCCTCTGCGTCTCTGCGTTGAAACTGCGATGCCTTGCGTCCCCTGCGTCCTCGCGGTATTACTTCCTCACGCGCACCGGGAACGGCGGACGGACCGGTTCCACCGGCGGGTTCGCCTCGAGTTCGGCCATGATGACCTCGATGGCCTTCTCGAGCTGAGGATCGCGCCCGGCGATAGTCTCGGCCGGGAGCTGCTCGACTTCGATGTCCGGTGGCACACCGACGTTCTCAACGATAAATCCCTCCTCGGTCCAGATCCCGAGGTTGGGCGCGGTGACAAAACCGCCGTCCATGAGCACCGGGAACCCGAGCACCCCGACGAGACCGCCCCAGGTCGGCCGGCCGATGAGCGGGCCGAGATCGAGCTGCCGGAACATCCACGGCAGCAGATCGCCGCCCGAACCCGCGTTTTCATCGATGAGCATGGCCTTGGGGCCCTGAATCGACGATAGCGGGGTCTTGATGTCGGCGCCGTAGCGCATGGCCCAGCGGCAGAGCTCGGGCCGGCGCAGCATGTCGATGTAGTAGTCGGCCACCTGGCCCCCGCCGTTGTATCGTTCGTCGATAATGATCGCCTCGCGGTCGGCCTGGGGAAAGAAGTACCGTTTGAAGTAGGTGTGGCCGAGACCTGCGGTGTTCGGCACATAGACGTAAGCGACGCGGCCGTTGGTGGCTTCGTCGACCTTACGCAGATTGCCCTCGACCCAGGCGCGGTTGCGAACGGCCCTCTCGTCGGAGACGGGAACGACCTCCACCGTTCGTGATGCGCTCCCGTCGGCGTTGGGCCCGACCGTGAGCTCGATGATCGACCCGGCGGTGTTTTCGAACCGGGCGAAGAGATTGTCGGGCGGCGCCAACTCGCGCCCGTCGACCGCGATCAGGTACTCGCCATCCTTGACCGACACCCCGGGCTCCGACAGCGGCGCCCGCAGATCCGGGTTCCAGTTCAACCCGCCGAAGACCCGTTTGAAACGGTAACGCCCTTCGGCGATCTCGAAATCGGCGCCGAGAAGACCGCCCGGAATCTCGGCGGGCTCGGCGATGAAATCACCACCGCCAACCCGGTGGTGACCGACCCCGAGTTCCGAGCAGAGCCACTGGATGAGGCGGTTGAGATCCGAGCGCACCGCGAGGTCATCGAGAAAGACCTCGTACTTGGCCTTCATGGCCGGCCAATCGGCGCCGTGCATGTCCGGGTCATAGAAGAAGTCGCGGTTGATCCGCCACGCCTCGTCAAAGATCTGCGCCCACTCGACACGAGGGTCGATCCGAACCTCGATGGCGCTCGTATCGAGGGTATTCTCACCCGCATCGATGGGCGAACCGGCGTCCGCGATCACCCATGACGAACCTGTCCCGACGAGGATCTTCGACCCGTCGGCGCTGAGAACGAAGCGCCCGGCTTCTCCGAGGAGCTTCTCTTCCTCCCGGGTGGTGAGGTCATAACGATAGAGTGTGGTTGCATTCTCACCTCCGAAGAGGCCGCCGGTCTCTGACGACTTGAGATAGTGAAGAACGCCTTCGGATCCTGACTGGAGATTGCTGTAGTTCGCCTCACCGAGCGGAAGCGCGATGATCCGCTGATCAAGGCCGTCGAGATCGAGTCGAACCACCACCTCTGCCTCGTCCTCCTCTTCCTCCTTCTCAGCTTTTTCAACCTCCTCCTCATCGCTCTCAGCGGCGAGCGGCGATGCCTCGTCGGCGGCGAGAACGGCGAGGTAAAGGGCGTTGCTCATCTCCATGTCGGCATTGGACATGGCGAACCACGAACGCACCGGGCCGGCATCGGTGGAGCCGGTGAACCAGAGATACTTTCCACCGGCATCGAAGACCGGCTCGCCGACATCGGAAAGACCGTCGGTGACCTCATGAGATTGGCCGTCGGCCACCGAATAGAGCCACACCCGCTGCATGTACGTGGGTGTGTTCCGGGTGTAGACCAGCCATTTCGAGTCGGGCGACCAGTTGTGGTGTTGGGTATCGACGGGGCCATAGACGACCTCCGACGCGACCCGGCTCTGACGTCCGGTGTCGGCGTCGATCACCCAGATCGTCCTCGAATTGTCGGCATAGCTCAGCTGATTCCCATCTGGCGCCCATTTCAGATCGTTGTAGAAACCCGATCCTTCAAGAGGGTGGATCGCGACATCACCGCGGCCGTTCTGCGGCGCGATGTGGAGGGCGTATTCCCCCGACGCATCCGAGAAGTAAGCGATGCTGGCACCGTCTGGAGACCACGCCGGCGAACGTTCATGCGCGCCCGGTGTGTTGGTGATGACACGGGGATCGCCCTTGGACGCGGGAACCGTCACGATCTCGCCGCGGTATTCGAAGACCGCGCGAGCGCCGGAAGGAGAGATTTCCGCACTGCGAATGAATTGATCGCCCGAGGCATACCTCGGCCGCACCTCGATGAGATCGCCCGCCACCGAAATGACCAGACGGGTGGACTTGGCGGTGGTCGGGTCGAAGAGGTGGAGGGCGCCCGCCTGTTCGTAGACAACAACACCGCCTCCCGCCCGCGCCGCGAGGATCGGAAAGTCCTCGTGGTCGGTCAACTGGACGATCTCGCCCGAACCGCGATCAAATGAGAAGAGGTTGAACTCACCGTTGCGGTCGGAGAGGAAATAGACGGTGTCGCCGATCCAGGCGGCGTCGATGTCGTTGGAACGACTCTCCGGTTGCGGAACCTGCACCACCGAGTGGTCACCCGTGTCATAGACCCAGATCCTCGAGGCCGTACCCCCTCGGTAGTTCTTCCACTGGCGGAACGCCTCCCGCTGGGGGTTGTACGCGATGAATCGACCATCGGGCGAGTAGCTTCCCTTGAAGGCGGAAGGCAAAGGTAAGCGGGTGGGCCAGCCACCCTCAACCGGCACGGTGTAGAACTGGCCGAAGCGACGGGTGTGGGACTCGCGGCCGGATACGAAAAGGACCGCCGATCCGTCCGGCGTGAATCCACGCACGATGTCGTTGCCCGGGTGCCACGTCAACCGGCTCGGCGATCCCCCCTCGACGGGGATGAGATAGACGTCGTCATTGCCGTCATAGTGGCCCGTGAAGGCGATCCAGGCTCCGTCGGGCGAGAAACTCGGGTTCGACTCCGCGCCTTCATGGGTGGTCAGGCGCCGCGCGGTCCCGCCGGAGCGGTCCGCAACCCAAAGATCCTCGGCGTAGATGAACGCCACGTGGTCATCGCTCACCGTGGGATCGGCCAGCATCAGCGTGTCGTGGATATCCACGGCGATCGCGGAACCTGCAGCCAGGATGGTCAGGACAAGGACTGCCGGCACGGGTGAACACTTCATGAACTCTTCCTCACTTTCGGATTTCGAAGGAGCCGTGGATCCCGCGGCTGCCGAAGTCTACTAAAACCACACGATCTCAGCGGCGCTTTTACGGACCATCGCCTCCATCCGGGCTTTGTCCGACCGTCGTCCCACCGGTGCCCACGCGATTGAACCGCTGTTCGTAAAGCAGGGCTTCCACCCGAGCGAGATTAGCGCGAAAAATGGCCACGCGAGGATCTCCGTCGGCCTCGGCCTTCGCAACCGCCCTGCGGTAGCTTTGCATGGCTCCCGGAAGCTTTCCCTGTCGCTCCAGCGCCTCGCCGAGGCTGTCGTGGACGTTGGCCGATTCGGGAAAATGACCGAGGTTGTACTCGAAGACCTCGATCGCCGCCTCTCCATCGCCATCGGCGAGAAGACGGTATCCGAGAAGGTTGACGAGTGCCTCGGGCGGCCGAATCTCGGTTCCCAGTCGTTGGGACACCCGCTCGAAACGGACTCTCAATTCGTCCAACGTACCGGTGCGGACATCCACGAGTTCAGCCCAATCACGATTGATGAACCGCAGACCGTCAAATGTGCTGCGGTGGACGGTGGTGCCGTGATCTTCACCCAGCATTCTCTGATACACCCACTCGAACCCTCCGGGCGCGTCGCTCTCGAGAAGATCGGTGATCGCCACCAGATCGGTCTCCCACTCGAGCTCCTCGCCATCGCTCATGGTGACGAAGAGCGAAAACGGTTGCGACTCTCGGTCCGCAAAGGCGGCCCCCATCCGTTTGGAGAACGATGCCTGACCCTCTCCGGTCCTCTCATCGTTGGTGATCGCCGGGCTGATGGCGATCGCGGCGTCAAACAGATCGGGACGTTCCACCAGTGCGTGCAACACAAACGACGCACCCAGCGAATGACCGATCAGGGTCCGGTGGGGCGCGGTGAGGAAACTTGTTTCGACAAAGGGGATCAACTCCGACCCGATGAAGTCGAGGAAGTGGCCGGCGCCACCCGACGGTCGGCCCGGGACAGCGACGGCGGTGAGATCTCGCCCGCGATCGGGATTTTCGATCCCAACCACCAGCGAATACGGCATTTTGTCGCGTCGGCTGAGCAGATCCATGGTCGCCACCGTGTGGAGAAAATGGGCACCGCCGTCGAGGAGGTAGATGACCGGAATCGGAGCGCCGCCGGATTGGGGATTCTCGGGCAGAGAAACCAGGATCGTCCGGTCCTCATCGAGAATGGATGAGTGCAGCATCAGCCGGTGGCCCACGACCAGCGGGGTCGCGTGATCCAAAGGTGACCCCGCCGCCGGCGCTTGCTGAGCTTGGATCGGAGACGAAAACACAGCCGCCCCGAATACCAGTGCCACCGCCCAAGTTCGAAGGACCCAGTTCACTCTCTGAACTACGCGGGCGGCCGAGCTGAGTTGCAGTTGAGAGTCCAGCCTCATGTAAAAAGCGAGATCCGTACCGCATTCGGCGCATTAGGAGCCATCGCCCGCGGCGACGCGGGCGCTACAAAATCGCGAGCACCCTTGTAGCGCAGGCGTCCCCGCCTGCGATGGACTGTTGTCGTGAGGCGAACTCCTCGTCATTTTGCTGAATTTCGCAAGGGGCTGAGTCGAGAGCTCCCACCGGAATCCGGAAATCTCACGAAAACCCGTCTCGACCCTCCACGGCTGACGTAGAATGCCCGCCGTGCCGACCAAAGACCTCAAACGCGCCCTGCTGGCCACGCTCTTCTTCGGCGCCGCCACCGGCATCATCATGTCCACCTTCAACAACTACCTCTCCGAGGTCCACCACCTCGGCGCCGAGGCGCGCGGCTGGATCGAGTTCCCACGCGAACTGCCGGGTTTCTTCCTGGTTTTCATTGCCGGCGCGATGTTGACGGTGCTTCGGGAGACCCAGATGGCCGCGGTGGCCATGCTCCTGACCGCCGTGGGCGCCATCGGTCTCGGGTTCCTCTCCCCTTCCATCGCGTGGCTCGTCGTCTTCATCATCATCTGGTCCCTCGGCGACCACATCATTTTTGCCGTTGAAGGTCCCATCGGTCTCAAACTCTCCAAGGGCGGCAAGGAAGGCCGGCGCCTCGGCCAATTCGGTGGAGCGCGCAACCTCGGCACCATTATCGGTGTCGGCATCATCTTCCTCCTCGCACGATTCCTCGGCGATCGATTCGGCCTCTTCTTCGCCATCGCCGCCGGTTCCGCCCTCATCGCCGGGATCTTCTACGCGGGCCTCCAGGTCGGTGCGAGCGACCCACCGTCACGGCGGCTGGTCTTCAAACGCCGCTACTCGATCTTCTACGCCATCTCGGCGCTCTTCGGGATCCGGAAACAGATCTTCCTCGCCTTCGGCGTCTGGGTTCTCGTGGAGATCCACGATGTCCCGGTGAGCACCATCGCTCTGCTCTACTTCATCGCGGCCACCCTGGGCGTGGTCTTTCGACCGCTGCTGGGAGAGGTCGTCGACTGGCTCGGGGAGAGAACCATCCTCGCGGCCGACGAACTCCTGCTCCTGCTCATCTGCCTGGCCTACGCCTTTGCCAGCGCGATCCTTCCGCAGCCCTATGATCTCTGGCTCCTCTATGGCGCCTATATCTTCGACAGCGTGCTCTTCGCCCTTCGAATCGCCCGGACCACCTATCTCAAAAAGATCGCCGAGGATCCCGCCGACATCACTCCGACCATCACCACCGGCATCACCATCGACCACGCCGTCGCGACGACGCTGCCCATCCTCTCTGGCTACATCTGGGAGGCCTACGGTTTTCAGTGGGTCTTTCTCCTCGCCGGGGCCATCGCTCTGGTCGGATTCTTTGTCTGTCTACGGATCCGGATTCCTTATCCTGGCGACGAGCTATTGCTAGAATCACCTCTCGGAGGTCCGCAATGCGTTCAGCTCCTCGTTCGTTTCACTCTCGTCTCCTTTCGCCCTCGCCGTGGTTCTTTCCGGCGCTCCGGCCGATGCCTGTACCGCTTTGCAGATCAAACACGCCACCGGCCCGCTGATGGCCAAGAACTACGATTGGGATGTCGCCGCCGGATTCCTGACCATCAACCCGCGCGGTCTGGCCAAGACCGCACTCGTGCCCGAGGGCTCCAAACCCGTGCGTTGGACCTCACGCTACGGAAGCGTGAGTTTCAATCAATACGGGCGCGAGTTCCCCATGGGCGGGATGAATGAGGCCGGTCTGGCCATGGAAGTCTTGTGGCTGGACAAAACCGTGTACCCGCCGCCCGGGAACCGTAATTCCATCGGTACCCTCCAGTGGGTCCAGTACTGCCTGGATTCATTTCGAACGGTGTCCGATGTGGTGGCGAGCGCCTCCGAACTCTCGCCATCAGTGGACCGGCGACCCTCCACTTTCATCGCCTGTGATCCGACCGGGAACTGCGCCGTCATCGAATTTCTCGATGGCAAACTCGTCGCCCGCAGCGAGCGGACCCTTCCCCTGCCGGCCCTCACCAACAGCACCTATAACGACTCTCTCGAATACCTCAACCGCACCCTGGGCTATGGCGGCGAACCGGTGACACCGGACGGACCCGGTTCACTCGCCCGTTACGCTCGCGCCGCCAACGGCGCCCACGCCGTTCGCGCCAACACCAGTGAGCAGCCCCCCATCGATGAGACATTCGCCATCCTCGCAGATGTCAGCCAGCCCGATTCCACCCAGTGGAGCATCGTCTATGAGCTCCAGGAAGGCCGAGTCCATTTCAAGACATCGGGGAACCACAAGACCCGGACCGTCGATCTCTCCGAACTCGATCTCGACTGCACCGCGGATGCTGGAACCCTCGATCTCATGGCCGAGGGTTCCGGTGACGTCACGGCAAAGCTCGTTGCCTATGATTCCGCCGCCAATCTGAAGACCATCCGAGCCGGTTTCGCAGCCGATGCCGTTGCCGCGCCGTCCGACGAGATCATCCAGACCATGGCCGCCTATCCGGAGAAGTTGCTGTGCACCTTCGACCCGGTTCAGGAGTGATTGAACCGCGCGCTCACGACGAGTCGGACGAGTAGAGTTCGTCGATGGTGGCGCTGAAGACATCCTGGATCACCCGGCGTTTGAGCTTGAGCGTCGGCGTCAGGGTGCCGTTCTCCACCGAAAGGCCCTCGCTGAGGACAGCGAATCGGCGAATTGATTCATACGGTGCGAGTGTCACGTTGACCGCATCGATCCGGTCTTCGAAGTAGGTCCGGATTCGCTCACAGCGAGCCGCGGATGGCAGATCTGCGGCGTCGCTCCCGATCTCGGACGCCAAAGATTCGATGGCTTCGGGATCGAGCACGATCAGCGCAGCGAGGAACTTTCGCCGATCGCCCACCACCACGGCCTGCGCCACCCCGGGGATTCCCTTGATCTTCGACTCGAGAGGAACCGGAGCCACGTTTTTTCCGCCCGAGGTGATGATGAGTTCCTTCTTGCGATCGGTAACATAGAGAAAGCCTTCCTCATCGAGTATCCCGATGTCCCCGGAGTGAAACCATCCCTCATCGTCCACCGCTTCCTCGGTCGCCTCGGGATTCTTGTGGTAGCCGACAAACACATGCGGTCCGCGGTAGAGAATCTCCCCGTCATCGGCAATCTTGAGTTCGGTCCCGGGGATGGCCCACCCCGCCGAACCTGTTCGGTAGCGATCCGCCGCTGAGAACGTGGTCGGTCCGGTGCACTCGCTCATCCCATAGACCTCGAAGATCGGGATGCCCAGACTCAGAAAGAAATCGAGGGTTGATCTCGCCATGGGCGCCGCGCTCGTGAAAAAGACCCGGGTCCGGTCAAAACCGAGCCGCTCGCGCACCTTCGAGAATACCAATCGCCGGGCGAGCCACCAGCCCGCCGGCAACGGTTCTCCGCGCTGCTGCGCGCGGCCGCCGGTCAGTCCCACACCCCTCGCCCAGCGAACCAGTCGCCGCCGGAGTGACCCGCTCTTCGCTCCGGCGGCCTCCATCCGAGCCTGGATCTTCTCCCAGACCCGCGGGACGCCGAAAAAGAACGTCGGTCTCACCTCGCGGAGATCGTCGCCCAGGGTCTCGAGACTCTGGGCAAAGGACATGCAACCGCCCACAAGCAGCGGCAAATAGATCGAAATCACTTGTTCGGCGATATGACTCAAGGGGAGATAGCTGAGACCAGAGTCCTCCTCGGTCACCGAGTACTCCCTGACCATGGCTCGTGCGACCCAGAGCAGGTTGTGGTGCGACAGCATCACGCCCTTGGGTTCCCCTGTGGTTCCCGAGGTATAGATCAACGTGCACGGATCGTCCCAATTCAGTCCTTCGATTCGTTCATCGAGACTCTCCTGAGTGACTTCGGTTCCGAGAGCGAGAAACCCCTCCCAATCCAGCACACCGGCCTCGTCACTCGCACCTTCCATAACGATAATCGCCGAGAGCTGTCCGCGGACCGATTCGAGCTGCGCGATCTGACCGGGCTGCTCAACAAAGGCCACCACCGCTTCGCTGTGCTCAGCGATGTAGGAACACTGTTCCGCGGTGCTGGTGGTGTAGATCCCGCTCGGGAGGCCTCCGGCTGCGATGGTTCCGAGGTTTGCGATGAACCACTCCGGGCGGTTGTTGCCGAGGATCACAACGCATGATCCGCGTTCGACGCCGAGCTGCATCAGAGCCCGTCCTGCGAGAAGGACCTGTGCTCGATAGTCCGCCCAGCTCAGCGTCGCCCAACCGTTTGATCGTTTGTGCCGGAGAGCCGGTCGATGTGGATGGGCTGACGCGGTCGAATCGAGAACCTGAATCACCGTGTCCATACGGTCCATCACTCCCCCTCTATGACCGCCGACGACCTTCTATCCCGGAGAAGAACCTTTCGAGGCGGCCGAAGTCATCCTGGATGTCTCCGGTCGGGTCAAAACGCTCGCCAAAACGAATGACCGTCCGGTTGTAATCAAAGGCGACCGGAATGATGGGCACCTTCGCCTCCAGGGCGACATAGTAGAAACCCGTCTTCCAGCGATCGACGCTGCTTCTGGTTCCTTCGGGCGACAGCCCGAGAATCAACTGGTCATTCGCAGCGAACAGGTCGACCGTCTCCTCGACCACCCCGCGTGCCGTCCGCCGGTCGACCGGGACACCGCCGAGCCACCGCATCATCGGTCCGAACGGCCACTTGAAGAGCGTGTGTTTGCCGAGAAAACTCGCCCGAAGACCCATTGCGAAGACGGCCGCGACCCCGACGATGAAATCCCAATTCGAGGTATGGGGCACGACGATCACCACGGCCTTCGGCACGTTGGGAACAGCGCCCTCGAAGGTCCACCCGCGAATCCGGAGAATCGACTTTCCGACCAGGGCCGAGAACCAGTTTCCCCTCCGCGGGACCGCATCGCCGAGTTTCAGCGTATTCAGACCACTCATTTCAACCACAGTGTACCGGTCATGGTGATCACAGCGCCAGAGGCACATTCTGCTACCATTCATAAATGAGACCATCTCGCTTTCCTGGACCAGTCATTCCCATTGTCGTTGCCTGTATCGTTCTTGCCGTGGCGCTGAGCTCAGCGGCGGCCGACGATGCCGAGAGGCTCGATCCATCGACCGGCCTCCATCGATCAAATCTGCTGACCGACCAGGTGGTGACGGATCCGGCAACCGGGAATCCACAACTCATCCGCCTCGCCGGCCGTCGCCCCGTACCCGAGGGCGCAACCACGATCGACAAGGCGCTGGCCATGCTCCAGGACCACGCAGATGCCATAGGTCTCGCCTATCCCGGGCGGGAGCTCCAACCCCTGGGAACCCGGCAGGACCCTCTCGGCGGCGAGCAGGCGATCTTTCGCCAGGTCTATCGGGGCGTGCCGGTCTTCGGTTCGCGAATTCGTGTTCACTTCGACACCGACCACCGAGTTTCCACGATCAATGGGACCATCATTTCCGACATCGATCTCGATACCGTGCCGCGGCTCGACGCTCATGTGGCCGAAGCTGTGGCTGCACGCCTCATCGCCAAACAGAACAACCGGCCAACGGAGCAACTCGAAATTCAACCGGCCGCGTTGATGATCTTCCGGGAAGGTCTCGTCCGCGGCAAACCCGGCGACAACCACCTGGCGTGGGAGATCGAAATCGCCTCGCCACCGGACCTCCACGAGTTCCTCTACATCGACGCCAACGACGGGCGTCTGCTCGACCGACGCTCCGAGATCCACCACATCGAACGCGTGATCCACCGCCGCACCTACCCCAGGTCGATCTGGATGGAGGGCGATCCATTGCCGTTCAACAGTGGCGACCCTGAGGGCGATGCCGAGATCAACGAACTCATCGCGGCCACGGGCGACACCTACGGTCTGTTCGCCAACATCACCAACGGCGAGTACCTCAGCTTTGACGGTCTCGATGCAACCATGAACTCGGTCTACGACTCCGATTCCATCGAATGTCCCAACGCCGTCGAGTCCGGCGGAATCACTTCGTTTTGCGAAGGAATGGTCAGCGACGACGTGGCGGCGCACGAGTGGGCCCACGCCTATACCGAGTGGACCCACGGACTCATCTACCAGTGGCAGCCCGGTGCTCTCAATGAGGCCTATTCGGATATCTTCGGCGAGCTGATTGATCAGCTCAACGGCCGGGGAACCGATCTTCCGAACGAAATCCGACCCCCTTACGACTGTTCCGCCGTCGGCGGCAGCCCGGTGCCGACCCTCGAAGTCACGGCTCCAGCCTCCATCGCCGGGTTCTTCGCCACCAACGGTGCGGTCTTCAATCCCCCGGCGCCGTGGACCGTGTCGGCCCCCGTTGAGCTCGCGGATGATGGGACCGGCGATCCGAACGACGCCTGCGAGAGCCTCGGAGGGTTCACTCCCGGCTCCATCGCCCTTGTCAACCGCGGATCCTGTCTATTCCGCGAAAAGGTCGTCATCGCCCAGAACGCCGGCGCCACCGGCGTCATCGTCGTCAACAACCAGGGCAATGACGTCATCCCGATGGGCGGCGATCTTCCCCACCTCACCATCCCGGCGGTGTTCATCGGACAGAGCGACGGGGATCGAATCAAGGACTCCCTGGCCGAGGGGGTCACCGCGACGCTGAGCCTCGATGGTGAGTTCACCGACTCGGTTCGTTGGCTCATCGGTGAGGACACCGGGGCACTCGGCTCCATCCGCGACATGTGGTCGCCGAGTTGTTTTGGCGATCCGGGCCGGGTCGGAAGCGGCAACTATCACTGCCGAGATGACGACAACGGCGGGGTCCACACCAACAGCGGGGTCCCGAATCACGCATTCGCTCTGCTCATGGATGGCGGTCAATACAACGGATTCGAAGTAGAAGCCATCGGCGCCACCAAAGCCGCACGGATCTACTGGCGAGCCATGGCTATCTATCAGACCCCGGTCACCGATTTCCCCAATCACGCCGATCTTCTCGAGACCAGCTGTATTGATCTCATGGGAGCGCAGCTCTACGACGTCAACACCGGCGCTCCTTCGGTGGAGACCATCACCGCCGCCGATTGCAGCCAGGTCGCGATCGCCATGGATGCCGTCGAGATGCGCCTCAACCCCGATCAATGTCAATTCCAACCATTGCTCGACCCGGATGCGCCCCCGGTGGATGGCAACCTCATCATCTTTGATGAGGGATTCGACTCCGAGCCCGATGGTGTTTGGACCCTGAACAACTACGGTGTCTTTCCGGAATACCAGTCGCGGAACTGGGAGTGGACCGAGGACACCCCATCCGGCGGTGACGGTGGCGCGTTCTTCGCCATAGACAGCGTGCTCATCGGGGACTGCCGCCCGGGCAGCGACGATCAGAGCGGCGTCATGGAACTCACCAGCCCGGTGATCAATATCCCCCAGGGAACCGTGGATCCGGTTCTGACATTGGATCATTGGGTTGCGACCGAATCGACATGGGACGGCGGCAACATCAAAATCAGCGTCAATGGCGGCGGATTCGCTCAGCTCCTACCCAACCTTTTCGATTTCAACCCCTATAACCGGAGACTCCAGTCGGGCAACGACAATCCCATGAAGGGTCAGTGGGCGTTCTCCGGCACCAATGCGGGTTCGCTGAGCGGCAGCTGGGGCCAGAGCCAGGTTGATCTGAGTTCTCTCGTGAATGCGGGTGACCAGGTCGTACTGCGTTTCGATTTCGGGGTCGATGGCTGCAACGGCGCCTGGGGATGGTATGTGGACAACGTCCGGATCATCACCAGGGGCGCAGCAATGAGGAGCAGCAGCGTCAGCGGCCGCGTGACGCCGTAGCGACTACGAGTCATCCGTGAGTCGTTCAGACTCGTCGTCAGCTGCTTTTCGAGGGCGTCCAACGATTTCGTGGATCGGCTGTGCCGGATTCAGCACAAAATGGAACCGTCGACGACGCCAAGGACGCAAGCGCTACAAAACCGCGAACAACCTTGTAGCGCCGCGTCCCGTTTTGATCGAATCTGCATCCATCGCAACATTTCACTCCGTGGTTGGCGGCGATGGGTCAATAATCAATGACCTCTGCGATTAAGTGTGTGCTAAGTAAAATCCTGGCAGGTAAAACTCGATGATCCACGCTCGGTGAAGCTCTGTCCGCCGATCACACGAAGTTACGATACCGCCCCGGGTACCAAAATTCCACTCTCAATTGCGATGCTTCGCGGCTCCTTCGCGAGCCTTCGCGTCCTTTGTGTTTGAAATACAACCTTGAAGTCACCGCAGTTGTTCCACGAAGTCATTGAGCGCTGAGGAACACGATTGCGACTACGACCTGCTTCCTGTGCCTCACTGATCACTGATTTCAGATTACCCTTCTGCGGGTACCTCGATCCAGAACCAGCCCCTGAGATCGCCCTCGGCGAAGCCGGTGGCCTGGTCGTCGGGGTAGCTCTCCGCGAGCGCGCCCCGGACATCCTCGTTGAGCGCGTCGGCCGGACCGTGGCACGCGAGACACGGGGCGGCGAGTTTGATCGGCAGGATCACGCCGAGTTCGCCGGACGGGCCCTCCACATACCAGTCGGTCGCGACGATCTCGTTGACCGCGGGCTCGGCCCACGCCGGTGCGAGATTGTCGGGATTTCTCAGCCGGAGCGATGTACGACCGATCAAGAGACCGTGGTCGTTCGCCACGTGTTCCGAGATCATCGGCGCCATGTCACGACAGACCACGACAGCACCGGACGGTCCGCCGATCTCGAGTTCGGCCTTGAGCTCCCCCATCAGGGTCTTGGCCAATTCATCCTTTGCGGCCAGCGCCCGTTCGAGCTGCCCCTGCTGTGCCGGCGACAAGGCCTCTTCCGCCACTCTGGGCCAATTCGACGCGACCACAGACTTTTCAGCCGGCGCAACCACGGGTTCAGATCGACCGCATCCCAGGGCGACCATGGCCAGCAACACACTCAGAACCACTCGAAGAGTCATTTCCACCTCCCATTACTCACCCGCATTATCCTCAAAAGGTGACGTTCGTCACCAATTCCACTCCTAATTCATTGAAAGGGTTGACGAATTAACTTTTTAGTTATATATTGATGAAAGATGAGCGGCCATTCATTTAGCGGCTCATCAGATCTGTTCAAGCAGCCCGTGTCCAACATCCCACCAACAATTGCCCGCCAAAACAATCCTATCAAAACAACCCACCTTAAAATCACCCACCAACCGCGGGCTTGGACGGGTCTGTCCGTACATCGTAAGCTGGTTTCATGGTTTGGAAACTCGTTCTCGTTTCTTTGCTCCTGCTGAACTCTGCCGCGTCGGCCGAGGAATTCGGCGAAGCGGCGGGGAAACGTAGATGGATCGAGGTCTCGACCGCTCACTTTCGGGTGCACTCCGATGCCGGAACCACCCTGGCGACCCGACTCGCTCATGAACTAGAGGAAACCCGTGCGGTCCTCATGGAGACCATCGGGTTCGAGTCCATCCCAGCGAGGCCCCTTCACATCATCGTGTTTGGCGACGATGGCTCATTCTCTCCCTATGGGTTGTCCGATCAGAACGGCGGTTTCTATCTTCGGGCGCCCGATGCCTCCTTCATCGCAATCAGCGCCGATCCTCGGTGGGATCCAACCAGATTGATCATCCACGAGTACGTCCATGCGGTGCTCGCCGATCACATCCCCGATGCTCCACTCTGGTTCAATGAAGGTCTCGCCGAATTTTTCGAATCGATCACGGTGGATGGCGGCACAGCCCGGGTTGGACTCCCGTTGAACAATCGCCTGCAACAGCTCGAGCAGCAGTCGCTCATCCCGATGGACATCTTCCTCGCCGTCGACCGTCAGTCGTCTTATTACACCGGAGCCGAAGAGAAGGACCTCTACTACGCCCAGTCCTGGGCCCTGGTCCACGCGTTGCTCCTCGGAACCGACACCGGCACCCGTGGGTGGCAATCACTCCTCGGCATCGTCGAACAGGCCGCACCCGATGAGCGAGCGGTTTGCGCCCTACTCGGCGACGAACACTCCTCGCTCGATACCTACATCAAAAACTATCTCTACCAGGTTGATCTCCCCCACAGAGTGGCGGAGATCCCACGGCTCGTCTCGTCGGTACCATCCGTCCGCGAGGTGGGCCTCGCGGAGGTGCTCACCCTCCTCGGCCGTCTCCTCACGGCAAAGAACCCTCCACGGATCGACGCTGCGGCCGAGAATTACCGACGGGCACTGGAACTCGATCCTCGCTTTGCCCGTGCCCACGCGGGGATGGGCGCGCTCGCGGAGTTCGACGAGCATCCGGTGGAAGCCGAAGCCGCGTTCGCGCGGGCGGTTGCCCTCGACCCGAAGGATCCATGGATCCGCTACCGGCACGGCGCCTTTCTCTTCTACCGGACGACATCGTGGCAGCGTGGCATCGAAGCGCTCGAGGAAAGCATCAAACTCGATCCGACCTTCGGCCCGGCCTGGGCCGTCCTGGCCGTCGCCTATGCCGAGCGCAGACCCGCCGATTCGCCCCTCCTGAAAACAGCCGAAACCGCCCACCGGCTTCTTCCCTCCGACTCCGAGGTCACCCGCGCCCTCCTCACGCTTCGCCTCGACGCCGATTTACGGAACGAAGCCCAGGCCCTCCTTGAGGCAACCACCGCTCCGGCTTCCCAGGCACGGAAAAACGCCATCGCAATGTTGATCACCAACGACCTGCTGCGCGCCCGGCAACACCTGGTAACGGGTGATCTCGAGGCGGCGGCAACCCGGCTCGGCCTGGCCGAGGCCGGAATTGACGGCGCGGCGAACCCAGGCCGGCTCGTCCTCGAAATTCGCGAGATCGAACGGTTGATCCTTCGGGCCGGCTTCGCTCGGAGCATCGAAGACGCAGAACGCCTTCACCAGGACGGCGACTCACGGGCGGCCCTCGGTCTCCTCGACGAGATTCTGGCTTCCGAGCCGGACGAGCACATCACCGGCGAGGTCGAAGCCCTGCAATGGCTGATCCTCAACCCCGGGCAGCCTCTTCCAGCCCGCTTCTACGGGCCCGTCACCACCCTCACGAGCAGAGGTGAAATGGAGACCCTCAACCGTCACATCGCCGCCGGTGAGTACGACGCCGCCCTGGCCGTCCTCGAGGAACTCGATGGCCGAATCTCGGCCTCCGACCGGAGTTGGATCGATGTCAAGATCGAGGAGATCAGATACGCGATGGCGCACAACCGGTTCGCAGTGGACTACAACCGGGCCGTTGACGCGTTCAACCGTGGAAACCGACGTCTCGCCGAGTCGATCCTCGCGGGTCTCGTGGATGACCTGCCACCGGGACCCAAAGCCGACCAGGCGTCGGCGCTCCTCGCCAAGGTCACCGGAGCCGGCGATAGATCGGACTAGTTTCCGGGGTTTGCGGGACGAGCAAAGACCTGAGTGATGAAATACACAACCCCGGTCTCGGGCCTCGATGAAGTCACGATTCCGATGCCGACCCTCGTGGCGTCGGACGACAGGATGGCGGCGCGGTGGCCCGGGCTGCGCATCAAGCCCTCCTCGGCGTCGGCAATGGTCGAACTGCGGGCGATATTCTCGGCGGCGAAGCTCGCTTTGAACCCCGCGCCCTGGAGCCGATCGACGACGGTTCCCGTGGTTTTAGACACGTGCGCGATTTCACCCGTTCGCGCCATCTCCGCGCTGTGCCGGCGAGCCACCGCCGCCAGAACGTCGTCATACGCCAGGCCGGGCAAGCCGAATCGCTCCCGGTCCTCTTGGAGCAATTCCAGAGCATAGGCTTCAGCGGTGACGGGATCGTTGATCCAATCCTCGCTTCTCCTTCTGGATCCGACCCAGGCCCGGGGCGGCTCACGGCCGATCTCGACCGGAAAGAGCAGGACGACGTGGGGGCCTGACGCATCGCTGGCGATGACCTCGATCCATTGTGTCCCGGGCCGGTCGGCGATCTGCACGGCGGCAAGGAGACGGTCCCCGCTCAATCCACCCGGGGTCTCAACCACCCGACCGTCCGGAAGCGTGCTGATCACCGATGCGCCATCCACGGTCCGGAGAAACCGAACCAGGATGGTCACCGAGGCGCCGGGATGAACCGAGGTCGGGACCGGCTGCATCTCCACATCACGTTGGGTCAGAAAGACGGTCCATCGCCACAGGTAGGGTGCGCTAGCAGGATCCTTGGACACCCCGACGTGAGTAGCCGGCACGGTCGCGAGCATTTCGGCCAGGTGCTCGAAAAACTCCTCATCGCCGTCGTCATCGGTCAGGACATGGATCACGGCAGCAAACGGATCCGGACAGCCCGACCAGTGAAGGACGAATTCTGAGAAGGCAAGCGGAAAACCATCGGCGCCCGCGGTCCTGCCGTAGATCCCCGCAGCGCGCTCGAGACAGGGGACCACTTTGAGATGGGGAAAGCGTGTTTCGAGACGATGAGCCAGGGTCCCCGAGACCGTCCTCTCACCACTGGTCCGATACATCTTTGCCGATTCGCCGGGCAGGGTCACTGTGATCACGGGAGGTTGGGTCGCGACCGTGGTTGAATCGCCTCCGAAGGGAACCGCGGGATCGGACCCGTCGTCGGGGTTCTGGCGTCCACACCCCGATCCACATGTCACTGCGACGAACACGACAACGGCATGGAAAAGCCCAACGACCAAACCCGGGGGCCGGTTCACCGCCATCGAGTGTTCCTGAAGGCCGTGCCTTCTTCGAACCGGGTGTCGAGGATCGCCCGGTATCGAGGATCTCGGTCGGGGTCGGCTTCGCCATCGCGAACATCAACGAACCGAACCGTTTGAGATAGCACGGATCGATTATCTCACGGTGGTCGATACGAACCTCTTTGATCGGATTGTCGTATAGAGTACACAGACTGAATAGAATCCGTTCACCCTGAACCAACTCAGGCGTTTACGGCCGATATCGCCGGAGGCATCATTGATCCGAATCGACCGGTTGAGGAAATGCTACGACACCCTTGTCGCGGTTGACGACATCTCATTCGATGTCCATGACGGCGAGATCTTCGGACTGCTCGGACCCAACGGCGCCGGCAAGACCACGACCATCTCGATGATCTGCGGAGTTCTCCAACCGGATGGTGGACGGGTCCTCATCGATGAGCGCAACATCTGGATCGAGCCGAAGAAGGTCAAGCGAAACCTCGGAGTGGTGCCACAGGAGATCGCGGTCTACGAAGACCTCACCGCCAGGGATAACCTTTCTTTTTGGGGTTCACTTTACGGGCTTTCGGGCACCGAACTCACCCATCGGATCGATGAGACCCTCAGCCGGGTGGGACTTGCCGAACGGGCTGGAGACAAGGTCAAGACGTTTTCCGGCGGCATGAAGCGCCGTCTCAATCTATGCATGGGTCTGCTCCACCGGCCCAAGTTTCTCCTCCTTGACGAACCGACCGTCGGCATCGACCCCCAGGCCCGGCTCAACATCCTCGAGGTTATCCGCGAAGTGGCGGCCGCTGGAACCACGGTGCTCTACACGACCCACTACATGGACGAGGCCGAGCAACTCTGCGACCGGATCGCCATCATCGATCACGGCCGGATCCTCGCCCTCGGCACCTTGGCCGAACTCACCAGGCGAGCCGGTGAAGCCGAAGTCCTTCGTCTCACCGGCCCTTTTGCCGATGAGAGCCTTCGAGAGCGCCTGGCCGGCATACCGGGGACGCGGATTCTCGGGTTCGGCGGCGGCAGCGCGGTTCTCGCCATCGAGTCGGACGGACCGGGGCTCCTCGAGATCCTGCCGCGGGTTTTGGCGGCGGATCTCGGTATCGAGGATGTCTCGATTCAACGACCAAATCTACAGAGTGTCTTCATCGCCCTCACCGGACGCGATCTGCGCGACTGATGGCAGCCCTCGCGATTCTCCGGCGCGACCTCAAGCGATACCTCCGTAATCCGCTACGGACCGCCCTTCTCTTTTCCATGCCGTTGGTGATGGCGGCCATCTTCGCGGTTGTCTTCGGTGGCGGTGGTATCGACGAAATCTCGATCAAAGTGCTGTACTGGGACGAAGATGACAGCCTGCTCTCGTTGCTTGTCGGGGGGGCGGCGAACAATGACGAGGCTGGTCAACAGCTCGATCTGATCCCCGTGGGCGAAGAAGGCCTTGCCATGATGGACCATGGTGAGGCATCGGCATTGGTTCACATCCCGTCGGGGTTCACTGATGATTTTCTCGCCGGGAGGAAGACCACCATCGAGGTGGTCAAGAACCCGGCCGAACGATTTCTACCGCAGGTTGTCGAGGAGGGGGCCGGGATCGGCGGATCGGTCCTGTCGGCGGCATCGAGGGTCTTTCGGCCCGAACTTGAACAGGTCCACGGTCTCATGGCCGCGGAGGGCTTTCCCTCCGATCTCGCAGTGGCAGGTCTGAGTTCCGGCATCAATTCCAGATTGAGCGGCCTCCAGGAGATCATCTTCCCACCCATCATCACTCTCGAGACCGTCACCGTCGCCACCGAGGACACCGGGGAGGTCGAGGATGTCGGAATTCTCGCCATTTTTCTTCCCGGGCTGGCCGTCATGGGAACCCTATTTCTCGCGCAGTCGGCGACCCGCGACATTCTCCGCGACCGTGAAGCCGGTCTGCTCAGACACCTCCTCACCGCACCCGTCTCGCCCGGAGACTATCTTCTGGGCAAGTGCCTCTCGGTGGTCATGGTGACCGCGGCGGGTTTTGCGCTGATGACCGTGGCCGGCGCGGCCATGGGGATTTCCTGGGGTCCGCCGTTGGCGACGGCAGCGCTCATCCTCGCCACGGCCCTGGCGGCGAGCGGGACCCTGCTGCTCATCATGAGCCTGGTCGGCTCCGAAAGCCAGGGCGACACGTTGACCACCATCGTGATCATTGTCTGGTCCATGCTCGGCGGCGCTTTCATGCCTCTCGATCAGATGCCCGGGTTTCTGCGCCCCCTCTCCGCCTCGACCCTGGTCTTCTGGTCAACGGACGCCTTCAACACCCTCATCCTTCGCGGTGGAGGGCTCGCCGATATCCTGCCCAACCTCGGGGTTCTATTCGCAGTGGGCGCCGTCTTCCTCGGGACCGGGGCATTCGTGCTCGGACGCAGAATTCGCAGAGGAGCGATCTGATGCGCGCCATCATCGCCATCGCCCGCCACGATCTCCGTCTGATCATGTCCGACAAGGGCGCGGTGATGTGGTTGTTCCTCCTTCCCATCGTCTTCGCCACCTTCTTCGGGCTCGTCTTGGGGACCGGTTCCAACCCGACCGATGCCAAGGCCCGGTTGACGATCGTTGACGCAGACAATGGACCGGTCGCACAACTCCTGATCGACGAACTCGAGAGCGAACGGCTCGCCGTTGTCTTTGTCGAGCCCGCCGAGAAGGACTCGACCGCCGACAAGACCCGCACGTTGGTCCTGCCCTCCGGGCTCACCGAGGCCGTACTCGCCGGCGAACCGACCGCGCTTCGTTTCGAAAAGGACCCCGACACCTCGAGCGAAGCGGCGCTGGTGGTTCAGGCTCGAATTGTCTCGGCCATGGCGGCCGTCATGGGCCGTCTCGTCGAGGCGAAGGAGGGACTCGAGCCGGGAGCGCCCCTGACATCGGAGGCTCTGACCGGTCTCGATCCCGCAGAAGACCTGGTCGTCATCGAGAGCCGGTTCGCTGGTGAAGCGACGATCACCCCTGGCGGCTTCGCCCAGTCCATCCCGGGAAACACGGTCATGTTCGTGATGTTGATCGCACTCACCTACGGGGCGGCGACCATCAGCGGAGAGCGCAGCGGCGGCCAACTCCGACGGCTCGTGACCACCCCGGTGAGCAAGGGCGAGATCGCCGCCGGAAAGATCGTCGGCCGACTGGTCATCGCGTCTCTCCAGATATCCGTACTGATGGCGGTGGGAGTCATCGCCAACAAGACCCTCGGGATCACCATCGGCGACCACCCCTTTGCCACCTGGATCGTCTTGCTGATCTACGCCCTGGCGGTGGCGCCGCTCGGTGTCGCCTTTGGTTCGTGGTTCACCGAACCCGACCGCGCCGCGAGCATCGGCGTCATCGCCACCATGGTCATGGCTGCCTTTGGCGGTTGCTGGTGGCCATTGGAGATCGTCTCAGAGCCACTTCAGCGCCTGGCCCTCATCCTCCCCACCGGATGGGCCATGCGCGCGCTGCATGGCACCATTTCCTTCGGTCTGGGTCTCGACGGGGTTCTGGCGCCGCTGGCGGTGCTGCTCGGTTTCGCGGTGGTGTTTTCGGTCATCGCCGCCAGATCGTTGCGGATCGACTAGGAGGCTGCACCGCATAGATGGTGGATGGATTTCGGAGCGTCAATTGAGGCCGGTTTTCGCCTGTTTCGCAGGTTCATACTGGTGGTATGGGCCAAGAAACAGGCGAAAAACGGACCGATTGCCGCCCGAAAGGCGCCGCCAATTCTATGCGGTGCAGCCTCCTAGCACGCACGTCTCACCAGGTTTCGCAACGAGGGCTAACCGCCTAGGCAGCGGACCACTACCATCGTGACATCGTCCATCTGCTTGGCCTCGCCCTTGAAGTCCCAGACCTCGCGCAGGATGAGATCGCGAATCTCGTTCGCGGTGGGGATGCCCTCGAGTCCCCGGAGGATCGTCTTGAGCCGGTCCCATCCGTACTGATCGCCGGCGGGGTTGATGGTCTCTACGAGTCCATCGCTGTAGAGAAGCAGGACATCGCCGGGCGAGAGCTTGATCCGACCCTCGACGTACCTTGCGTTTTCGATGGCGCCGAGGGGGAACGAACCGGAACCCACCTCCTCCACCTCACCGTTCCCCCGACGGACCAGCACCGGTGGGTGCCCGGCGGTCGCGACGGTGGTGACGCACTCACTTCGGTCGAAAACCACGAGCGCGAGGGTCATGTGCATCCGTGGTGCGGAGGTCCGCTTGAGCATGAGATTGACCCGATCGAGCACCGCGCTCGGTTGCCCCATTTCATCGCGCAGGAGGTTGAGGCTCGACCGGACGCCGGACAGGACGAGTCCGCTCGCCACACCGTGCCCGGTCACATCCCCCACCACCATGGCCACCCGATTCGGCCCGAAATCAAAATAGTCGTAGTAGTCCCCTCCAACCTCGGTCGCGGGGAGCGAAAGGGCGGCGACATCGAGCCAGTCCAGTTGCGGCGCCCGCCGTGGCAGCATGCTCAGCTGGATTTCTCGTGCGTATTCGAGTTCCTGCTTCATCCGGAGCCGATCGTGATGGCGATCCGACTCGGACCGCCAACGGATGAGGAACCGGCTCTCCAACCGACGACTCAACGCCCACGACACGACGAAACAGACGATGAAAAGCAGGGCGTAGAGCACGAGGCTGAGAAACGGCGGCGACTGCCGGGTCACGAGGCTCTCGCCCACCAAACGAACCGCCACCACCGCAAACAGCGAACCGAAAAGAGCCACCGTCTCTCCCGACGCCAGACGAAACCGTACAGCCAGGATGGGAAAGACAAAGAACCAAAATCCGATCCCACCATCGGCGGAACCGTGGAAGACCTGAAAAAGGACGACGTGACCGATGAGCACCGCCGCCACCGCTTGACGGAGGTTGCGGGCGATACCGGGAGTGTGCCGATAGCGAAGGAAAAGAAGATCGGCGATCACCAACAGACCGGCCAGCACACCGCGTGTCATCGAGCCCGATGCAAACATCACGATGGTGTAGATGGCGGAAACGACAGCGAGGCCGATCACCGTGAGGCTGAGCCGCCGCCCATTGGCAATGTCGAAAAACGTATTGAGCGCAGTCTGCTCGCCGACCAGGAGCTCGTCGTCGGACATGGAGGTCTCTTCCAGATTCGCGAGAACCACCCGGTCCAAGCCGCCGAACCTCGAGGTCTTCAGATCGTCAGGCATCCGGGCCATTCTACGCGACCCCACGCGACCCTCGGGAAACCGGGTGGGGTATCATGCGCCATGCTCCGAGGGCGTCCACGAACTCGTCACAACCGCACCCGACTGGATTCCGTCGCGATCGCAGTCCTGGCGGCGTTTCTCCTTGTCGCCGGCGCCGGGGAATCCACAGCCAACACCGTTGACGCCATCAGCTGGGGGCATGACTCCGATGGTAATACCACCATCACCATCGTCTGCTCCGAGCCCCTCGAGTCTTCGTCCTTTCGTTCATACCCCATACCGGACCCTCCCCGTGCCGTTCTCGTGATCCAGGGCATCACCAATCGGGTCAAACCGGAAATGATGGTCATCGAGGATCGACACGTCACCCGTCTGCGGTTGGGATACCCCGCCGACGGGTCTCCTCCGGAACTCAACATCATCCTCGATCTCGCATCGAACGCCGCTCAAGTAATGGATATTCTGCACACCGGGAATCGGCTCGTCGCGGTGATCGGCTCGCCGTACCAACCCAGGGCGACTCATGAGCCGGAGTCTTCACCCGTGTTGGAGGCCTCGCCCACACCGGAAACGCCTCCCGTGCCGGAGCCGTCGCCCACCCCCACTCCCAGTCCCACCGCGAATCCTCCCACACCGACCATGGTTCCATCCGCGACACCTTTCCCAACCTATCCCGACCTGCCTGCTCCGCCGGTGCTGCCGACGATCGTTGCGACTCCGACCGCGGAGAGTAGTCCCTCATCGATACCGACAGAGCCCGCCATGGTCTTCTCATCCCCGACTCCCGAAGCCGAACCGGAGATCGCGAATCACGTCGTCGATATTGCGGCAAACCTCCGAAACGACGGTTCGACGCTCCTTCGGATCACCGCCAACGGGCGGATACCCCAGGGCGTTGCGCGCACCCTTGAGATCACCGACGATCCCCCTCGGATCATCCTGAGCCTTCGCGGCATGAGTGCACCCGATCTGCCACGCACCATCAATATCGGCGATCCCAACCTCGACCGGATCAGGCTGGTTCACGACGCCGAGACCTCTCAGGGGGAGCTCCATCTCGTCCTTCACCTCGAACAACCCGGGGTGTCGGTGATCGACCTCAAACAGGTCGGACCCCACCTTGTGTTGCAACTCGCGGCCGATGAACCGGCAGCACCCATACCGTGATCGTTCCTTCCAGATAGAACACCGCCGATCCGGCGATCCCCATCGCGGCTCCTCCTGTGATACAAGAACGTATGACCGACCACGGAGTTTCACTCGATCTCGAGCGGGTGTCGATTCTTCTCTCGGATGACGGGCGGGAGGCAGTCGAACGTCAACGTCTGGCTGTTCTCATGGATCTCCTCGCGGCGTTGCCCCCACCGCCGGACGCAGCGGAACTCTTTCCGCAGTTTTCAGCCCTCAAAGATCGGTTTCTCGCCGCATCTCAAGGCGACGATGGTGAGCTCCTGGAGGAACGATTCCTCGAGTTCTATGCCCACCTCCACATGCACGAGGCTCCCTACACGGCGGCGGAACGGCAACGGGTCGACGCCGCCGGCGGTTACTGGAGCCACGCCGGAGGGTTGAGCCCCATCCTCAAAGCCGGATCGTGGATTCACCCAGCGACTGTCAGCGTCGACATCGGAGCCGGGAACGGGCTTCAGGCATTGCTCATGCAGAAGATGTACCCCCACGCACGCTGTTGCCAGATCGAGATCTCGAGCGTCATGGTGGATATCGGTCGCCGGCTGCAGGAATGGCTGGAAATCCCCGAGAATCGGGTCGAGTGGCGGGTGGATGATGTCCTCGAGACCGATCTCGGGGGTTGGAATTTTGTTTACCTGTACCGTCCGGTCAGACCCGTTGGTCCGGGTGTAGGTTTCTACACCCGACTCGCGAGCGCCCTCGAGGAGGAACCGACCGAAGTCGTGATCTTCAGCATCGCCGACTGCCTCGGAGGGTTCCTCCCCGAAAACTTTCACCGCTTCTACACCGACGGCCACCTCACCTGCTACCGAAAACCCGCCGAGACCAACAGCTCGAGTTGAGCCAACAGTCGGATTCAACGGAGGGCCGCAGAGAGGCTATCGGTGCTCGATCGATTTCGTGGCCTTCGGCTCATCGGTGCGCTGGGCTCGAATAGGTATTTTCACCGCCAAGGCCGCCAAGCTCGCCAAGAACGCTGCAAAGACATCACAATTGAGAGAGGGGGTCCCGCGTCGTCTCGACGACCTGGCCGAGGAGACAAGGGCTCGCCTACCGGCAGGTCATCAGGCCGGCCACAATCAAAACCAAACCCATTGAAGCGGGTTGGATCCAGTCGGTGTATTTGACCGCCGATGAGAACCTGCGATGGGTCACAAATGCGATGGACGTTGCGATGGTCTTGGCGAGCTTGGCGGCCTTGGCGGTGAAAAACAACCCTCATGTCCCTCCAATCGATGACCCGAAGGCCACGCGAATCAACAATCGCCGAAATCCTCTCTGCGCCTCTGCGCCTCTGCGCCTCTGCGCCTCTGCGTCTATAAATTCTGCGATGTTCCGGCGAGGGTGCTACTGGCCCGCTTCGATGATGGCGGCCAGGTCGTCGGCGGTGATGCCGCCCGCGAGTCTGCAATCCGGGTTGCCGGCTGCCCGCTGACCGAAGATGTGGATCACCGCTGGAACCAGGTCAGCCGAGTCGACCGATTGGTCGTCATTGGCGTCACACGGCCCGGCCGCAACAACCACGAACGAGGCGAAAGCCTGATCGTTGCCGGGATCGGTGTCGCACTCCCACGCGGCGACCGATCCGGGGTTACTCTGCGGTCCGACCGCGATGGGCTCCACCCCGATGGCGAGATCCCAATCGACTGACGGGGCCAGGCTCAGGACGAAACACTCGACCGTCGCGCCGATGAGCACACATTCCGGCGAAGACAGCTCCGGCCGAAAGATGAGATCCGACGGGAGCATGGTGCTGACCGTCACATCCGTGGCGGTCACAGCCGAGTGATTTCCCACCCGGGTCTGATAGATCAGTTCGTGGTCGACCGAGACCGGGTCGCGATCAGCCGCAAACTCGATCTCGAGTTGGGTTCCTTCACAGATCACCTCGAGACCGATCTCGTGTTCACCAACATCCACGTTCCAACCCAGGAAGTGCATGAGCGGCGGTAGGTTTGTGGTGGTGAACCACCCCCCGAGGCTGTCAAAGGTCGAGATCTGGAACCGTTCACCGCCGGCGGGTTGATATGGACCGATGAGTGCAACATCGAGGCTACCGCCGGCGCCGAGCGCTCCGGTCACATCGAGCCGATCGGACTGGTTCCCCGGTACTTCCCCGCCGATCTCGATGGCGACCCGTGTGTTCGGGCTCAGATCCAACGAACCATCGACGGTGAGAATACCGGGCGAGAAACCCGGGCTCAGCGTGCCGTCGAAACTGACGCCCGAGGCATTCGTGACGTCAAGAGTTCCCGAACCCCGGATCTGTCCCGAAGATGGATTGTCGAATGAAACATCAACCATCGTGAAATCCCCATTGGATTCCAGATCGAAGAAACCGTAGTTGGCCACCGACATGGATGAGCTCTCACCGCTTGAACCGACCACTCTGATGGATCCACCTCCGCCGACGGTCACGGTGCCGTAGTTGGTGAAGTTCGACGGCACATCCTGCAACCCCGCCGAACCGACGACCCTGATCGATCCGCCCCCACCAACGGTGACCGTGCCGTAGTTGGTGAAATTCGACGGGACGTCAATGACGCCGCTGCCGAGATCGACCTCGAGGTCCGCACCGGCAGCGTAGATCTCGCCGTCGACGCTGTTGATGTGCTCAGCTCCGTCATGGCTGATTCGTAGAGAGGAACCGTCGACCGAGATCAGACCTTGGTTGTCGACAACGGCCGTGAGTTCGGATGTGATCCCTCGCGCCGTCAGGCCCGGCTGGGTCGAAACCACGCCGCTGGCGTTGTTGACAAGAATCCCGGATTCCACCTCGAGGGTCATGGCGATGGTTCCGTTGAACACGATCCGACCGAGGTTGTCGAACCCGTCGGCGACCACGAGATGCGCATCCTCTCCGGTGTCCTCGTACTCGATGGTGCTGCCCGGATGGGTCACCAGGCTTCCGGTGAGTGAACCCGTGCCGGCGTAGTTCAGGTGGCCGTACAGATCGACGTCGATCTCGACCGTCCCGCCGTCGATCACGAGCTTGGATTGGACCTCGATGGTGGAACCTGAATCGGTTCGGAGCACGGCACCGTCGTTGACTTTGAGCTTTGTCGCTCCCGCCAGGTATCCGAACCCGTTCAGCGTGAAATCGGTGGCCAGGATTTTGACCTTGGGGTTCCCGCCGTTTGCGTCAATCTGGAGACCGGCGATGGTGACCGGCTCGGTGACCATTACCTGATAGTTGCCCTCTTCGAGGATGCAGGCCACATCAGCCGGACCCGGCACACCGATTGGACTCCAGCGCTCCTTTTCGTGCCAATTCAGATCGGCGTCACTGCCTCCTGAATCGAAGAACTTGGTACACGGAGGAGTTTGCGCGACCGCGGTGCCCGAGAGAAGAAGACACAGCAGCGCCAGCACGAACGGCGCCCTCCGCCGGTTTGTGTCCGAACACCGTTTCATTGTTGTGCTCCCTCGGGAGACCGGGTCGGTCTTGACCGACAACAACCAATGATACCACCAGCGTTGGTTGGAACTCTCAGTGTTGCGGTTCGAGGTCGCTCTTTCCGACCTCGGCGGCTTTGTCGGCGACGTGGATCCATCCTCTCGCGGTCGCGTCGCTCTTGACCTCTGAGAGGAGTCGTCGGGCATCGTCTACATCACCGGCCTCGGCCATGATCTCGGCCATCGCCAGCCGGGCTTCGATTTCGACCCCAAAACTCGATTGTGCGCGGGCCTCCACCAGGAGTGCGTCGAGGATCGCTCGGGCCTCGCCGAAATCGCCCCGCCGCCCGGCCACCCGGGCATCGTTGATCTGCAACACCATCAGAGTCACCGAGTTCGCTGAGGCCTCCAGAGCTCGGATCCGATCCAGAGCGGCGACGGCCTCGTCAACCCTGTCGGCGCCGATCTCGGCTTCAGCAAGATAGTTGAGCGCATCGGCTTCCAGAGCCGGGAGATTCAATTCCGCAAAACGCGCAACCGATCGCGACAGCTCGGCAGCCGCGGTCTGATAGCTCCCTCGTCCCGAAGCCGCCTCGGCCAGGGTCAGCCCGGCGAGGGCAAACTCGCTCTCGACAACGCTCGCATACTCGTGGTCGCGTCGAAGATCGAGCGCCTCTTCGTGCCGTTTTCGCGCACCGGCCAGGTCACCCTGGGTCAGGAGCACCTCTCCCAGCCCGAAAAGCGCCTCTGCGAGAGCCTCTGGGTTTTCCTGAACCCGGTAGAGCCCGGCCGCCTCCTCGAAGAGGCTGCGTGCCCCATCGAGATCCCCACGGGCGGCGTCGATCCGGGCCAGATTCATCACCGCCGCCGCCTCGTATTTGGCTTTACCGAGCTCGCGGAACCGTGCCCGCACCTGGGTGAAACTATCGACCGCACTGACAAAATCACCCGACCACATCTGAACCAGCGCTACGTTGTTGAACGCATCCGCCTCGCCGCTGCTGTTGCCGATTTCGCGCTGAAGTTCGAGGGCCTGATTGAAAAACACCAGCGCCCCGACAAAATCTCCAAGACGGAGACGAATACTGCCAAGCAGGTTGAGTGCGTTGCCTTCGGTGATTCTGGATTCGACCCTCCGCGAAATCGCCAGACAGGCCTCTGCTTCAAGAGTCGCGGCCTCGACATCGCCGAGCGCGAGATGGGTCAAAGCCAACGAAAATGCGGCGGTGGCCTCTCCTACCGGATCTCCTGCCGCCCTCTCCAGACTGCGAGCGGCCTTGAGTTCGGTCAATGCCAGATCGAGATTTCCCGTCCCTCTCAGACCCTCTCCGAGGGCAAGGCGGCCGTCGGCCTCGAGCACACTAGAACCGATACGCTGACTCGCCTCGACCACTCGTTCGGCGGCGGATGCCTGTCGGTTCGAATCACCGATATTGCCTGCGGCGTCCGCCTCCGCCAGATCGATTCGTGGATCGCCGCTCAACGGCATCGGGAGCGCCCGCAGCTCCGTCACGGTAGCGAGGGCGTCCTCAGGGAGTCCCGCCCGTACCTGAGCATCGGCAAGCATGAGGCCGTATTCGAGATTGTCGGGATAGACCAACCACAACGAGTGAAAGGTGTCCACGGCCTCGTCCAGACGTCCCGCGAGAACCTGGTACTGACCTTCGATCCGGAGCCGGAGTTCTCGCCCGAGTCCTCCGCTCAGTTCATTCGATCGCACGGCGGCCTCGATCGCGTTGTTGCGATAACCGAGAGTCGTCCACGCGTTGGCGAGCTCGCTCCAGATCAACGGCGACTCCGGTTCGGCGATGGCGGCCTGCTCGAGCTTGACCCGCGCCCCCGCCGGATCGAAGGAACGCAGGAGAACCACGCCCTCAGCGTAGAGCCGGGCCGCTTCCGGGTCCGTGGGGAATGCTCCACTGACCACCGACTCGGTGGTCATGTCGAGTCCGAATCGGCTGCGAATCTCCGTCGCCGCGCCGATGGCGAGACCGGCGAGGTCATTTCGCGTCCCGGTCACCGATTGCAGAACGATGATCTCTCCCGCATTGATGTCCTGAACCCGTGAGTCGAGCCGGATGGTCGTTTCGGGGCCATCACCGAGGACGGCGTAGGATCCGAGCACTACCAGATCGGTTGCCAGGAGATCCCGCAGCCGACCCAGGGTCTCCGGTCCGAGCGTCGTCACGTGGTCGATCCCGAGTTCCGCTCGCGCGTGAGCCACGCTTTCGCTGGGAATGGTGCGGACCTCGCCACTTGCGCCCAACTCGGTCGTCAGGAAGTCGCTCAGGGCGGTGGAGATCCACTCGGTGCTCGGATCGCCGGTAATGTTTTCAAATCCCAGAACCGCGAGCGATTGCCTGAGCGCAACCGCTGGTTTTGGATCCAGCGGAGCCTGCCAGGGCGGCCAACCCCTCGTAAAAATCGCGATCGCGCCGACCGCCGCGATCACCACGGCCATTACCGCCACCCTACCGGCAGGTGAGAGGGTGAAACCACGGAATCGCCGCCGCGGCATCCATCGCGCACCGCCCAGTACCAACGGTATCGACTCGACATCGGAGAACCGATCTTCCGGCTCCTTTTCGAGACATCGGAGGATGGTCTTGTCCCAACGTGGCGGCACACCCGGGCTGCGCATGCTGGGGCTGGTCGGCGCATCCTTCAGCTTGCTCAGGGCGATCTGGAAGGCGCTCGCGCCCTCGAACGCCTGAGCACCGGTGAGCATCTCGTACATCACCAGACCGAGGGAGTAGATATCCGATGCCGTGGTGGCCGATTTGCCCTCGATCTGCTCCGGCGACATATAGGCGGGCGTACCGAGGATCTCTCCGGTTCCCGTCACCGTGAGTTGACTCTCATCCTTGACCTGCAAACGCGCAAGACCGAAATCGGCGATGACCGCCCGGACTCCATCCGCTTCCGGAACAAGGAAGATGTTCGACGGTTTCAGATCGCGGTGGACGATCCCCTTCTGGTGCGCCGCTCCAAGACCGGCGGCCAACTGTTCGACCACGCCGAGGGCCTCGGTGGGTTTCATCACCCCCTCGCGGAGCCTTGCCCTGAGTGAGGTGCCGCCGAGCAACTCCATGGTGAGAAAAACGACATCCTCGCCGCTGGGTGGAACGTGTCTGCCGAGGTCGAAGATCCGGCAGACGTTCCGGTGGCTGACCTTGCGCGCGATCTGGATCTCCCGGCGAAACCGATCCAGGGTCACGGGGTCGTTTGCCGTTCGTGGAAGGATGGTCTTGAGAGCGACGTTCTCTCCGAGTTCCCGATCGTAAACCTGATATACCTCGCCCATCCCGCCGCGTGCGAGGAAGCGCTCCACCTTGTATCGCCCGGCGAGAATCTGTCCGGGCGAGAACCCCGGCGCGAGACTCAGATCATCGTCGAGTCCACCGGATCGTACGGGGCTGACGTTGGTGAGCGTCTGATCGTCCGGAGTGCCTGACGGATCCCTGACATCGCCTTCGTCAGCCACTCACCCTCCTCATCAGGGCGCGGACGAGCATCCCCAATCGATCACGCCACGGAAATCGCCAGAAGTTGGTCGCCACCACGCCCCGGCTGAAATAGGTCTTCTCGCTGTAGTCGATGGCGATCTCAACCATGACCGGCACTCGTTTGCGAACCAGCTCCAGGGCGACGGGGATCACCGATTCGAGTTCCGAGTCGCGGATGATCCGAAAGTACCGGCAGCCGACCGATTCGGCCACCGCCTGCACGCTGTAATCGGGCAGGATGCTGCAGGTTTGGCGGTTGAGTGGAATCTTCTGGAACTCGGCAATGAGACCATGGTGACCGTCCCGGAGCACGCAGATCAACGGCGTCGCGCCGTAGGTCGCCGCGGTTAGGGCCTCGAGACCGGTCATCAGGAAGGCCCCGTCCCCGGCCAGGGTCACCACATCACGATCCGGGTTGGCGAAGGCCGCCCCGATGGATGCCGGAACCGAATAACCCATACACGAGAAATCGATCGGTCCGATAAAACAGGCAGGATGATCGAGTCGGAGGTGCTCCGCCGCGAGGAAGGTTCCATTCCCGCTGTCGGTGGCGTAGATCGCATCGTCACCACAGTGGCGCTGGAGGGCGGTGAACAACGCATCGGGGGTGACTCTCTTCACCGACGCGGATGCCCGCCAGGCGCGCCGCACTTTTTCGTGTCCGTCTGCAATCTCCCGGGCGAGGGTCTCGTACGGCCTTTGGCCTTTGATGAGCCCCGTCAGCACGCCGAGAAAGGCCTTCGCGTCCGCCGCCACCGCGAGGGTCGTCGGGACGTTTTTCCCCAACACCTCGGGATCGATGTCGACGTGAATCAGGGTCTGGGGCAGAGAATGGCCGTAGGAACCCGTGGCGACCTCGCCGAATCGGCAACCCACGGCGAGCAGGCAATCGCAGCGATCCATGATCGTGCGCACAAAGGGCGGGGTCGAACGCCCGATCCCGGTCCACAGCCACAACGGGTGGGACTCGGGAAAGACCCCCTTACCCTGGAACGTCGTCACGACCGGCGCCCCGAGCTGTTCGGCAAGCGTGATCAGATCGTGTTTTGCCCTCACCGCTCCGGCGCCAATATAGATCGCCGGTTGTTTCGCGTCACCGAGCAGACGAGCCGCGCGTTCCACAAGGTCACGATCACACTCGTTCGCGGGCTCCGGTTCCGGCTCCCAGGTCGGCTCATCGACCTCCTGGATCAACATCATGAAGTTGGCCGGAATCTCGACCGCCACCGGTCCGGCCGGCGCCCTGCGCGCAATCTGGAAGGCGCGGCGGATGGTCTGGTAGATCTCCGATGCGCTTTCGATCCGCATTGCCGCTTTGGTCACCGGACGAAGCATCGCGATCTGATCGACATCGTGCAACTGAAACGAGGCCCCGGTGTCCCGTCGGATCCCGCACGCCAAAACGACCAGTGGAACCTGATCCATGTAGGCTTCGGCGATCCCGGACATGCTGTGGGTCACCCCCGCGCCCGGTACGACATTGAGCACACCCACCTGGTCCGATGACCGCGATACCCCGTCGCCCATGAAGGCGCCGGCCACTTCCGAGGTCACGAGAACGGCCTCGACTCCGGGTTGTTCATCGATGGCGTCGTAAAGCTCGATATTGTGGGTTCCCGGGATACCGAAGGTGAATTTCACTCCCTCGTCGGCGAGGGCCCTGGCGATGAGCTTTGACCCACGGAGCTTCATGACTGCAGGATTTCCCCCGCGTTTTCTCGGATGTGCTCCGCGACCCGGTCGGCGAGCGCCATGATGGTGACGTAGGGGTTGATCTCGGAAGCCTTGGGAAAGAGCCCCGAGTCGGCAACATAGAGACCGGGCGAACCGTGAACCCGGCCCCAGCTGTCGGTGACCGAGTCCGACGCATCACGCCCCATTCGGCATCCACCCATGATGTGAGCGCTGGCCACCGAGATCTTGCCTGGGATGACATTGGCGCGCGGGATCATTTCCTCGACTCGGCCGGCGTCCTTCCGATCGATGAAGAACGAGGCCCCAGCGGGGGCGTGAACCCGCTCGGCGCCGGCAGCGAAGAAGATCTTGGCGGTCGCCACCATACTGCGATGGAGCGACTCAAGAACCGCCGGACCCATGGTGTAGTCGACCACCGCCTCGCCATCGCCATCGACGAGAACCCGGTTCGACGCCAGGGCGGGATCCATCGCGAGGACGAGGATCATCTGCAGCCGCGGGAAGGCGCGCATGAGCTCGGAGTGCTCGGCGCCGAATCCGATGAGATTCTTCGATGTGACGAAGGGAAAGTACATGCAGGTTTCGAGGATGAAACGGTCCGACTCACAGAACTCGTCGCAGTAGAAGCTCTTGGGGTGGCCGTGGAAGTTGGAGATCTCGTGCGGATGCTCGCCGACGAGGATGAGCGCCGGGTGCAGGGTCAGATACCGCCCGAGGGTCGGGAGCCGATCGCCGAACCCGGATCGCAGCAGCAGCGCAGAGGAGTTGATGGCGCCGCCGCAGACCACGATCACCTTGGCGTTGACGCGGTATTCTCCCGGTTCCCATGAGGAGGGAAGACCAAAACCCGGATCGGCCACGATCGCGTCACAGCTCGCCTCCCCCACCCTGGTCACCCTGCAGTTTGTGATCACCTCGACACCGGCGGACTCCGCCGTCGGCAGCTGGACCCGGTGAGTACCCTGTTTGGCGCCGTTGGGACAGCCCAGATTGCACAAGCTCGACGATCGACACCCCTTGACGTTGATGGGAAACTGCTCGACGCGGTAGCCGAGCTTCTGACAACCGGCGCGAAACAGACGATTGTTGTCGTTGAGTTCGGCCTCGTCGAGTTTGTGGACGTTGTTTTCTTCGAGGTATTTCGCCGATCGTCGCTGAAGATCGGCGTACTCGATCCCCGGAACATCCCAACATCTGACGACCTCTTCGGGCATGGTCAGCGAGGTTCCCGTGTACACGACCGTGGAGCCGCCGTAGGCCTTGCCATAGGCCAGGGTCAAGGTGCGATCCTTGGTGAGAACGCCACCCGATTCGAAATAGAGCTGGCGGGCCATATCGACCTCGTGGCCGGTGAAAGCGTCATCGGCGAACTTCGGACCCCACTCCAAAACGGCGATCCTTTTGCCGTCAGCCGCCAGCGGTGCGAGTTCCTTCGCCACCGCGCCGCCCCCTGCGCCGGAACCGATGATCACGACATCGTAGTCGAGCTCACGCATGGTGCACCCCCGCCCGACCGTCGAACTCCGGGGCGTAACCGGTGGAACTCCAATTCTCCACCTGGCCGTAGTAGCCCATGAAGACGAGAACCTTCAAACCCCAGAACCCTTTGCGAAGCAACGAGATCGGACAGTCTTGGAACCAATTCAGTACAGCGGCCCTCTGATCGTCGCCCAGGCGGTCAAATGTGCGGCCGTATCGGAGAACCGGCGCCATCCGGATCACACCCAGAAAGGTGCCGAACTGTGATCGTGTGGTTTGGTCACGATCCAGCAGCGCGGTGTCGACAATGGCCTCCATCCGGGCGCGGCCATCCGGATCCAACGCCGCCACTTCGGGAGTGATTGTTTCTGCGACGACCATGAAGAACGCTGAGTGGCTGCCCGAGAGGGATTTCATGACAGACATTGTACAAGGCACGGGGTATTGAGGTCTTGGGGAGGGGGCATGGTGCATGCTGCCCTCATCACCGGCCTTCTGGGCCGTTGTGACGCTTTGGCGTCCCAGCGGCCCGGCGCCGCGCCATCGGCGTGGTCGCACCTGGGTCGATTGGAAGGGCTGCGACCGCGCCGATGGCACGCCGGCGGCCTGCTTCGTAGTCGGAGCAACCGACCGCATCGCGCTTCCCGAGGGAGCCCGGTCCGCATTTTGTGCGCGAGGCGAGGCGTTGCCGGGAGGTCGTTCCTGCACAAAAACGGACCCGGCACCCCGATGGGCGCGGTTATCCGCGGGTTCTTGACGCGCCTCGTTCGCGTGTCCGCGTTGACATATTGATGCGTGGAGATTATATATTGATGCATGAGAACTACGATCCACTTGCCTGATGACCTCCTTGACGAGGCAAAACGTTTGGCCATGGAGAGCGGGGGCACCTTGACCGCCGTCATCGAAGGAGCCCTTCGGGAAAGACTGGCTCGGCGGTCCACCGGTCGAGCATCGTCGGTAACCCTGACCACTTTCGGCACCGAGGGGCTTCAACCCGGGGTCGATTTAGATGACAGCTCCGCCCTCTTGGATCTGATGGAAGACCAGTGATTCTGCCGGACGTCAATGTCCTTGTTTACGCCCATCGCTCTGATTCGCCGAATCACGATCAGTTCCGAGAGTGGTTGGAAGCCGTGCTCCTATCGGAATCCACCTTTGGAGTCGTCGATCTCGTGCTATCCGGTTTCGTCCGCATCGTGACGCACCCGAAGATCTTTAAGGAGCCTTCACCCCTGGCCGACGCTCTGGCATTCGCAACGGAGATCCGAGACCGCCCCAATTGCGCCGTCGTGACGCCAGGACGACGCCATTGGGACATCTTCCTCCGGCTCTGCAACCAGTGCTCGGTTCGCGGCAATCTCGTTCCCGATGCGTTTCTGGCTGCAATCGCCATCGAGGGAGGTTTCGATTGGGTCACGACCGATCGAGACTTCAGCCGCTTCGAAGGGCTCCGCTGGCACCATCCTCTTGAGGATTCCTGATTGGGCGCCAGGCCCACCAACTTCTGCATAATCTGAAGGTGACTGGAACCGGTACAGGTCTTCGACCAGGAGCTCACCGTTGGCCACCGGGTTGCGCGCCTCTGAGATTGATCCCCCCCGTCGCGGGTGGCCGAGAGTGCCCCGAACGCTGCCCTCATCACCGGCCTTCTGGGCCGCTGTGACGCTTTGGCGTCCCAGTGACCCAGCGTCGCACCATCGGCTTACGGGTTGATGGGAGGGCTGCACCACGCCATCCTACCTCGTAGCCGGAACAGCAGACCGCATCGCGCTGCCCGAGGGAGCACCGATGCGGGTTAGTTCTATTGCCCACGAGAGGTGGCCGCTACCAAGGGCGCTGCGATGTTTGTAGCGCCGGCGTCCCGCCGGCGATGGTCGTGTACCGACGCAGGTTGGTTCTTTCGGCCACGGATGCGGATACGGGCCCTGTCCCGGTCGCTGCTGTTGTTCCGGACCATGCCCTCAACTCCGGCCTTCTGGGCCGCTGTGACGCTTTGGCGTCCCTGCGGCCCAGCGTCGCACCATCGGCGTGGTCACTCGTGGGTTGATTGGGAGGGCTGCGACCACGCCGATGGCACGCCGGCGGCCTACCTCGTAGCCGGAACAGCAGACCGCATCGCGCTGCCCGAGGGAGCACCGATGCGGGTTAGTTCTATTGCCCACGAGAGGTGGCCGCTACCAAGGGCGCTGCGATGTTTGTAGCGCCGGCGTCCCGCCGGCGATGGTCGTGTACCGACGCAGGTTGGTTCTTTCGGCCACGGATGCGGATACGGGCCCTGTCCCGGTCGCTGCTGTTGTTCCGGACCATGCCCTCAACTCCGGCCTTCTGGGCCGCTGTGACGCTTTGGCGTCCCTGCGGCCCAGCGTCGCACCATCGGCGTGGTCACTCGTGGGTTGATTGGGAGGGCTGCGACCACGCCGATGGCACGCCGGCGGCCTACCTCGTAGCCGGAACAGCAGACCGCATCGCGCTGCCCGAGGGAGCCCGGTCCGCATTTTGTGCGCGAGGCGACGCGTTGCCGGGGGGTCGTTCCTGCACAAAAACGGACCCGGCACCCCGATGGGCGCGGTTTTCCGCGGGTTATTGACGCGCCTCGTCCTCGTGCCTCGAATAAAAAGGTGCCAGGCACTCTATTAAGCTCTAACGCCTCCATGGGCGCCAGTGCCACCCATTTGTAGCGGTAGCGGGATGATGGATGCCAGGTCCGGGATGGGTGCCAGGTCCGGAGTTACGGGTCACAACCGCGTAACTCCGTACCCGGCACCGATGGAAATAGAAGGAGCCGATCGGTGGACAGGGAGATTCGCCTGCGAAGACCAAGCTGCTATGCTGTTCTGAGAAACCAAGCAGCACGAAAGGGCGGAAGAACATGGGAATTCGATGGTCCGCGGCATTGTCGACCCTCCTCATCGTCTTCTCGACCTGTGCCGCGGCGCAGGACGAGATCTTCAGCGATGGTTTCGAGTCCGGCGACATCTGCGGGTGGAGCAACGCCGACCCTGAAGACTGTCCGACCTGCGAGGCGGGGGAGTTCAGTTGTTCCGGCAATTCGATCATGCAGTGCAACTACGGTCCGCCGCCTCACTGGGTGCCTACAGGTACGGTTTGCGACCCGACCGTTCCCAACCGGTGCGATGCCCAGACCGGAACCTGTCAACCGATTCAAGTGGTTGGCGACACCACAGCCACGGGGTCGTTTTTCCAGTATGCCTATTTCCTTACCCAGAACAGTGAGTTCCTGGGTGGCTGCGACGTGGGAACCTTTGGGGATCTCATCTACGTCAACCGTGGAGCCTGGTATTCCGACGGGATGTACCTCGATGTGTACCGGTTGGAGTTAGAGGACACCGATGGTGATGGAGAGTTTGAGCCCGACCAGCATCCGGACAACCCAAGTAACACCGGTCCCATCGAACATCGGACGCTGTCCTACGTCACGACCTACGTCGTGCCGGAGTTAGGTAGGGTCCATCGCTCGGAAATCTATCCGTTGGCGGACCGCGTGTATTTTATTGCTGGAACAACCGATCCGAGCATCATCTTCGAGTATGTCTTCGCGACCGGTTTGACCACCGCCTACGCGGTGGGGACACCGACAATCGATAACGCGCTTCTTGGCTACGGTCAAGCCGATGGGTTGTACTACAGCGGAGCGGAGTACGGCCGAATCGTCTATTCCCTCGATCCGGCGGTTACCGATTGGGTTGCCGAGTTCGAATTTCCCAATATGACCGGGGGCCACTTCGACGGTCTCGAAGTGGTGGTCGATCCAAGTTCGAGGATCCAGTACCTCTATGTGGCGGAATCAACCTCCGACTATATCGGTCAATACAGGCGTGACCCGGTGGTGGGTTGGGTGAAGGAGAACGTCTTCGAGTACCAGGGCACGGGGACCTATGTGGAGGGGATGGGCTTCGGCGCCCTCAACCACATCTGGTTCACAGGTGATGGGACTGAACTCTACGAGGTCGGCGGCGGCGATCTCACCCCCTATTTCGAGTGATTGGGTGCCCCGAGTGATTCCCGAGTGATCGGATTGGGCGCCAGGGCCGACATTTTGGCATTTTTCTCGATTCCTGTCCTGGACCGGAATGACCTTGCCCCCACTACCCGCAGGCCGCAAAATGCCATTCTGTCGGCCCTGGCACCGTATTCGACGACGGCGAGCTCACCGGCGATACCAGGCTCTTCAAGATGTGTTCTCACCGGTGGCGTTTCCCATGGATAGGTCAAAGCCATAGAGCGCGACCAACACGTTACCGGCCGACGGTGAGAACGACCTTTCCTCGTGCACGTCTCGTCTCGAGATAGGCGTGCGCGTCGGCGGAGTCTTCCAGGGGGCAGATTCTGTCCACCACTGGTCGCAGCTCGCCGGCATCGATCCAGCGAGCCAGCTGCTCCAGGTCCCGCCTGTTGCTCTTGACCGACACAAAACGTACCGATCGGCCGAGGAGGCGGCTGGTGAGATCCCGCAGGATTGCTCCGCCGCTTGGAACCGTGGTGACGTGACGCTCAGGTTTGCTCAAGTCCGACCGAACCCGGGGATAGGGACGGTTCCCGAAGACATCGAAGAATGCGTCGAATCGCCGACCCGGCGTCGACTGATCCCGCTCGTCGTAGGGAACCACCTCAGACGCGCCGACCTCCCGCACCAAGTCAGCATTTCTCGCGCTGCAGATAGCCACCACCCTCCCGCCGAGCAGCGAGGCGATCTGCACCGCAAACAAGCCGACACCACCGGACGCTCCGTTGATCGCCACCCTGTCGCCCGAACGCACATCGAGCAGATCGCGTAGCGCTTGAAGGGCGGTCAGCGCCGCCAGCGGTGTGGCCGCAGCCTCCTCCATCGACAGCGAGAGCGGGCGCGACGCCAGTTCGCCGGCAGGCAGCGCGACCAGCTCGGCGCATGTGCCGCCGCTCCAGGAGTTGACCATCCCGTAGACCTCGTCGCCCAGGGCAATGTCGGATACGCCCGCACCGACCTGCTCAACCGTACCGGCCACGTCATAGCCCGGGATGCGGGGGAAGCGCCGTCCGGAGATGAGCCTGAACTTCCCCTTGCGGACCAGCACGTCCTTTGGGTTCAGCGCAGCAGCGGCGACCCGCACCAAAACCTCTCCGCGGGCCGGCCGTGGAGCCGCCAGATCGCCGACATTCAAAACGTCGATTGAACCGAAGCGGTTGTAATAGGCGGCTTTCATGGCATCTCCTCAGGCGTCGCTTTCTCCCAAACCACTTCCCCAGATTGGGGAGGTCACGCCGCCCGGCACGAAACCGCTGAACACCGTCACCAAACCTGTAGCTGAGATGGTGCGATGGAATCTGCGTCCATCTGCGCTATCTGCGGTTTCTCCGTGCGATGGTGCGATGGTGCGATGAGTCAAGAATGCGATACCCTTTGCGATGTTCTTAGCGCTCTTTGCGGTCTTTGCGGTAAAACTGCGATGGATGCCTCGACTCCTACCTCAGCCCGAACTTCTTGCCCAACACCCACGCCAGCAGCTTCTTCGGTAGCATCGCCATGGCGGGGACGATTCGCGCGCCGCCACCGATCTTGAGCACCGCCGGCGGGTTCCTTTTGGCTGCGGCATCCGCCACTCGGCGGGCGAACTCCTCGGCCGTCATGGCGAGATTCTTCGACATCTCGGCGCGCTCCTCCATGCCTCCAACGTAATCGTGATACAGCGATGCCGGGTCACGATACCGATCGAGGCCCTGCGCCGCAGCCTCCGGGAACTTCGTGAGCACGCCACCGGCTCGAACCACGAGCACATGGATCCCGAAGGGCGCGACCTCCGGGCGAAGCGCGTCCGAGAGCAGGTGGAGGGCGGCCTTGCTCGCCGAATAGGCGCCACCAAAAGGCGTGGCCAACAGGCTCGAGACCGAACCGATGTTGACGATGCACCCGCCGCCCGCCGCAGCCATGTGAGGCACCACAGCCTGGATCATCTCGACCGCTCCCATGACATTGGTATCGAACTGGCGGCGGAGATCACCGATGGCGATCTCTGCCATCGGACCCACGAGTGCGTAGCCGGCGTTGTTAACCAGGATGTCAATCCGCCCCGCCCAACCGACGGAATCGGCTACAGCGCGTTCAATACTCGCGCCATCGGTGACATCGAGCCCAAGAGCGAGGCACTCGTCGCCAACGAGATTCGCAAGCGACTCCGGGTTTCGGGCGGTGGCCACCACCCGGTCTCCCCGCTTCAGGTGCTCCTCTGCGAGGGCGCGGCCGATTCCCGACGAGCAGCCGGTGATGAGCACCACCCTTTGATCGGCTTGCGTCATCATTCCGCCCGCCTTTCTTCCCGACAGTGGAGGAGAAACTCGCGCAGGGCGTTGAAATAGTCCGATCCACCGACGAGCCAGAGTTCGTTGTGACCTGCGCCCGGCACTTCGAAAAACCGTTTGTCCCCCGACGCGGCCTGGAAGAGGCGCACTCCGTGCGCATAAGGAACAACCTCGTCGGCAGGCGAGTGGATCACCAGAACCGGGCTGCTCACACCGCCGATCTTCGACAATGAGTCCATCTTCGTGCGAACCAACCATCGCGGGATGAAGGGATAGTGGCGGGCCGCCATCTCGGGGACCGAGGTAAAGCTCGACTCGACGATCAAACCAGCTGGTTCAACATCGGCGGCCAGATCCACCGCGACGGCCCCACCGAGGCTCTTGCCGAGGATCACGATCCGATCCGTATCGACTCCCCGTTCCTCCCTGAGGTACCGCCAGGCCGCACGAGCGTCGCGGTAGAGCCCCTCCTCATTCGGCCGTCCGGTGCTCCGCCCGTAGCCGCGATAATCGACGATGAAGACCTGCGCCGGGATCCTGGCGAGTTCGAGCATGAGACCCGCTCGCTGAGAGAGGTTCCCGGCGTTGCCGTGAAACCAGAGAATCACCATCTCGGTGGTGATTGATGCTGTTGCGGTCGGAGTCTCCGGGCGGCACCACCACGCGTGAAGCCGCTCGCCATCACTGGTGGAGAGAAAACACTCCTCTACAGAGGTTCCGGTGCCGCTGGCAACGGCCTCGACATCCCAGAATCCACTCGGGTCGTGATCGGGGAAGAAGATCATGGACTCTTCAAAAATCGCCATCGTGATGACGATGGTAGCCCAGAGCACGACACAGCTGATCACCAAACGAACCCACCAGGGTCGCCGACTCGGTCGTTCGAGCTTCCAATCAGACGCACTCATCGTAAGCATCAGTGAACCACTTTCCAAGCCGTCATGCCAGATCCCTCCCCCTTCTACCTGCATCCTCACCGATTTTTGCCGTCGGCTCGTCCTACGAGCGGACGGCAAAAATCGGTTAGAGTGAAGCGCATGAGCAGTTTCGATTCCACCTCCGATCCATTTGACGACCTCCTTGACTCCAAACCCGAAGCCGCAGCGCTCGAACTGACCCGGCTGCTCGCTCTCGATGCTCCCGGTCGTCGCGAAGAGACCGATGCCCGAGCGGTTCAGATCCTCGAGAATCGCTCCATGGGCGACGATCTCATCGAGCACGTCGAGCTCGATGTACTCCACGCCCTCGGAGAGCGTCTGGTCGAGCAACAGAGACCCGGGCCTCCCCGACCCGACGACGAGCGGCGTTGGGAGGCGTGGTCTTTTCTCGATGCGATTCGTCGATCGAGCCTGCTCGTGAGGATCGCCGAAGCGAAATCCGTTGATCTGTGGTCCGATCTCATCCTGCGCCTCGTCGAGTCCTCCCATTTCACCTTTGGCCCACTCTTCGAGCAGCGGGTCGCCGGATACGGTTCACGCACGCTCTTCGAGATCCCCGGAAGCAGCGGGGTAACCTCGGTCAGCTGGCATCAGGTAGCGGGGCGGGTCGGGCTCATCGCCCGCGCACTCGTGGCCCTCACCGCCGCTCAGCAAGAGAAACCCGTCGCCATTCTTTCCGAGAACCGCCTCGAGATGGCCTTGACCGATCTTGCCTGCCTGACCACCGGCATCGTCAACGTGATGATCCCGGCCACCGCCACTGAGGCCGAGGTGGGTTATATCCTCGAACACTCGGGCGCCGGCACGATTATCGTCTCCAACCCGGTCCAACTCAAAAAGATCGAAGCCCACCGGGGCAAGCTGCCCGAGGTCGACCATGTCGTCGCAATCGAGGCAGCGGCATCGGTCGCTCAGGACGTCCTCGGCTTTGATGATTTTCTCGGACGCGCGACTGAGACTTCGGCTGAAACCCTGGGCGAGCGCCGGGCGGCCGTCTCGATCGATGACCTGGCCACTGTGATGTACACCTCGGGCACCACCGGCCGCCCAAAGGGAATCCGCTTCTCGCAGCGGAACATCGTGTTCAAGCGATTCGCCCGCGCCCTCGCCCTGCCCGAGATCGGCGAGGAGGACAGGTTCCTCTGCTATCTGCCCCTTTTTCACACCTTTGGTCGATTTCTCGAGCTCTGCGGGTCGATCTTCTGGGGCGCCACCTACCGTTTCGCCGAGAGCCCGTCCATCGACGGACTCGTTCGCGAGATGCAGGGCTATCGCCCGACGGTGTTCATCAGCATCCCCATGAAGTGGATCCAACTCTATGAACGCATCCGCCAGGAGGTCGATGTCGAGACCGCGGCCGACCGGGAGATCGGGCCGGCCGTCGATCGCGTCACCGGCGGACAGCTCCGCTGGGGCCTCTCGGCCGCAGGCTATCTCGATCCCGAGGTCTTCCGCTTCTTTCAGCGCTACGGCGTCGAGCTCATGAGCGGATTCGGCATGACCGAGGCCACGGGAGGCATCACCATGACGGCGCCGGGGGCGTATGTTGAAGACTCCCTCGGTGTCCCTCTGCCCGGTATCGAGGCCGATCTCGCGGACGATGGAGAACTGGTCATTCGCGGCCCCTACGTGATGATGGGTTATCTCAACGACCCCGAAGGCCGGCCGTCCTTCGATCGCCGATGGTTGGTTCCACACCGGCGATCTCATGGAGCGGACGCCGTCGGTCAGTTCCACATGGTCGACCGCAAGAAGGAGATCTACAAAAACGTCAAAGGTCAGACCATCGCGCCGCAGAAGGTCGAGAACCTCTTCCGCGATTTCGACTCAGTCGCCAAGATCTTCCTGGTCGGCGACCACCGGCCCTACAACACTGCCCTGATCTATCCCAATCACGATTTCCAGGAAGTCGATATCGCGTCCCTCGACGCCACCGAGCTCAAGGCCCACTATCGTTCCCTGGTGGTGAGCGCAAACGCCTTTCTGGCGCCTTTCGAACGCATCGTCGACTTTGCCGTCATCGACCGCGATTTCGATCCGGATCGCGGTGAACTCACCCCCAAGGGCACCTACCGACGCAAAGTCATCGAGCGAAACTTCTCCGACACCATTAATCTGCTGTACCGCCGGACCACCCTCTCGTCGGCGGCGCGGCGATCACGGTTCCGAACTGGCTTTTCCAGGCCCTCGGAATCACCGCACAGGAACTCGAGATCGGGGATTGCCGCTCACCCTTGGGAGCGTCGGCGCACCGTTTACGATTCTGAGCTCGAAGGTAACGAAATTCAGGTCGGATCCGTCGTCTACAGTCACACGGGGCGAGGATCCCTCGATCTCGGTCTCATCCTTTCGACGCCCCCCTCTGGCTGGGAAACAGCGAGTCGGTCGATTTGCTCCTTTGGCTATGGAGCACCGGGATCGCCGCCGGCGCCGCGAACCCAAGATCGAGTGGCTCCGACATCTGCACACCCGGGCGGTGACTCCGGCCGATCGGCAGGCCATCGAGAGATCTCAGAAAGAAGGCGAGATCGACCTCATGGATCTCCATCATCGTCGGCGTGTCTGATGAAATCCGACCGAACGAGAGGTCGCGCAACAATCCGTGGATCTGCTCGAGGACACGATCGAGCACGGCGAAGGCGAGCTCACCGAGACCATCTTGAGCATCCTTCGCCACGCCGCATCGCGGGGGCTTGCCCGAGGTCACCAGACACGCTTTCAGAGTTCTGACTCTTGCCGAGAGACCCTCGGTCTACCCCCAGACCCTGAGGAACTTCATCGGTGCCATTCCCGATCTCTTCGACGAGATGACCGGAACCGCGCTCATCGAGCACGAACTCTCGCCGGAGACCATCAAAAGCGCTTGTCACCGAAACCGAGTACCGCTTCCAACTGGGGACCGAATCCGAGCCCGCCATGCCACCGCCACGTCAATGCTGCAGTTTCCTCGCCGATTACGGTGCGGTTCACCCTGCACGCTACCGGCAGCTCCGGGCTTCATCACCCGGATGAGCGTCGCTGCGCCCTCGCCCGAAGGCACTCACCTCGCCCTAGCCGCCATTTCGGTTCTCAACGACGGTTTTCGGCACTGGCTCGGTCGGCCTTCGAGAATCGCCGTTGATCCGGAGACCGGTCTCGAGTACCGCTGGGACGATGTGGTCGCGTTCGCCGACGACGTGGACAACGAGGCGAGACACCGGCTTCTCGCCGCCATCAAGAGCACGACCATGCTCCAGGAAGGGATCTTCCTCTTTTCCCGCGGAACCTCTGTCCGCCTCGACGACATCCTACCCGGCGGTGTTTGGATTCGACTGCTCGGAACCGAGCACGGCAAATCGGTCTACCGCATGGCGGTGAAGACCCGCACCGCTCGGTCAGTTCGATCTCGCCATCAACCTCAACCGCGATCTCGCGGAGGAGACCGTCCTGCAAGAAATCGACTGGCTCGTGGTCTGCGCAGAAGAACGGGATCTCGGACCCTTGGTGGAAGACTTCGGCGGCTACTGGCCCGAGCACGGGCTGTGGACCGAGGAGTTCATCCCGGGCGAGACCCTTGACCGCGCAGTGGCTCGGCTATCGAGGAAAGAGCCCGATACCGAACGCCTCGAGTCGATGTGGCCCTTCGCCGCATGGAGCGCCATGTCCGCCTATGTCGATTTCTGGAACCGAACCGGACGCCGGTTCATGGTCGCGGATCCCACTCCGGGTAACGTCATCGTTCCGACCCACGACTACCACACCGGCGCGCGACTCGTCTCCATCGCCGCACGCTCGGAATTCGACTCCGTGCTCGCCATGCTCGAGCGCTTCATGGAACAGCTCATCGAACCCATCGAAGCATGCATCCCCGGCTCGAGGGCGTGGTCGGCTTGGGACATCGTCTTTTCGTCGGTCCTTGAGATCGTCGGCGAGGTCGAGGGCGCCGAATTTCTGACCGCCGTCGCCGATCAGGCCCACCGGGCGGGCAGCGATTTCGCCGACCAGTTGGATCATTATCTCGAGGTCGTCGCGACTCGCGGGTTCCTCCCGCGCAGGCTGTTTTTCGCCGCCAAACGGTTCCGAAAGTGGGACCGGTTGGCGCCCGACGCGACCCACACCGTCCGCGCCAGCACCCTGCAGGAACTCTATGAGACGTACCGCCTCGCAGAGCTACGGGACTCGTACCCCGAGAGCCGCGCCCGGTTCTTCCGGGAGACGGTTCTTCGCGACGTCTCCGACCAACTGGCCGAAGGCCTTGAACGGATCATCGGCGACCTCCGCACCGGGGATGCTGACCGATGACCTCAGCTCGGCGGTGGCCGATTTGCGCGCCCACCTCGATCTCGATCCCGAGGACGACTACTTCCTCGCCCGACTGTCCTACCCCTACCTGCAGCCGGAGGATGAGGCCGAGTACGTCGCATCGGTCGCCAGCGGGGTCCAGCACAGCGAGATGGTGGTCACCTTCGAGGATCCGGACGGACGGATCTACGGCATCCGCCATGCCCTCAACCCGAAGGAGATCGCCCGACTCCATCGCCTCTTCCTCGCCGCCAAACTGCCCGTCCATTTCCGCCCGGAACACCGATTCCTGGTCGCCGTCTCCGATCGCGGACACCTGCTGGGCGGGCTCTTTTACGAGTCGGAACCCGAGGCGCAGACCGCCCACATGGACAAGGTCGTCGTCACCGAGAGCGCCCGCGCCCACGGCGTCGCGGGCCACCTCCTGGATGAACTCGCCAACCGCCTCAAGGCAGAGAACTACCGCTGGTTGACCACCGGATTTTTCCGCCCGCAGTTTTTCTACCGCTATGGGTTCACCGTGGAACGCAGGTATGCGGGACTCGTCCGGCCACTCCAAGACGAAAACGGAGGCGACTGATGACACGGTCGCTTCTGGCGCGCTCATCGGTGATCTTCGACCGGTTGGAGTCGAAGTGGGAGTCCCTCGCGACCCAGAAACGGGTCGCTTCCATCCTCACCCTGGTATTCCTCATCGGTGTGATCGTCATCGAGTTCAACCGGCGCGGCTGGGTCCCCGAGTCCCTGGCCGACGCAACTCCCCGACAAACACTTCGACGCGATCCTCTGGGCCTTCACTCTGCTGCTGCTCGCCGAGGTGGTCTCGCTGATCTTCGCCCTCGCCAAGTCGGTCGCGACGGCGGTCGGCAAACAGCTCGAGATCATGTCTCTGATCCTGGTTCGGCAGTCGTTCAAAGAGCTCACCAAGTTCTCCGAACCCATCGAGTGGTCCGAGACCGTCCGTGACCAGGTTCTCTACATCCTCTCCGATGCCTTCGGCGCCCTGGCGATCTTCGCCATTCTCGTGGTCTACACCAGGCTCCAGCGCCACCAGCCCATCAGCAACGACGCCGCGGAGCGATCGAGCTTTATCGCCGCCAAGAAACTCATCGCCCTCGTGCTCCTCGGATCCCTGGTGATCATCGGCGGCCAGGTAGTTCCTCGACTGGAGCAACGGCGCCACCAGGCACCCTCTTCAACGCCTTTTCGCACGACTTCTTCGAGATCTTCTACACCCTTCTCATCTTCGCCGATGTGCTCATCGTCCTGATCTCCATGCGCTACAGCGTCGCCTATCCCGTGGTCTTCCGGTATTTCGGTTTCGCCGTCGCCACGGTGCTCATCCGGCTCGCCCTCACCGCGCCGCGCTTCGTCGATGCCGGTCTCGGGATCACCGCCGCGGTCTTCGCCGTCGGTTTGACCTGGATCTACAACAAGCGCGCCGCCATTTACGAAGAAAACCAGACCGCATAACTCAAATCGGGAAGACCCCGTACCGATCCGCGTCCATCCGTGTCCCATTCCTTTGCGATGCCGTGGTTCAGAAAAAAACCGCCCCGATGCCGGGGCGGTTTGTTCTTGAGATTCGGGCTTCAGCTTATAGGTAGCCGAAGACCATGGTGTAGATGATGAGCACGATCAGAGTCATCCCGATCCCGAGCGCCGTCAGCCCGACGATCTTCGCGGTCTTTTCGATCCACGGTTTCGCCGGTCCCTTGATCCGTCCCGACCGCCGCTCGGATCGCACCCTCGACAAACTCCTCGTACTCGCCCGGTTTGTCGTGCTTGAGCTCGTCCACCGGCACCCGGCCGGTGAAGATCACCGGGATCCATGGGGAACTTGTCGGGCCGGAAGTGGGTATTGAAGAAATGGATCGTGAAGATGAACCCGACCGCCAGCAGCGCCTCATCCGAGTGGATGATGGTCGCGACGTTGACCGACCAGCCGGGCAGAAAGCGCGTGAAGAACTCGGGGAACCAGAGCACCAGACCGGTGGAACCGATGATGAAGTCGCCCCAGAACACCGCGAAGTAGTCGAACTTCTCCCAGTAGGTGAATCGCCCGTAGTGCGGCCGTTCGCCACGGCCGAGGAACCACCTGACGCTCTGGAAGAACTGGGTGATGTCGTTGAGGTTGAACATCAGGAGTTCGGTCCGAAGATGAACTTGAACCAGCTTTCGCCGGACGCCCGTTTGATCTTGACGAGATCCCACAGGTGGTACGCGAAGAGCGTGAGCAATGCGACACCGGCGAAGCGGTGGAGGTTGCCCATGCGTCGCGTAGCCGCCGAGGACACGAGTCACGATGTGGGCCCAACCCATGAACGAGAACTTGAGCGCCATCCCCGACAGTGCCAGGGAGAAGAAGCTCAGCATCATGATGAAGTGCATGATCCGCTGCTTCGAGGTGAAGCGAATGTAGAACCGCTCTTCCTTGTGCCCTTCCTCCTTGATGGGAAGCCAGACGTCGCGCGTCCGCCACAAGCGGAAGAGCCACATCATGGTGTGGATCAAAAAGAAGGTCAGGGTTCCGACCAGCAGAATGGTCATGAACCAGAAGGAGTAGAAGAGGTACGGGTACTTGTCCTTGTCGTGGTGGGTGGCGTGGCTGAGATACCCGGCGAACTTGAGGTGCGCCCGCGGGTGGCACTGGCCGCAGGTCTCGACAACGTGGCCCTTGCTCAGCGCCGATTCCGGATTGTCGGCGGGCTGGATGCTGTGCGTGCCGTGGCAGTCGTAGCACTTGGCCGCGCCTTCCGAACCCAGGTGGGTGACCTTGCCGTGGTAGGTCTCGAAGAAGGTCTCCGCATAGTCCTCGTGGCAGTGACCGCACTGGTCCATCATCATGAAGCGGAAGCCCTGGGCGTCGATCCGGGTGATCTCGTGCGAGTTGTGACAGCTCTCGCAGGTCGGCAGCTCCTCGTTGGTCACGACGTTCGCCGGGAAGTGGATGCTGGCCTTGAACTCCTCTTCGATGCCCTTGTGGCAGGTGCCGCAGGTATCGAGGATCTTGCCGTGACTGACGGTCGACCGCGGATCGTCCTGCGGCAGCGCCGAGTGCGCCGTGTGACAGTCGATACAGCTCGCCGAGACCACCAGACCGCTGCCCATGAGTCCCCGGCCGTGAGTACTCTCGAGGTAGCTGCCCACGATGTCGCGATCGTCACCGAGCCGAACAGCGGCCGAGGCGCCGGCCGCGTGACAGGAGCCGCAGAGTTCGGGCACGTTGCGCGAGTAGACTGGCGAAGTAGGCAGACGATGGTCCTTGATGGCGTGCGCATCCTCGTGGCAGCTTTCGCAGGTCGGCGCATCGGGATCGCCCTCGGCCGCGAGCTCGCCGTGCCGACTGAGATCATGCTCTTCCACCTGCGCAGCGTGGCAGATGCCGCAATCCACCGGTGAGGTGATGGTGGCACAAGCTCGTTCCTGGTGTCCGGCGACACCTCGGTGTGGCATTGAGCGCACGCCGTCTGCGCGTGCGACGACAGACGCGTAGGTTTCCTTGTCGATGTGGAGCGAAATGATCTCACCGTTCCGCTCGACGCCGAAATCGGGCTTCCCGTGGCACTGGAGGCAGCTCTGGCTTGATGCCTCCTGGATGGTCACCGGCCGCCGCCGGATCTTGTGCGGCTGGTGGCACTCGACGCATGACGGAACCTTGTGCGGCTCCTCCTCCCAGAGCCGCCCTTCGATCACCTTGACGTGCACCTCTTCGATCCTGGCGTGGCACTGCATACACGTCTGCGCCACATTGGCCCGGTTGATGCTCGACGCCGGGTTGTTGTGATCGAGGATATTGTGCGCCGTGTGGCACGACGTGCAGACCGCGGTGACGGTCAGACCCTTGTTGAAAAGCGCGTCGCCGTGCACCGACATGGAGAAGTTCTCGAGGATTCGGTCCTGTGGGATGTCGTGCTGCAGCGACACCTCGGTGCCCTCACGGTGGCATCGACCGCAGAGCAGCGGGATGTTCTGAACCGCCGTCGGTGACCCGACGTCGGTGTGCCATTTGATGGCGTGGTGATCGTGGCAGATGATGCAGTTCGGCGCTGCCGGATCGCCTTTGACCGCCGCGCGCCCGTGGAGCGAATCCCGGTTCTCCGAGCCTGCTGTTCGTGGCAGGCGCCGCACGCCTCGACCTGGGCCAGGGGTTCGCTCGGCGCAGTCACCGAGTGGCCGCGATGGCAATCGGTGCAGCCTCGCCGCCGGGCGATCACCGATCATCCCGCCGTGCGGGCTATTTGAACCGATCTTGAGGATGCTGCCGTGGCATTTCGCACACAGCTCGTGACCTTGCCGGCGCCGTCGGCGCCGATGCGGATTTTGCTCGAGAGCACCTCGTGGACTCCGTGGCAGCCTGTGCAAGCCGCGGCCGGCGACGTCGGATCGCTAGCCCACTTCCCGTGCGGACCCGCCGCGAGTTCCTCGGCCATGTCGTCATGGCACATGGCGCAGTCCACGACCTCGATCTCTTCTCCATGAGGCAACTCGACGCCGTCCAGATCCATATGGCAGTCGATGCAGGCGAAGTCCGCGTGAACCGATGCCGCGTATGCATCCGGATCCACGAGGACGGAATACTCCTCGCCGGCGACTCGCCAACCAGCTCGGGATCTTCGTGGCACATGAAGCAATCGTCGTTTTCCTGGGCCGCCATGGGTGGCGGGAACAACCCGAACCCTGCCACGAACAGGACCAGACCGACCTTTACCATGAACGACGACACTTGACTGCGCTCCGGGACAGAAACCTTCATTCCTTCCCCTTCCGAGGAAAACTATATACCTATTTAGAGTTGGCCTCAAGATCGCACAACCCTCGACTATTGAGACACTTGTTCAACTCCAGCAATAGGGAAACCGCGCCGAAACAACAGCAATGATCAAATACCCCTTGCTGGGCAGGTATTTAGATCACCCCATATCCGAGTCGACCCTGCCATAATCAACCGGTCGAGCAATCGAACAAATCAACGAAAGCGGACCGAAGGGAACCCAATGCCGTATTTTCCAGGACAAAAAGAAGACCATCGGCAAACTTTTCAATTACGCGAACAACCCCATCACCATCACAGGCGTCGTGCTCACGACCCTGTCTGCCCTCCTGATCATTACATTTGTCGTCGTCGAACTCTTCGGGGAGCTCGAAAACCCGTATATCGGACTCTTTGCCTACGTGCTCATGCCGGCGATTTTCGTCATGGGACTGACCCTGATTCCCACCGGCATGTGGATGCGACGCCGAAAACTGGTCCGAGCAGGCACCACCGAGGCCGAAAAATCCACCTTCCCGGTCTTCGACTTCAATGATCCGAGAATCCGCCGGATGGTCGTGATCATCATCGCACTCACCCTGATCAACGCCGTGATCTTCGGCGCCAGTTCATTTCTCGCGGTTGAGGAGATGGAATCGGTGGAGTTCTGCGGTGAGACCTGCCACACGGTCATGCAACCCGAGTACACCGCTTACCAGCAGTCGCCGCACTCGCGAGTCGCTTGCGTCCAGTGTCA
>CAVWAW010000014.1:0-22613 GCA_963753035.1 uncultured Acidobacteriota bacterium | reverse complement strand
ATGGATGCCTCGACTCGCTATCTCAGCCCGAACTTCCTGCCCAGCATCCTCGCCAGCAGCTTCTTCGGCAGCATGGCCATGGCGGGGACGATCCTCGCGCCGCCGCCGATCTTGAGGACTGCCGGCGGGTTCTTCTTGGTCGCGGCATCGGCCACCCGGCGGGCAAACTCGTCCGCCGACATGGCGAGGTTCTTCGACATCCCGGCGCGCTCCTCCATGCCTCCAACCTGTCGTGGTAGAGCGATGTCGGGTCACGATACCGATCGAGACCCTTCGCCGCCGCCTCGGGGAAATTCGTCAGCACCCCGCCGGCGCGGACCACGACCACATGGATGCCGAAGGGCGCGACCTCGGGACGAAGGGCATCTGAGAGCAGATGGAGCGCCGCCTTGCTCGCCGAGTAGGCGCCGCCGAATGGCGTGGCCAGGAGGCTCGAGACCGAACCGATGTTGACGATGCAGCCGCCGCCAGCACGCGCCATGTGGGGCACCACCGCCTGGATCATGCGCCACCGCGCCCACGACGTTGGTTTCGAGCTGCCGCCGGAAATCATCCAATGGCGACCTCCGCCATCGGCCCCACCAGCGCGTAGCCGGCGTTGTTGACCAGAATGTCGATCCGCCCCGCCCAATCCACGGCTCGGCCACCGCCCGTTCGATGCTCCCGCCATCGGTGACATCGAGGGGAGGAGCAAGACACCGTCGCCGGCCAGATCCGCAATGGAATCGGGGTTCCGAGCGGTGGCCACCACCCGGTCCCCGCGCCCCAGAAACTCCTCGGCGAGGGCTCGGCCGATGCCCGATGAACAACCGGTGATCAACACCACCCTTGACGGCTCCGTCTTCATTCCTCCCTCCTCCGTCTTCCCGGCAGTGGAGGAGAAACTCCCGCAGCGCTTCGAAATAGTCCGCTCCGCCGACGAACCAGAGTTCGTTGTGACCCGCTCCCGGCATTTCGAGAAACCGCTTGTCACCCGACGCCGCCTGAAAGAGCCGCCGCCGTGGGCGTAGGGCACCACCTCATCGGCCGGGGAGTGGATCACCATGATCGGGCAGCTCACGCCACCGATCTTCGACAGCGAGTCCATCCGGGTCCGGACCAGCCACCGCGGGATGAAGGGGTAGTGGTGCGCGGCCATCTCGGGGACCGAGGTGAAACTCGACTCGACGATCAGCCCCGCCGGTTCGACCTCGGCGGCCAGATCCACGGCCACCGCTCCACCGAGACTCTTGCCGAGGATCACGATCCGCTCGGGATCGACGTCCCGTCCTCGGTGAGGTAGCGCCAGGCCGCGCGGGCGTCCCGGTAGAGCCCCTTTTCGTTCGGCCGACCCTCGCTGCGGCCATAGCCGCGATAGTCGACGATGAAGACCTGCGCCGGAATCCGGGCCAGTTCGAGCATGAGTTCCGCTCGCTGGGAGAGATTCCCGGCATTGCCGTGGAACCAGAGCAGCACCATCTCGGAGGTGGCGATGCCGTGCGGTCGGAGTCTCCGGCCGGCACCACCACCCGTGCAAGCCGCTCCCGTCACGGTGGCGAAGAAACACTCCTCGATCGTGGTTCCCGTGCCGCGGGCAACGGCTTCGACATCCCAGTACCCGCTCGGGTAGTGATCGGGGAAGAAGATCATCGACTCCTCGAAAATCACCATGGTGATGATGATGGTAGCCCAGAGCACCACACGCGCTGATCGCGAAACGAACCCACCGGTCGCCGGTCGGTCGCTCAAGCTTCCACCCAGACGCGCTCATCGTGAGCACAGTGAACCACTTTCCGAGCCGTCACGCCAGATCCTCCCCGTTCGACCCGCATCCTCACCGATTTTTGCCGGCGGCCCGACGGCGAAGCAGACGGCAAAAATCGGTTAGAGTGAGGCCCATGAGCAGTATCGACTCCGCCTCCGACCCCTTTGACGACCTTCTCGAATCCGAACCCGAAGCCGCCGCGCGCGAACTGACCCGGCTCTCCTCTCGATGCACCCGGACGCGGGAGGAGACCGACGCCCGCGCGGTCCAGATCCTCGAGAACCGCACCATCGGCGACGACCTCTCGAGCACATCGATCTCGAAGTCCTCCCGCTCTCGGAGACCGGCTCATCGACCAGCAGGACTCCGGGCATCCCCGGCCCGACGACGAGCGCCGGTGGGAGGCGTGGTCCTTCCTCGACGTCCTCCGCCGATCGCCCCTCCTCGTTCGAATCGCAGAGGCGAATGCCGTCGACCTGTGGTCCGATCTCATCCTCCGGCTCGTGGAAGCATCCCACTTCACCTTCGGCCCGCTCTTCGAGCAGCGGGTCGCCGGCTACGGCTCCCGCACCCTCTTCGAGCTCCCGGGCACGGGGCGAGCACGGTCAGCTGGCATCAGGTCGCCGGTCGGGTCGGCCTCATCGCCCGCGGGCTCCTGGCCCTGACACGCCGAGCAGACCAGAGGTCCCGTGGCCATCCTGTCGGAGAACCGCCTCGAAATGGCGCTGACCGATCTCGCCTGTCTGACCACCGGCATCGTCAATGTCATGATCCCGGCCACCGCCACCGAAACCGAGGTCGGCTACATCCTCGAGCACTCCGGCGCCGGCACGGTCATCGTCTCCAACTCCGTCCAGCTGAAGAAGGTCGTCGCCCATCGCGAAGCTGCCGGAGCCTCGAGCACGTCGTCGCCTTCGACGGCGCCGCCGCACGGCCGCGCAGGATGTCCTCAACTTCGACGAGGTGCTGGAACGCGCACGGAGATCTCGCCGAAGATCCTCGGCGAGCGCCGGGCGTCGGTGTCCATCGCCGATCTCGCCACGGTGATGTACACCTCGGGCACCACCGGCCGCCCCAAGGGCATCCGATTTTCACAGCGCAACATCGTCTTCAAACGATTCGCCCGCGCCCTCGCCCTGCCCGAGATCGGTGAGGACGACCGATTCCTCTGCTATCTTCCGCTCTTCCACACCTTCGGCCGCTTTCTCGAGCTCTGCGGGAGTCGATCTTCTGGGGAGCCACCTACCGCTTCGCCGACAGCCCGTCCATCGACTCTCTGGCCGCGAGATGGAGGCCTACCGTCCCACGGTCTTCATCAGCATTCCCATGAAGTGGATCCAACTCTATGAACGGGTCCGGCAGGAGATCGATGTCGAGATCCGCCGGCCGATCAGGAGATCGCCGCGCCGTCGACCGCGTCACCGGCGGACAGCTCCGCTGGGGCCTCTCCGCCGCCGGCTATCTCGATCCCGAGGTCTTCCGGTTCTTCCAGCGCTACGGGGTCGAACTCATGAGCGGTTTCGGCATGACCGAAGCCACCGGCGGCATCACCATGACCGTGCCCGGGGGCTATGTCGAGGACTCCCTCGGTGTCCCGCTGCCCGGTATCGAGGCCGAACTCGCCGACGACGGCGAACTCGTCATCCGCGGACCCTACGTGATGATGGGCTATCTCGACGATCCCGAGGGCCGACCTTCCTTCGACGAAGAGGGCTGGTTCCACACCGGCGATCTGATGGAACGGGACGCCGTCGGCCAGTTCCACATGGTCGACCGCAAGAAGGAGATCTACAAGAACGTCAAGGGCCAGACCATCGCGCCGCAGAAGGTCGAGAACCTCTTCCGCGATTTCGATTCGGTGGCGAGGATCTTTCTCGTCGGCGACCACCGGCCCTACAACACCGCCCTGATCTATCCCAACTTCGACTTCGAGGAGGTCGATCTCGCGCCGCCTCGACGCCGCCGAGCGCAAGGCCCACTACCGATCGCTGGTGGTGAGCGCCAACGCGTTTCTCGCCCCCTTCGAACGGATCGTCGATTTCGCCGTCATCGACCGCGACTTCGACCCCGACCAGGGCGAGCTCACCCCCAAGGGCACCTACCGCCGCAAGATCATCGAGCGGAACTTCGCCGACACCATCAAGCTCCTCTACCGGCGAACGACCCTCTCCGTCGGCGGTGCCGAGGTCATGGTCCCCAACTGGCTCTTCCAGGCCATCGGAATCACGACCCAGGAGCTCGAGGTCGATGGACGACCGGCTCACTTTGGGCAGCGTCGGCTCCCCGCTGACGATTCGAAGAATCGAGGGAACGAGATCCAGATCGGTTCGGTCGTCTACGTACACGCGGGCGAGGAGCCCTCGATCTCGGGCTCCTTCTCTCCACTCCCCTGTTGTGGTTGGGCAACGCGAACTCGTCGATTTCGCCCCACTCGACCTGGAGCATCGCGACCGCCGACGTCGCCGCGATCCCGGGATCATATGGATCCGACGGTGGCACCACCCGGGCGGTGACCCGGCGATCGGCCGCCGCCGCCGGAGATCCTGAACCAAGACGAGATCGACCTCATGGACCTTCATCTCGCGGCGTGCCTCATCGACGGCCGACGATATCGAGGCGGGGATCTGGCCGTCCGCATCCTCGAAGAGGCCATCGAGCACGGCGAGGGCGAACTCACCGACATCTCCCTGAGCATTCTCCGCCATGCTGCTTCCGGGGCCGCCCGAGGTCACCACGTCACGCTTTCCGGGTTCTGACCCTCACCGAACGGCCGGCCCTCTACCCGCAGACCCTGCGCGCCTTCATCGATGCCAACCCCGATCTCTTCGACGCCGAACCGCCGCCGCCCTCAACGAACACGAGCTCAAGCCCGAGACCATCCAGGCGCTGGTCGCGGAGACCGAACATCGCTTCCGGCTCGGCACCGAATCCGATCCCGCACCGCCACCGCCACGTCCATGCTCCGGTTTCCTCGCCGACTACGGCGCCTCACATCCGGCCCGCTACCGGCAGCTCCGCGCGTTTATCACCCGGATGAGCGTCGCCTCGCCTCAACGGAGGGAAAACGACTCGCCCGGCAGCCATTCGGTCGCTCGACGATGGTTTCCGGCCTGGCTCGGACCACCTTCGAGAATCGCCGTCGATCCGGAGACCGGGCTCGAGTACCGGTGGGATGATGTGGTGGCGTTCGCCGACGATGTCGATGAGGAGGCGCGACACCGTCTCCTCGCCGCCATCAAGAGCACCACCATGCTCCAGGAGGGGATCTTCCTCTTCTCCAGCGGCGCCGCGGTCCGTCTCGATGACATTCTTCCCGGGGGTGTTTGGATCCGACACCTCGGCACCGAGCATGGCAAGTCCGTCTATCGAATGGCGGTGAAAACCCGGAACCGGGGCCAGTTCGATCTCGCCATCAACCTCAACCGCGATCTCGAAGAAGAGACGGTCATCGAGGAGATCGACTGGCTGGTGGTCTGCGCGGAGGAACGCGATCTCGGTCCCCTGGTCGAGGACTTCGGCGGCTACTGGCCCGAGCACGGCCTCTGGACCGAGGAGTTCATCCCGGGCGAGACCCTCGATCGCGCGGTTGCCCGGCTTTCCAGGAAAGAGCTCGACCACGAACGCCTCGAGGCGCTGTGGCCCTTTGCCGCATGGAGCGCCATGTCGGCCTATGTCGACTTCTGGAATCGGACCGGCCGGCGCCTGGTGGTGGCCGACCCCACTCCCGGCAACGTCATCGTTCCGACCCACGACTACCACACCGGCGCGCGTCTGGTCTCCATCGCCTCCCGCACGGAATTCGACTCCGCTGCTCGCCATGCTTGAGAGCTTCAGGAACAGCTCATCCTTCCCATCGAACGCATGAATCCCCGGCTCGAGGGCGTGGTCGGCTGGGACGTCGTCTTTTCGTCGGTCCTCGAGATCGTCGGCGAGGACGAGGGCGCCGAACTGCTGACCTCCGTCGCCGACCAGGCCCACCGGGCGGGCCGCGACTTCGCCGACCCCTTGGATCAATATCTCGAGGTCGTCGCCACCCGCGGGTTCCTGCCGCGCCGGCTCTTCTTTGCCGCCAAACGCTTCCGCAAATGGGACCGGTTGGCCCCCGACGCCACCCACACCGTCCGCGCCCGGACCCTGCAGGAGCTCTACGAGACCTACCGGCTCGCCGAACTCCGGGAGTCCTATCCCGAGAGCCGCGCCCGGTTCTTCCGGGAGACCGTTCTCCGCGACGTCCCCGACCCCTCGCCGAAGGCCTCGAACGGATCATCGGCGACCTCCGCACCGGGAAGATGCAGACCGATGACCTCAGCTCGGCGGTGGCCGATCTGCGCGCCCATCTCGATCTCGATCCCGAAGACGACTATTTCCTCGCCCGCCTCTCCTACCCCTATCTCCGGCCCGAGGACGAGGCCGAATATGTCGCCTCGGTCGCCAGCGGGGTCCAACACAGCGAGATGGTCGTCACCTTCGATGATCCGGACGGACGGATCTACGGCATCCGCCACGCCCTCAACCCCAAGGAGATCGCCCGTCTCCATCGCCTCTTCCTCGCCGCCAAACTGCCCGTCCAGTTCCGTCCGGAACACCGATTTCTGGTCGCCGTCTCCGATCGCGGCCACCTGCTCGGCGGGCTCTTCTACGAGGTCGAACCCGAGGCGCAGACCGCCCACATGGACAAGGTCGTGGTCACCGAGAGCGCCCGCGGCCACGGCGTGGCCGGCCACCTCCTCGATGAACTCGCCAACCGGCTCAGGGCCGAGAACTACCGCTGGCTGACCACCGGTTTCTTCCGCCCGCAGTTCTTCTACCGCTACGGATTCACCGTGGAACGCCGGTATGCGGGTCTCGTCCGGCCCCTCGACGACGAGAACGGAGAAGACGTGATGGCACGATCGATTCTGGCCCGTTCGTCCCTGATCTTCGACCGGCTCGAGATCGAAGTGGGAGACCCTCGCGACCCAGAAACGGGTCGCCTCGGTCCTGACCCTGGTCTTCCTCATCGGTGTGATCGTCATCGAGTCCAACCGGCGCGGCTGGCTCCCCGAAGTCCTGGCCGAACACCTCCCCGACAAGCACTTCGACGCGATCCTCTGGGCCTTCACTCTGCTCCTGCTCGCCGAGGTGGTCTCGCTGATCTTCGCGCTCGCCAAGTCGGTGGCGACCGCGGTCGGCAAACAGCTCGAAATCATGTCGCTGATCCTCGTACGGCAGTCGTTCAAGGAGCTCACCAAGTTCTCCGAGCCCATCGAGTGGTCCGACACCGTCCGCGATCAGGTTCTCTACATCCTTTCCGATGCCTTCGGCGCCCTGGCGATCTTTGCCATTCTCGTGGTCTACACCAGGCTCCAACGCCACCAACCCATCAGCAGCGACGCGGCCGAGCGATCGAGCTTTGTCGCCGCCAAGAAGCTCATCGCGCTCGTCCTCCTCGGATCTCTGGTGATCATCGGCGGCCAGGTAGTTCTCGACTGGAGCAACGGCGCCACCGACGGCACCCTCTTCAATGCCTTTTCCCACGACTTCTTCGAGATCTTCTACACCCTGCTCATCTTCGCCGATGTCCTCATCGTCCTGATCTCCATGCGCTACAGCTTTGCCTATCCCGTGGTCTTCAGGTACTTCGGTTTTGCCGTCGCGACGGTGCTCATCCGGCTCGCCCTCACCGCCCCGCGCTTTGTCGATGCCGGTCTCGGGATCACCGCCGCCGTCTTCGCCGTCGGCCTGACCTGGATCTACAACAAGAGCGCCGCGATCTACGAAGAAGACCAGACCGCATAACTCAAATCGGGAAGACCCCGTACCGATCCGCGTCCATCCGTGTCCCATTCCTTTGCGATGCCGTGGTGTCAGAAAAAAACCGCCCCGTTGCCGGGGCGGTTTGTTCTTGAGTTTCGGGCTTCAGCTTATAGGTAGCCGAAGACCATGGTGTAGACGATGAGCACGATCAGGTCATCCCGATGCCCAGCGCCGTGAACCCGACGATCTTCGCCGCCTTTTCGATCCACGGTTTCGCCGGTCCCTTGATCCGTCCGACCGCACGCTCGGGATCGCCTGCCCTCGACAAACTCCTCGTACTCGCGCGGTTTGTCGTGCTTGAGCTCGTCCACCGGCACCCGGCCGGTGAAGATCACCGGGTCCATGGGGAACTTGTCGGGCCGGAAGTGGGTGTTGAAGAAGTGGATGGTGAAGATGAAGCCCGACCGCCAGCAGCGCCTCGTCCGAGTGGACGATGGTCGCGACGTTGACCGACCAGCCGGGCAGGAAGCGGGTGAAGAACTCGGGGAACCAGAGCACCAGACCGGTGGAGCCGATGATGAAGTTGCCCCAGAAGACCGCGAAGTAGTCGAATTTCTCCCAGTAGGTGAATCGACCATAGTGGGGCGCGTTCCGCGGCCGAGGAACCACAGGGTGCTCTGCCAGAACTGCGTGATGTCGTTGAGGTTGAACATCAAGCGAGTTCGGTCCGAAGATGAATCGGAACCAGCTGTCGCCGGACGCCCGTTTGATCTTGACGAGATCCACCAGGTGGTACGCGAAGAGGGTCAGCAGTGCGACGCCGGCGAAGCGGTGGAGCGTGCCCATCGTGGCGTAGCCGCCGAGGACCCGCGTCACCATGTGCGCCCAGCCCATGAACGAGAACTTGAACGCCATTCCCGACAGCGCCAGGGAGAAGAAGCTCAGAATCATGATGAAGTGCATGATCCGCTGCTTCGAGGTGAAGCGGATGTAGAACCTCTCCTCCTTGTGGCCGTTCTCCTTGATGGGAGCCAGACGTGCTGCGTCCGCCACAAGCGGAAGAGCCACAGCATCGTGTGGATCAAAAAGAAGGTCAGCGTTCCGACCAGCAGGATGGTCATGCCCCAGAACGCGTAGAAGAGATACGGGTACTTGTCCTTGTCGTGGTGGGTGGCGTGGCTGAGAGTAGCCGGCGAACTGAGGTGGGCGCGCGGGTGGCACTGGCCGCAGGTTTCGACGACGTTGACCTTGCTCAACGCCGATTCCGGGTTGTCGGCGGGCTGGATGCTGTGCGTCCCGTGGCAGTCGTAGCACTTGGCGGCGCCCTCCGAACCCAGGTGGGTGACCTTGCCGTGATAGGTCTCGAAGAAGGTCTCCGCATAGTCCTCGTGGCAGTGGCCGCACTGGTCCATCATCATGAAGCGGAATCCCTGGGCGTCGATCCGGGTGATCTCATGCGAGTTGTGACAGCTCTCGCAGGTCGGCAGCTCCTCGTTGGTGACGACGTTCGCCGGGAAGTGGATGCTGGCCTTGAACTCCTCCTCGATGCCCTTGTGGCAGGTGCCGCAGGTATCGAGGATCTTGCCGTGATTGACGGTCGATCGCGGATCGTCCTGCGGCAGCGCCGAGTGCGCCGTGTGACAGTCGATGCAACTCGCCGAAACCACCAGACCGCTGCCGACGAGTCCCCTGCCGTGAGTACTCTCGAGATAGCTGCCCACGATGTCGCGGTCATCGCCGAGACGAACCGCGGCCGAGGCGCCGGCGGCGTGACAGGAGCCGCAGAGTTCGGGCACGTTGCGCGAGTAGACCGGTGACGTGGGGAGACGATGGTCCTTGATGGCGTGCGCATCCTCGTGGCAGCTTTCGCAGGTCGGTGCATCGGGATCGCCCGTCGCGCCGCGAGTTCGCCGTGCCGGCTGAGATCATGCTCTTCCACCCGTGCGGCGTGGCAGATACCGCAGTCCACCGGCGAGGTGATGGTCGCACAGGCGCGTTCCTGGTGGTCCGGCGAAACCTCGGTGTGGCATTGGGCGCACGCGGTCTGCGCGTGCGACGACAACGCGTATGTTTCCTGTCGATGTGCAGCGAGATCAGCTCACCATCCGCTCGACGCCGAACTCGGGATTCCCGTGGCACTGGAGGCAGCTCTGGCTCGATGCCTCCTGGATCGTCACCGTCCGCCGCCGGATCTTGTGCGGCTGGTGGCACTCGACGCATGACGGCACCTTGTGCGGCTCTTCCTCCCATAGGCGTCCTTCGATCACCTTGACGTGGACCTCTTCGATCCTGGCGTGGCACTGCATACACATCTGCGCCACATTGGCCCGGTTGATGCTCGACGCCGGGTTGTTGTGATCGAGGATGTTGTGCGCCGTGTGGCACGAGGTGCACACCGCGGTGACCGTCAGACCCTTGTTGAAGAGGGCATCGCCGTGCACCGACATGGAGAAGTTCTCGAGGATTCTGTCCTGCGGGATGTCGTGCTGCAGCGACACTTCGGTGCCCTCGCGGTGGCATCGACCGCACAGCAGCGGGATGTTCTGAACCGCCGTCGGTGAACTGACGTCGGTGTGCCGTTTGATGGCGTGGTGATCGTGGCAGATGATGCAGTTCGGCGCCGCCGGATCGCCTTTGACCGCAGCGCGGCCGTGGAGCGAATCCCGATTCTCCCGAGCCTGCTGTTCGTGGCAGGCGCCGCACGCCGCGACCTGGGCCAGGGGTTCGCTCGGCGCGATCACCGAGTGGGTGCGATGACAATCGGTGCAGGTCGCCGCCGGGCGGTCACCCATCATCGTCACCGTGTGGGCTTTTGGAGACGGTCTTGAGGATGCTGCCGTGGCACTTCGCGCACAGTTGGGTGACCTGTGCCGGCGCCGTCGGCGCCGATGCGGTATTTGCTCGAGAGAACGTCGTGGACGCCGTGGCAACCCGTGCACGCCGCGGCCGGCGATGACGGATCGCTCGCCCACTTTCCGTGCGGACCCGCTGCGAGTTCCTCGGCCATGTCGTCGTGGCACATGGCGCAGTCAACGACTTCGAGTTCCTCTCCGTGCGGCAGTTCGACGCCATCCAGATCGCATGTGGCAATCGATGCACGCGAATTCCGCGTGAACCGATGCCGCAAAGGCTCCGGGATCGACAAAGACCGAATACTCTTCGCCGGCGAGCTCGCCGACGAGTTCGGGGTCTTCGTGGCACATGAAACAGTCGTCGTTTTCCTGGGCCGCGATGGGTGGCGGCGAACAATCCCAACCCTGCCACGAACAGGACCAGACCGACCTTTACCATGAACGACGACACTTGACTGCGCTCCGGGACAGAAACCTTCATTCCTTCCCCTTCCGAGGAAAACTATATACCTATTTAGAGTTGGCCTCAAGATCGCACAACCCTCGACTATTGAGACACTTGTTCAACTCCAGCAATAGGGAAACCGACGCCGAAACACCAGCAATCATCAAATACCCCTTGCTGGGCAGGTATCCAGATCACCCCATATCCGATCCGACCCTGCCATAATCAATCGGTCGAGCAATCGAACAAATCAACGAAATGCCGACCGGAGGTGAACCGAATGCCGGTATTCTCCAGGACAGAAAGAAGCCATCGGCCAGCTTTTCAATTACGCGAACAACGGCCTCACCATCGTGGGCATCATCCTCACCTCCCTGTCGGCGGTCGTGATCATCACCTTCATGGTCGTCGAACTCTTCGGCGAGCTCGAAAATCCGTACATCGGACTCTTTGCCTATGTGCTCATGCCGGTGCTTTTCGTTCATCGGTCTGATCCTGATTCCCACCGGAATGTGGATGCGACGCCGAAAACTGCGTCCGAGCAGGCGCCACCGACACCGAAAAGGCCAAGTTCCCAAGTCTTCGACTTCAACGATCCGAAAATCCGCCGGACCGCCATCATCATCATCGCACTGACCGCGATCAACGCGGTGATCTTCGGCGCGAGTTCATTTCATCGCGGTTGAGAAGATGGAATCCGTGGAGTTCTGCGGTGAGTCCTGCCACACGGTCATGCAACCCGAGTTCACCGCCTACCAGCAGTCGCCGCACTCGCGAGTCGCTTGCGTCAAGTGTCACATCGGTCCCGGGGCCTCGTGGTTCGTCAAATCGAAGCTCGATGGTCTCAGGCAGGTCTGGCACACCGCCCTCAATACCTATCACCGACCGGTTGGAACTCCGCTCAAAGCCCTCCGTCCGGCGCGCGAAACCTGCGAGCAGTGCCACTGGCCCGGCAAGCACTTCGGCGACAAGCTGCGGGTCGTGGTCCGTCACGCCACCGACGAGGCGAACACCCCGTCGTACACGGCCATGCTGCTCAAGACCGGCGGCGGCAGCCTCGACATCGGACGCCATGGCGGGATTCACTGGTGGCACATCGAATCGGACAATGTCATCCGCTATGTTCCCGGTGACGAGCGAAACGAGTCGGTCTCGTGGGTCGAACTCACGACCGCCGACGGTGAGGTTCGAACCTATACCAGAGACGGGGAGGAACTCCCCGCGGATCTGGCGGACAAGGCCAGGACCATGGACTGCATCGACTGCCACAACCGGCCGACCCACCTCTTCAACACGCCTCCCAAGGCTCTGGATTGGGTGCTGGAGACCCACCCTGAGTTGCTCGACCTCCCCTACTTCAAGAAACAGGCCCAGGCGGCCATCGAAGCCGAGTACGCGACCCACGCCGAGGGAGTCGCTGCGGTACGAGACGCGATGCTCACGTTTTATCGCAACGAGTATCCCGACGTGGTCGCCGAGAACGCTCGAGTTGGTCGACGACGGCGCCGATCTGGCCTCACGGGTCTTCGCACGGATCTCTTTCCCCGAGATGAACACCAATTGGGAGACCCACCCCAACCACATCGGGCACGATGACTTCCCGGGTTGTTGGAGGTGTCACGACGACGAGATGGCCACCGCCGACGGAAAGTACGTGATTCCCATGGACTGCGAGAACTGCCATGTCTTCCTCGTCGAAGACGCCCCCGAGCCGCCCGATCTCGCGGCGCTCATCAACGGCAGCTGAGGCGGAGATCTCTCAGCGGCGAATCAGCCCCCGAATCGGTCTCGGTGCTCGACCTTGATGCAGCGATCGGAGACGACATCGAGCCCCGCATCGGCCGCCCGCCTCTCGGATTCCGGGTGGCCGCACCCGAGTTGGAGCCAAAGAGCGCCTGCTCCGCGTTCGAGCACGGCGTCAACGACGGCCGGGATGTGCTCGGGCCGCCGAAAGACATCGACGATGTCGATCTCGATATCCGGAGGGATCGAAGCCAGGTCAGGATAGACCTTCTCGCCGAGAATCTCGTCGGCCACCGGATTGACCGGCAACACCCGATATCCTGCAGTTTGGAGATACGCGGCAACCCGGTATGAGTCCCGTTCCGGCTTTGGCGAACAACCCACCACCGCGATGGTCCGGGCTCCCTTCAGGAGCTTGGATATATCGACGTTCCAGTCCATGGCAGACTCCTTTTTCGAGGCGATTTTCCATCGCCGCGAATCGCTTTCCCTCGATCGGTTCTGATGGTACAGTACGACTTCACGGGAAGAAAATATGGACTGGATCGATCAAAATCTAGACGCCTACAGAGTCATCGCCGAGATCCTCACCGACCTCAGGCCGTTGGTCCGAGAGCGGATCGAATCGAAGTACGGCAAAGAGTGGTTTCGCGACGGCATTCCGGAGAAAGTCTTCGAACGGCTCATCCTCAACAAAGAGCAGGAAGCTTCCATCGACTGGTACGAAAACCGATACCAGGAAGTCATCGGATATGCGGTCTTTCCGGACCTCTTCGAAATCATCATTGCCAACCCCACTCTCTTCGGACCGATCCTCAAGCTCGCGCCGAGCCAGTCCCTTCTCAACACTCGTTTCCTCGAACTCGAGGTCATGCGGTCCAAAATCGGGAGGGCCCGGCAGGTCGGTGAGACCGAAATCAACTTCTTGACGTCCTTCCATCTCCGTTTCCGCCGGGCGGTGCAGGAGCTGCGTGGCGACCCGGCCGAAGTTGCGGCGCCCTACGAGGTGACGGCTCCGGAGCCCGAGAGCGAATCCGTTCCAACGGAAACTGCAGCGAAGCCTGCTAGCGAAGCCAAGAGCGCCGACAGCGCCCCCGAAATCGAAATGGAAGACGAGGAGACCAGGGTCGCCGACCTTCCGCCGGAAAAATCACGCCCTCCCCAGCGACTTGCGTCTTCGAGCGCGAAGGCGGCCGAAGCTCGAGAAGAAACAGAGCCCGTCGAAGTCGAGGTTGACGCCGCCGACGAACCGACGAAGGAAGCCGAAAGCGGCGGCAAAGAAGATGAACCGAAGACCAGGGAAACAACGTCCTCCATCATCCAGCGAGCGATGAAGGCGAACGACGATCAGGCCGTTCTGCGCGAAATCTATCGCGAGGTCACCGGAATCGCGGAGGTGATCTGGACCACCGAGGAGATCCCGACAACCGCCGTTTGGGATCGCGTCTCGACCAACCCGTGGTACGAAGCGGCCTTTTCCCGACTCGAGCTCCGTCCGCTCTCCGACTTCTATGACCTCATCTCTCAGGTCAGGGCCAAGCGCAAGGCCGGTATCAAGAAGACCGAGATCCAGCGCTACCTCAACGACTCTAATTTCGCCACGACCCTGCTCGCCCTCCGCGACATGTTCCAGAAGAACCAAATCTAATTCTGCGCAAGAAGGGCGATGGTCTCTGCGTCTCTGCGTCTTGTGAAAACCGCGATGCTCCTACGCTGGGGGAAACTGTTCAGCGTATGCGGTGTACCTTCTTAGGATCCGCCTCGTATAGGCGGCGCCGCGGCGGCAGCGGCAGACCCCCGCCGCGAAACGACGCGCGACCTCGGGGTCGTCGAGGATGTACATGGCGGTTTCGACATTGTTACTCCAGCGGTTGGGATCGAATCCCATCTCCACCGCCAGTTTTCTGGCGTCAAAGACATGACGGGGACCGACGTTGTATGACGCGATGGCCATGGCGACTCGGTCGGGAAGATCGAGATCGGCAAATTTGCCCATCAAGGTGCCGAGATACCTCGCTCCCGCTTCGATGGCTTCGCCCGGGTGGTGTGGATCTTCAACACCGAGTTCGCGCCAGGTCATGGGCATGAACTGGAAGAGACCGGCGGATCCTCCCGGCCCGACGGCATCGGGGTCGAACCGTGACTCCTCGTACATCAACGATGCCAGGAGCCGCCAGTCGATACCGTTCTGCCTCGCCGCCCAGGTGACGTATTCGTCATAAGGTGTGAGGTGCCCTTCCGGAACGGTTGGAAGTCGAGGCGAGGTGTGAAGGCTCCACAAACCGAGGCTTTTCCCGATCAATTCTTGGACCAACCCGGTGGTTCGGGCTCGGCGAAGAAACTCATCGACCCTGGATCGAAGCTCGGGCGAGGTCGGATTCATGACCCACACCAGAGGGACATCGGGCAGGACGACCGGCCCACGCACGAGATCGCTGCGACTGTCGACCTCGAGAGCCACCGCGTCTTCATCGACCACTGCACCGTACGCCCTACCTCGAGCCACCATCTGGAGTGCGCTGAATGCGTCGGTTCCCAGGCCCGGTCCCGCCACCCGGATCGGTGGTTCAAGGGGCAGCATCTCCGCCAACTCGGAGACCGGAGAGGAAGCCACGATCTCGACTCCCGCGAGATCGTCAACCGAAATCGCAGCCTCCGAAAATTGTGACAACACCGCCACCAGATCGACATACCGGTAGGGTTCGCTGACCAGAAACTGACCTTCGCGTGACGGCTGGATGGGTTCGTGGAGGATCGCGATGTCGCCGAAGCCCCTCTCGAGCCAATCCAGAGGATCCACACCGGGTGGTGGGATCGACAACTCGAGCCGCATGCGTTGTTCACGGGCGAACTCCACCGCGAGTTCGTACTCGAACCCCTCTAGACCGCCGTCGTCGACATAGCAGGTTGTCTGCGAATTTCGGGTCACCACTCGAAGAACCCTCGCGACTCGAATCTGCTCGATGTCGCGACAAGAACTCGCCGGAGATCCCCGCGTCAAGACCTTCTCGGCAAAAAGAAAATCATCGATGGCCCGACGAAGCTGGAGGTTGCCTGCCCGCACGGCCCACACCACCGGACGCCGTTCGGTGATCGGCCCGAAGAGGAGTACGGAGCCGGGATCGGCGGCGCGGTCGAGAATCCCGCTGTCGGTGACCGTGAGAGGAATCCCCCCACTCGCAACCATCCCCAGCAGTTCCTCGGCCGAGAGGCTTTCCGATACTGGCACAATCTCCAAGCCGAGTTCGTCCAAAGCCGAACGCATGGCGGGTCTCAGCCGCGAGAGCTGGATATGGACCCGGCCGCCATGAAGATCCTCGATGGCCAACTCGGGAATCTGAGCGCTCGCGACGAGAAAATCCGAGACCCACTCGACCGGGGCTGTCGGCACTGATTGGGTGCCGAGCAAAGACGCCGCCGAGAAGCGAGCGACAGCGAGATCCGCCCTGCCCGATTCCAGGGCCTCGATCAACTCGTCGTTGCGTTTGGTTTCCACCCATTTAATCTCCGCACCGATCCGCGCGGCGAGATGACGCAACTGGGACTCCTGGTCCCCCTCTTCAGTTGGCGGCGCCGGAGCATCAAAAAATCCGGGACCCACGGCAATTCTGATCTCATCGTGCTCTCTGATTTCGTCGAGGCCTCCAAACCGCCGCTCACTACACCCCGAGAAGACGCACAAACACAGCACCGCCGGCACCCCGAACCAACGCGCCAAAAGACCCCGAGCTTCAGTCCTCGCGGAGAGCCGCAGATCGGTCCAGGAAATCAGTAGAGAAACCCCCGTTCCCCAATAATGATACTGCTTCGGTCCGTCGTCCATTCAGCAAGACGCTTTGCCTGTCACAAAGGCAGCCCCATCGCCCGTCGCGCCGATCACGGTTTGGGAGGTCTCGCCCATCCGGATGGTACTATCTCTGTCGGCTGAATCGGGGGACCAATGACCGAAGAAAGCACGCCCATCGACCGAACAGACGGTCACGATCTGCGAACCGTCATCCCGCGCCTCGACGACCTCCTGCGGAAGTGCCGTTCGGTGGGATCGAGAAATGATGAGGCTGCGGACATGGAAGTGCGGATCAACTCGATCCTGAAGCGCCTTCAGCCCTCGGAGACCTCGGATCCCGCCGTCGACGCCGAACCGATCCCCTACTCAGCGCTGGCCCGGGAGCTCTACGCCGTGGAGCGCTTCTTTGAAAGCAACGGTTTTCTTTCGATTGCAAAAGAAGTCGCCCACGTCGAGCGGACTCTCGAGTCGTTCGCCCAGGCCAACGAGCCTCGATTGGCGATCACCGACACCAACATCAACCCTGCCTCCGATGCAAGCGATCCCGAGAGTCCCACCGATGACGACGACTTCGAGATCGAAGCCGGACCATCGAGGTGGGCGGTGCCGAAACCACTCGCCGTGGTCGGGCTGATTTCGGTCATCGCCATCGCCGTCTGCGTCGTGATTATTGTTCGTCACCAGACGACCGCGGGTACGAAGGTCGAACCCGCCGCCAGCCAACCCGCTCCGCAAAAGACAATTCCGCAACCGCGGCCAACCGCAACACCGAGAACCATCGCCAAATCCACGACCCCCGCACCCGGCGCCATTCTTGCCGAGGCGATCGGGAAGGCGCGCCTCGCATTGGCCGATGGTGATATCGATGGCGCCATCGACCAACTTTCCAAGGCGGCCCTGGTTGATTCCGATAACGCGACCGTGCTCGGCACCGCAAACCAGATCGTCGATCTCCTGGTCGACCGCGCCAACGCTGCGGTCGACGGCGGTCTGTGGGAAATCGCCAATCTCACCCTCGTCCGTGCCGAACGAATCGCAACCCGCTTTGGTCTCGACACCCACCGGATCGTTCAGTCCAAACGCCGCCACGCCCAGTTGACCCATTTCACTCTGGTCCAGCCGGGAGAGACCGAAACCATCCGAGCCTCGGCCGGAATGCGGGTGACGATCTTCTTCAAAGACGGTTCGCAGCGGGAGTCGATCATCAAGGGCGCCCAGGGTGGGCAGCTCCTCCTCGATCAGGACACGACCGTGAGGGGCGGCGCGGTCTACTACACCGAAAAGGTACCGCTGGGAGAGATCGACTATCTCAAGGTCTGGGACAAGTAGACATTTTACTGATCGCCCGGCCTCTCCCTCTTCCTCTCCCGATGAGACGATCCCTCACCGATGAGGCGGAATCACCGCGGTCCCGCCGTCGGTGTGTTCCTTGATCAGGTAGAGCGGCCGCCGGGTGGCCTCGTCGAAGACCCGGGCGATGTATTCACCCAGGGCGCCAATGGCGAGTAACTGAACACCCGCGAGGAAAAAGACCGTCGCGACCATCCCGGCCGATCCGAAGGGCACCCACCCAGCTATCGAGAGGACGGTGCGAAGCACGATATAGCACACGGCAAAGGCGGTTGACCCGAGCCCCAACCACGTCGCGGATCGCAGGGGGACGAAACTGAACGAGGTGAACCCGCTCAGGGCCAGTTTGAGCATGGTCCTGAGGGGGTACTTGGTCTCTCCCTTGACGCGCTGTTTGCGATGAAATCCAACCGCCGTCTGCGGGAACCCGATCCAGCTCACCATCCCGCGGACAAACCTGTTGTGCTCCGGCATGGCGCGGAAGGCCTCCAACGCCTTGGGACCCATGAGCCGGAAGTCGCCGGTGTCGAGAGGGATCTCGATGTGGGCGAGTCGTCGAAGGGTGCGATAGAACGCCGCCGAGGTGAATCTCTTGAAGATCGTTTCGCCGTCGCGCTGGGTCCGCTGACCGAAGACCACCTCGTAACCCTCGCGCCACTTCGCGACCATCTCGGGAATGACCTCCGGCGGATCCTGAAGATCGGCGTCGATGATCACCACCGCGCGTCCGCGGGCCGCATCGACACCCGCCGTCACCGCCGTTTGGTGACCGAAGTTACGGGAAAAACTCAAGCCACGAACCCGGGGATCGCCGGCCGCGAGGTCGGAGATCTTCCGCCAGGTCGAATCGGTCGAACCATCATCGACCCAGACGATCTCCAGACCATCGACCTCGTCACCGAGGGCGGCGATCAGGCGATCGTGCATGGCCTGAATGTTGTCTTCCTCGTTCATCGCCGGGATCACGACGCTGAGTTCGGGTCCTTCGGTCATTGCTCCTCCTCGGTCAGCCATCATCGGCTCCTGTGACATCTTGAATCTACTTCGGATCGCCGGTTCTGTCGGGCCATTCAGTTCTCAGAAGCCTCAGCACTCCGGAATCGTACGACCTCCCCGCCGTCCTCGAGGGGAATCACCTCGCCGGCCGTGCGAATCGCCGCAAGATGAGCCGCATCGAAATCCCTCCGCTCCAGGGCGCCGATCACGACAAAGTCGATCCCGGCCTCATCCACGGCGGCCGTCACCGACTCCGGACTCTCCGATCGGTAGATCCTGTCCACCAGATCACGTCGCGCATCGGTCAGCGGACTGACGTCATGGCCGCGCCAGACGAGCTCGTGATTCGCCCAACCCAGGAACGCGGGCACGCCGGACGCCGACGAGATCCTCGCGTATTCGGTGTAGGCGCCGCCCACCGCCTCGACGATGGACACTCCGCGGGGTTGGGTTCGGAGGAAGCGAACGACGGCGCGGTCATCGGGTCCCATCCACGAAAGACCATCGATCCTGACAGGTTTCCCGGTAACGGGCTGAATCGCCATCCCCAAAAGGTGGGGCAATGCCAGGACACTCATCAGGAACACGGCGACCGAACGCGACCGTTGCTGACGAAACCCCACCACCAGAAGCGCGGGCAGTGCGATCGCGAGGCACACCCATGCCTGGATATAGCACTTGAAGACCGTGTTCATCCGATGGAGTTTTTCGCCGTAGGAGTCCACTACATAGACGATCTCTGGAACCAACAGGAGAAAGACCCCGAGAGCCGCCAGGGCGATCCCGGGTCGGGAGTGCCAGTCCTCCCCGGTCACCGCGGCCACCACCAGCACGACCAGCAGCATGGCGAGTATCACGAGTGTCGGTCGCCCGGTGGCAGATGCCAGGATGAGAGTCACCGCCACCGTGGTGAACGCGATTGCCGTTCCTCGCCCATCACCGCCGAAGATCCGGCACATGAGTGCCCACGCGGCGGCGACCACCGGGATCAGGAGAACACCACTCCACAGCAGGAGCATCGCCGGCTCGGTCCATGCCGTGACAGCCTTGACCCCCTGGAATGGTGGATGAAAACTGAGGTGAAACGGCGCAGCGGCGAACCACCCCGCAACCGCCACGACAAAAACCGAGAGCCACCTCGACCACCCTTCGCGGTCGGGCCAGTGCCACGTTCCGTCGCCACACAGAATCATCAACGCCGCAGCAACCAGCGTCGGCGGCATGGACCAGGGATTGGCCGCCCAGGTGACACCGAAGAGGACTGCCGTTCCGACAACGAGACCGATCCGGGGACCCACTCTGCCGATCTGCCACGCGAGCAGGACCGTCGCGAGGACGAGGGGGATGGAGAGAAGGTGGGGATGAAGATCGCCCAACCAGAGGGTGAAGAGCGGCCACTCGGTGATGGTGTCCGGAACCTGCCGTGACGAATGCCAGTAGTCAAGATTGAAAATCGACCCGGTGACCATGAACTGACGAAAACCATCGGCTGTGCCGGCGAAGAGTCCGAACGCGACGGCGATCCAACCCGAGCCTCCGCCCTCTCCGGCGCGGCGCCCCAGGGTCCAGAGCAGGCACGCTGCGAGGCCGCCCACCCCCGCGACGATGAGGTTGTATGCGAGATCGAGCGGAATCTTGCTCAGAATCACCGGCACGGCCCAGATCAACGCCCCCCAGTAGTAGTAGGGAAGGGTCTCACCGGCCAGCCACATATCCGGCGGCGGAAAGCTCTCGGCGCGAAGCAGCGACGCGAGGATCCCGAGATCCATGAGCTTTTCCTGACCGAGGATGTCGGGTCTCACAAGACGGAGCCACATCACCGCGCCCGACCCCAGCAAGAACACGAACTCGGCCTCGGCCAGCGAGCGCCAATTCGGCCGCCGGCGCCACAGATCGACGCCGCCAACCACGGCGCAGCCGACCAGCACTGCGATACCGAGCCACTGCCACTCCTTGACCCCAACGGCCCCGGCCCACCAAGCCGGAAAGGCGACCAGCACCAGACCGAGGGTCCGACCCAGGGCCCATGCCTCGCCGTCATCGAAACCAAAGACCCGCACGGCAAGCGTGCGGCCGCCGAGGGCGGGCAGCGTGACAAGGATGTAGAGCAGTAGAAGGCTCATGCCTGTCAGTATTGTAGCGGAGGCCGCGGTTCTTCCGCGAGGTTCTCGGCCACCGCTTCGGCGAGTTCCTCTCCGAGCCGTAGATAGATCATGATCCCGTCCCGATCGATGTCATCCTCGTGAACCCCCGCGGTCGCCACCGTCACTCGACCGAGTCGTCGACAGACGCACTCGGCGACGGCTCTGGCGATGGGTTCTTCCTTGTGAGGAGGGATGGTCAACACCGAACATGATGGAGCAAAACCCGAGGCTCCCCGTCTCGGAGTCGGCACCGCGAGCACCACACAACCGACATGAGGCCGGTCTCCCCCACCGACCGCGACCACGACATCGTCGCCGACTTCCCGAACCCACGCGGTCAGCGACCGCCCGCTGGCGGAATCGACAACCCGAACCGAGGCCGTGTCTTCACTCATTCCATTCATCGTCTCATCATCCCCGTTCCCCCGCCAATCGCAAAACCCCTAACCCAGAGCCAAAAGGCAGTATCATGACCTGGATTTCAGCCATTGGAGGGTTTGCCGGGAGTGGACGTGAAAGGCAAGACGATCGCGGTCGAGGTCGGGGGCATTACCATCGGAGGTGGCGCCCCGGTTGTGGTTCAGGCCATGACGGACACCGACACCGCAGATGCCGAAGCCACCGCTCGTCAGTGTCGGGAGCTGGTCGACGCCGGCGCCGAGCTTGTCCGGATCGCCGTCGATACCCACGAATCGGCGGCGGCGGTCTTGGAGATCAAACGGCGGCTGACCGACAGCGGCTGCCCGGTGCCTCTCGTCGGCGATTTTCACTTCAACGGCCACGTCATCCTCGAGCGAAACCCGTCCTGCGCACAGGCCCTTGACAAGTACCGCATCAATCCCGGAAACGTGGGCTTCGGTGATCGCCACGATGCCAATTTCACCGCCATCTGCGAAATCGCCCGCGACCACGGCAAGGCGATCAGAATCGGGGTCAACGGGGGCTCTCTGGATCGCGAACTCGTTACGGCCCTCATGGCCGAGAACGCCGAACGCAACCAGGGTATGACATCGGCCGAGGTTCTCGACGAGTGCGCGGTCATCTCAGCGATCCAGTCGACCGAATCGGCGCTTCGGACCGGTCTCGGGAAAGACCGTATCGTCATTTCGTGCAAGGTCTCCTCGCCGGTGAATCTGATCCGAATCTATCGCCGTCTCCATCGCGAGACCCGTCAGCCTCTCCACCTCGGTCTGACCGAAGCGGGGATGGGCGTCCGGGGCCTGGTCTGGTCGGCGGCAGCCATGGGGACCCTGCTCGCCGAGGGAATCGGCGACACGATCCGAGTCTCACTGACTCCCGCGCCCGGCGGCGACCGGCGTGGCGAGGTTCTGGCGGCCCGTGAGCTTCTCCAGTCTCTCGATATTCGATCCTTCGCCCCATCGGTCGTTTCTTGCCCGGGATGTGGTCGAACCAGCAGCGCAGGGTTTCGCGAACTCGCTCAAAGGGTGGGAACTCACCTCAGCGATCGAATGCCCGGGTGGCGAGAGTCCCACGACGGCGTCGAGACGCTCAAGGTGGCCGTCATGGGATGCGTCGTCAACGGTCCCGGTGAGTCAAAGAGCGCCGACATCGGAATCAGCCTCCCGGGGACCGGTGAAGCGCCACGATGCCCGGTTTTCATCGACGGCAAGATGGCCGCGACCCTCGAGGGAACTCCGGAGATGGTGGCGGCCCAGTTCCTTGAACTTATCGATGACTACGTCGCGAGGCGTTACGCGAAGAAATAGCGGTCGTCGAAGACGGGCAGGTCCGCCACAGAAACACCAAGACATCGCACCATCGCAGTTTCACCGCAAAGACGCAAAGACCGCGAAGG
>CAVWAW010000013.1:0-76332 GCA_963753035.1 uncultured Acidobacteriota bacterium | reverse complement strand
GCGAGAAGCCGCCGGATGTGGTCCGGCGTTCCGGGAGGAAGCTCGGACCACTCGGGATCGTCCCTGAGGATCGCGGCCATGACCTGTGACGCGTCGTTCCCCTGAAAGGCCTTCTGCCGCGTCAGCATCTCGTAGAGCACACACCCGAAGGCCCAGACGTCGGCACGCTTGTCGGCCTGCTTTCCACGTGCCTGTTCAGGGCTCATGTAGGCGGCGGTGCCAAGCAGCACCCCGGTGCGGGTCATCCCGGCGGTGAGTGTGGGAGACTCGTTCAGATCGACATCGCTCGATTCCGGGTACCAGGCCTTCGCGAGACCGAAGTCGAGGATCTTGATCTGACCTTCGGGCGAGAGCATGACGTTGGCGGGTTTGAGGTCGCGGTGGATGATCCCCTTCTCGTGTGCAGCCTCGAGCCCCTCGGCGATCTGGCGCGCACAATCCAATGCATCTTCGATGGGGACCGGCGCCCGTTCGATCCGTTCCGCCAGGGTCTCGCCCTCGGCCAGCTCCATCACCAGGAACTTCTGGCCATCTTGCTCCTCGAGGCCGAAGAGGGTCGCGATGTTCTGGTGGCTGAGAGAAGCCAGCAGCTTCGCCTCGCGCTCGAAGCGAGCGAGACGCTCCTCGTCCCGCGCCACCTCCTCGGGCAAGACCTTGATGGCCACGTCGCGGTCGAGCCGCTCGTCGTGAGCTCGGTAGACCACACCCATCCCACCGGCGCCGATCTTCTCGACGACGCGGTAATGCCCGAGGGTGCGACCGATGAGGTCCTTCATTTATTGGGTTCCTTCCCGGTTATGTTATCTCAGAAACGTCCACGCACCGAGACGGAGGATCAATTGACTCGCTGTAGGTGAACCTTGACGTGAGTCAATCCGCGGCGGGATCCGATTTTCGCCCGGTGCGGTTGGGCACGGCGATCCAGCCGACCAGACCGACCAGACCGACCAGACCGACCAGGATACCCGCCGGACAGAGCAGTATTGCGATCAGGAAGGCGCCGACGTGGAGGCCCTCCATGAGCGCCCTCACCCAGACAACGTCGACGCTCTCACCGATCGCGCAGAAGACGTTGTGGAAATACTCTGGCCTCGGCGGTCAGACCATCTGGTGCCCGACAACAGCCTCGATCCGCCAGCCGCCGCTGACCTTCGCGAGAATCACGACTCCCGCATCCGAAAACTGAAACTGGAGCCGGTCCGGGTCACCCGCCGCCAAGAGACTCACCAGACGATTGAGAAATGGAAGATGACTCACCACCATGATCGACCTGCGTTCGGCCTGGACGAGGTCTGCCACGGGCGCCGGATCGTCATGGGGTTTGAGTCCGGACATCTCCCGGACGTGGGCCGCATGAAGACCGAGGCGTGAACCGAAGATCTTGGCTGTTTGCCTCGCTCTGAGTTTGGACGAGTGCACGATCTCATCGATCCCATAGCCACAATCGTTGAGCCAGCTCGCCATCAGTTCGGCGTGTTGACGGCCCGTGATGGCCAATGGACGCTGAGGATTTTCGCTGGTGCTGGTCGACTCGCCGTGCCGGGCAAGGATGATCTTCTGCACTGAGATCATGGAGAACCGCCATTCATACAACGACCATACCAGCAACGGTTCCTGAAAACGACATAATATTGAGAATCTTCAGGGCGCTGATTCAAGACCACACCAACCATACGTCGGTGACTTCGATATCCTTTTGGATAGGCCGCACCTCGACAATCTCAACCTTCTCGGCGATCTTTTCCGAGTCCTCGGCGATCCGATCGATCTCATCCTGGAGCTCCTCAGCGAGATCTTCGAGTTCGAGTTCGAGGCGCTCGATTTCGTTCATCGACTCGGTCACCGATCCCTCGGCGGTCTGACGCATCCGACGTTTTCCGGCGGCGGTCTTGACCTTCGACGCCGCCTTTCGCGATGCCGACCGGATGCTCTTCGAACCGAGCAGCACCGAGAACAGGCTCTCGACGAGACCGAGGGACTCTTCTGCCTTGCGCGAGGCCACCGTCTGTCGGTCTCGTTCGAGCTCGTCACGTTCCCGAGCGAGTCGTTTCTGGATGCTCTTCATCTTCTTTTCGTAGCGCTGTCGGGTCCGTTTCTGAGTCGCATCATCGGCCCGGTCCGCCACCTCGAGGCAGCGATGGACGAACGCTTCCTGATTCTCGTCAACACCAGCGGCCAGCTTGAGCTTCTGGTTGGCCAAAACCTCGACCGGTCGTCTCGCCCTCCAACCGACAAAGTCGCGCTCGGCTCGAGCCGCCTCGGTCCCGAGTTTTCCAGGAGCGGCTTTGGGAAAGACCATGCCTTCGGGGGCCTCGACGAATGTTTCAGGCAGTTCCTCCAGAAGCTCCGCCGCGTCCCAGCGCAGGGCCCCGTCTTCGTCAACAGGCACCCACCAGTTTTCATCCGCCGTTCGACTCAGATCAAGACTCCTCCGGCTGACGCTGACGGAGTTGCGAATCACGATGCTGGGCCGCGCAGGACCTCCGCCGGAAAACCCGAATCGGGTGCTCAGATCCTGTTGAAGCACCGGTGGCGAAGACGCGCCCGCCGATCGGCGGGATGACGATTTCATTGAACCCTCCTCGGCGGGAGGATGGGTCTTCTCCGGTGCGGGTCTGCTCACAAGCGGCGCCATCTCCGCGAGGGTCACCGGTCCACGGAGATAGCTCATGGCCCAACGAGACGAGAAGAACCGTACCCGTGGTCTGCTCGCGAACGTCGTCGAGGAGGAACTCGCGCTTGCCGAGTCGGGCGACCACCTCATCGGCATCTCGGCCGTCGTCGAGCACGTTGATGCCGAGCCCTTCAAGCGCTCGCTCGCGATCGCGATCGGTGATGAGTCTGCCGACGAGTTTGACACCGGCGTTGCCAAGGGCCTTGTAGTCGAGATCGACGGGGTTCTGGGTCGCGAGCCATGCGCCCACCCCGAACGCCCGTCCTTGCTTGAAGAGCGTCAGGAGCGGTCTCTTTGTCGGCGGGTTGGCCGGATGCGGCGGAAGAATCCCGAAGACCTCATCCATGTAGAGGAGCGCGCGGAGACCCGATGAGGCCGGCTGCCGCCGCATCCACGCCACGAGTTCCGAGACCAGTAGCCCGATCACGAACAGCCGTTGGCGTTCATCGAGATGCGCCACCGAGATGACGCTGGCGCGCGGATGTTCTCGTGTCCCCAGCAATGCCTCCATGGTCAGCGGCGTGCCCTTTGTCCAGGCGGAAAAAGCCGGGCTGGCGAGGAGGGTGTTGAGCGCCATGACCAACTTCATCCGATCATCGCGCGGGTAGAACACATCCAGGGGCAGCGCACCCAGCACTTCGATGGGAGGGTCGGCAAGACTCGTGAGCAATCCGCCCAGATCGAGATGATCACCCCTCGTCCAATGTTCGAGGACAACCGATGCCGTGAGCACGTGGTCACGATCCGACAGCGCGTCACCGCCGCGACCGACCAGGGAGAGTAACGCCCCGACCACTCCGTTGACCCGGTCGGTGGCGGCGTCGGGATCGGCGGTGGGATCCCACCCCTCAGGCGCGCTCAGGGCAGGGAGGATATCCAGCGGCGCCACCGAAGCCACACCCGGGGTAAAGAGCTGCCATTCCACCCCGCCTTTGACCATCGCCATGTCCGAAGGCCCAAGCCCGGAACGATCGAGCCCCATTCTCCATTTGTCAGCCTGCTCGCGGGCAACGTCCTCTGGGTTCCGGTCCCCCACCTCATCCGCGGGCAACCAGGGCTTGAATGACTCCGGATCGAGATCCGGAAAGTTGAGCAGAAGATCCACCATGTCACCCTTGAGATCGACGATGAGAAGCGGCACCTTTCGTCGCGCCAACTCCTCCAGCGCGACAATGCCGAGACCGGTTTTTCCCGAACCGGTCATCCCGAGACACACCGCGTGGGTCGTCAGGTGGTCCATATCGATGTGAATGCGATCGATTCCGTCGATTTCGCTGCCGAGATAGAGTTCGCGATCTTCCATCGAGTTCCCCTCTGTCCGTCAGGGACACGTTCTTCTGCTGGGTGCCGGGAGTATATCCGGTCCTGATATAGTTCCGTGCAGCGAATGCGTGATGAACGAAAACAATGAACCACAAAGGAGCAGCTCATGGGTCTGTTCGATCTATTTGGAAAATCTTTCGAAGACAAGGTCAATGAGGCCATCACAGAAATCAAGGCCAAGAACCTCGGTGTCCGCCGCCTCGGCGCCCAGGTCAAAGGCAAGGTCGTCACCCTCACCGGCGAGGCGCCGAGCCGCGAGGTGGCGACTGCGACCATGCAGAAGCTCGACGAGATGGTATCCCCCGACAACATCATCAACACCATCAAGGTGGACAAACCGGCACCGGAACCCGAGGAACTGGTCGAGGTCGCGGCCGATGTCGAACCGCCGACGGAGCGGTACCACATGGTGGCGTCCGGCGACACCCTCGGTCACATCTCACAGAAGTACTACGGCAAAGCCGGCGACTACATGAGGATTTTCGAGGCGAACCGCGACATTCTCGATGATCCGAACCTCATCAAGGTCGGACAGAAGCTCAAGATTCCGGAATAAGGCGAACGCCTTCAGTCGCGGCGCAGGTGGCCAGCACGCGGCCGCCGCTGGAAGCGCCTTCCAACGCTGAGATGATTTCTGTGCGGGTACCGACGGGATGCCAGACGACGATGCTTCCACCACCCCCGGCGCCACAGCCCTTGACCGCGGTTGCTCCGTGGTCGAGGGCCACGCAGATCAGCTCGTCGAGTTCGACGGTGCTCACATCCGGAGCCAGCCGGCGTCGAGCCTTCCAGTCGCGTCGGATGGACGCCCCAACCGCATTTTCGTCCTGAGCCAGGAGGGCGTCCCGGCATTCGCGGGCCGCCGCCGCGATCTCGTCAAACGCCTCGGTTGTCGCAGCATCGCCATCCAATCGTCGACGGATGACCTGCCAATTGACCATCCCCGACCGGTGGCGGATTCCAGAGTAGAAAACCGTCATCCGTTCGCTCAACCACTCGGGAGCCACATCAAGGCCCTCAACGCGGTTGCCCCCTGCTTCCAGGTGAAGCGCGAGGACGCCTCCGCGGACCGCGGCCCAGTGGTCCTGTTCGCCGGTGGGAACTCCCAGGACACGAGCTTCCAGATCGCGAACGAGAGTCACCATCCGTGTTTCGTCCTGGGCCCGGCCCACCAGCGCATTGAGCGCCCGCACAAGCGCGATGCCATAGCTCGATGAGCCCCCGATCCCCGATCTGAAGGGCGCCTGAGAGATCACCCGGACCTGGACGCCACCGTGCGGCACCACCGAAAACACCACCGCGGCGGTGAGATCCGTTGTTGCCTGAGCCTTCGAAAACCGCCTCACCTCGCCCCCTGGTGCTGTGTGCAGAACCATATCCGGTTCGCCGGCGAGATCCACCACCAGCTCGACCTCGATGGGGATGGCGATGTTGACCGTGAGCGATCCCGCATGGAAGAGGCCGATGGGCCAGATGTCGAGGGTGCCGCCCGCGAGATCCACCCGGCATGGAGCGGCGGAGTGCACCGAAATCGGACGGTTGTTCAACCTCGCGCTCCAATCGGCGCCTCACCGCCGTCTAGAAGATCGAGAACCGATAAGGCGTGTCCGAGGAACCTCTGGAGGCGGTCGGCCTCGAGAGGTTTGACCGGCGGCGACGAGATGGTCAACGGATTGATCCACCTGCCGTTGTGTTTGACTCGATAGTCCAGGTGAGGACCGGTGGAGAGACCGGTCGACCCCACGTACCCGATCACCTGACTCTGCGAGACCCGGACGCCCTGCCGTATCCCACGGCCGAACCTACTGAGATGAAGATAGTTGGTCTGGTACCCGTTGGGGTGGCGGATGCTCACCATGTTCCCGGCGCCACCGTTCCTTCCGGCAAGGGTCACGACTCCGTCGGCCGTGGCGTGGACCTCGGTCCCCACCGGCGCACCGTAATCGACACCATAGTGCGGCATCCGCTTTTTGAGCACCGGATGGAATCGACTGTTGCTGAATCTGGAGGTGACGCGACTGAACTTGAGCGGTGAACGGAGAAACATCTTTCGCAGCGGATGGCCGTTGAGGTCGTAGTAGCCGAGCCGACCATCTTTGTCCGGGTAGATCACGGCATCCATGGCTTTGTTCTTGTTGGTGAACCGGGCGGCAAAGATCGTCCCGTAGCGATAGAATTCGCCCTCGATCCGCTGCTCGTCGACGACCACCACAAAACTGTCCCCCTGCCGCAGATCGCGCAGGAAATCCACATCCCAGCGAAAGATCTCGGCGATTCCGACCGCCAGGGCGGGCCGGCCTCCGGCTGCGCTCACCGCCTGGAACAGGGACGACTCGACAAATCCTTCGAGGCGAACGACCTCGCTCACCACCTCTCGATCGAGCCGAGAGGTCGAAATACCTTCCGGGAGCGCCTCGAAGACGATCTCGGATCGCTGATCGAGGACGACCCTGAGTACCTCGAGCTCTCCGCCAGGGCTTCTAACCCCGTTGAAAACGGTGCCCGGTCTGAGTTTGCGCGAATCGATTTCGGCGGTCAAAGCGTCCCGCCAGGCGATCCAACCATCCCCGGCCAACCGCCGACTCACGCTTTCGATGGTGTCGCCGGAAGAAACCGTCACCTGTATCGGCGGTCGGTGGGCCTCCATGGGAACCACGACGACGGGTTCCGTCGGCTCCCTCGACTCCTCAGGGGGGCTGTCGCACGCGCCGATCAAGACAGAGATCGCCAAGCAGGCCCAGAGCCACGCGGAACGGCGGGTCCTGAGGCGTGCGGATCGGTTCAGCTGCTCGGACCGCGCGATCACCCACCACCCCATGCGCGCAACGACTCCGGCTTCACCTCGAGTCGTTCAACCACGGTTCCATCCCCGGAAATGACCAGCAACCGCGGAATCGACACCACACGATATTCTTTCAGGAGATGACCGAATCGGTCGTGGAACCACCGAACATCGACACCCTCGAGGGACTCCTGCGCCTCACTCAACGATTCCTGCACGACCACGAGGATCACATCGAGGTCCCGCGTTCGAGCTGTGGCCGTGATGGTATCGATGTTGTCCAGGGTCGTGGCGGCATCGGGCACCCACGATGCCCAGAGCAGCACCGCGACCGGTCCGTTTTCTTCGAGCCAATCAGCCCATACGACCGGTCGACCATCCGAAGTCGTCACCGTGAGCCCAACTGCGGAGGAGCTCGCCGTGTAGCCCGTGATGAAGAAAAACGCAATGATCGCGGCGACCAAAAAATGACTGAGCCGTTTCACGCGCCGAGTATACAGGCCCGGAATCGTCCACGGGGCGATGCTGAAGGCATCCTCGCCGCCTTCCCGGGTGTATTGTGACCCCCGGACAACCGGCCGCTCACCGGCGAGCCTCCTGCAACATTCGGGATCGCGGCGGGAATCGACGCTTAGCGACCATCGCCCGCGGGGACGCGGTCGCTACAACATCGCGAGCATCCTTGTAACATTGGCGTCCCCGCCTGCGATGCATCTCTGCGGTGAAGCTGGCACCTTGTCGTCTTGTAGGATTTCGCAGGAGGCTCGGACGTTTGCCGAAGTGCGGCATCGCAGGTAAACTCCCTTTGAGGTGGTCATGACTCAAGTAACATCAGCTGACGCCAATGATTTCGACACCGATGTCGCGATCATCGGATCGGGTTTCGGCGGCTCTGTTGCCGCGTTGCGGCTCTCGGAGAAGGGTTATCGCGTCACCGTCATCGAGAAGGGCAAACGCTGGAAACCGGAGGATTTTCCCAGGACCAACTGGAATCTCCGCAAGGCCTTCTGGTTTCCCAAAATCGGTTGCCGTGGAATCTTCGGCCTCCACCTCCTGAGAGAATCCCTCATCCTCCACGGCGTCGGGGTCGGCGGCGGCAGCCTGGTCTACGCCAACACCCTCTTCGAGCCACCGGAGACCGTTTGGGACGATCCCCAATGGGCCGGGCTCGAGGATTGGCGTTCGATCATGCCCGATCATTTCGCTACTGCACGACGGATGCTCGGCGCCGTCACCAACCCCAAGCTCGGCGAACCCGATCTCGCGCTCAAGCGTGCCGCCGAACGCCGCGGATTGGGTCACACCTTCAAACCCACCGATGTGAGCATCTACTTCGGTCAGCCCGATGTGACCGTCCCGGATCCGTATTTCGACGGCGCGGGTCCCGACCGCACCGGGTGCAACTTCTGCGGCGGCTGCATGGTCGGCTGCCGGTACGGCGCCAAGAACACCCTCGACAAGAACTACCTCTATCTCGCGGAGGAGCTGGGGGCGGAGGTGGTCCCCGACACCCAGGTGGAGCTGGTGGAGGAACTCTCGGGCGGCGGCTATCGAATTCGTTGGAAACGCCCGAAATGGCCGGTCGCCCGCCGCGGCGCGATGACCGCACGAAGAGTGGTCTTTTCGGCCGGAGTCCTCGGAACGGTCAAACTCCTCATGCAGTGCAAGGAGGCCGGCGCCCTGCCGCGGATCTCCGACCAACTCGGCAACGTCGTCAGAACCAACTCGGAGGCCCTCCTGGGAATGACATCCCGGAGCAGGGACGACCTTTGGGAGGGCGTCGCCATCGCCGCCAAGGTCGAGGTCGACGACGTCACACACATGGAGGCGGTCCGCTTCTCGAAGGGCTCCGATGTCATGCTCCTCCTCGGGACGATGCTTGCGGATGGCGGGCCCGGTCTTCCACGACCGTTGCGGTGGCTCTGGAATGCCCTTCGCCACCCCCTCGATTTCTGGAGGGTCACCAAGCCCTGGGGCAAGGCCGAACATTCGGTGGTGCTCATGGCCATGCAGACCGCCGACAACCACACCAGACTGGTTCGTCAGCGACAGTGGCTCTGGCCCTTCAGCCGCGCGCTGACCTCGCAACCCCACCCCGGTCAGCCGGGCATCCCATCCTATGTTCCCGTCGCCAATGAGGTCGCAAGGGAAGTCGCAACGGAGCTCGACGGCGTCGCTCAGAACAGCGTCAACGAGGTCTTTCTCAACACCGGATCCACCGCCCACATCCTCGGTGGTTGCGCCATCGGATCGGGACCAGAATCCGGGGTGATCAACCCCAACGGCGAGCTTTACGGCCACGAGGGGCTCTATGTCATGGATGGTTCGGTGATCGGCGCAAACCTCGGGGTGAACCCGTCGCTGACCATAACGGCATTGGCCGAGCATCTCTGCTCTCGTTTTCCAGAGATGTAGAACCCACGCGTCTGGAAAACCCGAAGGGCGAGGAGCAACCCGGCGGCGCACAATCGAACCGCAAAGACGCTAGGTTCGCCAAGTTCCCGCAAAGCATCACGATATTGACCCGGACCCCTGCCGATCCTCCGGGCGAACCGCTTTCCAAAACCATGCGATGAGGCAAAAATCTCTTGGCGGCACCTTTGCGACCTCGGCGACTTGGCGGTTCCATTGCGCCTACCGACACTGTACGCGGATAGATGGAACCGACTGGCGCAGTCGCTACCCCCTGCCCATGTCGCCGCCCATATTCGCCGGATCGAGCTATCATCCATGGGATGTCACCCGAGTCCATCAACGGCACCGTCTCCCGCCTGCTCTACTCGAGCGATGATAGCGGGTGGTGCGCCGTCCGGCTCGACAGCGACGAACGCGGCGCCTTTGCCGCGACGGGCCCTCTGCTCGGCGTCCGGGAGGGCGACGAGCTCCGCTTGACAGGTCGTTGGGTCGAACACCCACGATTCGGTGAGCAGTTCCAAGCCGAGTCCTACGTCACTGTCGCCCCATCGACGCTGGAGGGGATCCGCAAGTTCCTGGGCACCGGTCGCGTCAAGGGCATCGGTCCGACCATGGCTGCGAGAATCGTCGACACCTTCGGACTCGACAGCCTGGAAATCATGGACCGCGACCCCCAGCGGCTGCTCGAGATCCACGGCATCGGTCGAGCGACTCTGGCCAAGGTCCGGGCCTCATGGGAGAAGCACCGCGGAATCCAACAGATCATGGTCTTTCTCACTGGGCACGGGATCGCTCCCGGTGTCGCCGTCAAAGCCTATGGCAAGTACGGCGCAGCCGCGGTCGATGTCGTCCGCGAAGATCCCTTCAGACTCGCCGAAGACGTCTTCGGAGTCGGTTTCAGAACCGCCGATCGCATCGCCCAGCGCATCGGGATCCCCGCCGACTCGCCGCAGCGTCTCCGCGCGGGACTGCTCTTCACTCTTTCCGAAGCCTCCGTTGAAGGGCATGTTTTCCTTCCTCGATCGAGACTTCTCGAGGAGGCGGCGGCCCTCCTCGAGATCGACCAGACCCTCCTCGAGCCGGTGCTCGATCAGCTCCAACAGCGGCAATCGGTGGTGGCCGTGGTCCGAGCCGATGACGAGACAGCGATTTTCACCCTCCGACTCGAGGCGGCCGAAGCCACCGTGGCCAACCACATCCGCGAACTCCTCAGCCACGGCGCCGATGGGGGCGCCATCGATGTCGATAAGGCCGTCTCCTGGTATCAGCGCCAGGCCTCCATCGAGTTGGCCAAGAACCAGCGGCAGGCGATTGCCGCCGCCCTCAAGGGGCGGGTACTCGTGGTCACCGGTGGTCCCGGCACCGGAAAAACGACCCTGGTGCGAGGGATCACCCAGATCTTCGCCGAACGGAAACAACGGGTATTACTTGCCGCACCCACCGGCCGGGCGGCCAAGAGACTTGCAGAAGCCACCGGCAGCGATGCCAGGACCATCCACCGACTCCTCGAGTTCAATCCGCGCAGTTGGACATTCACCCGCGATCGAGAAAATCCCCTCGAAGCAGACGTCGTCGTGGTCGACGAAGTTTCCATGCTCGACATCGAGCTCGCAGGCCACCTCCTCGAAGCCATCCGACCCGGGTGCCGACTGGTCTTGGTGGGCGATGCCGACCAATTGCCGAGTGTCGGTCCCGGCAATGTACTCGGCGACCTCATTGCCTCCGGCGTCGTGCCCTTCGTCCGCCTCGACCACATCTTTCGCCAGGCGGAGGCCAGCCGCATCGTGCTCAACGCTCACCGGATCAACTCGGGACAGATGCCGATCACCGACGGTAACAACCCCGACGCCGACTTCTACTTTGTCGCCCGGGATGATCCCGTCGAAGCCGCCGAACTCGCGGTGGATTTCGCGAGCAGACGCATCCCGAATCACTTCCACCTCGACCCCGTCGACGACATCCAGGTGCTTGCACCCATGCACCGGGGAGAGCTCGGGGTAAGACGTCTCAACGAGCGCCTCCAGGCGGAACTCACGCCGGCCGGCCCCGAGATCTCGGTCGGCCCGAAGAGATTCCGTCTGGGTGACAAGATCATGCAGGTGCGAAACAACTACGATCTCGAGATCTTCAACGGGGACATCGGTCGCGTCGAGTTCTTTGACGAAGATGCCGATGAGATGGTGGTCCGATTCGATGGACGCGCCGTGGGTATTCCACACGACAATCTCGAGGACCTCATCCCGGCTTATGCCTGCACGATCCACAAGAGCCAGGGCAGCGAGTACCCCGCCGTGGTCATTGTTCTCCACCATCAACATCACATCATGCTGCAGCGCAACCTGCTCTATACCGCCGTTACCCGAGGACGCAAACTCGTCGTCATCGTCGGTAGCCGGCGGGCCCTCGCGCGGGCGGTGGACAACGCCACCCAACGCGCGCGTTTCACCCTTCTTGCGGACCGCCTGGCCGGGCGAATCGGCTGACCCGCGCCTCTCCGGGCAGATCGGGCTCCCGATCCCACGTGCTAACCTTTTTTCAACACGCAATGCTCAATTCACGCGGAAGGAGGCGCAAATCATGGGTCTCAACATCGACGACATCCCCTTCAGTTGGGTCAGGAAGGAGCTCCGTCTGATGCATCCCCTCGAACGGGGCCTCACCGGCAAGGCGGTTCAGCGCGTCCAGGAGTGGTTGACCTTGAACGGAATCGCGGTGGTGGTGGATGGCCAATTCGGTCCCGCCACCCAGTATGCGGTGGGTCGATTCCAGACCCGTCGCGGGCTGCCCAAGACCGGCGTCGTCGACAAGCCGACGTTTGAAGAACTCACCGAACCCCTCCACCGAGCCCTGGCCCCGCCGTCAACTCCGCCGACCGGGGTTTCATCCGGGGTTGCCGGCGCCGCCCGTCAACACCTCAGGGAACGACCTCGTGAGGTCGGCGGAAGCAACCGGGGCCCATGGGTCAGGATCTACATGGACGGCGCCGACGGACCAGGATTCCTCTGGTGCGCCGGTTTTGCGAGCTTTCTCGTGCGCCAGGCCGCGTGGCACGCCGGCGCCCCGCTTCCCATGAGACCGACCTTCTCGTGCGATGTCATCTCGCAGGACGCACAGGCGGAGGGTCGTTTCATTGCGGAATCCGAGATCCCCGATGGCGGCGGCGCTCTCGAAGACCTTCCCCGCGGCTCGCTCTTCGTCCAACGCCGGACCCCCACCGACTGGAACCACGTCGGGATCGTCGTCGCCGCCGTCGATGAGATCATCGAGACCATCGAAGGCAACACCAACGAGGGCGGATCCCGCGAAGGTTACGAAGTCTGCCGGAGGATCAGGAACCTGAAGAACAAAGACTTTGTCACCCTTGAAGGGTGACAAACCAATGATGAATTATGAATGATGAATGATGAATTACGGACATCGTGCTCGAGCGCCAACGGACGATCGTTCGACGCATTAGTTGCTCGAGCGGTTCTGAAAAGCAGGCAGGATGCCTGCTCCACAATCCACCATAAATGTCGCGAATGTCACGTCATTGACGCGGCGAGTGCGATGGTGCGATGGTGCGATGGTGCGATGGTGCGATGAAAATCATAATTCATCATTCATCATTCATCATTACGAAGTCGACGTCAGTCGACTTCGAGCGGCCTCCCCATCGCCTTCCAACTCAGGATTCCTCCCTTGAGGTTGGCGACGTCTTCGAATCCGAGCCCAATCAACCAGTGCATCGCCCGAGTCGAACGACGTCCCGATCGACAGATCAGGAGGATCGGCCGATCCCGCGGCAATTGCTCGGCGTCTTCGATGATGTGTCGCAGCGGGATGAGTTGGGCGCCTGCCAGATGGCCGTGGAGAAACTCTTCGTGCTCCCGTACATCGACAAGCAGACCCCTCTTGCGGTTGGTGCGGAGAGCGTCCTCGAACTCGGGCACGGTGAACTGGCGTTCCGGATAGTGGAATCGCGTTGGATAGGCGGGAAGACGAATGTCGTAAGGGTGCTTCTCGAGCGGCTGGCACTCCGCGAAGACGCGGTGTTCGCACTCGTAGATACACACCGCAGGGTCGATGACCTCCTCGAAGAGCCACTCAATGGCCTCCTCCTGCTCGAGGAAGCGGTCGCTGCCCAACTGCTCCTCGAATCCGGAGGCCGCCATGATTTGACGAACCTCGGGGCGCACCTGGACCAGGAATACATCTCCACCGGCATCTCTATAGAGCCGAACGATACCCTCGAGGACATCGATCCCGGCCAAATCGCACTGGTGGACGCCGTGCATCCTCAAGAGCAGGTTGTTCTGCCCCGGATTGGCCTCGTAGTTCGCGAGGAGTTCGTCCTCGACATGGCTGGCCGCGCCGAAAAAGAGGGCGCCACGGATGTTGATCACGCCCAACTGGCTGCAGCACGGGGCATTGTCGCGCTCGACGAAGTGACGAAAGGTGGAATCGGGCACCACGGTGTGAACCGTCGGCAGGCTCGATTTGTAGATGTAGATGGCGAGCGACAGAATGACCCCGGCCAGAACCGCGAACTCGAGGGGGAAGACCAGGGTCGCGACAAAGGTGGAAACCATGATTCCGGTTTCGCTGCGAGAGGTTCTCCTGACCCGCCCGACACCTTTCCAGTCCACCATGCGATAGGCGATGACCATGATCATCCCCGCCAGTGCCGCCTTCGGCAGATAGGCGGCGGCGGGCCCAAAGGCCAGAACCCCGCCCAGCACGAAGACACCGCAGAAGACTCCGGAGATCTGAGTCCGCGCCCCCGATTGGAAATTGATCGCCGATCGGGTGAAGGATCCCGAACAGGCGTAGCCGGAGAACAACCCGGCCGCGATATTGGCCATCCCCTGCCCGACCAGCTCCTGATTGATGTCGAGACGTTCACCGCTCTGGCGCGAGATTTCGCGGGCGATGGAAACCGCTTCGACCAGCCCCATAGCCGCGACCGCCATGGAACCCATCACCAGGGCGCCCACCAGATCGTCCCTCCACATCCAACCGAGGGAGAACGATGTCAGCTGCGGCATCTGCCGCGGAATCTGACCGATGACCGCCACTCCAAGCCGGTCGACCCCGACCACCGCCACCAGGATCCCTGCACCGATGAGCGCCATCAGGGCGGCCGGGAGACGCGGAGCCATTTTGGAAATGATCACCATGGCCGCGAGCGTCCCGAGCCCGAGAAGGAGGCTCTGCCAGTGGGTCTCGTTCAGGTGCTCCACCACCCCGACCATGGAGTGCCACAGATGAGGACTTCGCGGGAGATCGAGCCGGAGCAAATTCTTGAGTTGGCCTGCGGCGATGAGCACACCCGCACCGGCGGTGAAACCGAGCAGCACCGCCCGAGACGCGAAATTGACCAACACGCCGAGCCCGGCAAAACCAAAGATGATGCAGAACACGCCCACCATGACCGCCATCAACGATGCCGCCATCAGGTACTCGGCCGACCCGATGGCCGCCAGCGGAGTCAGAATCGACAGAACCAGGATGGAAATGGCGTTTGTGGGCCCGGTTGCGAGGTATCGCGAGGAGCCCCACAAGGAGCCGACGATGGCCGCCACCGCGGCGGCATAGAGTCCGTAAGATGGCGGTAACCCGGCGATGGAGGCATAGGCGATGGATTGCGGAATCGCCACCACCGCCACCGTGAGTCCGGCGATCGCATCCGGCCGCACTCGAACCATCTTGTAGGAACGCAGGATCTCCGCCGGCCGCACCAGGGCCTCGGCATACCAACGTTCGACGATTTCGGTTGCTCGCATCTGGGATACAGGATAGCTGATCGCCAAAGGAGGCCCGAAAGACCGGAGCTGAGAGCGCGCCGTATCCGTGACCGTGACCGTGACCGTGACCGTGACCGTGACCGTGACCGTGACCGTGACCGTGACCGTGACCGTGACCGTGACCGTGACCGTGACCGTGACCGTGACCGTGACCGTGACCGTGACCGTGACCGTGACCGTGACCGTGACCGTGACCGTGACCGTGAGGGGTGAGTGTGGTGAGTGGCGTCGGCATGGTCACTCCGGGTTGTTCTTGAACTGATTCGTAGCCGTTGAGATGGCCCAGGTCAAGGGCATGACGAATCGCCTCGGAGGCGACCCTTGACATGGGCCATCTCAACGGCTGGGGGGAGTGCATGAACAACCCGGAGGTGACCATGCACGACGCTCAACAGTCAACCGGATTCAACGCCCTCGACAAAGCGACCACTGCGGCCGGCATCGCGATCTCACTGGTGATGCGAGTACCCGCACCACTGAAAAGCCTCACTGATCAAGTCATTCGATCCGCTTCGTCGGTGCCGGCAAATCTTGCCGAAGGCGCCGGCCGTTCAGGGCGAGACCGGCTCCACCACTACCGCATCGCCTACGGCTCAGCCAAGGAAGTCGACACCCACCTGCGTCTCCTCGTCGGAGCAGGCGCAATCGACAAAGCGCAAGCCGCCAACGCCCTCCATCTCTTCGACGACGTCCGAGCCATGATCTGGCGGCTCCTCCACCCAAGATGACAATTGCGATGATTGTAGGGCCGGCGTCCCGCCGGCCCATCAGAACCCTCGTCGATCCGCGTCGCGCCGCCCGCCAGTCCAACGCCGCCCTCGTTTGCCAAGCGATATGGTCCCGGGTTTCTCCAACCAACACCTGTGTAATCGGGACCTCACCAAGATCAAAGTCCCCGAAATCCTGGGCCACAACCCTCACGACTCGCGATCACCCAATAAGTACCTGGCCAAAGTCCACGGTCAACAACGGGCCTCCCAACCGGTCCAGGACACGCGGAAAACCCCGCCCCCTCGGGGTGCCGGGTACGCCATTGTGCTGGAACCGCCATCCGGCTCTGCCCCGCGCCCCGCACAATGGCGCTACCGGGCTCCCTCGGGGAGCGCGACGCATCCTGGTTCTCCCGGCTACGAGGAAGGCCGCCGGCGCGCCATCGGCGTGGTCGCAGCCCCCTCAATCAACCCACGCGCGACCACGCCGATGGTGCGACGCTGGGTCGCCGGGACGCCAATGCGTCACGGCGGCCCAGAAGGCCGGTGATGAGGACACGGTCCGGAACAACGACAGCAACCGGGACAGGGGCCGTATCCGCATCCGTACCCGTACCCTAAACCGCCACGCCACCGTCGACAGCCAGGATGGCTGTCGCTACACCATCCCAAACGCCCGCGGTGTAGCGATAGGCTTCCAGCCTGTCGACGATAGCGACCGTATCCGCGACAGCCACTGAGCACGCGGAAAACCCCGCCCCATCGGGGTGCCGGGTACGCCATTGTGCTGGAACCGCCATCCGGCTCTGCCCCGCGCCCCGCACAATGGCGCTACCGGGCTCCCTCGGGGAGCGCGATGCGGTCTGCTTTCCCGGCTACGAGGAAGGCCGCCGGCGCACCATCGGCGTGGTCGCAGCCCTCCCCAATCAACCCACGCGCGACCACGCCGATGGTGCGACGCTGGGTCGCCGGGACGCCAATGCGTCACGGCGGCCCAGAAGGCCGGTGATGAGGACACGGTCCGGAACAACGACAGCAACCGGGACAGGGGCCGTATCCGCATCCGTATCCGTACCCTAAACCGCCACGCCACCGTCGACAGCCAGGATGGCTGTCGCTACACCATCCCAAGCGCCCGCGGTGTAGCGATAGGCTTCCAGCCTGTCGACGATAGCGACCGTATCCGCGACAGCCACTGAGCACGCGGAAAACCCCGCCCCATCGGGGTGCCGGGTACGCCATTGTGCTGGAACCGCCATCCGGCTCCGCCCCGCGCCCCGCACAATGGCGCTACCGGGCTCCCTCGGGGAGCGCGATGCGGTCTGCTGCTCCCGGCGACGAGGAAGGCCGCCGGCGCACCATCGGCGTGGTCGCAGCCCCCTCAATCAACCCACGCGCGACCACGCCGATGGTGCGACGCTGGGCCGCCGGGACGCCAATGCGTCACGGCGGCCCAGAAGGCCGGTGATGAGGACACGGTCCGGAACAACGACAGCAACCGGGACAGGGGCCGTATCCGCATCCGTACCCGTACCCGAAACCGCCACGCCACCGTCGACAGCCAGGATGGCTGTCGCTACACCATCCCAAACGCCCGCGGTGTAGCGATAGGCTTCCAGCCTGTCGACGATAGCGACCGTATCCGCGACAGCCACTGAGCACGCGGAAAACCCCGCCCCATCGGGGTGCCGGGTACGCCATTGTGCTGGAACCGCCATCCGGCTCCGCCCCGCGCCCCGCACAATGGCGCTACCGGGCTCCCTCGGGGAGCGCGATGCGGTCTGCTTCTCCCGGCGACGAGGAAGGCCGCCGGCGCACCATCATGCGCTGCTTCTCCGGCGACGAGGAAGGCCGCCGGCGCACCATCGGCGTGGTCGCAGCCCCCTCAATCAACCCACGCGCGACCACGCCGATGGTGCGACGCTGGGCCGCCGGGACGCCAATGCGTCACGGCGGCCCAGAAGGCCGGCGCTGAGGGCATCGTCCGGAACCACAGCAGCGCCCTTTGTAGCGCCCACGTCTCGTGGGCGCTAGAACCAACCCGCATCGATACACCACCATCGCCGGCGGGACGCCGGCGCTACAAACATCGCAGCGCCCTTTGTAGCGCCCACGTCTCGTGGGCGATAGAACCAACCCGCATCGGTACACCACCATCGCCGGCGGGACGCCGGCGCTACAAACATCGCGGCGCCCTTTGCAGCGCCTGCGTTTCGCGGACGATGGAACCAGCCCGCATCGGCACTCCCCCGGGGATGCACGATGCAGTCTCCTGTCCCGGACACGAAGCAGGCCGCCGGCGGACCAGAAGGCCGGTGACCGGGAAACCAAGACCCTTGACTGGAACCGACGATTCCCCACAACGATATGCCGCACCGCGTCGCGAACCTCCTTGGCCACGACTCGAATCGCAACGCATTTATTTTCAATAAGATGCTCAAAATGTACACGATTGCCTCGGACACACCCGCACGAATCACTTCTCCCCTCTTGCCAACTCGCGGCAGATGTTGGAGAATGAATGAGTGTTCATTCATCACATGCCCACCCTTCCCCGGCAGGGGTTTGGGAGGCGGCTTCAACCAATGACAGCAGGAGGTTGATCCATGCGCAAAGAGATCCGACGAGCCGCGGTGCTCGGAGCCGGCGTCATGGGCTCCGGTATCGCAGCCCACCTCGCCAATGCCGGGATTCCGGTGTTGATGCTCGACATCGTGCCACCTGAATTCACCGACGCCGACGCGAAAATCGGTCTGACCGAAAGCGACCCTCGTTTTCGCAACAAGTTCGCGTTGGCCGGACTCGAAGGCATCAAGAAGTCAAAACCCGCGGCCCTCTATTCCAAGCGGTTCCTGCCGCTCGTAGAGGTCGGCAATTTCGACGACGACTGGGCGAAACTCGCTGAATGCGATTGGATCGTCGAGGTCGTCGTGGAACGACTCGACATCAAGCAGAAGGTCTTCGCCCGCCTCGAGGAAGTCCGGAAGCCGGGCTCCATCATCTCGTCGAACACCTCGGGTCTGTCCATCAAGGGAATGACCGAGGGGCGTTCCGACGACTTCAAGAAACACTTCCTCGTAACCCACTTTTTCAATCCCGTCCGCTATATGAAGCTGTTGGAATTGGTGGCGGGTGAAGAGACCTCTCCCGAGATCGTGGACTTCTTCACCGATTTCGGCCGATTCCGTCTCGGCAAGGGGATCGTCTTCGGTAAGGACACCCCGAACTTCGTCGGCAACCGTATCGGCGTCTATGGCATCGTCTCCACCCTCCGCCACATGATGGAGATGGACTACCAGGTTGACGAGGTCGACGCCATCACCGGCCCCGCCATGGGCCACCCGGGAAGCGCGACCTTCGGGACTTCGGATCTTGTCGGCATCGATGTCATGGCGCATGTCATCAACACCATCGCCGAGGGCTGTCCCGGAGACGAGGAGTTGGACCTCTTTACCGTCCCCGATTTCGTCAAGGCGATGATCGCCGACGGCGCGCTCGGCCGGAAGACCAAGGACAAGGGCGGTTTCACCGGCATCCGGAAGAACCCCGACGGATCCAAGACCAAGCTCGTCATCGACTGGAAGACCGGCGAACGCCGGGAGAAGGCCTCGTATAAGTACGCCTCGCTCGGTAAGGCCAGAAAGACCCACGATGTCCGCACGCGGATCAAGGATCTGGTCGAAGCGGATGATCGAGCCGGCGCCTTCGCCTGGGCGCTTCTGCGCGATACGCTGGCTTATACATCCCGCCGAGTCGGCGAGATCTCGGACACCCTCGTCGACATCGACAACGCCCTCAAATGGGGCTTCAACTGGGCTCTGGGGCCCTTTGAAACATGGGATGCGCTCGGCGTCGCCACCGCCCTCAAACGCATGAAGGCCGACGGCGTCGAACCTGCCCCATGGGTTGAGGAGATGCTCGCGGCCGGGCACGAGAGTTTCTATATCGAGTCGGCCGCCGGCCGGCAGGTCTACGACCCGACCACCAAGTCCTATGTCAAAGAGCCCAAGCCCGACAGCTTCATGGTTCTGTCGCAGATCAAAATGGACGAAAAGAGGGTCGTCTTCGGCAACCAGGGCGCCTCACTGGTGGATATCGGCGACGGGATCGCCTGTGTCGAGTTCCACTCCACCCTGCAGCCCAAGCTCAACCCGGTGGACGAATACATCACCGAAGTCATGACCAAGGGGGTCGAAATCGCCGAACGCGACTTCCGTGGCCTGGTGATCCACCATCAGGGAGAGAACTTCTGCGCCGGGGCGAACCTCCTGATGATCCTCGAAGCCGTCCAGGCCAACCAGTGGGCGCTGCTGGACGAGATGATTCAGGTCTTCCAGGGTATGACCACCGGACTGCGAAGAGCCTCGATCCCGGTCATCACAGCGCCGTTTGGATTCACCTTCGGAGGTGGTTGCGAGATCACCATGGGTGGCGACCGCGTCTGCGCAGCCGCCGAGTCCTATATCGGCCTCGTCGAGGTCGGCGTCGGCGTGATTCCGGCGGGCGGCGGCTGCCTGTTCATGCTCGAGCGCGTCCTCGAGGGAGTCGACGAACCGATCCTCTCTCAAATTCCCTTCATCCGCACCGCCTTCGAGAACATCGGCATGGCAAAGGTTGCAACCTCGGGCGAAGAAGCGCGTGACCGCAAGTTCCTGCGCCCATTCGACAAGGTCGAGGTCAACCGGGACCAGCAATTGTGGACCGCGAAGAGAATGGCTATGGCCATGGCGGACGAGGGCTACCATCCACCCTTGCCCAAGACCTACAATCTGCCCGGCAAGGAAGGCCTAGCGACGCTTGAAATGATGCTCTTCAACATGAAGCTCACCCACTGGATTTCATCCTACGACGCGAAGGTCGCGACCCACCTCGGACGGATCCTCACCGGCGGCGACACAACCATCAACGAACGTGTGAGCGAACAGGCAATTCTCGATCTCGAGCGCGAGGCATTCCTTTCGCTCTGCGGTGAACCCAAAACCCAGGACCGGATCAAGTACATGCTCGTCAACAACAAACCGCTCCGGAACTGAAGGGGGAAAAATCATGCGAGAAGCCGTTATCGTATCCGTTGCCAGAACCCCCATCGGCCGGGCAAAAAAGGGCAGTCTCAGGGACACCCGGCCCGAGTACTTCGCGTCGGAGATGCTCAAAGCGCTCGTGGACCGAACCCCTGGTCTCGACAAGGCCATGGTCGACGACATCTCCCTCGGCTGCGCCATGCCCGAAGGCGAACAGGGAATGAACATCGCCCGCCTCATCGGTCTGGCGGCCGGTTTCCCTGTCGAGGTGCCAGCCATCACCGTCAACCGGTTCTGCTCCTCGGGTTCACAGACCATCGCGTTGGCCGCCGACACCATCAGGGCCGGCAACGCCGATATCATCATTGCCGGCGGCGTCGAGTCCATGTCCATGGTCGCCATGGGCGGCAACAAGCCCATCGCCTACCCCGGCCTCATGGACACCATGCCCACCGCCTACACCGCCATGGGCACCACCGCCGAAATCGTGGCCCGGAAGTTCGACATCACCCGCGAGATGCAGGACGAATTCGCCTACAACTCGAATATGAAAGCAGCAGCGGCGATCAAGGCCGGCAAGTTCGCGGAAGAAACCGTCCCGCTCAACGTCCGCACGAGAGCCAACGGCGAATGGAAGGACTTTGTCTTCTCGACCGATGAGGGTCCGCGCGCCGACACCACCGTCGAGAACCTCGCCAAGCTCAGACCGGTCTTCGACCCGCACGGCACTGTCACCGCCGGCAACTCGTCTCAGATCAACGACGGCGCCGCCGCGGTGGTGATCATGGGCGACGATAAAGCCAAGGAACTCGGTCTCGAACCCATCGCCTTTGTCCGCCAGTGGGCAGTGGCCGGAGTCGAACCCGACATCATGGGCATCGGCCCGGCCAAGGCGGTGCCCAAGCTCCTGACCAGGGCAGGACTGACCCTCGACGAAATCGACCTTGTCGAGATCAACGAGGCCTTCGCCAGCCAGTCGGTCTACTGCGTCAACGAACTCGGGCTCGATCCGGAGAAGACCAACGTCAACGGCGGCGCCATCGCCACCGGCCACCCCCTCGGAGCCACCGGAGCGGTGCTGACGGTCAAGATCCTCGGCGAGCTCAAGCGGCGTCAGGCCAAACGCGGCATCGTCACCATGTGCATCGGCGGCGGGATGGGCTTCGCCTATCTCCTCGAGATGGCGTAGACCGCGTCACGTCGAGGACACTCGATTCAACACGCCCCGGCTGACGCCGGGGCGTTTTTTGGTTCCAGGATTCAGGATGCAGGTCGCAGGATAGGACCATCGCGCAGCACAGAAACCCTCAGATCACACAGATGGACACAGATTCCATCGCAATCCATCCCAGGCTCACCGCAAAGACGCAAAGTACGCGAAGACATCGCAGAGCAAAACCCAGGCGGAGCCGACGCGCCGTGATCATCGGCTGCAATGGTGCGATGGAATCTGCGTTTATCTGCGTGATCTGCGGGCAATCCTGCGATGGAGCGATGCCTCTGGGGTATTCGCGTTCCGTTGAAGCTAGAGCGTTGTCGCACCGACCTTGGCCAAGGCCTTCTCGAAGTAACTCTCGAAACGATCGCTGAAGACCGCGTGGAGGGGCGCGACCCGCTGCCCGGTCAGCTCGGCCCGGAAGCCATCATCCACCGGCAGAATCCGATAATCGAACCGCGTGGTGCCCATGTAGCTGAGCACCACCGCAAGGTCATCCCCTCGCAGACTCACCGACACATATCGGTCATACTCGCGGGCATTGAGTTCACTCACGATTTTGGAGACGAATTCCGAAGGGCTCATCCCGCTGACTTCGAAAGAACGCATGATCTCACCCAAAAAATAAGGCGGGCGCAGTAGAGCCTACGCCCGCCGAATCATCGAATCAATTCGCAGTTTACTCAGCCGCTTTGAACTCGTGAACCGCAGCCTTGTTGTCTTTGTTGTCGGCCAAGGAGACGGCCTTCGAGTGCCCATTGTCCTGGTGGCACCCGTCGCACGTGGCCTGGGTCGGGATCACGAGACCGTTGGCGACAGCGGCGTCCCGGTCTTTCATGACGGACATCTTTTTGAAGTCGGCACCCGGGCCGTGGCAGGCTTCGCACTGAACCCCGGCAAGGCTCTCGTCCGAATTCGTCGCATGGCAACCGAGGCACTTGGCCTCGAAGGCCGGATCGGTCGATCCCTTGGCCGCATCAGTGGCCTTTGCGTGGGTGGTCTCCAACCATGAATTGTATTGAACCTTGTGACACATCTTGCACTTCTCAGCGCCAACGTATGCGTGGTCTCCGGCCGCAACGTTCAACGCGGCAAGAGCGACGACCGCCAGCCCCAAAGCAATAATGATCGTGGTCTTTCTCATCGCGTATCCTCCTTTTGCTTTCGACCGCAACAGCCGGCCGATGTCGGTCGAATGTAGCACTGTCTCAGGACTCGATCAAGAACGACACTTCCGTGACTGTTTCCCCGGCCGACCTCGTCATCGACCTTCTTATACAACTATACGACTCATCATTTGTTTGTGTTGCAACATCAACAAAATACTACATTTGAAGAAGTTTTCAACCGACCATGTTTGACTCACCACCGCCCGATTTCAACACCGTCAAAGATCACAAGTCGACTCTTCCCCGTGAGCCGGTTCATCACCAATCTCCCGGTGGCGGGATCCATCGTGAGCGGCAGGTACTCCATCTGGATCGGAGGACGGATTCCCAGATCCAGTCGACTTCGCATCGACCACTCGGCATTCTCAGGATCGAAACGCCAAAGTTCGAGCGACCCGTCGACGGACAATCGCCTCAACTGCAGCAGAACTCCGGTTTGCGCATCCCAAACAACTCGCGTCGGAAAATCACTGATCTTCCGAGGATCTTCGCCGGTGGCATCGACCAGCCAGGTCCCCTGATCCGGATCGGACTCGTCGGTCCAAATGGTGTAGGCGATGGAAGATCCGTCCGGACTCCAACTCGGATAATCGCCACCGGGCTCGCTGACGACCCTTGGCGTCCCGCCGGCTGCCGAGACCTGCCAGACTCGAAGGGGTGAGCCGCCCGCATACGTGATGCTTCCGCCATCGGGCGACCAGGAGACGAACTCAGAGGTTTCGAGATCGCGAGCCAGCGAGACCGGTTCACCGCCATCGTACGGGCGGACCCGCAGTTCGGTCGCGCCGTCGATCTGGGCGAGATAGGCCACGCGGGTGAGATCGGGGGATACCACTGGGCACGAAGCAGACTCCTCCGGCTCGGTGAGCGGTCTCAGCAGCCCGCCAACCTCGCCGATGACCACCCGCTGCCGCTCTCCTTGACGCCGGATGAAGATCAGGTCACCGTCCCGTCCGGCGCTTCCCCAACCTGTCTTCGGAGAATCACACTGCAGACAATCCGGTTGGCCTCCATCGGGATCAACGGAAACGATGTCGTATGTTCGTTGGGTGTGAATCGCTGCGAGCCTGCCGTCCGCGGAGAACACCGGATACCTCAGGGGCATCTGATGGTCCGGCAACAGCGGCATTACACCGTTTCCGGTGAGCCGGACCAGCTGTCCGGCCAGCGATGCGACAAGGGAACTGCCGTTTGGGACCCATGCCGCGCCGCGCACCTCGCTTCCCGGTTCGAGCCAGGTTTCGATGTGCCGGCCGGATTCGTCGCTGACGAAAATTCCCTGATTGATATCGGTGGCACCGCCGAGCAGGGCAAAGCCCCCTCCCGGTCGAGGATAGGCTTCCCACCACGACACTCCGTCCTGCGCCTCGACTCTGAGGCTTTCGCCACCGCCTTCGAGATCGGTCGTCCACACCGACGACCGCCCATCTATCAGGCGAGTGAAAAGCAGGGTCGTTCGATCAAGCCAAACTCCGTTGAGCGCGTTGGGGATCTCTGCGACCGGCGGACCGCCGACTGTGGGGATGACCTGAAGGGAGTAGCTGCTCCCGGTGAGAACCGACACCACGACCGCTGCGGAGTCCGGAGAGAAATCCGCGTGCCCCGGAGTCGCTGATCCATCCCCTTGGATGAGTATTCTCGGTTGACCTCCATCGGTCGGGACGACGACCACTTCGCCCTTTTCGCCCTCGGTTCGACCAACCGCCACCAGCGAAGAATTCGGACTCCACGCCGGCCGGTCGAAATTCCCAGGTCCCACAAGGAGTTCGGTCAGTTCCCAGCGTCCCGGATCCGGTCTGAGAGGTTCCCAGCCTTTTCGTCCGAACCAGAGACCACCAATCAACCCGATCACGATCGCCGCGGCCGCGACCGACAGCAGGATCCGACGTCGCCGGGCCCTGCGGACCCTGCTCGCGGCCACCACGCCCGATTTCTGCACCAGCGTCGCCGCGCTCGTGGGTGACGACGCCTCGATTTCGAGGACCGTCGCCAGATCTCGTCCGAGCTCACCCGCGCTGGTATAGCGGTTTGACGGGTCGCTCTCCATGCAGCGCTCGACAATCTCGTAAACGGCCGGCGGCAACCCGGGCGCCAGATCCTCCACCGGGGTGTACTGACAGCGAACCACGGCCTGCAACACCCGCATGGGCGTATCGCCCTGGAATGCACGTTCACCGCCCAGCGCTTCGTAGAGAACCGTCCCAAAGGAAAACAGGTCGCTCGCCGGGGTGACCTCTTTTCCCAGAGCCTGCTCCGGCGCCATGTAGGGGCACGAGCCGAGCACCATCCCCGGAGTGGTGAGGGTGTCTTCGGGAATCTCGCCGTCGCGTTGGTTCAACCTCGCCAGTCCGAAGTCGAGCACCACCACGTGATCCTCGTCGTCCACCATGATGTTCGAGGGCTTGAGATCGCGATGGACGATTCCGGCTTCATGCGCCGCCGAAAGTGCTCGAGTGACCTGTTCCATCCAACCGAGCACCTGGCGGAACGGCGCCCTCGCGCCGATCAACTCGTTGAGCGGTCGTCCCCGCACCAGCTCCATCACGAGATACGGCAGCTCCTCGCCGGTGCCCGGATCCGTGGTGCCGAGGTCATATATTCCGACGACGTTCGGGTGCTGTAACCGGCCCATTGCCCGGGCTTCGCGCTCGAATCTCCTTTGGGCGGATGGGTCGGTGACGAGAACTCGTGGCAGCACCTTCAGCGCGACCGCCCGCTCGAGCAGTTCGTCCCGCGCGAGCCAGACCGATCCCATACCGCCCTCGCCGATCCGTTTCTCGAGTCGATATCGCCCGAGATTCACACCGGCTTCGAGGTCCCGAATCATCATCGTCCCATCATATCGCTGGTGATGAAATCAGGGATCATTCGGCTCGTCCCTGGGCGACGAAAAGAGCCATTGCTCCCAGCCGACTGTGGCCCCATCCGGCTCGTGGCACCGTCGACACCTCGCTTCGTAGACATCAGTCGCGCCGACCAGAACGCGCTGCTCATCTCCGGTCAGCCGCTGGGTGTAGCTCGCAGGCGCGCTGCACCGGGAACAGATCGCCTGGATCTTGTGAACTTCCTCGGCAATCGCCAACAACACGGGCATGGGTCCGAAGGGAATACCACGGTAGTCCATGTCAAGACCGGCGACCACTACCCGTTTGCCGAGGTTCGCCAGATGGGTACACACCCGGGCGAGTTCGTCATCAAAGAACTGTCCTTCGTCGATCCCCACGACCTCGGTTCGCGGATCGAGCTTCGCGAGCACGTCCTGGGCCCGTTCGACAACTTCACAGGGGATCCGCAACTGCGAATGAGAAACGACGTCGTCATCCGAATAGCGGTTGTCCATCTTCGGTTTGAAGACCTGGACCCGCTGGCGTGCAATCGCCGCGCGCTTGAGCAGTCGAATCAGTTCTTCCGACTTGCCCGAAAACATCGGGCCGGCTACGACTTCGATTCGACCACCACCGGGTCGGACGGGGTTCATTCTTGACCTTTCACTGGCTGAAAAGAGTAGCACTCCCGGCCGGTCGTGGATTCGGTAGGATAGGGGCCTGGCGCGGTCCCGGCGCCGTCGATCATCTCAAGGAGTCTCCATGTCACACAGGACCATCGACGAATTCAGAACCGAACGCGCCGAACTCACCGAGTTGACGCTCGAAAAGGCCAATCTCGAAATCAAGCGGTTCTTCAGCCTCGACAGCCAGACCTACCGTAAAGGCGCTCTCCCGGTTCAGACAAAGGAGATGCTCGGCCTTGTGGCTTCCATGGTTCTCAGGTGTGATGACTGCATCTTCTACCACCTCGACCGTTGCCACGAGGAAGGTGTGAGTACCGAGGAACTCCAGGACGCCATGTCCATCGCGCTCGTCGTCGGTGGCTCGATCGTCATCCCCCACCTCAGGCGCGCAGTAAGGGCGTGGGAGGAACTCACGTCGCAAAGTTGACAGTTCACAGTCAACTGTCGACTGTTGACTGTCGACTACTTGTTCACCTGATGCACGGCTTTGCCGAGCGCCGCTTCGACTGCCTCCTGGAAGGCCTCGGACATGGTCGGGTGCGAATGGATGGTGAGCGCAATGTCCTCGAGGAAGGCGCCCATCTCGAGCGCCAGGGTCGCCTCGCCTATGAGTTCGGAGACCCCCCGACCCACCGCGACCACGCCGAGTAGCTGTTTGGTCTGGGCATCGGCGATCGCCTTGATGAATCCGTCGGTGGCGTCAAGGGTCATTGCCCGGCCCGATGCCTTGAAATTGAAGGTTCCGGTCACGATCTCGTAGCCCTGATCTGCGGCCTCGGCTTCGGTAAGACCGACCCACGCGATCTCCGGGTCGGTGTAGACGACTGCCGGGATGGCGACGTTGTCAAACGCGGCGGGCTCTCCGGCGATGACCTCCGCCGCGACCTTCGCCTCCTGGTAGGCCTTGTGCGCCAGCAACATGCCACCGGCCACATCGCCGATGGCGTAGATCCCGGGGACGTTGGTCTGCTGGCGGTCGTTGACCGTGACGAATCCCTTGCTGTCGGTCGCGACGCCGATCTCCTCGAGACCGAGATCGGCCGACCGCGGCACCCGACCGACGCTCATCATCACGAGATCGGCGGGAATCCGGATTTCCTGATCATCGGGGCCGATGGTGACCAGCGCAGGATCCTCACCGTCGTCGAAGGTCTCAGCGCGGTGATTCAACAACAACTTGATCTTGAGCTTCTTCAGTCTGCGTTGGAGCGCCTTGGCTGCATCGCGGTCGAGACCGGGCATGATCTCCGGGAGGAACTCCACGACCGTCACTTGCGAACCCAGCTTGGCGTAGACCGTCCCCAACTCGAGACCGATATAACCCGCGCCCACGACGACAAGTCGAGACGGCACCTCCTGAAGCGAGAGCGCCTCGGTGGACCCGATGACGCGCACGCCGTCAAAGGGGAGATTGGGCAGTTCCATGGCTTTGGAGCCGGTCGCGATGACGGCGGTTTCGAACTGGACTTCGACCACCCCATCGTCTCCCGCCACCTCGAGGCTGCGGTCGGAGGTGAAACGGGCCGACCCGTAGACCACCTCGACGTCGTTCTTCGAGCACAGAAACTCGACGCCGCCGGTGAGGCGATCGACGATCCCGTCCTTCCACTCGACCATCTTGGGCAGGTCGATTTTCAGCCCGTCCACTTTGAGCCCCATATTCTCGCCGTGCTGCACTTCGTACGCCAGATCGGCAACGTGGATCAATGCCTTTGAAGGGATGCATCCGACATTCAGACACACGCCTCCGAGACGGGGGCCCTTGTCGACCAGGATCACATCCTTGCCGAGCTGAGCCAACCGCAGGGCCGCAACATAACCACCCGGGCCGGCGCCCACCACCACCACCTGGCACCCACGAGAAACGGAACCGACAACCATTACAACCTCGCCATCAGAAGTCCCGGTTTTGAAACCAGGTTGACCAGATCAGTCATGAACCGGGCGCCTTCGGCGCCATCGATCCATCGGTGATCGAAAGAAATACTCATATACATCATCTTGCGGATCACGATCTCGCCATCGACCACCACCGGCCTGTCCTGGATCTTGTGCAGCCCGATGATGGCCAGTTCGGGCTGGTTGATGATTGGAGTGGCAAAGATCCCACCGAGCGGGCCGATATTCGTGATGGTGCAGGATCCGCCCTTGAGTTCATCTAGCCCGAGGGTGCGCTCGCGCGCGCGGGTGGCGAGATCGACGATTTCGGCGGCGAGCTCGACCATGTCCTTCCGATCGGCCTGCTTGATGACCGGGACGATCAGCCCCTGCGGTGTGTCGACGGCGATGCCGATGTTGTAGTACTTCTTGAGCAGGATCTCACCCCGCTCTTCGTCAACGCTGGCGTTGAAGATTGGGTAGTCCTCGAGCACCGTCACCAGGGCCTTGATGAAGAACGGCAGGAGGGTGAAGCGCCCGCCATCGGCCTCCACCGACGCCTTGATGGTGCGGTACTGTGCGAAGAGATCGGTGACATCGGCCTCTTCCACATGGGTCACGTGGGCCGAGATCTGTTTCGATGCCCGCATGGTACCGGCGATGAGCTTGCGGAGATGGGTGATTGGGACCCGTTCAACCTCGCCGTGGGTGGTCGCCTCCGCAATGCCCGCCGGCGCGGCAACCGCGCTTGGTGCGGCCGTTCCCTGCGGGGCCTCGGTCGCGCGCTTGACGTCCTCATCGGTGATCCTACCGCCGTTGCCCGAGCCCTGGATCGATGCGAGATCGACGCCGAGCTGGCGCGCCAACGCGCGGGTGCTCGGAGTGGCCAACGGACGACGCTTGCCTGTGGATGCGGCCGTCGGGAGAACCTCGACCTGCTTCGGACGTGGGACCTCGACGAGAGTCGGCGCCTGACCCGCGGTCTCCTCCGCCGAAATGGACTCCCCCGCCTCGCCGATGGTGACCAGGACATCACCGACCTCGATGGCGGCGTCGGCCGGGACGTGGAGCCTGAGCACCGTGCCCGCATTGGGCGACGGCAGTTCGACGACTGCCTTGTCGGTCTCGACCTTGAGGAGAGGTTGATCCTCGGCGACGGTCTCACCCTCGGCGACGAGCCATTCGACCACCCGTCCCTCGTGAATACCCTCGCCCACATCCGGGAAGTTGAATTCAATTGCCATCAATTGCCTCGCGGTCTCTTCAAATTTGCTCCGCTGATCTCAGAGTGGGAGCACTCAGAAATTCAGGGTCTTTCTGATCGCCTTGGCGATCCGATCTCTGTTCGGAAGATACAGTTGTTCGTTCTTGGCAGCCGGAAAGATCACATCAAAGCCCGCGACCCGCAGCACCGGCGCTTCCAGCTGGAGAAGAAGATGCTCGCCGATGAGTGCGGCGATCTCGCCCCCGAATCCGTTGGTTCGGGGCGCTTCGTGCACAACCACCGCCCGACCGGTCTTCTCGACACTCGCCAACATGGTCTCGCGGTCGAGGGGATTGAGAGTTCGAAGATCCAGGACCTCGACGCTGACATCCTCACGCGCCATCAACTCGGCGGCATCGTGACAGACCCGAACCATGGCGCCCCATGAGATCAGGGTCACGTCGTCGCCCTCGTGGTCCACCGAGGCCTTGCCGATGGGAACCGTGTAGGGACCTGTCGGCACCTCGGCGCGGAATGCGCGGTAAATTCGCTTGGGCTCCATGAAAAGCACCGGGTCTTCATCGCGTATGGCGGCGGTCAGCAGACCCTTGGCGTCGTACGGGTTCGACGGCACGACGACCTTGATACCCGGCGAATTGAGGAACATGCTCTCGTAACTCTCGGAGTGGTGCTCCGGCGGGTGAATCCCACCGCCGAACGGCATCCGCACCACCATGGGCAGCGTGATGCGGCCGCGGGTTCGATTCCGCATCCTCGAAGCGTGCCCCAACAATTGATTGACCGCCGGATAGACGAAACCCATGAACTGGATCTCGGCCACCGGCCGCATTCCCGTCGCGGCCATCCCCACCGACATTCCGATGATGGCGCTTTCGGCGAGAGGGGTGTCGATGATGCGCTCGCTGCCGAATCGCTCGATGAGACCGTCCGTGGCGCGAAAGACGCCACCATCGACACCGACATCTTCGCCGAGCACGACCACCGACGAGTCTCGTTCCAGTTCATCGGCCATCGCATCGCGAACCGCCTGTGCAATGGTCAGCTTTTCGGTCGGTTGAGGATCGCCGGCGTCCGCCACCCTGATCTCAGCGGTGCTCACGAGCCCACCTCCTCGATGACCTCGGCCATTTGTTCGGCCAGGTGGGGCGGCAGATCCGCATACATGGAGCTGAAGATATCCGATGGATCCTGAGGCGGCATGGCTTCAAGGGCGGACACCTGCTCGTCGACCCATTCCTGCGCCGTAGCTTGGTACGCCGCCTCCTTTTCCTCGTCCCAAAGACCGCGGGCTTCGAGAAAGCGCCGTAACCTCAGGATGGGATCGCGTCCCTCCCACTCGGTCACTTCCTCGTCCTTGCGGTATCGGGTGGCGTCATCCGCCGTCGTGTGATCGCCCAGACGGTAGGTGACCGCCTCGATGAGGGTCGGACCGCCTCCGTTGCGCGCCTTCTCGATGGCTTCCCTGGTCACAGCGTAGACGGCGAATACGTCGTTGCCGTCGACCTGGATCCCGGGGATCCCATAGGCATGGGCCTTCTGAGCGAGGGTCTCCGCCGCCGTCTGTTGGTGCAGAGGTATCGAGATCGCCCACTGGTTGTTCTGGATCACGAAGACGCTGTTTGTTTGGAACACACCGGCGCAGTTCATGGCCTCGTGAAAATCGCCCTCCGAGGTGGAACCATCGCCGCCGAGGGTGACCGCGACCGCCTTCTCACCGCGCAACTTGAGCGAAAGGCCGACACCCGTGCCGTGTTGCCATTGGCTGCCGACCGGAACCGCGACCGGAAAGACCCGCACCCCTTCCGGGAAACAGGAGCCCCGCTCATCACCGGCCCAATAGGCGTAGATCAGATGTCCCGGAACGCCTCTGCAGAAGCATGATCCCGTGCTCACGAAACGCAGGGAGCAACCAGTCGGCGTCTTCCATCGCGTGGGCCACGCCCGCCTGGATCGCCTCCTGCCCCTTGATGGGCGGCCAGGTTCCCATACGTCCCTGACGCTGGAGCTTGAGCGCCTTCTCATCCATGGCCCGCATTGAACCATGTCGCGGTAGATCCCGCAGATCCGGTCTCCGATCGAGATCGGGCATCAAATCATCGTCAACGGTTCCGCTGGGGTCGAGAACCTCCAGGCGTTCGGTGACGGCGTTGTAGATTTGGGTACGCGGCATGGGCCCGCCTTTCATCCGCTTTGGTTACTCACGAAACATGCTCGCCGGTCAGGGTATTTCGGCGATGTTGCCTTGCCGAAAAGAATCCAAGTCCGCAATCGGTATCCTATGGAAAATGCAAGCTCGAGCGAAATTGACCGGGCGATTATATCAACTCCGCCGATCTCTACAGCATTCCGCCATCACGAATGGGAGCCCACCGATTCTCCAGATACACCGCGACGTCCTCGCCGCTCGGATCCGGACGCGCTGCCACCGCGATTTCGAGCCCCAGTTGACGAGCGCAGACGGCAGAGAACGACGTCACCGACCGTCCCCATCAACCCCGGTCACGGCCGGCGCCAGACCCTCCCTTACCCGGCCGGGCATCGACACCGAAGACCCGGGCGTAGAGATCGGCGTCGAGCCCCAGAAGAATGGCCGCATGGATCAAGACGCCGCCTTTTCTTCTGGTCTGCGAGCATCCGACCGCCTTGCGGCCGTCGACGACCAGAGTGTCGGCCAGTTGGTCCTCGAAGCAGATCGGCGATCGGACGCGACCACCTTTACGAGGTTCATCGATCCGTTCGACGGAACTCCCGAGTTCGACCAACGCGGGTTCGACCACGTCGAGAAAGCGTTCGTAGAGACCGACGATGCCCTCCGCCCATTGGTGATTCGCGGGCATAGCCAGGGCCACGCCGAGATCGCCGCGGTGGATCACCCCGGTTCCTCCGGTGAGCCGGCGCAGCACCGGGATTTCCCGGTCGCGACACCAGTCGAGATCGACATCATCGGGCGGTTGAGCGTACCCGAGCACCACTACCGGACCGGGCCAGGACGTCACCAACACGCTGCACCGGCCATCGGCCGCACGATCGAGCATCTCACTCTCGAATGCGAGATCGTGGCTCGGCGGATCCCTGGGATCTGAAGGCCTCGAGCTTCACGGCCTTCGCCTACAGCGGGTCCTTCATGGTTTCAGTCCCTCACGAGGCTCGAGTGAAGAACCTCATCGAGACGCCGGTGATCCACCGGCCAGCCCTCCGGCAGTAGACCGGCGAATGCCTCCGAAGAAAACCAACTGTCGTCCCCGGGGTAGGTCGGCACCACCAACCGGGGAAAACGGGTCACGATCTCGCGATCCGGAACCGTTCGCCTGCGGGCGATTTCCACCCGTCTGGCCTCGTTCGCATCAAGACCTGTGAAAAAACCGTCGGCCGCCCTCAGCTGCATCAACAGGTGTCCTTCCGAGACCGTCGGGGAGCCGGCATCCGGACCCAGCAGCGCACGAGCGAGCAGGTGTCGCGCTGCGCCGACCACCCCACGATCTCTGAGCCGTTGTCGCCACCTCTCGGCGCGATTCGGAGGCGGAGGCGCCTCGCTGAACGGATCCGCCGCCAGCGATCGAAGGCTGGAATCGACATCGACAAAGGCGGTGAGTCGGTGGAGGAATGTCGCGTAAACCGAAGGCCCGAAGGCGAATCGGTAGTCGTCATCGGCGCACGAAAAGAAGGTCCGCAAGGCGTTGCGCTCGAAGAGCACCCCACGGCGAAAATCGCCGAGTCCCGAGGATGTGGCTCCCCCACGGTGTCGCGCAACGGCGTCCGGAGCGGCGACAACCGTGCGCCCGTAGGCCCACAGCCGCCATCCCAGTTCCACATCCTCGAAGTAGGCAAAGAGACCGGAGTCGAAACCGCCGAGCTCGTCCCAATCGCGGCGCCGGATGGCCATATTTCCGCCGCACGCGAAAGGCAGCGGTTCGCCGGCCCGGGGAGGCACCACTTCATCAACCGGCCAACCCTGCGCGATCTGGAATGCATGGATATCGAAGGTCACGCCACCGCGCAGGAAATCGTGCCGAGCGCCATCCCAACTGGTCAGCCGCCCCGCCGTCGCCCCTGCGTCGGGGTTGGCGGCCAGAGTCTCGAGATGCGCGTCGACAAAACCCTCTGTAGCCGCGGCATCGTCGTTGAGCAGAATCAACACCTCGCCGGTCGCTGCTTCAGCGCCGAGATTGACCCCTCCCGCAAAACCCAGATTGTGCTCGGATCTGATGACGCGAAGCCACGGCCAACGCTCCGACGCGGCCTCGCCACATCGATCGGGCGAAGCGTTGTCAACCAGAATGATCTCACTGAGGCCCCGCTCGCCTTCGGTCTCGAGGGACACCATGCTGTCCTCGAGGTGGTTCATCCCGGCGTGAACAACAACGATGACGCTTGCCCGCGTCATTGCCCTGTCCACCGTTTCAGGGCTCTCGCGGCTCGCCTGACCAGCGGCTCCTCGGCGGAACTCGCCGGAGGCGCGAGATCGGCAAACCGATCGCGGTGGGGATCTCTGCGGGGAGCCGCAGCAAAATCCAAAAGCGGTTTCGAGACCTTCTCCCAACACCGGCCCTCTGCCCAACGTCGCCCTGCTTCACCGGCCCTCTCGCGAGCATCGGTGTCGCCGAGCAACGCAATCACCGCAGCGGCTAGTTCGGCGGCGTCACCCGCTGCAACAGTTCGTCCCGCGCCGACCGACTCGATGATCCGGGACATGGCGCCACCCCGGGTCGCCACCACCGGCAGGCCGAGCCACAGCAGATCGACCACACGGGTCCGCAAACTGAGATCCGTTTCGAGTCCCGGCCGGTGGGTCACGACTGCAAGGTCCGCCGCCAGCGCCAGCTCGAACCTCCGGTCATACGGCCGCCAGCCTTCGAACCGGACCGACGTTCCCAGCCAACCCCTTTCCTCCGCCGTCCTGCGAGTCGTGGCGGCGGCAGAAAGCGGAGTGTCATCCGGATGAGGATGATCGACAAACACAACAACCGCTTCGGGCTCCCGTTCGATGATCAACGGCAATGCCCGGAGCACGACCTCGGGGTCATACCAATCGTAGATCCCCCCGAAGTAGAGAACCGGCGCATTCTCGCCCACCCCCTGGAAAACCCCAGGGTCGCGCTCGCGCGGGGGCGGTCCATCCAAGGGGGTTCCGAATGGCAGTTCGGTGATCAGGCTCCGCAACTCCGGATCGTCCTCGAGGATGAGTGGATTCACCCGTCCGAGGGCGCCGAGCCAGCCGAGATAGAAATAGCGCTGCTGGGCCGAAGAACAGAGAAAGAAATCGCCCCGACCCAGCTGGAGCTTCCAGGTTGCGTGATCGGTTCGGTACGGCTCGAACCCGAGTTCGCGGTGGTAGTGGAGGTTTTCGACGAGAAATGGATCGTAGAGATCCACAACCACCGGCAGGTCATCGCGCTGGGACAGATAGTGGTTTCCCAGGTGGCCGTGAATCAGCACCCAATCTTGGCCCTCCGCCTGGGCGCCAAGGGCGTCCGGGATGGCCTGCACCAGCTTGACCGGTGGTTTGACGGCCTCGGCCTCGGTGGGATCGTTAGGAACGGCAAGCGTGACATCGTGACCGGCGCGGCTCAGAACCTCGGCCAGGGCGACGAATCGGGTCCCGACACCGGCCGTGAGCCGGCGAACGGGCTCCGGGCAGATCATGAAGACCCGGCTCACGCGCACCTGTTTCCGGGGGTCATCGCCATGGCCGGATGTTAGCAGAGGTCGACATCGCAAATTATGAATTTTGAATTATGAATCGCATCGCAGCCATCGCATTCATCGCAGGGATCCTGGGAGCGTTTGCGATGTCATTCATAATTCATAACTCATCATTCATAATTTGGTCGATCGAGCGTCGATGCTTCGCCGACGAAGTCGAGGATCGGTGTAATATCGACATGACAATGCAGATCAATCTCATCCCGCCCACGGAAACGACGACGATTTCTGCGCGTCGAGTCCTCGTCCTCGCTCCGCACTTCGATGACGAGGTCTTCGGTTGCGGTGGTCTGCTGGCCCAACTGGCCGAGACCGATGCCGAGATCGCGCATCCTCTACCTCACCGACTCGTCAGGCGGTTCGGAGGTCACCGAGGACCGGAAGGACTACGCCGCACGCCGCAGGGCGGAGGCACAACGAGGCCTCGATATCCTCGGAATCGCCCAGCTCGAGGTGTTGGCGATCCCCGACGGCGCTCTCCACGCATCCATCGACACGGCGGCCGAAGCGATCCGACGCGTCGTCGCCGAACACCGGCCGGATCTTCTCCTTTCGGTCTCTCCCTGCGAGATCACCGTGATCATCAGGCGGCGTTTGCGTCGCTTCACCGGGCTTTCTCCGAGCTGAGGGGCGGCACCGACCTCGACGAGATCATGACCGGCTGCCGGATTCTGCTCTACGAGGTCAACCACCCTCTGTACCCGAATCTGCTTGTCGATGTCAGCGGCCATATCGAGGTGCTGACCTCGGCCATCGACGCCCACGCGAGCCAACTCGAACTTCACAACTACCGCGAAGCGGCCCTCGGGATGCGGCACTACCGCGCCCTGTCGCTCCCGGCCGCGGTCAAGGCGGCCGAGGGCTACCGAGAAATCCGACTCCTCGGATCTCGTCACCCACAGCCCGAGCAGCCTGGTCCGCCGGCCTCGGTGGTGTTCCCGAACACGCCGAACGTCCACGACGGACCGCTGGTCAGTGTCATGGTCCGAACCAAGGACCGACCCGACCTGCTCGCCGAAGCTCTCGAGAGCATCGCGAACAGCACCTATCGCCGGGTCGAAGTCGTCCTGGTCAACGATGGCGGTGCAGCCGCCGAAGCCGCCCCTCGGCTTCCCGTTTCCCATCGTTGTCGGTCGAAATGGGGACCAATCAGGGGCGGGCAGCAGCAGCAAACGCCGGCGTCGATGCCGCCACCGGCGAGTATCTGTGCTTCCTTGACGACGACGACCTCATGGAACCCGAACATCTAGAAACGCTGGTCGGTCTCGTGGCCGCCGCCGGTGTGCGCGTCGCATACACCGACGCCGCGGTCGGGGTCTACGAACTCGAACCCGGCCACGGGTTGGCGGGAAGTAGAGCGCCGCCTTCCCTACAGCCGCGACTTCGATCCCGGATCTCCTGCTCGTCGACAACTACATTCCGTTCAACACCCTGATGATCGAGCGTGAGCTCTTCGACGAGGCGGGCCCGTTCGACCCCGAGCTCACCTTTCTTCGAGGACTGGGAGTTCCTCATCCGCCTCGCGGCCGTGGCCCGCTTTCACCACCTGCCGCGGGTGACCGCCGAGTATCGCCACTTCCGCGGTTCAGGCCACCACATCCTGGGCGACAGACCGCGCCAGCGAGAGGACTTCCTGCGGATGAAGGCGGCGGTCATCGACCGCCACCGTGACCGCCTCGGATCCGACGCCATCGCATCGCATCGTCGACCGGCTTCGCGGTGAGACGGTCGCCTCGTCTGGAGGCCGACTCCACCGCACGTCGAGAGCTCGCGATCTACAGAAGACTCGCTCGCGCGTGAGGAGGCCTATCACCGGCTGAACGGTGAGTGCGAGGCCCTCCGCGGAGAACGGCGCCGGCACATCGACGAGATCGGCCGGCTCGAGGACGGAGTTGGCGCGGCATCGCGAGGCCGTCGCCGAACTTCAGGAAGCGACAACAACGGCTCCAGGGTGAGGAGTCCGGCCTCCGATCGAAGATCGAGGAGCAGGAAGAGCACCTCGGCCGGCTCTACGCCGAGATCGAGCGGCTCGACCGCGCTCATCGAGGCGATGAAGACAACCACCGCGTGGAAGCTCCACCGGAAGGTCGAGAAGCTGCGAAACCGTAGTTAGTTTTGAGTTCTCAGTTTTGAGTTTTTCGGACCACCGGATGAATCTAGGGATCTCCGCAGTTCTCTCGTCAAGAAAGAAACGCCCCTCCGTCCGACGGAGAGGCGCTTCAATAGAAATTGTCTGAAACTAAAAACTAAGAACTGAGAACCAATAACTCCCTAAGCGCCATACTTCTTGATCGCCCCATCGAGCTTCGGCAGCACCATGAAGATGAACGCCGCGACCGCAGCCGCGAGCCCGGCGAGGAAGATGAAGAACCACATGGGTTCCATATGGTTCTGCACGCTGCCGAGGAAACCCGAGAACTTGTTGCCGATGGAGGTCGCCAGGAACCAGCCGCCCATGGCGAGACCCGCGAGCCGCGCCGGAGCGAGCTTGGTCACCAACGACAGACCGATGGGCGAGAGACAGAGTTCGCCGAAGGTGATCACGAGGTAGAACACCGCCATCCACAACCCGGCCACCTTCACCGAACCGCCATCGGTCATGGATCCCGCCACCGCCATGATGAGCAGCGCACCGGTGGTGAGCAGCATCCCGTAGAGCAGCTTGTGCGCCGTCGGAACCTGTTTGCCGATCTTCAGGCGCCAACCGAAGAACCAGACCACGACCGGGGTCAGGACGATGACCCAGAACGGGTTCCAGCTCTGGTAGACCTCGGCGTTGACGACCTGGAGGAACTCGCCGGGCGGCAGGTAGCTCGGGTTCGTGGCCGAACCGCTCACGATATCCGTCGTAGATCGCGTCGTAGGTTCCCTGATCGACGACGAAGACCGGGAATCCGGACTCCACCGGCGTCCTCACGCAGCAGGACGACCTGCTCGATGGGCACCGCTCGATCGGCGAGGCCGACGGTGATGACATCCTCGCCGTGGGCGCCCTTTTCGGTCCGGACATCGACCTGGTCGTCGTTGTAGACCTTGACGGCGCGCGCCATCCATGCGGGATCGACTACCCTCGTTCTTGCCATCGACGACTGACGCGCTCGACCGCGATTCCTTCGAATCCGTCCAGAGTCGCCACCGCACTCTTCTGCATCCGGCTCTGGCCGAACTGGTTGGCGATCTCCGATGAACTCACAACCAGAAGACTCTCCGGATGCGGCCGCGGCACGTCCTCTTCGGCATTGACGTAGTAGCTCGGCAAAGCGTCCTGCTGGATATGATCGATGAAGGCACGCCCGCGGCGATCCCCGGCCGACGATCGGTGAAGTCGCGCGCCCACTGGGTCATGGCGCTGCCGTTGAGGTGGAGAATCATGAAGAACGCGCCGCCGGCGACAAAGATCGGCAGCAGGGCCAAGAGCCCGGGTTTCTCCTCTTCGTTGGCGTTGAGCCCGAGGCGGACAAAGAAGATGATGACCGGGATCATCCCGACGAGGAAACCGAAATCGGACGGACGCACGATCTGCATGTCGAACTGTTTGGCGATGAAGTAGCCGATGATGCCGACGACAAACGCCGGCGCGAGGATCTTGCCGAAGATCTCGCCCATGCTCGTGTCGCCCTCGACTCGTTCGGGCTGGCGGTCGGCCTTTTCCAGCGACTTTCCAGAAAAAGGCCAACAGGACCACGGCGAAGAGCACCCCGAGGCCGGCGGCGCGGAAGGTCCACAGCCAGCCCCATTGGTTTCGCACCGAGGGGGCGACGATCAGGGTCGCGGCCAGGGCGCCGATGTTGATCCCCATGTAGAAGATGTTGAATCCCGAATCCCGCTTGGGGTCGCCCGGCTCGTAGAGGTTGCCCACCATCACCGAGATATTCGGCTTGAAGAAGCCGTTGCCGATGATCAGACCGATGAGGCCGAGCACAAAGAAGTTGAACCCGGGCATCCCCATCAGGAAGAGACCGCCGGCCATGAGCAGCCCGCCGATGGCCACCGATCTGCGGTAGCCGAAGTAGCGGTCGGCGATCATCCCGCCGAGGAACGGCGTGAAGTAGACGAAGGCGAGGTAGAGACCGTAGATCTCGTTGCCCTGGGCGCGCGGCAGACCGAGGCCGCCACGTTCGGCATCGATGGTGTAGAGCAACAGGATGCCGACCATCGTGTAGAAGGCGAGGCGCTCCCACATTTCGGTAAAGAACAGTGGGAAAAGCCCCTTCGGTTGTCCAAACGCCATAGTGTCTCCTTCGGATTGGTGTCGATCAGCGAACGGCGTAGCGGACCGATGCATCCTACCTCAGCCCTTGAAAGATATGAAATCGTGACGGGATCTCAGTCGAATCATGCCGAGCAACACCGGCGACGCGTGGCCCGAGTTCCTGTAGGATTCGCAGCGTGGCACGAGACAAAAAAACCAAACGACAGCCGGTCGCGCCGGAGGTGCGTCGCAGGATCTGGTTTCTCGCCGTCGGTTTCCTCCTGGTGCAGATCGTCGTCCTGCCCGGCGCAGCGAGTCCGTTCCGCACCCCCAAAGACGTTCTGGCTCTCATCCTTTTGCTCCTCGTTCCGCGGTCTCAGCATCGCCGGCCAGCTCCTCCGCGGTCGCCTCGATTTCCGCTGGTCGCCGTTGGCGACGGTGCTGCTGGCCCTCCCGCTCATCCAGGCGGTGTCGGCACTCTGGAGCGCGAGTCCGCGACTCGCCCTGACCGCATCCTTCCACACCGCTATCTGGATCGTCGGCGCCCTTTGGATCGCCACCGCCACCGAGAAGGAACGGCTCCGACTCGTCGATGCCACCGCCCTCGGCGCCGCGATCTCCGGTGTCGTGCTCATGGCCCAGGCGGCCGGTCTGGCGGTCTTCTCCCTCGGCCCGGCGGGTCCGAGCGGACGGCTGAACCTCACCGGCCTCACCGGGAATCCCGCCGATCTCTCCATGGCCGCCGTGCTGCTCCTACCCCTGGTTCTGACCGCTTGCGCGGGCAAGACGGAGTCGCGGTTCCGGTGGATCGCTCGCGATTCTCCTCACCGGGGCGGCGGTCGTGTCGCAGACGCTGACCGCTTTTGTCGCTCTCGGGCTCGTCTGGACCACGTGGCTCATTCAACAACGATCGCGACAGCTTTGGGTCACCGCGACAGCAACCGCGATGATTCTCGTCGCCGTGGGTCTGTCCACCGGCCTGGATGCGAGGATCCAGCGCCAGTTCCAACGCCTGGAACACGGCGATTGGTACTTTCTTCTCTCAGCGCGAAGCGACGGCTGGACCGCCGCGGGTGAAATGGTCGAGAGACAACCCCATTGCTGGAACCGGCGCCTCCAATTTCACCCATGCCTACTACCCGGCGAGGATCGCCTGGCTCGACCGAACCGGATCCATCGGACGGCGGGCCGAGCTCGCAACCCATTTCCGCTTCTCCCACTGCGATCCGCTGCAGATGATCGCCGAACTCGGGTTTCCGGCGTTGTTCTGGATGATCGCGCTCCTGGTCACGATCGCGATGCACCAGGACCGCGCGGCGATCCCCTCCCGCCACTTGCATTGGCGGCGTTCATGCCGTTCGCCCTGCTCCACTTCCCCACCCACCTGGCGGTGAGTCTGGTGCCGTTGGTCCTCACCCTGGGCCATATCCTCGCCTCGGGTCGCGAGGTGGTCGTCGAACCGCGACCGTGGCCCGGACGCGCTGGCGGCGGTTCTGCTGGTGCTCGCCGTACTGACCGGAACCTACTGGCAGCTTCACCGGTTGATGCTCAACCTTTGGCGTGGAGGTCTCAACCACGCGCTGACGGTGATGCAGAACGCTCGACGAACCACTACGATCACAACAGGCTGCGGCTGATCGAATCACAGATTCTGCCGCGAATGCCCGGGTTGGACGAAGCCCGCCCGTGGCTCTGGAGAATGGTTGGACAGGCACGGCTCGCACGCGGCGACGATATCGGATCCGAGACGGCCTTCAGAAACGCCATGGTCCTCTGGCCGCACGAAGAGGCGGAGTTCGGTCTCGGTCTCGCCCTTGCCGCCCAGGACCGTCGATTCAAGCAACAGGGACGTACTCTCGACTCGCGAAACCGTCGGGGAGAAGCCATCGTCCATCTCGCCCGGGTCTGTCGCACCAACCCGGCTCTCCTCGAACTCATCGAGGAGGACGACCTCCGCCAAGCGGTTGGAGAAATCGTCAACGCCGCCGACAGGGCGAACCGTTGAGCAGGGCGGACTGAAACGACTACTGCTCTTCGAGCCGGGCAGCCGTCATCCTGTCCGTTTCGCAGCCATCCCTGAGGACGAAGTCCAGCGGATGGAGGTCGAGGCACTCCTGACGAATATCTGAAAAAGTGCCCTCGTCGAGCATTTCGTTGCGCGGGCTGCGCGATGTCAGGGCCGCCTGGCTCCGGATACTGGAGCGCCTGACAGGATTCAAAGAAATCGGCCCCCTTGGTTCTTTCGGGTTCACACCTGGCGGCGATGATCTCATCGTCCGTTGCTGGCTCTTCGGGCTCGTTCTCGCCGGAGGGTCGCGCCGCCGCGGCGGCCGGATCGTGACCGGCCACCAGGGTGGCCCTTGCCTCTTCCAGGAGTACCTGGCATCGGGCGACCTCGGCGTTCGCGATGCGGAGCCTCGCTCCGCCCATGGCGATCTCCTCGCGCACGGCGCTACTCGCGCCGGTGCAGCTCTCCTCGGCCTGTATCGCGATCTCCATCGCCGGCGCAAAACCGTCTGATAGACGCAACCGGGAGATGGAACCGAGCTGCGGATTCCAGATCAATCAAGACCAATTCGATTTGATTCTCGAGTTCGAAATCGCGCCTCGGCGTCGGTATTTCGAGCCTGATCCACGAGTTCGCCGAGCAATTCGGCCGCCGCCGGCAATCGGCCAGCACGCTGGCGAAGAGATTCTCGTCCGCCCGCCTCGCCGCGAGGGGATCTTCGATGACACCCTCTTTCACGACGATCGCCTCGGGATTCAACTTGATGGCGCCGGCGACATCACCCAGATTCTTCGTCTGGGACCAACCCGTTTGGCCGACCAGCAGCGTGACCGCGATCAGAATCACAGTCCGCAAGCGCATGATCCCTCCCATTCGAGTCTCGAAACGACCTGACGGGATTGTATCACCCGCTCTTTGAGACAGTTGCGGAATTCCAAACGAACTGCCGCCCACCGGCCGACCAGATCAGCGAGGAATGTCAAAAACGAGTCATTTGTTCACGCTTGAGAAGGATGTCGCTTGCCTCGGTCTTGACCGGGCCGTATCCTGAAAGTCAGAACTCGAGCCCTGAAGGGCCGAGTCGGAGGCAAATCAATGAAAACCCGACAGCAGTTGGCTGTTTCTCTCGCCGCCCTCATCGCCGTCATCGGCGGAGTGTTTCTCGCTCCCTCCCCCGCCGACGCACAGGACGTCATTCTCTCGCCGGTTCCAAAGGACCCGTGCTGCTTTGACCAATTTCCGCTTTTCCGGCACCTGCGAGGTCACGCCCTCGCCAGGGTCAGTACTGCGAGAACATCCTCTCCTACCTCAACAACTTCAACAGCGCGGGCGAGGACTACTGCTCCTCGACCTACATCCGCGGTGGTTGGACCCTCGTGGACTGCGGGTCAGGCGCCACCGCCGGACAGATCGGGCACATGGACAAGCAGTACGTCCAGACCGAGCAGCCTGCGCCGGCCAACATCACATCGCCGTCGAGAGCCACGAATTCCAAGCTCCCGCAGGCAAACACACCACGGGACCAACAACCCAAGCGAACTCAAGGTCACCGATGCCAGCGTCATCCAGGTCCGCCTCGAACAGCCCCTTGATGGAAACAACCTCGTTGCAGGTCAGCAACTCACCGGTCGCCTCGAAGCCGATGTCCTGGGAGCCGATGGCGAAGTGATCGCTCCGGCCGGATCGATGATCAGCGCCCGGGTGGGCGCCGAGGACGCATGGGACACCCCCAGTCGCGGACAACCTCCAGATCCACCTTGTCGGCACGACAACCTCGGCAGCGGATCTCTTCGGCACCGCCCAGCTCAGCGCCGCCCCTGTCGAGACCGATGAGGGCGTCGGTTCACCTCACCGGAGACCTCGTCGAGCTGTCCGAGAATTCGGTCCTTACCTTCCAGCTCCAGGACATCTCCGAGCAGCCCGCCGATATGAGGGTTCTCACCACCGCAACCTCGGTGTGGATGGAGGCGTTCAACAGTGGTGACGCGGTCACCATCGCCGGTCTGTCGTCGGAGAACGGCGCACTCCTGCCGCCTAACGGCCGGGCGATCGTCGGCCGCGACGCGATCTACTCCTACTGGAAGGCCCTCCTGACAGGACTCAAAAACAACCGTCGAGTTGGTCAACGTCGAGACGGTGGTCGAGGGCGATCTGGGTTACAAGGCCGGCCGATTCGAGCTCGTGAATGCCGTGACCGGTTCGCCGGTCGACCAGGGCAAGTACATCCAGATCTGGAAGCGATCGCCCCAGGGCTATTGGGAACTCCACCGGGATATGTGGAACAGCAGCATCAACTCGGGTTCATAACACCGATCCAGCAGACACATTGCAACCAATAGCGCCGGGCGATCATCGCCCGGCGCTTCACTTTTCATCCTCGCCGGACGTCTCAGCCTGACGCGGCAATGTCGAGCTCGAAGGCATCCTCGGCAAGATCGAAGTCGGGTTCGGCGAGGGTAACGACCTGCGCCGGCTCGGGCGGAGCTTCAACACTCCCGACTCGAGCCATGGCGATCGACGAGCTCGGTCGTGAGTGGAACAGACTCCCGCTCCGGCTCGACATCGACAAACTCGATTTCGACCCTTTCGGGTTCGAAACGAACACCGTTGTCCCGGTCGAAGGGGTTGCGGTGATCATGGCGGTTCTTCGCAATGGCTTCGGGGATGCCCTCCGGGAAGGCGCTGCAACGACGTCCATCGGCGGATCTATGGCGGCACCATACGCACTGTGAGATCCCGAGTTCGCCATCACTGTATTGGACATCGCCTCGCAGCGTCCGGTTCATCAATCGGCCTTCCCCGCCCTCCGGGTTGGGTGCGTTCCACCCACGCCGCTCGCTCGCTGCCCGAGTCTCTTGCAATCCCGATGCCAGATTTCGGGCGAAGCCGTCGTCGAGTGGGATGCCCACGCCGTCCCACTTCGGGACAGATGATCCTCTCAACAATGGCGATTCTTCGCGGGCGGGACGCCCGCGCCACAACGAACCGAGTTCTCTCGTGGTGCGGGCCCCCCACCCGCAAATAGCCTACGGGTGTCGGCCGTCGGAGGATCTCGGCGACGGCAACTCGATGGTCTCGCACTTCGACGTGGTTCGGATCTCCACGTCGTCGACCCACCAACCGATCCCGGCGTCGCCACGGTCACAACCGAGCCGCCAGCGAAAATGCACCGTCAGACCGACAAAATCTGCGAGATCCACCACCGTTTCGGTCCAACCATGTCGAAACCGGTCCAGGCCCGCTCGCCGCCGAACGGGTGGCCGGTGCCGACGCTGACAAAACCGGTGTAGGCGCCGTTGATGAACCGGCCCGGATCCTCCCCCACCGTCGAACCGTCACCGAGCAGAATATCGTGCCAGGTCGATCCACCGTCGGTCTGAATACTCGAAACGGCCACCGTCCCAGAACGGCTCGAGATCGTAGAGATGGAAGAAGCTGATGACCGTACTCTCGTCGACGATCTCGAAGCCATCCACCAGGCCGAGCACCTGATCCTTGATCCGCGGCTCGTTGCGACAGAACCACGATCGGCTCCCGCTGTGGGTGAAGTCCTCAACCACCTTCCAGGGCTCGGTGCCGCTGTCCTGGCTCGACCCGAGACCGGTCCGCCAGGCGCTGAGATCTCCCTCCACCGAATCGCTGAAGTGGACTTCGTCGGGGCCCGGTCGTCCACCCGGAGTGGCTCACCTGATTGCCTTCTTCGGCCAGGCTCACGCCGTCCACCGCCCGCACCACGATAGTGGTAATCGACACCATCAGCCACCGTGAGGTCCCGGAATCTCGGACCGGCCACGTCGTCCGCGACGAGGGTGTCGGGTCCCGGATCGAAATCCTGCCGATTCCGAACGGTAGACGCGGTAGCGGATGCCCGCGTCCGTCACATCCCGGTGTCGCCGGCCGCCACTCGAGATCCATGGCGCAGCCGGTGTCCCGCGGATCCTTGACCTCGTCGAGGCCCCAGAAGCAGGGGGCCATGGTGCACGGCCCGCCCGCCGTACGATCGTCACCGGCGAGAATCGTCGGACGAACAGTCACCGGCGACGACCGCGTAGACGTATGTGTAGGTCGTGCCACCCGACGCCGAAGTGTCGTGATAGGTCGTCTCGGGCGCATCGACCACCGCGATCGTTTCGAACGGACCGCCACTTCGGGACCAGACCCACGGGAGACTGACGGCTTCGATCAGCTTCGGGGGCTCTCCCACTCGAGCAGCACCCCTTCATCGGTGGCCTCGGCGGCCAAATCCCGAAGGCGGGTCGAAAACAGGACACGACCGGCACTCGTGTTCTTCAACCACCCGATCTCGTCGACCCACCATCCCGAACCGGTACCGCGGTGTCATCACAACCCATCCGCCACCGAAGCAAAACCGATGCCCGGCGAAATCGCCGAGATCCACCTCGCGTCTGGACCCATCCCCTGCGAGTCTCCCGGTCCACCCGTCCGCGAGGAAGAGCGGATTCGACGGCGCGCCGATGGTGTCCGGTGTAACCGCCGGTCAGCCACCGCTGTCGGATCTGTCGGGCACCGCTGGCCGTCGCCATCGAGAATGTCCATCCAGTCGAGGCCGCCGTTGGTCGAGTACTCCAGCCGGCCGCCGTCACGACGATTGTGCAGACGGTAGCGGTGGACAAACTCCAAGACCGGTTCGGATCCCTCAGGCAGGGCAATGGGCTCGAGCCGTCAGCAGCACCTGGTCCTTGACCCGATCCTCTTCGGCGACAAACCAGGCCCGCTCCCCTGCCCAAGCATCGTCTTCGGTCACTCTCCAGGATTCGGTTCCCATGTCGGCGTCGGATCCCGGTTCCCGGACCCAGCCATCCACCGCCCCCTCGACATCCTCATCGAGATAGAGGTCCGAGCGGACCGACCGGTCGACCGCCCAAGACACCTCGTGTTGCCGTCGTCGAAATCCTGCCCATGGTGGGCCGCGCGAACGACGTAGTAGTAGTTCGCGGCCCCAATCAAGGCTCTGATCCTGACCAACTGGATCCGCGTCACATTCTCCACCAGTCGGTTGCCGGGGCTCGGTTCAAAATCGGGATCGTCGCCACGATAAATGGAGTAGAGGGTCGCCCCGGGGCAGCGGGGTTCCGCCGGCGCCCAGCTCAGCTGGAGACTGCAGCTCGCACCCGGCGGGGACTCGACCGATGCGATCCCGGCAAAATCCGGCGACAACCGGCAATCACCCGTGGCCGTCGCCGACGCCTCGTGCCGAATAGCCCGACCAGCAGTTGCGATACACGCGCACCACATAGAAGTACTCGCTGCCTCCGGAGACTTCCGTGTCGACAAACGAGCCCACCCCGGCCGCGAGGGTGGTGATCGGGACATAAGGGCTGCCGCCCGGGTTGTCGGAGCGGGAGATTTCATAGCGGGTCGCACCCGAAACCTCCGACCACGACAGCCGGATTCGGTTGTCGCCGAGGTGCTCCGCCGCCACGGCAGTCGGTGCCGGCGGAGGCTCGGCGCACGGACCGGCATCACCGGAGATCGCCAGCAGCGAAGTCCTGACCGTCTAAACCGTCGGGCAACGAGGCCAACGTCGACGCCCACGATCTCGGCGATCCAGGTCCCCGGTTCGGGGAACTCGACCCGCACGACCTCCACGTTGTTGTCGGCGTCACGCTCGGTCACGGGATCCGGAACCGACCATCCCCCCGAGAACACGTTCCCGCGATAGACCACGCCGGCGGGGCTCGTCAGCAGCAGATCGAGATCGTTGACCAGCGGGTGCTCCGCGTCCTCCTCTCCGGGCACATCCGTCCACACCAGGGCGAGTCCGAGCGGAGCGGTCGAAGAGCCCACCACCACCGGCGTGCTCCACGACCCGCCCGTGACCAACTCGTCGGTCTCATCGGCGTCGATGAAGGTCATCGCTCCGCCCTCGGGGCCGACTACCACCGCAGCGAGGTCCACCCGGCCCCAACCACGATCGAAGACGGACGCGACTCCGCCACCGTTCGCGGCACACGATGAGCGCCGCCTTGAGCAGCGCCGGGCTCGGATGCCGTCCGCGCTTGCGCCAGAGATACTCATACAGGACCGCCCCGGCGCCAGCCGCTACCGCGCACGCCTGCGAGGTGCCGCTGTTGATCGCGTACTCGGGTCCGGTCCAGGCCTTGATCCCACAACTGAACCGCATAAGTATCCCTCGACTCGACTGACAGGACATCGGATCCCGGAGCGACCAGATCAGGCTTGATGCGCCCCTGCGACGGCCCACGGCCCGAGGTCGTCACAACCGCCTCGGGATCGGGTCCCGATTGATGCCCGGGCACCCACGCACCGCAGCGGTCGTTCTGCACCGCGCCGATCGTGATGACGTTCTTCGCCGTCGCGGGCGAGGTGATGGTTCCCGGATCGCGGCCCGATGTTGCCGGCCGAGAAGAAGATCGCCAAGGGGCTGAGCTCCCTCGAGTTCCGGATCGGCGTCGCGCACCGCGACGTCGGCTTCGCGGCGGCGGCCGTGTACCCGGTCACCGGGTCACCGAGACCAACCTGGCCCCACGAATTGCTGCTCAGCTGGGCGCCGTTTCTCGCGGCCCATTCCATCATCTCGGCGACCGTTGCGTAGCCCTCCTCGAAAATGTTGTTGGTAACGAGTTCCGCGCCCCAGGCCATCCCTCGGACTCGTCGGCAGGGCCGCGGTCAGATCGCCACAGCCGGAAGTGTTGACCGGAGAAGGATGCGGTCCCCCGCCCGACGAGGGTGCCTGCAGTGTGGGTCCCGTGGGCGTTGTCTGTGTACGCCATTCGGCCGGCGGTCGCCGTTACGGCACCTGCAAGATCCGGATGGCTGAGATCGACACCCGAGTCGTTGTGGGAGACGGTGACCCCGGTACCGTTGTAACCGAGATCCCACACCGGCTCGACCGCAACGAGACCCGGGCGAGCGGCCAGATTGTTGTGCAGTTCGATGCCGAAGACCGGCTCGACATAGCCGATATCCGGGTGATCCGTGAGCAGCCGGGGGAGCCTCCCCGGTTCGAGCCGAACAACCTCGGCGCCACCGATGGCGCCCTTGGTCGCGCTGGAAAGCGAGCGGCCGCCAAAGCCGAAGAGTTGGACTTCAACCGCGGTCGAACCACCTCCTCCGCTCAGCAGAGGGACGAGCGATCGATGGACCCGCGCCTCCATGGGAAGCGGCTCGAAGCCCCTGACGATCGGAAATCCCTCTGAGGTCTTCATCGCCAGAGCTGCTTTGAGCCCCTCCCTGTCGGTCTTGACCACCAAACCGTGAGGGCCCGCCGGGGCCAAAATCTCCACCGCGGCGGCCTCGAGTCCCGAGCGCCAGCGTTGATCCAGGGGACCCACCAGATCGAAAACGACCACTCCCCCGGCAAAGCCGGATGGGTCGCGCATTGAGATCCGTTTCCCAACCCAACCCCTGAATACAACGGGATCAGCTGAGGACCAGGCGTGAGTTCGAGCTGCGAACTCGTCGGGAAGCAATCCTTCCACCCTCACCAAAGACATCCGACCGTAGGCGTGAATGACCGTCACCGGAGAGGCGACCTCGGCCAGGAGATGATCCGGCACCAGTGCGTGGAAGCCCGTGTCGCGGGACGGGGCCGATGAAGTCACTACCGGCTCGGCGTGAACCAACAGCGCTGCCACGATCAGCCAGCCAGCCAGCAAAGCACACTTCAAGAGATCTACGGCATGCATTCCCCTACTCTAATTCATTTGACGGCCCGCCTCGGACGAACCACAATTGCGTCATCATTCGCGAGAGGTCAAAGGTGACGCCAATGACAGCGACGCTCAACCGAAATCTCCTGATTGCCCTCACCGGGGTACTCGCGCTCTCACCGGCCTGCGCCAGCTTCAATCCGACGCCCATCGATGACGTCGGGTTCAAGGACCGAGCCCAAACTCAAACCAAAAACGACATCACGGTCACCGTTTCGGTCCTCTCGGCCGAGGAGACCCGGGCCGTCTTCGACACCAAGCTCTACAAAAAGAAGATCCAACCGATCTGGGTCGAAGTCACCAACGGAACCGACCAACCCCATGCATTTCTCCCCCGCAGCGTCGATCCCAATTACCACTCGGCCCTCGAGGTCGCGCAGAAGAGCCTCAAAACCTGGGCCAAGAAGTCCAACCAGGCCAAACGAAGGTTCTACTACCTCAATACCATGCAATTTGAAGTTGCCGCCCGGGCAAACCCGGTCCGGTTTTGTCTTTGGCGACAGGAGCAGGGGCCTGCGATGGATGGACGTGGCGATCATCGGCGAGAACACGGCCGAGTTTTTTGAGTTCATCATCGAGGTCCCCGGCTTCCAGGCGGATTTCCACAAGCTCGAGGATGTCGAGACCTACTCGGAGGTTGATTACACCGATCTCGACGAGGACCAACTCCTCGACGTGGATCGAAGAGCAACCGGCCTTTGTCACCAACAAGGACGGCAGCAAGACCGGCGACCCCCTCAACCTCATCATCATCGGCGAATCCGAGGCCGTATGGCCCGCCTTTCTCCGCATGGGCTGGGATCCCACCGAAGCCATGACCACCGGATCGGCATTCAAAACCGGGGTCTTCGGCATCTTCGGCGGCGGCTATAAATACGCCCCCATCAGCGATCTCTATGTCTACGGCAGATCACAGGACATCGCGCTGCAGAAAGTGCGGAACAATATCCACTACCGCAACCATCTCCGTCTGTGGGAGGCGCCTGTCAGATTCCAGGGCAAATCGGTCCTCATCGGTCAGATCAGCCGCGACATCGGCAGCCGGATGACCTCGAAGAGTTCCACCCTGACCACCCACCGCATCGATCCCGATGTCGACGAGACCCGGGCGTCGCTGATCCAGGACTTCCTCTGGGCCCAGGCCCTCGCTGTCTTCGGTTATGCGGGCGGGGTCGGAGAGATCTCCATCGAGGAGCCGCGCGGCAACCTCACCGGCGATATTTTCTTCACCGACGGTAACCGAGCGGTGATGCTGCTCTCGGCGGATCCCGTCGACTACGAGCACATCGACCGCTTCAAATGGCACCGACCGCCCGGCGAGGACTCAGTCGTCGAGAACGCCCCCGCCGTCGACGAGAAGTGATCGCTCCACCGGCGGCAATCGCTCCCACGACCGACCGAGCCAGGTGACGCCCTCGAGGAAGGCCCGCGAACGATCGGTCTGCGGGCACACGCTTCGCAGCAGCTCCCAGAACGCCGCCGAGTGATCCGGATGCTCGATATGGGCGAGTTCGTGCGCCACCACCGCTTCGAGCACCCATGACGGCATTTGGCGGAGGGCGGCGTTGAGCTGGATCGTCCGGGTGCGGGTGCTGTAACTCCCCCACCGGGAGCTCTGGTGGGTCGAGAATCGCGCCGCAACGATCTCCGGACGGTTCGGAAACCGTCGGGCCACCCTCCGGGCCAGTTCGAGAGCGTCGTCCGAACGGTTGATCTTCCGCGCCCGCTCGCGGCGGATCATCCGCCGTGCGAGGGTGGTGATCGCCTCATCCAGTTCGCGATTCGAAACCCACCGCGGCGCGCTCACCCGGAGTTCGTTGCCCACCAGGCGGACGTTGATGTTCTTGACCCTCTTTCGCGTGACGCGAAGATCGAGGGTGACACCATCGATGGTGACAGAGGGGTTGAGAGCCGTCATGACGGGAGTGTACGCGAAGTCCCACAGCCAGGCCCTGCGCCGAATTCCTTGTAATCCCTCGTCCGCTCGATCAAAATAAGCAGGCGCACCGAGACCAACTCATATTGATCGCACCGTATTTGAGACTCAGTCGCCTTGTCGGACTCATGAATCCGCGCTTGTCGAAAGGCCACGAAATGTCTGCTCTCCACAGTCGACCCACCAGCATCTTCATCGGGCTTCTTGCGGCGCTTGCCATTCTCGCGGCCTCGTCCAACGCCTCGAGCCAGGCGTGCTTCGAGCATGTGAGAAACATCAATTACAGCCCGACGAACTGCACCGCCCAACCGGAACTCGATCGCGTCTTCCGGCTGCAGACGATCACCTGGAAGGGTCACCTGTATCTCTTTGTCGACGAAGGCAACGAGATCAAGATCTTCAATATCGACAACCCGCTCAACCCCACCATCATCACCACCTCGTTCTTCACCGTCCCGAACGTAGGCGACTCGGATTACGACCTGATGAACTTCTCGGTTTGCGACGATTGCCGGTATGGCATCGCCAGCTATAAGGCCGCAACGGTTCTCTTCGACCTCGGCACGGGAACGACTCCAACCTTTGTTGACGAATACAAGAACTTCGACGCCAGCCTGATCCAGGGTGGATTCACCTTCCAGTATGGTGCTCAGCAGTACCTGGTAGCGGCCAGTCTTGGAGCGAACCCTTGCGCCAACAACAAATCTGGCCTGTACCAGTTCAACGACATCGACGAGTTCGACAATCCCCTGCTCGAGTGCCTCGATGTGGACGGCACCGGCACCGAGATTCTCAACGGAATCTCTCTCGAGAGCGCCAACCCGCAGGTTCTCTACATGTCCGATCGCTTCGATCGGTTCCGGATCTTCCAGATTCACACGAGCCCGACCTTCGGCCTCACCTACGCCGGCAACGGCGGCGTCGATAGGGCGAACATGGGCCGCGGCTACGGCGTCGAGATTGACGAGAATGCCGGAGTCATGGCGGTGGCCAATCTCGGCGAACTCTACATCTACGATGTCGGCCATACCAGCGGCAGCCCGGTGAGCCCGATTCTCCGTTCGACCACGACCCTGTCGGGGGGCCTGGACAATGCCAACGCGGTGGGCCTCAAATTCCCCGTCGTCCACGTCTCAACGCAGTACAACCTCACCGAGCCTCAGACCTTTGACATCTCGAACCCGACCAACCCGGTTCCTCTCGATCAGCAGTTTTGGGATCCGAGTCATCCGTGGAACAGCCTGGGTGACTGCATCTGGAACAACCATGCGGTCTTCTCGAATGACGGGAGCGCCCTCTATCTTTCGAGATACTCCAGTCTGCAGGTCATCGACCCCACCCCCTGCTTTGGGCCCATCGAACCGCTGGCGAATCTGACCCTGGACCCGCAACCGGCATTCCCCGGCGATCTTCTGACGGTGACCAACACCTCATCGAGCGGCGATCGTTTCGCCACCTGGATCACCGATGGTCCCAGCGCCCACGGCGCCACGATTCTTGCCGGTAGCGCCTCCTTCACCAGCGGCACGACTCTCGGATACACCCTGCCTTCCGACATGGCCGCCTCGGATGTCTTCTACGCCCACGCGGCGGTGGAGAACGACGCTTTTCCATACGTCCCGGGTGGAACCCCGGACCAGCTCACGAGCGTGGCGGTGGTGATCGACCGCACTCCTGAGGCTGTCATCACCATCGAGCCGGGGACTGTCATCACGGGTGACTCTGTCAATCTCTCGGCGTCGGCCGAAGGCCACCCGGGTGTGATCGGGGGAGGCGACCCCTTTGGGTGGACCGTCACCGACCCGTCGGGATCACTCACGACCTACACTGGGTCGCTGGTCAACGGCGTCACCATCGACCAGAGCGGTCTATGGATCTTTGATCTCGAGGTCGGATACCGGCACGACAACTTCACGCAACCGGGCGCACCTTACGTGGCGATCGCCCAGGATTACAGAATTATCAGTTCGGTGGCTGCGGCTTTCACGGCCAGTCCCTCAAATCCGATGCACAACCAACCCATCACCTTGACGAGCACCTCGGCGGCGCAGGCCGGAGCAACCCTCGATTTCGACTGGGATGTGCTGGCACCTTCCGGCATGCCGGTGCACGAGTTGGCCTTCTGTGACGGCCCCGGCGCCGTCAACGATGCGTGCGTGATCCCGGCCGAAACCCTCTCTCCGGGAACCTATGACCTCCGCCTGACCCTGGCCAACACGGGGACGATTCCCAACGACGTCAGCCAGGCTCTCATCGAAGATTTCGAGGTCTACAACGACGACCCCCAGATCGACTTCACATGGGTCCCGACGAGCCCGATCATCGGCGCCTTCGTCGGCTTCAACATCACCGGAGTCCCCGCCAATGACATCGAGCAGGCCGCGTGGACATTCGGTGGCACCGGATGCGACGGCACCGTCTCCTACACGTGTGTCGAACCGATCTTTCCAGGCTGCGACGTGGCCGTATTCGCCTATGCAAGCGGCGGAAGCAAGACCGTCCGGCTCACGGTGACCACCACCGGCGGCGTCATTCAACCGCAGGTGAGCCACACCGTGACCGTGCAGAACACCGGGACCTGTAACGGAGGCTGCACCTACGCCATCAGCCCGACATCTCGCAGTTTCAGTTCAGCCGGCGGCAGTGGGACAATCAGCGTTTCCACCCAGGCGGGGTGCTCCTGGACCGCGACCGAGAGCGCGAGCTGGATCTCCATCACAACCGGATCGAGCGGAAGCGGTTCCGGTACGGTGAGCTACCAGGTCGATCCGAACACCGGCCCCGCGAGATCGGCCAGCATCACCGTTGCCGGAAGGACCCATACCGTCACCCAGGCCGCGGGCATCGTCTGCACCTACGGCCTGCCCGTTCACAGCGCTGTTTTTGATCCATCGGGAGGCAGTGGGAGTTTCCAGGTCAACACCAATGATCCGAGCTGTCCCTGGTTCGCCGCCAACTACGCCAACTGGGTCCTTGTCACCAATGGCGCCAGCCATACCGGACCGGGCCCGTTGACCTATACGGTCGCCGAAAACGACACCCCGCACCAGCGAGTCGCCACCATCTACATCACCGGCTCAAACGGATTCACGGATTCGTTCACCATCACCCAGAACCACCCATGGATCCCGGTGAACTTCGAGTGGGACGTCTTCTCACCGGAAATCGGCGAAACCGTCACCTTCACCACCGATCCCCGGCTCGAGGTTCTCAGCTGGAGTTTCACCTCACCCGACTGCCAGGGCAACGATCCATTGATCACCTGCTCCGGGATCGCCGGCGTCTGTAACGAGGTCGAGTGGACCTGGGCCGGTTCCGGTCCCATGGACGTCACCATGGTGACCACGACCGGCAGCCAGACCAAAACCGTGACCGTCCAGAACAGCGGTGAGTGCCCGGCCGCCTGCGGTGGAGTCGGGCCGGATGACGGCACCGTGGAGAACGGTTATGGATGGGGAACCGGGTCGGAGTTCGTCCAACGCGTCACCCCCGGATCCTACCCATACGTCTATACCCATGTCTGTGCGGCTTTCACCCAGGCTGCGGCCGATACATCGCTCGCGTTCAGGGTCCGGATCTATGATGACGACGGCCCCGGGGGAGGTCCCGGAACCCAGGTCGGTGTTGCTATTGCCGATGTCGAAGACGTCCCCGGCTGGCTGGATCACAGATTCGCTTCGGTCTTTCTCTATGGTCCGAGCATCGTTGTCCACGAGGGGTCCGTCTTCGTCGGGGTCGAGTGGAACGAGACTCAAGAGATCGGTTTCTTCGTCGCGGCCGATGAGTCGCCCGGGACCCCCGCTCAAACCGGGTACTTCCGAACCGACGAGGAACCCTGGGAGTCCATCTCGGCGACCTTCCCCAGCTACCGCTCGCTCCTGGTGCGGACCGACGGCTATCCGGTTTCCGATGGCGAGTGGGAGATGGTCGTAGGATCGGTCCTCGGTGGCGGCAACGGTTTCGGAGACGCCGACAACATCGCCGCAACCGCCATGGCCGCGTTCGAGGGATCGCTGTTCGTGGGAACAGAGAACCCCTATGGCTGCGAGGTCAATTACAGCCACGACGGAACCGACTGGTTTCTCGGTGGTCTCGCAGGATTCGGCCACCCCGCCAACGAGAGCATCACTTCGTTGATCCCCTATCGTCGACGGGCTCTACGTCTCGACAAAAAACCCGGTCACCGGGAGTGAAACCTTCAGGGCCCAGTGGGGTCTCGGCGGCGTCCTCGAATGGGCCCTCGTCTATGGTCCGGGTTTCTACGATCCCTTCAATGTGTCCGCCCCGAGCGGCGCCGTTTTCGATGGGCACCTCTATCTCGGGACCGACCACTTCAGCGGGTGCGAAATCTGGCGGACTCCCGGTGGTACGCCCGGTGGAACATTCTGGACCCAGGTCCACCTCAACGGATTCGGCGACCCGCAGAATCAGATTGCGGAATCCATGGCGGTCTTCCACCATGAGCTCTATGTCGGCACCCTCAACAGCAACGGGGCCGAACTCTGGCGGAGCCCCGACGGCATCGTCTGGTTCCCGGTGGTGACCGGAGGCTTCGGCGCAGCCCCGACGAGGGCCATCACCGCCCTCGTGGTCTTTGAGCACGCACTCTACGCCGGAGCGTCCAATCCGATCACCGGCGCGCAGATCTGGAGATCATTCGACGGAATGGTTTGGGAGCTCGTGGTCGGCGACGGGTTCGGCGATCCGGGCAACACCGTCTTCGACGCTTTCGCCATCGGCGATCTCGGGCTCTACGCCTCGGCTTCCGGGCCGTCCAACGCGGGCAGAATCTGGCTCAGCGCGGACGGAACAACCTGGGCGCCGTCCTCGAGTCCCGGTTTTTCAGACCCGTTCAACGAAGCTATCGAGAGTCTCCACTATTGGGACAACAGGGTCTTCGCTGGAACGACCAACCCGTCCGCCGGTTGCGAGATGTGGCGGGGCGGCAGACACACGCTCTTCGATGATGGTTTTGAAACCGGAGATACCACGGGTTGGACCGCGGTTTCGCCATAGGCAGCGAACTTTCACGAAGACCGAGGGAATGCATGATGAAACACGGTCGGCAACGCAGACGAGACCCGAGGTTGATCACCCAGATTCTGTTGCTTCTCATGGCGACGTTCATCTCCACGACCGCCTTTGCGGCGGAGTCGGATCTCTGGTCGAATGTCACCGGCCCCGGATTCGTCCCAATCGGCTCGCCCTTCACCATGACGATCGGGTACGGCAACAATGGACCGGACACCGCCGTCAGCGCCTATCTCAACGCCGACTTCATCGCGCCCATGGGACTCGATGTTTTCCTCGATAACTATTTCGACGGCGACGGATCGATGTTCACAGCCCTGCAGGAATCCGCCGCCGGCACCGACACCAATGGCAACGTGCCGAAGCTGTTCTGGGACGACTTCAACTGTGAGCACACCTTTTTCCAGCTGCAGGGCGCCGACACCCCAGACGCGACGCCGATCCAGCCCCTAGCCCCCGGCGCCAGCGGTTCCTTTACATATGAGATCACCCTCCCCATGGAAGCGCCGAGGACCGGCACCGTGGAGATCACCGAGCCCGCCAATCTCGTCCACGCTTGGACGCTGACCGACCCCGCGGGTTTGTGGGTCGAGCTTGGACTGGCGACGCCCTACAACAAATACGCCTCAACGACCTGTGCGAAGCTGGTCGGCACCGAGGAAGAAGACGTCTGCGAGTACATCTCCGACAACTGCTGGGGCGCCAGGATCTCGCAACTCGACGCCCCCGCCGAGGCCCAGTTCGAGCTCGTCAACGACGGCTCTCCTGACCCGACCCTCGGCTGCGACGCCTTCGTCGACTTCACCCCGGGCAACATCGCACTGCTGCGCCGCGGCGTTTGCGAATTTGGTGTCAAGGGCTTCAACGCCGAGCAGGCGGGCGCAGTTGCTGTCTTCATGGTCAATGACGGCCGCTGCTCCGACTTCCCGGACGGCGACGATTGTGTCACCAACCTGGGCCCAGGCGCCCTCGGCGGGCTGGTCTCCATCCCGATGGCCATGGTCTCCGTCAACGACGGTGAGCCGATCATCGCTGCGGTTGAAGGCGGAACCTCCGTGATCGGCTCCTACGGCACCTCGTCGACTTGGAGTGCTTTCACCACCGCCTTCCTGGCGGAAGCCGCCGACACCGATCCCGACCCCGCCAGCTCCACCACAAGCTGGACCCAAACGGTTAACGAGTTCTACTGCACTTACGCCATCGATCCCGATGTACTCGCATTCGGCGAAGGCGGCGGGCAGGGAATCGTGGCCGTGACCACCGACCTCGACTGCCCCTGGACCGCGTCGACCACCGCACCGTGGGTCTCCCTCACTTCCGGGTCCGGAACGGTGGGCAGCGGCACCCTGGTCTATGACGTCGCCGCCAATACGGGTCCGGGACGGTCGACGATTATCGAGATAGCAGACCGGGTCCACTCGGTGACCCAGGCCTCGGGCAACGGTTGCACCACCCACATCGCTCCTTTGGAAGCCGCATATCCTGCTGCAGGCGGCAACGGCACCATTGCGATCACCACTCCGCCGGGTTGTCCGTGGGCCGCATCATCCACCGTCCCGTGGCTGGTTCTCACATCGCCATCAACCGGCGTTGGGAGTGGGTCGCTGAACTACACCGTCCACGCCAACGTCGGGATCCTGCGATTCGGTGACATCCTCGTTGACAACCAGATTCACCACGTCAGTCAGATGGGGATCGACGACTGCGACTCGGGTTACGGCGCCGATGACGGAACACCCGAGAATGGCTATGGCTGGGGCACGGGGGCTGCCTTTGTCCAACGTTTCACGCCGCCCTCGGTACCCTTTGTGCTCGACGAGGTGTGTACGGCCTTCACCCAAGCCGGCGCAGACTCGACCCTCTCATACCAGGTGGTCATCTACGACGACGACGGCCCCGGCGGCGGACCGGGGACCCTGCTCGACTTCGAGCCATCGATCGTCGGCGCGGTACCCCAGTGGTTGGACACGGTCTTCGGTACTGTTCTTCTTGACAGCAACAACATCGTTGTCAATGAGGGATCGATCTATATCGGTGTGAGCTGGGACGAGACGTCTGAGATCGGGTTCTACGTCGCGGCGGACGAGTCGTCCCAAACCCCGGCTCAAACCGGCTACTACAGCGCCGATGGTGTGACATGGGACTCCCTGTCGACACCCTTCCCGCAATACCGGTCACTCATCATGCGCATCGGCGGTTTCTCGACCGCTGACGGAGAGTGGCAACAAGTGGTCGGCCACTCCTTTGGCGGAGGGAACGGATTCGGCGACAGCTCGAATACTGCTGCCACCGCCATCGCATCTTTTGCCGGTTCACTTTTCTTCGGCACCGAGAATGCGTCCGGAGGCGAAGTCCACTCCACGACCGACGGCGAGTCCTGGCAACTCAGTAACAACCCCGGTTTCGGCACCTCGACCAATTCCGGCATCGCAACGCTGATCACATTCAACGGGGATCTTTATGCCTCGACCGTGAATCCCGCTTTCGGCGCTCAGGTCTGGCGGATGTCGACTCCCTCATCGTGGAACCGGGTCGCGACCAACGGCTTCGGCGATCCCCTCAACACCTCCGCGCCGAGCGGTTCGGTCTTTGACGGACTCATCTACCTCGGCACCTCCAACATCAACGGCTGTGAGATTTTGAGAACCGGGACCACCGGTACCAGTTGGAGCCAGGTTCACACCAACGGTTTCGGTCATCCCCAGAACCAATCCGCTGAATCCATGGCGGTCTTCAATGACAACCTCTATGTCGGAACGAGCAATGCAGCCGGCGCCCAGCTCTGGAGAAGCCCCGACGGGATCGTCTGGTTCCCGATCACGACAGGCGGTTTCGGATCGACGGACAACACCTCGATCACGGATCTCGTGGTCATGGGCGGTGCGATCTTTGCCGGTGTGTCGAACTCGGCGACGGGAGCCGAAATCTGGCGATCCGATGACGGAGCAGGCTGGGAACGAATCGCAGGCGGTGGATTCGGTGATCCGGCGAACTCGGTGCTCGACGCACTCAGTGTCGGCGACGCCGGTCTCGCCGCAGGTGTTTCGGGGCCATCAAACCCGGGCACGATCTGGATGAGTCCCGACGGCTTGGCTTGGAGTCAGTCCTCCTCGCCGGGGTTCACCGATCACGACAACAGATCAACCGGAGCCCTCACGCTCTGGAACAATCGATTCTTCGCAGGCACATCAAATCCAACGGCCGGTTGCGAGGTCTGGCGCGGAAGCCGCCAGACCCTGTTCGACGACGGATTCGAATCCGGAGACACCACGGGTTGGGCGATGACCATTCCCTGACAAGCACCGGGACGTCGGTGGGCGCTGTCCGAAACGAAAGAAAACGCCGGACTGCCAGGTCAGGCGCCGAGTTTGACGAGGATCAGTTCGACAGACCGTCGACAAAAGCCCGCGCCGCATCCTGGGCGCGCCGGTTCTTCCGTCGACGATTGCGAGGCACCCGGATCTGGCGCTTCCGTCGATCCCCGTTCTTCCGGCGCTCGATGGTCGTCTTCTCCGCGCGGCTGATACCGCGAACCCGCGGAAGCACGATCAGAATCACAAGTCCGACCGCCAACGTGATGATGAGAAGTACGCCGATATTCATTTTCTGCTTGGAGCGAAGATACCCGAGAGTTCGGTTCGACACAACACCAAAATCTCACAAGCACGCCTCAATCGGGCGCCTTGCTCCTCCCCTGTTCAGCGATCGACCGCTGCGAGCAGGGAATCAAGGGCGAAGCGCGGGTCGAGAGCGGGAATCTCATCGATGTTCCACCCTGTGAACACAGCTATCAGGTTCAGCTCCGGTACCACGAACATCCGCTGGCCCCCGAATCCGATCGCCGCGTACGCATCGGAATCGCGATCGGGGCCCCAGGGAACCAGCCACCACTGGTAGCCGTATCCCAGACCGATCCAGCCCGTATCCAAAACGCTCCGCCCTACCGATGCACGAACCCAGCCCTCCGGCAGTACTCGAGCCTGGTCCCATACGCCGTCCATCAGGTAGAGCGCACCGATCTTTGCCAGATCCCGAGCGGTGAGGTACAAGCCCGCCTTCGGTGTCCGGATGACCTGTCGGGGTCTTCTTCCAGGCGTAATTCGTGATCCCGAGCGGTCCGAAAAGGTGCTCCTCGGCGTATTCGTCCACGTGCTTCCCGGTCGATTTCCTGATGATTTGTGAAAGCAACAGGCTGGCACCGCTGTTGTAGTTGAAGACTGTGCCTGGTTGACACGACATGGGTTGGTCGATGACGAACTGGATCCAGTCGTCGCTGCTTTCCATTCCGGCGCAAGAATTCGCGGGATCCGTGTACGGAAGCGTGTCTTCGTCCCACGCGATCCCGGCCTTCATGGTCAGCAGATCGCGCAGCGTCATCGAGCGCTTCCACTCGTCCAGGTCCGCAATCTCGTAGTCGTCGAGAAAGTCCAGGACGGGCACGTCGAGCCCGGCAATCTCGCCCCTTCCGATGGCAATCCCGATCAGGGCCGAAGTGACGCTCTTGGTCACCGACTGCATCGTGTGCAGCTCGCCTCGTTGGTAATAGGGATGCCAGTCGGGATCGTGGTAGTTGTAGAGACCCGGCTCCTGCCCCAGCTCGTCGTTCAGGTCGCTGTAATCACGTTTGTAGTGTTTTTCGTAGACGATGCGGCCGTTCCTGATGACCAGCATGCTGTCGATATTTCCGAACTCGTTGGCAAGCCTGCCATCAAACGCGACGAGACGCCCTTCGTCCAATCCCTCGTCGTGGGGTGTCGATACGGCCCATCCATCCATCGGTCGCTCGATCGGTCGATCCTGAGGCTCGGTGCAGGACACGAGAAAAAACGCGACGCAGACTGCCAAACACAGGAATTTCATCACGACCTCCTGACTGCCAGGGCGAAGGTACCACGTTGGGACGGTACGATCTGCCATCCCGGCAGAGACCTTGCGAGAAGATCCGGCTAAGATGCTTTTCAAAGGAGAATCAAAGGTGGACACCAGGGAGAAGTACAAGAAGTACGTCAACACCGGATTCCTGCAGTCCGTAGACCCGCTGGTGATCGACCGGGCCGAGGGCGCGACCTATTTCGGCGCCGACGGCTCGAGTTTCATCGATTGTTTCGCTGGCATCTCGGTGGTCAACACCGGCCACGGAAACGAAACCGTGCTGGCGGCCGCGCGACAGCAGATGGAGCGGCTGGTCCACTGTTCTTCCTATCTCTATCACGTCGAGGTGGTCGCCGACCTGGCCGAGAAGCTGGCTCGGATCACTCCCGGCGATCTTCAAAAGACCTTCTTCGGCAACAGCGGGGCCGAAGCGATCGAGGGCTCGGTCCGGCTGGCCAAGCGGTACAGTCAAAAGAACGAAGCCATCGCTCTGACCCACTCGTTCCACGGGCGGACCTACGCCACCCTGAGCCTGACCGGCAATGCCACGAGAAAGCGGGGCGGCGGCCCGTACATGCCCGGGGTCGCGTTCGCGCCGGCGCCGTATTGTTACCGGTGCCCGCTCGGCCGCGAGCCGGACTCCTGCGGTATGGCCTGCGCCGCAGCGATCGACGATGTCATCAACTTCCACACCGCGGACAACGTCGCCTACTTCGTCGCCGAGCCTCTCCTGGGCGAGGGCGGCCTCATCGTGCCGCCGGACGACTACTTCAAGGCGGTCAAAGAGGTCCTGGACGACCACGATGTTCTGTTCATCGCCGACGAGGTCCAGTCCGGCTTCTGCCGCACCGGAAAGATGTTCGCCATCGAGCACTACGGCGTCGAGCCCGACATCATGGCCATGGCCAAGGGCATCGCCAACGGCTTCCCGCTTGGCGCCTTCATCGCGCGTGGAGAGATCGCCGATGCGTTTCAGCCGGGCGACCACCTGACGACGTTCGGCGGCAACCCGGTCTCGGTTGCCGCGGCGCTGGCCAACATTCGCTTCATGGAGGACACCAACCTGGCCGACCAGGCGGCCGAGAAGGGCGAACGACTGATGCGGGCGCTGCGACGAGATCAAACCGAAACGAGCCACCATCGGCGAGATCCGCGGCAAGGGCCTCATGATCGGCATCGAGATGGTCGAGGACGCCCAGAGCAAGAGACCGGCCGTCGAGGATGCCAAGAGGATCAAGGCCGCGATGCGGGATCGAGGCGTCCTCCTCGGCATCGGCGGTGTGTATGGCAACGTGCTCCGCATCCAACCGCCGCTGACCATCAGCGACGACGAGCTCGACACCGTGCTGACGGCGGTGAGCGAAGTCCTGGAGGCCTGAGATGAGCCGCGGCGGTCAGCCAACCCGAGCGGCCGGAGCCTCGAGATGAACCGATGAAACAGCAGGGACAGTTGATCCGGGTCTTGCGGCGCCGGGAGGTCCTGGCCCTGGCGTTTGGTGCGATGATCGGCTGGAGCTGGGTGGCGCTCGCCGGCACCTGGCTGGACTCCGCCGGCAGCGTCGGCGCCATCGTCGGCGTTCCTGATTGGCGGCGCCGTGATCGCATTCATCGGTCTGACCTACGCGGAGCTCGCATCCGCCATGCCGCTGGTCGGCGGCGAACACGTCTACTCTTTGCGCGCCCTCGGCCCCGGGGCTTCATTCGTGTGCACCTGGGCGATCATCTTCGGCTACGTCAGCGTCGTGGCCTTCGAGGTGGTGGCCCTGCCAACGGTCATGGAGTACCTTTTCCCCGATCTCAAGACGGGCTATCTCTGGACGGTCGCAGGTTACGACGTCTACCTCAGCTGGGTGCTGGTCGGCGTCGTCGGATCCCTCGTGATGACAGCCGTCAACGTTGTCGGAATCAAAATGGCCGCCGTGGTGCAAACGGCGGTGACCCTGGTCATCCTGCTGGCCGGGGTACTGTTGGTCAGCGGCGCCGCTTTCAACGGCAGTGCAGCGAATCTGCAACCCCTCGAGGTCGGTGGCCTCAAGGGAATGCTGACCGTTCTCGTGATGGTGCCGTTCCTCCTGGTCGGGTTCGACGTGATTCCCCAGGCCGCGGAGGAGATCGATCTGCCGTATCGCGAGATCGGCGCGGTGCTGGTCGATCTCGGTGATCATGGCCGTGGCCTGGTATGTCTTGATTGTGCTGGGTGTCTCGCTGTCGTTGGACAAAGAGGCCCTCGCCGGCGCGAGCCTGGCGACGGCTGATGCCGGTAACCGCGGTCATGGGGCAGGCCCCTGATCGGCAAGCTCGTGGTGGTCGCCGGAATAGCCGGGATCCTCACGAGTTGGAATGCGTTCCTGGTGGGCGGCAGCCGCGCGATCTACGCCCTGGCCCACGGCGGCATGCTGCCGCGTTTTCTCGGTCGGCTGCACCCTCGGTTCAATACGCCGGCGAACGCCGTCGTTTTGGTCGGCGTACTGGCCGTGTTCGCCCCGCTTTTCGGCCGGCAGACCCTGGTTTGGCTGGTCGACGCCGGCGGTTTCGGGATCGTGATCGCCTACGCCTTCGTGGCGCTGTCGTTCATCGTCCTGCGCCACAAGGAACCGGAGATGCCGAGGCCGTACCGGGTCCGGTTTGGGTCCTTCGTCGGATACACCGCTTTTCTCCTTTCCCTCGGGATGATGGCGCTTTACCTACCCGGCAGCCCTTCGGCCCTCGTCTGGCCCCACGAGTGGATGATCCTGCTGTGCGGAGCCCTGGTGGGTGCGGTCTTCTATGTCTGGGCTCGATTCACCCGGGTGTGACCATCCGTGCCAGCTGAAACAAAGTCAACAAAACGAGGCTGCGTGCCGTCGCCAGCGTTGTGTCCGTCGCTACTTTGTTTCACCTGGCACCCGTGCGGCTTTCGGTTGATTCAGCGGTCAAGCGGGGCCTGGATCGGCCGAGCGGTTGGTTCGGCGGCTGAGCGGTGAACAATAGCGTAATAGAGTGCCTGGCACCATTTTCCATTTTTTTCTGGCACCATTTTTCTTGCTACCATACTGAGAGGATGGAGGGTCGCTGTCGGAATGATCACTAACAGATAGCCCGAATCGATCGGTCTTGCTAACAGTCCTCGGTGATCCCAACATGTTGAGGAGCTAGAAACGAAAGCAATGAGGATCCGTGTTGCCGCTTCGATCGTATCGGTGATAGCGTTGGTTGGATCAACTCAGGCAGCGATTCCGGTGGAGGAGCGCGATGCCCTCATCGCTTTTTACAACGCCACAAACGGCGCTGGTTGGACCGACAACACCAACTGGCTCGGCGCTCCCGGCACAGAATGCGAGTGGTATGGAGTGACCTGTGATGCTTCGGAAGCCACAGTCACCAATCTGTTTTTTTATCTCAACAACTTGATTGGGGAAATCCCATCAGCGCTGGGAAACCTCACGGGCCTCAGAGTACTCAGCCTGCCTTACAACTACCTCAGCGGGTCAATCCCCCCCGAACTCGGAGATTTGCCGGCACTGGCATGGCTCTCCTTGCCTGCAAACGAATTGAGCGGGGAGATTCCCCGGGAGCTCGGTGGCCTGACGAGCCTTGAGTATCTCGGGTTGCACTACAACGAGCTCACGGGAGAGATTCCTGTCGAGTTGGGTGACTTGGTCAATTTAGAGAGGCTGGAAATACACACCAACCAACTGAGTGGTGCGATTCCACCTGAGATCGGAAACCTGAGCAACCTGGAAGACCTTTGGATATATGAGAACCAACTCAGCGGGATGATTCCTCCTGAACTGGGAAATCTAACAAACCTCGTGTCGTTCACCGTCTACTACAACCAATTGACGGGGTCGATCCCGCCAGAGCTGGGACACCTGACGAACCTCACTAACCTCGCGCTTCGACAAAACCAACTGAGCGGTGGGATTCCACCTGAGATCGGAAACCTCACGAACCTGGTGGGTCTCTATTTGAATGAAAATCAACTCGTCGGGACGATTCCTCCCCAGATAGGCAATCTGGAGAACCTTGAATACCTATTTCTGGAGCACAATCAGCTGAGCGGCACAATCCCAACGGAGCTCGGGAATCTCACGAATCTCAGGCGGCTCTCGTTATGGGATAACCATCTGATCGGAGCAATCCCTCCCGCGCTTGGAACACTCGTGAACCTGGAGTTACTCTACCTGCTCAAAAACCGTCTTAGCGGAGAGATCCCTCCGGAGATCGGAAATATGGCGGCGCTGGAGTCCGCCTGGTTTCATGCCAACAAATTGACCGGGGAAATCCCTTCGGACCTCGTCGGCCTGTCAAACCTGAGGTACATCACGCTCGCCTATAACGCGCTGCGGACCGATGATCCCAATCTGTTGGCGTTTCTGGCTTCGATTCCCGGCGACGATTGGGAAGAAACGCAGACCACGCCTCCAACAGATATCGTCGCGACCCTGACAACCACTTCCGCGGTTGAGCTCGAGTGGACGCCCGTCAACTACGCCGTCAACAACGGGTTTTATGCGGTCTTTCTCGACCCAGCGCCGGTTCGCGACGAGATCTTCGTTGACGGATTCGAGGCCGGCGACACCTATTGGTGGTCTGTCGGCAATCCTTGGGCGACGACGGACAAGACCGGCAGCTCGATTCTTGTGGACGGTCTCGATCCCAACACGACCTATGGCTTCACAGTTCGCACGGTCACCGAGCCAACCGGTTGGAACTCCAATCAAGTCGTCAGCGACCCCAGCGCCACAGTCATCGCAACAACCCAACCGCGCTAGACGAACGACGCACCTGAAAAAGGTGCCTGGAAAACGGTGCCTGGCACTCTATTACGCTATTGTCATCGAGCGAACGAAAAGACCGATCGAAAGAGACTCTCGTCGGGATTCATGGGGAAGTTGGAATCGGGGGGATGAGGGAACGTGGAGCCAACGGTCGGGATTGAACCGACGACCTGCTGATTACGAATCAGCTGCTCTACCGCTGAGCTACGTTGGCGCGGAGCGTACTCTAGCATCGGTGTTTTCGCGAGGCAAGGGTCTGCGGACTACTCCGGGGCTGCGAGAGCCTGCGCCAGGGCGTCGGGGGTGTTGCAGTTGGCGACGGCGCCGGGATCGTCGACCTCGACATCGGCGGCGCCGATTTCTTGGAGCACCTCACGGAGGGTGGGGCCTCGCATCTCGCCGCTCGCGATCATCTCGGCGGTCGCGCGATCGATGACCACCGGATGGCCGTGCTTGCCGCGGTGGCGCGGGATGGCGGCCGGCGCCTCGCTGCGGGCGAGGGAGGCGATGGTCTCGGATTGGACCAGCGGGTGATCGACGGGGAGCAGCGCGACACGGGTCCATCCGCCCTCCCCTACCAGTTGCTGGAGACCGATCTGGAGTGAGGCGAACATGTCGAGACCCGGCGCTGGGAGCGGAACGACCTCGAGTCCTTCGATCTGCGGGTCGTCCGAACCTGGTGGGAGCGTAGCCACGACTGGGCCGGCTCCCCCACCGCGGAGCGAGGCGGTACAGGCTTCGAGGAAGGTGCGGCCGTCGGGCAGGAGGGCCCACGCCTTTGGCCCGCCAAACCGGGAGCCTTCCCCACCGGCGAGGATCAACCCAGCAAGACCAGCGCTTTCAACGCAGAGACGCAGAGGCGCAGAGGCGCAGAGGTTATTCACAGTTTGTTCACCACACGGTGCAAGCCACGGACGATCGTCTTCGCCCCGAAGTTGATCACCAGGGCGAGTCGTAGATCGAGGAGGCGCAGATACGTCAGCGCCTGGGCGTCAAATACCGAGTTGTACTCGGCGACAGCCTTGCACTCAACCACCACGAGGTTCTCCACCAGGAGATCCAGCCGCAAGTCCGAGGAGATTCGGCGCCCTTTGTAGAGGATCGGAACGGCAAGCTGCCGTTGAACCTCGAGTCCTCTGCTGGCGAGTTCGAATGCCGAGAGCCTCTTCATAGACGCTTTCGAGAAGACCGGGCCCACCGAGTTCCAGGTGAACCTCAATCGCCGCATCAACAATCACCTTGCTGATTCGGTTCTCGGGGAGGTGCAGTTCCTCTGCTTTCCTCAATCGGTCCTCTCTGCGCCTCTGCGCCTTTGCGTTTCATTCTATTCCGGCCACAGGCAGACTCTTCGGACGCCGGTGATCTGGCTGGTGACGGCGCCCTGTTCTACGGCTCTGAGGACGGCGTCGGGGTCGACGATGATGGTTCCGCAGAGAAGGTCGATTCCGAAGTCGAAGAGCCGCGAGGTCAGGGGTGTGCTCGGTCCGAGCAGAAGAACAAAGGCGTCGGGGCGGACGAGATCGAGGATCTCGGGCAGGGTGCCGTTGATGATGGTCGTCGAGGTCACCCCGACCACATCGGCCTGGGGCAGAAGCTCTTCCATCATCTCGGCGCCGAGATCGCCGTCTCGCCTGCCTTCGCCGCGCTCGAAGACCCAGAGTTCGCCACAGCGATGGCTGCGAGTCGTTCGGAGAAAGGGAAGTGACCGATCATGGCCACCCGTTTTCCCGCGCCCCGGTCGGCGAGGATCGACTCGGCATTGTGTTCGGTCAGGCGGCCGTCGGGCGGACCAAGCAGCGCGTTGGCTGTCGCCAGCCCGAGGGCCGCTTCCGGCGAGCGACGGACGAATGGAGACCCACCGCGAGTTCGATGGGGCTCTTCTCGAGCAGCGAACCCGCATCGGGGATGGGCTGAGAACCGTGGAGGTGCATCTCGCTGCGCAGCGTCGATGCCATCCCGGCTCCGGTGGATGCCTGGACAACCGACCAGTAGGGGCCGACCCGCAGATCGATGAGGGTCGCACCGGCGTTGACCGAAGCCGCCTCGAGGATGGCGTCGTGGAGGGCGTCGAGGGTGGGCATGGAAGGATGTTACACCGGCACGTAATTATGAATTATGAGTTATGAATTATGAATTTCGGAGCTGGCCAAGCGCGTTCCGCTCCAGCTGCGATAATCAATGCACTGTGCGATGAGTCAAAAACGGACTTCGTGGCTCCTTTGTGGTTCTTCGTGTTCTTTGTGTTTCAAGAAACCACTGCTCAATAATCGGCTTGAACGCCAATTGGATCGACTTTGAGGTCGAGGGGTGGGAAGCCGGCTTCGGCTGCTTTGGCGGCGAAGGCTTCGGCTCGATCGGGGTCGTCGGTGAATGCAATCCCGACATCGCCCCCTCCGGCTCCGCTGGGCTTGTAGCTCACGCCCACGTCGTCGGCCAATCCGGCGCAGTTCGAGGTGTTCGTCGGAGAGGATGGGGATTCCGGCCGCCTTCCCGAGCCGTTCCATGGCAGTCCCGAAATCGCTCACCCGTCGAGGAGCGCAGAGGTCTCTGCCGTCGCGACGATTCGGCGATTCCCGCAGCCGAGAGGCGGCCGAGCTCGTGCAGGACCGCGGCGATCTCTCCCCTATCGCTCGTCATGCCTGCATCGAGCCGCGCGAGGAAATCGCCGGTCGAGGCCGAACGGCCGGTCCAGATGAAGACCAGGTGGAGATCCTCGGGCAGTTCGATCGGCCTGAGCCGAGGGATGCCGTCCGCCACCGCTCAACTCGTACTCGACGACCCCACCGGTGACGCTCGCGGCGAGGTCGATGCCGCTGCCGCGCCCGCCCTGGAAGGTGCGGTGGAGATCGAGAAGCTGTGCGAGATCGACGATCGGGTCGTCTCTCGCCGTCCTTGGGACCAGCACCGGAGCGCTTCGGTCAGCGCCACCGTCAGTGCGGCGCTCGATCCGAGACCGAGTTTGGCGACTCCGCCCGCAGTCGGCTGGAAGAACTCCCGCGTGTCGAGGGTGATCGAAGCGGGAGGCAGATCCTCTGGATCGATCAGCTTCGCAGCCACGAGCGAGCCGATGACCTTCTCGACCAGGACCAGCCGACCGGCGGCGTCGGATGCCGGCTTCCCGCCACCGGAAACCCCGAGATCCACCGAGCGCGAACTCGATCCCGGTCTCCTCGAAGCCCGGCGCGGTCACCGCCACTCATCGCTCTCGGCGGCCACGCAGACTCCACCCGTGCGCGCCGATCGACCGCCAGGACCACCGCGGGATGACCGAAGAGCACGGCGTACTCGCCGAGAAGCACCAGCTTCCCGGGCGCCGAGCTCGAGACGGACCTCAAGCTTCGACCACCCGCGCCCCGTCACCGAGCCCGCAACGGATGACCTCGACCACACCGGGGATCTCGGCCAGAGCGCCGCAGCCACCCGATCCGAGCGAGTCCGGTTCGCAGACGGCCTTGAGCTGCGGTCCGGCGTCGATGGTGAAGAAGACCGGCGTTCCCTGCTCGCGGAGTTCGCGCACCCGATGGAGGCACTCGACGGTGGTGCCGTTCCAATAGATCAGATCCGGGACGGGCCGCCATGGCGACGGCATGCATTGTCAAACAGCTCGCCTCCCCCACCGCGGCCAACGCCTCGAAATCGCGCGCTGCGATGGCAGTCCTCGCTGCCGCGAGATCATCCGGCGAACCAGAGACCCACGAATCGTAGAACGGCGAGGTCGTGCGCGTGAGCTCCATCCCGTCGGTGGATCCCACCTTCTTGGCCGCTCGTCGAGGTCACCGCGATGACCACCTCGAGGGGCCACTCCCGCCGATCGAGGATGGGCCGCACCGTCGTCGAATCACCCTCGAGCGCGAGTTCGACAAAACCGCCGTAGAGCGAGCGCGGCGAGGAGCCCGAGCACCTGCGGGCGATCTCGGCAAGCTGGTCCTCCCCGAGATGGAGACTCGAGCGCGGCGTTGACGGCGGTGACCAGGGCCGCGAACCCCGACGCCGAGGACGCCAGCCCCGCCGCAGTGGGAAACGAGTTCTCGCTCTCCACCACCGCAGCCGGCAGCTCGGGTCGAAAGCGCCGGAAGAGATCGAGGCAGAAGCGCGCCCGCGCGGTGCGTTCCTCGGAGGCCGGCCGACCGTCGAGGAACAGCTCGTCGCTGTCTGAGCCCGCACCGAATCGGACGCGTGTGGTCGTCACGAGGGTGTCGAGGGTGATGGAGATGGAACCCACCGCCGGCAGGTTTCGATCGATATCCGCCTTGCCCCAGTACTTGACCAGGGCGATATTCGGGTGGGCGATCGCGGTGACATCCATGACCCGATCTTCTCACACATCGCGATCGGGCAGAACGTCCATTCCGCACCGCCGGGCCGCAACGGTCATGCGATCGATGAGTTCGCACTGGGCGTTCTCGGACAGTCGGCTCGGGGTGTATTCGGCGACGAGTCGATCGACCTCGGCGGCGGCCCGATCGCCCGAGGGTCGATGATCCCTCCTCGACCCAGCGGGGCCGGCCGGCGCGATCGATGACCGGGCCCGGGAAGTCGATTTCCTGCCGGAGATGGCTGCAGGTGTGGTCGGCGATGAGCAGGTGACCCTCGGCGAGAAGCTCGCGGAACAGCTCGCAACGAAGGGAAGTCGTCCCGTGGTTCCATCCCCCGCCGGAGCCGGCCCGCCATGGCGCAGATCTCGTGATCCACGACCAGTTTGGTCGGTGCTGTGGCAGTTGATGAAGTCGAGCATCCCGGGCCCGGACACGTTGTCGAAGCACGAGAGCGCCGCCAGGGTCGGTGCCCATGGAGGATTCGAGTCCCGGCCTGGGCATCCAGGGCCTTGGCGTCGCTGAGCCCGATATAGCCCTGGGTCGGCAGGCCGAGGCGCCGACCGATCTCGGCCGCGCCGCAGGCGATCATCATGGACTCGACCGCTCCCATGGGCGCGGACTCGTAGCGGATATCGAAGACCGCGGGGCAACCGCCGAAGAGCATGGGCGTACCCGGGCGCGCCAACTGGCCGAGGACAACGCCGCTGAGCACTTCGGCGGTGTGCTGGATCAATGTCCCGACCATGGTCACCGGCGCCATGAAACCCGACAGCGGCACCGGAATGATCTCGACGGGAATCGCCGCCCGCGCACAGTCCATGAGATTGGCCGCGCCATCGTGGGTCCACTTCAACGGCGAGGTCGGACAACAGGTGAAGATCGCCAGGGGTTTTTCGCGCGAGAGCCTGCTCGATACCTCGGACCGCGAGGAGGAGATCGCGCATCAGGGCGAAACCCTCGACGGAGAAGGCGCCGGTGACCACCGGTTTCTCGCAGACCAGAAGGCTGAGGAAGAGCCGATAGGCGTCCGCGATCCTCTGATCGACATCGGATGGGATGAAGGCGGTGCTCTGGGCCTGGATGCCCGGCAGACCGGCGACAACCTTGGCGTAGGTCAGATAGTCTGCGGTGACGGGTGCCCTTGCTTCACCGGTATCTCGGTCGAGAATCTGAATCGCCGACGATGCCGGCGTGTAGTGAACCTGCGGCGCCCGAGAAATCGTGCGTCCGCGAGCCCACAACGTCGAAGAGTTCGAAGGACGATGGCGCAGCCTCGATGGCGCGATCCACCATCTCCGGGGTGATTCGAACCCGTCCGTCACCCCCGTCAACCGAGGCGCCGTGATCGGCCAGCAGGGCTTTGGCCTCTCCATCCTGAACCTCGATCCCGATCTCGGCGAGTACTCTGCGAGCCTCATCGACGATCCGGTCGATGAGCTCCGTTTCCAGAAACCGCAATATCGGCTGCATGGCCCCTGCCTTCTCGCTCAAAGAGCGAGTCGCACTATAGCCCTTTCTCCACTGAAGTTGCTGAATCATCGCAAAAAACGCAGAGACGCAGGGGGGCAGAGGCATTGCAACCGCATCTCCGGTGTTGAATTTTCTCCGATTCTCACCGATGCGACGCTGCGACGGGGTACAGTAATGCGCGACGGGGGGCGGACGCCGTTGACCTTGTCCGGCTCCGCGTCGAATTCGGCTCTGGAGATGAACCATGGCATCAGCACGCGCCGGTCGAATCGTGATCGCGATCTCGCTCATCCTCGCAACCGTCTCCTTCGCTGACGCCGCGGACCACGTGCTCATCTCCGAGGTTGTGGTCACCCCACCGCCGGCGAGTTCGTGGAGATCTTCAACCCCACCGACTCCGCCATCGATCTCTCCGATGTCTACCTCACGGATGCTACCTACTCACCGGGGGGGACCTACTACTACAACATCGTGACGGGCGCCAATGCCGGCGGCGGCGAATTCGGCGATTTCCACGCCCGATTCCCCGACGGCGCGACCATCGCTTCGCATGAGTATCAGACCGTAGCCATCGCGGGTTCGGACGAGCTTCCTCACCGAGTACGCCGCGGACCCGACGTACGAACTCTACGAGGACGGATCCAGCCCGGACGGGATCCCGGACATGCGCGAGGCCCTGCCGGGCTCCATCAACAATCAAGGCGGCCTCACCAACGGCGGAGAGGTGGTGGTCCTCTATCACTGGGACGGCGCCACCGATCTCGTCCAGGATCTCGACTATGCCGTGTGGGGCGACAAGGTCGAAGCGGTGGACAAGACCGGGGTCGCCATCGACGGACCCGATCCCGACTCCACCACGACGACCTATTTCAACGACACCGCCATCGCGAGCCAGGATGTGACGTCAATCGCATCCCACCTGATCGGCGAGTCCTACACCCGCGTCGACAAGGACGAAGGCACCGAGACGCTGGTCGCGGGCAACGGCATCACGGGCCACGACGAAACCTCCGAAAACCTCTCGACGACTTTTGCCGATCTCGCCGTGACTCCCAACGGCGGCTCGCTCCTCGGTATCGGCGTGAGCATCGACGATGTCGCGATCCTCGAGGGCGACGGCGGCGAGACGACCTTCACCTTCACCATCACCCTGACCGATCCGGCGCCTCCGGGCGGGGTCAGCTACGACATCTCCACCACCGACGGCACCGCCACCGTTGCCGATCTCGACTACGACACCGCGTCCGATGCCCAGGACATCGCCGAGGGAGAACTCACCGAGGTCTTCAACGTCATCGTCAACGGCGATGTCACGGGCGAAATCAACGAGCAGTTCTTTGTCGAGATCACCAACGTGGTCGGGACCAACGCCGAGGTCCTCGACGGAACGGGCGTCGGCACCATCCTCAACGACGACGATGTCGCGATCCACATCATCCAGGGCGCCGGGGAAGTTTTCACCCCTCGAAGGAAGCGAGGTGACGACTCCCGGAAACGTCATCACCGCCATCGGCCCGGAGGGATTCTTCATCCAGACCCCGGACGGAATCGACGATGGCGACCCGGACACCTCCGAAGGGATCTATGTCCACCTCGGATCGGCCTATACCGGGATCGGTCGGCGAGCTGGTGGACGTCACCGGGACCGTCACCGAGTTCTACGGTTTCACCCAACTCGATGGGCCGCATGCCGTCATTCCAGCCGGCTCGGGAGCCGCTCCCGGCACCCGATCGTCTTCGACGCCGCTCACCCCGTCACCTGATCCGACTCACGCCCAGCTGCGCCATCGAGTACGAGTGCTACGAGGGAATGCTCGTCACGGCCGCCGGCAACGTGGTCGGCCCGACCCAGTTCTTCGGCTCCGATCCCGAGGCCGAATTCCTCGCCATCGCCACCACCGGCGCCATGCCCTTCCGCGAGATCGGCGCCGAATACCCGGGCTTCCAGGGAGTGATCGCGCTGCCTCCCGGAGTGCCGGTCTTCGACGGCAACCCCGAGATCTTCGAGGTCGATCCCGACAAACTCGGACAGCCGAATGTCATCGCCAAACCCGGCGACACCTACGCCGCCACCGGTCCCCTCGCGTACGAGTTCGGCGACTACGAAATCTGGGCGGCTGCGCCGGTCAGCCCGACCCCCGGGCCTTCCGTGGTGGTGCCCGTCCGGCCGGCGACGCCGACCGAGATGACCATCGCCTCGCTGAACATGTTCCGCTTGTATGACGATATCGACGACCCCGGCATTCAGGACGATATCGTCTCCTCCGCCGAGTATCTGATCCGGCGCACCAAGTTCCGGCGATACATCCTCGATGTGCTCCGCGCGCCCGATGTCATCGGCCTCCAGGAGATCGAGAAGCTCGATATCCTCAACGCCCTCGCCGCCGATATCGAGGCCGAGGACCCGTCGGTGAGCTACTCGGCGCACCTGGTTCCCGGCAACAACATCTACGGGATGAACGTCGGCTACCTGGTGAGGGACACCGTCGAATCGGTGACGGTGACCCAGCTCGGTTTCGACGACATCCTCGTCGGCTGGGGCTACAAGCTCTTCGACCACCCGCCGCTCATGGTCGAAGGCACCTGGGTCGGCGACGGCAGCGCGTCCTTCGACTTCGCCGCCCTCAACAACCACACCCGGTCGCTGGGCGGGGTCGATGAGCCCTTTGACGATTTCGCCCGCGAAAAACGATTCCAACAGGCGCAGTCGATCGCTCAGAAGGTCCAGGACTTCCAGACCGCCGGACGCCGAACACCCCGCTGGTCCTCATCGGCGACTACAACGCGTTCCAGTTCACCGACGGCTATGTCGATGTCATCGGTCAGATCCGCGGCGAGGTGACCCCCGAGCACAACGTGCTTTCGGGCCCCGTCATCACCGCCCCGCCTCTGGCCAATGAGATCGAAGGGGATGCCGGCCGGCGAACGTTACTCCTATCTCTACCGGGGCACCCACCAGGTCTTCGACCATGCCCTGACCAGTCGAGCCGCACAGCCTTATGTGACGGATCAGCAATACGGCCGGGGCAACGCGGACTCACCCGGAATCCTCATCACCGACGACACCGTCTCCGACCGGTCCTCGGACCACGACGGGATGGTGCTCTATCTCGACACGGCCTCGGTGCTCTTTGCCGACGGCTTCGAGACCGGCGATACGACAAGGTGGTCTTCAGCGACGCCCTGAACAGACCACGGAGGCTCTCACTAGGATTGACACGAGGGTTCCATGAACCTTCGATCCAAATGGCGAGGCACAATGGAACCGCAAAGGCGCGAAGCACGCCACGGTGCCGCCAAGCATCGCTTTTCGACCCGGACTCTCCCCGATCCGAGATGCGAACCCACCCCGGGATGGTGTGATGGGCCAATGAAATGACTTCGCGGCAACTTCGCGACCTTGGCGTCTTTGCGGTTTCAATGTACGCGGCGGCGATCAGCCTGGGCGACCCAGCCACTTTTTCGTGCTCTGGTGTAACTATTGCGCCTACCCGGTCGTCTTCATAGTTGGATGGAGAAAAAACGGTTCGATTCCGCCGTATCGAGATACTCGAGGAGGGTTTTCACCTTCGCCTCGTATCTGTTGGGTGATCCGGCCGAAGCCGAGGACATCACCCAGGAGGTCTTGATCAAGCTCTGGAGGAGCGGCGGCAAGATCGATCCCGACCGATTGGGAGCTTGGCTGTTGACCGTCACTCGAAATGCCTGCACCGATGTCCTCCGCCGTCGCCGGCGGACTGCGGAGATCATCCCCATCCGGCGAGAGATCCAGACCCCGACCGATCACCCGAGCCCGTCGCCGAGCCCCGAGAACATGGCGGAAGGCTCACAACTCGGCGCAAAGATCCTCGAGGCCCTGAACAAACTCTCAGAACCCGGCCGGAGTGTGGTCATCCTGCGCGAAATCCAGGGATTGTCCTACCGGGAGATCAGCGATGTCACCGAGATCAAGATCGACACCGTCAGGGTGATCCTGCACCGGGCGCGACGTCGTCTCCGGGACTGCTTGAAGGAGGTGCAACCCCATGTCGTCAACGGTTGAACCCATGAGCTGCCATCTCGCCCTCGAACTCATCGATCCCATGTTGGACGATGAACTCGACGTCTCGATTGCCGAGGATCTCCACCACCACCTCGCCGCGTGCCCGAACTGTTCCAGCGAGGCCGCGACGGCCCGACAGGTCCTCACGGAGCTCCGTTCGCTTCCCGAAATCGACCCGCCGCAGCGGGTGGTGGACTACGTTCGGCGAACCATCGACCGAGATCCCTCCTCCCACCACGCTGCGCAGGGCGGTCGCTACCGCATTGGGTGGATGGCCGCCGCGGCTGCTCTTGTACTGTCGGTGGGCGTTGTCGGGATGGTTCGCAACCAAACCGCCTCCACCAACGCAGAGGCGCGCCGCGCCGCCGCAGAGGTGACCTACGCCCTTGCCTGCATCAGCAACATTACCCAGCGCGCCAACCGCGCTGTCCAGTACGAAGTCATCGATCACCGTGTCATACCTGCGACTGCGCGCGGCCTCGGACGGCCACTTCAACGACTGTCGAACGGAATCTCGGAGAGCGGGTCCCTCGCCACACCGCCCGAGATTCGGAATGAAGGGAATTCATGAAGCTCCAGATCACCCGTCTCTGTCTCG
>CAVWAW010000012.1:0-180385 GCA_963753035.1 uncultured Acidobacteriota bacterium | reverse complement strand
CTAACTCTAATTAGCGATACTAGCGAGTTTTGGGGAAACGTTCGATTCTTGGGTCAATTCCGATCTCCTGTTCGTGTTGATCTTCTCACTTAAGTCTACCTGAACAGAATCTGATGGGCGGAATTGGGCGTGGGTTGTTATCGTGCTCGGATGGGTCGATAACACGAAGGGTGTTAGCGTGCGCACGGGCGGCCCTCGCCGAGGTCTGTGAGGGGCTTCGACGGAGGGCCCGACTGAAGTGTGTCCACCGGGCTGGCGATGCCTCTCCCTCCGCGAATTGTTGAGGACGTGGGTGTAGATCATGGTCGTCTTGACGTCTTTGTGCCCGAGGAGTTCCTGAATGGTACGGATGTCATAGCCGGCCATCAGCAGGTGGGTGGCGAAGGAGTGGCGGAAGGTGTGGCAGCCGACCCTTTTCGGAATCCCGGTCTTGCGGACGGCGGCGTAGATCGCTTTCCGGATCACCGACTCGTGGAGGTGGTGGCGGCGGATCTGGTTGGTTCTGGGGTCGGTGCCGCGGGAGCCGGCCGGGAAGACGTACTGCCAGCGCCAGTCGGCGGCGGCATTGGGGTACTTGCGGCCGAGGGCTGCCGGGAGGTGGACGCGGCCGAAGCCCGCGGCGATGTCTTGTTCGTGAAGCTCACGGACGTGGGCGAGGTGGTCTTGGAGTCTCTGTCGGCAGGCTTCGGGGAGGAGGGTGGTTCGGTCTTTCTGTCCCTTGCCGTTTCGGATGGTGATGTGGCCGAGGTCGAAGTCGATGTCCTGGATGCGGAGACGGAGGCACTCGAGGATGCGCATCCCGGTGCCGTAGAGCAGCATGACGATGAGCTGGACGGCGCCTTCGAGGCGGGCAAGGAGAGCGGCGACTTCCTCCCTGGAGAGAACGGTAGGAAGTCGCTTTGGCTGCCGAGCGCGGACGATGTCTTCGATCCATGGTGGGTCGATCTTGAGGACGTTGCGGTAGAGGAAGAGGATGGCGCTCAGGGCCTGGCGCTGGGTGGAGGCGGCGACGTGGTCGTGGACGGCGAGGTGGGTAAGAAAGCGATTGATCTCGTCGGCCTTGAGATCCCGTGGGTGCTTCCGGTGGAAGCGAAAGAAGCGGTTCACCCAGCCGAGATAGGCCTCTTCGGTTCGGATGGAATAGTGGCGGACCCGGATCGCGCGGCGCATCTTCTCAATCAGCCTGGGGGCTTCTGCCCCTTTCGCGGCCGCGGAGTGGGCGATGACGTCCATGGTGTAAACAGAGTGTAAACCAGCACAGTTGAACGTGTCAAGTTCGAATCTCCGTTGATCTACTTCTTTTCCAATTCTCAGGGCCGGCCGCACACGGCCGGCCCTGAGAATTGGAGGAACGGGACCGCACTCGCTATGCGGGACGCTCCCACGTTATACTCGTTCCCAGATCATGCCGCGGCACATCGAGCCGGACCGTCCGCAGTCGTCAGCACTGCTCGCCAACCTCGAGGAGACCCGCCGCGAGGTTGTGGTCCCTGATGAGTACCTCGCCCTCGTCGAGACGGTGTCGCGGTTTTTTGGGGTCCGACAGGCGCTGGAAAAGCTCCTCAACGAGTTCTTTCACCCGTTGCGCAACGTCAAGGCGGTCATCAATCAGTTGCGCAGCCTCTGCGGCGGGATGTTCCACTATTTCGAGCGGACCGAGGGCCGCGCCGGGTCGGCGGCGCTACTCAATGATCTTTTCTGCGTGCTTTACAAGACCGAGCTCAACCCCGAGCTTCTCAGCAATCTTGTCGGGACCCACCTCCAGTTCATCGAGACCTTGAGCCGGTCGCGCTACAGCGATGAGTACGCAGCGGTGATGCTCCACGCTCTCGAGCAGCTGACCGGGGTCCAGGCCGCCCACGGCAGCAGTTTCCTACCCTATTCGGGTCTGTCGAAAAGGCTCGGCAGCCGTCTCGTTGACGAGGATTTGCTCGGCGCCCGCTTCGGAGCACTGTACGCCGGGACCGTGCGGTACGGAGTCGATGTCTTCGCGAACAGTATTTCGTTGGCCGACTGGTGTTCCACTCAACCGTCAGGATCGTCGCGCCAATTTCGCGACAGGGTCGTCAAGCCACTCGAACGCGCCATCGCGGATGCCGCCGCCACCCTCGGCCGGGCCACCCCGGAGGAGGTGCTCGAGCTGCCCAACCTCGACGACCTCCTGAATCTGACCATGGCGGGATCGAGACAACTGACAAGCCCCATCGAGCGGATCGGACTCTATGTCTATCTCGCCGGGATCCCCGAGCTCGAGCACCGCAACATGGAGATTCTCCGAGCGCTCTACTACTCCATCGACACGGTCTGCGCCGACGGCTCGGACGAGGATGTGACCCGGGCGGTGGATCTCATCACCGGCCATCTCATCAGTTGCGAGAGCTCGCACAAGACTCTGCTCTACAAGTGTCTCGAGCAATTGGGGCGAGGCATCGCCAAGCGGGGAGGAGACCCGCTGGTCAAGCATTTTGTCGAGCGCACCATCGCCACCGGTTTCGAGGGCCCCGAGGTCAGCGGGGTCTCGGAAGAGTGGGAGACCCACGTCAACCCCACCACCTGACCTGTCTGCGGACGTGGCTCGCCATCATCATGTCGGACCCCTTCCGTTTCGAGCAGTTGCTATCGGCGCTGGTCATCAACATCCACTTCAAGGGTGTTTTCGTCTCCGACACTGATCTATTCCAGCGCGATATTTCGGCTCTGCTCAACTCGGACATTACCGACGCCTTCGCGCTGATCATGCAGGTCGTCACCCATGTGCCGGTCTTTTTCAATGAGGTCGGTTCGGAGGGCCAGCTCCGCGATGTCTCGACCCGGATCGACCAGATCACCCACCGCCGTGATCCGGTGATCCACTATTTGCGTAAACAATGCCACGCCGAGTCCAACAACCGGCTGGTTGGATTTGCCGCCAACGTCTATGACTACTGGGTGACGGGCAGGCCCGAGGGGCTTGAACCGTATTTGCCGGAGAGCGTCTACGCCGCCCTCGATCCCGAGGCAGAGTGGTTCGTCGGCCCGCACGCGGTCACCGGGAAGTTGGCGAGGAGAGGCTCGCGGCTTGCTGCACTCGAGGCCGCGCGACGTCGATGAGCTCGAAGCCGAACTTGCGAAGCTCGACGTCGGCAGCCGCGCCGACCGCGAGCGGGTGCTGCTGCTGATCCGACTCTATCGCCTGCTCAAAACCAAGTACTCGAATTCGCCCGAGGGCATCTTCGAAACCCTCGAACACTCGCCGCTGGTCGAGGCCGACACCGTGAAGGCTCTTGCCGAAGCGTTTGAAGGATCGGATCCCCTCGCGGTTGTGGCGGCCGGAAACCGGGTCCTAGAGGAACTCAGGGCGCAAATCACAACATCCGAAATCACCGAAGCCTACGAGAACATCTACCACAAACGCCACATCGCGGCCGGGATTCCGTCCATGTACGGCACCTACCGCGAACCCAAGTTCGATGCCATGGGGCTGCTGCTGCGGGTGATGAATGCGCTCAAACCGCAGCTCGAGAAATGCGTCGCCGATTTCAACTATCGGTACATGACCCGAGAATCCATTGCCGAGGCCTACGGGATCCTGCACGAGATGCTCGAGGGCCTCAAGATCGCCGGGCTGCGAATCCAACACCTGTCGACCAAGCTCGAGATTCTCGGCAGTGTCATCCAGCACGGCAACCTGTCGGCCGGCCAGTACCTCAACATCTTCGATTTCATGTCCGAGGCTCTCAACGATGTGGTCGAGACCAACTACATCGCACTCCACAATCGCAATCTGGAGCGGCTGCCCGTGACCCACGAAGGCGCGGCGGGCTCGGGACGGAAGACAGCCGGAAGGCGGTCTGAGCGATTCCTGCGCTCCATCATCACCTCGACCTACGCCATCCAGGAACTCGATCTCTTTCTCCGCCGGATCGGCGAAAGTCTGCGGCGAATGACCGAAACCCTGTCCGATGAAGCCTGCAGCGTGGTCCTCAGTTACAGCCCGACGCGGCTCATCAGCTTTCTCCACGACCCGCTCTGTGAGCAGGAAGACCAGCTGGCGTTGGGTTACAAGGGCTACTCTCTCAAACGGCTGTGCTCGTTGCGGTTGCCGGTGCCTTCGGGCTTTGTGGTCTCCACCGAACTCTTCGACATCCAGGGCGCCCTCGACTATCAGGACCTCGAACGGGACACCAGGGAGCGCGTGACGGGGGCGCTGAACCGGCTCGAGGAGATCACCGGGCTCGCGCGCAACGACCCGAAGCAGCCGCTGGTGCTCTCGGTGCGGTCCGGTTCAGCGTTTTCCATGCCCGGGATGATGGACACCATCCTCAACGTCGGGCTCAACATCCCTCTGCTCGAGGCCATGGATGACGGCAGCGAGCGCGCATGGGGTGCGTGGGACTGCTATCGGCGGTACCTGCAGAACGTGGCCATGTCATGCGGCGCCGATCGCGACCTTTTCGATGAGGTGATGATCCGACACAAAGAGAAGCACCGGGTCGATGTCAAGCTCCAGTTTACCGCCCCCCAGATGAAGGAGATGGCGCTGGAGTACCGCGAGGTCGGTGAGCAGCAGGGCGTGAGATTCACCGATGATCCCATCGATCAGCTCATGCAGGCGATCTTTCTGGTCCTCGATTCCTGGGATTCCGAGCCGGCCAGGTTGTACCGGCGCCAGCTCGGGCTCGCCGACGGCTGGGGGACCGCGGCCATCGTCCAGCGGATGGTTTACGGAAACATGAACCGCGAGTCGGGATCGGGGGTGGTCTTCACCACCAATCCGCGCTCGTCAACCACCGTCATTGGTCTTTTCGGCGATTTCACCCGCTGCTCGCAGGGTGAGGACGTGGTCGCGGGTCTGGTGTCGCCGTCGCCGATCAGCGAGCGCCAGCGCAAGGAGTACTCGCCCAACGTCGAGGGCTCGTTGGAAATCGAGTTCCCGGAGATCTACACGGCGATCAGGAGGATCGCCTTCGAACTCATCAATGAGCACGGCTACGAGCATCAGGAGATTGAATTCACCTTCGAGTCGGGTGAGACCGATGGGCTCTATCTGCTGCAGACTCGTCCGTTGCGACACACCCGCGCCGGCGACCTCAAGATCTTCGCCCACCCGGAGAGGCTCGAGAAGCACCTCCTCGGATCCGGGATCGGGGTCAGCGGCGGCGCCATGTCGGGCCGGGTGGCGTTCTCGGAAACGGATGTGGAACGCCTGCGTGTCACGCACCCCGACGAGCGGGTGATTCTAATCCGACCCGATACGGTGCCCGAGGACATCGGCGTCGTGCTCTCGGTGGACGGTCTGCTCACCGCCCGTGGTGGATTCACATCGCACGCGGCGGTGACCGCGAAGCGTCTCGGCAAGTGCTGCGTGGTCAACTGCAAGGGTCTGACGGTGGAGACGGCGAACAATCTTGCAAAAATCGGCGAGACGCCTATCCTCGCCGGAGATCCGCTCTCGATTGATGGGTACTCGGGTCAGGTCTGGGCGGGCGAACATGAAATCGCCGGCGCTCGCGATCCGGTTCGACTGTTCTAGGAATGTGTGGTGAGTCTGGGGGAAGACATGGCAGTCAACGGTGCAGACGGGATTCTTGGAATCAATGGTCTTGGTCGGATCGGCAAGCTGACCCTGTGGCACGAGGCGGGCAACCAGCGCTTCGAGCGCCTGGTGGTCAACACCGGACGCCCGGTCGGCAAGGGCGTCGACTCCATCGTCCGCTACCTCTCATCGGACAGCACCTATGGCAGTCTCGGCCGTTTTCTCTTCGGCCGCAACGGACCGTGGCGCTGCATCGAGATCCTCGACGCGGAGCAACAGCTCCTGTCCATCAACGGGGTCGAAATCAAGCTGCTGACCGAGCACCGCAACCCCAAGGACATCGGCTGGGCAGACCACGGGGTCAAGATTGTCGTGGATACCACCGGTGGCTTCCGCGATCCGAACCTCCCGGCCGCTCACCCCGGGGGCAGCCTCCAGGGCCATCTCGAGGCCGGTGCTCAGTTGGTGCTGGTGAGCGCGGCGTTCAAGATGAAAGACCCTTCGGCGCGGTTCCCCGATGACGCCGGGATGTTGATCTACGGCATCAACCACGATTCATTCGATCCGCGAAGGCACTGCATCATCTCGGCGGCGTCGTGCACCACCACCGCATTGGCGCACATGATGCTGCCGCTGCTCGATCACGAGCTCACCCACACCATGCTCACCGCCTCGATGTCGACGGTCCATGCCTCGACCAACTCACAGAGCGTCCTCGACTCGGTTCCCAAGGCGGGCGCCGGCGATCTGCGCAAGAACCGCTCGATCTTCAACAACATCATCCTCACCTCGACCAACGCCGCCGCCGCCCTCGAGCATGTCATGCCCGAGATCGCCACCATCGGTTTTCTCGCCGACTCGGTACGGGTGCCGCTCAACACGACCTCGCTCATCATCCTCAACTGCACCTTCCAGTCCAAGCTCGACGAATACGGCAACGCCCTCATCAACCGACAATCGGTCAACAGCATCTTTGCCGAGTACGCCAATGCGCCGGACTCGGGGGTGCTTTTCACCGAGGACCAGAGCGTCTCGTCAGATATGATCGGCGAGCCCTACGGGGTGATCATCGAGGGCTCCGAAACCCACGCTCGCACCGGGTTCACCAGGGTCAACCTCGCCGAGCTCGGTCTCAAGGAACTCGATCCCGAGCACCTCGAGGTCGAAGTTCCGGTGACCCATCTCAAACTTTTCGGCTGGTACGACAACGAGTTCGGCTCGTACACCCGGAGACTGAGCAAGCTCTGTCACTACATGGCGGACCGACTGGGTTAATCCCGCGTCCGAGTCCGAGTCCGCGCCCGTTCCCGATGCGATGGTTCGTTCCCGACCCCGGCGGCAGCGTGTTGTAGCGCCGACGTCTCGTCGGCGATGGCCCAATCCGCTGCGGCCCACCACCATCGCCGACGAGACGTCGGCGCTACAAAGGAGCAACCACCGAAAACCGATCCGACGACGAAATCGTCAACACGAAGTCGGACGACCTGGAAGCAACGCGTCAACCACTCTCAACTGCGATGGTGCGATGTCTTTGCGTACCTCGCGCCTTTGCGGTTCATTTTTGCGATGGTGCGATGGCTCTGCGTCCATCTGGGCAATCTGCGGTTTTCCCGAGCGATGAGCTGCCGGCTGTGTCGGGAGCACCGGTGGAGTCGTCTCGGGAGCGGGAACGGGATCGGGATCGAGTGATTTGGCTGACCACCGGTCAGCCAAAGAGCAACTCCCACCCGACGGCGAAGACCGCGACGTCGGCGATGATGTGGCTGACCCATCCCGGCCAGATCGACCGGTATCGACTGTAGAGCACCGCCCAGATGAAACCGCCGAGGAAGACCCCGAACGAGGCTAGAGCGTTGAGGTGACCCGGAAGATAGGTGCTCAATGCCACTACGTGGTGGGCGGTGAAGACCGCAGCCGATGCGAGCACGGCGAGAAAACGTGGCATGAGCCGCTCGCACTGGCTGAAGACGAACCAACGGTAGACATACTCTTCCATGAGGGAGTTGGCGAAGGTCCAGCCCAGGGCGCCGAGGAGATAGGCTCGAGGCGTGGTCAGCCCCATCTCGTCGACCACGCCGGCGAGGTCGCCCATGTCCATGTCGAACACGCCGAAGAACCACGCTGCCAGGACGATAGCGGCTCCCGCGAGGATGCCGGTGAGCAGCCCCACGCCGATGCCCCCTTCGCGGACCGGCGACCAGCTGGGTTTTCCGTGCTCGACGACCAGATACCAGAATGCGGGGAAAGCGATCAGCCAGATCTTGGCGGCCATGAAGAGCGCCTGCCCCACCGGACCTGGGACGAAGATCATGGCGGCGGCCGTGCCCAGGCTGGGCACTGGGACCATCAGGGCGAGAGCGATCAACGCCATCCGGCGATCGGTCGGCATCTGCGGTGCTGAGCTCAAAGTCTCGGGATGCCGAGAATCAGATTCGGATCGGGGCAGATCTCGAGCCAGCGTTCGACTTCGGACGGCGCGGCGACACCGGGGAAATCGCCCGAGTGACCCTTGAGATCGGCCATGATCTGAAAGTGGAGGTGCGGCGGCCAGCCCCCGTTCTCGGTGAGATCGCCGACCACGGCGAATTCCTCGCCCGCCTCGAGGGTCTGGCCCATTTCGAGTCGGACCACGGAGTGCCGGCCGAGGTGGCCGTAGAGGGTCCAGAAACGGATCCCGTCGAGTTCGTGTTCGAGGATGACCGTTGGGCCGTAGTTGCCGAGACCGGTGTTGTCCGCCACCGAGTGGACATGCGCCGCGAGGGGCGTCATGACCTCGGTGCCGTCCATGACAAAGAGATCGATGCCCAGGTGGACGCTGCGATTCTCACTCTCGCCGTCAAAGAGGGGCGAGTGGCGATAGAGCACACGGTCTTCGTTGTAGCGGCCGATTCCCACGGGGAGTTCGGCCTCTGAGACTCTGGCGAAGAGCCTTTCGCTGAATCCCGCGACATCATTGATGTCGATCTGCGCGAAGTCGGCGCTCGATTTGGTGAAGTCGAATACCACCATCCCGCCCGCCGCCAGGTTGAACGGGATGACCGACTGGTAGCTCCCGCGACGGGACAAGAGCAAGGAGGGCAACTCGTGACTCATGGGGCCATTGTAGTTGGGACCGCGAGATATGGGTTACCTCACCATCCGGAAGAGAAAGATCGCCGCCTCGAGAAAGAACTCGATCAGCGTCCCGGGTTCGGGGCCGCCGACCGGTCTTCTGAGCGGCGGGAAAGTCCCGGGAACGGTGATGGGTCTGGCCTGCCGAGCGCGCTCGGTGAGCCGCTCGGCCTCCTGCTCCCGAGCCAGCCGGGCTCCGCCGCCCCGGATCCAGCGGAGGATGGAGGCGAGCTCGTCGGCGTCGAACCAGGCGCCATGGGCGCCGCAGACATCGATGATGACGCCGCTTTTCTGATTGTAGTTGCGGCGATTCATCAGCTGGCCGCACTCGATGCATTTTCTGTAGAGCCGGTTCGGGATCTCGATCCGGGCCCGGACAGGCGCCTCGGTCGCGGCCGCGCGCGCCGCGGCCGCAGCGTGGATCTTGGACGCAGCGGGCGATGCCTCGGCGCGTTCGACCAGGTGGCGGAAGGCGCTGTGACTCAACCAGAGACCAGCGCAACTCGGACACTCGAGGATCGACAAGCCGTCGACCCCGAAGTCTCGACTCGAGAGCCGGTGGTCCTCACCGCAGACCGGGCACGTCGAATCGGTAATTTCGCCGGCACTCCCCTGGGGATCGAGATGGAGGGCGCAGTGGTGGCAGTAGGTCGCCCGGTCGGAAACCCGCGCCATACAGCCCGGGCAGATGGTGTGGAGATCTCGCTCGTGGAGAGTGAAGTCGGAGCCGCAGTGGCCGCACTCAGCGCTCGCGGACTGCCGGGTGGCGCCGCAAGACGAACAGCGCACCACCGATGCCGAGTGCGGGCGGGGTGCGGTGATCTTGATTTCCTGGCCGCAGTGGCAGTGGAAGCGATCACCGGGATCACGACCGGTCGCGTTGTACTGGCGTTTGCACACGGAGCAGGCAACGAGGTGGCGCATGGTCGTATTTGATTGTACGGCAAGGCGGAGATCTTGTTTGAACCGCGAGGACGCAAGGGACGCAAGGCCATCTCAATCATTGCAGCCCACAGATCACACAGATAGACACAGATTCCATTGCACCATCGCAATGGGACACGGATGATCTCGGATTCGGTGGATCTCTGCGTCTCTGCGCCTCTGCGTTGAAATGCGATGCCTTGCGTCCCTTGCGCCTTTGCGGTTCAACCCGCGATGTCCCTGCGATGCTCCTGTTCCGCCAGACTGGTAAAAACCAGGTAACGCCTCCCGCCGCCACTCTTGCGTCCGCCGCCCATTTCGCGATAGGGTCTCCCGCATGAAAATGCTCATTCTTTTTGCACTCGTCTGTCTTCTCCCAATGATGGTCGCCGCAAACAACGTTGAAGCGCCATCCGACGTTGCGGCTCCGCCGGCCGATGCCGAGGTCACCGACTCCGGTCTCGCCTCCAAAGTCATCAATCCGGGAACCGGCACGGTCCATCCCGATGCCTGGGACTCGGTCACCGTCCACTACACCGGCTGGACCACCGACGGCGCCATGTTCGACTCGTCGGTGAGTCGCGGTCAGCCGGCAACCTTCCCGCTCAACCGGGTGATCCCGGGTTGGACCGAGGGCGTCCAGCTCATGGTCGTCGGCGAGAAGCGCCGCTTCTGGATCCCCGAGGGCATCGCTTATGGCGGTCGCCCGGGCGCGCCGGCGGGAATGCTCGTCTTTGATGTCGAGCTCATCGAGATCACCGAATCACCGGATCCGCCAAAGGCACCGGCAGATGTTGCCGCACCGCCGGCCGATGCCGAGACCACCGATTCCGGACTTGCCTCCAAGGTTCTCACCCCCGGTACCGGTACGGCTCACGCGGACTCCTGGGACCAGGTCACCGTCCACTACACCGGCTGGACCACCGATGGCAAAATGTTTGATTCGTCGGTCTCCCGCGGCGAGCCCGCGACATTCCCCCTTGACCGGGTGATCCCCGGTTGGACCGAGGGGCTCCAACTGATGGTGGTCGGCGAGAAACGCCGTCTGTGGATCCCGGTGGAGCTTGCCTACAACGGCCAGCCCGACCGTCCCGCCGGCATGTTGGTCTTCGACGTCGAGTTGATCGATATCAAAGACCAGGTCGAACCGCCGAAGGCTCCGAGTAATGTCAGCGCGCCGCCGGCCGATGCCGAGAAGACCGCCTCCGGTCTGGCCAGCATGGTTTTGGAACCGGGCACGACTACTGATCGGCCCGGGCCTACCAGCCGAGTCACCGTGCACTACACGGGGTGGACCACCGATGGCAAAATGTTTGATTCGTCGGTCACCCGCGGCCAGCCCGCGACCTTTGCGCTCAACCAGGTGATCCCGGGTTGGACCGAGGGCGTTCAGCTCATGGTGGTCGGCGAGAAGCGCCGCTTCTGGATCCCCGAGTCTCTGGCCTACAAGGGTCAGCAGGGGGCTCCGGCGGGGATGCTCGTTTTTGATGTCGAACTGATGGAAATCCAGTAACCGGCGATCACGGAATCAGGGTGAGAATCGCCAGGTTAGAAAGTGAGAAGGTCGGAGAGCTGAGTCACCTTCTAACCGTATGGCCCTTCTGATTTCTGACCTCGCTCACGTCTCACTCTTTATCCTCCCCGCGACTTGCCCCGCGGCGGGTGACTCGGGTAGCGTGCTAGAAGTGAGCATCACTGAGCACTCGACCGTGACACGCCCCGCAGTGTCGCTGGTGGTTCCGGTTTTCAACGGCGAGAGTTTTCTCGCCGAAAGCCTGACCCGGATCGAATCCTTCTTCGACAGTAGGGGCCTGGCCGCCGAGGTCATCGTCGTAGACGACGGCTCGACCGACGGCACGGCCGAGATTCTCGAAGGGTGCCCCATGGTCGGGCTGGTGGTGGTTCGACTGCCCGGCAACCGAGGGAAGTTCGCCGCTCTCAAGGCGGGGATGGCGGTTGCCCGGGGAGGGTGTCGGGTGTTCACCGATGCCGATCTGCCCTACGATCTCGAGGCCATCCCATACATGGCGGAGCTGACTCTGGAGCAGGGATTCCACATCGTTGTCGGTGATCGAACCCTTGCCGAATCCGAACTCGGGGTCGATCAGCCGCTGCTGCGCCGTCTCAGCACCCGGGCATTCTCGTTTTCAGTGCGGATGCTGGTCACCGGCGAACTCTTCGACACCCAGGTCGGGTTCAAAGCGTTTCGCGGCGATGTGGCTTCGGAACTGTTCCCGCTCGTCACCGACGACGGATTCGCCGGCGATGTCGAGCTCCTCTATGTCGCTCTCAAATACAATCTGGCGATCCGTCGGGTTCCCGTCAGACTGCGCCGCACGGGGCCGACCACGGTCAGTGTCGTCGGGCACTCGTTGCCGATGCTGAAAACCATCGCCGGTCTTCGGCGTCGCTGGGCGGCGGGCGGATACGACGCTCCGGGTCTCCGACAGATCGCGGATCAACGCTACTGGATCACACCGGTCGATGACTGACGGACAGCCTCGTTGGCTCGATGTGGTCCATGCGCTGCGCTGGCCGGCGGTGGTCGCCGTGCTCGCTCTTGCGGCATTGCTCGGGGTTCGTGCACTGCTCGACACGGCTCGCGAAGGCTCTCGGGCAACGGTGGACACTGTTCGCGCCCTGGGGGAAAGCGCCGCCGACGTTGCGGGCCGTTTTGCCACCGGGACCATCACAACGACTTTTGTTTCGGCCATCCCGCGGCTCGTGCCCGATGGCGGCACTCTGCTCGAATTGGCCGCCTTCGAGGCCACCGAGACCATCTCCAGGACCGACGACAAGAGGGTCTTTTTCGATCTCGTTCCCCTCGGAGCCACGGTCAGCGAGATCCGGGTTCCGGTGACCTACCGCTATCACCTTCGTCTCGATGAGGAGTGGACACTCTCGGTGACCGGTGATGCATGCGTCGTCCACGCGCCACCGATCCGGCCCACCCTCCCGCCGGCGATCCACACCGATCGGATGGAAAAACGATCCGAGAGCGGTTGGCTGCGCTTCAACGAGGATGAGGAGATGGAGTCGCTCCTGAAGAGTCTCACCCCGACGCTCGTGGACCGTGCGAAGGATGCAGATCACCTCGAGATGGTGCGCGAACGCTGCCGAATCCGAGTCGGCGAATTTGTCCGGTCGTGGCTGCTCCTCGAGGATCAGTGGGGCGATGGCCGATTCACCCACGTCGAGATCATCTTCAGCGACGAAGTCGGCAAGAAACCATCCCCAAGGTCGCCATTGGTGATTCAGAGCAGCGACTGATTGAACCGCAAAGGCGCAAAGAACGCAAAGCCATCACTCCATCGCAGAATTCAACGCAGAGACGCAGAGACGCAGAGACGCACAGACGTCGCATCATCGCAATGGGACACGGATGATCACAGATTCGGTGGATCGACACGGATCATGCCCAGTTCACGGCGGAGTCGGTGTCGGTCGGACCCCACCACCCGTGATGAACCGGCACTCCGAAACGTTCGGCGCTTCGGATCAGGCCGCCCCGCCTACCGGGTCCCCGGATCGTGCCTATCGGCACGACCTTCCGGCCTCCCAATCCAGGAGCCTGCACCGCATAGAATCGGCGGCGCCTTTCTGGTGGCATTTGGCCCGATTTTTGCCTGTTTCTCGGCCCATACCACCAGTATGAACCGGCGAAACAGGCAAAAATCGGCCTCAAATGACACTCCGAAATCCATCCACCATCTATGCGGTGCAGACTCCTTGGTTGGGCATCGGATCATCTCCAGATCGAAGTCGCTCATGTCAATCGAGAGTTGATGGAGAGCGAAACCCAGGCGGAGCCGGCGCGCCGTAGGCGGGCGGCCTGTTGATCGAGCCGGTGGGACGAACACTTGTGTTCGGAGTGCCGACTCGATCAACAGGTGGTGGCGGTCCGACCGACACCGACTCCGCCGTGAATCTCGGTGCGATGATCCGTGCCGATCCAATCAATCCGTGATCATCCGTGTCCAATTGCGACGGTGCGATTTCTCTGCGTCTTTGCGCCTTTGCGCCTCTGCGTTGAATTGCGATGGTTGCGATGTCTTTGCGTTCTCGGCCCCTTGGCGGTTCAACCCTGCGATGTCTTCGGGTCGATCCAAACCCTTCGTGCATCACCGGCATCTCAGGAGCGTGAACAGACAAAAACACGCACCGAAGACAAAGGAGTTGAAGATGAAGCGACTGATGACGATGGCTGCTGTTGTGCTGCTCGCGGCAGGCGCCGCGGTGGCGGGTGATTACACCGAGACCTTCGATCAAACCTACGCGATGGACCACGGTGGCCAGGTGGGCCTCGAGAACATCAACGGCGATGTGACCATCCAAGTCTGGGACGAGGCCGAGGTGCGGGTCTACGCGGTCAAGACAGCGAGTTCGCCCGAGCGGTTGGACGCACTGATGATCGATGTGGACGCTTCAGCGCGAGGAATCTTTGTCGACACCCACTACCCCAACTCCCGTGATCTCAGCGATCACGATCGCCACGGACGCTCGGAAGTCGAGTACACCTTGACGGTGCCGAGATTCGCCACCATCGACGGGGTCGAGTTGGTCAACGGGGATCTCCTCATCGACGGTGTCGAGGGTGATGTCGAAGCCGATACCGTCAACGGCGAGATCATCGTTCGTGGCGCGACCGGCGAGATCGAACTCGAAACGGTCAATGGCGGGATCGAGCTCGAGGTCGATTCGAGTCTGAGCAATCAAGTGTCGCTGAGTTCGGTCAACGGGACCATTGAGGTCTTTCTCAGTGGTTCGGCCGAGGTTCGTGCCGAGACGGTCAACGGCACGATCCGCAACGATTTCGGGATCGAGGTCAAGAAGGGCAAGTATGTCGGTTCCTCCATGAACGGCAGCGTGGGAAGCGGTGGCCCCTCGGTTGACCTCGAAACCGTCAATGGCGGTATCCGGGTCAGTTCTCGCTGAGCTCACCACCCCCACACACCGGTTCAGATGGCAGGGGCGGGAGCTATCCCGCCCCTGTTTGTCACCCCGAACACCGCCCCGCCGCGACGAACCATGGAACCGCAAAGACCCGAAGCTCGCCAAGTGACCGCCAAGCGTCGCTGTTTGACTCGGGCCCCCTCGGCTCCGAGACGGTGCGATGATTCAAAGAGATGACTTCGCGCCAGCTTTGCGCCCCTGGCGTCTTTGCGGTCTCATTGGGCGCCGTGGCGACCGTTGTGGGCACCCACTCGTAGAAAGAACAAGGGATCGGTTCCGTTAACAAGCGAACTCCCGGGGCGTTCTTTTCGTATTGATGTGCAGGGGGATCGCTATGATCAAGAAAACTGGACCCATCCTTGCGGCGAGTTTCGTGCTCACCGCGTCTTTTGCCGTGCTCGTTGGCGCGGATGAAGGCGTGCCGGCATCGGATGCCGGGATCTCGGTCGAGGGCTATATCTACGGCACGGTGGAGACCAGGGACGGAAAGACCCACACCGGTGTCCTGCGCTGGGACGATGAAGAGGCTTTCTGGGACGACCTCTTCCACTCGGCCAAGGAAGAGCTTCCGTATGAGAAGTATGCCGAGGAACCGGACGCCGACGAAGATGCGACATGGTGGGAGCGGATGGCCACCACCATCTCAGGGGACCTCAACCTCCACCACGTGTCGCGGTCGGTCGCCGTCCGCTTTGGTGATCTCGAGCAGATTCGCGTGACCGGCGGCAACGACGCGGTGCTGACCCTTCGGGGAGGGACCGAGATCGAGGTCTCCGGATACGCCAACGATGTCGGCGCGACCGTCGTGGTCTTCGATGCCAAACCCGGCCGGATCGAGGTGCCGTGGAAAAAGATCGATACCATTACTTTTTCCGCGACTCCGCCCGATGCGGAGCCGGGGAGCTTCAGGCTGCGGGGAACCGTGTCGACCACCGAAGGTGAGTTTGTCGGCTTTATCCAGTGGGACAACGAGGAGAGCCTGAGCACCGATCGGCTCGACGGCGACACCGAAGATGATGACGTCAGCATCGCGATGGGAGAGATCCGGTCCATCGAGCGCCGCGATCGAAGGAGTTCGAGGGTGGTTCTCAAGGATGGAACCGAGATGGTGCTCTCGGGCACCAACGATGTCAACGACGATATCCGCGGGATCCACGTCGAGGATGCGCGATTCGGCAGGGTCGAAGTCGGCTGGGATGAGTTCGAGAGGGTCGTTTTTGACGACCCCGGAACGAGCGGGGCCTCCTACGGGGACTATTCAGTTCCCACGCATCTCGCCGGAACTGTGACGCTGAAAAGCGGCGACTGGCGAACCGGCAAGCTGGTCTTTGACCTCGATGAGGAGTGGAGTTGGGAGATGCTCGATGGATCGTCGAAGGAAATCGACTACACCGTGCCGTTCTCCATGGTCGCCTCTATCGAGCCGTCCGGTGGTTCTGGAAGCGTCGTCCGACTGCGGAACGGGATCGAACTGGAACTCGAGGACAGCCACGACGTGGACAGAGACAATTCCGGGGTGGTGGTGATCCCGAACGGGTCAGGAGAACCGGGCCACGTGCCGTGGCGGGAGATCGCACAGATCAAGTTCGACTGACCACCAATCGGTCCGGCTGCCGTAGAATCGATGTGCTGCGATCACGGGAGCCTCGAGATCTCACCGGCCTGGCGGGGGGCGACAATCGACGGTGAGGTCTTCGAGCGAGGAGATTCTGGGTATGCGGGACCATTACCGATCGTCATCGCCCTATGAGGGTCTTGTTGGATTCGCGCGCGCGGTGCGCCACGGCGCCCGCATCGTGGTTTCGGGCACGGCGCCCATCGGAGAAGATGGCCAAACGGTCTCCGGCGATGCCTACGAGCAGGCAAAACAGTGTTTCAAGGTCATTATCGAGGCCGTCGTCGCCCTGGGTGGGTCCCGTGAAGACGTGATTCGGACCCGGATCTATGTCACCGATGCCGCTGACTGGGACGCGGTCGGCCGCGCCCACGGCGAGGTTTTCGGCGAGGTCTTCCCGGCGGCGACCATGGTGGTGGTCGCAGGTCTGCTCGATCCGCGTTGGCGGGTTGAGATCGAGGCCGAGGCTGAGGTCTCGGAATGAAGTCCCTAGGGGCTGCCGCCGTACTGCTGGCCGCCCTCGCGGCGACCGGTCTCCATGCCGCCGAGGTGCCGCCGAGGTTGGAGTTCTCCCTCGCCGACCAGTTCGGGGAGACCCACACCGACGAGGATTGCAGCGGGGCGGTGGTCGTGCTTCTCGGCGGGGACCGCAAGGGTTCGGCGTTTATTGCCGATTGGGGTCCTGTTCTCCATCAGGCCTATACCCGCGAATTCGAAGCGGGTTCGGTGTGCTCGGTGGGTTTTGCCCATCTCAAAGGGGCGCCTTTCTTTGTTAAGAAAAAAATCGTCGCGAGCTTCTCCAAAGAACCCGACGAATGGACCCTCCTCGACTGGAAGGGCGAGATCGCAAAGAACTGGGGCGCCGAGAAGGATGCCGCCAATCTCTATGTCTTCGATCGCGGAGGTGACCTGGTGTATTCGGTGAGTCTTCGAGCGTTCGATCAGGCGGTGTTCGACAACATCATCGACTCTGTGGAGAAGGCGGTGGAGGAAGAGTGACACCGACATTCTGGGATGAGCGGTTTGCCGAGGAGGGCTTTGCCTACGGAGAAGAGCCGAACGGTTTTCTTCGCGAGCAGCTCGATCGGCTCACGCCCGGAGTCGCTCCTCTTGCCCGCCGAAGGCGAAGGACGCAACGCCGTCTGGGCCGCCACTCGCGGTTGGGAGGTCCACGCCTTCGACACCAGTACGGTCGGACGTGACAAGGCGTTGGCGACCGCTCGGCGAAAAGGGGTGGAGATCACCTACGAACTCCGCTCGGTGGCAGAACCGATGCTCGAGTTCGAGGCCCGTTTTGACGCGGTCGGGCTGGTTTTCATGCACCTGCCCGCCGAGGTGCGGAGGATGGCCCACCAAGAGGTGGAGCGGTGCCTCCGACCCGGGGGGGCCCTGGTCCTCGAGGCATTTTCAACTGAGCAACTCGAACGGGGGACCGGCGGACCCCGCGACCTGGGGTTGCTCTACACGACCGCGGATCTCGAGCAGGACTTCGCGGGGCTCGAGATCCACACCCTCGAAAACTGCGATGTGGAGCTCGATGAGGGTCGGTATCACCGGGGCGTGGCGAGTGTTGTGAGGATGCTCGCGTCGGCGCGGCGGTAAGGGTGTCTTGATCCTCGGCATTCCTGCTCCGATGATATAATCTCAAATATCAGAGCGGTTTAGTCTGATTTCGGAGGGCATGACGCAGTATCGCAGCAACCTCGGTGGGGACTCCTCGGATGGTATCCGCATCGCGGCTCCCTATGATTCGGATCCCGCCCTCCTCGCCAACGGTGGCGTGCTCGACGATCGGGGATTTCACAAGGAGCTGAGACAGCGGAATCTCTCCATGCTCCTGTGGACCGCGGTGGTGTTCAACATCATCTACGTCGGTTGGAGTCTCTTCGACTACATCCTGGTTCCGGATCTCTGGCTCCGGTTTTTCTTCCTCCGCGTGGTCGCCATCCTCATCACTACGATGACCGTGGCGGTTGTCTTCCGGCCGCGATTCAGGAAATACAGTTTCGAGGGATTCTGGGTTCTCGCGGTTGTCTACTCCGGCTTCATCGGTCCCATGCTGCCCGTCGCCGGTGACGGCTTCTCGAAGTACGTCATGGGTCTGTCCATCGTCATGATGGGCGTTGGGGTGATCCCGGTGTGGCACCCGAGGTGGACGGCCACATCGCTCCTCGTCGGGGGGATCATCGTCAGCGGATTCTTCTTTCCATTCTGGACCGGATCCCCGCCGATGCGTGAGGTTGTGGCCAACAGCTTTGTCCTCATCACTGCCTTCGGACTGGCGGTCGGTGCCTCATTGTTCAAGTACGATCTGGCCCGGCGGGATTTCATGAGTCGGGTTCAGCTGGCGGAGGTCGCCCGCCGAGAGTCCGAGGCGCGGATGGTTCTCGCCAAAACCTCGGATGATCTTCAGGGCGCACTCGAAAAACTCAAGGAACTCGATCGACTCAAGAGCCAATTCTTCGCCAATATCTCGCACGAGCTGCGGACGCCGCTCACCCTCATCCTGGCGCCGTTGAGCGAACTCGCAAACATCGTGACCGGCGCCGGGGCCCGGCAGCAGGTACGGGTCATTCGACGCAACGCCGAGCGGTTGCTCGGGCTGATCAACGACCTCCTCGACCTCTCCAGTCTCGATGCGGGTGGGCTGCGCCTCAACCTCGCCGAGATGGACATCAGGTCGGTGGCCGCATCGGTCCATGAGAACAGTATGCCGGCGGCCCTGGCCGCAGGCATCGATCTGAAGATCGCCTGCGACACGCCGATGCACAGGATCTGGGGCGACGCCCACCGTCTCGAGATCGTCATGACCAATCTGGTCTCCAATGCCATCAAATTCACCCCGAGTGACGGGTTGATCGAGATCCGGATCGCAGATATTGAGGGTGGAGTGCGAGGTCGAGGTCGAGGACTCCGGTGTGGGTATTCCGGAGGAAGATCTGCCTCGGGTCTTCGAGAGGTTCTTTCAGGTCAACCCCGCCGACCGCAGGCGCGAGGGAGGAGTGGGAATCGGTCTCGCCCTCGCCAAGGAGCTGGTCGAGCTGCACGGGGGGACCATCGGTGTCGGCAGTCCGGGTAGGACCGGGACGATCTTCAGGTTTTTTCTCCCCTTTGGACGTGACCACATCCGGCCCGAGGTCATCGAGCGGCGCCAGCAGTTCGAAGAGACCACGGTACTTCGCCGCTCGGACGATGCCTCGGACCCGCAGGCGAGTTCGGGTGTTGTCGCCTTTGAAGACGAACCCGCCATCGTGGCTCACGGCGGAGACTACGGGGAGATCATCGAGCCGGTGCCGTTTGTTTCGGGCCGGCGGCCGCGGGTTCTTCTCGCAGAAGACAACCCGGAGGTTCGTGAGTTCATCCGCACGCTGCTCGATCCTCGGTTTGAGGTTTTGGAGGCCGAGAACGGCGAATCGGCCTGGAATATGCTCCAGGACCAAATCACCCGATCTGGTGGTTTCCGACGTCATGATGCCCGAAATGAGCGGCACCGAACTGTGTCGGGCGATCAAAAACGACCCGACCATGAAGTCGATTCCGGTGATCCTCCTGACCGCAAAAGTGGGATCGGAGGCGACCCTCGAGGCCTATGCCCATGGCGCCGATGATTTTGTCGCCAAACCGTTCCACCCGAGGGTGCTCATGGCTCGGATCCGGGCCCAACTCAATCTCAGGGCCCTCGCTCTTCATCTGGCGCAGCAGGAGAAACTCGCGGTGGTCGGAACCATGTCGGCCGGCATCCTGCACGAGGTTCGAAATCCGGTGAACGCAATTCTCAACGCATCGCGAGCCATGGCGTCGAAAAAGCTGGACGAGGAGACCCAGCGGCAGCTTCTCGAAGTCATCGGCGACGCGGCGGTGCGGATCGAAGAAATTACTTCGGCGCTGGACACCCACGCGCGTCCGGCCGAAGCGGGTGATACCGCTGTTTGCGATCTCAGGGAAGGCGCGGAGGCGACCCTCAAACTCATCCGACATCGTCTCGATGGCGTGACCATCCACCGTGACTTCTCCACCGATCGTTTGGCGAAAGCACCGGCGGGACCCATGAACCAGGTCTTTCTCAATCTCGTCGACAATGCGGTGCGAATGGGGGCGAAGAATCTGTGGGTGAGCATTCAAGATCGAGAGAGCAGCATTGTCGTCAAAATCGGCGATGATGGTCCCGGGGTCAAGAAAGAACACGTGGATCGGATCTTCGATCCGTTCTTCACCCAACGCCCCGCGAGCGACGGAACAGGTTTGGGTCTCTTCCTTTCACGTAAGATGGTCGAAGAAGCCGGTGGATCGCTGCAGTATCAAGACAGATCCGGAGGCGGAGCATTGTTCGTCGTGGAGGTTCCTGCGTTACCCTTGGAGCCGGGAAGGACGCTCGACAAAGATTGACCGGTGATTGGCTGCGGTCAAACGATCGCCGGTCATCCGGGCGTCCCGCGCCCGAAGCAGAGCAGGAGGGCACATGGTCAAGCAGTACGAGGCGCTCATGGGTTCGTTGGGTCGAGCCATGTTCTATCGACCCGAGCGACAGCGGGTTCGCGAACTCCTGTCACGGGATTCGAGGCCGAAGCTGCTGATCAACGGCGCCGAGTATCCCATCTTCGACGTTTCCATGAATGGTCTGTCATTCCTGACGCCAAACGGCGTCGGCGAATGGAACATCGGGAAGACAATTGATCTCGAGCTCCTCCTCCATGGTGAACCCATCTACCACGGGACCGCGCACGTCGCGCGGATCGAACCCGGACCACGTGGGGCCCGCATCGGCGTTGGACTCATGACCGGATTTCTCGATCTCCCGGAGATCCGCCGACGTGACGACCAGAAGTTGCTCGAAGAACAGATCGACAACGGCGCTGCGGAACAGCTCGCGAAGGTGCCGGCCGCCTTTCGAGAGAAGGTGTCGGAGTTTCTTCACTTCTATCAGTACTACCGGCGTGCCTTTGACTACCACGAGCGACGGTTCAGGGCCGAAGGTGCGACGGACCAGGACCTTCAGGAGTTCGTACAACGGTCCTTCGAGGCACTCTGCGGACCTTACTATCAGCTCGATCGGGAGGCGACCGCGGTAGCCCGCAAGTTCATCACCGATCGGGAGACGCTGATCGCCGCCAAGGAGTACACCGAGACCGTGCTCGCCCCTCTGATGCTCGACATTCCCTTTGCCAACCGCGCCTACCTCAAGCCTCTAGGCTATCCTGGCGATTACCAGGTGATGCTCTATTACTACAACAAGAGCTTTGAGGGCGATTCGGTCTTCGCAAAGGTCTTTCACCGGATCGGTATCGAGCACCCGCTGGCGAACGGCGTTTGCACCCGCAAGGATTTCATCGCAAAACTCATGGGGCTCGAGCACGACCGGGTGCTGGACGAGCGCGGCGATGCCTGCGAATTTCGGGTTGCGAGCCTCGGTTGCGGCCCCGCGAGGGAGGTTTCGGAGTACGTCGCCGAGCGGAGAGGTTGGCCGGGTACGGCCATCTTCACCCTCATCGATCAAGAGGAAGAGGCGTTGGGTGTCGCTTTCAGGGCCTGTAAACGCGAAATCGGCAGGTTTGACGCGCCCGCCCAGCTGGATGTTCTCAATCTCTCCTTCGTCCAGATGATCAACGAGGGGGTGCCCCTGCACGATCCGGAGTCGCAGGACTACATCTACTGCACCGGTCTCTTCGACTACATCAAGACCGGACGCGCCCAGGGCCTGGTCTGCGCGCTCTACGACCTGCTCGCGCCGGGTGGATTGATGAGCGTCGGAAACGCCATCGGGCCACCGGAGTGCTGGTGGACCGCTGAGTTTCTCGGCGACTGGACGATGATCTATCGAACACGAAAGGAAGTGGAGGAGCTCGGGGCGAAGCTTCCGGATACGGCTGATCGTGACGTCGTCGCCGAACCGGGGAACGCCTATTTCTTCCTCAACGTGCGCAAACCGAAGGCGGGAAGCCGTGGCTAGAGGCCGATCGAGATGAACGATACCATCCTATACATCGACGATGACCAATCGAACCTGCTCGTGCTCAAGGCGACGTGCGCCGGCGAGCTCAATGTAATCACCGCCCTGAGCGGCGCAGAGGGACTCGAGATTCTCGCCAGGCAGGAGGTGGCGGTGCTGCTGGTCGACCAGCGGATGCCGGGGATGACCGGTGTCGAGGTCTTCGAAATCGCCCAGGAACACTACCCGGATTCCGTGCGCATTTTGATCACCGCATTCACCGACCTCACCGAAGCCATTTCGGCAATCAACCGCGGCCACATTCGCCGCTATCTGAGAAAACCCTGGGAGCCAGAGGAGCTCAAGGCGGCGCTTCGCGAGGCCGTGGAGATCTATCAGACCAGGAAGAAGATCGCCGATTTGGAAACCCGGTTGCTCGAAACCGAACGCACCTACGCCCTGGGAGTGGTCGCGGCGGGGGTCGCCCACGAGCTGCGGAATCCGTTGGCCGCCATGAGCATGAATCTCGAGCTCTCGCGGATGCGGCTCGACGCAATGAACCGCAGCCTCGCTGATGGAAGTTCGGTCGATCCCGCCAATCTCGTTTCGCTGTCCAACGCGTTGGCCAAGGTCGAGGGAGCGGTCGAGAACGCCAGGAAGATCGCCGATGGACTCGAGTTGAGCCATCGTCGACGAGACGAGGAGACCACCGCTGACCTCGCCGAAATCCTCGAGCTCACCCTCAAGTTCATGCGCGCCGCCTTGCTCAAACGGGCCCGGCTCGAAGTCGAGACCGCAGTCGTGCCCGTGGTGCAGGGCTCGCCCCGCGAACTCGGCCAGGTGCTGGTGAATCTCCTGGTCAACGCGATGCAGGCCATGCCCGATCAACCGCCGAGCGAGAGTCTCGTCGGTGTTCGTCTCGCGCCGGCTGCCGAGATGGGGTGGGTCAAGCTCGAGGTCTACGACAATGGAGAAGGCATCCAGGAGGATCTCGTCAACCGGGTCTTCGATCCCTTTTTCACCACCAAGACCCAGGGAGGGACCGGGCTCGGCCTCGCCATCTCAAAAAAGATCATCGAGGAGGCCGGTGGGACGATCACGGCGACAAGCCCGCCGGGCGAAGGCACCACGTTCACCGTGCTCCTGCCCGCCGCCGTGAGCTGACATCGCCGCGCCGCCCCGTCTTCGTAGGGAAGAACAGAGTTCGATCAATCCTGTCATCCTGAGCGAGGCCGAAGGCTGAGTCGAAGGATCCCCCGAGGGTTGGGAGAGCGTTTTCTCGAGGCCAGGCCTGCTTCGGGGGACCCTTTGACTCACTTGTCGGACTCGTTCGCTCCCAATGACACCCGCGCCAGTCGCCGGGTCGCACAATGAAACCGCAAAGACGCCAGGGTCGCTAGGTTGCCGCGAAGTCGTCTCACTGACTCATCGCACTCCGCGGAATTGAGCCCGTTTCCCGAATCGGAGGGAGCCCGGGTCAAACAGCGACGCTTGGCGGTACCTTGGCGTGCTTCGCGTCTTTGCGGTTCAACTCTGCGGTGCTTCGTGATGTCTTGGTGCCTTCGAGTCTTCGGGGTGGCGGCGATTTGATGTCCCGGCGTCGCTGGTTACTCCTCCGCCCCGAAGTCGCTGAGCCGCACAGGTTTCCGCTTGGCTCCCCATTCGCCTGGTGGGCCGTCGAAGCGTCCGGGGCAGGTGGTTCCGCAGGTGGTGCAGCGACCATCGTCGGTGAGGTTCCACCGTGTGAGCCGGTACCAGTCTCGGCCGATGATCACCTGAGAGCAACCGGGGCAGATCGTGCTGCCGCCCGACTCGTCGTGAACATTGCCGGTGTAGGCAAATCTGACGCCGTTGCCCAACGCGATCTTCCGCGCTCGGGTGAGGGTCTCAGACGGCGTCGGCGGCAGATCGAGCATCTTGTACGACGGGTGGAAGGCGGTAAAGTGCATGGGCACGTCGGGGCCCAGTCGATCGACCACCCAACCGGTCATTTGGTCGAGCTCGCGGTCGGAGTCATTGAGCCCCGGGATGAGCAGGGTGGTGAGCTCGACCCAGACTTCGGTTTCACGGGCGAGGTACTCCAGGGTCTCCTTGACCGGTTCGAGTTCACCGCCGCACTGCTTGCGATAGAACTCTTCGGTGAAAGCCTTGAGATCGACGTTGGCGGCGTCCATCTCGGTGAAGAACTCGATGCGGGGCTCGGCGAGGATCTCGGCGGCGGTGACCGCGACATTGGCGACACCGGCCTCGTGACAGGCCGCGGCGACATCCACGGCGTACTCGAGAAAAATGACCGGGTCGTTGTAGGTGTAGGCGACCGATCTGCAGCCGAGTTCGGAGGCGGCGCGGGCGATGGTTTCGGGCGACGCGTCGTCGGCGAGGGTGTCCATCTGTCGCGACTTGGAAATATCCCAGTTCTGACAGAACCTGCACGCCAGATTGCACCCGGCGGTACCGAACGAGAGCACAGCGGTGCCGGGGTGGAAATGGTTGAGTGGTTTCTTCTCGATGGGATCGACACAGAAGCCTGACGACCGGCCGTAGGTGGTCAGCACCAGCTCGCCGTCGAGGTGCTGTCGAACAAAGCACAGACCGCGTTGACCCTCTTTGAGCCTGCACAACCGAGGACAGACCTCGCACAAGACCCGACCGTCATCAAGACGACGCCAGTACCGAGCGGGGTGGTTCAGTCGTTCGGTCGATTCATGCCGGTTGCCCTGAACCAATGTGACGCCGGCCGGCGGTCGCTGTCAAATCAATCTCCGGTGCCGAGCCCGTGGATTCCATGAGGCCTCGCTACGTGCCGGACGGCACAATGGAACCGCGAAGGCGCGAAGAACGCGAAGGTGCCGCCAGAGGTTTTGGTGGCCCATGGCAATTTACCGAGGACGGCCTTTTCGCTCAACCTCGGAGGAAGCCCGGGTCAATAATGTGATGCTTCGCGGTGCCCTGGCGTTCTTTGCGTCTTCGCGGTTCCAATCTGCGCATCGGTGTCCAGCGACCCCGCGCCAGCTGGCGACAACCGCCATTTACGGATTACGACTCACGTTGTGACGGCAGGCAACAGCTTCCCGCGCACTTCGCCGAACCCGATCTTCACACCGTCCTTCTCGCAACACCCGGTCATGATCACCGTGTCGCCGTCGGCGAGGAACTTCCGCTCTTCGCCGTTACCGAGTTGGATCGACTCTGCGCCGCGCCAGCTGAGCTCCATCATCGAGCCGCGCTCGTGCTTTTCCGGTCCCGAAATCGTGCCCGAACCGTAGAGATCACCCGGCTGTGCGTTGCACCCGTTGATGGTGTGGTGGGCGAGCTGCTGGCAGACGTTCCAGTACATATAGCGGAGATTCGAGGTCGCGATGCTCGCGGCCGCATCCATCTTCTCACTCTGGAGCAGAACCTCGAGGTGGATGTCGTATGCGCGATCATCAGGGCTCTTGAGATATGGAAAAACCTCCGGGTCGGTCTGCACCGGGCCGGCGCACCTGAAGGGTTCCAATGCATCCATGGTGACCACCCAGGGCGATATCGATGTGGCGAAATTCTTGCTGAGAAACGGTCCCAGCGGGACGTACTCCCAGGCCTGGATGTCACGGGCCGACCAATCATTGACCAGTACCATCCCGAAGATGTGCTCGGGCGCTTCGGCGATGGGGATGTTCCCGCCGAGAGAATTGCCGGGGCCGACGAAGAAACCCATTTCGAGTTCGAAGTCCATGAGACGGCTCGCGCCGAAGATTGGCTGATCGGCATCGGGGGGCTTGGTCTGACCGTTGGGCCGGCGGACATCGGTGCCGCTGATGACCACGGAACTGGCCCGGCCGTGATAGCCCACGGGGATGTGGAGCCAGTTTGGTTGGAGGGCGTTGTCCTTGCCGCGGAGCATGATCCCGATGTTTGTGGCGTGCTCACGGGATGAATAGAAGTCGGTGTAGTCGCCGATGGCCGCGGGAAGCAACATCTCGACCGCGGATTGCTTGTGCAGGGCTGAATTTCGCAGCGACACGTTGTCGCGCAGGGTCGGTTCGTCTTCCCGCAGCAGCCTGGTCAACGTCGTTCGCGCGGCGGTCCAGGCAGGGCGTCCGAGGGCCATGAGCGCGTTGAGGGTCGGCTCCCGGAAGACCGACCCGTCGCCGAGATCGCCGCCGCTGAGCAGACCCTTCTCCGCGAGGACCGCCAGATCGAGGACCTCCTCGCCGATGGCGACGCCGATCCGCGCCGCCGAACCTGCCGAGGGCTTGAAGACACCGTACGGGAGGTTGTGAATGGAAAAGTGCGAGTCGGGCGCGACATCGATGAAAGAACGAAGGGAAGGGTCGGGCAATTCCATGAAAAGGTCTCCGGTTGTTTTTTCTCGCGCTGACGAGATGCCGTGAATGGTACCAAGGTCGAACCCTTACCGGATCGATCGCCCCCGGATAGGGAGCGATAGAGTAATTTTGAATTATGAATCATGAATTATGAATTGCGTCGCATCGAACCCACTTTGGCGAGAGAGATACCCCGCGATGTCATTCAAAATTAAGAATTAAGAATTTAGATCAGAGCCAGCCCAGGCCGGCGAGATCATCCCGGGGCTCGGTAAAGCTGCAGCTGCCAAAGCTGGTCATGGCGTGGAGTCGACCATCGACCACGCCAACCAGGTCGGTCTCGAGGTCCCGCCACGCGAGGGTGGAGTCAGTCAGTCGGAACGCCGTGGGATCCTCCTCGGCGATGATTTCGCGGATGATTTCGTCATCGAGGTGATGAGCGCGCGAGAGTACCGCCGCCGCGAAGAGGTTGAGAAAGCCGTGGACAGTTGCACCGACAGTCGAGTCGTGGTGGCGGAAGGGATGGTGCAGACCCTGGGTCGCCTTGAGCGGGAGGTCGGTCACGAGGCCTGCGCTGATGGCCTCCACCACTGCATCGATGGTGGGTACGGCCGAGGCGTCGAGCCCGCCGCAGCGGATCTTGATTCCCGCGCGGCGCCTTTCGTCGATCTGGTGGCTGGCGGCAGCGACCGCGGCCGCATCGATGAGTAGGTTGCGCCGGTCATCGAGGAGCGGGATTTCGAAATACGCGACGGGGGGCCGAGCCGCAATCTCATCGAGATGATGGAAGGTGAGGTCGACGACCTCGGATGTGTCTCCCGTTCCGGGGAGTTTGACTTCGAAGACATCGATGAGAGCTTTGTTCTGGTGGAACGCGCTGAAGGCCTGTAACGCCTCCGCGTCGCGCTCGATGGAATCGGCATAACCCGGTGGGTCGTCACCACCGGAGCCGAGGGCGGCGATCCGGATCGGTGTCTGCCCGAGATCGGTGTCCACCATCAGCGCCGTCAGTTCTTCGAGTCGCGCCGCGGGACAGACGAAGCGGGCGAGCAGCCAGCCGCTGTCGCTCGCACGGTGGGCCAAGAAACGGGCGAATGCCTCAGCGATAGGCAGCTTTGCCGGAGGAAAGAGCCCGGCGTAGTCGATGATCTCGGCCAGCAGCGCACGTGATGTCGTCGGCATGTGGACTCTCCATTTTCGGGTTTCTGCGACAGCGTCGCGAGCATCGTAGCACCGCTGTCCATCGCGATCGAGTTGAACCGCAAAGGCGCAAAGAACGCAAAGACATCGCCCCATCGCAGTATTCAACGCAGAGGCGCAGAGGCGCAGAGACATCGCATCATCGCAACGGTACACGGATGAACATGGATCATCGCAACCGAGATTCACGGCGGAGTCGGTGTCGGTCGGACCGCCACCACCTGTTGATCGAGCCGGCGCTCCGAACACCAGTGTTCGTCCCGCCGGCTCGATCAACAGGCCGCCGCGCCTACGGCGCGCCGGCTCCGCCTGGGTTTAGCTCTCAATCAACTCTCGATTGACATGAGCGACTTCGATCTGGAGACGATCCGATGCCCTCCAAGATCGGGAGGCCGGACGGTCGTGCCGTAGGCACGATCCGAGACCCATGAGAACAGATTCCGAAACGCGGCGCTTCGGAATCTGTTCTCATGGGTCTCGGGTCCTCGGCCCTTGGACGAGGGGCAACCGTCCGGCCGGCAAACGCCTCTCAGAACGATACACCGGAGGCCAGCACTGGGCCCGATCCGTGTCGATCCACCGAATCCGTGATCATCCGTGTCCCATTGCGATGGTTGCGAAGTTGCGATGGCTCTGCGCCTCTGCGTCTCTGCGTTGAACTGCGATGGCCTTGCGATCTTTGCGGCTTCGCGGTTCAATCCTGCGATGCTTCGTGATGTCTTTGGGTCTTCGAGTCTTCGTGTTTGCGACGGGCCGATCTCGCCCGTCGGCTACAATGCGTCCCTTGGAGGCGCCACCATGCGTTTGACCGTTGTAACCGCCGTTCTGGCCATTGTTCTGTTCCCGCTCGGTTCGGCCATTGCCGACGAGGAGATCGCCCTCGCCAACGCGGGATTCGAGCGGCTGAACCCCGACGGTGCGGTGACCGACTGGAGCAGGATCGCTGACCGATCGTCGGAGGGGTCCGCTGTCGAAGCGAGCACCGATGCGGTTCATGACGGGGTCGGAAGCCTCAAGCTCGGTGTCCGCGGGCACGGAAAGGTCACCGCCGAATCGAAGCCGGTGGCGCTCGAGGTCGGCAAACTCTACCGACTCAGCGCGTGGATCCGAACCGAGGGCGCGATCTCCGATCCAACGACCAAGTACCCGACAGCCGTCCCCGCCTGCCTCACCATGGCGTCGTTCCCATTCACCAACCACTCCGAGGCCGTGGGTGGTGACTCGGACTGGTCCCGGGTCGAGAGCCTGTTCTTCGCGACCCAGCGGGAAGACCGTGTTCGGCTCCACCTCGGTCTCAACGGCAGCGCACGCGGCACCGCGTGGTTCGACGACGTGCGTATCGAGAGGGTGGACGACATCACCGAGTACATCCCGCTCGAGACCGTCCGTTGGTCGGGCAAGGGCTTCCGTTATGACGATCGCGGCTGGATCGTGGTCCATATCGAGGGCGAGCCGTACGAACGCGGTTATCAGTATGGTTCGCTGGTCTCCGACGAGATCGTCGCCTACATCAACAAGCTCGGAGTTCTCGCAAACGAGGCCGATCCGGAAGCCGGCTGGCGGCGGCTGCGCTTCGAGTGCGACACGATTTTTCTTCGCACCTACGACGAGGAGTACCTGCGGGAGATGAAGGGCATCGCCGCAGGTGCGGCGGCAGCCGGAGCCGAAGCGTGGGGGCGGTCATTGGATCTCGTCGACATCGTCACCATCAACTCGGTGGTCGATCTCGGCCAACTCGAGGATGCCATCGAAGTCACGCCGCATGCGCTCACCGGTGAGGCATTTGTCGCTCCCGATGAGGAGATCGAAATCGCACCGGAGAAACACAGTTGCTCGGCCTTTGCGGCCACCGGGCCGGCCACCGCGACCGGCGACATCGTCTTCGGTCAGATCTTTATGTGGGGCGGCTACACCGGGGTGCACTGGAACGTCATCACCGATGTCGTGCCAACCGACGGCAACCGGCTCGTGTACCACACCTTCCCCGGGGGCATCCACTCGGGCGCCGACTTCTATCTCAACTCGGCGGGGATCATCATCGGCGAGACGACGGTTTCCCAGACGCCGTGGGAGCCTGATTCGACGCCGCAGTCAAACCGGATCCGTAAGGCGGCGCAGTACGCGAATTCCATCGATGATGTCGAGCGTATTCTGTGGGACGGCAACAACGGGATGTACACCAACGACTGGCCCATCGCCGACATCAAGACCGGCGAGGTGGCCATCCTCCTGCTTGGCACCCACTCCAAAAAGCTCTGGCGAACCAGTGAAGACATGGCGCCCTTCGGTACCCCGGGTTTCCTCTGGGCCAACAACAACAACCGTGATCCTGAAGTGCGCAAAGAGTACCTCGCCCAGCCCGATGACCGGCCGTACGATCTGATGTATTCGCCGTGGAACCGGGACATCGCCTTCAACGAGTTCTACGCCGAAAATGCGGGATCCATCGACGCGATCGCCGGCGTTGATCTCTGGGCCACAAGTCCCATCAATCGCGCCCATGCCTGCGACGGCAAGATCACCACCACCGAGATGGCCGAGGAGATGGTCTTTCTCGCCCACCACGGCAAGGTGACCCTGCGTGAGAAGTTCCCCACCAAGGGCTGGCGTTACCTGCCCGATCTTCCGGACGCGGATCCTCACCTCAGCCTCGGCTACGCCACCATCAGCCCGATCTATGTCAACGAGCAACTTCAGGCATTGCGCGGCCGCGCCGAGGTCGGCGACGATCCGGAAACGCAAGAGCTCGTCCTCGGATCGCTCGAAGGCGAATTCGAGATCGACCGCGCGGATCTCTGGACGCAAACGGTGTTTCCGGCGTCACCGGCGGAGAGCTGGTTCATCAGCGGATCGGCGGCCTACTGGCGGATTCTCGATGACCTCGACGATGACCCGGTGATCGCCGCCGAGGAAATCGGCGATGCCCTCGCCGGACTCTCGGTTCGGTATCTCTACACCGTTTCCCGCGAGGGCGATATGGCCGCCCTGGCCGCCCATCGCGCCTATGACAAGTACAGCCCTTATCTGCTGCCGCGAATCAAGGGGACGTTCGCTCTCCATCAGCTCCGTTTGTTGCTCGGCACAGAACTCTTTCTCGATGTGATGCGGACGGTTCACGATCAATTCGCCAACCGTGAGATGTCCACCTCCGATTTCATCGCTGTCGCCGACGAGGTGTCCGGCAGATCGCTCGGCCCATTCATCCGCCAGTGGCTCGAGCGCGAAGGTCTGCCCGATTTGACACCGAGCGTCGGCATCAAGGAGAAAAAGGGCGGTTGGGAAGTCCGGCTCGAGATCGAGCAGTCCGGTAACCCCTACCGGCTGGTGACTCATGTGGAGGTCACGACCGGCCTGGAGCGCCGTCTCGAACGGATCGAGGTTGACGGCCGGACTGAAATGATCTTTCACTACGATGCGCGTCCGTCACGCATTGTCTTTAACGCCCTCGATGACATTCCGGTGCCGCGCCGGGATTTCTATGTCTGGCGCAACTTCATCGACGATTTCCACTCCACCCTGATCGTTTACGCGACGGCGAGCCAGATCGAAGCCAACCACACTTTGGCCCGACGCTGGCAGCAACTCGTCGCCGACACTTATGTGGAGATCCTGCCGCCCCTGGTCAAGGACGCCGAGATCGATCACACCGAGGCCGGGACCCACGATCTGATGGTCATCGGCACCGGCAACGACAACTATTTCTTTGATGGCCTGTCCGGCGCCGGGATCGAGATCGGGCGCGGCTATTTCAATTTCCGCGGCCTGCAGCACACCGATCCCCAGGACGGTCTCTTCGCTGTTCTTCCCAACCCGTTCAACCCGGAGAAGGTCCTCTATCTCATCGTGGGCAACTCGGCCAAGGAACTCTACGAGATGACCACCGTGTATCACCGGGAGATTCCATCGTGGGCCGTGTTCAAGGGCAGCGAGATCGTCGATCAGGGTTTCTTCGAACCGGAAGGGTTCGTCATCGACCTGACGGTCGATGACTGAATGATGAATGATGAATGATGAATTGACATCGCACACGGCGCTTTTCGCCATGGTGTGTCCGGTGCAGCGAAATTCAAAATCCATAATTGAGAATTCATAATTCAGCGTGGAAAACTTCAGTTTTCCACGCTGCGATCGTGGTTGGTGTTGTTTTTCATCTTTTCACATCGTAAGTCCCCCAGACCCGGAACCCTCGGGCCGCTCTCGAGTATTCTTCATATATGGAAACAAGATTCACAGTCTGTTTCGTGTTCATGGTCACCTTGGTTGCCGGGATGGCAGCGGCTGCGACGGAGCCGGGCACGTTGGGCGAGGAGTCCGGTCCGGTCGCCGAGCCCGCCGTCCCCGAGCCCCTCGAGTTCTTCGATGACCCGCCTGCGGTGAATATGGCGGGGGCTCCGGAGGTGAAGACCACCGAGTCTCCTATCGTCGAGCACCAGGGGTTTGTGAGTTATCAGGTCAACGTCGGCGCCGATGGGTTCAACATCGTCGGCGACGCCGCCAACGAACCGTCCATCGCCGTGAGCCCCCTCGAACCGAACAAGATGTCCATCGGATGGCGTCAGTTCGACTCGGTGACATCGAATTTCCGCCATGCCGGATGGGGCTGGAGCGATGATCGGGGTCGAACATGGACCTTCCCGGGCGTCTTCACTCCTGGAGTGTTCCGGTCGGATCCGGTCCTCGATGTCGATGGAGACGGCCGCTTCTACTACTACAGCCTCTTCTGGGACCTCGCGGACACCTACCTCTGCGATTTCTTCTTCTCCGACAACAGCGGGAAAACCTGGTCGGGCCCGGCCCCGGCCTTCGGCGGCGACAAGCAGTGGTTCACCATCGACCGGACCGACGGCGCCGGCCGCGGCAACATCTACGTGAGTTGGAGTACCGCCGGAAATTCGTTTGGGAGGCGGATCTTCATCCGGTCCACCGACGGCGGAAGTACTTTTTCGGAACCCATCGAGCTTTCGCCCGCCCCCATCTGGGGGACTCTCGCCGTCGATCCGGACGAAAATCTCTACCTGTCCGGAAACGCCAACTTCAACAAGACGATCTTTGTTGTCCACCGTTCGATGGATGCCTGGGATGCCGGTGTCGATCCGACCTTCGATGCCTTCACGGTCAACCTCGGTGGTCGCCAGGATACCAATTCGAGCGGCCCGAACCGTGCAGGGCTTCTAGGACAGGTCTGGATCGCGGCCAACCACAGCAACGGCCCCGACCGGGGAGATCTCTATATCGTGGCGTCGGTCGATCCCCCCGGCGGTGACCCGCAGGATGTTCATTTTGTCCGCTCGAAGGACCACGGAGAGACCTGGAGTCAGCCCCTCCGGGTCAACACCGATGATCGCAGAGCCTGGCAGTGGTTCGGCACCATGTCGGTGGCCCCCGATGGTCGGATCGATGTGGTCTGGATCGAGTCGGTGACCGAGGACGATTCCCATATCGGCCAGCTCATGTACGCGTTCTCACAAGACGGCGGTGACAGCTGGTCGGTGCCGGTTTCCGCCAGCCCGCTGTTCAACAGTTGGCGGGGATGGCCGCGGCAGAACAAGATGGGTGACTACTACGACATGGTCTCCGATGAGACCGGCGCGGACTTGGCCTATGCGGCGACCTTCAACGATGAGCAGGACGTCTACTATCTGAGGCTGTGGAGCGACTGCAACGGCAACGGGATCAGCGATTCCCACGACATGTGGGCGGGTCAGGCGCGCGACTGCAACACCAACACCGTGTCCGACAGTTGCGAGATCATCGAAGACCCCACCCTCGACACCGATGACGACGGAATCCTCGACATCTGCCAAACCACCCCGAGAACCGGCGGCGGCCGCGTTGTGCCGTAGCAGGTAACGCCATCCGCGCCGGCATGCTCGATGGAACCGCGAAGACGCAAAGCGCGCCAAGGCCCCGCAAAGCATTGCATCTATTGACCCTGGCTTCCTGCGATCCTGAATCCGAGCCCCTCCGGCCACCCCTGCGATGGTGCGATGGGTTAACTATGTGATGCTTCGCGGCGACTTTGCGGCCTTTGCGTCTTCGCGGTCCCAATGTGCGCTTCTATCCTCAGAGACCAATGGGCGACGTAGGCGTTCCCTCGATGGAGCTAATACCTAATACCTACAGCTCGCTCCGTATGTTCGGTTTCGGTCCCCACTGGGCGAGGATCCTCGCGATGGGTCTGAGATCAAGCCACCATTGCTCCAGTGGGCGCTGGTGATCTTCATCAACCAACCTCGGGAGATCTCTCAGGTCGAGGGTCTGGATGGTCCCACCCTGAAGACCGATGGCGGTCACTGAACTGCGGTCGTGCTCGACCTCGTCGACGAGGTGGTTGATGCACCGTTTGGCGAACCTCGTCGCCAGAATCCGGTCAAATGGGGTCGGGCTCCCGCCCTGCTGGAGGTGACCGAGAATGGCCTGGCGAACCTCGAAGAGATCGCCGCCCTCTTCCTCGAAAAGCGCGGACATGAACGGGGTCGTGTAGGTCGCGTTGGCCATCTCGTTGCGGATGATCAACCCGAGGCGTTTGCCCCGTTGGAAGCCCTGGACCAGGTGATCGAGGTCGTCCTTGAGATCGGCGAGAGTGACGCCTTCCTCGTTCAGATAGACCCGCTCGGCGCCGGTTGACAGTCCACCCATGAGGGTGAGATAGCCGCAGTACCGACCCATGACTTCGACGACGAAACAGCGGTTCGAGGCGACGGCCGATTGCTTGATCTTGTCGACCGCCTCGACGATGGAGTTGAGCGCCGTGTCGGCGCCGACGCTGAGTTCGGATCCCGGGAGATTGTTGTTGATGGTGGCCGGCAGGCAGATGATGGGGATGTCGAAGGCGGGAAACGCCTCGCGTTTGCTCAAGAAGCGATAGGCGGTTTGATAGGCCGACCAGCCGCCGACGATGAGCATGGCGTCGATCCCCCGGTCTTCGATGGTCCGGGCGATGGTGTAATAGTCGTGCCCTGAGGGCACCTTCCGGTTGATCCCGAGTTCGCAGCCGCCGCTCGATGCCCAGCCGCGCACGCTCATCCACCCGAGTTCCTCGATCCGGCCCTCGATAAAGCCGGCGAAGCCGTTGCGGACACCCAGCATGACGTGGCCGGCGTCCAGACCGAGTCGGACCGCGGTTCTGACGGCGGCGTTCATCCCCGGGGACGGCGCCCCGGAGTGGACAACAGCGATCCTGAGTCGACGCTGATCCGGTCGCGGCGGACTCGGCAGCGACCGAAGAAGGGTGTGGAGGGTGTCGAAACTGTCCGAGAAACTCCCGCCCCGGATCCGGAGAGCCTCATCGTGGCGACCGTCGGCAATGGCCTGGGCGGCCAACACGGTCTGCCGAACGCAGGTCGCGAGGGGTTGGTGTTGAATTCGGTTGTTGCGGACACCCATGAGTTGGGGCTCCGCACCTGCGTCCTGGGCGAGTACGAACTCAACCGCCGCGTGCCCGAGAAGGGTGCTCATGGTGCGGTCGAACGCGCTCGGCGCGCCGCCGCGCTGAACGTGACCGAGAATGGTGAGTCTGACGTCCTCGGCCATGCCTCGTTCGAGGATTTCGCGGACTTCGGCGGACGTGATGGGTTTGCCGTGCCGGTCGTGGGCGCCCTCGGCAACGATGACGATGCTGTCGCGACGTCCCGCCTTGCGACCCGCCCGAAGACGATCGCACAGGCGGCGCGCCCAGTCGTCGTCCTCGGGTGGTTTTTCCGGGATGAAGACCGCATCGGCGCCGGTGGCGATAGCGCTCATGAGGGCGAGATAGCCGCAGTTGCGTCCCATGACCTCGACGACAAAGGTGCGTTGATGGCTCGCGGCGGTGCTCGTCAACGCATCGATGGCCTGAGTGATCCGGTGGAGTGCGGTGTCGGCTCCGATGGTCATATCGGTGCCGTAAAAGTCGTTGTCGATGGATCCCGCAAGACCGACGAGGACGATTCCGGATCTGTTCTTCGCAGCTCCCGCGGGCAGCTCTCCCGCCGCGACGAGAGCATCCACGTGCTCGGGCCACTCCTGGTGGAGGAGATCAGCCGCCGTCAGACTGCCGTCGCCGCCGATGACGATGAGGCGGGAGACGTCGTGTTTGATGAGGTTGCGGACGGCCAGACGGCGTCCCTCGGGTTTCCGGAACTCGGGACTCCGGGCGCTCCCGATGGCCGTGCCACCGAGGTGGAGAATGCCGCCCACCGAGTCCCAATCCATGATTCGGAAATGGTCGCCGCCCGCGACGAGTCCTCGAAAGCCCTCGGTGATGGCGACGACCTCGATCCCCTGATTCAGGGCCGTCCGCACGGCGGCGCGCAGCGCCGGGTTCATCCCGGGGGCGTCACCTCCGGAGGTGAGTATGGCCAGGCGGCCGTCAAGGGTATGTGCAACAGACATCGAAGATCCTCCGAACGAAGCTGGCATTTTACAGAGTTCTCGGAGGAACGAGAATCGGATTTCTCCGGCGAGAGGTTCCGGCCGGTGGTTGAATAGCTTGACCCGGCGCACGAGAGTGTGGAGACTTTGGAGAATGAACGAACTCATTCTAATCGTCGATGATGAAGAGGGGATCCTCACCACCATGTCGCAGGTTCTCGGGGACGAGGGTTTCCGCACCCTGACGACGGCCAGCGGCGCCGAATCCCTGGACCTCTATCGCGAACACCACCCGGATGTGGTCTTCCTCGATATCTGGCTGCCCGACAAGGACGGCCTCGAGGTGCTCCAGGCGATCCTGGAGATGGATCCCGACGCCCTCGTGGTGATGATGTCGGGTCACGGAACATCGTCGACCGCGGTCAAGTCGATCAAGATGGGAGCCCAGGACTATCTCGAAAAACCGCTGTCCTACGACCAGACGGTGGCGGCGGTCCACGAATCATTGGGAACCCGCAGCAAACGCGAATCCGCAGGGGAAAGCGGTGTTCTCGAGGCCAGTAAACACGAGCCGGTGGGCAAACTCGAACCGCCTCCGGAACTCGGTCTGCTGGTCACGACCGACCGGCCCCAGCGCACCATCAAGAAACCGAGCGTCATCTACGGTCTCGGGCTGCACTCGGGCGGCCGCACGGGGATGGTGATCCAACCGCTGCCTCCGGATACCGGAATCCACTTCCTCACGCTGCCCGCGGGAAACGTGATCCCCGCCCAGATCAGCGCGGTGGCCGAGACCGATTACGCCACCTCCATCACCCGCCAGGGCGAGCACATCAAAACCGTCGAACACCTCCTGTCCGCGCTCCACGCGTGCGGCATCACGAATCTGTTGGTCAAGGTTCACGGCGAGATCCCGGTCCTCGACGGATCGGCGTTGGGATTCCTCGAGAGGATCGAGGAGATTGGTGTCGAGAATCAGGATCGCCCGGTCAAGGAGTTCGTCATCGACCGGGTGTGGGAGGTTGGCGACGGAAAGGAAAAGAGGCTGACCATCGAACCCGCGGATGTGTTTTCGGTGTCGTACCTTTTGCGCTACCCGAAACCGATCGGAGAACAGTTCTACGAGTTCACCATGACCGACTGCGAAGCCTATCGACGGGAGATTGCACCCGCCCGAACCTTCGGTTTTGTCCGCGACATCAAAATGCTCAACGAACTCGGGCTCGGTGGTGGCGGCCGACTCGACAATTTCATCATGGTGGGGGACGACGAGGTCATCAACACCGAACTGCGGTTCCCCGACGAGTTTGTCCGCCACAAGATTCTCGATGTCATCGGCGATCTCTATCTCCTCGGCTATCCTGTACGGGGCAAGGTGACGGCGCGCTTCACCGGCCATCGGGACAATATCGCCCTCCAACGGAAGATACTCGCCGACCTCGGGGTGTAATCCCAAGCTCGATCATCAGAACCAACCAAGAACTGGGATAGTATTTTCTTTTATGCCGACCAAGGATCCACGTACTGCTCTCTCTGAAGATGAGGCCCGCCAACGAGCGGGTCTGGCGGCTTTCCCCGAACCCACAGGCGCCGCAGACCAGATGGGAGTCGGACTCGAGCCTGAACTCTTCCCCATCGTTGTCGGCCCATCGGGCAAACCTCGCGAACGGTTGGTGCTGACCCGGCCCAACGGAATCGGTGTGGTCCAGATCGTTGATGGGCTTGCCTTTGATTCAGGCGAAATCCGACCGCGGATCGGTCGGCCGCCGCACGCGTTCTATTACCCCCTGAGCAATGGCGGTCGCCTCACTTTCGAACCGGGAGCCCAGGTCGAGCACTCGACAGCCGTCCAACCCAGCGCGGCCGCCGCGCTGGCCGATGTCGATCACGTCGTCTCCATGCTGCGCCGCGGATTCAGCGCCGACAACGTGCGTCTTGCCGCGGTCGGGTTGGATGTGTGGCACGATGTCGAGGAAGTGCCTCTGCAGCTTCGCGCAGGGCGTTATACCGCTCAGGCCGCTTACTACCGCCAGCGGGGGCACTGGGGCGCGGTGATGATGCGCCACACCGCGAGCCTGCAGATCAACCTCGATCTCGGATCTGAAGGTATCTGGCAGGAGCGCTGGCTCGTCGCCAACCTCATCAGCCCCATGTTGACGGCGATCTTCGCCTGCAGCCCCGGCCCCGATGCGGTCTCATCCCGAGCCCGAGCATGGCAACAACTCGACCCGACCCGGAGCGGATTTCCGAAGCTGCTCACGAGCGGCGCCGGTGACGACCCGCGGTCGGAGTGGGCCGATGCCGCCCTCAATGCGGATGTCATGCTCATTCGCACGGGTGACGAACACTTCGCTCCGGGATGCAAGGGGCTTCGCTTCATCGATTGGATCAAGGATGGCGACATCCGCCACGGATGGCCCACCGTCAATGACCTGAACTACCACCTGACCACGCTGTTCTTCGAAGTGCGCGCCCGTGGATTCCTCGAACTGCGGGCGGGGGAGGGGGTCCCCGACGCCCTCCGTCCGGCGCAGGTGATTCTGGCATCGGCGCTGCTCTACGACGATCGCGCCCGCTCGGAAGCCATCGCGTTGCTCGCCGGTCATCGATGCGATCTCGACAAACTGTGGTGTCGCGCTGCAACCCATGGCGTGCACGACGACGAGCTCAAGTCTCTGGCTTGCCGGTTGTGGGAGATTGCCCTCGCCGGCGCCGGGCGTCTCCCCGTTGACTGGATCGGGGCTGAGAATCTGGCCGCGACGAGAGCCTTCATCGATGCATATACGGCTCGGGGACGAGTGCCCGCAGATCGCCTCGCCGAGCTCATGGAAGAGGACCCGGCAAGGGCGTTGGCGTGGGCCTGCTCCGATTTCTGATACCCGATCGGAGTTTGTGGTCGCATGCTTTCGAGGAAGGGGTTGTGCAGGATGTTTGACTCGGTCAACGATGCCTTGATTCGTGAAGGTGGATCCCTCGAATCGTCGCCGGCCTGGGTTGCGCTCGCCGAGCACCACCACGAGATAGCCGACGTCGAGATGCGGGAACTCTTCAAAAATGACTCCCAGCGATACGAGACTTTCTCCCTGGAACTCGGGCCCATGCTCTTTGACTTCTCAAAGAACCGAGTCAACCGCGAAACCGTCAGGTTGCTCTGCGAACTCGCTTCAGCGGCGGGTGTCGAACAGGCCTCCCGTGAGATGTTCTCGGGCTCCGCCATCAACTGGACCGAGGATCGTGCGGTGCTCCACGTGGCCCTGCGCAACCGATCCAACATCTCCATCGAGGTCGACGGGGTTGATGTCATGCCGGGGGTTAACGCGGTTCTCGAGAAGGTGCGCGTCTTTTCCGAAAACGTACGCTCGGGTGCTTGGCTCGGCGCCACCGGCAGGCCGATTCGCACCGTCATCAACATCGGCATCGGCGGATCGGATCTCGGTCCGGTGATGATCACCGAGGCCCTTGGGGCCTACCACGACGGCCCGGATGTGCGGTTTATCTCCAACGTCGACGCCAGCGATTTTGTCGAAACAACTCAGGGCCTCGACCCGGCCGAGACTCTCTTTGTCGTGGCCTCCAAGACCTTTACGACCCAGGAGACCATGACCAACGCCCACACCGCCCGGCGCTGGCTGGTCGGAGCCCTGGGCGAGGAGGCGGTGGCGCGACATTTTGTCGCCCTCTCGACCAACCGCGACGCGGTGACCGCCTTCGGCATCGACCCCGGGAACATCTTCGAGTTCTGGGACTGGGTTGGTGGTCGGTATTCGAGTTGGTCGGCCATCGGGCTGACCATTGCCATCGCGCTGGGGTTTGAGAGGTTCGTCGAGGTGCTCGAGGGCGCCCACGCCATGGACCGGCATTTCGCCGAGGCGCCGATCGACGAGAACATCCCTGTGCTGATGGCGCTGCTGGGGATTTGGTACGCCAACTTCTTCGGCGCGGCGACCCACGCCGTCCTGCCCTACGATCAGTATCTCCACCGCTTCCCCGCCTATCTCCAGCAGGGCGACATGGAATCCAACGGCAAATCCGTCGATCGCGAGGGCCGCCGGGTCGGCTACACGACGGGTCCGGTGATCTGGGGCGAACCCGGGACCAACGGCCAGCACGCCTTCTTCCAGCTCATCCACCAGGGGACACAGATGATCCCCTGCGATTTCGTCGGCGCGATCAACCCGGCTCATCCCGAGGGTGATCACCACGCCAAGCTGATGGCCAATTTTTTCGCCCAGACCGAGGCGCTGATGCAGGGCAGGACCGAGAGTGAGGCGCGAACGGAACTCGAAGCCCAGGGCCTTGACGCCGAGACCGTTGACGTCCTGGCGCCGCACAAGGTCTTTCCCGGCAATCGACCGAGCAACACCATCCTTCTCGACCGGCTGACGCCGTTCTCCCTCGGGATGCTGGTCGCCGCCTACGAGCACAAGATTTTTGTTCAGGGCGTGGTCTGGCGGATCAACAGCTTTGACCAGTGGGGAGTCGAGCTCGGCAAGGTTCTCGCCAAGACCATCCTCGCCGAAGAAGAAACCCTTCTCTCCGGTGACGACATCGACCTCAGCCATCACGACTCAAGCACCGCCGGGCTCCTCCGCCGCTTCGCGGACAGACAGGGTCGCGGCTAGCGCCGCGGTTGTGGTGCGGGCGCGGACCTCACCGCCGGCCTTCTGGTCCGCCGTGACGCTTTGGCGTCCCAGCGGCCCAGCGTCGCACCATCGGCGTGGTCGCGCGTGGGTCGATTGAAGGGGCTGCGACCACGCCGATGGCACGCCGGCGGCCTGCCTCGTAGCCGGGAGAGTTGACCTCGTTGCGCTACCCGAGGGAGCCCGGCAGCGCCATTGTGCGCAGCGCGTTGCGTTGCCGGATGGTGGATCCTGCACAATAGCGTGCCCGGCACCCCGCCGCACGCCCTCATCTCGCATTCTGTGGCGGTCATGCTTGCTGTCCCGGCGGCGCTCGGTGCAGGGCCCTCGGCCCATGTAGAATGCCCGCTCGATGATGGAGGACCCATGACCCTGATCCGTGTTGCTCACTCGCCCGACTCCGATGATGCGTTCATGTTCTATGCCCTGGCCAAGGGGCTGATAGACACGGGCGAGTATGAGTTCGATCACGTTCTCTCCGATATCGAGACCCTCAATCGCGAAGCCCACTCGGGGACCTACGAGGTCACCGCGGTGTCGATCCACGCCTACGCGTATCTCGACGAGCAGTACGGGTTGCTTGCCTCGGGCGCCTCGATGGGTGACGGCTACGGGCCGGTGCTCGTGGCACGCGAGCCGATCCCCGCAAATCGGTTGTCGTCCATCAAGGTGGCCATTCCCGGAACTCTGACCTCGGCGGCGTTGGCGCTCAAGATGTGGAACCCGACCCTGAACACGACGGTGCTGCCCTTCGATGCGGTGGGTCCGGCGGTGGAGGCGGGTGAGGTCGATGCCGGCGTTGTGATCCACGAAGGCCAACTCACCTGGCAGGATGAGGGCTTTACAAAGCTCGTTGATCTCGGCGAATGGTGGGCGGCGGAGACCGCCGGCCTGCCGTTGCCGCTTGGCGGGAACGTGGTTCGCCGCGATCTCGGTGACGAGGCCATGGTCGAGGTCGCCCGGTTACTCAAGGAATCCATCGTCTATTCCCTCGAACACCGTGATCCCGCGCTCGACTACGCCCTCGACTACGGACGCGGTCTCGCCCGCGACAAGGCCGATCGTTTTGTCGGGATGTATGTCAACGAACTCACCGTCGACTATGGCGAGCGCGGCCGGGAGGGGATGAAGGTCTTCCTCGAACGCGCATACAACGAGAAGTTGATTCCCAAGATTCCGAAGCTCGACTTCATTTGAGGCTTCCGCCCGCAATGCGATTCAGGCCTTCACCCTCACGGTAGCCGAGACCACGCTGGCCACCAGCGCGACTCCGGCCAGGACTCCCCAGACCAACGTCCAGGAACCCGTTCGATCGAGCAGAACGCCGACCGCTGCCGGACCGACGATGGTGCCCAGATTCGAGAAACTCGTGATGAACCCGAAGGCGAACCCGACCCGGTCGGGCTCAACGAGGAGACCGGGCAGGGCGTAGACCGCGGTCGGAACGAGAGTGGCGGCGAGACCGATGCCGAGCATGGCTGGAGTCGGCGACAACAGACCTGAGGCGATTCCGGCGAGGGTTGCTCCCTGGATCACGAGACCGACGACGACCCACCGGGTCGGACTCGTGGAGCGGTCGATGAGAGTGCCGACCAGCGGCGAACCGATCATGGCCACCCACATGACGATGGTGACGACGAGTAGCGCCGCCGCACCACCTCCGGCCCACTCGGGAGCAAAGGTCAGGACCGTCGAGTGGACAGCGAAGAACAGCATCCAGGTTGCCGCGAGGGCGGCCAACGATGGCGGGACCTTGAAGGAGACTCGAGTCTTCTCGACCGGGGTGTCCGAAATTTCAGGTCGGCCGACGGCGACCAGAAAGAGCGGGATGGCCAGACCGACCAGGGCCGCGAGGAGCATCAGTTCGTTGCGCCATCCGATCCGCTCGATGAGCACCGGGTGGAGCGAGTAGACCGTGATCATGCTCGCAGGATAGGTGGCCATGAAGACGCCCATGGCGAGAGCGAGTTCGCGGCCCGCGAAGGCGGCCGTCAGAAGTCGAGCCAGCATCAGGTTGACGACGAGTCCTCCGACACCGAAAAGGAGCCGTCCGGCAAAGAGCAACCCAAAGGTGGGCGCCATTGCAAAGGTGACGGCGCCGAAAAACATGAGTCCGAGAGAGAGGACTCCGACCCGGCGTGGTTCCCAGCGATCAACGGCGAGACCGACGGCGATGGCCAGGAACACCGCCGGGACGCTGATGGACCCCATCAGCAGCCCGACCTTGAAGTGCGACAGCCCGAATCGAGCAACGAGTTGGGGAACCAGCGGCGGCACCACAAAAAAGGTCGAACCGATGGCGAAGAAACTGAAAACCGAAGAAAGCAGAATCAACCATCGGCGGTCGGCGAGCGATGAGGTCGTTGTCATCGGAGCATGATAGCCGGAGTGCGGGATTCCGCGGGTCCTCGTCGACTTCGGTATCGGGCATCAGGTTGGGTGAGCATTGTGGGGGCGGGCTTCCAGCATGTCCGTCAGGGTTGTTGAAGGAGGCCGGGCGTTTCCGAGAGAGTGCGGGGTATTGGGTGTTGTCGACTCCCTGTTGCGTACCGGAGCTTGCCTTCATCACCGGCCTTCTGGGCCGCGGTGACAGCAGACCGCATCGGGCATCCTGGGGAGTACCGACGCGGGTTGGTCCCATCGCCCACGAGACGTGGGCGCTACAAAGTGCGCTGCGATGTTTGTAGCGCCGGCGTCCCGCCGGCGATGGTGGTGTATCGACGCGGGTTGGTTCCATCGCCCACGAGACGTGGGCGCTACAAAGTGCGCTGCGATGTTTGTAGCGCCGGCGTCCCGCCGGCGATGGTCGTGTACCGATGCGGGTTGGTTCCATCGCCCACGAGACGTGGGCGCTACAAAGTGCGCTGCGATGTTTGTAGCGCCGGCGTCCCGCCGGCGATGGTCGTGTACCGATGCGGGTTGGTTCCATCGCCCACGAGACGTGGGCGCTACAAAGTGCGCTGCGATGTTTGTAGCGCCGGCGTCCCGCCGGCGATGGTCGTGTACCGATGCGGGTTGGTTCTCATCGCCCACGAGACGTGGGCGCTACAAAGTGCGCTGCGATGTTTGTAGCGCCGGCGTCCCGCCGGCGATGGTCGTGTACCGATGCGGGTTGGTTCCATCGCCCACGAGACGTGGGCGCTACAAAGTGCGCTGCGATGTTTGTAGCGCCGGCGTCCCGCCGGCGATGGTCGTGTACCGATGCGGGTTGGTTCCATCGCCCACGAGACGTGGGCGCTACAAAGTGCGCTGCGATGTTTGTAGCGCCGGCGTCCCGCCGGCGATGGTCGTGTACCGATGCGGGTTAGTTCTATCGCCTATGGATACGGCCCCTGTCCGGGTCGCTGCCTTTGTTCCGGGCCTTGCTCTCAATACCGGCCTTCTGGGCCGCCGTGACGCATTGGCGTCCCGGTGACCCAGCGTCGCACCATCGGCGTGGTCGCGCGTGGGTTGATTGAGAGGGCTGCGACCACGCCGATGGCACGCCGGCGGCCTGCCTCGTAGCCGGGACAGGAGACCGCAACGGGCCTCCCGAGGGAGCCCGGTCGGCATTTGTGCGGAGCGGGCCGCTTTACCGGAGGTCGTTCCGGCACAAATGCGGACCCGGCACCCCGATGTGGCGTGGGATTCCGCGGGTCCTCGTCGACTTCGGTTTCGAGCGTCTGGTTGGGTGGACGGCCTCTTGACAGATTGAAACAAATGTTTAATATTTATGTTTGAAACGTATGTTGGGAGATCCTATGGAAGCGTCTGTCACCACCTGCGATACCAGCCCCGAGGCCCGTGAGACCCACGAGCGGATCCTCGAGGTGGCACAGAGACTGTTCGCCGAAAAGGGCATGGATGCGACTTCCGTGCGCGACATCACCGCGGCGGCTGACTGCAATGTCGCTGCCGTGAACTATCACTTCGGCGGCAAGGAAAATCTCTACCTCGAGTCATTCAGGGCCATGCTCGGTCCGCTTCGCGATCAGCGATTGGCCATGATCGGCGAGCTCATGGAGCGGGAGCCGGTGCCGACCCTCGAGGAATTCCTCTCGACCTTTGCTGAAGGTTTCCTTGAACCGCTGGTGGATGAAAGCAAAGGTCGTCGTTTCATGGTCTTCGTCGCCCGAGAAATTCTCGATCCCAGGCTGCCGACCTCGGTCTTCCTGGACGAGTTCATCCGGCCTCTGATCGCCCGTGCGGTGGCCGCGTTGGACCGCGTCGGTGTGCCCATGTCCCCCGAGGCTTCGCTCCTCTGCGTGTTCTCGCTCATCGGTCAACTGCTCCACGCGGTCAAAGCCCACCATCTCGCGTCTCATGCTGATACCCCCGAGGCCGTGCCTTTCGAACTCGGCTCGTTCCTCGATCACTTCGTGCGCTTCTCTTCGGCTGGAATCCGCGCCTGTGCCTTGGATGAAAACACGACTCCGAGCTCGTTCAGCGACGGGGAGACAAACCGATGAATCGCACCCTGAAGCTTTTTGTATTGCCCGTCGCCGCCGCTATTGGCTTTGCCGGATGCACGATGGGGCCGGAGCCCGAACGGCCCACCACGGCCGCCGATGTCGGTGGGAGTTATTTCTACGCCTCCGAGGATGCGGCGACTCTGGCCCTGCCCGAGGTGTCACCCTGGTGGCGGGCCTTCGGTGACGAGACCACCATCGAGCTGGTCGAACTCGCATTGGCGAACAACAACGATCTCCGAGCGGCTGCCGCCCGGGTCCTCGAAGCCGAGGCAGGGCTCAAGAAGGCCGGCGGCGCCCGGCTGCCGCAGATCGGCTACGGTCTGAGCGCATCCGAACAGCGGAACTCATTCGTGCTTCCCGAGATCGGACGCCGGGATATTGACTCCACGACCTACTCGTACAATTTCAATGTTTCCTGGCAGGCGGATCTCTTCGGTCGTCTCAAACGGACCCAACAGTCCCAGTGGGCGTCTCTCCTCGCCGAGGAAGCTGCCCGGGAGGCCGTGGTCCACGCCGTGGTGGCCTCGGTGGTGCGGGCCCGCGTGCTGGTCGCAACCGCGGACTGGGCCCTGGACATCAACCGAGAGGTCACGCGGAGCTGGGAGGCGACAACCCGCACGGTTGAGCGCCGCTATCGGGCGGGTGTCGCCGGAGCGGTCGAGCTCCACCTGGCGCGCGAGAACCTGGCCTCGGCCAGAGCCTCGGAGGCGACCATTCAGGGCCAGCTCGAGCAGGCTCGACTCGCTCTCGATGTCCTCGTCGGTCGGCGACCGGGCAGCGCCGAAATGCTACCGAACACGATGCCGCAGCTGCCATCCCTCGATCCCGTGCCACTCGGACTGCCGGCGGCGCTGCTCGATCGGCGACCGGATTTGCGGCAGGCCGAGATGCGGCTCGAGGCCGCCACCTACGGCGTCGGCGCCGCCGTTGCCAACCTCTACCCGGACCTGAGCCTCACCGGCTCGGTCGGAGAGAACGGCGACTCGATCAACGATCTCGACATCAGCAACTTCGTCTACAACATCGTCGCCAATCTCACCGGGCCCATCTTTACCGGTGGCCAGCGCCGGGCGGATGTGGCTGCCGCTCGAGCCCGCGCCGAGCAGGCGGCGGCGGTCTACGCTGGTGCGGTCCTCGACGCCCTGCGTGAGGTCGAAGAGGCTCTCGTGCTCAGCGACACATCCTTCACCAGTTATGAACTGACCACCGAACGCGTGGCCGAGGCGCGAGCCGCTGATCGGCTCGCCAAGGAGCGCTACCAGCGCGGCGTCGAATCGTTGCTCACGGTTCTCGAGACCGAACGCCGACTACGGCTCGCCGAGCAGGCCATCATCAACAACACCGGCACGGTCTGGAACAACAGGATCAACCTCTTCCTCGCCCTCGGAGGCGACTGGGGCACCAATCTTCCCGAAAAACCGGCGGATCCGCCGGAATCACCCGAGAGCGATCCGGAAGATCCGAGCCGTTCCGCACGAGCGGACTCCGAAACCGAAAACTCAAAACTCAAAACTCAAAACTCGAATGGGGTTTCCTGATGTCTGACAAAACTCTCAAAGGCCTGCTTCCCCTGATCGTCCTCGGTTTCGGTGCCGTATTGACCTTGGTGCTCCTGTCTGCCCGCAAGGCCCCCGAACGGATCGAGCGTCCCGTTCTCGGCCCGCTGGTCGAGGTCATGCCGGCGCAGATCTCAAATGTGGAGGTGGTGGTCAGCGGCCATGGCGAGGTCGTTCCGCGAGTCGCCGTGGATGTCGTTCCCCAGGTTGCCGGGCAGGTCGTCCAGGTCCATCCCTCGCTTGTGGCCGGTGGTTTCTTCAGCGCCGGCGATGTCCTGGTGGTTATTGATCCGCGGGACTACGAGCTCGCGCTGGAACGGGCGCAGGCATCCGTGGCCAGAGCCCAGGTCTCACTCCAGCGCGAGCAGGCCGAGGCCGTGGTCGCCCGCGAGGAGTGGGATGAGCTTCACCCTGCTGAGGAGGCTCCGGGCCTCGTCGTCCGCGAGCCCCAGATCCGCCAGGCCGAGGCAGAGCTCGTTGCGGCGAATGCCGATCTTGCCGCCGCGAAACTCAGCCTCGAACGCACCCACGTGAGTCTGCCGTTTGACGGCGTCGTGGTCTCCGAGAGCGTCGATGTCGGCCAGTTCGTCGGCAATGCCAATCGTCTGGCTCGGGTTTATGGCACCGATTTCGTTGATGTCAGGGTGCCCTTGGAAAGCCGGGAACTGGCGTGGTTCGATGTTCCGTCCCGGGGTGGTGGCGAAGGTTCCCTCGCTCGGGTCAGCCTGACCTTCGGCGGCGCCCGCAGCACATGGAAGGGTCGGGTGACCCGGATGGAAGCGCAGGTCGACCAGGCTTCGCGCATGGTCCACGTGGTGATCGAGGTCAAGGATCCCTACGACACGGCGGCAAACCGCCCCGCCCTGCTTCCCGGAACCTTTACCGATGTGGAGATCTTCGGCAGAACCCTCGAGAGTGTCGTTCCGATCCCCAGATTTGCCATCCATGAGGGCAATCAGGTTTGGGTCTACGACGATGGAAAGTTGGCGATTCGCCGGGTCGAGGTACTGCGCTCCGATCGCCAACAGACCCTCGTCGCCTCGGGGATCGAAGCCGACGATCTTGTCATCCTCAGCTCTCTGGATGCGGTCACCGAAGGGATGGCGGTCAGGAACGCCACCGATGAGGAGAACCTCACAGTCGCAGCGGACTCCGGTGACCAACCGCAGGTGTCCTACTTACTGGGGTCGGAGTGTTCGCCGAAGGCGGACATGGTAGGCCCCACCGCAATTCGCAATGGTGAATTGCTATGAAGGACAGCAGAAAAGGTCCCTTGGCCTGGTTCGCCGCCAATCACGTGGCGGCCAACATTCTGATGATCTTTATTCTTGTCTCGGGAGGCCTGGCGTTGTTCAACGTCGTCATTGAGGTCTTTCCCGAACTCGAGACGGATCTGGTCACCGTCCGCGTGCCCTACCGCGGCGCCTCACCGGCCGAAGCCGAGGAGGGCGTCTGTATCCGGGTCGAAGAGGCCATCGCCTCCATCGAGGGCATCAAACGCATCCGTTCCATGGCGAGCGAAAACCTCGGGACGGTCACCATCGAGCTCGAGGAAGATGCGGACGACCGTGAGGTCCTCGATGACATCAAGGCCGCGGTCGACCGAATCGAGACCTTTCCCGTCGAGACCGAGAAACCGGTGGTCTCCGAGGTCGATACCCGTCGTCGGGTGATCACCATCGTGCTTCACGGCGAGGCCTCGGAAAAGACCCTCAAAGCGCTGGCCGAGAGAGTTCGCGATGAAATCACCGCCCTCGAAGGGATCTCCCAGGTCGAGGTTGCCGGTGTTCGAAACTACGAAATCTCCATCGAGGTCTCCGAGGAGGCGCTCCGGCGCTACGGCCTCAGCTTCGAGCAGGTGGCCAATGCCGTCTCCATGTCATCCCTTGATCTGCCGGGCGGTGCGGTGAAGACACGTGGCGGCGAGATCCTTCTCCGCACCAAGGGCCAGCGCTACCGCGGCGCCGAGTTCGAGGACATCGTCGTCGTCACCCGACCCGACGGCACGTCGGTGGCGCTCAGCGATGTTGCCACAGTCATCGACGGTTTCGAAGACACCGACACCGCGACCCGGTTTGACGGCGAGCGGGCCGCCCTGATCCAGGTCTTCAGGGTCGGCAGCGAGGGCGCTCTCGAGGTCGCACGGACCGCCAAGGGCTATCTCGACGATCTCCGGCCGAACCTGCCGGCCGGCGTTTCGGCCGACACTTGGGACGATGACTCCATCATCCTGAAGCAGCGCATCGGTCTGCTGCTGCGCAACGCCCGCCTCGGGTTGATTCTGGTCTTCATCTGTCTGGCGCTTTTCCTCAATACCCGTCTCGCCTTCTGGACCACCATGGGGATCCCCATCTCTTTCCTCGGCGGGTTCTGGCTCGTCCCCGAGTTTGGTGTGACCATCAACATGATCTCGCTCTTCGCCTTCATCGTCGTCCTCGGCATCGTCGTCGATGACGCCATCGTGGTGGGGGAGAACATCTTCAACTATCTCGAGGAGGGGATGAAGCCCATCGATGCCGCCATCCGCGGGGTGCGCGAGATGGCCATGCCGGTGACCTTCGCGATTATCACCACGGTTGCGGCCTTTGCGCCGCTGCTCTTCGTGGCGGGTAACATGGGCAAGGTCATGCGCCAGATCCCCATCGTGGTGATCATGGTGCTCCTGATGTCGCTGGTCGAGGCCCTGCTCATCCTTCCCGCCCACCTCTCCGGCGCGGGAACGCTCTTTTACCGGATCATGGGTCCGATTCTCGGACCCATCGAGCGGGTGCAGGCGCGGGTGCAGAGCGGGCTCCAACGTTTCATCCGGGGACCGTACCGGTCGACCCTCGAGCTTGCCCTCGAGTGGCGCTACCTGACGGTTTCGATTGCAATGGTCTTTCTGTTCTTGAGCGTGTCGCTGGTCGCCGGCGGTTTCCTCAAGTTCAGTTTCATGCCCAAGGTCGACTCGGACAACATGACGGCGCTGCTCACCATGCCCCAGGGCACTCCTGTGGAGCAGACCGCGGCCATTCTCGAGCGACTGGAGGCCGGCGCTGTTCGATTGGCCGCCGACCACGACGAGGGCAACCCGGACGGTGCGCCGTCGGTGATTCGTCACATCTCTTCAACAGTAGGTCAGCACCCCACCGGCGGAGGCCACGGACCCATGGCCACCCGCTCGTCGGGAGGTGACTCCTCCCACCTCGGTGAGGTCAACGTCGAACTCCTCGGGGCCGAGGATCGCGATGTCGGATCGTCCGATCTGCTTCGACGATGGCGTGAGATTGTCGGTGAGGTGCCCGGTGCTGTTTCATTGACCTTCCAGGCCAATATGTTCTCGGCCGGTGATCCGGTGAGCGTCCAACTCGCGCACCGCGATTTCAACGTTCTGCTCCAGGCAGTTGACCGGCTCAAGATCATCATCGCCGAGTACCCCGGCACCAAGGATGTCGCCGACAGTTTCCTCCCCGGTAAAAAAGAGCTCAAGCTGACCCTCACCCCCGAGGGCCGGGCGGCAGGTCTGACCCTGTCGGATCTCGCTCGTCAGGTCCGTGCCGGCTTTTACGGCCGGGAAGTTCAACGGATCCAGCGCGGCCGCGACGACATCCGCGTGATGGTCCGCTACCCCGAGGAGGAGCGGCGGTCGCGAGGTGACATCGATGCGGCGCGGATTCGTCTTCCCGACGGCTCCGAGGTGCCATTCGCCACCGTTGCCGCGGTTGAAGAGGGGCGGGGCTATGCGGTGATCAACCGCACCGATCGACGGCGGGTGGTGACCGTGACCTCGGACGTTGAGGAGGGTGCGGCCAACGCCAACGAGATCTCGGCCGATCTGCGAAAAAATGTACTCCCGAAGATGGCCGTCGACTTCCCCGGGCTCGCCTTTGACTTCGAGGGTGAGCAGCGCCAGCAGAAGGAATCTCTGGACAGCATGAAGGTCAATTTCCTGGTCGCCCAACTCGCCATCTTCGCCCTGTTGGCCATCCCGTTCAAGTCGTACACCCAGCCGTTGATCATCATGTCGGCGATCCCCTTCGGGCTGGTCGGCGCGGTCTTCGGCCACATGCTCATGGGTCTCAACATGACCATGCTCTCGCTCTTCGGGATGGTGGCCTTGACCGGGGTCGTGGTCAACGACTCGCTCATCCTCATCGATCTCATCAACCGGCGGCGGGCCGAGGGCGCCACGGTGGACCAGGCGATCCGTGAATCCGGCGAGCGCCGGTTCCGACCCATCATGCTGACAACCGCGACGACCTTCCTGGGTTTGACGCCCATGATCTTCGAAACCAGCATGCAGGCCAAGTTCCTCATTCCCATGGCGGTGAGCCTCGGCTACGGCATCGTCTTCGCGACGGCCATCACGCTCATCCTGATCCCGACGCTCTACCGGATCCTCGAGGATCTCAAGGCACTATTCGGCGTCGATGAAGAGGAGGTCCGGGTCTCGCGGCAGGTCAAGGAGGAGTTGGCGGAGGAGGGCGTCTGAAGATTCCTCAGACGCGAAGCGGTGTGCTGCCGCTGCCCCGGGTTCTCACGGCTCCGGCCTTCTGGTCCGCCTCTGGCGGCCCAGCGTCGCGCCATCGGCGTGGTCGCGCGGTGGGGGATTGGGGCGGCTGCGACCACGCCGATGGCGCGCCGGCGGCCTCCCTCCTCGCCGGGAGAGCCAGGCAGAGGCGCGCTCCCCGTGGAGTGCCCGGTAGCGTAGTTGTGCGGGGCGCGCCGCGGCGCCGGATGGTCGATCCGGCACAACTACGTACCCGGCACGTCCCAATGAACGCGAATTCCTCGGAACCGGCTGCGGCCCCGGTAGCTGCCCCGGATGCTGCCCTCATCGCCGGCCTTCTGGGCCGCTGGGTCGCTTTGGCGTCCCAGAGGCCCAGCGTCGCACCATCGGCGTGGTCGCGTGGGTGGTGGTGAAGGGCTGCGACCACGCCGATGGCACGCCGGCGGCTTGCCTCGTAGCCGGGAGAGCTGACCTCATGGCGCGTCCCGGGGGAGCCCCCCTTGACGTTTTTCGAGATGCGGGTGGTTGCCGGAGCGCGGTCTAAATGAAAAACGTCAAGGACGGCACGCCCTGTGAACGCGGTTATTCGCGTGGCCTGGATGGCTTCGGGCGCTGCGATGCTTGTAGCGTCGGCGTCTCGCCGGCGATGGTGGCGTACCGATGCGGGTTGGTTCGATCGTCAGCGGATACGGGTGCGGACCCTGCCGCTGATTCCTGACGCTGTTCCTGATTCATGCAGCTGTCCCGGTCGCTGTCAACGCCGCTGATGCATCATTCGTCGGGATTGGGATCGGGTTCGGGATCGGGAGAGGTAAAGGGGGAGGGGATACAATAGCGGCATGGGTCATTTAGCCGGTAAGAAGGCGTATCACGATCTCCAACAACGACTCGACAAGATGCCGGTGGGAGCGCCGGCGCACAAGGCCTTCTTCGAACTTCTCGAGGAGCTGTTCACCGAGGAGGAGTGCCGGGTGGCGGCGGGGATCCCTTTGCGGCTGGCTTCGCTCGGAGCGATCGCACGAAATGCAAAACTCTCCGAGGACAAGACCCGCGCGATCCTCGATCGGCTGGTGACCAAGGGCCTCGTGGTCGATCTCCCGCGCGACGACCGGTCGACGGTCTACTTCCTCAATCCGACGGTCGTTGGATTCTTCGAGTTCTCCATGATGCGGGTCCGCGATGACATCGACCAGAAGAAAGTCGCCGAACTCATGTGGACCTACATGCGTGAGGATCCCGAGCTGGGTTTCATGCGGATGCTGGCCGATGGCGATACCTTTATCGCGCGGCCGTTGGTCAACGAGGACGCCGTCGAACCGGAGGTCTGGAGCGAGATCCTCGATTTCGACAAGGCCTCGGCCATCATCGAGGATGCCGGATCGTGGGCCGAGGGCATCTGCCACTGCCGCCACGTCAAGCTCCACCTCGGCAAACGATGCGACTACCCGCTGGACCACTGTCTCGCCCTCAACACCGGCGCCGACTATCTCATCCGCGCCGGCATCGCCAAGAAAATCAGCAAGGAGCGGGCCATGGACGTCCTGGTCTATGCCCGCGAACACGGCAACGTCCAGATGGCCGACAACGTCCGCAACCGACCCGGTTTCATCTGCAACTGCTGTTCGTGCTGCTGCGAGATGATGGAGGCGTTCAGAACCCTGCCCGAAATGACCAGGGTCGTGAGCTCGAACTACATCGCGAGCTGCGATGACGAGCTCTGTAGCGGTTGCGGCAAGTGCGCCAAGGCCTGTCCCATCGACGCTATCGCCATGGTGCCGGCGGAACCGAGTGAGCGGATCCCCAAGCGCAAGAAACGCGCCGAGGTCGACGCTGTTCACTGTCTCGGCTGCGGGGTCTGCTATACGGCGTGCGACTTCGACGGCGTCAAACTCGATGCTTCGCCGCAGCGGGTCTACACCCCGGAGAATGTAATGGAAAAGATTGCGGTGCAGGCCATCGAGCACGGTACGCTCCAGGAACTGCTCTTCAACGATCCAGGAAAGCTCAGCCACCGGACCCTCGGCGCGCTGCTCAGGACGTTGGTCAATCTCCCGCCGGCAAAACAGGCGCTGGCCAACGCGCAGATGAAGTCTCGTTTCGTGTCGCTCATCACCGGCACCTTCCGCAAGGGCGTGGAGAAAACCCCGGTCCTCGAGACTGAGGCCTGAGCGCAGGGGCCGTGCCCACACCGCCGGTCACCGGGACGTCGACCGTTCTCGCGGGCGGAGTCCCCCTTGAAGACCGGAAGTGGTGGCCGGTGGCCGTAGGACTGGCCACCGGGTGGGTGGCACTGGTTCAGATGACCCTGTGGTGGCTCGACCGCTACCCGGTCCCACGAGTCCTCTGGGGAGACGAGAACGGCTACCTCAGTTCGGCGGCGAGGCTCCTCGCCGGTGACCCAGGGTGGTGGCCGGAACCGTTGTGGCCGCCGCTGTATTCGCAGTTCCTCGCGGGACTTCTCTGGTTCAGCGGCGGATCGCTGACCGCCGTCGTGCTGATTCAGATCGCACTGTTGGTTGCCACTGCGGTCCTTCTCGGTGATCTGGCCCGGCGGGTTTGCGGCTCGCGCGCCGCCGGGATCGCGGTTGTTGTTCTGACCCTCGGCTATCCGCCCCTCGTCGCTTTCAGCCACTATCTCTGGCCGGAGGTGCTCCACCTCTTCCTGTTCAGCGTGTTGCTGTGGCTGATGGTTGTCCGCGGTGAGAGCCGGCCCTGGTGCGCCGTTGCCGGTGTCGTCCTCGGCTTGGCCTTGCTCAGCAAGAGCCTGCTCATGCCGTTCGCCCCGGTGTTTCTGTTGACGATGGTCTGGGGGAGCCGCCCGGGGCAGGCGGTCGTCAGGGTCGGGTTGGTGTTGGGCGTGGCGGCCGTGACGGTGGCTCCGACGGTCATCACCAACGCAGAAAGAACCGGCTCGCCGATGATCGCCAATTCAGCCGCATTCAACATCTGGGTGGGTCTCAACGACGTGGGTAGGGAGAGCTTCCGCCACGATGTAGTCTGGCCCGAGTACCAGCGATGGGCGGCCAGCGCCGATACCTACGCCGAGCGCGACCGCATCCTCAGGTCGCGGATCGTCGAGTTTGCCCGGGATCGTGGTTGGTTCGCGGTGCTCGGGAACCAGGCGTCCAAACAGTACTTCCGACTCTTTCACGCGGGCTGTTATTTCACCGACCAGCTTGTCGGCGGTGGCGCGCAGAGGCAGTCGGGAGCCGGCTACGTCGGCGCCGGACCTGTGGTCAGCAGGGTGGTGAAGTCAACCACGATGGCTGCCATTTTGCTGCTCTTCGTGGCGGCACCGGCGGGTCTCGTTCTGGGTGGCTGTCGGTCGAACCGATGGGTTCGGACGCTGGTCCTCTTTATCGTCTTCAACCTGGCGCTCTTTTTGTGGCTGCACGTCAAGACGCGATACCGCATTCAGATGCTGCCAGCGGCGTTTGTCGGGGTCGGTTGTCTCGTAGCGTGGATCGAGGCGGGCTTCAGACCGCGACCGTCACCGGCTCGCATGGCCGCGAGCGGTGTGGTTGTCGCGCTGCTGATGTGGTTCGCGCTGGGGTGAACTCCATCGCAGCCATCGTCCGTGAAACTCGGGCGCGACAAAGGGCACTGCGATGTTTGTAGCGCCGGCGTCCCGCCGGCGATGGTGGTGTACCGATGCGGGTTAGTTCTATCGCCCATGGATTCGGCCCCTGTCCCGGTCGCTGCAGTTGTTCCGGACTATGCCCTCATCGCCGGCCTTCTGGGTGCCGTGACGCTTTGGCGTCCCGGCACCCAGCGGCGCACCATCGGCGTGGTCACTCGAGGGTTGATTGGAAGGGCTGCGACCACGCCGATGGCGCGCCGGCGGCCTGCCTCGTAGCCGGTACAGCAGACCTCATCGCGCTTCCCGAGGGAGCCCGGTAGCGCCATTGTGCGAAGCGCGTTACGGTGCGGGATGGCGGTTCCGACACAATGGCGTACCCGGCACCCCGATGGGGCGCGGATTTCCGCGTGACCTGGTCGGCTTCGGTCGCTGTCGCTGTCGCTGACGCTGCCGCTGCAAATCGGGCACGGATACGGATACGGAAAAGGGAGCGGGATCGGAGAGGGAAACGGACGCGAGGCGGATATCGGTATACTCCATAAGTTATGAAGACGACACCGCTCTCCCTGATGCTGACCTGCGCCGCGCTGGTGTCGATGGCCTCGACCGCGCGGGCGGTGGGCGCCGATCCCGCCTTCAAGATCTATGTCGAGCACGCCGGCGTCTACGAAGTGAGCTTTGATCGTCTGGTCGAATCCGGTCTCGGGGGACCCCTCCCGTCGGCGGCGATCGGCCTACGGAATTTCGGCTCGCCGGTCGCCGTCTGGGTCTCCGATGGCGGTGATGGCATTTTCGGGCCTGGCGACCGGGTCTATTTCATTGGCGAGGTTCTCCGAGGAACTTACTCGTACCTCGATCCGTATTCGCGGTTTAACTGTTACCGGCTGTCCTTTGACGATGAGAATCCGCGGCACGGAGAGAATTTCACCGCAGCCCAAACGCCGTTTGAAGAATCGGCGAGGTTCCTGGCGAAACACCACCTGGAGTCCGATCGGGTGATGGTGCGGTTCCGGACAAGACCGGACGAACCCGAGGAGAGCTGGTATTGGGAACGGATGTCCGTGGCGGACAAGGAGCCCTTCCGGCAGGAACTCGAGTTCGAGGGGTTCGCCCGAAGCGAAGACAGCTACCGTAGAGACATCCCCTCGGCCGTCGATCTTTCCGAGTCGATTCGTTCGGCCCTTCGGGAGGACGGGGACCCCTCCGGGCGAATTCGTTCGCGTCTCAAATCGGTCTTTGAAGCGACGAGCGCAACCGAAAACCCGGTTCATTTGCGACTGGGCCTCAGGGGATGGTCGGAACCACGACACCGCGAGCGGACCTCGTTGTCCCACCACGAGATCGAGATCCTTTTCAACGGAGATGTCGTCGAACGGGCGACCTGGGATGGGAAGGACCATTTCATCCATGAGGTGGTGATCCCGGCAGAGCGGGTTCAGGACGGGTCAAACGAACTCGCCGTCAGGATTCCGAAACGCGTCTATCCGGAGTCTGGTGATCTCGTCGTGGATGTAGTCCTCCTGAACTGGATCGAGGTGGAGTATGAACGCCTGCCCGTGGTCTGGGATGATCAGCTGAGGCTGTTTCCAATGAGCGACGGTCCGATGTATCGAGTGGTGGTCGAATCGGACGACGGGGCTCCGATCGATCTCTTCCACCCCGACGGTGTGCGGTACCGCAGCGAGAGCGGAATGCTCGCGGCCGAGATCGAGGTGGACGATGGCGGATTCGCGGTGCTGAAACCATCCGCCGCCGCTCCGCCCAACGACGTGATTTTCGACCACCCATCCGGTCTGAGAAACGACGGCCAGCAGGTCGACTACATTATGATCGCTCACCGGACTCTTCTGGATCAAACCCGGCGGCTCGCGGAGTTTCACCGTGGGCGCGGCCTCACCGTCGCGGTTGTGGATGTCCAGGACATCTACGACGAGTTCAACTTCGGGGTCGTCACCCCACGGGCGATCAAGGATTTCCTCCAGTACGCCCACTCGAATTGGCAGACCCCTGCGCCCCGATTCGTTCTATTTTCCGGGGACGCGAGTTGGGACTTCAAAAACCTCTCCGCCGACGACGCGAATTATGCGGATTGGACCTACCGAACCGGAGAGATGAATCGGTTCATCAAAAACAGCAGCACCCACTATGCCGAAGGGGCCGATCTCAATCATCGCAACCTGGTGCCGACATCGAGTTATCCGACCCTCGAGGGACACGCGGCGAGCGATACGTGGTTTGTCTGTTTCGATGACGGCGATTCGCTCCCGGACATGGCTATCGGTCGGCTGCCGGCGGCGAACGCGGAGGAACTCGAGCAGGTGATCGACAAGACCATCCGCTTTGCCTCCGCTCCACCGGTGGGGCCATGGAAACGCAATCTCCTGTTTATCGCCAACGAGAGCGTGTCGTTCCAACGACGCAGCGATTCCATCGCCCAGGAGTACGGTAGTCGCGGTTATCTCCCGACGAAGATCTACCCCCACCCATCAGAGCCCGCCAACGAGCACCATACTCAGCGAATAGTCGAGATCCTCGACGGCGGGGTGTACGGGGTGCATTTCATCGGCCATGGCGGTCGCTATATCTGGCGCACCGGCCCGCCGGATCTGAATAAGAACCACGATCTCTTCACTCTTGAACATCTCGACACCCTCGCCGACAGCGAACGGCTGCCGGTGGTGCTCAGCCTGACCTGCTACTCGGCCCCCTTCGATCACCCCACCGCCGATTCCATCGGTGAGAAGCTGATGAGGATACCGGGACGCGGCGCCATCGCGGTTTTCGCCGCCTCGTGGCGCAACAGCCCGTCGCCGATCATGGGCGAGATCCTGATGGAGGAACTGACGACTCCCGGAAACACCATCGGCGAATCCGTGATGCGCGCTAAACACAAGTTCAGGAGCGATGTCCTGGTGCAGACCTACAATCTACTCGGCGATCCGGCGGTCCCGGTGGCCGCGCCGGGGTACAACCTTGATCTTGATCTTGATGACACCGACGACGGTCTGGTGCTGACGGTCGAGATGCCGGTTCCGGTCGAGTCGGCTCATCTCATTGCGGACTGGGTCGCCGCCGACGGCACCATATTGCGCGAGGACCGGACCGAGGTCAGCGGAACCGAGTTTGTCGTGACCCTGAACCCGGGTGTCCTCGAGAACCAGGATCAAGTGGCGGGTGTGCGAGTTTATGTCTGGGACGAGAAGCTGAGAATCGATGGAATCGGCGGAGCGAACCTCACCGCGGATGGTGAGGGCGCCGAGGAGCCGGGAGAAAGCGTGGGTCTCGCGCGCGGTATCGATTGGAGCGGGCTCACAGTTCCGAACAGTGGGGGATAAATGAAGAACTGGTGTTTGATCGTTGTTGCAGGGTTTGTCATTGGGATCCTGGGAGGCTGTGCTTCGTCGGGTGGAGAAGACATCCCGGCCGAACCGGTGGCGGTCGACACCGCAGCGGACGTGGTGCCGGACCAGCCGGCGGACAAGCCCTTGGTCAACACCCTCAAGTGGACCACTGCGAGTGAAGTGGATAACTTCGGTTTCGATATCTACCGCGGACTCAGCGAAGACGGTGAGTTCACCAAGATCACCGCCGAACCGTTGCCCGGGGCGGGGACGACGGATGAGCCGCAGAACTACGTCTTTGTCGACGAGTCCATTGATCCAAGCAGGGATTACTTCTACTTCATCGAAAGCATCTCCCTTGGAGGGATTCGAGAGAAGTTCAGCCCGATCATCAGGTCGCCCGCGAAAAAGCCTCTGGATGCCCGCCAGGATTGATTTCTGCAAAGCCCGAAACGGTAACGAGTTCGAGGTTTTTTCGAATTCGGCCTGATCGTTGCGTGTTGCGCATCACCGTTCGCGGCGGTCTTTGACGGTCATTCCTTGTTTCGCGTGAGCCACACCACGGTTTTCTCTTCCTCTTTGAAATACGTTGACCATGCGGTTGTGCGCCGAAACTGACCAGTCGAGAGTGAGGCAACGGTGATCGAGACGCGACAAATCCTCGAGGAGCTTCAGCTCAAGAACGTGTTGGCGACATCGGCGACGGGTGCGGTATTCCTCGCCGGGGACCCGGAACTCGGGCGAGATGTCGCCATCAAGATGGTCAGTTGTGCTGTTCCCAACGCCGAAGACAAAGTCAGGGGCCTCTTTCTCGAGATGGTGGAGGCCGCGAGGTCGATGCCCATCCACGCGATGCCCGCTCTGACCGACCACGGTCTCACCCCCGAGGGCGATGGATTCATCGTGATGGAGCTCGTCGAGGGTGAACTTCTCGATTCCTTCGAAGATCTCAGCGCCTTCTCTGCCATCAACGTTCTTCTCGACATTCTCTCCTGCATCGAGGATCTGGCCCGCGTCGGAGCGGCGCACCTGAATCTCAAACCCTCCAACATCTGTGTGACCAATTCTCCGTCGAGCGATCGTGCGATGGTCCTCGGTTTCGGCACCAGCGCCACCCTCCTGCACGCGGGGGCTGGTGTGCCGATACCGGCATTTGACCCTCACCTTGCGCCGGAGTTGGTCGCTGGCAATTTGCTGCCGAACGATCAGTCGTGGAGATCCGATCTTTTTTCTTTCGGGGTCATCGCCTGCGGCATCCTCGGCGCCGAGATCAAAGGTGACGGCCATTCCCGCCCCCGCGTGACCCTGCCCGCCGCGGTGCGGTCGATGCTTCCCGAGGCCGAGCCTCTCGAGAAGATTCTCGGCACGATCATGGAGTCCGATCCCATGATGAGAGGGGAATCACCTTCGGATCTCAGGGATCCGCTGATCCGTGCGTTGCCAGACCCGCCCGCTTTTGTCGCTCCCCCCGCTCCGACCGAGACTCCATCACCTGGAAGGTCGTTCAACCCCAACAAGACGGACCCCGCATTCGATCCCTCCAAGGCATCACTGGTGATGGCCGGGCCATCTCCCGAGCCGACCATATCCGGCGCTGAACCGACGGCGTCTGGCGCCGACCTCGCTTCGCTGGATGAGGACGGATGGCCCGAGGTTCTCTTTGACGACCCCGAGTTGCCCGCGAGTCTCGATGAGGCAGAGCTCGATGAGGACACGGATGTCCGCAATCCGGTCCCCGTCGATGTCTGGGTTCCGGAAGCTGTGGGCGCCGATGATGGCGGCCCGGCCGTCCTCGTGCCGGAAACGCAGAAACCGGCCGCTGGCGGGCGCCGCGTCTCGCGCGTCGAAGTAGCGGTGGTCGCAGGGGTGGTGATCATCCTCGGGAGCATCATTGCCTTTACCTGGCCATCGGTCGGTGATGACGAGGGGTCTATTGCAGCAGCGGCGATCCAGCTCGAGCCACGCGAACCTGCCGACGCACTGGTTCCACCTCCTCCGGATGGCAACCTCTTCGATGATCTTCTGGCAATTCAAGTGCTCGTCGATGCGGGCGATCTGGCAGGGGCGGAGGACGCGTTGAACATTCTCGACGAGGGGGAAGGAGTTTCCTTCAGCTCCGACGAGTCTGCGCTCTACGACAGTCTGGTCATGGCGGTTGCCGAGGCGACGGGTCGGGGGGCGGCCATCGAGGATCTCCGGACCGGCTTCGGCTATGGGAGCGTCAAGATGATTCGGCGTGCTGTTGCCGGACTGAGCGGCATGCCTCGGGACGAGATTTCGGAGATCGAGGGCCTCAGCGACGATCTCAATCGTGGCCGACAGGTGGTGGGTCTGCACGCAGATATGTGGGGGGCGCACAAGGACGGCGACTATCTTGAAGCCGTCGAAAAGGCTGGCCTTCTCCACGAGCTGCTTCCGGGCTACGCCGGCGCTCCCGACCTGAGGGACCAATCCGCCGCGGCGTTGGAATCTCAGGCCGAGGCCTTCATTGCTGCGAATGAGTTTTCCAACGCGGTCGCCATCCTCGAGAGCCTTCGGCAGGTCTGGCCCGGACGCGATGGCACGGCGGATCGAATCGTCTGGTGCAACGAGCAGATCGATCTCACCCGGCGGGAGGAGTCGTTGATTGCCGAAGCCCTTGCCAGCGGCGATGCCGGTGACCCGGAAGCGGGTCTGGTGATCCTCGACAGGATGACCCCCGATCCCAGGTTGCAGGGCGAGATCGATCGCGCCAGGTCGGTGCTCGAAGCTCGAGTTGCCGAAATGGATGCGGGCGCGCCGGTTGTCGAGATTGCCACCGCTATGGAGCTTGGTTTCAAAAAGAACGAGACCATTGTCGTGCCGTTGAGGGTGACTGACGACTATCACGTCGAGCGGGTCGTCGTCCACGCTCGGAACGAGTCTGATGACGGCTATCTCCAGATTCCGTTGGAGCTCGATGGGGATGGACTCTACAATTTCGTTGTGGGTCCGGAGCTGCACGGTAACAAGAGCGTCCGTTTTTTTGTTGTCGCCAGGGATTCGAGCGGCCATATCGGTCGGTTCGGCAGCCAGGATGAGCCCCAGACGGTCACCCGCAAGAAATGGTTCAGGAAGTAATCACATTTGCCTGCCGAGATCGGGGCTGAACGCGTTCTTGTAGTGCCGGACGCTCCAGTACGGAAACGGTTTCCTTTTCTCGATGGTCACGATGTCGAAGCGACAGGGGCGGTCCCAGAGGCCGTGCCGCGAGAGGTAAGCTGATGAGGTCCGCGCCAGGATGCGTTTCTTGTGGGCATCGACGGCTCCGCCGGCCCCCCCGAGGAGATCGCTCGATCTCGCCTTGACCTCGACAAAGACGATCTCACCTCGCCTTTCGACGACCAGATCGAGCTCCCCACCGGCGCCGCGCCAATTGCGATCGCGCGGTCGGTAGCCCTTGAACAGGAGCAACGCCAAGGCTACCCATTCTCCGCGACGACCCAGTTTCCTGCGATCCATGGCTTCGAACCTTATTGTGCCTGATTCCGAATAGAAGTTCTCATTTTTTCAGCGGGAGCCGAGCTGGCCCAATCCGCAGCGTTGAATCATTTTTGAAGCTCCTGATGGGCCAGATCGGTGCCCGGTGCTTTAGAATGCGCCGGTGCGAACCGATGACTTTGATTTCGATCTGCCGAAAGAACTCATTGCGCAGGAACCGGCGCTGAGGGGCGCCTCGAGACTGTTGCTTCTCGACCGGTCCGCCGAGGGAGTTGACCACCGGCGGGTGACCGAGCTTCCCGGACTTCTGGAACCTGGTGATCTGCTGCTTTTGAACGATACGCGAGTGATCCCGGCGCGGGTCTTTGCCCACCGATCGACAGGCCGCCGTTTCGAAGTGCTGCTCCTTCGGGAACTCGACGGAGGGGCATGGGAGTGCCTGCTCCGGCCAGGTGCGCGGGCCCGGGTCGACGAGCGGTTGGTGCTGAGTGACGGTGGGGAGGTCATCCTGGTCGAGCGGCGCGACGAGGGCAGATGGACCGTGGCCTTCGAACCACGGCTCGAACTCGCGCGACTCGATCGAATCGGTGAGATGCCCCTGCCGCCATATATCAGCCGGCCGGAAGGAGCGACTGTCGAAGATCGTCAGACCTATCAGACGGTCTACGCGTCGAAACCGGGTGCCGTGGCGGCGCCGACGGCTGGTCTCCACTTCACCCGGGAGCTACTCGACGAGATCGATGATCGGGGCGTCGAGCGAGTATTCGTGACCCTGCACGTCGGGCTCGGGACCTTCCGTCCGGTCACGGCCGAGCGCGTGGCCGATCATCGAATGCACAGCGAGTGGTACTGCTTTTCCGAGGCCACTGCCCGGGTCGTGAACGAGGCCGTCTCCAGCGGACGCCGAATCGTCTGTGTCGGTACGACCTCCGTACGCGCGCTCGAAGGAGCGCTGGCCGCGGGCGACGGACAGATCGAGCCTGGAGAAGGCTGGACCGATATCTTCATCGCGCCCGGATATCGATTTCGGGGTGTCGGCGCCATGCTCACCAACTTCCACCTTCCCAAATCAACCCTCTTGATGCTCGTCAGCGCCTTCACCGGCCGCGACCGGGCACTGAGCGCCTACCAGGATGCCATTGCGTCGAGATACCGATTTTTCTCCTATGGCGATGCGATGCTGATTCTCTGAGCCCCGGTGGTGCAGGTGGGAGCCGACCCGGTTCCGGTCACCGAGTCGGCATATGGGGGAGGAGAGTGTTCAGGGTGAGAAAGTTGGTGGGCAAGGTGGAAAGAAACGGCCGCCGACGGCTCGTTTGAATGAGGCGGGAGACATCCGCGTGCCTGCAAACCCGATCAGGGCAACGGGTTTGACAATCCGGAAACCAGACGCCACGGATGAAAACGTTGAGTTCTTCATACAAGTGTGTGTTGTCGGCGGGGGGCGTGTTGGTTACATTCGGCTGGATGCCGGATCGGATCATCGCAAATCAACGCAGAGGCGCAGAGGCGCAGAGACGCGGAGCCGTCGCAACATCGCAAATTGCCCACAGATCACACAGATGGACACAGATTGCATCGCACCATCGCCCATCGCAGGGTTGCCCGCGGATTACGCAGATTGACGCAGATAGCATCGCAATCATTGAGTGTTTCCTCGCAGAGATCGCAATGGTCGTCCATCGCTATCGTCATCTACCGATACTCGGCTTGGCATGGCGGACTTCAAGCAAATGTGGACTCAGGGTGAGGGTGGCTCGGGATCCTCGGTGATGTCGTCGGGGGTCGATATTGGATCGTCATCGAAGAGTACTCTCTGCCCCGGGGTCTCCAGGTCATCCATCTGACCGCTCTTCGTAGCCCAGATGAACGCGATGACACCGGCGATGGCAAGCAGCAGGGCAACGGGAAGGGCGATGTAGACGGCGGACATAGATCAATTATGAATTAGGAATGATGAATTATGAATTCACATCGCAGCCTGGCGGCATGAGTTCTCGGTTCCTGCGATGGTAAGTAATTCATAATTCGTAATTTACAATTCATAATTAGACAAACGTCTTTGCCCGATACGAGCTCACGACCACCGTGATCGAGCTTGCCGGCATGAGGATCGCGGCGACGAGGGGGTGCATGAGCCCCATCATGGCAAGAGTGACGGCCACTGCGTTGTAGCCGAGCGAGAAGACCAGATTCCGCCGGATCACGCCAAGGGTTCGTTCCGATCCGTCGAGGAGGCGGACCAGGGGCGCCAGGCCAGGTTCGCCGAGATAGACATCGGCCGCGGCCAGCGCCGCTTCGGCGCCACCGTGGACTCCGACCCCGACGGTGGCGGCGGCCAGCGCGGCGGCGTCGTTGACGCCGTCTCCCACCATCACCACCGGGCCCTGTTCCGCGGCCTGGCGGACCCGTTCGATCTTGTCTTCCGGGACGGCGCCGCCACGGCCCGACGAAGGGTCGAGACGCAGCCGCTGGAGCAACGCCCGGACCGTGCCCGGATGGTCGCCTGAGAGGACCTCGATCTGCCAGCCGCGTGCCATGATGGCTTCCAAGGCGTCTGCGGTGTCCGCGCGGACGGGGTCGCCGAGCGCCGCCACCGCTTCGATCTCGCGATCGAGAGCAACCACGATTGGGGTGAGTCCCTCGTCGATGGCAGTCCTGATCTGCGCGGCAACCTCGTCGGAGAATCCACCGAGGCGGTCTTCGGCGAAGACTGGAGAGCCGACCAGGAGGTCGCGTTGGCCGACCCGCGCGGTGAGGCCTCGGCCCGGGTGCTGTTCCACTTCGGTCGAGACCGGAACGTCGGTCGTATCCACGCCGTCAGCGAGGGCAATGGCGACGGGATGTGTCGAGTGGGATTCGGCGGCTGCAACGATATGGCGCACGGTTTCGCTTCCGTGCCACCGGACAACCGCCAGCCGGCCCTCGGTGAGGGTTCCGGTCTTGTCGAGGATCATCCGCGCCGGCCGGGCGAGGCTCTCGAGGGCGTCGCCTCCCTTGATGAGGATGCCGGCGCGGGCGGCGTGGCCCACGGCGGCGCTGACCGCCAGAGGCGTGGCCAAACCGAGTGCGCACGGGCAGCTGACGATGAGGAGGGCGACCGCATTGTCCACCGCCTGCGCGGGGTCGATGCGGAGCCAGATGGCGACGGTGATCAGGGCGAGGCACAGCACCGTGAGCACGAACCAGCCCGAGATTCGATCGGCGAGCAGGACCACTGGTGCGCGGCGCTGCGCACCCTCCTCGACGAGGCGGAGGATCCTCCCGAGTCGAGTGTCGGCTCCGGCCGATCTGACCTCGACCTCGAGCCGGCCGGACAGGCTCGTGGTGCCGGCGTGGATGGGGTCGCCGGCTCGGACCGCGGCGGGTCGCGACTCGCCGGTGAGCAGTGAGAGATCCATGGTCGACTCGCCGGTGAGAACGACACCGTCGGCCGGGGCCGTTTCTCCGGCACGGAGTTCCACGACCATGCCCGTTTGGAGCGCGGCTGCCGGTACTTCGCGCACCCCACCGGCCTCCACGACGCGCGCGGTTGAGGGAGCCAGCGAGAAGAGGAGTTCGGTGGCGCGGGCGGCGCGGCGTTGCTGCCGTCGCTGCACCCAGCGCCCGACCAGGAGGAAGAAGATGAGGACCGTGACCGAGTCGAAGTAGACCTCGCCGTTGTCGCGGATGGTATTGACCACCCCCCAGCCGAAAGCGGCGAGGATGCCGATGGAGATAGGGACATCCATGTGCAGAGTGCGGGTTTTCAGCGCGCCCCACGCGCCGCGGTAGAAGACCTGGGCGCACCACACGACCGAGGGAAGAGTCAGACCGAGGCTGACCCATCGGAAGAGAGACCTGAAGGAGGGGGAGATGCCGTGGAAATAGCCGCCGTAGAGCGCGAAGGCGAGCAGCATGACGTTGCCGGCGATGGCGCCCGCGACCGCAATACGGATGAGCAGGGCCCGGTCCTCGCGGCGCTCCATGTCGCGCGCCTCGACACCGTGGAACGGGTGCGGTGGATAGCCGATGGAATCGAGAAAGCGGGCGATGGACGACAGCGGTGTCTGCTCGGAATCCCAGATGACGGTCGCTAGCGATCGGCCGACATCGAGTCGGCACTCGGCGACACCCGGGATGACGAGTGGGACCTTCTCCACCAACCAGACGCAGGCCGCGCAGTGGACTCCTTCGAGATAGAGCTCGACGGTGGTCATTGAGTCTTTACGCCGATGGCAGTAGAGCTCGGCAAAGGCAGGGTCGTCGAACTCTTCGTAGGCCGTCCCCCGGCCCTGGGCCGCCAGTTCAGGTGCGTCGATGCGGTCTTTGAGGTCGTAGTAACCCTCGAGCCCGGCGCCGTGGATGACGTCGTAGGCCACCCGGCAGCCCGAACAGCAGAACTGGTGCTCGGCCTCGGAGTCGACGAGACCTGCCGGAACCGGTAACCCGCAGTGGGAGCACGAGATCATCGAGGCATCATCTCATGCGCGGCAAGGGTGTTGGATTCGAATCATTATTACGAATCCCCTCGATGAACAATGGAACCGCGAACGGGGTGCCATCTTTTGTCATTGTTCGGATGTGGTGGTTGAGGTGATCGACGGTCGTTGGGTCCGAACAATGCTAAAGGTGGCTCCCTCGACCACCGACGATGAGAGTATCGGGTTCAGATACGCGCGACTGAGCATGATTCTGTAGTCGCCATTCCCGAGCGTTGCCAGGCACCTTTTTCGCGGCGAAAAAGAGAGCTAGGCACGCGCCGCCGCACGCGATTCTCCGCTTGCCGACTAGGCGAACTGCTTGCGTGACTCGCTTGCTGCGCCTCTTCCAGGGCGGTCTCAGTCGCCGCAGCAGGGTGGGGGGTCGTCGGGTGATGGGACGGCGCCATCGGCGGTGTGTTGGTGCTTCTGGATGGCGGCGAGCGCGGTGGTGGGTCTTCCGATGATGGCGTAGAGCCCGAGGGCGACCAGGATCACCGCGGTCACCGCGGGGATGTGTCGGCGCAGGGGGATGCTCAGCACCTGGGCTCCGAGACCGAGCGCGAGGAGGATCGGCACCGTGCCGGCCCAGAAGATCGCCATGACGGCAATGCCGCCCAGCGCTGAACCGGTGCCGGCTGCGGTGACCACGAACGCCCAGAGCCAGCCGCAGGGCAGGACACCCGACAACAACCCGACGGTGGCCGCCCGCACCACCGGGGGTCGTTTCCCTACCAGGGAGATGCCGCGGCGCAACCAGGCTGAGATTTTCGAGCTCGACCGGTGTTTGAAGACCCTCACTCCGCCGATCTGGAGCAGGGCGAAGACGCCCCACACGACCATCACCGCCCCGGCCGCAACCGCGGCGATGCGCTGGAACCCCGCCAGCGAACCCGCGAGATCGAGAGCGGCGCCGATGGCGCCGGCGGCCAGACCGAGAATCGAGTAGGCCACCAACCGGCCGCCCGAGTACGCCGCGTGACTGAGAAGCCGCCGCGCACCACCTGATCCGTCCGCTCCTGAATAGAATGCGACAAAACCGCCGCACATCCCGACGCAGTGCAAACTGCCGAGGAGCGAAGCGACGAAGACGGTGGTCAAAAGCGCAGTCATTTTACAATTCGTAATTGTTAATTTTGAATATGCATCGCAGAATCACTACCGCGGCATGGTTGTTTGCGATGGAAGCTAAAAACTGAGAACTGAAAACTAAGAATTCGTCGCTCCTCCTTCATTTCGGGATTTCCGTCCAAATGTGCCGCGTATCGCGGTAGGTGAACAGTTCATCGTCCCGCGTGACCGTGAAACGAAATTCCCAGAGGCCGTTCCGGCGCATGGGAAGGGTGGTCTGGTAACCCGAATCGGTCTCGATTAGACCTGCGGTCAGCACATCGTCGCGTCGAGCGTTGGCAAACGCCTCCACCGAGATCGATGCATTGGTAACAGGTTCACCATCGAGGCTGGTGAGTTCGACGCGCGTGATCGGGTCCTGGCCCGCGGGCATCGGCTCGACGGTGTATTCGAGCCGCCACCCGAGTTCGGCATTGTGGCGGTCCTGGGCGCGTTTGTCGTCCCAGTCGAGCGCCTTTTGGTAGTAGTCCGGTTCAACGGCGTAGGACTCGTTGGAGGTCGCGAAATAGACCATCACCATCGATCCGACGACATGCAACCCAAGGGCGCCGGCGATCACGAAGGGCCATGTGGCACCAGGTTTCATTGAGGGCCTCCAGTCGGTGGCACGGTCATGCGTATCCTCATCGTTCCGCCGGTCCGAGAATTCGATACGGTTTGAGTTCGTCGAAATCAATGCCGTCGCTGATCCTCAGCGTGATGTCGAGTTCACCCGCGACAAAGGACGACGGGTGGGTGGTGATGAACGCACCGGTCATCTGGGAATCGCCGGCGGCCACGATCAGCGGGTTCTCCGGCGCGACGAGGGTGAGACCGCCGGCATCGACGAGTTCGAACGTATAGCTTCGTTCTTCGCCCGATCGATTGGCGATCTTGATCCGGATCTGGTTCGACACATCTCCCGAGGGCAGGACCGAGAACGGCGCGCCGAGACCACGCAGGATCGTCACATCGGCGGTCGATTTTCCGACGAGGGAAAAACCGAGGGCGCTGAACATGACAATCAGCATTGCGGAGTACACCACGAGCCGCGGCCGGATGAACTTCCGTGTTCCGGTTTCGAGCTCTGATTGCGAGGTGTAGCGGACGAGGCCGCGGGGTTTGCCGATCTTCTCCATCACATCGTCGCAGGCGTCGATGCACTGGGTGCACGCGATGCACTCCATCTGGAGCCCGCCGTCTCGGATATCGATGCCCGTCGGGCAGGTGGTCACGCAGCGACCGCAGTCGATGCAATCACCGCCTGTCCGTTCTTCCTTCTTCCGCCACGGCTGACGCGGCTCTCCGCGGGCTTCGTCATAGCCGACGATGAGCGATTGCCGGTCGAGGAGCACCGACTGGAAACGGCCGTAAGGGCAGGCGAGGATGCAGGTCTGTTCGCGGAACCAGCCGAAATCGCCAAACATGAGGACGGTGGTCCCGATCATGACCCCAAAGGCGATGGGGTGCTGGGTGGGGGAGCTCGTCATCCACCCAAGCAGCCGGTCCCAGCCGACAAAGTAGGCGAGAAAGGTGTTGGCGAGAAAGGCCGAGACGACGAAGAACACGATGTGCTTGATCATCCGCCGGCCTGAGATGCCGGTTTTGTCGGTTTTGATCTGTTGGTTTCGACCACCTTCGATGAAGACCTCGAGCGGGCGATAGATAAATTCCATGTAGACCGTTTGGGGACAACCCCAGCCGCACCAAACGCGACCCCAGATTGCGGTCACGAGAAAGATCCCGACAAAAATGCTGAACAGCAACAGCATCAGCAGGAAGCTGTCGGTGGGCAGGAAGGTGACACCGAAGAGGGTGAATTCACGCCGAGTGATGTCGAAGAGCATCAACGGTTTGCCGTTGAGTTTGAGAATGGGGACCAAACAGAAGCTGAGAATCAACCCCCACGCCGTCAGGAATCGCCCGCGGTAGTATCGACCCTTGGAGGGCTTGGGTCGAATTCGGCGGCGGCTGCCGTCGCGGTTCATGGTCGACAGGATCTGCTCCTGGGCCTCGGGAGCGTTTGAGTTGATTCCCACCCGGTCTCCTCGCCTCAGGCGGCGGTTTCGATGACTTCTTCAGTCGCGCTCTCGTCCTCGGTGGTTGCCGCTTCACCTTCGGCGACGGGCTCGGGTGCGAGTCGTTCGACCTGGTTGCCCTGTGGTGCCTTGGCGTTGGGTGGGTCGCTGCCGAGAAGGCTACCGACGTGAGCGCTCACCGCGAGAAGCTCGGCCGGGCGGAGTTGCCGCTCCCAGGCCACCATTCCCTTTGTCGGGACGCCTTCGCGGACGGTCCGGTAGACATCCATGAGTTGGCCGCCGTGGAGCCAGTAGCCATCGGTCAGATTGGGGCCGATCCCGCCCTCGCCGAACATCCCGTGACAGGTGGCGCACTTGGCGATAAATAGCTTCTTACCCCCATTCATCATCGAGGCGTCGGACATGAGTCCGACGAGGGTGTTCTCGCTGATCTCGCCCATGGCGAGGATCTCCGCCATCTGCTGCTCCGCTGCGAGCATCATGGCCCGGTCATAGCGATCGATCTCGAGGAGCCCCGCGCCGAAGTGGAAGAAGAGAATATAGAGCGGTGTGAAGATGATGGTCGCCCAGAAGATCGCCAACCACCAGCGGGGCAGGGGGTTGTCGTACTCCTGGATGCCGTCGTAGGAGTGCTCGAGGAGATGGTCCTCGGAGGGGTTCGTGTCGATGGTCTCGGGTTGATTGGTGCTCACGAGGTCCTCCTTCCGTCGGCTGCCGGATAGGTGGGGTTGTCATCATCGAAGGGCAGATTTCGATCTTCTTCGTAAGAGGCTTTGCTGCGAACGATGAAGACATAGGCAACGATGGCGGCGAATGTGACAAAGCTGATGACGAGACCGATCTCGGCCCATGATGTCAGTCCGGCCGCACCCATGATGTCGGAGAGCTTCATGACGCACCCTCCGTGTCGGCGGTTTCAGCCGCGATCTCGGTGGCGATTTCGGTTTCGAGGATGACCTCGCCGATCTCCTCCTCCAACGCCACCGCCTCGACCTTGGTGATGTCGGTGCCGAGTCGTTGCAGATAGGCGATGAGGGCGACGATCTGTTTGTCCTCGAGGTTTTCGGGGCCGCCCTGGACGACCACCTCCGCGGCGATGGTCGCAGCTTGTTCGGTGGCCGAAGCGATACCGCCGGAAACCTCGTCATCGGTGTAGGGCACGCCGATGATCTGATGGGCCCGCATGACAACCGGGATGCTCGAGAAATCGAGTGGTTTGGTCAGCATCCAAGGATAGGCCGGCATGATGGAGCCCGGGGTGATGGCACGGGGGTCGTCCATGTGGCGTACGTGCCACAGATCGGGATACTTGGCGCCGACCCGGTGGAGATCGGGCCCGATTCGGCGCGAGCCCCACTGGAACGGGTGGTCATAGACGAACTCGCCGGCCTTGGAGTACTCGCCGTAGCGCTCGGTCTCGGCGCGCAGCGGCCGGATCATCTGCGAGTGGCAGTTGTAGCAGCCCTCGGCCAGGTAGATGTCACGCCCCGCGAGTTCGAGCGGGGTGTAGGGCGTCACCGTGGCGATGGTGGGGACGTTCGACTTGATCAGGAAGGTCGGGATGATCTCAAACAACGAGGCGGCGATCACCGCCAGCGCAACCATCAGGGTGAGCTTGACCGGCAGCCGCTCCCACTTGCGGTGCCAGGTGGTGCGAAAGAACCGTTCGATGGTGTAGGCGATGTTGGCGACGTGGGTCCCCGAGGTCGCGAGCGGTGACGCCGGCTCGGGATGATCGATGTAGGTCTTCGACAGGGCCGGCGCCTCGTGGATCGGCACCTGAAGCGGATGCGGGCGGCTGCGCCAGGTCATGAGCATGTTGACGCCCATCAGAACCGCGCCGGCGAGGTAGGCCGTGCCTCCGATGACCCGAACCCAGTACATGGGAATCAGCCGGAGTGTCGTCTCCACGAAATCGGCGTACTTGAGGTAACCCTCTTCGTCGAAGGCGAGCCACATGAGCCCCTGGGTCAGTCCGGCGGCGTAGATGGCGACGATGTAGAGCAGGATGCCGATGGTGCCGAGCCAGAAGTGGGCCTCGGCGAGTTTTGACGACCACAGCTCGGTCTGGTAAAGCCGCGGCAGCAGCCAGTAGATCATCCCGAAGATGAGGAATCCGACCCAGCCGAGGGCGCCGGCGTGGACGTGGGCGATGGTCCAGTCGGTGTAGTGCGAGAGCATGTTGACCGCTTTGATCGACAGCAGCGGGCCCTCGAAGGTGGACATGCCGTAGAAGGTGATCGCCACGACGAAGAACTTGAGCACCGTGTCCGAGGCGACCTTGTGCCACGCGCCGCGCAGGGTCAGGAGTCCGTTGAGCATGCCGCCCCAGGACGGCATCCAGAGCATGACCGAGAAGAGCATTCCCAGGGTCGAGGCCCAGGCGGGCAGGGCGGTGTAGTGAAGGTGGTGGGGACCGGCCCAGATATAGAGGAAGACCAGGGTCCAAAAGTGGATGATGGACAGCCGGTACGAGAAAACCGGCCGATTGGCCGCCTTGGGCAGGAAGTAGTACATGATCCCGAGAAAGGGTGTCGTCAGCAGAAAGCCGACCGCGTTGTGGCCGTACCACCACTGCATGAAGGCGTCCTGCACGCCGGCGTAGATCGAGTACGACCGCCACAACCCGGCCGGAACCACGAGATTGTTGAAGACGTGGAGCACCGTGATGGTGACGATGGTTGCGATGTAGAACCAGATCGCGACATACAGGTGGCGCTCACGCCGTTTGGCGATGGTGCCGAAGAAGTTGATGGCGAAGATGATCCACACCACGGCAATGGCGATGTCGATGGGCCACTGGAGCTCGGCGTACTCTTTGCCCTGGGTGATCCCGAGGGGGAGGGTCACCGCAGCCGCGACGATGATCAACTGCCATCCCCAGAAATGAAGACTGCTCAGAGCCTTCGAGAACATCGGCGTCTTCAACAGTCGCTGCATGGAGTAGTAGACCCCGGCAAAGACCGCGTTGCCGGCAAAGGCGAAGATCACGGCGTTGGTGTGCAGCGGGCGGAGCCGACCAAAACTCAACCAGGGCAGCTCGAAGTTGAAGTACGGCGCTGCGAGTTCGAGGGCGACGATGAGGCCGACCAACATTCCGACGACCCCCCACACAAAGGTCACCAGAGTGAAGCGACGAACAATCGCGTCGTCGTAACTGAACTTCTCGATCTGGACGCTCATCAATACCCCCTCAACAGGATCCCGAATGATTTCGAGCATTATCCATCTGTTTCACGTTCTTGTGTAGAAATTGAGATTGTCGCGCCGGTGCGAACCGCTCGCTGGGCGATGTCCGCCAGGGTCGTGCCGGCCAGCAGATCGTGGAACGACTTCCGGATCCCGGTCATTCTGTCATGGAGCGGACAGGTGTCGCTGTCGGTGCAGTTGGCCTGGCCGAGGAGGCACTCGACCCCGGACAGACCGTCCTGAAAGGGTTGGACCACCGCGAGCAACGAGATCTCCTCGGCCGAACGGTTGAGCCGGAAGCCACCCGTACGGCCGCGTTGTGACGTCACCAGATCGGTCGCTTTCAACCGACGGAGGATCTTGCTCAGAAACTGTGGCGGGAGATCGAGTTCGTCGGCAATCTCGGCGGAATGGAGCGCGCGGTCTTGCTCGCGAAGGGCGAGGAGTGAAAGGGCACGGACCGCGTATTCAGCACTGCGCGACAGCATCGCGACGGATATTAGGACCTCCGTGTCCGCTTTGTCAACACCCCCTGTCCTCTCCCTCTCCCTTGCCCTTGCCCTTGGCCATTGTGGTGCGGGCGTCCCGCCCGCAAGTTCAATGACCATATTCGCCTGACAGTCGGGCGAGAGGGGTTCGAAGGCGGTCAACGTGGCGAGGGCGTCTCGCCCTCAGCGGTGCCGTTGCTGCGTCGGTAGCCTTCGTGGAATCGCTGCCTGCGCTGCGAGGCACAATGAAACCGCGAAGACGCCGAGGCCGCAGAGGATCCGCTAAGGACATCTCTTGACCCATCACAGGGTGGGGAGAGCCTTGAGGTATTGAAGGAGTTCGGGTCCAAAATGCGATGCTCTGCGAGACCTTGGCGTGCTCGGCGTCTTGGCGGTTCGATTGTGCCTTCTGGCGTAGATCGCGGTGTAACGACGCCCGAGTCTGCAACGGCCGAAAAGGCTCGCGTGTCAGGCGAATACGGTCACTGTTCAGCCCGCAAGGAGCCGAAGAGGGTTGGCATCGGGAGAGAGTGAGTCCCTGAACGAGTCGAAAGACCCCAAGAGGTCGATCGGTCCTCCGGATCGGCTGCCTCTGCTACCATCCCCTGGTTATTCGACCGACTCTTGTTTGAGGGAGCCCCCATGCGAGCGATATCGATGTTTTCCGTCATCGCAATGATCACAGCGTCGGCAGCCGTCGGACTGGTTTGCGGATCGGCTCGCGCTGAGGAGCCTGCCGCCGCGGGCGAATCCGAAGACGTTCGGGCGCCTGTCCAGGAGCCTGCGTTCCACGTCGTCCGCGTGGAGATTGCAGACCAGGCCGAGATCGCGTTTCTCGACCGATGGGTGGATATCTGGGATGTCGACCCCGAACGCGGCATCGTCGAGGCGGCGGTCGATGAGGAAGGGTTCGAAGTCCTCCGCGACTTCGGATTCCACTTCAAAATCGATGAAGCAAAGACCGCGAAGTACAACCGGCCGTTTGTCCGACAGAAAAACCAAACCGAGGGCATTCCCAATTACCCCTGCTACCGGACGGTTGAAGAGACCCTGGCCACGGGTGCGGCATTGGAGCTTGCCAATCCGGATCTCGCCGAGTGGCTCGATATCGGTGATTCGTGGGAGAAAACCGAACCGGGCGGTGGTGCGGGTTATGACCTGATGGTCCTCCGCTTGACCAACACGGCCAACGGGATCCCGGCGGTGGACAAGCCGGATCTCTGGGTCATGGGCGCCATCCACTCCCGCGAGTTGGTCACCGCGGAGACCGTCACCCGCTTTGCCGAGCACCTGCTTGCCAACTACGGCTTCGACCCCGATGTGACCTGGCTCCTCGACCACCACGAGATTCACATGTTGCTGCAGGCCAACCCAGATGGCCGCAAGAAGGCGGAAACCGGGCTTTCGTGGCGCAAGAACACCAACGAGAACTACTGCAGTCCCACATCCAACGATCGTGGCGCCGATCTCAATCGGAACTTCGATTTCTATTGGGCGTGCTGTGGCGGTTCGAGCGGTTCGCAGTGCGACGCGACCTACCGAGGGCCGACCGCGGCGTCGGAGCCCGAGACCCAGGCTGTGATCGCATATGTGACCGATTTCTTTCCCGACTGGCGGCCGGATGATCTCACGACCCCTGCTCCCGATGACGCCACCGGGATTTTCATCGACATCCACAGTTCCGGTGGCGATGTGCTGACCGCTTTCGGCTTTCAGGATCCCCCAGCACCGAACGACACCCAGATTCATCGACTCGGCCGTAAGTTCTCCAGTTTCACCGGTTACTACGCTCGTCTCGGCAGCCTCTATTCGGTAGACGGCTCCACCAAGGATTGGGCGTACGGCCGGATCGGGATCCCGGCATATACATTCGAGCTCGGCACCGAGTTCTTCGAGGACTGTTCCCTCTATGAGAACACCATCTATCCGGACAACCTACAGGCGCTGCTCTATGCAGCGCGGGCCGTCCGTGCGCCCTACACACAGTCATCCGGTCCCGAGGTGCTGAGCCCCTCCGCCCTGCCGAGTTCCCCGAACCCGGGAGAGACGGTCGTGGTCTCCGCGGTCATGGACGACACCCGATTCGGACCTGGTGAGACCTCGCCGCCGGTCTCGGTGGAGACCATCGCCGCCGCCGAGTTCTATCTCGATGTGCCGCCGTGGGAAACCGGCGCGGTCGCCATCCCCATGACGGCATCGGATGGGATTTTCGACAGCTCCATCGAGAGTGTGACGGGTTCGTTCGGCTCGTCCGGACTGGCCGACGGCCGTCACACCATCTTCGTTCGGGCCCGGGACACGGCGGGCTACTGGGGCACGGTGCGCGCCGCGTTCATTTGGGTCCTCGATCCGGCCACCGCTGCCCACATCGCCGGCATGGTCACCGATTCGGTGACCGGCATGCCCGTTGAGGCCATCGTCACCGCCGGGCCGTTTTCCGCGGCCGCGTCGCCGGCTACCGGAAGCTATGATCTGATGCTCCCGGACGGCACCTACGATGTCGTCGCGAAGGGACCGGGACACTCTGGCGCGTCGGCTCCCGGAATCGTCGCCGTCCAGGGCAACACGACCATCCAGAACTTCGCCCTCGATCCGTTCGCAAGGGCGCTCGCCGATGACGTCGAGTCCGGCAACATCGGCTGGACGGCGGATCCGTCATGGGGCATCGTGAGCAACCTTTCGCACAGCCCGGTGAGCTCCTGGCACGAAAGCCCCGGAGGAACCTCTCCGGACAGCGCGAACATTTCCCTCGAAGCGCCGCCCCTCGATTTGCGAAGCACCACCGGGGTACGGCTGGTCTTCTGGCACCGTTACGCCATCGAAAGCAATTACGACTACGGCCACGTCGAGTGGTCCTCCGACGGCGGAGGTTCGTGGCACGAGGTGGCAACCTATACCGGGACCCAGTCATCATGGATCCGGGTGGATCTACCGCTGCCCGGTCTCGACGGCGCCGGAGACGCCCGGGTTCGGTTCCGCTACACCTCGGACTCGAACACCAACTACGACGGGTGGTACATCGATGACATCTCGCTCGGGGGCTCGTTCTTCTCCGACGGGTTCGAGTCGGGAGACACCACCGCGTGGTCGGCGACGAGTCCATGATCAATCGTTCGGGCAGCGCGGGCCTTTGGATCGCAGCGACGGTGATGCTGATCGCTGGTTGTGGTTTGGTCATCGACAGGAGGCCACCACAGGGGTCCGACGGGGGCGGGGCTCGGCCCGCCTACCGTTTGCTCAGAGTGATCGAGGTGGAAGGCCGTCAAGGCGTTGCCACTGACGGCGAGCTTTACTTCGTCAGTGGTTCCACCGAGCTCTTTGTCTATTCGAAGACGGGTGAGCTTTTGGCGGCCAACCGCGATCCGTTTACCAGTTTGGAGAAGCCCGCCAACCACATCGGCGACATCGATGTCTTCGCCGGTGAAGTCTACGCCGGCATCGAGAACTTCGTCGATGGACAAAGTGCCGACATTCAGGTCGCGATCTACGATGCCGAGACTCTTGAGTACCGGCGTTCAATCGCTTGGGAGCCCGAGTCGGGCCAGGTCGAGGTCAGTGCGGTGGCGGTGGACGCCGAGAGTAACGCAATCTGGATGACCGACTGGGTCAACGGCCGCTATCTCTACCGCTATGATCTCGACACCGGACGTTACGTGGGCAGACTCCACCTCCGGCCGGTTCCCCAGTGGCAACAAGGGATCGCTGCCCATGACGGCGGACTGCTCATCACCGCTGACGACGGCGACGCCGATCTCGATGAACCCGACAGCCTCTGGCGGGTGTCGCCGCAACTCGGCGCGTCCGCCGCCTATGTCGAGCTGGAGCACACGTTCAACGAGTTTCGCCGAGCCGGCGAGATCGAAGGCGTGACGGTGGACGAAGTGGCGGGCGAGTTGGTGGTTCTGGCCAACCGAGGCACGCGCATCGTGCTCGGGATGCCATCGGGTTTCTACCCCGGCTACGATCGTGAAATCCATGAGCTCTACGTCTACTCGCTCCATCCCCGATAAGCCTTGAGGCATTGAACAATTGGCGTGATATCGTATGTCGATCAGTTTTTTGGATCGATCGAGGTAGTTCGAACAACCAAAAACTCTCAGGGAGGTTTGAATGCGTAGATGTCGCGGGTTAACGATATTGGGTGTCAGTTTCTTGATTTTTCTCGGCGCGTCGGTAGGCGTAGCCGACGGTTCCGGGATGACCGCCATCCGGATCGAGGCCGAGAATGCAGGGGCCCTGGACCGGCTCGGCATGTCCCTGGCCACCGACATGGACTATGGCAGCTTTCGTTGGTTGAGGGTCACCCCCCTCCAACTTCAGACGCTCAACAACCAAGGCGTCAAGTTCACAACCGTCCCAGACGCCGGCACCGTTCGCGTCATGGGTTACAGTTTCGACCCTGTCGAGGAGGGCGAACCCGATCTTCCGGCCCAGCTGCGGGCCAACCCGGATCGCGCGGGTTTTCGATTCATTCAGCTCACGGCTCCTATCACTGATGAGTGGACCGTTGAGCTCGACCGGCTCGGGATCAGCCTGCTTCAGTACTACCCGCACAACACTTTCCTGGTGTGGAGCGAGCCGACCGCGATCGACGCCGTTCAGGATCTGCCCTTCGTGCGTTGGCACGGCCTGTTCCACCCCGCCTACAAGATCAACTCGGATCTCGATGGGCTTTCCGGCGTCATCCAGAACGTCGATGTCATGTTCTACAACGACGGCGACATCGACCGCACCCTCGAAAGCCTGGAGAAATACGGCGCCGTCGTCATTCAGCACTACCCGTCCCAGCCGGACCGGCGCTTCTTCAACGCCATCGTCGAACTCGACGCGGCCGCCGTCGCCGGCATCTCGAAGATCTCGACCGTGCTTTGGGCGGGCTATGCCAGCCCCGTGCCCGTTCTCGACGACGAAATGTCGGACCAGATCATGGCCGACAATCACCCCGGCGGTATTCCGCAGTTGGGCTACACCGCGTATCTCGGGACCCTCGGTTATGACGGAACCGGGGTCATTTGGGCGCCCATCGACACCGGCGTCGACTACGACCACCCGGATCTCGTGCCGAGCATCATCGGCGGATACTCCTTTCCGAGCGCATGTGTCGGTTACCCACCTGGTAGCGACTGTGCGGGCGGTGGTCACGGCACCCACGTCTCCGGCATCATCGGCGGAACCGCCATCGGCGATGTCCCCGGAACCCCCTACACCGATCCCGCCGGGTTCCTTTACGGTCTCGGCGTCGCACCCGGTTACAGCATCTTCGCCATGAACTCGTTGTCGGGACCCGCCTGGCCGCCGACCGGCGGTTGGCAGGAGCACAGCAAGCGGGCCGTGCTCGGCAACGCCATCGGCGGCAACAACTCCTGGACAACCGGAGAGGGCACCCAGCACGGCTACCAGGCATCGGAGCGGACCCACGACCTCATGGTCCGCGACGGCAACTTCGACACCGCAGCGGTTGCGGAACCCTTTATCGAGGTCTTTTCGGCGGGCAACTCGGGGAGCTCCGGGCTTACCGCGCCCAAGGAGGGCAAGAACCTCATCGTGACCGCCGCCAGCGTCAACTATCGAGTCGGGAGTATTGACAGCATCGCGAGCTTCTCGAGTCGCGGCCCGGCGGTCGACGGACGTTGGGTGCCCACCATCACCGCACCGGGTGAGCAGATCGCCTCGACCCGCAACGACGAGGGCGGCAGTTGCGGTACCGCCATCGGCGGCACCAATTCGCTCTACTCGTTCTGCTCGGGGACCAGCATGGCAGCGCCGCACACTTCGGGCGCCATCGTCCTCGCCACCGAGTGGTGGCGCACCTTCAACGCCGGCGCCAACCCGAGCCCGGCCATGGCCAAGGCGCTGGTTGTCAACAGCGCCGACGACATGGGAACCGCCGATATTCCCAATATCAACGAAGGCTGGGGACGGATCAACGTCGATACGCTCATCGATCCGCCGGTGATTCGCCTTTACCGTGACCAGGACGAGATCCTCGGCGCGACCGGCGAGCAGGTCGTCATCAGCTTTGGTGTGCCGGATCCCGGTCAGCCGCTCAAGGTGAGTCTCGCCTGGTCCGACGCGCCCGGGGCGGTCGGCGCCAACCCGGCGCTGGTCAACAACCTCGATCTCACCGTTGAGACCGACGGTTCGACCTACCTCGGCAACGTCTTCTCCGGCGGCTGGTCGGCCACCGGCGGCTCGGCGGATACCATCAACAATCTCGAGAACGTCTATGTCCAGAGTCCCGGCGGTTCGGCCACCATCACCATCGACGCCACCGCCATCGTCGGCGACGGCGTGCCCTACAACGCCGACACCACCGACCAGGACTTCGCGCTGGTGTGCTCCAACTGCTCGCTGTATCCCGACTTCACGATCAACGTGACGCCGAGATCGCAGGCGATCTGCGCCCCAAGCGACGCGGTCTACACCGTCGACATCGGCTCGATCCTGAGCTACAACGATCCCGTCACTCTGAGCGCGAGCGGCCAGCCGGCCGGAACAACCGTCGGCTTCAGCACCAACCCGGTCGTTCCGGTGGGCGCGTCGACCATGACCATCGGCAACACCGGCGCAGCTGCGGCGGGCAACTACACCGTGGAAGTGCTCGGCGTCGCCCCGACTAGTACTCACCCCTTCAACGTCGATCTCGCCCTTTCGACGGCGATCCCGAGCCCCGCGGCTCTCACCTCGCCGGCCAACGGCGCCGCCAACCAGTCGGCTCGGCCGACCTTTGTCTGGACGGCAGCCAGCCAGGCGGACAGCTACCGGATCCAGGTCGCCACCGATGCGGCGTTCTCGACCGTGATCATCGACGAGTCGGGCATTACCGACACTGAATTCACCCCCGCGGCCGATCTCATGACCAACACCGCGTACTGGTGGCGGGTCAGGGCACTGAACGCCTGCGGCGGCGGCCCGTGGTCTCCGGCGTGGTCGTTCACAACCCTGGCGGTGCCGGGTGACTGCGGTATCGGCACCGTGCCGATGATCCATTTCACCGACGACCTCGAGTCCGGCGCGGTTGGCTGGACCTCGGGCGGGCTCGGCAACACCTGGGCCCTGGGTGCCGGTGTCACCGGGCCGCACTCGGGCGCCAACGTGTACCACGCGGACGACGTCTCCGGGGTCAGTGACCAGGAGCTGATGACGCCCTCGATCGTCCTGCCGTCCGGGCCGGACCACACCGCCATCAACCTCCAGTTCTGGAACTACCAGGAACTCGAGGACTCCACGTCGGGCTGTTTTGACGGCGGCGTCCTCGAGATTTCGACCGACGGCGGCGCCACTTGGACCTATCTCCCGACCGCGCAGATGATGACCGACCCTTACGACGGTCCCGTCAGCGCCAGTTTCAGCAACCCGCTCGCGGGTCTCGACGCCTGGTGCGGCGACCCGCAGGCCTGGCTGCGTTCGGTGGTCGATCTCGACGCCTACGCCGGCGAGACCGTCCAGTTCCGTTTCCGGCTGGGCACCGACAGTTCGGTGAGCCACCCCGGTTGGGACATCGACGACATCTGGGTGCAATCCTGTGTCCCCGAGGCCTCGGGCGGCATCTTTGCCGACGGGTTCGAATCGGGAGACACCTCTGCGTGGAGTAACACGTTCCCATAGTCGTCCTTTTGAAACCAACAACACGGCGCCCCACGAGGGGCGCCGTCTTTTTTGCAGGGTGGCTTCGGCAGCCGCGGAGACGGCAAAGGAGCGCGATGGTGGATTCAGAGCTGTAGGCGAGTCGTTCGTTGACGGTCCGCACGCGGGGATCGCCGGTGGTCGCGGGGCATGAATGCCCCGCCTACGGTTTCATCGGGATCGGGATCGGGAACGGGAACGGGAACGGAGGCGGCAGAGGACCGCGATGGTGGATTCAGAGCTGTAGGCGAGTCGTTCGTTGACGGTCCGCACGCGGGGATCGCCGGTGGTCGCGGGGCATGAATGCCCCGCCTACGGTTTCATCGGGATCGGGATCGGGAACGGGAACGGAGGCGGCAGAGGACCGCGATGGTGGATTCAGAGCTGTAGGCGGGTCGTTGACGACCCGCACGCGGGGATCACCGGTGGTCGCGGGGCATGAATGCCCCGCCTACGGTTTCATCGGGTACGAGTAGCGGCACGGGTACGGGCACGGGTACGGACTCGGAAACGGACACGGGATCGGGATCGGGTACGGGATCGGGATCGGCCACGGATACGGCCTCGGACGCGGACACGGGAGCGGGAGGGAGAGGATCATCGCGGAATCGGCTACGGTTACGGCAGCGGAGCGGCGTCCGGGTGGAGCGAGTACCACTCGAACCAGTAGGCGAATCGGACGGCTGGATCCGCGACTTCGTCATCGCGCGACTCGATGGCGAAGGCCCCGAGTTCGGCGTCGTACTCGATGATAAAGACATCCTCGCCGAGCAATGCCGCCCATTTCCCGGTTTTCTCACCCACCGCGAGTTCGAGATAGGGCAGGGCGAAGACGCTGTCCTGGCCCGAGTGGGTGACGACGGCCACGAGGTCTTTGCGGGCGAGGTGGCCCTCGGGCGCCAGGGGTTCGACCGGGAACCGAAGGACATCGGAGCCGCGGTAGGAGTGGTAGGGATCGCGTTTGTACTTGCCTTTGGAGTCCGCATCGGGCGCCATGACAGTGGTGTCGGGATGTTCCAGCCGCCAATCGGCCCATGTGCTGAGTTCTGTCGGGAGCGCCGTCAACCTCTGCCCTGTCGCCGGGCCGGTCACGGCCTGACCCGTTAGTTGATGCCACAGGCTCGACGTTTCATCCTTGTCCCTCCGGTCGTAAAGAAGGGTGTTGGAATTGTGCAGCCAACCCGAAACGGCGAGTTCGATTTCTCCTCCGTCGATGACGCGGTCCCAGACCGCTATACCACCGGAGAGGGGGCTGTAAGTCACGGCGATGGAGCGGCCGCCCACCACATCGTTGATTGACTCGTGCCACCGGAGGAGGCGGAGCGGATAGGCGCGGGCCTCGCCTGCGATCTCGATGCCGACGACGCGATCGGCCGAAACCAGCAGCTTGCCTCGCTCGTTCTCATTGCGGTCATCGACCTCTTGCGGGGTCATGGTCTCTGGCAGCGTCAGCGCCTTGAGGCCGTCCCGGGCCATCGCCTTGACCAGGGTGTCGCGATCGATGAGGCATGGTTCTAAAGCGATGTCGCCGTTTTCCTGAGAGATCGCCGGTTGCACCGGCATACGGATGAACACGACGGCGAACACGACGGAGACCACCACTCCCGCCACCAACACCCACCAACCGCTGCGGATCACGTGTGTCGGGTTCACTTCCCGGTCGAGGGAACGGCGGCACGCACGTCGGCGTTCGGGCGAGTCACAGGAGCATCCCCGGCCATCTGTGCGGTTTGCGAGACCTTGATTCCGGCGAGCCGGGCGATACGGTCATCCATGTCGAAGACCATCAGCCCGAGAAGCACGGGAAGATAGATGATGCTGGCGAGGAAGAGCCGCCGGGCATTGAGCTGAACCCGATGCCGGGCGAAGGCCAGCCCGAGCACAGCGAAACCGATGCCAACCACCTGGGAGAAAACCAGATAGGTCATCCCGGTGACCCCCGCCGCCGCGAGGGCGCCGGTGAGGGGAAGCAGGGCGAGGGCATGGACAAAGGCTGCGCGTCCCGTGGCCGACCCGTCGGGGTCGGCGGCGGGCATCATCCGAAAACCGCCCCGGGCGTAGTCCTCGCGGTACATCCACGCCAGGGCGAGGAAGTGCGGCACCTGCCAGATAAAGAGAATCCCGCCGAGGATCCACGCACCGAGTTCGAGGTGGCCGGTGGCGGCGGTCCAGCCCATCATGGGTGGAATCGCGCCACAGACCGCGCCGACCAGGGTGTTGAACGGCGTCCGCGCCTTGAGCGGGGTGTAGACCAGGACATAGAGCAGAATGACAAAAAGCGAGAGGACGGCAGTGAGCCGGTTGGTTCCGAGATCGAGGATGACGAGACCGGCGGCCGAGGAAAGGAGCCCCCAGAGCAATGCCTGGTTCGGGCTGACATTTCCCGCCGGCAACGGGCGGTTTCGGGTGCGCTCCATCCGTCCGTCGCGATCGGCCTCGAACCACTGGTTGAGGATGTTGGCGCCGAAGGCGGTGAGGGTCGTTCCGAACACCGTCCAGGAGAAAACGACGAGATCGAAAGAACCACGAGCCGCGAGGACATAGCCGACGATGGCGGTCATGACCACCAACGCGGCAAGCCGCGCTTTGGCGAGTTCGAGGTAGAAGCCCAGCAGCCGGCCGAAACCGGTGGGGATCGAAGCCCGGTCGTCATTTCCCTGAGAGGGTGTGGTTGATTTCATCGTCTCGTTTTCTGCCCGGCGATCTGCGATCATGGGCGGCGACCTGGCGAGTATAACCGAAGGGATCGAGTGGATATTCGGGGGGTCCGGGAAAGATCAACGGTCCACGTCGCGGGATGCAGGATCCATGTTGCAGGATTCACGATCCAGGGCGCAGGGTTTTCATGCATGGGATCCAAGATTCGGGAGGCGGAGATGACAAAGATCGGTGCGGACGGTTCTTACGCGGTTCCCATGGGTTTTGGAATGGCGGTTTCCATGTGGGCGGTGGCCTACGCCTGCCGTCTTCCCGCGGTGATGGCGCCGCCCTGGCTGGTGCTCACGCTGCTCCTTGCCGCGATCGTGTGGTGGGGAATGTCGGCCGGTCGCTGGACCGGAGAGGGTTGGAGCGCGGGAGCTCGGGCGGGTCTCGTCGCCGCCATCCTCAACATGCTCATCCTCGGCAGCCTGCTGACCTCGGGCGGGCCCGGCGCGGTCGACGCCATCGGCATTGTTGTGGATACCGGGCTCGATGCTGGCCATTGCGGGGTTGGCAGCCGTAGCCGCCGTGATCGGTTCGCGGCAACCGGATGCGGGTGAGGGACGGAACTGGACCGGGCTCTTTGCCAAGGTCGCCATGCTCGCGACCTTTCTTCTCGTGGTCGCCGGGGGGTTGGTGACGAGCAACGAGGCCGGGCTGGCCGTCGTCGACTGGCCCAACACCTTCGGCACGAACATGTTTCTCTTCCCTTTGTCACGGATGACCGGCGGAATCTACTACGAACACGCCCACCGGCTCTTCGGCGCACTGGTCGGGCTGACCACCATCGGGCTCGCCATTCGTCTGTGGCGCCGGGACGATCGTGGGTGGATCAGGCGATTGGCGACCGTCGCCGTCGGGCTCGTGATCGTCCAGGGCGTACTTGGTGGTCTCCGGGTCACCGGTGGTTTCACCCTCTCGACATCCGAAGCCGACATGGCGCCGTCCATCGCCCTGGCGGTGACCCACGGCGTGCTCGGTCAGGTCTTTCTGAGTCTCGTGACGGCCCTGGTCGTGGTGACGTCAACCGCCTGGCTCGAAGCGGCGCCGGCCGAGCCGCGGACGAGCGCCGGCGGCCGACCGGACGGTGCAGATCTGGCTCATCGGGATTCTGCTGCTGCAGCTGGTGCTCGGCGCGGTGCAGCGGCACATGGCGCAGGGTCTCATCATCCACATCACCATCGCGGCGGTGGTGGTGATGATCGCGGTGGTGGCCGGCGCCAGGGCCTGGGGGCTCTATCACGGGGTCCGGCCGGTGCAGCAGCTCGGGCAGCTGCTCATGGCGGGGCTCGCGGTGCAGGTGGCGCTCGGCATCGCCGCCCTGGCGGTGACCCAGGGCCGCGCCGTCGTCGGCAACCCCTCGACCCTCGAGGTCACCATCGCCACCGCCCACCAGGCCACCGGCGCGGTCCTGCTCGCCCTCAGTGTCGCATTGATGCTCTGGACGCGGCGGCTGTTCAAGCCCGAGTAGGAGGGCGTGAGGGTTTGAGGTAGTCTTGGGGGCTTGAGGGCGTCAATCTTGATCGGTGGTCTGTGAAACGCTGATCGCGCCCTTGTATCGCGACAGGCTCGTCGGCGATGGAACGACCCGCAGCGGTTTACAATCATCGCCGACGAGCGTCGGCGCTACAAAAATCGCAGCGCTTTGAGAGCCGACAGTACGGTCGGGTCCCAGGCCGCACCCGTGCACGTCCCGACACAGCCAGGATGCGCTGTGCTAACAACCGGGGAGGATTCTTCGGTCGGGAGACAAGCCCGAGTTCTCCCAATAAATACCTGCATCATCGGATGACTGAGGGGTGAAAAGACTTGCGAATCCGGGATCACGGACGAGAAGACTCCCGATGACCCAATCCTCAGTTGGGTTTGCTCCGCGGCCGGATCCGAGACCGAAACCGCGGCAGGAATCGAGGCTGAGACCGTGGCGGGACACGAGGAAACTCACGCCCCATCGGGGTGCCGGGTTTGACATTGTGCCGGATCGACCACCAGGCTTCGCGGCGCTCCCCGCACAATGTCATACCGGGCTCCCTCGGGAGGCGCGCTTCATCCTGGTTCTCCCGGCTCAGAGGCAGGCCGCCGGCGTGCCATCGGTGTGGTCGCAGCCCTTCCCGCTTCACCCGCGCGACCACGCCGATGGTGCGACGCTGTGAAGCTGGGACGCCGGAGCGTCCCTGCTTCACAGAAGGCCGGGGATGAGGGCAGGGGTCCGGGACAGCGTCAGGATTCAGCGGCAGGGACAGCTACAGGTTTCAGCGACAGCGGCAGAAATCAGCGGCAGTCAGCAGCGACCAGCGACGGCGATCAGCGACCGATGCGCCCTCCTGGGCCCGATGGTCATGGTCACCTCCGGGTCGTTCAGAAGGGGACGTGTAGTCGATGTGAAGTCCGATTTCAAGGGCATGACGAATCGCCTCGGAGGCGACCCTTGAAATCGGACTTCACATCGACTGGTGGGAGAGCATGAACGACCCGGAGGTGACCATGAACAACGCGCTCCCGAAATCGAACCTCATCGCCACCGAAAAGGCGATCGTTGCAGCGGCCGCGGCAATCTCGCTCGTGAAGCGAGTCCCCGCCCCGCTCAAGTCGATCGCGGATCAAGTGGTCCGCTCAGCCTCCTCGGTTCCAGCAAACCTCTCAGAAGGCCACGGACGATCCGGGAGGGATCGAATCCACCACTGGCGGATCGCGTACGCATCAGCCAAAGAGGTCGACACCCACCTTCGCCTCCTCGTCGGAACCGATGCCATCCATCGTAAGCACGCCGACCACGCTCTCCATCTCTTCGACGAAGTCCGAGCCATGACCTGGCGGTTGCTCAACCCATGCAGGTAAACCACTGACCCGATGCCCTCCCTGGTGAGCGGAATACCCCGCCCCAACGGGGTGCCAGGTTCGGCATTGTGCCGGCGACCCTGATCCGGCGTGCCTCTCCCTTCGCACAATGCCATACCTGGCTCCCTCGGAGAGCGCTTCGATCCGTTCTCCCGGCTAACGAGGCAGGCCGCCGGCGTGCCATCGGTGTGGTCGCAGCCCTCCCCGCTTCCCCCGCGCGACCACGCCGATGGTGCGACGCTGTGACGCTGGGACGCCAGAGCGTCCCGGCGTCACAGAAGGCCGGGGTCGGGAGAATCCGGAACCGTGGCGGCGGCCGGGACAGCGGCCGGAACAGCGGCCGGGACAGCGACCGGAACAGCGGCCGAGGCAGCGACCGGGACAGCGCCAAGGGACAGGGGCCGTGGCCGTGACCGTGCCCGATGGAACCAACCCGCAACGGCTCGCGACCATCGCCGACGGGACGTCGGCGCTACAAGCATCGCAACTCTTCGTAGAGCCGACAGCACTCCGTGTCTGTGGCAGAGACCGCGTTCCGGCACGTCACCGTCGACAGCCAGGATGGCTGTCGCTACACCGGCCGCTGTGTAGCGACAGGCTTCCAGCTTGTCGACTGTACGAGGACGGCGCGCCTCAAAAACCCGCGGACCTCGCCTCCACCGGGCGTGCCGGGTTTGACATTGTGCCGGATCGACCTCCATGTTTCGCGGCGCCCCCGCACAATGTCTAACCGGGCTCCCTCGGGAAGCGCGATGAGGTCTGCTCTCCCGGCTTCGAGGCAGGCCGCCGGCGTGCCATCGGCGTGGTCGCAGCCCTTTCAATTTACCCACGAGCGACCACGCCGATGGTGCGACGCTGGGCCGATGGGACGCCAGAGCGTCACAGCGGACCAGAAGGCCGGCGATGAAGGCAACTCCCGGGATAGGGGCCGTGGCAGCGACCGGAACAGGATCCGGGACAGTGTCCGCGCCAACCAACGTCGAATAAACCCGCCGCGCCATTTTGCGGGCGGGACGCCCGCACCACAATGTCCGTCGGGATCGGGATCGGGATCGGGATCGGGTGACGGAGAGGGTTGGGCGCTACTCCGCTACCCGCTACTCCCCAGGAAACGCCCCGGTCTCGTAATACTCCTCGAGTAACGCGTCCTTCTCGTAGAAGCGGTCCATCAGCCACAGTTTGAGTTCGGCCTCGATCTTGGGAAGCTCGTCGGCCGGGAAGCGCCGGATGTGGACGTGGATCTGTTTGACCCTGCCGGTGATGAACTGCCACAACGACGGCACGCCTTCGACATAGCCGATGGTGAAGTCGTAGACCGCATTGAGGTGGTCGCCGAGACCCTCCACCGATGCGGCAAACCCCTTGGTTCGAGGAATGAGCACGTTTCGGGTCGGCTTGATCCCCCGTTCGAGGGCCCATTCGGTGCTGGCGCGGATCTTGGCCTCGGTGGCGCGCGTTCCCTCGACGAAACTGACGAGCCACATGGGGATCCGCTCACGAACCAGAGTGTCGAAGGTGGCGTCGATCTTCTCGCGGTCGGCCGACCAATCCCGTTTGAGAAAGGGGCAGTTGAGGAACTGCATCCCCCAGCCGACCCCCGGGACCCACTTGATGGCATGTTTGACGAAGAATTTGAGGTCGCCGAGCCGACCCTTGCTGCGGGCGAGGGCCATGATGGTGGTGATATCGGGCATCTGTTGGTGGTTGGAGACCACGAGGACGTTCTCGTTGATGGGGAGGTCCTCACCGGAGACGATGATTTTGGTCCCATTGAACCGCTCGGCGAAGACGACGCAGCCGCCCCACCAGGTGCCGGCGCACCATCTGTTGACTCGGCGGAAGGCGGTGGCTGAGAACGGTTTGATCACCAGAGAAAGAGTCTGAGTAAGGTTGATGATGATGAGGAAGCCGAACCAGAACGCGACAGGAATCGCCACTCGGAGGTTCCGCCACAGCCGTTTGGCGAAGTCCTCGTCGTTGCTCAGGGGCGGCAAAGGCATGCCATCTCCTTCTCGAGGAGCGCATGGCAGCGGTCCACGTCTTCCTCGGTCGTTCCGAGATTTCCGATGGCGATCCGAAGCGCGATTCCAGGGTCGAGCCGGGTGTGGGAGAAGTAGATCTCACCGGAGGCGTTGACCCGCTCCATGAGTTCCATGTTGAATTCGTCGATGGCGGTGGAATCCTCCACGTCGGGTGGTAAAGCCCGGAAGCAGATGACCGAGAACGGTGTCGGCGCCATGCGTTCGAAGTTCGGGTCGGCATCGATCCAGTCGCCGAAGGCGCCGGCCATGGCGATCTGATGACGGAGCCGCTTCCTGATTCCCTCGGCGCCGAAACAGCGCAGGACCCACCACAGTTTGAGGGCTCGGAAGCGGCGGCCCAGCTGAACGCCGTAGTCCATGAGATCCACCACCTGGCCGGTGACCGGAGTGGTCAGGTACTCGGGCACCAGCGAGAATGCGCGGCGAAAGATCTCCGGGTGGCGGGTGTAGAGAGCGGAGGCGTCGAAGGGAGTGAAGAGCCACTTGTGCGGGTTGAAGACGAGGCTATCGACGTGTTCGGCGCCCGAAAAGATCCACTGGTGTTCCGGGCACAGGGCGGCCGAGCCGGCGTAGGCGGCATCGACGTGGAACCACAGCCCCTCGCGCCGGCAGACCTCGCCGATCTCGGCTACCGGGTCAACGGATGTGGTTGAGGTGGTCCCGACGGTGGCGACCACGGCCAGGGGACGGATGCCGGCGGCGCGGTCTTCGGCGATGGCGGCCTCGAGGCCTGCGACATCCATCCGGTAGTCCGCGTCGTGCTCAATGCCGCGGAAGCTCTCGAGCCCGAGGCCGAGGGTGACGCAGGCCTTGGCGATGGACGAGTGGGCCTGATCCGAGGCATAGACCCGGAAGGGCTTCATATCGGCGCGACCGGCCATCCCGCGGCGACGGATTTCGGGGTCGACGGCCTCACGGGCGGCGGCGATGGAGAGCATCGACGAGACCGACGCGGTGTCGCAGAGAAAACCGAAGAACTCCTTGGGAAGACCGATGCCGTCGCGCAGCCAGTCGAGCACGCTGAGCTCGAGCTCGGTGCACGAGGGGCAGGTTCGCCAAAGCATGCCGTTGACGTTGAGCGCGCTCGACATGAGATCGCCGAGGATTCCGGGGCCGGAGCCGGTGATCCCGAAGTAGGCCATGAACCCGGGGTGGTTCCAGTGGGTGACGCCGGGAAGGATGATGCTCTGGAAGTCCTGCCAGACCGCCTCCGGGTCCTCGGCCTGCTCGGGCATGGCGGTGGGCAGCTGTGCCGCGATCTCGCCGGGTGAGACCTGCGCCAACACCGGCATCTCCCGCGCCCCGCCATCGAGATAATCGGCGATCCACTCCACCATCCGATGGCCTTCTTGTCGGAAGAGATCGGCGTCCCACTGACCGCTGTCGCTCATTGCAACCCCCGTCCCACAGGGTAACTGTGCCTTCGCCCGGAGTCATCCTCCAACACGTTTCCAAAATGCGGCGGCAGGGGCAGCGGCCGGGACAGAGTCAGGATAGCGGCGGGGACAGAGCCCGGGACAGCGACCGAAGCCGACTAGGCCACGCGGAAAACCACGCCCCAACGGGGTGCCGGGTCCGCATTTGTGCCGGAACGACCTCCCGGCGACGCGTCCCGGTCCGCACAAATTGTACAGTGACGGTATTCACCTGACAGGTGAGTGTTGCTGCCCGATGCAGTCTCGGTCACCATGATTCTGCGATCCGCACCGAAAGGCACAACCGAACCGCCAAGACGCGAAGTACGCCAAGATCCCACAGAGCATCGCATCACAGACCCGGACTCCTTCAAAACCAGAATGCCCTCCACACCCTGCGACGGGTCAAGAGAGGACCTTCGTCGTTCCTTTGCGGCCTTTGCGACTTCGCGGTTTCATTGTGCGTCCACGCCTGATCACCAGTCCTGGAGCCAGAGATCTGAGGGCTTTTTGGAAGTTCGCGTGGTGAGACGCCGCAGTTCGTTGCGCACTTCGAAACCGGCATCGCGATCACCCAGGAAGATGCTGGAGACGTCACCCACGTCGATCTGCGTGATCTGCCGTTTCTCCGTCCGACTGTCAGGTCATCACGGTCACCGAACACACAAATGCCGACCGGGCTCCCTCGGAGAGCGCGATATGGTCTGCTGTTCCGGCCACGAGGCAGGCCGCCGGCGCGCCATCGGCGTGGTCGCAGCCCTTCCAATCAACCCACGAGCGACCACGCCGATGGTGCGACGCTGGGTCGCTGGGACGCCTTGGCGTCACAGCGACCCAGAAGGCCGGGCCTGAAAAAGGAGCAGAGACGCCGGCACCACAAAGACCGCGACTGCGGGAGGGGCTTCAGCCCGAGGTCACGGGGAATAGGGGAGAAGTGTGGGTGGTTGCCTCGGCCCGAGGAGCGTTCGAATGAGTTCACGGTTGTTGATAGCGGCGATTTGGAGCCTCTTGGCGCTGGGCTGCTCCGGCGTCGAGGTGCCTGAGGTGGCAGACGGCGTGCCGGTGACCTATACCGAGCATCTCGAACCATTGATCGTCGCTCGCTGTCTGAGCTGCCACACCACCGAAGAGCCGGAAGCGCAGCTGGTGCTCGAGATCGGCGTCGGCTATGACGGGATGGTGGGCCGCCCTTCGACCCAGGTGCCGGAGCTTCTGATGGTGGCTCCGGGTGACCTGGAAGCCTCGTACCTCTGGAGCAAGCTGACCCACGATGTCGAAATCGGAAAAGGAATGCCGCGCACGGTGATCGGGTCCATCAAACTGCCGGAGGAAGAACTCGACCTTTATCGACGGTGGATCGAAGGCGGAGCGCTTCCATAGGTTTGAGTTTTGAGTTCTTAGTTTTCAGTTTCTTACCGGGGGTGCAGGGCAACCTGCGATGGATAACTAAGAACTAAGAACTAATAACTAAAAACTGAGAACTGTGACTTCACCTTGTGATCGCAGCGGGTTCGATCTTCCGCTAGACTGTGCGCATGAAAGTCATCGTTGTCGGCGGCGGGTTGGTGGGCTCGACGCTTGCGGAGCGCCTTGCTTCCGATGGAAACGACGTGGTCCTGATCGAGCAGTCGCGGGCGCTGGTTTCCGAGCTCAACGATCGTCTTGACGTCCAGGTCGTCTGCGGCAACGGCGCCACGGTGCCGGTGCTCGAAGAGGCCGGGATCGCAACCTGCGACATGCTCCTTGCAACCACCGACTCCGATGAGGTCAACATGGTGGTCGCGCTCGTGGGGTCCGAGATCTTCGAGGTTCCAAAGGTCATCACCCGGTTGCGCCACTCGGGTCACGAGGTGGGTTTCCGACGAATCGTCGGCGACAACGTGGATCGGATGGCCATCAATCCGGAGCACGCGGCGGTGGAGAAGATCCTCTCGTTAATGCCGGTTCCGGGAGCGGTGGACGTGGTGCCCTTCTTCGACGGGCAGCTCGTGATCGCCGGGTTTCTGGTCCGTCCGACGAGCGAGTTCAACGGTTTGCTGCTGTCGCACCTCCGCCTGCTTTTTCCCGGGAACCCGGTTCTTGTGGTCGCCATACGTCGGAATGGCCAGTGGCGGGTGCCGCATGGCGAAGACGAAATCATTGCGGGTGATCTGGTCTACTTCGCCGTCGATCCGGCGGAACTCCAAAACGTGCTGGTGCTGCTCGGGCATCGCCACGGTAAAGAGCGCCGGATGATGATTGCCGGCGCCACCAGAATCGGGATCCAGCTCGCCCATCGACTCGAGGCGCAGAAGGTGCCGGTGACCCTCGTCGAAGCGGGGCGGGCCGAAGCCGAATCGGCGGCAGCAGAGCTCGAGAGCACAACCGTGATTCACGGCAGCCCGACCGACCGCGACTTGCTCGGGGAAGAGGGCGCCGATGTGGTGGACGGTTTCGTTGCCTGCACCGAAAACCACGAGGAGAACGTGGTCGCCTGTTTGCTCGCGCGCAATCTCGGGGCCGCACACACCTTCGCGCTGGTGGACAACCCGGCGTTGGCGAGCCTCATCGCCGACCTCGGCATTGACGCGGTGATCTCGCCGCGATTGTTATCGGTGGGTCTCGCACTGCACTTTGCCCGGACCGGCAATGTCAAGCGGGTGGCGGCCCTCCTGGATGACGCCGTCGAGGCCTTCGAGGCCGAAATCCCCGGTACGAGCCGGCTGGTCTCCTCACCGCTGGCAAAACTCGGGCTTCCCCGCGGCATCCTCGTCGCTGCGGTGCAGCGAGGCGATCGCATCATCGTCCCGGGGGGTACCGATCGGATCGAGTCGGGCGAGCGGATCCTGATCATCACCACCACCGAGATGGCCTCGCGTATCGACGACATTCTCGAGAGATAGCGGCGGCGCCATGAACAGCCGTTTCGTCGTCTATCTACTGGGTTGGCTCCTGCTCATGGAAGCCGGTTTCGTGTGCGTGCCGTTGGCGACTGCTGCAATGTTCCGCGAGTCGATCAGGCCGTACGTGTTGACCATCATGATTGCCGTGATAGCGGGCGCCCTCCTGGTGCGGTTTTTCCGACCAAGGGATCGACATATCCGGCCTCGCGAGGGATTTCTCGTGGTCGCAGGTGCGTGGATCGCGGTCTCGCTTCTCGGCACTCTGCCCTACGTTCTCACTCCGGGCGCCCTTGGCCCCGTGGACGCGATTTTCGAATCGGTCTCGGGATTCACCACCACCGGTTCCACCGTCATCGGGGACACAACGGTCCTTCCGCACTCGCTCCTGCTGTGGAGGGCCATGAGTCAGTGGCTCGGCGGGATGGGGATCATTCTCTTCACCATCGCCATCCTGCCCTTGCTTGGGATCGGCGGGATGCAGCTCTTCAAGGCCGAGGTTCCGGGACCGGTGGCGGACAAGGTCCAACCTCGCCTCGCCAACACCGCGCGATCTTTGTGGGGCATCTACGTCGCTCTGACGGCCGTCGAATGGGTGCTTCTCAGGATCGCGGGGCTCGACACCTTCGAGGCTTTGTGTCATGCCTTCACGACCCTGGCTACAGGTGGATTCTCGACTCGAAACGCATCGGTGGGAGAGTTCGGCTCGGCCGCGGTCGAGTGGATCATCATCGTGTTCATGCTCGCCGCCGGGATCAATTTCGTCCTCCACTACAGGATTGTTGTGGGTCGGGGTAGGGAAGTCCTCCGCGACGCCGAGCTGAAGTACTTCCTCGGCGTCGTAGTCGGGTTTACGGCCTTTTTCATCCTCACCACCCACCAAGCCGGGGACCGGATCGCCGATACCATTCGGATTTCCGCTTTCCAGACCGTGTCGCTGCTCACGACGACCGGGTATGCGACCGCAGACGTCGAACTCTGGACCGGGGCAGCTCAGCTCGCAGTGGTTGTCCTGTTGACCCTCGGTGGGATGTCGGGCTCCACGGGCGGCGGGATCAAGAGCCTGCGCACCCTGCTCGCCGTTCGCTCGCTGAAAGCCACGATTCACCGGCTCATCCACCCGCACGCGGTCCGGCCGGTCAAGTACGGCGGAGTGGTGGTGGAAGACTCGGTGCTGTCCGGAATCTGGGCCTTCCTGACGGCGTACTTCCTCATTGCGATCCTCGGCGCAGTCGTGGTGGCGCTGGCCGGGTACGATGTCTTGACCGCGTTGTCAGCGTCGCTGACCGCTATCGGCAACGTCGGCCCGGGTCTCGGTGATGTCGGCTCCTACGACAACTTCGCCCATTTTCCGGGCGTGGTGAAGATCACCCTCGCGGTGTGCATGCTCTTTGGCAGGCTTGAGATATTCACGCTCCTGGCCTTGTTCTCACGCGAGTTCTGGCGCCGCTAAGTCCGCCTCACCGGGACGTGCCGGGTTCGACAATGTGCTCCCGTGATTCTCCCGGCTCCGTGTCGCCTCCCGCAGCCGCGTGTCCGTGATCGTGGCCGTGCCTGGCTCTCGCGGGCCAGGTCGCCCGAATGACGGTACAATCCCCACTTCTAACGTCGCGCTGCTCCCAGGAGGCCCGTGAAAGAACACCGCACAAAAATCGGCATCATCTTCCTCATCGTCTTCATCGATCTGGTGGGTTTCGGCATCGTCATCCCGATTCTGCCGCTTTACGGCGAGCGCTTCGGTCCATCGGGACTGACCCTCGGGCTGCTCATGGCCTCGTACTCGGCGATGCAGTTCCTCTTCGCGCCGATCCTCGGTCGGCTCTCCGATCGGGTGGGCCGGCGGCCGGTGCTGCTGGTCTCGCTGGTCGGTTCGGTCATCGGGTACCTTCTCTTCGGATTTGCCGGCTCGATGTTGGTTCTCTTTGTCTCGCGGATCATCGATGGAATCTCGGGCGGCAACATCGCCACGGCCCAGGCGGTGATCGCGGACATCACGGGACCCGAGGACCGGGCAAAGGGGATGGGGATCATCGGCGCCGCGTTCGGCCTCGGATTCATCGTCGGACCCGCGGTGGCGGCGCTGCTCGTGGACATTCAGCCCTGGCTTCCCGGAGTCGCCGCCGCCGTGACCTCGTCGGTGGCCTTCCTGTTGGTCTTCTTCAAGCTCCCCGAAACCCTCCCCCCTGAGGCGCGCAGAACAGACTCCCGGCCCCATCCTCTCAGCCCGGCGAGTCTTCGCGAAACCATCGGGCTCCACCCGTTGCTGATCCTCTGTTTCGCGGCGGTCCTGATGGTGATCTTCGCCTTCTCCAACTTCGAGACCACCTTTGCCCAGTTCGCCAAGGCCGATCACGGGCTGGGGATGTCTCGGATCGGTTGGCTCTTTGTCTACGCGGGCGTTCTCGGAGCCGTGGTCCAGGGTGGCCTCGTGGGTCGCCTGGTCAAGGTCTTCGGCGAGCAGAAGCTCCTGATCGTCGGGTTGGTTCTTGCGGCGGTGTCGGTCGCCGTTGTGCCGTATCCTTCCGGGATCGGGGGGTTGCTGATCGTCCTCGGGGTCTACGCTCTCGGGCAGGGGCTCGTCTCACCGACCCTGTCGTCTCTGACCACCAAGCTCGTCCAGCCCGACGAGGTTGGCGGGGTCATGGGGATCTATCAGGCCTTTTCGTCGCTGGCGCGGATCGGCGGCCCGATCTGGGCCGAGATCGCCTTTCACCAGAGTTCCGCCTGGCCGTTCCGGTCGGCCTCGGCCGCCTATGTGCTCGCCCTCATGGTCTCGGTGGTCGTCGTACGCCGCCTCAGAACCTGATGGTGAGCCCGGTGAGAGCCCTGGTCTCGGTGAAGTCGCTGTGGTCGGTGTGCTCGAGGGTGATGAGCAGGCTGAAAGTGCGGTTGATGTTGATGTTGCCGGACAGCGACAGCCGCTGGCTATTGGGTCGGACTTCGATTGTCCCACCATCACCGTCACCGTAGTGGAAGACCGACAAGGTGTCGTTGTAGTCGAGTGAGAGATAGACCTTGGGTCCGAGGGCATACCCGACCGATGCCCACAGTGAATTGTAGGAATCGTCACCCCGGTCGGTCTGACTCGACGAAACCGTGGCATCGAGAGGGATTCCGAAGAGGCGGCGCGCCGAGATCCCGAGCTGAATCCGGTTGGATGCAGCTTCGCCGCGGTTGTTGCGATCATTGGCGTAGCCGGCCCACACGTTCAACCACCGGAGGGGGCGGACCATGACCCTGGCGCGGGCGGATTCGAAAAGCAGGCGGTCGAGTTTCGCCGGATTGACCGGTCGGCCGTTGATGACGTCTTCTGTGATGGTCCGGGCATCCACCGACTGACCTCGATGATAGGTCCCCTGGACTTCGAATATCTTGGAAATCCGCCACCGCAGGTTGCCGAAGATGTAGGAGAGTTCAGCGTCGCCGAGCCCCGCCGGACCTTCGGTATCGTACTGCAGCGCCTGGTAGAGGGTGACCCCCTTCCCGAAAGGAACGAAGTTGTTGAAGATCACCACCGACCGTTCGGTGTAGCCGTGATTGCGGATCCGGACATAGCCGAGAATGTGCTGACGGCCGTGGTCGCCGTCGAGCGCCGCGTAGACGCCCCCCTTCTGAATCTGATCGAGGTATTCAAACTCGTAAGGTGCGAGCTCGAGACCGGCAAAAAACCCAAATCGCCAACCGCCGATGGGTGTTGGATTCGACATCCGGTATTCACCGAAGATCCCGCCGACCGAGGCCAGACCGCCGAGTTCTCCCAGCCACATCTGACCGAGGCGGAGATTCCATCGACGGTCCTTCGTGTGGAGACCGACAAAGGCCTCGTATATGGAAATCCGCTCGTCCCGCTCGGCGGATGGGTAGGCCGCAACCCGGCCGTCGAAGGCGTACTCGAAGATCCCTCCGGGTTGGTCTCCCGAGATCGAGAACATGGCTATGACTTCGGTGAAATCGGTCTTCTCGCCACCGGACTGCTCGCGGGTCGAGAAATTGCTGAAGAGGGCGAAGCGCCCGTCAGTGGGAATCGCCTGGGCGCCCGCCGGGGTCGGGATGAGCAGAACGAGCGCCTGCCCGATCGTCACTACGGCCAGTGCGGAGTAACGGCGAAGATCAGTGCGAAGCATACGCCCTCACCCTCCCCGGCCGACCGAAGTCCTCCTGTCCGTTCGGGTGGCACGAATAGCAGGCCGCCGAGTTGTAGACATAGCCTTGGACATCGTCGTGGTCTTCATCGACCTCCGATCTCGGGTGGCAGGAGGTCGTGCAGGTGAAGACCGCAAAGTTGCCTCCGGAAGGGTGGCACTCCGAACACTCTCGATTGCGGTGAGCCCCGGAGTCGATGGGGAACCAGAGATGGTCGAAGTTGCCCTGGTCCCAGCTCACGTCGCTCCCCCGATGGCAGACTTCGCAGTCGGTGGGGAAGCCGGCGGCGATGTGGTCGGGATCGTTGGTCTGCTGATAGTCCGAGAGGTGGCAGTCGACGCACTCCGATGGAAGACCCTGATACACCCCGTTGGAATGGCAATCGGCACACTCCAAGGTAGCGTGGGTGCCGAGGAGTGAGAACGTCGAGTGGTCGAAGGAGGCGCCGTCCCATGTCGGGCTGGTGGCCGAGTGGCAGATTTCACAGTCGGTGGGGAACCCAGCGGCGACATGGTTGGGATCGGTGGTCTGCTGGTAGCTGCCGAGATGGCAATCGACGCAGTCGGACGGAAGCCCCTGGTAAACGCCGCTCGAGTGGCACTGGGCGCAGTCGAGGGTGGTGTGGGCACCGACGAGTGAGAAGGTCGAGTGATCGAAGGAGGCGCCGTCCCAGGTCGGGCTGGTCGTCGAGTGACAGAGTTCGCAATCGGTCGGGAAGCCGCCTGCGACGTGATCGGGATCGTCGGCCTCGCGATAGTCGTTGAGGTGACAGTCGACGCACTCCGAAGGCAGTCCGCCAAAAACGTTGCTGGCGTGGCAGGCGTTGCAGGGTTGCGCGACGTGGCTGGCAACCAGCGGATAGATGCTGTGCGGGAACTGCCCGTCCTGCCAGGACGGGTCGCTACCCTGGTGGCAGTTCTCGCAGTCGGTCTCGAAACCGGCGGCGAGGTGATTGGGATTGACCGCCTGTTGGTGGTCGTCGCTGTGACAGTCGACGCATTCGGCCGGCAGACCCTGATAGACGCCGCTGGAGTGGCACTCGGTGCAGTCGAGGGTGGTGTGAGTGCCGACCAATTGGAAGGTGGCGTGATCGAAGTCGGCGTCGTCCCATGTCGGGCTGGTGACCGAATGGCAGAGGACGCAGTCGGTGGGGAACCCGGAGACCGCGTGATCGGGATCGTCGGTCTCCCGATAGTCGGTGATGTGGCAATCGACACAGTCGGACGGGAGCCCCTGGTAGACGCCGCTCGAGTGGCACTCGGCGCAGTCGAGGGTTGTGTGGGCGCCGGCGAGTGAGAAGGTGGCGTGATTGAAGTTGGCGTCGTCCCATGTCGGGCTGGTGGCCGAATGGCAGAGGACGCAGTCGGTGGGGAACCCGGATGCGGCGTGGTCGGGATCGTCGGTTTCCTGATAGTCAGTGATGTGGCAGTCGACGCAGTCGGATGGGAGCCCCTGGAAGACGCCGCTCGAGTGGCATGCGGCGCAGTCGAGGATGGTGTGAGCGCCGGCGAGTTGGAACCCGGTGTGATCGAAATTCGCGCCCTGCCAGGTCGGGCTGCTCGCCGAATGGCAGAGCACACAATCGGTGGGGAAGCCGGCGGCTGACATGGTCGGGGTCGGTGGTCTGCTGATAGTCGTTGATGTGGCAGTCGACGCATTCGGAAGCAGACCCTGGAAGACGTTGGTCGAGTGACACGCGTTGCACGGCTGGGCGTCGTGGGTGGCCACCAGAGGAAAGATGCTGTGCGGGTACTGTCCGTCCTGCCATGACGGGTCGCTCGGTCGGTGGCAGGTCTCACACTCGGTGTCGAACCCGGCGGCGTTGTGATTGGGATCTGTGGACGTTGATGGTCGTCGCCGTGGCAGTCGACGCATTCGGCGGGGAGACCCTGATAGATCCCACTCGAGTGGCACTCGGCGCAGTCGAGGGTGGTGTGGGTTCCAACGAGCGGAAAGCTCGCGTGGTTGAAGCCCACCCGGCCCCAGCCCCCGTCGGTCGGGCTGTGACAAAGCTGACAATCGGTGGGAAACCCGGCGGCGAGGTGGTCCGGGTCATCCGCGTCCTGGTAGTCCCCGAGGTGGCAGGAGACGCAATCCGATGGCGTGCCGCCCTCGAATCGACCGCCCGTGTGACAGGTGTCGCAGTCGAGTCCGGCGTGGGCGCCGGCGAGGGGAACACCGGTGGCGCCGCCGTGATCCCAGTTGACGGCGGTCCACGAGGTCGGCCGGTGGCACTGCTCGCAGTCGGCCCCGAGCGCCGTGCGGTATCGATCGTCCTGGCGCCTGATCCAGTGGCAGTCGTAGCAGGTGGTAGGGGTCGCCTCGATCTGACCGTTGAGGTGACACTCGGCGCACGGAACCGCCAGGTGACGGCCCTCGAGGGGCATCAGAGCATCCTTGTGAAACGCCCTCGATGCGCTCTTGAAGGGAGCGAATGTGGTGTGGCAGGCCGCGCAGTCGGCACCGAGCGTGCCCTTGTGGACATCGTCATGGCAGGTGGCGCAGTCATCGCCGGACGGATTGGGGAAGGTCAACTCGCGATCGTTTTCGATGCTCGGCGGGGTAGCGAGGTCCGGGTGACAGCTCTCGCAGTCGACACCGAGGTGTTCGCCCAGAAAGAACTCTCCATCGTCTTGATGCGTGTAGCTGTCGACCGCGAAGTTTGCCGTGCCGTGACAACTCTGGCAGGTGGTGCCCAACTCGCCGCGGTGGGGATCTTCGTGGCACGTGATGCAGGCGTCGGACATCCCGGCGTAACGAACCGCCGTGCCGTCGCCCGAGGGGAAATCCCCGGTCTCGTTTTTGTGGCAGGTCTCGCACTCGATCTGCGCATGCTGGCCGGTCAGGGCGAAGTCCGCCCGGCCGTGGTCGAAGAGTGCGGCCGAGAACGCCGTTTCGTCGACCGCGTGGCAGTTGGCGCAGTCGGCGCCGAGCTGGCCCAGGTGTGAGTCCGTGTGACAACTCGCGCAGGTCGAGGGGAGACCGCGGTAGGTTCGACTCGAGGCCATGCTGTCGACGCGATCCGGATCGAGGACCGCGGTGTGGCATTTCGAACAATCGGCGACGGCGTGTTTGCCGAGGAAGAACTCGGGCAGCGATGTGTGCTGGAAACTCGAGATCTGGAATGCCCTGGTTCCGTGGCAGCTGGCGCAGTCGGTGCCCAGATCCCCGTTGTGTGGATCTCGGTGGCAGCTCTCGCAGGCAGTGGAGAGACCGCCGAAGTCGAGTGTGCGCTCGGCGACTGCCGGCCGGTGATTGGGTTTTTTGTGGCAGCCCACGCACGGAATCTCGGCGTGCCGCTCCTGAAGCGGAAACTCGGTCCGGGTGGTGTGATCGAAGGCGCCACCGGCAAAGCTGCTGACGGTGTGGCAGGTTGCGCAGTCTTCGGTGAAGCTGCCAGCGTGAGCGTCGATGTGGCAGCTGGAACACTGTTCGTGTTCAGGGCGGCTCACGAAGGTGGTTCCGGTCCGGTGGCAGCTCGCACAGGCGACCTTCGCGTGCATACCATCGAGGGGGAAACCGGTCTTGTTGTGATCGACGTTGGTTGCCGCCCATGCCGCCGTTCCGATATGGCAACCCGCACAGGTCGCGCCCAGTGCGCCGCCGTGGGGATCGGAGTGGCAGTCGCTGCACTCGCCGTAAGAGAGACCGCGGTACCTTTTGTTGGTGTGGCATTGAGCGCACTCGACGTGGGTATGAGCGCCGTCGAGCTGGAAGGCCGCCGTCGAGTGATCGAAGGCCCTGCCGCTGTCTTTGAACGCCGTCGTCATGGCGTGGCAGGTGATGCAGGTCGCGCCAAGGGCTCCGGCATGGGGATCGCGGTGGCACGACGCGCACTCCGGAGTGAGCGTCAGGAATGATCTCGTTTTGTGGCACTTCGCGCAATCGGACCCGACCTCGGCGTGTTTCCCATCGAGGGCGAAGCCGGTCTCTTCGAAGTGGTCGAAGCCCGTTGTGTCAAGGGGCCGGATGTCGGCATCGCGGCCGGCGTGCTCCGCGTGGCACATGGCGCACTCATCGGTCACCTCGCGATGCACCCCGATTTTGGCGGCCATCCGCGCGGCGATGGGCTTGTGGCACGAGAGGCATTTTTTTGCCGAGACGCCTTTACCCGGTTCGTGGCAGGATTCGCAGGTTTTGATTCCTTCGAGATGGGCGTGGGCGGTGCTCAACGGGCCCGGTGAAAGCAGCGCCCCGAGATCCTGCGCGGTAGCCGGGGATGTCCACCCTCCGACCAGGAACAGGAAGGTCGCTGCGGCGAGAAGCGAGAGATTGGTTGTTTTCATCACAGTGCCCACGCATAGCCGAGGTAGGCGACCGTCCCGACGTGGAGAATCACGATGAGGGCCATGAGGATCGCCAAGGGTTTGTGATACACCCGCCACAGGTCGAAAAGCCTCTTTGTCTTCTTGAGGTAGGCGATGCGACGCAGCAACTGAGCCCGCTCGGCGATGGTGGCGAGAGCTTCATCGACGAGGCGCCGGTTCTCGCCGTGACGCCGGGCGTAGCGTCGCAACCCGATCAATCGCACCTGAGCGCTGAGTTCGCCGAAAAGGAGGCCCGACCAGGTGGCTTCGGCCTCGGTGCTGGGGACCACGGTGGCTTCAAAAGAATAAATACGGCCGGCGACATCGTCACCGAGTCCGGCGTCGACAACCCGTGTCTTGAGGTCGTAGGCCCGCTCGGCAAGCTCGCCGTCGCTGAGTTCACGGCCGCGGATCGAACGCGGGATCATGACATAGAGGTAGCGGCCTACAAAACCCGACGCGACGACGATCACCATCGACCAGTACGCCACCGAGACGAGGCCGTTGAACTTGAAAGATGTGTGCAGGGTGATGAGAACAGGGCCGAAAAAGCCGCAGAAGATGTGGAACTCGAGCCAGGTCGTCACCGAACCGAGATTCCGCATGAATCGGAATCGTTTTCTCAAGGAGTAGCCGTGCATCAGAACCATCAGTGAGAGACCCGTGATACCGAGAAGATTGCCGACCAAACCCGATGGGCGGAGCAAAGGGTGGAGATCGGTGTAGGCTCGGACATCCTGCGCCGCGAAGTAGTATCGCCACCCGCCAAGCCCGAAGAAAATGACAAGGGTGACCAGTACCGAAGTCAGGATGGCCAATCCGAGCCCGCTTCGAAGGAGCTTCGGGAGGCCAAACGCGCTCCGCGAACGTGTGGCCGTGAGCTGTGCCGGGATGGCTCGTGAGGCGGTCAACAGGTCGCTCCGATCTTTGCGGGGATTGAGAAGAAGGTGGACGACATCAGGCCTCCATCGCACAGTCGCTCTCTGCCCACGAGACGCAGGGCAGGATGTAGCCGTCGGATTTCTCGTCGTCATTCAATGAATCGGAGTCACAGCGGACACTCCCGTCGACCAGACGGCATTTGCAGGTTCCGCAAACGCCGGCGCGGCAGGCGGATGGAAGATCGATCCCCGCTGCCTCACAGGCATCGAGCAGGGAGTCCCTGTCGCTGATTTCGATAGTGGCGTCGGAGTCGACGAGTCGGAGCTGGAAGGCAACGACTGCCGAATCGGTCGGGTTGTCGTTCCTCGCAGGTGGGTCGACCATGGTCGATGCCACCGCGGCCTCAAAGGCTTCGGAGCGGATCTGGCTTTCGGGTACGCCGAGCCCGGCGAGGGAGGTCTTCATACCGTCGATCATCGGTCCGGGTCCGCAGATCATGAAGACGGTGTTCGAGACCTCGTCCACGTGATCGCTGATCATCTGGCCGTCGATTCTGCCCGAAAGACAGTCAGTGGTGTGAGGTCCCCGGGTGGTCGTGATGATGATCTTGGCCTGTGGGTGGCGTTTGGCGAGCAACCCGAGTTCGTCGCGAAAGGCCACATCCCGGTGGGTGTGCACCGAGTAGAGAAGGGTGACCGGCCGGGTTGGATCGGCGTTCACCGCGTGGCGCAACATGCTCATCATGGGAGTGATGCCGACCCCTCCCGCGAGGAGGGCGATGGGCCGGTCATCGCCCGACGGGTAGGCGAATCCGCCTGCGGGGGGCATGACCGATACCATGGAACCCGGTCGGATGGAGGCGTGCAGGGTGCCCGACATGAGCCCCTGTCTCTTGACCGAGATTTCGAAGTAGCCGGCGGCCTCGGGCGCCGACGAGACCGTGTAGCACCGTACGACGGGCTGACCGTCGATTTTGACCCGCACGCTGGTGAACTGGCCGGCGGAAAATGAAAAACCCTCGGGTCGCGCCATGCGGAACGTCGTGATGTCGGAGGTCTCGGGGAAGACGCCGATCACTGGAACCTGGACGAATCCGGCAGGGGAGGAAGAGCGCTCCCCGAGGGGTTGGTTCATTGGTTTTGGGGCCGCCGGTATTGGGGGCCGGGTCGTCGCCGGAGAAGAGGCGGCGTTTTCCTGTGGCAACCAGCGTTCACACGCGCCGAACCAGATCAGGTGAAGCGCGATGCCGGATAGGATGCCGACCGGCGTGGCAAGCCACCACGGCGATGCCGTCAAGACGATTGACGGGAGGAGCAGAGCCGCATGCCGGATATCCGTCGGATTGCGGTGCGCGCGCAACAGCAGAATCGCGGCTTGAACCGTCGTGGCGAGAGCAAGCACCGGTGTGGCGACGGGATTGGTGAGCAGGCTATTGATCATATTCAGGACCCCGAGTGCGGTTTCATGAGACAGTTCCAGAGTTGAAGAATCGACTGGGTGTAGGAGCTGTTGCGATCTGAGTTCTTTAACTCGGAGCATGATTACTACTGAGAATCGATTCATTGAACACTGGCTCCTTCGGCTGATTTGCATGGCTTGACGCCGGGTGCTAGTTGTTAGGTGACAAACATCCGTCAATCGAGACAGGGCAAGGCGGATGTTTTTGTTCAAGGAATCCGGGAGGCTGGAGAACGCCCCGCAGCCCGGTGCTCCGGCCTGTGGGCCGACGCCATAGGACGGAAGGCTGCGGCGGGCCTAAGGAACGGTGGCTGTCCAGGCGTCGGTGGCGCCGGACTCGAAACCATCGGCAAAGAGGGGGAGCTCTTCGCGGACCCAAGAACCGCCGGGAGTGCCGGCAAAGCCGCTCGTATCGGCCGCGAAATCGATGGCGGTCACCGTTGCGGTCGCCAGCTCCGGGGCGTCCGACGACCAGCTGCCGTCGGAGGCCAGGACCATGATGCCGCCGCCCTCGGTCCCCGCCGCCACCCAGTGGTCGGGACGCGGGTCCCAGGCGAGTGAGAGGACGGGCAGCACCAGCGGATCTCCTGGTTCGGCCCAGGTGCTCCCCTGGTTGTCGCTAACGAAGACCCCGGAATCGGTCCCGGCCCACCACCGTCCTCCCGCCGCGAGAAGAGACGTCACGTCGAGTCCGCCGAGTCCGGCGCCGCTCGGCTGCCAGCTCGCGCCGCCATCGGTCGATCGGGAGAGGCCGTCGTCGGTCGAGGCGAAGAGGAGCAACGAGTCATCCGGGTCGACGGCGATCGCCATTACATCGAGGTCGCCGAGACCGCTCGAAGCCGAGGCCCAAGTGTTGCCGCTGTCGCTGGTTGCGAACACACCGCCGCGAGTGCCGGCGTAGAGCGTCGACGGGTCGTTGATGTCCATGGCGAGAGCCTGCACGCGCTGGTTGGTGAGGCCCGCGCTGACTTGCTGCCACGAACCGCCACCGTCGGTGGAGCGCCAGACGCCGTCGAGGCGGTTGCCGGCAAACACGCGCTCGCCGTCCGTCGGGTCGACGGCCAAGCTCGTGGTGAGCAGGCTGCCCGGGCCGTCGCCGAGCCACGCCCAGTTGCGGCCCCGATCCGTCGTTCGATAGACACCGGCGCCTTCACTCGCCAGGTAGACCGGGCCGCCGACGTCGATCGCGCTGACCGCGACCCCCGCAAGACCGGCGCCCGAGGTGACCCATGTTGTGCCGTCGTCGTCGCTGAATGCCGCTCCGACGACCGCCACTCCGGTGAAAGTTCGTCCGGGATCGGCTGCGTCGATGAGCAGGGCCTCGACACCGGTCTGCGGCGGAATCCCGGGCGTCGCAACCCAGACTTGACCGCCGTCTTGGCTTCGGAAGGTACCCACATCGGTACCCGCCCAGATGACGCTACCATCAGTGGGATCGAAAGTGATGGCGCTGACGTCAAGGTTGTCGAGACCGGTCCCTGCCGGCGCCCAGGTGTCGCCACCGTCGTCGCTCACCAGCAGGCCAGTACCGCCGGTGCCTGCCCAGACTGCCAGAGGGTCGACGGCGTCGCCCTCCAAGAACACGATTTCGAGCCCTTCGCTTCCGGTGCCCGAGGCCTCCCAGGACTGGCCGTTGTCGTCGCTGCGCCAGACGCCTTCGTCTCGAGTTCCGACGAAAACCGTTCCCCCGGCTACCGCCATCGACATGATCCGTGAATCCGGGAGGCCGGCCGCCGTGGCCGTCCAAGTCGTGCCGTTGTCGGCGGATGTGAACACGCCGTCCGGCGTGCCCACCCAGGGTGCGCCGTTCGACGGATTCAGCGCGAGCGCGAGGATCCCGGGATCGGTGAGACCGGAACCCGGACCGCTCCACGTGTCGCCGCCGTCGGTGCTCGAAAAGGGTCCGGCGTCGGTGGCTACCCACAAACGGCCGGTGCCACTGCGCTCGAGTTCGATCGCGGCGCGGCTGTCGAGTCCCTGGTTGACCGCCGTCCAGGTTGCGCCGACGGTGGTGCTGCGAAAGACGCCACCTCCTTCGGTGGCGACCCAGATGGTCCCGGCGCCGTCCCCCGCGAAAGCGATCCCGGTACCGCCGGGTACGTCAGACGGCGTCCAGTCGAGTGCTGCAAGGGAGATGGGGGTTGTCAGTACTGCGGCCAACGCGACGATTGATGTGATTCGTTTCAAGACGATCTCTCCATTCGTTGTTTCACTGCTGATCAAGGACGGCGGATCGGACGGGCAGAGCCGGGTGGCCTCCCCGGGTGGGGACCATCCGCCCTTTTCGACCCACCTGACTCAACCGCATGTTGGGGTACAGCTGTTCCCTGCCCCGGGGAGAGCGATGCCGAATCCACGAAGATTCACCACGCCGACAGATCACCCGATTCGAAGCCGTCCATGAAGATGACCGTTGAGGCGGGGCCACCAACGGTGAAGGTGGCCTCGGCCGTGGGTCCACCGTTGTAGGCGCTGTCCACCGCTCGGAGCGTCCAGGTGTAGAGGCCGTCGGACAGCCCGGTCAGGGTCCACTCGTCGACGGCGCGCACGCTGCCCGATTCCGGAAGGATGTTCGGAACCGTTGTCGGGGCGCCGTCACGATAAAGGCGGAGATCATAGGTCAATGCTTGAGTCGGAGTCAGGTCGTCGGCCGCCGCGTTCCACCAGAGAACGACGCTGTTGGTGAGTTCATCCACCTCGGCGTTGAGGAAAGACGGAGCCGAGGGAGAGTCGTTTTGACCGGCGGCGTCGTTGCGGTAGACGTGCATCTGGGCCTCGACCAGACCGTTACCGCCCGGCACGAAGTACTGCCCGGCGATGAAATAGTCGAGATCGCCCTCGCCGTCGATATCCAGCCAGGTGAACGAGCCTCCACGCGAACCGGAAGCCCGCGGGGCGGGCAGTTGGTTGCCCGAGTCCGTGAAAACGCCGTCCTGGTTGTCGTAGATCTTCGCGCGGCCCTCGATCTGGGAGCCGGAGTTGTAATTGCCGGCCACGAGGATGTCCACGTCCCCGTCCGAGTCGTAATCGGCCCAGGTGGCGGCGTTCAAGTCAATCCAGCCCTCGCACGAGGGGCACACGATCACCTCGATGGGAACATAGGTCTCGGCATCGTTCCGGTAGATGCGGAGAACCGTGTTGTACGACCCGTCGAGTTCCTTGATGTGGCCGGCCACGAGGATATCGAGATCGCCGTCGTCATCGTAGTCCCCCCACTGCCCCTCACCGTGCTCGATGGTGAGAGCTCCGAGGATGTCCTCGCCGACAAAGATGCCGTTCCCGTCGTTGCGGTAGCGACGGATGAAGCCGTCGTCGGTCAGCGGCGCCAGGTGGATCAACAACAGATCGAGATCCTGGTCGCCGTCATGGTCGGCCCAGGCGCTCTGGGCGTGGCCGGTCGGCGCGAGGCCGGCAGAAACCTCGCTGAAGCTCCACCCGCCGGTGCCATTGTCGCCGTCGTTGCGCATCAGAGCGGTGCGGTAGGAGAAGGTCCCGTCATCCCAGACGGACGGCAGCAGAAGATCGAGGTCGCCGTCGTTGTCGTAGTCCGCCCAGGTGATGGAGCGCAGATCGAAGTCCGCCTGGAAGTTGTCCTCCCAGTAGGCGGGAAGATCGGTGTCGCTCGCCACGAGCGAGCCGGCGTCGTTGCGGTAGATCACGCTCTGGCCGTCGGTTCCAACAGCGAGATCCTGGTCTCCATCGCCATCCACATCGCCCCACGCGAGGTCCGATGCACCGGCGCTCAGGTTCCCCAGCGGAACATCGATATACGCGAACTCCCACTCGTCGGGGGCGGCTGGACCATCGTTGCGGATGAGCACGAGGCGCTCCTCGACACTCGTGTTGTAGACGACGTAGAAGCCGAGAACCGCGATATCGAGGTCGCCGTCTCCGTCGTAATCGGCGGGCGCGGTGGTGGCCACCCAGAAATCCTCGTCCTGCGGGGTCACGAAAAGCGGATCGAGCGGGGTCACCTCGGTGAAGTCGCCGAAGGTGCCCCCGGGACCGGGCTGGACGGCAATGAACTGGAGGGTGCCGTCGGTGTCACCGTTGTCATCGGTCACCACCAGGCTTACATGGAATGTGTCGGCCCCCGGGAAGACATGGGTCGGGTCCTGTTCGGTCGAAGTTGTGCCGTCGCCGAAATCCCAGAGCCAGCTGACGATGGTGCCGTCGGGATCGGTGCTTGTGTCGAAGAAGGCCACCGAGAGGCCGGTCGTCACAAAATTGTAGGACGCAGCCGGTGGCTGGTTGAGGGGTGGTGGCGGCGGTCCGGTGAAGTGTTCGATATAGCCCTGGAAACCTGCCACCCAGGCATCGCCCGCCGGCGTGGCGGCGATGGCGGAGAAGTTGCCGAAGCCCGACGAACCGATATCCAGAACGGCCCAGCTCTGACCGCCCGTGGCCGAATAGTAGGCCACATCACTGTTGGTGCTGACCCAGAACTCGTCGGGACCGAGCAGATAGATATCGGTGAGCTGATCGGTTGTGTTGGGAGTGGGAAGCGTCTGCCAGGTTGCACCACCGTCGTCGCTGCGGAACGCGGTCCCCCACCAGCCGACGGCGTAGCCGATATTCGTATCGAAGAAATCCATGTCCTGAATCTGCAGCGGGGAACCTGGAAGATCGCCCTGGATCCAGGAGGCGCCGCCATCGATGGTGCGGTAGAAACGGCCGCTGACGTTGGCGGCCCAGCCGTGCGCGCCTTCGAAATCGATCGCCTTGTAGGCTCCTGAGAAACCCGTGACGGGCGTCCACGAGGCGCCGCCGTCGGTCGTGTGGAAGACGGCCACGCCGCCGCTGCCGAAGCCGGTGACCCATCCGTCGAGGAGGGTGGTGAAGAAGAGATCCTCCGCCTCGAGGCCCGGTGGTGTTGTGGCTGCTGTAGTCCAAGTTTCACCGCCATCGCCACTGCTGTACACACGGGAGGTCTCGTCCACGACCACGACCTCCTGCGGACCGATGACCTGAACCGCCTGGACGTGGGATGCCGTGAACCGCTCATGGAGAGTCCATGGCGTTGTTCCGGAACTGGTCAGTACGGTGCCGTTGTCGCCGACGGCGATGAGGGTGCCGTCTGCAAATCGATCGATGTCATTGAGCGACTCGCCGGAGCCGCTCGAAATCTGCGTCCAACTTGCGCCGCCATCGACGGTCTTGATGACAAAGCCGGGGCCGTAGCCGAAATATCCGGTCAACGGATCGGTGAAGACCGGCACGGCGCTGCCCAGGAAGCTGGGCTGGAATCCAGGCGAGGCGAAGGCCTGCGCCCAGGTCTGACCGGCGTCCGAAGAGCGGTACATATTGCCCGCGCCGTCAGAAGCGACCACGGTCTGCAGATCGGGCACGGCAAAGGCGAAGGACGAGGCGAAAGCGCCCGGGTCCATCACCTCGCCGAGGTCGGTCCAGGTTTGGCCGGCGTCTGATGATCGGAAGAGACGGTCGTCATAGTCCGGAAAGGCGCCGGCGCGGCCCCAGGCCAACACGACATCGGCCGAAATCGCGACCAGATGGCTTCGACCATCGACCGGGGCGCCGACCGTCCAGGTGACGCCGCCGTCCGTCGAGCGTACAAAGGCGCCGTCCACGATGCCCACCGCAACGGTGGTCGAGAGGAAGGCCACGGCCTTCGCGTCGCCGGCGTGCGCGAGAGTGAAGGTGGCGCCGCCGTCGGATGTGCGGTAGATGCCGGTGGCGGAGACCCCCAGACCGATCGAGGGGCCCGCGAAATCGAAAGCGAAAATGTCGTTCGGGGACGGCACCCAAGACAATCCGCTGTCATGGCTGACGTAGAAGAACGGGTTGCTCGTGGCCAGGCCGAATGTCGTCGAGTAGAACTCCATGTAGTAGATCGAGCCGAGCAGAGGCAGCTCGGTCCAGGTGGTCCCACCGTCAGTTGTGCGGTAGTTGGCGTTGCCCCAGGTCCACCCGTTCTGGTCGTCCAGGAAAAAGATCCCATTGAGCGGAGAGCCCAGGCTGAAGGGAACATCGCGTTGGACCCACGATGACCCCGCCGTCGGCCGATTCGAAAAGGGCGCCTCCGTTGTCGAATGAGTTGTCATCGGTGGCGATGAAGACCCGCTGAGCCGTAGGCGCAGCGACGCCCCGGACATCCAGGTAGGTCGGCAGGGGACTCTGGGTGTCCCACTGGGCGGCGGCCGGGAGGGCCACCAGAAGAATCGTGAGACTCACGACGTTGACCTTACGGATTTCACTGAGGTGCATGATTGACTCCATTGCCAAACAGTGTCGCTAGAAATAGGAACGAGACACCTTCTCAGGGCATTTCCCTCCTCGTGTGTCGAGATGGAGTGTCCACCCCGTGCGGTCCTCGGATCACAACCGACCCGGCGTGAGGACTGATTCGAATTGAGGGCGTGTCTCATTTCTGAATCCGGGCGCACTGTACCAACGAGATACGAAGATCTGCCGGCAGCGACCGGCATTCAACAGGAAAAAACGACAGGAGGCACAAATGAAAACCAGAGCTCTTCGCAACATGGCTCTAGTCGCAACAGGATTGATCATGGCCGCAACCACAAGCACCGCCGGTTCGCGCGGCAACAACAGCCAGCATCGCCACGATCGGGCCCGCGAAACGGTGATCGCCGCGCTGCAGCCGGTGGGAGCGGCAACCGGCTGGGGTCGGGTCAAGGTTGAGGATCGGAATCGTCAGGATGAGCTCAAGCGAAGAACGACGCGCCGGCAGGTGGAGGTCAGCCTTTTTGATCTCACGCCGTTTGCGGACTATACGATCCATATCGACGATGTGGTCCTCGGTACTGTGCGGACCAACAGCTTTGGTGACGCCCAGCTCAAACTGGAGACGCCGGATGATTCCCACGCCCCGGTCCCGGCCGAGCTGGAGGCTGCGGGAGTGCTCCAGGCCGCTTGGGTGGTTGACATGTCGATGGCACCGGTCCTCGACGGCAACTTCCAGAATGTCGCAGGCGGCGGCGGCGGAGGCGGAGGCGGAGGCGGAGGCGGAGGCGGCGGCGGCGGAGGCGGGGGTGGTGGTGGAGGAGGTGGTGGCGCTGGCTCCACGGTCCACCATGAGCGGATCTCGCTGACCGACGTTACCGGCGGTTTCGCCATCGGGATGGCCAAGGTCGAGCGCGAGGCGGATGGCCAACAGGAATTCAAGACCATGGCGAGCGGCCTCAACCCCGGAAGCTCCTACACCGTCGAAGTCGATGCGTTCGCCGCCGGCATCGTCATCGCCGATGCGGTGGGTCAGGCCAGCCTCGAGCTCGAGCACCCTGACGACGAGAACCCACTGCCTCCTGAAATGCAGCCCGTTGAGGATCTGCGGTTGGTTGAGTGGAAGGACGATCGGGGCGACACGATTCTCGCAGGCTCGTTCACCGGAGTTTCGAGCGGAGGCGGCGGCGGAGGTGGCGGAGGCGGAGGCGGCGGCGGCGGCGGAGGTGGCGGAGGCGGAGGCGGCGGCGGCGGAGGTGGCGGTGGCGGTGGTGGATCCGCGGTCCACGAGGAGCGGATCTCGCTGACCGACATCACCGGCGGTTTCGCCATCGGCACGGCCGAGGTCGAGCGCGAGCTTGACGGCAAACAGGAGTTCAAGACCGAGGCGAACGGCCTCGATGCCGGAATGTCCTACACAATCGAGGTGGATGCATTCGCCGCCGGCATGGTGACGGCCGACGCAGAGGGAGAAGCGTCCCTCGAGCTCGAGGACCCCGATGACGAAGATCCGCTGCCGCCGGAGATGCAGCCCGTCGAGGATCTGCGGTTGGTTGAGTGGAAGGACGACCAGGGTGTGACGGTTCTCCGAGGGTCGTTCACCGGGGTTTCGGGCAGTGGTGGCGGTTGATTGTTGGTCAACGAGTAGATCGAGAAAGCTGAGGGATTCTCCTCCTCCCTCTCATTGAGTGTCGATCGTGAAGGTGCTCAGAAAACAGAAGGCGGGGCCTCGTGGCCCCGCCTCCATTTTTCTTTCGACTTTCAGCGCTGCTGGGCGAAGAGAAATACGACGAGAGATTCCGATCAATTACGGCAGCGTCGATACACGATCGCCGAGGAGAAACACCGCATCTCCACTCTGATTGTCGACGCTGGACATGTAGGCGAAGAAACGACCTGAAGATCCGGGGCCGGCGGAGACCTCGAGACGCACTCCACCGGTGGCGGAGATTCCCATCGCCTGAAGGACGCGGTTCACCTGGGTATGCGAGAAGGGTTCGAGGTCGAGGGCCAGAGGGGTCCCGACGGCGTCGGGGCCGATCCATGCCGTGACCGTAACCGCGAGCGGGACATTCGCTACGTTTGCGATCCCGAGATTGCAGCGAAAATCAGCATCCTCGCGGCACTCGAAGAGGGTTGCATTGCCGGCCTCGGGGTTGGTCCCGGGGACATCGTCCTCGCCGAGCGCCCACGCCACAGGCACCGCGATTGCCGACTGCCCAAAACTGCCGGAAACCCCTCCAAAGTTGGCGATCCGCGCGTGGGCGAAGACCGGTTCGGAGGAGACGATGTCCAACGATCCGGCGTCATCTGAAAGCTCGAATGCCTCGGCGAGAAGATCGTCGAGGACGAGGGCGCCCTTGGGCTGGATCTCCGCCTGGGCCGAGGCTGCAGGAGTCGTGTTGTTGGCGTTCGAGCGATTGAAGAAGAGCGCGATCTGAACGATCCCGTCGCTGGGGTTGTGTATCTCGAGACTGGTCGACCACACGGTGCCATTGAGTCCCGGGGTGCGTGCGACCACGGGAACCACCAGATCGGTTGCGGCCGTCGATGGAACATCGGCGAGCAGCGAACCGGCGGCAAAGATCGCAGGTGACCCGACACCGGGTGTGTAACTCGCGAGCGGACCTGATCCGATGTCACCGACCGCCGAAAGGGTGTCGCCATCGGAGAATGCGTCGACACAGCTCGAGTCGGGGCAGAAACAACCGATGAGATCGTTCCGAGCCACGGGGATTCGGCACGAGAAGGTGGCGACATCGCCGGCGGTGATCGGTCTCCAGCGGCGAAGTCCCGACCAGCAAAAGCCGGTCGCCATCCGGACGATAGACCTTGAGCATGACCCGCGCACCCTGGGTGCTGGTCACTCGCCAAAGGTCGAGCGTCCCGCTCGAAGTCACCGGATGCGCCAGGTCGATATATGTCGTACCGCCCGGTTGGGGCTGCCCCGGCGCCGGGTCCCGTCCCGCCTGTTGCGCCGACACCGGAACCGGCGTGGCCCATGAGGACAGTGAACATGATGACTGGACCGAGCGATATCCGTTCTTTCGAATCAATGTTGCGCCTCTCTCCGGGTCTCGTCTGTGGTTCGTTCCGTTCACGGACTCACGATCAAAGCCGCTGCTGCGGCCATGTCCAACACCTTGCCCGTCCAAACGCCGTCCTGGATCGCAACACCGGACTGCCGGAGGGCATTCCTGACGAGCAGAGGATCCAGACCGGGGTCGGCGCTCAGCAGGATCGCCACCGTCGCCGAGACAAACGGCGCGGCCATCGAGGTCCCGCTCGAGGTCCCGAACTCTGTTCGTCGAGGCCGCCGTAGACGCCTTCTCCGGGAGCGACCAGTCCACGCCTCGGACCGGTTGGAAAACTCGGCCAGGGTCAGCGCCGTCCTCGCCCAGCGCCGCCACCGCCACGGTGTGACTGTCGGAGGCCGGGAATGGAATGGAGGACAGGCTGTCGTTGCCGGCGGAGGTCACCACGACGATGCCCTGGTCGGCGGCCCACTCGAGAAGCAGGTCGATCGCCGTCGAGCGTTCCTGGTAGACCAGCGAAAGGTTGATGACATCGACGCGACGCTGGATCGCATCGGCGAGGGCCAGCGCCAGATTGTACGCCGTGCCGCCGCCGTCGTCGTCGAGTACGCGGTAGGGAAGGATCGAAGCTCCGGGCGCTGCGATGGCGATGATCGAGGCGACAAAGGTACCGTGACCGGTGGCCTCGTCGATGTCGCCGTCGCCGTCGTCATCGATCCCGTCTCGCTCCTCCCACGGCTGAAGATCGCCGTCCACCAGATCGAGCCCGCCCGGGATCACACGACGGCGAAGCACCGGATGCAACGGGTCCACCCCGGTGTCGATCACTGCGATGACGATGCCCCGGCCATCGGCGAGTTGGTGCGATTCGGACATTCGAACCTGCTGTGCCCCGCCGGCTGATCGAGGAGTTTGAGTTTGGTCGCGCTGCGATCGACCGTGGGATAGCGCCGCGAACGGTTTCCGGATCGCGGAAGAAAGTAGTTGGGCTCGACCGCCGCGACCTCGATATCGGCGGAGAGATCGGCGAGAAGATCGTCATCGATGGGCTCGGGCCACCACAGCAGCAAGGCGAGATCACCGACCCGGCCGACCACCTCGGCGCCGAATCGATCGGCAAGGGCGTCGCCATTGGCGCCGGCGGCGGGCACGACCAACGCCTGTTGCGGTTCGAATTCCTGGCCGCCGATGGTGGCGGGATCCGGGTCCTCGGCTCGGACCTCTATGGCGGAGAAGGCTCCGGTCAGATCGAGGAGCGCCTGGATCTTCGGCGGACCAACCGGGAACGACATCCTGCCACGAGTCGGCGTCGCCGGTGAACAGGGTCGACGGGAGAATGAGGACGACGGTCCCGTCCTCGAATTCCATGGAATTCTGGTCGATCGCGAGAACAGGGCCCTCGAACTCGACATATCCCTGGCCGCCCTGGCTTTCACCCTCGTACTCGATCTCGACGACGATATTTTCGCCGCTGACGGTGCGAATCGCCTTCACTTCGAGGTATTGACCCTCGGCGAGACCCGAGTACGATCCGATGATCGGGTCGAAGACGGTATCGGCGTCAACTCGATAGACCCGGCCGTCATCCATGGTGAATCGATCCGGGGGCAGCAGACGGGTGAGCAGACCCTTGTATTCGAAGTCCACTCCGTCGCTCACCGCCGCCACCGCCTCCACCGCCGCCACCGCCGCCACCACCGCCACCACCGGAAATCAGCTCGACCTCCGTCGCCGTGAGGGTGGTCCCCTGGAGATTGCCTTTTGCTTTGACGTCATCACCGATCTGAAGATCGGAAAGCGACCCGAAATTCTGAAAACTGGGTCTCGGGCGTGATCACGACTTCGTAGATCGTCGAGTCGACATCGAGGTCGAATCCACTCGAGGTGAAACTTGGTAATGGCACCCTCGAGAGTGGTTTCCCCTCCATCGTCGCGCAGCCTGATCCTCTCGGCAATGATGGTCGAGCCGTTGACCTGGCCCCTGACCTCCAAGAAGTCTCCAATGGTGAGATCGGTCAGAACGGTAAACCCGTCGAATTCCGTGCCGCCGTCGACGATGACGTCGTATTCGGTCGTGGCGTTGACATAGAGGATCAGTCCATCGGGGATGAAAGAGGAAAGATAACCTTCGAACGTCTCGTCACTCTTGAGGGCGGTTGATCGATGGCGAATCGGAGCCATTAAGGTCTGAGCGTTGGTAGCCGCGGTCTGGCAGGCCGTGGCGCCCCGGAGCCGCGACTCCATGCCTCGTGGGGATGACGAATTCCGCGCGGGTGACCAGTTTGTCTCTTCGACCCGGGACCCTGGTTCCGATAACCCGCACCTGCTGAGCAGTGCCGTTGGCGATACCGACGGCGAGATCGTTCAGATCGAGAGACGGCTCGGCGAGCTCGACGGTCCAGCCACCGGCAAGACCGAGTCGGCTTGGTGGTTCGACCCAAGAAACGTCAGCGGTGATGACAAACACCACCGGCCGCTCGAGAGCCAGGAGTCGACTCTCTCCCGTCGCCGACATCCGCTGATCCGGCCGCCGCCGTTCCGGCGAACCCGATGGCGAGGATCGCCAGAATCGAAATCCGTATCAATCTACTGATCATGAAACACTCCAAGGCCGGTGGTCTCCGTAGAAGTGAAAATTGCCCCAAATCGCCGGGTTGGGATTGAGGCGCCGAAGCTCTTCGACCGCTGCCCGAAATGCGGCTCCGGGATTGCCGAAATCACGGATTCCGCGGAAGAACTCGAGATCGAAAGCGCAGGCCACATCGTCCTTCACCGGCGAAATAGCCCCCACCACCGAACGCACCCCTCCGGCCATCAAGGATCGAAGAAAACTGTCATAGCGGTGGTCGATGTGGCCGTCGCCCATCCGGACACCAGAACAAACGCCGAAGCTCACCAATTTCGCGGCGATTCGGGTCGCGGCGAGATCGTGAACGGTGACATACCCGTCGCACAGCCGAAGACCGGATGCCGACGGCATGCCGTCGAGAACGACCGCATGACCGGCAAGGTGAACGATGTCGAACGACGACAGCATGGCAAGGAAGTCGTCCCGGGTGGCGGTCTCCACGGCCACGGATCCGTCGATGATCCGCGCCAATTCGCTGATCTCCTTCTCGATCATGGGGAGTTCGACGCTCGAAGCGGCGCCAAAGGCGACCCGGTGCGGCGATGGGGGGAGATCGCGCAAGAGGGCTGGCGGCCACACCGGCCCCGGGGACAAGCGAGAATACCGAACGATCGATCAGAGGTGCACCCGACCCTCAAATTCCAACGCCGCCCACGGGAGGTGATAGAGCTCGGCGTGTGGCGCCAGCCATAGAGTTTTCCACCCGTCAGCCGGCAGCGGCGGGAGAAGAATCTCGCCCAGTCGGCGCAGGCGATGCCTGAGGGCCTGCGAAGAGCCTTGAGATGAAGACCCCTCGCGCCAGGTCGCGGTATCCATGTGGAATCGAACCGAAGCAGCCAGCGAACGGATCTCCGGCGCCACGTTGCGGATGCGCTCGACGCGGAGCTTGCCCCGCCAGGCGACGAAGACCACGAGATCGCGGGTATCGAGGAAATACTCGACGAAAGACCTCGTCGCGGGGCAGGCGGTCCAGGAGCTCATCCTTGACACCGAGTGTCCGATGCGGTCCGGGACGAGGCCCGGCACTCGACGGGCGAGGGCGGCCTCGGTCTCCATGAGCTCGCCCTCCAGACCCCTCAACTCGCGATGGATGTGGACGCCGAACCGTCGAACCCTCGGTTCGTCGGCGCCCTCCATCCGGCTCAACAACGAGGCCAGGCGCGCCCGCAACTCCTGCCACCGACGCACCTGAGGATCATCGCCGAGATCCGCCCGGCGCTCGATCTCGTCGAGAAACCAGCTCGAGCGGAAACGCGAGAGGATGTCGAGGGCGCGGCGGCGATCGCGTGAGGTGTTCCGCTCCAAAAGGGTTGCCAGGAGATCCAGGTATACGTGCCGCGGACCCTGAGAAAGGCGCTCCGGTCGGACAGTGCCGGAAGTCTGCCGTGGAGGTGGTCCGCCAAGTGAACAGCCCTGAAGAGGTGGCGGGTGGATCCAGGTTCGTCCATCCTGCCGAGTACGTGGTGCGAAACCAATCGGGCCCAAGCCGACGCTCGGTTGCTGGCGAGCACCTCGTCGGCACAGTTGTTTCGCTCCTCGACGGTTGCCCCGATCGAGATAGCGTTCGCCGGCCCACGCGAGACCCAGCAGCGCTCGGTGTCGAAGCCCTGCGGATGCGAGGCGGCGTGCAGCCCGACGATCTGCGGCGGATCGATCGTCGGATCCAACTGGGCCATGTCGATGGTCAGAAGGTCGCGTTGGATCTGCATTTCCGGGCCGCGGAGCTCATCGATTGCCGCGCGCCACCGGTCGAATCGACCCTGGGCGGCTTCGATGACCGCATCCAGGCGGAGCGCTCGCGCCTCGTCGTGGAGCAGTCCCGCTTCCTGGAGCCTGGGCAGCGAGCGGATGAGCCGAACCCTGGCAAGATCGAGCTCGCCGACCTCTGTTTCAGCGGTGGCGAGATCGATCTCCGCCACGAGCTCCATCCCGATATCACCCTCGATCCTGGAGGCGTCGATCACCCGGTGCCACCCCTCGAAGGCCGTCTTCGACCCGGCCGACGGCGAACTCGGTTTCGGCGAGGTTCAACTCGGCGTGCCGGGCGAGATTTTCGAAGCCGAGTTCGCGCGCGGTCCGTGCAATCTCCAGGTGCTCTCTGCGATGCGTGGGTGATATCGACCGGCGAGGGCAGCGGAATTCGCCAGGTTGGCCCGGGCGAGAAGGTGTCTGAGACTCCCCGGTTCCATCCGGCGGATGGCTCTCCGCCAGAGTTTCTGGGCGCGATCGACGTGATCCGCGGCATCCTCCGCGCAGGCCAGATTGGCCAGGGCCACGGCGCCGCGCTCGGCATCCCCGCGCTCGACGAAGCGAGTTTTCCAATCGACGCGCCAGTCGTCGCGCCCGATCGAGTCGGAGCTGCTCCCCGTGGCAATCGATCAGCAGCAGACTGGCCCGATCGGCAAGATCGAGGCGTCCGCATTTCGTCATCCCGCGCGCCGCTTGAACGAGGTCTTTCTCCGCTCGGGCAGGTTCTCCGGTCAGATGGTGAACAACACCGGTCGCCCATTTGAAATAGGCGCCGAACAGAGGACGATCGATATTTTCGATGAGGCCTTCGCCGCCCATTCGATTCCGCGACCGGGTTCCGCCCGGGCTAGACGCTCCGCGTATTCACGGAGGCTCTCTCCCGCCTTTTCGTCTTCACCCGAGGCGAGCAGGCGCACCACCTCGTCGGGGACGACGGAGTCGATCTCATTGCTCGTCATCGGTCCCGATCTCAACGTCGTGGACGACCATGATCTGGTCACCGAACCACCACGTCCCCCGGTAGCTACCGGGCTCCACCTCGGGAAGTTGAATTCGCCGAATTGGTCGACATCGGACAGCCGAACCCGACCGTTTGGAGGTGTCAAAGCAAAGGTGCCGCCAATATCGCGATCCTGTTCTGAGGATGCGATCTGACCAATGACGGACACGGTTGGTCGCGAACCTCGCGCACCGACTCGCAGCATGATGGTGTAGGGTCCGCCGGTGTACTCCGCGATCTCTCCTGAAGCCACACCGCGGGCCGCGGCCGGCGCCCCGGCCGACGAACGCACGAGTTTGGCTATCCAGCGAGGGGCTCGATCCTGGCCCGGCCCGAGCTGGCGGTAGAGCACCCTGAGGCGGTGAAGCTCTGATTCATCAATACTTTCTCGACTCATCTCGCGGAGCGCCTCGATCCGGTCGACCCAAAGTCGCTTTGCGGATCGGCACTCGGAGCAGGCGGCGAGGTGAGTCTCGGCCTCGGAAGAAGCTTCCCCTTCGATCAGGTCGATGATGTGCGCCTCGGTCAAGTGGTCCATTTCACCCTCTCACCCATTGAGTGCGCTCAGGAGTCCGAACGAGACAGGCCAACGATCAACTTTTCCAATCGCTTCATGCAGCGAAGTCGGATTGGGCCGATGGATGTCGCCGACAGGTTTTCGTCGCGGGCCACGTCCCGGTACGAATCCGGTGGTTCCTTGAGCATCAATCGATGGAGCAGTCGCTGGCAGCGCTCCTCGAGTCGGGCAAAGGCCTGTCGCAACCGCGCGAGGTCTTCTGCTCGGACCATCTCGTCGTCGTACCGAGGATTGCTGATGGCCGAGTCATCCTGGAGCAGCGCCGCTGGTCGCCGTTGCCGGATCATCTCGAGCGATTGAAAGCGAGCGATGCCTGCCAACCACGAGGCCAGCTTCTTCGGGTCGCGGAGACTATCGAGCTTTTGCAGCGCAACCAGCGCGACTCGCTGAAGCACATCTCGCGCCTCCTCGAAATCGCAGCCGGTCCGGCGGGCTACGGATTTGACGAGCGGGCCGTACCGCCGCCACACGGTAATCCATGCCTCCTCATCGCCCTGCCGACAGGCCTTGACCAACTCCTGGTCCTTTTCCCGGTCGGCGGTCCAATTGTTTTGATGGCTGACTCATTCTCAGACTATATCGTCGATTTGACAGGCGATATTCCTTCGACTGGGGGGCGTATGGGAAAGGCAGGACGAACAGTGTCGGGGATTGGCTCGTTCCGGGAGTGAGTTGGCGGGTCCGAGTCCGCCACGAGCTGAGATTTAACCGCTGGGTTGCGTTACCTTTGGTAGACTTCAGATGAACGGTCCGACGAAGGGTGGTGGCAATGCCAAGGGTGGAAGATCTCGCTCACGATGTCACGGTGCTGATCCTCGGTGGGGGCCGCGGCACCCGCCTCTATCCCCTGACCATGAACCGGAGCAAACCGGCGGTTCCCATCGCGGCTAAGTACCGGTTGATTGACATCCCCATCTCCAACGCCATCAATTCGCACATGCATCGGATGTATGTCCTGACCCAGTTCAACTCGGTCTCGCTCCACCGCCACATCGGTCGTACCTATCGCTTCGACACGTTTTCCAAAGGCTATGTTCAGATCCTGGCGGCCCAGCAGACCGACGGCGACAACTCCTGGTTCCAGGGCACCGCGGATGCGGTCCGGCAGAACGAGCGGGTCTTTTAGCCAGATTCAGGGCGAGTTCGTCCTGATCCTCGCGGGAGACCACCTCTACCGGATGGACTACCGGGATCTTCTCGCGGATCTCATGCTCCACGACGCCGACGTGGCCATCGGGGTGATGCCGTGCTCTGAGAAAGAGATCGCCGACTTCGGCGCCGCCAGAGTGGATGAAGACGGCCAGATCATGGAATTCAGGGAGAAACCCAAAACCGCCGAGGAACGCGCCGGGATGGAGGTTTCGCCTGAACTGCTCGAGGAAAAGGGGGTCCGCGCCGACCAGCCCTACCTCGCGTCCATGGGAATCTACCTCTTCCGGAAACAGGCATTGATCGAGGCCCTCGACAATGATTTTGTCGATTTCGGCGGTGATGTGATCCCGGCTGAAGTCGGTCGCCGGCGAGTTCAGGCGCATTTTTTCAAGGGCTATTGGCGCGACATCGGTACCATGCGCGCCTTTTTCGACGCACATATGGATCTGGTCAAGTTCAACCCGCTTTTCAGCTTCCACGATCGTGACTGGCCCATCTACACCCGTCCGCGACATCTGCCGGGCGCCAGGCTCGACGCCTGCTGCTTTACCCGGGTCTTGCTCGGCGACGGCTCCAAGGTGGTCAATTCGACGGTCGAGGACTCGGTCATCGGATTGCGCGCCAAAATCGCGGGAGCGACGCTCAAGCGCACCCTGGTCATGGGTGTCGACAGCTACTACCCGGAAGCGCCGGCCGACGCGCCGCCGGTGGGCGTCGGCGAGGGTTCGGTGATCGTCAACGCCATCATCGACAAGAACGCCCGGATCGGTCGCAACGTCAAGATCGTGAATACCTCGGGGGTGCAGGAAGCCGATGGCGACGGCTGGTTCATCCGTGACGGCATCGTGGTGATTCCCAAAAACGGGATCGTTCCCGATGGCACGGAGATTTAGGAGCGAGGTCCTGGGGTCCTGAGGTCCTGAGGGTGGCTCTCGTGATCGGTGAGCATCTTCTTGTAGCGCCCGCGTCCCCGCGGGCGATGTCTTGAAACACAAAGGACACAAGGGGCCACTAAGATCCCACGAAGCATCGCAATATCGACCCGGGCCCCTTCTGATCTTTTAGGGTCCGGCTCGCCTGCGATGACTCAGGATTGACCTGGTGGTTTCTTTGTGGTTCTTGGTGCCCTTTGTGTTTCAAGACGTGGGCGCCGATAGCTGGAAGATATCCGATTCGAAGTCTGCCAACTTGATCAGTGAGGATGCACGTAAATAGTTCAATCAAAGTGGCTTGCATGACTAGTTTCAGCTGCAATCCGAGACAATGAAACGCCCCGTTTCCGGGGCGTTTTTGTTCGAGGTGTGAGCCGGTCCGCTACGGCCAATTCGGTCTGTTGTGCCCGCCGCCGGGGGCCATGGGAAATCCGGTTTCGGGATCTCTGAGTTGGATGAGAAGCCCGGTTGCCTCATCGAGGACCGAGATCGCCACGAAGTGCGGATCCTCCTCGCATTCTGTGGGGGCAAAGACGATGGTGAGGATCAAACCCGGTTCGATCACCAATCCGGATGCTTCGATTGGACCATACGGAGAGACGGTGATTTCGTAGGCCTCGCCATCCACGTCGAGGGTGACGATGGGCTGACCGGAACCCGCATGCCCCGTGAAGTCGACCACGGCGCCGGTGACGGTTTCGATCTGAGACATATCGAGGCCGCTGCCGTTGGCCGGACCGTTGCCGGTGCCGTTGCCCGATCCACCGGGCTGACCACCACCCGATCCACCGCCGGTGCCACCACCGGATCCGCCTCCGGTGCCACCACCCTGCCCGCCGCCATTCTGGCCGCCTGAGCCGTTGCCCTGACCGGCCCGCCCGGAACCCCCGCGTTGGTACTGGCGCTGCGTCCAGAGCGGGCGCCCGTCTTCATCGCGAAGATCGATCGAGACGCCGGTGGTCAGATTGTCGACCCACGCGGCGACCGCTGAGGCTGCGCAGGTCGGGCAGGCGTAGGCGAGGAGGCGAACTTCGTCGCCGGCGGCTGCGGAGAACTCTGCGGTCTGGAGATACCAGACCGGTCCGAGGGCGACATCGACCAGGCCGAGGGTGGCGTCATCGACCGTGAGCATGGGCAAACCTGAACCGGAACCGCCGGTGAAGGCGACCACGATGCCTTGGACGTCAAATGCCTGAGATGGATCGGCGCCGGGTCCCGAGCCGCCGCCGGCCATGACACCGGATGCGGCGGCTGCCAGCGCCAGAGAAGCAATGAGGATGATTGAGCGTTTCATAAAACGGACCTCCTTGTGTTCGACCCGGCGTGCGGGTGATTCCGTGCCGGCGACCTCCCATAGCGCAAGGGTCGTGCCAGGGCATGATGCCGCTATCGGATCGAATTCAAGGAGACAGTGGGTCGATCGGACTCACCCTCCGTGCTTTTTGGACCCACCTTGGTTGCCCGCGGCGCCGGCGCCTTGGGATCCGAATGCCCCGCTTTGCGCGCCGGCGTTGGGACCCCCTGCGCCCATTCCTGAGGGCGGTGTCGATCGGCCCTGGTCCCAATCGTTGGGCGTGAGGCGATGGGGTTGTGGGGCCTTCGCCGGCCGGCCGGTCTTGATGCGCGATTGCTGCCCGGCCTCCACTCGGATCGGCGGGTTCGTACCCGAGGGATCGTTGACCTCGACCACGCCTTCAAAAACCACGATCTCGGTGTCGCCGTTCTTCTTGACTCTGAGGCCGTACTCGGTGCCGCGGACGGCGAGGACCGCCGAAGGTGTCGTGACGAGCCGCGGATCGGTGCCGGTATAGCTTCCGAAGAGTGCGCGAAGCCGGCCTTTCTCGAGATGCAGCAGAACCCCTGGGCGGTCGTGGGCGAGAGTGCACGAGGTCTTCGCCTGGAGGCGGAAAACGGTGGTGTGGGAAGGGACTCCGATGGTGGCCGACGATGATGATCCGGTGCGCAGACGATCCCCGGAGACGGCCTGATCACCGACGCTCAATCTCTGCTCCTCGGGTTCAACCCCGAGAAAGAGCTTCCCCTCGGCTCGCACGACTTCGTAGGTGATCGTTTCGGCCCCCCCGTCAATCGCGGCGATTGGATTGGATATGCCGATCAGGGCGATCAGGATCGCGTATTTCATGGCTCCTCCTCGGGGTCGAGGTCGATTCCCAGTCTTTGTGCCTTTCGATAGAGCGTTTTTCGCTCGATTCCGAGAATTCTCGCGGCCTGACTTCGATTGCCATCGGATCGGCGGAGAACCGCCTCGAGGTGACGGCGCTCGAGTTCCTTCAGCGTGATTTCGTCACCGACCTTCGGCAGACTGTCGGCGGTTGACTCCCCCTCGTCCATGGATCTCAGAATCTGCGCCACCACCTCCTGGTCGCTCAGGCCTCCACTGTCGATGATGGACCTCTGAACCACGTGTTCGAGTTGTCGGACGTTGCCGGGCCACGGGTGCCGGATGAGAAGATTCATGACCTCTTCCCCGGCGGCCGGGACCCTGTCCTCGCCATGGCGGCGCCGAAAGTGGTCCACCAAGAGCGGGATGTCCGAGGTGCGTTCACGGAGTGGAGGGAGGGTGATCTCATAACCGGCGATCCGGTAGTAGACGTCTTCCCGGAAGTGCCCGGCCCGGGCCTCGCTGCGCAGGTTTCGGTGAGTTGCCGCAACCACCCGAACCGGAACATGAATCCGGTGTTTCGAACCCACAGGCTGGATCTCTCCAGACTGGAGGAATCGCAGGAGTTTGACCTGGAGCGCAGCCGGAAGCTCGCCTACCTCGTCGAGAAAAAGGGTGCCGCTGCGGGCCATTTCGACCGCGCCCGGGTGATCCGAATCGGCGCCGGTGAAGGCGCCCCTCCGGTGTCCGAAAAGCTCGCTCTCGAGCAGGTTCTCCGGGATTGCGCCGCAGTTGATGGGAACGAAGGGGCCATCCGGGTTGGCCCCGAAGCGGTGGAGGGCGGTCGCGACGAGTTCTTTGCCGGTCCCGGTCTCGCCGCGAATCAAAACCGGCAGATCCAGCGGCGCCACCCGCGCCACCGCCTTGTAGACCTCGACGATGGAGGGATCACTTCCGACGATCATGGATCGGGGGCCCTCGGTGGCCGGTGTCGGACCAACGGCGGACGAGGCGAATGCGGCCTCGACCCTGCCCAGGAAGTGATCGAGTTCGAAGGGTTTGGCGAGATAGTCGAAGACGCCGTGGCTTCGGGCGAAGGCCGCCGTCTCGACGCTGCCGCGGGCGGTGACCAGAATGACGCGGGTCTCGCTCTGCCGCTCCTCGACAGCGTCGACAAGGTCGAGGCCGGTCCCGTCGCCGAGGTAGATATCGGCAATGACGAGATCGAAAACGGCCTCACCGAGGGCGGCGATCCCCTCGGCGGCCGATCTCGCGCGCTCGACCCGATAACCCTCCTTGGCGAGGGCCAACGCCATCATTTCGCGCAGGGCGTCGTCGTCATCGACCACGAGGATCCGTTGTTTCATAGCGTCATCTTTCTGCGGGCAGGCGGACCGTGAATGTGCTTCCCTTTCCTACCACACTCTCCACTTCTATGCATCCGCCGTGCCAGGTCATGACTTCGTTCGCCACCGCGAGCCCGAGCCCTGAACCCGCGCCTCTGGTTCCGGGGACCCGGTAGAAACGTTCGAAGAGCCGGGGCAGCGCTTCAGCCGGGATACCGACGCCGTGGTCGGTGACGGTGAGAATTGCGTTCTGACCGCTCCTACTGACCACAACTTCGATCTCTCCGCCCTCGGGCGAGTATTTACAGGCGTTGCCGATGAGGTTGTCGATCGACCCGCTCCATCAGGGTCGCGGATGCGCGGACGGTGACCCCGGCCTCGATCTTCGGCACGAGTATTTGTCGTCGAGCGCGGGCGGCCTCCGACAGGATCTCCAGTCGTTGACCGACGAGTGATCCCAGATCGAGTTCTTCGGTGGACTCGTTGAACTGGTCGCTGCCGAGACGTTCGAGATCGAGAAAGGTCGCGACCATCTCGCCGAGCCGTAATGATTCGCCTCGGATCAAGGTCGCGACTCGGTGCTGTTCATCGGCGGTCAACTCGTAGCGCTGCAGGGTCTCGCCGAATCCGGCGATGGATGCCAAAGGAGTTTTGAGCTCGTGCGAGACCAGCCGCTGCATGTCCCGCCGCTTACGTTCGAGTTCCCTTTCTGCGGTCACGTCCCTGAGCAGCGCCATGCCGCCATCTCCGATGGTGAAAACCTCAACGGCGATCTCGGTTCCGAGACGAGGAACGACAGCCGCCCGATCGCCATCTTCTGATATTTCGAGCTCATCGAAATCGACCCGGCCGGGCTCATGACCCCACAGCCGAACAGCCGCCGGGTTGACCACGGCGGTTCGTCCGTCCGAGTCCCACATGACGACGCCATCGTGCATTCCATCGAGGAGGGTTCGCCGGGCGGCATCCTGCTGGAGAACCGCCGATTGGAGATCGCGAAGCGCGGCCAACCGTGCGGCCGAGGACTTCGGCACTCCGGATTGTCGACCGCGATCGTGGTGGCGCAACAGCGATTCGAGGAGACGACCGCTCGCACGCTGGGCGTCCCGAGATTCGACGCCCTCGCGGAGGACGATGGAGACGACCATTCCAACCACGAGAATCGGCGCCGGTATCAACAGGTGGCGAAATTCCAGGGCGAGCGCGGCGAACACCGCGATGGCGATGACGATCGCAGCGATGGTCAGTGGTTTGAACACGCCGTTTTTGGACCGCAGGATCTGCGGGGTGAGCGCGGCGAGAAAAAGACCGAACAGGGTCCACCAGGGTCCGGGAATCCGAACGATGCCATCTCGAAGGATCGAGGCCGCGGCCGAAGCGTGAACGAGCACCCCGGGGAGAGGAGCCGTTCCCGAACCGGTTGGGACGATCAGGCGGTCACCGGAACCTGTGGCCGTGACGCCGATGAAGACCAGGCGCCCCGCGCAAAGATGATCGTTCTGTCGTGATGAGATGAAATCAGTCGCCGAGAGCGTGAGCACCACATCCGGCGCCGGTCGGAAATCGGGCCGGAGGATCTTCCCCGGCTCCACCTCGAGATCCGACCGGATCATCCGCGCAGCCATCAGCGAAAAAGCGGGGAGGGAAAGCCCGTGGGCTTGCTTTGTCGCCATGATGGTCCGCGCCACGCCGTCCGGCCCGACCTCGGCGTGGACATGGGCCGCCCGCTCCAGCCCTCCGAAGCGAGGGTTCGGCAGCAGCCATCCACCGTCGCGACCGATTGCCGCGGCCAGCAGGGTTTGGCCTTCGCGGAGAGCTTGTTCGAGCTTTTCATCGCCGGGATCCTCTCCCGTTTCCACGAGAAGGAGATCGAGGGCAACCGCTGCGGCGCCGGCTCGGTGGCCGTTCGCCACGACGTCGGCGACCAATGAGCGCGGCCAGGGCAGCGGCCCGTGGTTCGCAATGGAGTCATCGTCGATGACGATGGCCATCACTGGCGCCTTGGTGATGGTCTTGTTGGTCAATCGGAGGAGGGTATCGCCGGCGCTTCGGTCGAGGGGAGACATCCAGCCGGCGAGCCACATGACCGCCGTCAGACCCGTCGCGGCGGCGGCCAGAACGATCTCACGAGGAGGCGATCTCGGCACGAATCCGTTGTCCTCGATCTCCATCATTTGATCCTACCGCGAAAAAGACTGGTTGTTGGTGACTTTAGCACGTTTCTAGTACTTGAGCGATTGCTCAAATAATTAAAAACAAGGGACTTCTTGCGCCTTGGGAGGGGAGAGGTGATACTTGAGCGGTCGCCGTACTGAGATCGCGGCGGATGGAGGAGGAGCGGCCAGTGCGAGCTCTAGCGTATACGGTGGTGGTATCCGTGGTCCTGGTCGTCGGGTTGTCGATCGGGGAGACCACTGAACAGACAGCCACAACCCGGGATGTCGTAGCTCGCCTGACGGCCGCCCAGCGAGCAGCGGTCGATGGGTTTCCAGGGCTTCGCGCCGAACGTGCGGGCTTGACCGCCGATGCGGCGGCGTTGCGGAGAGAGGCCGCGGCTGGACCGCCATTCCTGGAATGGCAGAGCGAGGGCATGGGGGGATCGGGCCGCAGCCCCAATGCCGCCGACTATCTCCGGGTTGGGACGCCGTTCAACTTTCCGGGTCAGATCTCCAAGGCGCGGACCCTGGTGCGAAGTGCCGAGAGCTGGGTGGTGACGGCCCAGGATGTGGCCTCGCTGAGCGCCGCCGCCGAGGCCAGCCGCCGCTGGCTCGATCTCGCCGCAGCGTTGGAACTGGAAGCCCTTTCGGAGGCGCGACTGAGTCGCCTCGACGACGCGCTCAACCTCCAGGAAGCGCGGTTTCAGCTCGGCGAGATCGCAGGGACCCAGGTTCGGCAGCTCGATCTGGAACATGTCAGTGAATCGTCTCGGCTGGCCGCGTTACGCGCCGATGTGGAAATGGCCCGGGCCGCGCTTCGTGAATTCTGCGGCGCCGAATGGGGCGAGGTTCGCCGGGGCGATCTCAAAGCACTGGCGTCGTTTTCGAAGCCGCCCGAGGAGGTGGATGTGACGACGTCGGCGCTGGCCGCCGGCCCTGTGCTACGCCTCGCAGCCGGCGACGCCGAACTCGAGCGGAGCGCCGCCAAGTTGATAAAGTCTACAGCCTGGGGACGGGCCGAGCTCGAGGCCGAGTGGGAGCGGATCCCCGCCATCGATGGATTCCCGGGCTTCGACGCCTGGGGATTCCGTCTGACCGTGCCGCTTCCCATCGGTGCGGCGGGTCATCGGCAACGCGAGGAGGCCCGGGCCCGCGCCGATGCCGCCGAAGCGTCCCTCGATGTGGCGAAGCTCGAGGTGCTGAGATCCGCGCAGGAGGCTCGTGCCGTTTTGCGGGGAGCAACGGATCGACTCCGGGCGCTCGAGCCGGCGATCAATGATCTTCCCGTGCTGGTTCACTCGATGGCCGAACAGTTCCGGCTCGGAGCGATCAGCTATCTCGCCTATATCGACGGTCTCAGTCGTTTTGATCGCATCGTGGAGGAGACCATCGATGCCCGCAGGACCCTGCTCCTGGCGCGGCTCGAACTCGCGGTTCTGCTCGGCGACTCGACGATCTTTCCACTGCCCGACCCGGTTGCACATGAGGAGGAATGAGATGCGTTGGATGGCGATGGGAATGATCCTCGCGGCGGCCTCGATGACAGCGGCCGCCGAAGTGGTGGAACTCGACGCTCAGCAGCGGGCACGCGCGGGTGTTGCGGTTCAAGAGGTTGTCGAGCACGGTTTTGGTGACAGTCAACGGGTCGTCGGTCAGGTCATCCGGGTGCCTGGGTCGACCCTGACCATCAAGGCGGTCATACCGGGGCGGGTCGAGGATCTGCGGGTGGCTCCGGGCGATCGCGTGCGGGCAGGTGAGGTACTGGTGGAACTCCACGCCCACGAACTCCTGACCATGCAGGCCGAACTCCTGAAGGCCCGGGATCGTGCAACGCTGGCCCAAACCAGGCTCGAATCGGGCCGTGAACTTCTCGCCATTGAAGGAATCTCACGGCTCGACCTCCAGGTGCGCGAGCAGGAGGCCTATGCCGCCCAGCTCGATTTCAGCATCACTCGTGAGGAGTTGCTCGATCACGGTTTCCCCGAAGCGGCGCTCGAGGCGGTGCTCGAAAACCGAACGACCGATGCCCATCTCCCGGTCGTCGCGCCGACGACCGGCGTGATTCTCGAGCTTCAAGTGGAGGATCAGGAGTGGGTCGAGGAGTATCAGACCCTGCTGGTCATGGGCGATCCGAAGAGGATCGAGCTCGAACTCCAGATCGCGCCGGATCAGGCGGCCGGGGTTGCAACAGGCGATTTGGTTGAATTCGCGCCGGTGGGTCAGGCGGAGCGTGTCGGACGCGCTCGAGTGGTCACCAAAGTTCCGCAGGTGGATCCCGGGACCCGGACGATCAAGCTCCGGGCCGAGATCATCGAGGGGAGCACCTCGCTCTATCCCGGGGTCTTTGTCGAAGGGGCAGTGGCACACGGTGAGGCGAGGCTTGCAGCCGCCGTGCCGGTCTCCGCGATCATCAACGTCGGCGGCGAGGATGTGGTCTTCGTCGAACTGACTGAAGGAACCTACGAAGTCCGCCCGGTTGTGCTCGGGGTCTTTGACGGTGTGGTTCACGAGGTGATCGACGGCGTCGTGGTCGGCGATCGGATCGCGACCGGAGGGGTCTTCCTGCTCAAATCGACCCTGCTCGGCGGTGAGGGCGAGGGAGACTGAGATGCAGCGACTCATCGAGATGTCGCTGGCCCACCGGCTGGTGGTCATCCTCCTTGCCGTTCTTCTGATCGGTGCGGGTTGGGGCGCATTCACACAGCTGCCCATCGACGCATTCCCCGATGTCACCAATATTCAGGTCACCGTGATCTCCCAGGCGGCGACCCTGTCGCCGATCGAGATCGAACAGCTCGTGACCTATCCCATCGAGCAGTCGGTGGCGGGGCTGCCGTACTCTACCGGGGTCCGGTCGCTGTCCAAGTTCGGACTGTCCATGGTGACCGTCGTCTTCGAAGACGGCACCGACATCTATTTCGCACGGCAGCTGGTTCTTGAACGAATCTTCACGGTCTCGGGCGAGCTGCCCGAGGGCACGCAGTCAAACCTCGGTCCGATCTCCACCGGGTTGGGTGAGGTCTACCAGTACACCCTCGAGAGCGACCAGCGTGATCTCATGGAGCTTCGAAGCCTCCAAGACTGGGTTCTCAGGCCCATCCTGCGGACGGTGCCGGGGGTGGCCGGGGTCGACTCCTTCGGCGGTCATGTGCGTCAGTTCCACGTGGTGGCCGACCCGGGCGCCCTGCGTCGTTTTGATCTCGCCCTCGAGGAGCTCGCCGCCGCCGTCGCAGCCAACAACGGAGTTGCGGGCGGCGCCTTTGTCGAACGCGGAGGTGAGCAGTTCGTCGTCCGAGGTGACGGATGGGTCCGGTCCATCGACGATCTCGAGGAGACGGTGGTCGCCTATCGCGATGGTGTTCCGGTGCTGCTTCGTCAGGTCGCCGCCGTCGAGGTCGCGTCGGAGATCCGGCAGGGGGCCATCAGCCGCGACGGACGTGGTGAGACCGTGGCCGGCATCGTGCTCATGCTCAAGGGGGGCTCGGGCCGGGATGTGGTGAACGGCGTCAAGGAGAAGCTCGAACTCGCCCGCCAGTCGCTGCCCGATGACGTCGAAGTGGTGCCGTTCTACGATCGCGACGAATTGGTCAGGACTGCTCTCGGAACAGTCCAGAACGCGCTCTTCCAGGGCGCCGTCCTCGTTGTACTTGTGCTGTTCTTCTTTATGGGCCACGTGCGGTCGGCGCTGCTCGTGGCGATCCAGCTGCCCCTGGCCGCCTTGGCCACCTTCCTGGTCATGGACGTCGTCGGGATGTCGTCAAACCTGATGACCCTCTCGGGTCTTGCCATCGCCATCGGGATGCTCGGCGACGGCGCCATCGTCCTGGTGGAGAACACGGTGCGGCTGCTCGGGCGCGAGGACTGCGAGGGCGAGTGCCGAAAGGACCTGGTCCGGCGCGCCACCCTCGAGGTCGCCCGACCCATCCTTTTCGGCGTCGCCGTCATCATCGTGGTCTTTCTTCCGATCGCGACCCTTCAGGGGCTCGAGGGCAAGATGTTCGCGCCGTTGGCCTACACCATCTCCATCGCTCTCGGGTGTGCGCTGGTTCTGTCCATGACCGTCATCCCAGTGCTGGCGTCGTTCGTCCTCAGACCGGCGCCGGTCTTTGGCGGCGGTCGGATCCCGCACCCTGCCGATGTGGTGCGGAAATTGTACCGGCCGCATCTCAGGTGGGCGCTTGCTCATCCGTGGGTCCTCGCCGCGGCCGCGTCGGTGATGTTCGTAGCGGCGGCGCTCATCGTACCGACCCTGGGGACCGAGTTTCTGCCCAGCATGGATGAGGGCTCCATCGTCGTCCAGCCCTTCCAGATCCCTTCGGTCTCGTTGACCCAGTCGCTGGACACGGTGGCCCGGATCGAAGCCGCCATCATGGAGTTGCCCGAGGTCGTCCACGTTGTCAGCCGAACCGGGCGTTCGGACATCTCATCCGATCCCATGGGGGTGGGGGAGAGCGACACCTATGTCATCCTCCGGCCGCGGTCAGAGTGGACCACGGCGACAACCAAGGCCGGTCTCGTCGATGCCATCCGCGCGCAATTGGTCGAGATCCCGGGCGTCGAGTTCGGTTACACGCAACCGATCCAGATGCGGGTCGACGAGCTGCTCTCGGGAGTCAAGTCGCAGATCGCCGTCAAGGTCTTTGGCGATGATCTCCACGAGCTCGCTGTGGTGGGTGACGAGATCGCCGGCGTGCTCAGTGAGATTGACGGTGCCGTGGACATCAAGGTCGAGGCGGTGGAAGGGCTCGGCTATCTCGAGATCGAGATGAACCGGCGACGGCTCTCCCGGCTCGGCATCAGCGTCGCCGCGGTCCGGTCGCTCATCGAGACCGCCATCGGCGGTCAGGTGGTGACCACGGTTCCCGAGGGCGACCGCCGGACCGATGTGGTGGTGCGCCTACCGAAGGCCTTTACCGCGAATGTCGACAATCTTCGCGATCTGCCGTTGGCGACACCGACCGGAGAACGCGTCCTGCTCCGTGAGGTGGCGGACTTCGAGATCGTCGAAGGACCGGCGCAGATCTCGCGCGAGGAGGGCAAGCGCCGGGTTGTCGTCGAGCTCAACGTGGTCGGCCGCGACATCGGCGGCTTTGTCGCCGAGGCGCAGCAGCGGCTCACCGAGGAGATCGGGCTGCCGGTCGGATATTTCATCACATGGGGCGGTCAGTTCGAGCAGCAGCAGCGGGCCATGGCGCGGCTCAAGATGATGGTGCCGCTGGCGCTGGTCTTCATTTTTATTCTGCTCTACCTCAACTTCCGCGACGCGCGGCCGGTCTTTCTGATCCTCGTGAACATCCCGCTCGCCCTGGTTGGCGGCGTCTTCGGACTCAAGCTCTTCGGGATGTATCTTTCGGTCTCGGCGTCGGTGGGATTCATCGCGCTCTTCGGCATCGCCATCCTCAACGGGTTGGTGATGGTGGAGTTCTTCCGGACGCTGGAATCCGAAGGGAAACCGAGGCGTGAGGCGGTGCTCGAGGGCGCCGAGATGCGGCTGCGCCCGGTGCTCATGACCGCGGCAACGACGGCGTTGGGTCTGCTGCCCATGGTGTGGGCCTCCGGAGTCGGATCAGAGGTCCAGCGGCCCCTCGCTGTGGTGGTGGTTTTTGGTGTCGTGACCTCGACGCTGCTGACCCTCATGGTCCTGCCGGTGCTCTACGACCGGCTCGGCTCCGCGGTGCCTGCAAAGGAGCACTGACCCGGTTAAGCCCTCGGAAGATGGTCGATCCGTGCCGGGGGGCACAATGGAACCGCAAAGGCGCGAAGCACGCCAAGGTACCGCCAAGCATCGCAATTCAACGCAAAGACGCAAAGGCGCAGAGACCATCGCATATTGTAGCGCAGGCGTCCCGCCTGCGATGGCGCGATGATCGGTGGATACACCGCCCATGAGACGCGGCGCTACGACCGCGCCCCGTCGCCACGATCATCTGTTGCGGATATTTTCGCCTCCGCTGTGAAACTGCGATGTGTTTCCATCCAGTGATCAGGTGTCCAGAACCGAGGTCTTAATGCCCGTTGGCGGGAGCAACGAGATCACGGGGCCAGCCGACGCGCCTGGAGGATCATCCGCGGGCTTTGTTCGTTGTACGGTCGGCAGGCGTAGTCGCCGTAGACCGCTTCGACGTCGAAGCCTGCCTCATACATCGCGGTCTCGATCTGTTTGCGGGGGATCCGCGCGAGGGTGAACTCGACCTCGACGTCGTCGATGAGTGAGTCATCCCGGTCCCGCCGTTCCCGGAAGCAGTAGCGCACCAGCATTGCGTCGGAATCCGCATGGTCGAGCTCCTCGACGGATTTGGTCACAATGTGGCCGTGTGGAGGCTGGCGGAAGGTGCTCTCGAACCGCCGCGGGCCGGCCGGCGATCCCGCGCCGCGTCCACCCGGGTTGACGAGATCGACGAGCAGCAGACCGCCGGGCTCGAGATGTCGGGCGAGGCCATCGAGGCAGGTCCGGCGGTCGTCTTCGCTGGTCAACAAGTTCAAGGTGCTGAAGGCGAGAATCGCCGCCCGAAAACGGCGCTGGTAGACAAAGGACGTCAGGTCCTGACACGAGAAGTCCAGACGCAACCTGACATCGGCGGCCAGGCTGCTGCGGCGTCGGCCGGGAGACAGCGCCAACGGGTTGCCCGATCGGGCGCGCATGAAGATACACCCGAAACAACCCCGGGAGAAGAAAAAAGACCCCGCCGAAAGGCGGGGCCGATGAAATAAAAAGGGGAGATTCTAGAAAGACCAGCCGGCGGTGACGGTGGCCCATTGGACCATGCCGGTGGTGTCGTAGAGATACGGGTCGTTGTCGTTGAAATCAGCGATCTGGTACCAGAAGCGGAGCCAGATGTCGTTGTCGAATTTGTACTTGAGCATGGCGTCGAAGTTGAAACGATCGATGTCGATGTTCGAGTAGGTGTTCGACTTCGAGAAGTCGTACGACATGGGTGGGGTGATCGCCACGTAGTCGTCGGCCGGGAGATCGAAGGGATCGAGCCCGCCCTCAGATGCGGTGTAGGTCACGTTGAGGCCGAGATCCCAGCGGCTGCCCGGGCGGACCTTGACGCCGGCGAGAATGCTGTTGGATGTTTCGTTGTACTTGAGAACGTCGCGAGAGAAGCCATCCTGGCCTCCCATAACTGTGCCTGCTCAACCATCGAAGACGGCGATACAGGCCGGTGTGTCCAGACTCATGTCCTGATAGGCCCAGCCGACGTACCAGTCCCAACTGGCGCCACCCGGCGACCATGCGGTGATGGTGGCCGTCGACCGGCTTTTCGACCAGTCGGTGAGGTCGCCGTCGGTGTTGGTGCCGTCCCAATAGACATAGCGTCCCGAGAGAGTCGTCTGACCAAAGCTGTAGCCGAGGGCCAGAACCGCACGGTTCCAGCTCGAGGCCGTGGCGGTGGTCTCGGCAATCCGAGTATCGTGCGAGTCGTGGTACTGCGGAGTCTCCGGGTTCCACGGGTTGGCGTAGCGTTCCGAGACCAGAGTCGAGCACGTGGCGTCGATCACCATGAAGGCGTTGTTGACTTCGCCGTGTTTGAACTCGGCGTCGAGGCGCAGCCCCTTGGCGGGCCGTACGCGATAGGTCACGCCGAGGATGTTCGTGGTGGTCTTCTTTTCGCCCGGTGCGACTTCGTAGAACTCGCGGTCGACGACCCCGTAGTTCCAGATTCCGCGGAGGGTGCCCCATTTGCGGCCGAAGCGGTAGCTGGCATCGAGTTTCGAATCGGCGCCGTCCCGGTTGAGCGCGGAGTTCCGCCACTGCTCGAAACCGATGTCGTAGATATCACGATAGGTCTGGCCGGCCTGAGGTCCCGCCATGGTTGTTCTCTCGATTGGCTGGATCCAGACGCTGTTGGTCTCGGTCTGATAGACCTTGCCGTTCCAGCGCAACTGGAAGTTGCTGCCGAACCGCTTGGCGGCGGTGACGACATAGCCCGAGTAGTCGGCCTTGTTGCCGGTGTTACGGCTCTTGGTCTCGGACCAGACACCGTTGGCGGTGACGGCGAAGCCGTTCTTCGATGCCCATCGGAAGTCGAGACGGGTGGTGTTCTTGTCGATCTCGGGTTTGAGGTCGACGGGCACCACACCGGCGTCGTCGTCGTACTGGATCCGGTTGTCGAAGACCGGCGCCTGCAGCTCGGGGTGAAGATTGTTGTCGAAGGTCCCCGTCACCGACGGCAGGCCTTCACGGAGCTTCCGGTTGGTGTAGCGGGCCTTGACGACACCGCTCTTCCAGGCGATTCCGGCTTCGAGGGTACCGTCAGTGGTCTGTTGGTTGCGCTTGTGCGACTGGCTCTTGATGTGGCAGTTGTCGCAGTGGTTGGTGGTGAAGGCCTGGGTGTGACCGTTCCGGTTCTGCTCGCGGAACTCGACCGCGAGGGTCAGCGGGCGGAAACCGGGAAACTGGAGCTCGGTCCGGTCCTCGAAAACGTTGTAGTTGATGACATAGTCCTGATTGGGACTCATGTCGGTGTTCCGCACAACCTTGCCGTTCCTCGAAACCGAGTTGAGGTTGTACATGGGGTCGTGACCGAGGCGGTGCGGAAACGCGTTGTAGCTGTTGTGCGAACGCACCATCCGTTTGATGTCGAAATCGAGGTCACCGCTGTGCTGATCCTGGGCCGCGTACTTGAACTTGAAGTTGAGCGCGCCCCAGTTCTGGTACGTGGCGAGCTTGATCTTGCCCACCGGACCTTCGTTGATCGTATTGAACTCGGCCGCCATGTCGGGAGAATCCGAGACATCGGCGAAGAGTCCACCGACCTCGATGGATCCCTTGGTCTCGTTGGTAGATGTCTCGCCTTCGTCTGCCGCAACCGCAAACGGGAGGGCGGCGAGAAGCGTGGCCAGCACGAAGAATTTGAGTGCTTTCATGCTCTTACCTCCTCACCGAACCATGCCGAAGCCGGCGCCGGCCAGGCTCTGGGCTGGCAGGTCACTGCCGTGGATTTGTGAATGGCACTGACTGCATTTGGTGGTAAATGAACGGTTCATCCCGTCGACACCGAACGGGTTCTCACGCTCGAAGCCGCCGACCTCGACCTCGTGTTCCTCGGGGCTGTAGAGCCCTGCGTGGAAGTGGAACTCGTGGCACTGGAGGCAGAGCATGGGCTCGTTGGCGGTGAGCAGGTTGTTGGCCACCGAACCGTGGGGTTGGTGACACAGGACGCAGGACTCCTGTACCGGCTCGTGCTCGAAGATGAACGGCCCTTCCTGTGACTGGTGGCACTGGTAGCAGAGATCGTTGAGTCGCATATGGTTGCTCTTCAACATGGTCTCGGTCGCCGCGTGCGGGTCGTGGCAGCTGGCGCAGGTCATCATCTTTTCGGGCAGTGGGTGGTGGCTGGGCAGCTGGAACTGGGCAACGACGTCGGAATGACAGTCCTTGCACGCGTTCAAAGGCTGCTTCGTCTCATGGATGCCGTGGCAAGAGCCGCATGCGACATTTTCCATGGCGTGGGTCGAGGCGTTCCACTCGGCCATGCCCTTGGTTCCGTGGCAATCCACACAGGCGGCCACGTCCTTGGGTGTCCAGTCCGCAAAGGTGCGGATGAGAGTCGCATCGCCCTCTTCCATGTGGGCGGCGCCGTCACCGTGGCATCCTTCGCATCCCACCTGCCGACCCGAGACCTCGAAAGGCTGAATCCGCATGTGGATCTGATTGGTCATACCTGCGGCCACTTCGTCGTGGCAGTCGGCGCAGACCGGCCCGTCCGCAGAGACGGGCGAGGCCAACACCACTGCTGCGAATGCTGCCAGCAGAAGGCTCCTCTTCAACATTGCATACCTCCTTCGCAAAGGTTGAGAAAAACGAATAGGACCGATGCCGGTCCCTGATTTCCACTTGAATTTGATGGGGTCGAGGGGAGGGTCATTTCTCGCGGCGCCGCCCACCCGGGACGGCCGAATCCGCCTCATTGATCGGGCGGCACCTGTCGCAGAAAGACGTCTCTCGTTTCCACGTGCTTAAAGTAGTGAATCTCAATAGTGATTGTCAAGCGTATGTCACTTTAGTTATTTGCAGATTCATTCAAGTGTGCATGTGCCTGAGACTTAAGTCATTGGGGTTGATGGTTATGGCCAAAAAATGAGAGTCGAATTCATTTGTGATCTCAAATTAGAGATTTGTCATTTCCGAGAGTGGATCTCAAATATGTGTCAAGAAAGAACAACGGCGGGGCCAGGCCCCGCCGTTGAATCGAAGAGCGTGCCGTCAGTGAGAAGAAACGAGTGCCGCCGCCAGAGGATCCGCCTCGTACCCGAGACCCGTCCAGTCGAGTCGACCGTCGGGTCCGTGGCAGTCCAGGCACCTCAGAGCCGTCTCTGCAGGTTCGACGCCGTGGTAGATGCCCATGTAGCGCTTGACATCCACCCATTCATATTCGATGTCTTCGAGACCGTAGAGAGCGTGCGCGGCCTCCCGAACTGCGCCGTCGATGTTTCCGTCGGCAAAGAACTCCTCGACGTTGATCGGCAACAGCCAGCGGTCCTTGGTCAGCACCGGCATTCGCCCGGTGTGCACCTTGAAGGCGAAGAGCTTGGCCTCGGAGTCATTCCGCGAGCCCTGAGGCACGACCATCGGGACGACTCCGTCGGGGCCGGTCGAAACCGCGACCTTCGGAAGCTGCGCCCAGACCTTACCGTTGTACCAGGCGATTTCGGGTTCGAGGTCTTCGCCCATGGTGATGGTGGGAACGTGCTTGTCCTTGGCCTGGCTATAGCCCGGTGTCGACCAGTCGCGCGCCATGTCGGTCGCATCCGCCTTGGCAAAGGTCGGGATGTGGCATACGGTGCAGTCGACTCGAGCCGAGTGGCGGTTGAGAAGTTCCTTGCCGTGGGGCTCGGAGTCGTGACACTCGCCGTCGCCGCAGCGCAGGGGCGCCCCGGCGTGGTCCGAGCCCATGAGATCGACGCCGCGGCCCTGCATCCTGTGATCGGTGCCGGCGTGGCAGTCGGTACAGGCCATATCGCCGCCGTCGGTGCCCATGTGGACATCAAAGGTGCGGTCGGTGTCGGCGAGCTCGTATTCGATGTCGCCGCGTTTGAAGTTGGGGCCACCACCCGAACCCGCGTGGCAGCGTAGGCAGCTGGTTCGCTTGGGTATGGTGATGCGCTTTGAGACCGAGTCCATCCCAACCTGGTTCTGCCACAGAATCGGTTTCCACTCGAGGCTGCCGTCCTCGTTTTCAACGAGGTTGCGGTTGTAGCCCGAGGCGTGGCAGATCAGACAGTCGATGTTCTCGAGTTGCTCCCGACTGAGTTCGGTGCTCGGCATCTTGCCGAGACCGGCATGGCACTTGGAGCACCCCTGGGAAAGAACCTCGCCCCGGGAGTTCTTGGTGATCCCGATCCACGCGGGAATGGGGTTGGTGCAGAAGTCGTTGATGGTGTTCTTTTTGCCGAGCTTCTCGCCATCGGCGTTGACGATTGCCGGTGTTTCCCCGGTCCACTGATAGTGCTGAGAGTGGAAGAACGAGACGGCCTCGTCTTCGTGGCACGTCAAACAGGTTTTTGTGCCTTCATAGTGCTCGAAGTAGTTCTCATGCGAGTACTTCTTCTTCGCTGCGTCCGCCGGCAAAGCGACTGCGATCGCGACTACGGCCAATCCAACGAGGGTCCGTCTCATTTCCACCTCCGAAGCTAGAAGCGCGCTGTCAATCCTAGCAGGAACTTGTCCATGCTCTTGGGAGAGGGGAATCCGAGAATCGGCGGAGGCGTTGAGTCGAGAGGTTTCGCCGCGCCCATGTGCCAGCCGGACTGGGAGTAGTCGAAGTTGTAGTGCATGTAGCTGGCCTTGAGGATGAAGTTCTTGGTAATCCGGTGGGTCAGATAGAGATCCCAGACATCGCCGCGCACGGAAGTCTTGGGCGCAATGAGATCGTCCTCGGCCACCGCCATGTTGAACCAGTACTGTGAACCCTTGTTGTACTCGAGGCCGAGCTTGGTCTTGTCGTTGCTGAAGTTATAACGCGCGCCGATGTAGTACATGTAGCCGTCCTGCTTCTCGGGAGTCTCGAACGGATCGGACATGAGGCCCCCGAAAGGCGTGGTCACGTCGGTGGGACTCGTCTCCATGTAGCTGAGGGTGGCGAAGATGTCGAAGGCGCCGGGATGGATGATGCCGACGATGCTCGCCCAGTAGATGTCGCCGAGGTTGGCCGAAGGGGAGTAGCGAATGACGGCGGGCGGCGTGTCCTGACCGGTCACCGGGTCAACCGGCATGACAACGAGGCCGTTGAAACCGTCGGTGACGTCGAAAGCGCCGGCAATGGTCGTCTGGATGAAAACGTCCTCGGTGTTCAAAATGTCCCAGTTGATGCCGAGGAACCAGGCGTCCTTGAGTCGGTCCTGGGGCCGCTTGGTAAGTTCGCTGTTACCAAAGCCCGACTCGAAGCCGATGCCGTAGCACAGACGCATGGTGCTCTTGTCCGATAGGTGCCAGCCCACGGTGATGCCGTCGAACTGGTAGTTGATGACGGACCCGAGTGGGCTGCCGCCGCGGGGCTCGTCCTGGCGGAAGTTGAGCGGTGCGCCGCCGGTGGAGGGGCGACGGCCGACGGAGAGGTAGAACTTCGGCCCCCTCCAGTTGAAGTACGCCCGCTCGACCCGGACCATGTCCGAGTTGGGCACCGACGAGGTGGTGCCGTCGACGTTGATGGAGGTGGGTTGACCATTGAAGACCTGAACGCCGGTGGAGTCACCAAAGGTCTTGTACATGGACAGGCGACCCGAGAAGTCGACGCTCTTGGAGACCTTGGCGTCCATCTGGAGCCGGAGCCGGTTGGTGTAGAGCAGGGTGTTCTCGTAGTCGTAGCCCTCCTCATATGTGTGCGGTAGGAGCATGCCCATGAACTGCTGCATCTGCTCGGGCGGGAACGAGCCTACAACCTCTTTGAGCCAGTCAAAGGTGACGACATTGTCGAGGTAGTAGAGGTAGTCAGCATAGTTCTGGGCGATAAATCCACTGACATCTTCCTGCGAGGGCGGAAAATTGCCGGTGCCGTTGACATAGAACAAATTGTCCACCATCAACCGCTGGAGTTCCATGCCGTTGAATCGGTCACCGAACTCGGCCTGAATCGAGTTGGTTTCGAAACGGAAGTCGCCGATGAAGTTGATCCGGTCGAGCGCGGTCTTGCGCTCGTTTTTCATAACCCGCTTCTCGAGGTCCTTGATGTCCTTCTTGAGGTCGGCGATCTCCTGGTCGGTTTCAGCATCCTGAGCAAAAACAAGGCCGCCGCCGAAAAAGGCGACAACCGCGAGTACTACGATCATCTTGCGCATCATGATCTCCTCCTGAAAAAAATAAATCTGTTAGCCGCAGGTCATGGGCTGCTCGGAATCGGCAGCGTGGTCGATGGTCCATTTGGCGAGGGCATCAAGTTCTTCCTCGGTCAGGACCTCGAGGACGGGGGTGTTGTCGTGATTCGGATCGTTGATTCCCTCATGGGCCTCGACGAAATCCTCTTCGAAGAAGGTCTCCCACTGATCCTGGATCAGCGACATTGGAGTGTATTCGTCGTTTTCGGACTCTGCCCCGTGGCAGGGTTTGCAGAAGTCCTTGAAGACATCCTGGCCCTTGATTTTGTTTTTGGCAGCCGTTGCGCCGCTGGCGAAACCTAGGGCCACGATTCCGGCAAGAACAACCACAACCATCAGTTTTGTTTTTGACATCCGATCCTCCTTGTGCAGAAATTCACTTGTTGGGTTATGAGATTAATAGAAAACTTAACAACCGCATAGCGAAATAAAAATATGCCCAATGGGCGATATTGTCAAGCTCGCTCAAGTGTTAAAACCCCTCGATAGAGATGAAATCTCAAAACGGAGGAGGTTCAAGAAACGGCGTCAGTGATCGCAGCGGATCTGTGGGAGGCTCAATCAGTCAGGATGAGATAGATCCAGTTGATGAGAACGACTCCGATGACCGCGCCGGTCCACCAGCGGGACCAGCTCAGTTTCAATGTGGGGACCGGGCCCCGCACCAGCGCCCAAATCAACGCCAATCCGCCACCGATGATGAAGGCGACCGCCACGATGGTCGCAAGCGGATTGACGGTCAAGGCCCCACACAAATCGAAGTTGAGGAGGGCAAGCGCTGTTCGAGTTGTGCCGCACGACGGGCACGGAATTCCGGTGAAGTTGCGGAAGGTGCACGATCCCATGTGTGGAGCGATGGCGATCCAGACCGGCCTGAGGACAACGGAAGAGATTGCAGCGGCGCCCCAGAGGATCGCAAGCTGCCGCTGTTCGCGGGAGGCGGTGCGGAGACGTACGCGGCTCTTCATTCGTCAACCGCCGGCCGGTCGCGTGCGGTTCCCAGCCGCGATCACTGGGTGGCGGCTGCGAGCCCGGCGATCCCGCCGACAATCATCAGCAGAATGACTCCCATCACGCAACAAATGACAATGGGCAGCAAAACCGCGATCAGCGCCTTGCCCTGGGTGGTGCGGTGGGCGATGGAAAAACCCATGACGTAGAGAACCACTGTCCAGATCGTTGCGATGATGCCGCCGCAGAAGGGGATGATCCCCGCGAGCTGGGCCGTGTATGTGTAGCAAACCACCCGCACGGTGGCCTCGAATCCGCTCGACGCGCCACCAACGATCACCAGCATGAGGTGGAGAATCGCGGCGGCGATGAAAACGCCGATGACGACGAACAACGGCGCGATCACGATCATCACGAGGGCCCAACCGATGGTGAAACCGTACATGGCGCCCATCCCGGCCACATCATCGATCGACTCCATGAACGGCAACCACATGCCCTGGAAGAGCAGGTTCCAGAATACCGCCATCGCGATGCTGACCCAACCGACCGCAATGGCGTAGAACAATGGCCGGCCGATGCCGCCGGCTACCGGAATTCGGCGAAAGGCCTCTGAGGGGTTCAACGCCAGTAGTTTGACGGATTCAAACAACCCGTCGAAAAACGAGTAATTCGGATCCTCCCACGGGATGACACGGGTCGCCTCGGGATTTGGAGGCAGGGCATCGTCCATGATGTGATCTCCTACACGCTGGGCGCGGTCGGTGGTGGCGGCGGCTGGTTACCGCCGGTGGACATGGGAGGTGGGTTTGACGACCATCCGCCTCCGGTGTCGGTTGGTGCCGCTTCGACCTTGAAAGCAGCGCCGCCGATGAGACCGCCGAGGGCTGAGAAGAGGACGCCCAGGACGATCCAGATGAGCGCAAATATCAACACGAAGACCAACGGCCCGATCGACTCGAACATCTGGATCGCCTGCTCGGCGGCTTCGGGATCGCTGATCATGGGATTGGCGTTGATGGCTTCGCGCATGGATTCGATATCCAGGCCTCCGGTCAGCAGAGAAAATACCGAGTTGACCAGGGAGCCGACAACGCCGAAAACGGCGCCAGCGAGGAGACCCACCACGCCGCCCTTGCCGGTGTCGAATCCGGCGCCCGCGGACTTGCAGTTCCTTGAATAGAGGAACGCGGCCAGAAAACCGGCGCCGGCGGCCCAGAGACAGCAGGCGCAGTTGGATATCGGCAAGCCGCTGACAAATCCCAGTGATCCACCGGCGATCAGCGCGGGCAATAACATGGACGGAGCCTTGGTCTCCATATTCTCCTCCTTGAGTTCGCGGACTATTCTACGTGATCTCGGGCGCGGAGGTTGAGGCCTCGGGACGTGTGGCTATCTCGCACACGGCATCTGCCAGTAGCACCCCCGCCAGGAATCCGGGAGCCAGCGCCAGGGCGAACCTCGGCCAGTTCGGCAGCGTCGGCAGGTGGACCAGACCGAGACCGAAGTCGAGGATGGATGGGATGGCCGCCACCGCAAGCCACCGGATACGGAAACGGAATCGCCGGCCACCAAAGAGCGTGACCAGCAAGCCCGCGAAACCACCGGCGTAGAGCCCGGCACAGCGGGCGCAGATCGGCAGTGTGCCCGCGCCGAGATCGAGGCAACGGTCGGCAATCTGGTGGCACGCTGGTTGGAAGGCGAAGCGGACCCACGAAGCGTGGGACCATCCGGTCTGCTCCGCGACGGGAATCACAACAACCAGGGCACAGACTGCAAAAGCGGCGAAGGTGACGACGGACACCCAGAGGCGGGCGCGAGGTTCGATCCGCTTCATCGGCCCGCTCCGCCGTCTTCGAAACCGAAGAGGGCGAGTTGTTCGACTCCGCCCGTGACCAGATTGGATGCGCCAACGCCGAGCAGGCGAACCGAACGGGTCAAAGCCTCGGTGGAGCGGATGAGGTCTCGAGCGACTGCCGAGATCTTCTCGGCGTCGGCGGTGGGCGCCGGTAGGGAGTGTGACCTCGTGACGGTCGTGAAGTCGGGGTAGCGAGCTTTGATGGTGATGGTGCAGGCCGAGATCTCGCGTTTGAGAAGCCCGGCGGACACCTCGGCGGCCATGGATTCCAGGATTTCGTTGATGGTGCTTTCCGAGTCGATGTCCTTGTCGAAGGTGTGCTCGGTGCTGAGGCTCTTGCGGATCTGTTCGACGTGAACGTTGCGCTGATCGTCGCCGCGGGCGTTGTTGTAGAGCGTCCGACCCCAGTGGCCGAAGCGCTCGATGAGACGATCGAGGGAGAGTCGTCGAAGTTCGGCAACGGTTTCAACTCCGAGATCGTGGAGCGCCTTTTCGCCCGCCGGACCGACCCCGTGCAGACGGCGAACGGGAAGCGGCGCGAGGAATCCCTCGATCTCGGTCGGCTTCACGACTGTGAGCCCGTCGGGCTTGTCATGGTCCGAGGCGATCTTGGCGACGAGTTTGTTTGGCGCCACCCCCACTGAAACCGTGAGACCGCGTTGGTCACGGACCCGGCGGCGGATCTCATGAGCCACGGCGGTGGCGCTCCCGAACTCGCCGAGATGTTCAGTGACATCGAGGTAGGCTTCGTCAAGGGACAACGGCTGAATGACCGGTGTGAAGAGGCGGTAGATGGCGAAGATCGCCTCGGACTCGGCGCGATACCGCTTGAATTCGGGTTTGAGGAAGATCGTGTCCGGACACAGCCGCCGGGCCTGAGCCGCAGGAATGGCTGAGTGAATGCCGTAACGGCGAGCCTCGTAGTTGGCGGCGGCGACGACCCCGCGGCTGTCGGGATTGCCCCCCACCACAACCGGCTTTCCGACGAGGGAAGGGTCGTCGCGCATGTGCACCGCGGCGTAGAAGCAGTCCATATCGCAGTGCAGGATCCGGCGGTAGCTCTCCCATGGATTCACGGCGATGATTCTACCGTCGTCCGCGTCCAAAGCCGGCCTCGATGCCGACCAGAACACGAGGAAATCGCGTTCATTGGGACTTGCCGGGCTCGTAATTGTGCTGGTACGCCCTCGCGGAACCGCGGCGCGTTGCGCACAATTGCGCTGCCGGGCACTCCACGGGAAGCGCAGTGAATTCGGTTCTTCCGGCAACGAGGCAGGCCGCCGGCGCCCGAGCAGCGTGGTCGCAGCCCTCGAATCCCTCACCCACGCGACCACGCTGCTCGGGCGACGCTGGGGCGCTCAGGCGCAGAAGCGGCTCAGCGCTCCAGAGGGCCGGGGACGAGAGAATCAAGAACCGTGACCGTTTCCGATTCCGTGGCCGTATCCGCTTCCGTACCCGTACCCGTACCCGTGCCCGTAACCGTACCCGTCCTTGGGAATGGTGCACCGGCGGCGACTGTGGTGCAGGCGTCTCGCCCGCAGGATGTTGATCCGGTGTCTGTCGCTGCCCCCGCCCCTGTCGCGGTTCCGGTCCCAGACGCTGACGCGGCCGCTGTCGCCGACAGGCTGGAAGCCTGTCGCTACATTGCGACCGTTGTGGGTTGTGTACCGACAGCCATCCTGGCTGTCGACGGTGAAGTACCGGAACCCGTCCGCGATCGTTGCCACCGCTACCGCCACGGTCACGGTCACGGTCACGGGGTTCTATTGGCACCGGCCTTCTGGGCCGCCTCTGGCGACCCAGCGTCGCACAATCAGCGTGGTCGTTCGGTGGTAACGGGGAGGGTATCGACCACGCTGATTGCGCGAGCGGCGGCCTCCTTTGTAGCCGGGAGAAATGACCTCGAGGTGCTACCCGAGGGAGCCCGGTAGCGCCATTGTGCGGGGCGCGGGGCGGAGCCGGGTGGTGGTTCCAGCACAATGGCGTACCCGGCACCCCGATGGGGCGGGGTTTTCCGCTTGTCCTGGTCGGTTTCGGGTGCACACCTGGTTGGGCGGACATTTTTTGGGAGGACGCTCCGCCTGGAGGTCGGTCCGGCACAATGTCAAACCCGACACGCCCGGTGGAGGCGAAGTTCACGTTTCCTTGACGCGCCTCGTCTTTGTGTTTTCTTGGTTGCAACGTTGCGATGGTGCGATGACTATCTGCGCCCATCTGCGCTATCTGCGATTCTCCGTGCGATGGTGCGATGGCTCTGCGCCTCTGCGTTGAATTGCGATGGCGCGATGTCCTCGCGTCCCTTGCGACCCGCGGTTCACCTCCCGCCTCGAAGAAAATATGGAGCCCGAAATTCATAATTCATCATTCCTAATTCATAATTGCCCCATGGCTCCATTCCTCTCCGCCGGTCCGTTCAGCGCCCAAAACGGAGAAGGACGTCAGCTCTTTTCAGATGTGTCCATCGAGATTCACGAAGGAGAGCTTGTCGTCCTCGACGGCCCTTCCGGCAGCGGCAAGAGCACCCTGCTTCGTCAGCTGGCGGGGATGGTCCCGACATCGGATGTCAGCCGTGAACTCGCCGCGGAGCCCTTCGCCGATCTGCAGCTGCCGCGCTGGCGCTCGAGGGTCACCCTCGTGGCCCAGGATGCTCCCATGCTCGCGGGCACGGTGGGTGAAAACATCCGTTTCCCATTCGGTCAACGCTGCGCCGGCCGCGGCGTCCCGGACGAGAGCCGCCTCGCTGAGCTCCTTGAGGCCACCGGGCTCGCCGGGATCCCGGAGGAGAGGGAGATCGGCACCCTCTCCGGCGGTGAGCGGCACCGGCTCGCGCTGGTTCGTGGGTTGCTCTGGGATCCGCCGGTGCTGGTCGCCGACGAGCCCCTGTCCGGTCTCGACGAGGATCGATCGGCGGCATGCTTCTCGCTCCTGCTCGAATTCGCCCACCGCTCGGGCCACGCGGTCGTCTGCGTCCTCCATGATCGTTCCCTCGCGATCAAGGCGGACCGGCGAGTTCCCCTCGCGACCGTACCGGTCGAGGTTCTGTCATGAGCTCGCTCATTCAACTTGGGCCGGTCGAACTCGGGGTTGCGACCCTGCTCGTTGTCGCAGCAGGGGCCATTTCAGTGGTGTTGCGGCTCGGTATTGAGAAGCGACTCGCGGTCGCAGCCATCCGCACCGTGGTGCAGCTGGGGTTGCTGGGGCTCATCCTCGAGCGGGTTTTCGCTCTGCGGAATCCAATTGTTGTCGTAGGAATCCTCGTTTTGATGACCATCTTCGCCGCCCGTGAGGCGGCGGGCCGGACCAGCAGGGGATACCGCGGCATCGTGATCGACGCCTGGTTGGCCATGGCGGTCTCGTGTTTCGCGGTCGGTGGGGTGGTGACCCAACTCGTCGTTGGTGTGGAGCCGTGGTATGAACCGCAGTATGTGATCCCCTTGCTCGGGATGATCCTCGGGAATTCACTGACCGGGATCGCTCTCGGACTCGACCGCTTTCTCGACCACCTCTCGACCCGGCACGCCGAAATCGAGCTCCGGCTGGCATTCGGGGCCACTCGTCGAGAGGCGTTGGCGGCGCCACTGCGCGACGCCGTCCGCACCGGGATGGTGCCCATCATCAATGCCATGGCCGCCGCCGGGATCGTCTCGCTTCCGGGGATGATGACGGGTCAGATTCTCGCCGGTACGCCGCCGCTCCAGGCCGTGTCGTATCAGATCGTGGTCATGTTCATGATCGCCGCGGCCGTCGCCAGCGGCGCCATGCTCGTGGTTTTCCTCGCCGGCCGCCACTTCATGGCCGCCGACGCCGTCCTTCGCCTGGACAGGCTCAGGAAGACTTAGTTATCAGTGTTGAGTTTTGAGTGTTTAGTTACATCGCAGACGGCCCCCGATTTCTCATGCGATGGAAACTAAAAACTCAAAACTTATAACTACGAACTCTCATCCGACTCCGGGTCGGATGATCCTTCAGGTTCGGCGTCAGGCTCCGGGTCGGTAGGATCGAGCGCTCCCGGTTCCCACGGCATGGGGGGACGCGGCTGCTGGTTCTCGGGCAGGGCCCACTTCTTGACGTTGACGACATCCATCATGTGATCGAGAACCTGGAGGGTGATTTCCTTGACGAGGGACTCGACCTGAGCCAAACCGGGTCCGTAGAAGACATCGTCGAGGATCGCGCCCGTCACCTCGCGGACCGCCTCTTCGCCCTCCGCCGAGTCGAACGTTCCCGCAACCGTTTCGAGGGTCGCGTCGAGGATGACCTCGCCGATCGTCCTCACCGCCGGTTTGAGCACGATGTTGGGGATGGGGACCGCTCTTAGCGCCTCGGATTCCTCGACGGCGTTCTCGAGATTGAGCTGGACCAGCAAACGCAGACGTTCGATGGTCCGGGGGTCGGTGAGAGTCTGTCGCAGCTGAGTGACAAGCACGCCCTCGATCTCGGTTCTCCGGGGTTCGATCACCGAACGTGTGATCGCCGTATGGGTCCCATCTTCGATTTCCTGGTGGAACTCGGAGAGGATCCTGAGCGCGACCCGATCCGAGACCTCCTCGGTGATGATGTTCGAGAAATAGAGGACCGTGCGGGTGAACCAATCCTTGCCGACGTTGGAGAGCTCGCTGCGCTTGAGTCGCATATACATGGAGACCGCGCGCAGCAGACGGAAAGGCCTGAAGACGGCCACCGGGATGAGGCCGAGGACGTCATACCAGTGGAAGATCGGGAAGAAGAACCAGCGGGAGTAACTCTTTCTTTTGATGGCGAGGATCCACCGCGCCATGAACTCGATCCAAAAGAGGATGAGGAACGGCAGGTCGAGGATCCAGAAGTGATCGGTGAGATGGCCGTCGATGTTGAAGGTCCGGTAGTAGTTGATTTCGAAACCGCGAGTGACCCTTGGGTCGATGGAGGAGATGGTCTTCGCGAGGTCGTCCGGGTCATGAGGCCAGTAGGCGTCGCACGCCTCCCTGAGGACGATCGGGTCGTGGAGGGTGCCGCCGGTGACACCGACATTCCTTGCCAACGCCTCCGAAATGATACCCAAAATACGGGCCTGTCCCGACCGGGCGAAGGCGTTTTCATGCACCACCCGGTAGGACAACTCCACCAGGTTGTCCCGGTGTTCATTGATGACCCATCGTGGAGGTGCCTCGTCGATGAGCGCAGCCGTGACATGGATTTCATTCATCAGGGCTTCGGTCAAGGGGTGTGGCTCGATTCCCTTCACCGGGTCGTAGGTCGAGGCCACCACCGGCAGATAAGTGACGTAATGCGGCCGCAGCCAGAGATAGCTGAGGTCGAAAAGGATCATCCACAGGTTGATCAGGGCCACCCATACCATGAAGACGTCCCAAACTAAGAGGAGCTTGGAACGGCGGCTGAGTCCGCCGACGGCATGGGACATGTTTCGGACCGTTGTCGTGAGGGACATATGATCTCCGAAGTTCGCGGCTCATTGTAAAGGTTTGCGGGAGATTCTCAGCATCATACGAGTTGTTCATTTACAATCGGCGTGCCTGGAGGTCGTATGCCCGCCCTCTCTCAGAAATCCGCCGCGCTTCAGCAGTCTCCGATCCGCAAGCTCGCGCCGCTCGCGCGCGGAGCGGAGGCCCGCGGCACCGAAGTTATCTTTCTCAACATCGGCCAGCCCGACATGCCGACGCCGCCGGAGATGATCGCCGAGTTGCATGGGCTTCCGCTCAGCCGGTTGGCATATGCACCAAGCGAAGGACTTCTCGAATCACGCGAAGCGTGGAGTGCGTTCTTCGCCAGTTGGGGAATCGACTTCGGACCCGACGAAATTCTGGTGACCGCGGGGGCCAGCGAGGCCATTACCTTTGCCCTCTCGGTGGTGGCCGGTGGTGGCGACGAGGTGCTGGTCTTTGAACCCTGTTACACCAACTACTTGAGCTTCGCCGCTCAGGCCGATGTCAAAATGGTGCCTATCACCCTCAAGGTCGAGGACGGCTATCACTTCGGCGACATCGATCGGTTGCGGCGATGCGTCACACCCAGGACACGTGCCATCCTGCTTTGTAATCCCTCCAACCCAACGGGGACGGTGTATACCGAATCGGAACTCGAGGCGGTAGCCAAGATCGCTGTGGAGAACGATCTCTTCGTCATCTGCGACGAGGTCTATCGCGAGTTTGTCTTCGATTCCGGCCAGGTTCGTTCGTTTACCCGATTTTCCGATCTCGCCCAACGCATTATCGTTGTGGACAGCGTCTCCAAGCGTTTCAACGCCTGCGGTGTCCGCATCGGCTGTCTCGCGACCAAGAATCGCGAAATTCTCGACGTGACCTTGCGTTTTTGTCAGGCGCGCTTGTCGGTGGCCACCGCCGAACAGCTCATGGTGGTGCCCATGTTGAAGCACGGCCGAGAGTATGCAGAGAGGTTGTGCGTCGAGTATGAGGGCCGCCGCGATGCGGTCTTCACCGGGCTCGCCTCGATGCACGGGGTGAAACCCCACCGCAGCGAAGGTTCGTTCTACACCATGACCAGGTTACCGATCGACAGTTGCGAGGAATTCGCCCGGTGGTTGCTCCGGGACTTCAGCCACAACGGAAGCACCATCTGTCTCGCACCGGGAGAGGGTTTCTATGTCACACCCGGGCTCGGTGTCGACGAAGTGCGAATCGCCTTCATGTACGACGCCGCCACCATGAGCCGGGCGATGAAGATCCTTGACGCTGCAGTCGAGGTCTATCCGGGCAAACTCGCGGCTGTCGTCGCGAGGTCTTAGTTCTTAGTTTTAAGTTCTTAGTTTTTAATTACATCGCACACGCGAACCTCAGCTGATGTGAACAGGATGCGATGTAACTCAAAACTCAAAACTCAAAACTAAGAACTGAGAACTATTGGACGGCTTTCTCCACCCGTTCGATGGCGGACAACGGTCCGAGGGCGACTAGCACATCGCCGCCTTCGATGCGTTCCTGGGCATCGGGGTTGAAGATCGCCAAGTCTCCCCGTTTGAGGGCCACGACGATGATCCCGAAGCGCTTTCGAACCTCGGCGCCGGCCAGGGTTTTCCCGGCGAGCTCGGACGACGGGTCGATGACAATCTCGGCGAGTTCGAGCTCGACCGATGAGCCGAGCAGGGACTGATCGATGAAATCGGTGGCGGTGGGTTTGATGGCGGTCATGGCGAGACGCATGCCGCCGACCTTGTAGGGGTTGAGAACCCGATCGGCGCCGGCGAGTTGGAGCCGTTCCTCGGCGCCGTTCTCGACGGCGCGGGCGATGACGGTGATTCCCGGGTTGAGCTGACGGGCGATGAGGATGGTGTAGACGTTGTGGGCGTCGTCGGCGAGACAGGTGATGATGGTCTTCGCCTGGGCGATATTGGTCGAAGCGAGCACCTTTTCGTCGGTGGCGTCGCCGCGGACGACGTGTTTCCCCTGGTCCTCGAGTTCACGGCAGTGATCGGGATCGATGTCGACCACCACAAAAGTGAGGCCGCGTTGGTCGAGTACATCGACGACGGCCTGGCCCATCCGGCCGTGGCCGCAGACGACGATGTGGTTCTTGAGCCTCTTCATGAGCTTGAGCTCCCTCCGGATACCGAGGACGCGGCGAAGATCGGTTTCGAGCATGGCGCGGGCGAACTCGGACGCGATGACGAGAATGACGCCGACGCCGGCGAAGGCGAGCACGATAGTGAAGGCCCGTCCCGCGATCGACAGGGGGAAGACTTCCTTGAAGCCGATGGTGGTCACCGTGATGGTGGTCATGTACAGGGCGTCGAACCAGTTCATATCCTCAATGATGGCGTAGCCGATGGTGCCGCCGACGATGACGAGCAGGCCAAGAGTCACTGATTTGACCAGGGCGTGGAACTTCAGCGAAATCACATAAAGATCGTAACTCAATTACCCGGGTGCTACCATCCCGGGGATCATCGAATTGGGAGGAGAGTCGTCATGGTCGAAGCGGAAGGCCGCAGCTTTCATTTTGAGGGTGTCGAGGCGTTGACCCCAGAGGTGCTCGAGACCTTTCCATACGAATACGCGGGTCGCGACGCGGTGGTCGAGATCTCCACCGATGAGTGGAGCTGTGTCTGCCCTTTCTCGGGCCTGCCCGATTTTGGTACCCTGACCGTCCGCTATCTGCCCTCTGATGCGTGCATCGAACTCAAGTCGTACAAGTACTATCTGACGAGCTACCGCAACGTCGGAATCTACCAGGAGCACGCCGCCAACCGGATCCTCGAAGATCTCGTCGCCTGCTGCAAGCCGAAGTGGATGGAAGTGGTTCTCGACTACCGCCTCAGGGGAGGAATCCACACGGTCGTCACCGTCGAGCATGGGAGGCGGACATAGCGAGTTCTCAGTTCTTAATTTTAAGTTTTGAGTTTCATCGCATCCAGTTAATATCAGCTTAGGATCGCGTGTGCAATTTAACCAAAACTAAGAACTGGGCCTCTTGCCACAACCTTCTCTTACGATGGTTCGTGGTCTTTGTGCCGGCGAGACGCCAGCACTACAAAGGGCTGAGATCCATTGAAGAGCCGGCGTCTCGCCGGCTTGATGGTGGCGAGGGTCGGAAGACCTCAGCGTCCGACCCTCGAATTCTGCATGAGGCTCAACTAAAAACAAAAAACCAAAAACTTAGAACTCACGATCGATCTCGAGCGAGCGTCATGGCCGTCGTCGCTCCGAGGATGATCGCGCCGCCGACCATCGCCCACCCGGTCGGTACCTCTGAGTGAACGAGCCAGGCCCAAACGGGGCTCAGCACCGGTTCGGCAAGCAAAATGAGGGAGGCCTCGAGGGCTGGAACTCGAACAACCCCTCGTACAAGAAAGACGTAGGCGATCGCAATTTGAAAAAGTCCGAGGTAGACCACCACCGCCCAGTCGGTGGGTGTCGAAGAGACGACCGGCAACGCCATGGGCAGCGTGACCAACGCGGCAAGGAGATTGCCGCAGCAAACGGCGCCGATGGTTGCCCCGATGTTTTTGGATCCCCGGCCGAGCCATCTCAGACCCATGATGCACAGGGCGTAGCTGAGACCGATCACCGCGCCGAGGATGTTCCCCAACCCGGGGTTAGGCGCCGTGATGCTGGCCGGTTGGCTGCCGACAAAGAAAAACACCATGCCGACCGCGATGGTCGCCATGTAGATAAGCTGTCGGGCGCGGATTTTTTCGCCGAGCAACCACGGGCCCAGGAGGAGGACATAGAGGGGTGCCGATCCCTGGAGGAAGATGGCGTTGGCCGCCGTGGTGAGTTTGTTCGCGAGAACAAATGAGATCATCGTGGCGGCGTAGGCGACCGCCACCAGCCAGGTTCGCCGGTCCCAACCCCGGCGGGCGGCGGGTATCAGGGCGAAAATCGCAAACGCCGCCACCGCCGACCGGAAGCACGCCACCTGCCAACCGGTCAACGAGCACGCCTTGACTGCAGCGCCACCGGTGGAAAAGAGAATCGCCGCCGCGAGAACCATGAGCCGGTCGCGGTTCGAAGCGGTGATCGTGGCGATTGTCATGGTGTGCGCATCATACTCCCGACTCACGACTCACGACTCACGACCGCCGGCTTGTGCTACCATTCCGGCGATGGAAGTTCTTTCCAGATGCGGCATTGACCATCTTCCCCAGTGGGGGGATTTTTTTTGCCCATGAAGGAGTGCTGAGATGGCACAGGACACGAAGAACCCGGCAACCGTGGTGCAAATCATGGATGAGGGAGCGGTCAAACGGACCGTCGCCCGGATGGCCGCGGAGATCGTCGAGCACGACGGCGAGGATGTCATGCTCGTCGGCATCCACACCCGAGGCGTCCCGCTGGCCGACCGGTTGGCCCGTGAGCTCGAGGAGACCACCGGCACCAAACCGACGGTGGGTCGGCTCGACATCACGCTCTATCGCGATGACATTGGTCCGTGGCGTCCTGCCCACACCCAGCCGGTACTCAAAAAGACGGTGCTGCCGATCTCCATCGACGACAAGGTGATCTATCTGGTCGACGATGTTTTGTACACCGGTCGCACCGTGCGCGCGGCTCTCGATACCCTGCTCGACTACGGACGCCCCAGGGCGATCCGGCTCGCGGTGCTCGTCGATCGCGGTCATCGCGAACTCCCCGTCGCGGCCGATGTGGTCGGCAGGGTGGTGGCGACCTCGCGTCTCGAGGATGTTCAGGTGCGGCTGCGTCCGGCCGACGACGATGATGGAGTCTGGCTCGGGAAGGAGGCCCCCGATGGCGATTGAGAGGGCTGATGGGCTGTCATCCAAGGATGTGGTGGGGATCGCGGGGCTGAGCCCAAGCGAGATCCAGCTCATTCTCGAGACCGGCGAGGAACTCCTCGAGGTCGCCCGGAGGCCGGTCAAGAAGGTGCCCGCGCTGCGCGGGATGACCGTTGTCAATCTCTTTATGGAACCGTCCACAAGGACGCGATTCTCCTTCGAGGTAGCCGAGAAACGACTTTCAGCCGACACGCTCAACTTTTCTGCATCGTCGTCATCGGTGTCCAAGGGCGAGACCCTCTTCGACACCGCGCGCAATCTCATGGCCATGGCGCCCGATATCATCGTCATCCGCCACCCCAACGCAGGGGCGCCGCACCGACTCGCCGGGGTGGTGCCGGCATCCATCATCAATGCCGGAGACGGGATCAACGAACACCCCACTCAGGCTCTTCTCGATGCCTTCACCATCCGTCAACACTTTGGTGATCTGAGTGGGCTCAAGGTCGTGATCGCCGGTGATATCCGCCATTCGAGGGTCGCCCGATCCAATGCTTATCTTCTGACAAAGATGGGCGCAGAGGTCCGATTCGTGGCGCCCGCATCGCTCATGCCCGTCGATGTGGAGACCCTGGGTGTCAAGGCGTTTCGCCGGATCGAGCCGGCCCTCGAAGGCGCCGATGTGGTGATGATGCTCCGCATCCAACTCGAGCGGCAGAAGAAAATCAATTTCCCATCCATGCGTGAGTACTACGACTTCTTCGCGCTCACCGAGGAGCGCCTGGCCATGGCTGCCCCGGGGGCCAAGGTCATGCACCCGGGTCCCATGAACCGGGGTGTCGAGATCGACTCGCTGGTGGCCGACGGGAAACAGTCGGTGATTTTAGAACAGGTGACCAACGGGGTCGCCATCCGTATGGCCATTCTCTACCTGCTTGCCGGAGGACGAAGTGACTCGGCTTCTGATTCGTAACGGACGTGTGGTCGACCCTTCTCAGGGTCTCGACGAAGGAATGGACCTGCTCATCGAAGATGGCTGCGTGGCCGCGCTCGGTGAACGGATCGAGGCCACGGCGGACACGGATGTCATCGATGCGGCCAATTTGGTTGTCGCGCCTGGTTTCATCGACCTCCATACCCATCTGTGCGAGCCCGGGTTCGAGTACAGGGAGACCATCGCCACCGGGTTGCGGGCGGCGGCGGCCGGTGGCTTTACCGCCGTCTGCGCCATGGCCGATACCGACCCGGTCAATGATGATCCCTCGGTGACGCGTTTTATCCGCGAGAAGGCCGAGAAAGTCGGCCTCAGCCGGCTTTACCCGGTTGGAGCGATTTCCAAGGGTTGCAAGGGTGAGGCGCTGGCCGAGATCGGCGAGATGGTCGAGGAAGGCGCGGTCGCCATCTCCGATGCCGATCATCCTGTGACCAACCCGCTGCTCCTCCGTCGTGTGCTCGAGTACGCCAGGAGCTTTGATGTGCCGGTGGTGGTCTATCCCAAGGACCTCGATCTGGCCGACTCGGGCTCCATGCACGAGAGCGCGGTGTCAACCCGGATCGGTTTACGCGGGATACCGGCGGTGGCCGAAGAGGTCGTGGTCGCGCGTGACATCCTCATCGCCGAGGCGGTCCGCGGCCGACTCCACCTGGCCCACCTCTCGACCGGCGCCGGACTCGATCTGGTTCGCTCCGCCAAGCGCAAGGGCTTCGAGGTGAGCTGTGATATCGCTCCGCACAACTTCCTCCTCACCGACGAGGATGTGGAAAACGCCAACTATGACCCGAACTGGAAAACCTACCCACCGTTGAGGTCAGCCGCCGATATCGAGGGAGTCCTTCAGGCGATCTATGACGGTACGGTGGATGCCATCGCTACGGACCACTCACCCCACCACGCCGACGAGAAGGAGCTCGATTTCGCGGATGCGCCTTTCGGGATCGTCGGGCTGGAGACGGCGGTCGGGTTGGCTATCGATCGACTGGTTCACGGCAAGGTCATTGGGATCGTGCAACTGGTGCGACTCTTTTCCACCGGTCCGGCCGAGGTCTTTAATCTGCCCGGCGGAACTCTCCGCCAGGGTGAACCCGCCGACCTGACCCTGCTCGATCTACGCAAGCGGTGGACCGTTGATCCCACGAAGTTCAAGTCGAAGGCGCGCAACACGCCGTTCACAGGTCGTCCGCTCAAGGGTGCGCCGGCGGCGACGATCGTCGGTGGGAAGATGGTCTGGCAGGCGGGGAGCTGAGGGGCAAGATACAGGATCCAAAATTCAGGATACGGGTGAAGCAAGGCCGATCCTGCATCCTGCATCCTGCAACTTGAATCTTGGATCCCTTCCCATGTGGGTAGATGGCCGTCGCTGTGCTATCCTTCCGGTCCCGTGCGCGACGCGCGGAAGAGAGTGCGAGGCCCCCCATGACCGAGAATCCAAGCAGTGTCAATGAATTCGAGCTGGCGCTCCAGGAGAGTTTGGACGCCGAAACCGCCAACATCGGCGATCTGATTGAAGGCACCATCGTCGCTGTTCACGGCGATGTCGTTTTGGTGGATATCGCCGGGAAGTCGGAGGCCGTCCTGCCTCGCGACGAGCTCGAGGAACTCGGAACCGGTGACCCCGTCGAGGTCGTGGTGACCGGCGTCGGCGATGAGATCAGGGTCTCTCGCCGAATGGCCGTGGAGTTTCAACTCAAGGAGAAACTCGCGGTCGCCGTCGAGTCCGGCGTGCCCGTCGAGGGCAAGGTCGTCGGTCGCCGCAAGGGCGGGTTCGACATCACCATCGCCGGGGTGCGCGGCTTCTGCCCCATGTCGCACATCAGCGATATTCGCGGCGAAGATCTCGACAGCCACCTTGGTCAGACCTATACCTTCAAGGTCCTTGAATTCGAGCCCGAAAACCGCAAGCTCGTGGTCTCCCGTGCGGCTCTGATCCGTGCCGAGAAGGAGAAGCTCCGAGCCGAGGCGTGGGAGAAGCTCGAGGCCGGATCGGTGGTCACGGGAAAAGTCGGTTCGCTGACCGACTTCGGCGCCTTTGTCGACATCGGTGGGGTGGATGGACTGGTCCATGTGACCGAGATCGCCCACCATCGGGTGAACAAACCATCTGATGTCCTCACCCTCGGCCAGGAGGTCGAGGTCAAGATTCTCGAACTCGACAAAAACAAGAACAGAATCTCACTGAGCATCAAACAGCTTCAGAAGGACCCTTGGGACGATGTCGCTGATCGGTTCCCCGCTCGCGGAGCATTTTCGGGCACGGTGGTCAGAACCACCGACTTCGGCATTTTCGTCGAACTCGATCCCGGTCTTGACGGGTTGATCCACGTCAGCCAGCTTCAGCCCGGTGTTGAGCTCTCCTCGCCCGAGGTGGCGGTGGGATCGACCGTGCAGGGTTGGATCCGAGATATCGACACCGACAACCACCGCATCGGCCTTACCATGCGGCGTCTGGCCGATCGCGACCCGTGGGAACGCATCGAGATGCGTTACCAGGAGGGCCAGATCGTCGAGGGAACGGTGGAGAACGGCGCCGATTTCGGTGTCTTCATCGAACTCGAACCCGGTTTGAGCGGCCTCATTCCCATCTCTGAACTCGGTGTCGAGCGCGACACCGATCCTCGAACCGTCTTCTCTCCAGGAGAGAAGATCAAAGTCAAGGTGATGACCCTCGACCCGAGCCGCCAACGAATCAGCCTTTCGGTCAAAGCCTACCAGCGGGAGCAGGAACGGCAGGAGTACGCCGGCCATATGGACACGGGCAGCTCCGAGCCGACCCTGACCGGGTTCGGCGCCCAGCTCCAGGCGGCCCTCGGACCACTCACGACCGAGAAGAAACCTGCGAAAAAGGCTGCGGCCAAGAAGTCAACGGACGAGAAGGCTCCGGCAAAGAAGACCGCGGTGAAAAAGGCGGCGGAGAAGAAAACGGACGAAAAGGCCCCCGCCAAGAAAGCTGCGGCCAAGAAGGCTCCTGCGAAGAAGACCGCAGCGAAGAAGGCTCCAACAAAAAAGACAGTGGCGAAGAAGGCCCCTGCCAAGAAGACCACAAAAGCGAAAGCCGCGAAGGAAGAGAACGCCAAGACTGACGATTAGAGCTTTCGGCTCTTCGGCTTTGGTTGTGACAACCTCTCCTCAGCCCAAATTCAGACAAAAGAAACCGCCCATCAGGGCGGTTTCTTTTGTCTGAATTTGGAGGCGACGCCCGGATTCGAACCGGGGATAAGGGCTTTGCAGGCCCCTGCCTTACCACTTGGCCACGTCGCCAGGGAGCGGCATTCTATGCCAGGGCCCCACAACGGTCAAGAACGGTCCGTCTGATGTCGGCAGCGGCGGGGACAGCGGCGGGGACAGCGGCAGGAGCAGCGGCAGGGACAGCGTCAGAGGCAGGGACAGCTTCTGGACGCTGCCCACTGCCCTTGATCCAGAGCCTGCCCTCATCGCCGGCCTTCTGGTCCGCTGTGACGCTTTCGCGTCTCAGCGGACCAGCGTCGCACCATCGGCGTGGTCGCTGGTGGGTTGATTGGAAGGGCTGCGACCACGCCGATGGAACGCCGGCGGCCTGCCTCGAAGCCGGAAGATCTGACCGCGTCGCGCTCCCCGCAGGAGCCCGGTATGACATTGTGCGGGGAGCGCCACGATGCCGGTTGGTCCTATCGGCACAATGTCAAACCCGGCACCCCGATGGGGCGGGGTTTTCCGCGGATCCTGGTCGGTTTCAGTCGCTGTCGTTGCCGCTGATCGCTGAATCCTGTCGCTGTCCCTGATTCCTGCCGCGGCCCCGGACGCTGTTCCGGATGGGGGAAACAGAGCCTCTGGAATTGACCCCAACCGACGAGGGGGACTAGAGTTGCGGAAGACAAGCCGGGAGGTCGAGGACATGGAACCAGGCTCCGCCACTGCTGCCAACGACGATCCGGAGGTGCTGTATCAATGGTCGGCGCGGAGGATGTCGCCCATCGTTCTGCTCTATGTGGCGCTGGTTTTCGTGGCCTTTATCGCGGTGTCCCATTTCGTGTTTCACTCGCCGACCGCGGTCAAGACGCTGGCGATGACCGCGGTCGCCGTGATTGTGCCGCTGGTGCCGGCGGTACTCGGTCGGGACGAGTACCGGATCACCGATGGACGACTCGAGCATCGGTCGGTCAACAAGGAAAAGCCTCGAGAATTCGAGAATGTTTTCGAGCTGGATCAGTTGAGCTCTATCGTGCCCATGCGGCACGGATTCAAGTTCTACCGACCGCTGAATGAATCGAACCCGTTCCGTCGATTCTGGAAGACGCATGTCTCGGATGCGTACTCCGGCGAGGTCCACGTCGAGAGGGCCGATCGGGAGAGAGTTGCGGAGATTCTGGATCGGTATGGCATCTCATCGCGATAGGGGTGGCTCGACAGGGTGGAAGCCTGTCGCTACACAATTGCCGTTCTGGGCTGTGTAGCGACAGCCATCCTGGCTGTCGACGGTGACGTGCCGGAATGCGGTCACGGTCACGGATACTGTCGTTGCCACTGCCACTGCCACTGCCACTGCCACGGTCACGGTTCCGGCGCCGCGGCTCGACTTGGTCTCCAAGCGCACAGGCGGGCGACTCGGCGCATGAGCCGGTGTTGGGGCGAATGAGCTGGTCGCGCGAGCGGCGGCGATTGTGGTTCGGGCGTCTCGCTCGCAGGATGATCTCCTGTATTGGCGAACTTCAGCATTGGAACAGCTCCCCATTCTCCCAACAATCACCAAAAAAAGAACCGGCCCGGGGCCGGTTCTTCTATGAGTGATTTTTGGAGCGGGAGACGGGATTTGAACCCGCGACATCGACCTTGGCAAGGTCGCACTCTACCGCTGAGTTACTCCCGCTCAGCGCCCCCTGTTCGGGGAGCGACAATCTACCAATGCACGTGCGTGACTGTCAACACCTTCCTGGATCATGCTTCCTGTTTTTCCGGCATGCCGGCCATCATCCACTTACGGGCGAGGATCAGAGCAACCGGTGAGATCATCGCGATCAGCGCATAGATGAACCACATCGTCTCGGTGTTCATGGCCATGCCCGTCTCCGGGTTCGGGATGTAGTTGGCGACAAAGTACCCCGAGTAGAGACCAGTGACGAACTTGGTCAGGAACCACGGGAACTGGCCGATGCCCATATAGAGACCCGTTTGTCCTGTAGGTGCGACCTCGGCGACCCACTGCAGGAAGCGAGGCTGCCACATGGCCTCCCCAATGGACATCAGGAGAATGTAGACGAGAAACGGCACCATGTGTGGCCCGAGGACAAGGAGAAATGTGGGCAAGGCCATCACTAGAGTTCCGATAATCATCATCGTGTAGACGTTTGCTCGTGCCGTGAGCCCAGCGACGATTGGCGCGAGCACAAAGATCAGGATCGGATTGATATTCGAAAAGAACTCGAAGTAGTCGCTGACGACTGAGCCGCGAAACGCCCGATCAAGGTAGTACGGGAGGGTGAGCCAATTGTGGGCGAAGAGCGTCTGTACCGGAATCAGAACAAAAATGAAGAATGTGAATCTGGAGTTGAGGAACGGGTGGTCGGGTCGGACCCGCAGAAACTCGTACACGGTCCAGATGATCAGGCACAGCGTGAGTATGTAGGTGTCCATTGGACGGATGTTGAGAAGGCCCATGGTCGTCAGAATCGAAGTTCCGAGGGCGAGTACCGAAAGAACGGTCAGAACGCCAAATCTGATCATTGCGGACGTGGGGATCGGAGCGCGTGGCGCCTCCTGTTTTTCTTCCGTCGCCTCTTTGGTGACGTCGTCACCCGCGGTCTCGATTTCGGCGGTCTCCCTCGCGATGCGCTCGATTGCGTTGCTGTCGGTCTTTCGGGTGAGGATTGCCAGACTTACCACCAGAGCGATCACGCATAATCCGGTGTAGGTCCAAAACACGGCGGTCAGCCCGTTTGGAGGGAACAGGTCGCCGAACCGATGTCGAACAGCCGGCGAAACGAATCCGGAGAAAAAGGCACCGAGGTTCATCAGGCCGTAGACAACTGCATAGCCCATCGCAGCGGTTTTTGGATTGGTGTACCGCTTGACACCTGCGTATGCGGCGGGTTGATACAGCCCGTATGCTATGAGGGTGATGAGCAGTCCGGCCGCCAGAATGAAGAACATCGGCGAACCCGCACCCTGCCCCAACGGGATCGATCCTGAGAACGAAATCAGTCCGCGACCAATGATGAACATCACAAAGGCCAGAGCAAGAGCTCGTGGTACGCCGATCTTGTCGCTGACGCCTCCCAAGAACAGCATTGCGAAGGTGATTCCCGCGGTGAAGAATGAATAGACCCAACCCGCGTGAAGATCGCTCAGACCGACGTTCTCTGAGCAGTACTTCCCGAGGATCGTCAGTACCCCGAAGTAGACCAGCCCTTCGATGACATAGGGAATGTTGATTCCCCACAGAGCCTTGGGCGCCTTGAAGAATGCGACGAGAGTGGTCCCAAGTTCGTTGATCGAATCCGCCACGACCTGACCCGCCGTTTTGGGCAGCTCAACCTTGTTTTCTTTCATCGAATCTCCTCGTAGGGCAAAGTCGGATCATTGTACATGGGGGCTGAGCAGTTTCTCGTTCAGCGGAAAACCACGCCACCTCGGGGTGCCGGGTTTGACATTGTGCCGGAACGACCAACCGGTTTCGCGGCTCTGCCCGCACAATGTCATACCGGGCTCCCCCGGGAGGCGCGATGCGGTCCGCTGTTCCGGCTACCAGGCAGGCCGCCGGCGCGCCATCGGCGTGGTCGCAGCCCTCTCAATCAGCCCACGAGCGACCGCGCCGATGGTGCGACGCTGGGCCTCTGGGACGCCAATGCGTCACAGAGGCCCAGAAGGCCGGAGCTGAGGACAGCGTCAGAAATCGGCGGCAGTCAACAGCCTGAGCTCAGTTGGTGCCGTCGCCTTCGGCGATGGTGCCCTCGGCGATGACGATCTCGACCCGGCGGTTCTTGGCACGGCCCTCGTTGCTGGTGTTGTCGGCGATGGGGCGGTCGGGGCCGTATCCCTCGACGGTCATTCGGCTGCCCGCTAATCCCTGTTCAAAAAGGAAGTCGCGAACCGCCGACGCCCTGGATTCAGAGAGACTCATGTTGTAGCCGTAGCTGCCGGTGGAGTCGGTGTGGCCCTCGATGCGGGTGTTGAGGTCGCCCATGATGAGCAGGATCCCGGCGAGCTTGGCGATGACGAGCTTGGCCTCGGGTTTGAGAGTCGACTTGCTGACGTCGAAGAGGATGTCCGGCAGGTTGACGATGGTGCCGCGGGCGGTGCTGCGGGTGTCGGCGACCAGGGACAAGGCGTCGTCGAGGCGACTCGCCAGTTCCTCGCGGTCCGACCTGAGACCAGCCACCGCAGCCACGAGCGCGGCCTGCTCGGTGCGCAGCGCACCCATCCCCGCCTCCAACTGGCCGCGTTCGGCGCTCAGGGCCGCGGTCTTCTCGGCCGCTTCCGCAAGCATGACCTCGGCTTCGCTCAGCATGGTCTCGGCTTCGAGCGCCCGAGCCTCCAGGGCGTTCATCTCGGCCCGGCGCTCGGCGATCTCGGCCTCGAGGGCGGCAGCCTCGATCTTGCGTTCGCTCACGCCGATGGCGTCGTTGCTCATGGCCACCGAGCGCAGGGCGAAGTCAGCGGAGGTCTTGCGTTTGCGCCCGGCGCCGGCCAGGGCCTTGGCCTGCTCGAGGGTCGTCGTGGCCTGAAAATAGAGATCCGGCGCGTACTGGTCGGCGTCGATCCGCCCGGCGATTTCATAGGCCTTTTCGGCCTGGATCAGTTCGAGCGGCTCATCACTGTCCCAGGCAACGTTGACGATGCTGTCGAGCTGGTGATCCCCCGCCGGCTCGAGGCGGGACAGGGAGAAGTCGTCCGAGGGAATCCGTTTGCTGTTGGGTTTCGCGTTGAAAAACATCACCATCTCGGACGGTTTTCGAACGAGATAGTACGGCTCGGCGGTGATGAGAATGGCAAAGCTCTTCAACCCGGTTCGATAGCGCGATGTGCCGCCCGAATTGCGAGTCGCCAGCTCGCCGAGATTGATCGCGTATCCATCCTTGGACACCGCCCACACCACATAGGCCGTGATATCGCCGCCAAAGAGGACCGCGGGCTTCATGTCCTTGAATTGGACTTCGATCTCGGCCTGGCCTTCCTTGTTGAAGTTGACCTTGGCCTCGAGACGGGCCCTGGGGGCCTGGGTGCTGGCGATCATGTCGAGTGAAACTGAATTTCCCGTCGGGAACTGCGGAGCGTGGAGGGTGATCCCTGCGGCGGCGGCCGATGCGGCGCCGAGGCATACCATGGCGATGAGAGAAAGCGAAACTGTGAGATGACGTTTCATCGGTTGATCTCCTTTTTCAGCTGATCTGTCGCGGAGATTCCCATACGGGAGTGATGCTGTCAATCGTCTTTCGCCGATCCGGACGCTGAGTTCCTTCAGCTCCGGCCTTCTGGGTCGCCTTTGGCGACCCAGCGTCGCGCGGGCAGCGTGGTCATTCGGGTGAGCATCGGAAGGGAACGGATACGAACGCCGGACTATGCTCGGTGCTCGCTCCTGAGCACCGCCCCGTCCGGAATCGTACTCGGCTCTGAAGTGCCGCGTATCGCGACCTCGCCCTCGATCACGACGCCTTGGCCGAAACTGACGTCGCCATCGACCCTGAGACTGTCGCAACCGGCCAGGGATGGCGGTCCCGCTGGGAAACGCCGGTCGAAATCGTCGAGGAGCTTGAAGTAGTCCGGATCGAGACTGATTGTGGGTGGAGCGGTACGGCTCGCCGCAAGGACGATTCGTCCATCATCGGTCAGTTCGAAGGCGTCGGATCGAACCCCGAGGAGATCGTCGGTGTTTTTGACCGGTGAGAAGCGGCGTCTTGGCACGCGAACCGCGATGGCGCGGTCGAAGAGCGAAATTGCGGCGCCCATTGCCGTTTCGAGTTGGACCACCGAGGGACTCGTGGGATCGCGGGGGTCGACGGTCTTTCTATTGACGATGGTGTCCATGGGCAGGAACCCGTGGCGGCGGCCGAGGAGTGCAGCGAGAGCCGGTAAAGACAGCCAGATGTTGTTGGTGTTGAAGTAGCGGTGTGTGCGGATGTTTTGGAAGTCGTCGCGCTCGTTGGGTGGGCACTGTGCGGATTCACGCAATGCCAACCGTCCGTCGCGGAGCCGGCAAAGATGGCCTCCCTTGCGATCGGCCGGCGTTCGATCGGCCACCTCCATCATGAACTCGGCGCCTGAACCAACCATATGTCGGAGCAGGGCCGGGTCGAGGACCGCACCGAGATTGTCCGAGTTCGAGATAAAGGCGTACTCGAAGCCTCTGTTGAGGAGGAGGTCGAGGGTCCCCGATGTGGCGAGCGCGGTATAGAGATCGCCGTGTCCCGGCGGGCACCACTCGAGCTCGGGATCGCAGGCCCACGCCACGGGAAGTTGATCCTCGCTGTGGATTTTCGGCACCCGGTGCTGAAGGAATTCGGTGGGAAGACCGTCCGTGGCGAGGCCGGGATGGGCCGCGAGGGCCTCGGAGGTGTCGGACGCGGTGCGAAAGCTGTTCATCAGGATCAGCGGGATCGAGCTGTCCGTGCGCTGTCGCAGAGCGAGAACCTGGCGGGCGATGAGATCGAGGAACGACGTTCCCGGGCGGACTTCGATGAGCGATTTGGCGGATTCGAGCCCCATACTTGTTCCGAGACCGCCATTGAGCTTGATGACCACCGTCCGGGCGAGGAGCTCATTGTCGCCATCCGTTGGTTCGGAGCTTTCGATCTCGGGCAGCATGCTCACGGGCTCGATTTGCTCCCGGCCGAGGGTGCCGGTGTCGCCGGCGAGGTATCGTTCCAGGTGATGAGCGAAGGCGGTGATGGCGGCATCGGGCAGACCGGCGGCCTCCATTTTGGCGGAAAACGGTGAATCCAGGGGTGTTTGTGACGTGTGGGACAAAGCCGATGGCCTCCCGGTTGCCGGTTCTGCAATAATAGTAACGTGGCTTTCGTGCGTTTGCTGTGCACCTGTGTCGTCATGTTTCTCATGGCGGGCACGGTTTGGGGCGGGGGGCCGACGGCTCCGGTCGCCGGAACGGTCGTGTCCTCGACGTCAGGTGTGCGCGAACTGGTCCGTCAGGTGAGCGTCGAGCACGGTCTCGATCCCAAGCTCGTGGATGCCCTCGTCAGGACCGAGTCGGGTTATGACCCGAATGCCGTCAGCCGTAAGGGCGCCATGGGTCTGATGCAGTTGATGCCGGCAACGGCGAGCCGACTCGGAGTCGTCGATCCATTCGATCCGGAGCAGAACGTGCGCGGCGGCGTGCGCGAGTTCGCCCGCCTCGTCGATCACTATCGCGGAAACCTCCAGTTCGCGCTCGCCGCCTACAATGCGGGCGAAGGTGCGGTGTCCCGCTACCGCGGGATTCCACCCTACAAAGAGACCCGGAACTACGTTTCGCGGATTCTCACCATCTACACCGGGCAGCCCTACCGGCTCTCGGGCAGCTACCGGACCGTTCGGGTTCAGATGGTGACGGACCCCTCCACCGGACGGACGATGATCACAAATCAGCCGACGGCGAAGACCGCGGACGGCCTCAGCTTGAGTCGATCAGGCGCCGGATCGGGACCCCTCAAGGGCGGTTTTGGCAGTTCCGGCAGCTGAGCCGCCTTCCCTATCGGTTACGTGAAGCCGGTCTCGGTGTGGTAAAAGTCGGGCCGAGCCTCGCCCGTGTTCACACCGCTCCGGGACCTCCTGGGGTACAATTCGCCCATCCTGCAAATGGCCGGTGGTCCATCGCGTCGGTCTGAGGGGGTTTCCAGTGCGACGATCCAGCTCGAGGTGTCCGCATACAGTGATCCCGGTCGCGGTCGCGTGCGTCTTCATGTTCAGCAGCTGCTCAACGGTCATCGCGCCCATGACCTCGCGGGTGACCGAGGGTCTGACCTCGGCGGTACTCGACCACAACGACCCAGAGACGGTACGTGAAGGAGCCCCCGCCTATCTGCTGATGGTCGATGCAATGATCGCCGGCGATCCCGACAACACCGGGCTCCTCATGGCAGGCGCCCAGCTCTACTCGAGCTATACCTCCGGATTCGTCGTGAATCAGGAACGGGCTTCGCGGCTCGCCGAGCGGGGCAGAAGCTATGGTTGGCGCGGTCTGTGTGAAGTCGAACCCAAAACCTGTGATTCGTGGCAGCTGCCCTTTGGCGAATTCCAGCGCATCATCGATGGTGTGCAGGCGAGGCATGTGCCGGCCCTCTTCGCCGCCGGCGTCTCGTGGGCGACCTGGGTTCAGGTCAATCGCGCCGATTGGTTGGCGGTGGCCGACAAAGCCAGGGTGGAGGCGATGATGCTGCGGGTGGCCGTTCTTAATGAGAACTATCGAGACGGAGCGGCCTTTACCTATCTCGGCGTCCTCAACAGCATCATCCCGGCGGCCCTCGGCGGCAAACCCGAGCAGGGTCGAAAAGACTTCGAACGATCGATCGAGCTCGCCCAGGGCAGGGACCTCATGACCAAGGTGCTGCTCGCCAAAGAGTACGCCCGAATGGTCTTCGATCGCGAGCTTCACGATCGCCTTCTTCATGAGGTCATCGAAGCCGATCCGAATGTCCCCGGTCTCGTTCTACTCAACTCCATGGCCCAAGCGCAGGCGCGGATCCTTCTGGCCGAATCCGACGCCTACTTCGAGGAGTAATTCATGCGACGTTCGATTCTCGTCACGATTCTCGCCACGCTCCTGTGCGCCATCTCTCCCGCGGCCGAAGCGGCTCAATTCAAGATCGCCACCGTTGCTCCCGACGGCTCGTTTTGGATGACCGAGGCCAAAAAGGCTGCGGCGGAGATTTCCGAACGAACATACGGCAGGGTCACCTTCCGCTTCTATCCCGGCGGGACCATGGGTGACGACAGCGCGGTGCAGCGCAAGATGAGGATCGGTCAACTCCACGGCGGAGTCTTCATCGCCGGGAGTTTCGCTCACGAGGTGCCCGATCTTTATATCTACACTCTGCCGTTGTTGTTCAAGAGCTACGACGAGGTGGACGCGGTTCGGTCGAAGACGGATGCCACGCTCATCGCGGCTCTCAACGACAAGGGGTTCCGGACCTTCGGGTTCATCGAGGGCGGATTCGCCTATCTCTATTCCACCAAGAACGGTTCGAGTTTTTCCGAACTCAAGGGCCAGAAGGCCTGGCTCCCGGAAAACGACCCCATCGGAAAGGTGCTCATCGAGGAAGCTTCGCTGTCGCCGGTGCCGCTGGGGCTTGCCGATGTGCTCACGGGTCTGCAGACAGGGCTCGTGGATGTGGTCACCGGTCCGCCGGTTGCGGCGGTGGCTCTCCAGTGGTTCACCAAGGTCAAGTACGCCATCGAGTTTCCCGTGGTCTACACCTACGGCTGTATGGCGATCTCGGATCGCGCCTGGTCGACCCTGAGTGCCGATGACAAGGTCGTGGTGAACGAGGTCTTGAGCGAGATGACCGAGACTCTCGATCGACGGGCGAGGCAGGACAACAGGGGGGCGCGCGCGGCTCTCGAAAAACAAGGGGTCGTCACTCTGACGCCATCGCCGGACACCGAGCGCCAGTGGGAGGAGCTTGCCGATCGTGCTTCGGCGAAACTGGTCGAACAACTGGGTCTGAATCGAAAGCTCCTGGCCGAGGTCGAGGCGGAGATCGCCGCTCTGGAGGCGGATGGTTCCGCCGGGGCGTCGGACAAGCAGTGAAACTGACCCGCGCGGCGGCTCGGGCGTGGGAAGGCGAAGGCCTACTCGGCCGCTCCCTCCGACTGCTTGGGTCGGCCGAGGACGCCCTTCTGGTCATCATTCTCGCGGTGATGATCGGGTTGGCCTCCTGGCAGATCGTAGCCCGCAACGTTTTTGACACGGCAATCATCTGGGCGGACCCGCTGCTTCGAACGCTGGTGCTCTGGGTTGGTTTTCTCGGCGCCGTCGCTGCGGCTCGCGACGATCGTCAGATCAACGTCGATGTGGTGTCGCGGTTTGTCGATGAACCGTGGCGATCGAGGATCCGGGTCGTCACCGATTTCTTCACCGCCCTGGTCTCCGGTTTTCTGGCCTGGCAGGCCTTCCGCTTCGTGAAGGACGCCCGTGAATACGGAGAGATCGCATTCGCGTCGGTTCCGTTATGGCTGACCGCATCGGTCCTGCCCGCAGCCTTCACCGTGCTGTGTGTTCGTTACCTGCTGCTGAGTGGGTTCCACCTGCGCCGGAGCTTCGCCGGGGAGGGGGAGGAGTGATCCTAACCGGTCTCCTTCTGCTGGCGCTGGCCCTGCTGGGTGCACCACTCTTCGCGGTCATCGCAGCCGGGGCGGTCTTCGCCTTCGGCCGCGCCGACATCGATCAGATCGCGGTCGCCATGGAGATCTACCGCATCGCTGACACCCCTGTGCTCCTCGCCATCCCGCTCTTTACCTTTGCCGGGTTCATCCTCGGTGAGAGCCGGGCGCCCAATCGACTCGTACGTTTGTCCGATGCGCTGCTCGGCTGGATGCCGGGCGGTCTCGCGGTCATCGCTCTGGTGACCTGTGCGCTTTTCACCGCCTTCACCGGCGCCTCGGGGGTGACCATCGTCGCCATGGGAGCGCTGCTCTATCCAGCCTTGCGGGACGCGGGCTACCGTGAAAACTTCAGCCTCGGATTGGTCACGACTTCTGGCAGCCTTGGCCTGCTCTTCGCTCCGTCGTTGCCGCTGATCCTTTATGGAATCGTCGCCGAGGTCAGCGTTGACCGCCTCTTCATCGCCGGGATTCTCCCGGGATCGCTCATGGTTCTCGCCCTCGGACTCTGGAGTTTCCGCGAAGGCCGCCTCTTGACAAGAAGCACGGCGGCCCGACCCGCCTTTTCGGTCCGGGAGGCGGCGGCCGCGGTCCGCGCCTCCATTTGGGAGATTCCGCTGCCGATCATCGTCCTCGGCGGAGTTTACAGTGGGTTCTTTGCGGTTTCCGAGGCGGCGGCGGTGACCGTGATCTATGTCCTGATCGTCGAGGTGTTCATCTATCGTGAGATCCCTCTCAAAGCGCTGCCGGGCGTCATGCGGGAGTCCATGGTGCTCGTCGGTGGGATCCTCGTGATTCTCGGCGCCTCGCTGGCGTCGACCAACGCCATGATCGACGCCCAGATTCCCATGAAGCTCTTTGACTTCGTCACCGCCCACGTGTCGTCGAAGCTGACGTTCCTCATTCTCCTCAACATCTTCCTGCTCGTGTTGGGCACGATGCTCGATGTCTTCTCGGCGCTCATCATCGTGGTTCCGTTGCTGCTGCCGCTCGCGGCTGGTTATGGGATCGAGCCGATTCACCTCGGCATGATCTTCCTCGCAAACATGCAGATCGGCTACTGCACCCCTCCCGTGGGGATGAACTTGTTCATCGCTTCATACCGCTTTGACAAGCCCATCGTGACGCTATATCGGGCGACATTGCCGTGGCTGCTCATTCTCTTCGCCTGCGTCCTGGTCATCACCTATTGGCCCTGGCTGTCGTTGGTTTTAGTGCAGTAGCGGGGCCTCGAGGTTCAGGTCTCGATTACGGCCACGGCTATTCCTGGTCGCAACCGCCCACCGGTATCTCGATCGGGAGAAACCGTGACGCATGGCTACCTGCCGAGACGAAGGCGCTCAGCGTCTGTTCCGCTCCCGGAACTTCGATGACGATCGTTCCTCGGTCCTCGTGGTAGCCACAGCCGATGGGCTTCCCGGTCAGAGCGGTCGGTCGGGTGTCCTCCACGAGCGAACATGCGTTTACATCGAGTCCTTCGGGTGACGCCAATCGTAGATCGAGGGCCGCCCTGATCTGTTGAAGATCGGTGGACGCTGCCTGAGCCCGAACTCTGGCGCTGAGCAGGTTCGGCATATAGGCTCCGGTCAGCGCAATCCACTGCGGCCACGCAGCGTCTCCCCAGGCGGAGCGGCCGGCGTCAGCCGGCCAGTCGGCCGCCGGGCGCTGGCCAATTTCGAGGAAACGACTCCAACGCTCGAGAATTTCGGCAACAACGAGGTCTTCGAGCAGAAAGCGGTTGGAGACCCACGCAGGGAGGCTCCAACTCATGGATGGATCGTGAAAGTCCTCGACATAGTCCAGCCCCTCGTCGGCAATCTCGGCGATGGAGCTCGCCAGGGTGATGTTGGAGCTGTGGATCGGATCCTCCGAGGGAAGGATGTGTTGGATTTCCTCGAGGGCCGCCATCGAGGTACATGGATCGCTGACAAGATCAGCGGCTGCGGATGACGACCAGCGGATGGCCCCCGATCCGAGGGCTGACGTCAAAACCACGGGTGTTCGCAGGAGACCGTCCGCCGCTCGATTAACGGCGTCGAGGGCCGCAAGACAATCGGAGGCGCGGCCTTCGCTCCAGGCGAGTCGTGCTTCGACGGTGAGCAGCCTCAGCCCCATGACGGTGCTGAGAAAATCGATCTCATCGTAGGTGGCGCGCGCCCCGTCCCTGCCAAGATGGAAGGCGGGGAAAGAACCCGAACGAAGGAGAATCGCAAGCGCGTTCTGTTGTTCGTGGAGAATCCACCTGGCTCTGGCCTGCTCGGTGTCGGTCCACCCCCGAGCTGGTTTGCCCGAGAGAGCGCCGATGAATTCCTGGTCCTCGATTGAACAGATGATTGCTTGGCCGCCCGCCATGAGCCATCGAGCGCCGTTGAGGTGGTCCGGGAGCGATATGGGTGATGGATCGAGTACGAGATGGCCCCAGTGGGCTGCGAAATCCGACCGCGCCTTTTCGAGTCGGTGAGCGCCGTAGAGATGAAGACCGAATAGACTCAAGGCAGTCGACACGACCAGGACCCCGAGCCCCATCGTGGTCCATCGAATCAGCTTTCGGGTGAGCGTTTGTGCGTCCAATCGGCTTCCTCCGGGGTCGTCGTTTGTCGCTCCATCATGACACGTCGTTGGTGAGGGGTTTGGCCTGCGTGGGCGCGAACGCGATCACCCCGCCGGTGATGATCAGCAATCCGCCCGCGAGGCTGAGAGCGTCCGGGATCTCGGTCCACCAAACCAGCCGACCGAGCGCCGAAAAGATGATGTGTCGCGTAGCCGACCAGCGCCACCTGACCTGCCGGGCCATGGCGATAGGATGCCGTGAGGGTGAGTTGGCCCACGGCCGCACTCAGCCCGATGCCCAGCAGCCAGATCCACTCCGTGGGAGTCGGTCGGCCGAAGTCGGGGAGCACGAAGGGCAGGAGGCCGACCACGCTGACGAGGGAAAAGTGGAGAACGATGGTCTCGGGCGCCTCGCGGTTTCGGAGGAACCTGAGCAGGACATAGGCGGCTCCGGCAAATACTGCCGACGCCGCGCCGATGAGCGCCGGGCAGGACCGCGAGATCGAAGGGGTTTGATCACCAGCAGGCCGCCGGCAAATCCCAGGATCAACGCGCGGTGATGCGGGCAGTGAGACGTTCGTGGAGAAACACGGCGGCGAAAATGGCGACAAAGAACGGTGACAGTTTGGCCAGCATGGTGGCATCGGCCAGAAGGAGGTGATCGATGGCCCAGAAGATAGCAAATGACACCGCCGATTCCGAACAGGGACCGGGCCATCAAGGCCAGTTGGTTGTCGACGCGTTTCCGATTAACGGGCGGCGGTTGCCGCAGGACGATGCCCAGGGCGATGACCAGAGAAACGAGGTTTCTGAAGACGACCTTGTCTAAAACGTCGACATCTGACGCCAGTTTGACGAACAGACCCATGACGGCAAACGCGAAGGCGGATGTGAGCGCGTACCATAGGGCTTTGGACCGGCTTTCCACGAACCGCATCCTATACTGAACCGGAAGGATGACCGAACGAGCGCTCGTTGAGGAGATCGACCATGGATATGGACAGCCTGCTCGCCCGAATACCGTACCTGCCCGAGTCGCCGTCCAACGAGCCGCGGTGATCTTCACGGCGGCGGTCATTGTGGCGTTTGTTGCGCGGTTTGCATTTCGTCTCGTGGTTCATCGACTGACCAAGCAGCACCGACACCGATGTCGATGACAGGATTGCCGGCATTCTCAAGGGACCGATATTCTGGTCTTTCGTGTTTGGCGGATTCTGGTTGGCCGAGATCCCTCTCGATCTTCACGAAATGGTCGATCGCGCGATCAAGGGTTCATGGCGACGCTGATCATCGTGATGTGGAGCATCGCTCTGCTGAGATCGAGCAAGGTGATTCTCGATGCCCTCAGCCGCAACGTCGATCGTTTTCGCTGGATCCAACCGAAGACGGTGCCGCTGCTCGACATGGTGGCGAAGTTTTTAGTCGCCGGCGGCGGAGTCTATTTCATCTGCGTCGCGTGGGATGTGCCCCTGACCTCGTGGCTGGCCTCGGCCGGAATCGTCGGGATCGCCGTCGGATTTGCAGCCAAGGATACCCTGGCCAATCTCTTCTCCGGTGTCTTCATCCTGGCCGATGCGCCGTACAAGGTGGGCGACTTCGTCGTCCTCGATGACGGCCTCCGTGGTCAGGTCCAGGAGATCGGCATTCGATCGACCCGGATCTTGACCAGGGACGATGTCGAAGTGACGGTGCCCAATGCGGTCATCGGCAACGGTCGAATCGTCAACGAAACCGGAGGTCCGCACGACAAGATGCGGATTCGGGTCAAGGTCTCGGCGGCCTACGGCAGTGATGTGGATCAGGTTCGCGATGTGCTTCTCGGTTGTACGGAGGGTGCGCCGTGTCTGGTCGCCGATCCCGAACCGCGGGTTCGGTTCAGGACCTTCGGAGACTCCGGCCTCGACTTCGAACTGCTTGCCTGGATCGAACAACCCCTCTTTCGCGGCCGGGTGCTCGACGATCTCAATCGGAGGGTCTACAAGGCCTTCATCGCGGCAGGGAATCGAGATCCCCTATCCGAAACAGGATGTGTATGTGAAGGAACTCCCTCGGCGGGTCAACGATGATGCGTAACCCGCTGCCGCTGTTGTCACGGTGGCGATGACTCGTCCTGATCGGCGGCTGCGTTCACAAGACGGTGGAGCCGCCCGCCGGTTGTGTCCCTCGAGTTCGTTCCGGAAGACGAACTGGCCGACACTCGCGGACGACTTCGATTCAGTTGAGCCTCGCATGCGGCCTGCGGGCCGTCGGTGTCCTATCTCGAGCGGGTTCCCCCTGATCGGGTCTATCAGTTCGGACCGGTCGAACGATCGGCGAGCGAACTCGCGGCCGGAGTGCGGCGCGCGTGCGAGATCATCGGCGCCGATGGCCGATAGACAGGAGCGAAAAAGCGCGCTGCAGGAGGAGTTCCTGCTGCTTACGGTCGGTGGGCCGAGACGGCCGGGGCGAGGTTTTCTTCACGGGTTACTACGAACCGTTGCTCGATGCCCGCAGTGAACCCTCGGTGTCGTTCGAACACCCGATCTACGGCGTTCCGGGCGACCTCATCACCGTCGATCTCGCCGATTTCGGCGTCGAGAACGATCCAGCCCGCCTCGTCGGTCGAGTGGATCGCGCAGAAGTTGTTGCCCTACCACGATCGTGATGCCATCGACTTTGGCGACGGCCTGCCCGCCGGGTGTCGAAGTGATGGGCTATGTCGATGACCCGATCGATGTCTTCTTTCTCCACGTCCAGGGTTCGGGGACGCTGGTTTTCCCCGATGGTGCGAGATGCGGCGCCGGCTACGCCCTCACCAACGGCCGGCCGTATCGATCCATCGGCCGTCTGCTCATCGATGACGGTCTCGTCAGCCGCGAGGAGATGTCCATGCAGGCGATTCGCGCATATCTCGAGGAGACATCCGGACGAGCTGCGTCGGGTGCTGGGTTACAACCCGTCGTATGTCTTCTTCCGGCGCTGCCGGCCGACGGTGGTCCGTTGGGCTGTTACGGAGAACCGGTGACCGGGGGCCGGTCCATCGCCACCGATCGGAGGCTTTTCTCGGCTCCGGTGATGGCCTGGATCGATGCCGTGGTTCCGACCGCCGAAGGCGAAGAGTGAGCCCATTTCGCGATTTGTGCTCAATCAGGACACCGGAGGTTCGATCCGCGGCCCCGGTCGGGTCGATCTCTTCTTCGGTCAGGGAGATGTGGCCGGCGAGCTCGCCGGGCGGACCAAGCACACCGGGGAACTCTACTTTCTGCTGCCGAAGAAATAGCGTGTATAGCCTGCTCCAAATCGATGCGAGATGAATTCTCAATTCATCTGATTCAAAATATCGCAGGCAAGGCTCACGCAGATCGCTGAGCGTGCGATGAAAACTAAAAACTAAAAACTAAAAACTAAGAACTGGTGAGCTGCATGAGCTCACCGCTGATTCCGCATCACAAAGCTCTCGAGCTGCTCCTGCGCCTTCGCCGGCGATGCGGATGAAGCGGACGCCAAGGCCGGCAGCGCCCTCACGAGTGGCGTTGGTCCTCCGGACGACCTCTCCGGTTCCCTCGACCAGCCGCCGACCGTCGGGGATGCCGAAGAAGAAGCTGAATCGCGTTCCCGGGTCGAGAGCGTCGTCCCCGCGGAGGAGCATCCCGGTTCGAGAGACGTTGACGGTCTGGTAGAGGGCTCTTTTTGACTGGTCCGTGATCTCGACCTTGAGGTGCACCAGCACCCGAAGCGAGATCCTCGGTGCGACTTCGAGAAGATCGGCGATGGCCTGGTGAAGACGGCCCTCCGGCCAGTCGAGGCCGACGGCGCGGTTGACACCGAGATCCACCATGGCGCCGGCATCCTCGAGGTGATCCTCCTCGGCAAGGAGGACGAGAGCGGCCTTTCTGGCACCAGGACCCATCCCTGCGAAGGGCATCGATGAAGTCGTCGAGATCAAGTTCTCGCAGCGGATAGCTCACCAGGACGAGTTCGAATGAGGTGCCGAGGACGAGATCGAATACCACCGGCGACGGTTCGGCTGTATGGACGCTGAACTCGGCGCGCCGCAACATGGGGGCGATGCGCTCCAGTGCATCGCTCCTGGCGCCGACAACGAGGACGTGTCTCTGAAAACTGCCCATCCTTTCCATGATACCCCCGCAAGGTGCGGATTCAGTGATATTTGTCGCTATCGGTCGCCGAGCTCTGGGGGCCGAAGTACCGTCATGTGTTAGCATTTTGCCGAGATGCAACGCCGAGAGACGATCAACCCGCGGCATCCAATCGGAAGAGCTCTGTGATTGTCCGCGCGACGGAGAACCATGGATCCCCAAGTAGAGATGACGACCCTGGATGATGGCAGAGCGCAGACCGAAGGTGAGCGGTCTCGTTACCTGCTTCAACGAGGAGCACAACATCGGCGCCTGTATTGAGTCGCTTCTATGGTGCGACGAGATCATCGTGGTCGACTCGTTCTCCACCGATCGAACCCCGGAGATTGCCAGGAGCTACGACAAGGTGCGGTTTTTCGAGCGCACCTACTTCGGCGCCGGAGCTCAGAAGAACTGGGCCCTCAAGCATGTCCGGTATCCGTGGATCTTCCTCCTCGACTCCGACGAACGGTGTACCCCCGCTCTTCGTACCGAGATTGAGGATCTGCTCGCCGAGGGACCGGAGCACAACGCCTACACCATCAACCGGGATGTGTACTTTCTCGGTAAGCGGATCAAGTACTCGGGTTGGCAGCGCGACCGGGTGGCCCGGCTGTTCAAGACCGGGACCGCCTATTACGAGAACCGACGGGTCCACTCGCTGCTCCATACGGTCGGCGAAACACCCATCCTCAAGAACTCCATGGAACACCACATGGTGGATCGGAGTTTCGACGAGTACGCCTTCCGACTCGCCAAATACGGCTACTGGGGCGCCGGCCAGGGGTGGCGCGACGGCAAACGTCCGACTGCGTTCGGGGTTGCGTTTCGGCCCCTTTGGCGGTTTTTTCGGACCTACATCATCCAGCTCGGCATCCTCGATGGTGGGCGCGGCCTGGTCTTCTGTACGCTTCAGGCCTACAGCGCCTATATGAAGTACGCCATCCTCTGGGGTTGGCGGACCAACGCCGCGAGGGGGATCGAGCCGAGTCTGCCTGATTTCGATGACGAAGACGAGACATGGGAAGGCCTCGAGAGCCTCGACGAGAGCGACGATGAGTCAGACGTTGGGTCGCCGAGTGGCGACTGAAACCGGCTAGGTCCGATCATGTGGCAGTTCCTTCGGCGACTCGGCCCCTACCTCAAGGACTACAAGGGGCGGATCGCGCTGTCGTTCATCGGCGGTCTCGTCGGAGCGGCGGCCTACGGCGCGGTGATGTATCTGATCAGGGATGTCATCAACGAGATTTTCATCGCCAAGGACGAAGCCATGCTCAACGTCCTCCCGCTGGCGGTCATCGTGCTCTTCTTCTTTGTCGGGGCCGGCCGCTACGTTCAGGTCTACGAGCTTCAGTGGGTCGGACTTGACGTCGTACGTCGATTGCGGGATCGGCTGCTCGGTCATGTCCTGGAGTTGGATCTCGGCGTTTTCAACATCTACCACGGCGGAGAGCTCATCTCCCGGGTCACCAACGATATCAATCGGATCAGGATGGCGGTCACCCAGCAACTCGCCGTGATCATCAGGGAATCTCTCGTGGCGGTCGCCTTTGTGGGCGTGGTGATCTGGATGAGTCCAAGGCTCGCTTTCTGGAGTTTGGTCGTTCTGCCGTTGGCGGTGTGGCCACTCGCCTCATTGGCGAAACGCTTCAAGAAGATCATGCACCGCTCTCAGAAAATCGACTCGGATATCACCTCACGCCTGGCGGAGATCTTCAACAACATGGAGATCATCAAGGCGCATTCGACCGAGAGATTCGAACTCGAGCGATTCGAGCGCGACAACCTGGAGTTTCGGCGGATCAACATGAAGGGGGTGCGCACCCGCGAACTCACCAATCCCCTGATGGAGTTTCTCGGTGCGATTGCCGCTGCCCTCGTGATCTGGGTCGGGGGACGCGAAGTGATCTCCGGATCCATGGATGCGGGGGATTTCTTCGCGTTTTCGGTGGCGCTCTTCAGCCTCTACAACCCGATCAAGCGAATTTCCCAGGCCTCGAACCAGATGTACGAAGCCGTGGCGGCATCGGAACGGATCTTCGACCTCCTCGACCTGCAGCCCGAGATCACGTCGGGGGAATGCGTCCATCGACGGAGCGCATCACCTCGATCAGTTTTGACGACGTCCATCTGTCCTACGGAGATGTGCGGGCGTTGCGTGGCGTGAGCTTTGAAGTCCGTGCGGGTGAGACCATCGCGCTGGTTGGCGACAGCGGAGGCGGAAAGAGCTCACTCGTGAACCTCGTGCTCCGGCTCTACGACCCGAGCGATGGGAGTCTTCGGATCAACGGCGTTGACGCCCGAACGATCAATCTCGGGGATCTCCGTTCCCGCATCGGGGTGGTGACTCAGCGAGTCTACATATTCAACGCCACCGTTGCCGAGAACGTGGCCTATGGCTGCGAGGTCGAGGAGCTCCGAGTCGAATCCGCTCTCCGCGCAGCGGGTGCCTGGGAATTTGTCTCGATCATGGACGGCGGTATCGAAGCCATCCTCGATGAGTTCGGAACCAACCTCTCCGGCGGCCAGCGCCAGCGCCTGGCCATCGCCCGCGCCATCTATCGCGATCCCGATGTGCTCATTCTCGACGAAGCGACATCGGCCCTGGACAACCGCTCCGAGGCGGCGATCCAGCGCGCCCTATCGGAGATCATCCGTGATCGGATCACCTTCATCATCGCCCATCGTTTGACCACCGTCGATCTCGCCGACCGGATCCTCGTGCTCAAGGGAGGACGGATCGTCGGCGCCGGAACCAAAACCGAGCTGCTACGGGACAGCGACGAATACCGCCGCCTCGCGACCGCCGGCCTCGAAGGTGACCAAAATGCGGAACCGATCGTGAGTCGTGAGTCGCTAGATTGAGCGATCTGTGATTTCGTTGATCCGACCGGGCTGCCGATAGCGGGTTCCCACCGCCAAGACGCTAAGAACGCCAAGTTTTCCGTAAAGCGCACCTCATGATTGACTCATCGCATCATCGCAGGCGGAGCCGTAGGCGGGTCGCTCACTGCCCGCATCGGCGCTGCAAGCGGCCAACCCTGGATGAAATGCTGCGATGGGTCAAAATCGCGATGTTCTTGCCGGATTCTTGGCGTTCCTCGCGTCTTGGCGGTTCCATTGTGCGGTCTCGGTTAGCTTGTGCCCCTCGTCGGACCGACCGCCGAACACCACGCAACATGCGACATGCGATGGACTGTCAACTGTCGACTGTTGAGTGTGAAATCGCGTCCGCGAACACCTCGTCATCCGACGAGATGATCCCGGTCGAGAGGGCGAAAAGGACGAGGGGCAGTTGCTTGTGGAGGAACGGATCGCCGAAGAACCCGAAGAGATAGGCGCAACCGACGGCCACCGCCGCCGCTTGGAACTCGGGGTTTGGGTACTTCCCGGTGAAAAGGGCCGCAAACAGGCCCAGCATCGATGCCAGACCCACCAGTCCGAGCTCGGTGACCACTTGCAGGTACTGGTTGTGGAAATGCGGGAACCAGCTCACCGCATCCCTGTAACTGTGGGTAACTGGTCTCGAGCACCCTCCTGAACTCGATCATGTTGCCGCCGATCCCGGTCCCGAGGATGGGACGGGCCTTGAACATCTCGAGATCCCACCACCATCCCGGCCACACGTTTGCCCTGGTTGGTGTCGATCCGGCCCTCGATGACCGCGTCGTGGAGTTCGACGACGGCGGTCTCCATCCGCTCGTGAAACGGCGTCACCACGACATAGGCCGTGATCAGGGCTGTGGCGACCACAACCAGGATCCCTGCGCGAAACATCCACGATCGGCGGCGTAGGAGGAACGGCACCAAGAACGTCAGTGTCGCGACGAAGGCAAACTGACCGCTGCGGCCGATGTTGAGCAGCAAGCCCCCGATGATCAGTCCGAAAAGCACCACCCAAACGGCCGTACCGCGCCCACGCACACCGATGCCGGATGCCAGATGGACGAGGATCAGCAGGCCCGCAACCGCCAAGATCATGCTGAAATCCAGATGCGACATGGTGGCCGCGGGATTCTCCGGATGGATGTGGCGGATATGGATGTCGCCGAGAATGACGAGGGGCATCATCATCACCGCGAGCAGGGTCCCGCCGATATAGGCGATGAATGCCGCGCGGGCGAAGACCGGACGTATGCTTGTCGCCACGGCGGGAATCAGGAGGAGATAGAGGTACTTGCGCCAGTAGGTGAAACCGCCTCCCGGATCTTCGGACCAGAAGAGGGATGCAAGGTTGAGCGCGAGGAAGACGAGTACCGCCAGGGTCAGCCGGTGGTGTCCGAGACGGGCGAATCGTGCCCTGAGGTCAGGCTGGAAGAACCAGAGAATCAGAATGAGAATCGCGGCGAGACTCACCCATGCCCGATAGAGGGGCAGCGCGAAGGCGAGAACCACCACCAGAGCGTTGATGACGTCGTTGACGCTGCGTGGGCGCATCAATCTGGTGATCAGTCGTTTTCTCGGGATTGCTCGGGCGATGACCCAAAGGAGGCGATGGTGGCGAGTACGTCTCCGACGGTGTTCATCCCGGCGGCATCGTCATCGTCGATCTCGATGGAGAGCTGATCTTCGAGTTCGACGATCAGTTCGAGGGCCTTTGCCGAATCCATGTCGAGATCGGCGACGAGCTCCATTTCCGGAGAGAGGGACCCCTTCGGTACGCCGGTGACCCGGGCAATGACTGAGATCGCGATCTCGGAGCGATTCATGTCTGATGACTCTCCTTCGCGGGGCATTGTAGCTGCAACGGAGTTAGAAGGTTAGAAGGTGAGGGGTGAGGAGTAGCGAGGCCAAACGTTCTGGACTCCTACCTCCTAACTCTTCACTCCTGACCCTTCACTCCCGATGATCTCCAGTGTCCCGTCGATGTATCGCTTGCGAACCTCGCTCCGCTGCATCTTGCCGCTCGTGGTCCGCGGAATTCGTCCGCGTCTGACAAAGACCACATCGGCGATGGGGAGGCCGAGGGCGCGGCCGACCTCGATCTTGATATCTCGGGCGAGATTTTCCAGCTGGTCGACGTTGTCATCGGTGGCTTCGACCACGAGAATCGGTTCCTCGCCGGCGGATCCGCGCGCCACCGAGAATGCGGCGGAACGCATCAGCCCGCCGCCCCCGGTGACGCCGTCCGCGAGGCGCTCGATTTCATCGGGCATGAGATTGTGGCCACGAACGATGAGGACATCTTTGATTCTGCCGGTTAAATAGAGCTCTCCACGGTGGAGGAAGCCGAGATCGCCGGTGTGATACCAGTCGCCATCCATGCTCTGGGCGGTGGACTCGTCGTCGAGGTAGTAACCCGCAAAAACGCCTGGGCCCTTGATGCAGACCTCACCGATGGCATCTCCGGTGAGCTCCCGCCCATCGGGAGCGACGATTCTGAGTTCGGTATCGCGGATGGGCCGGCCCACGCTCGCGACCTCGGCCATGGCGAAGCCCTGGTCGGCCGATGCCGGCGCAGGAAGGGTCCGCAGTCCTTTCCCCTCCTCGTCGAAGGTGACGGAAAGGGTGGCCTCGGCGAGCCCGTAGCACGGGAGGAACGCTTCCGGGGCGAATCCAAACGGTGAAAACGCGTCGACAAAATCGTCGACGGTTTCCCTGCGAACCATTTCGGCGCCGGTATTGGCGACCTTGAAATTCGACAGATCGATCCCCTCGAGCTGCTGGGGTTTGATCCGTTCGACACAGAGCTGAAAGCCGAAGTTGGGCGCTGGTGCGAAGGTCCTGCCGTTGCTGCCGAGTTCGCGCAACCACAGCATGGGTCGGGCGAGGAAGGTCTGGGGTCGCAGAAGCTTGAGATCGAAACCCCCCATCAACGGCAGGAGGAGACAGCCGATGAGCCCCATATCGTGATAGAGCGGCAACCAGGACACCATGCAGTCGGCCCACTCCTGGACCGGTGCCTGCATCTGACCGGAGACCCCATTGGTGCTCGCCGCGGGGTTGTGGACTGCGCCGCGGTGGGTGATCATCACAGCCCGGGGGATCCCGGTGGAGCCCGAGGTGAGCTGGAGAAAAGCGAGATCATCGGCGCCGGCGATGGGCGGGCGGAACCCCGGTGTCGGGTCGGTGGCGCAGAGCTCCTCGGGGGTGATCACACCGGTGGCTGCTCGGGCGAATCCGCCGACCGCCGCCTGGTCGCGGAAGCCTTCGGTAGTGACCACGTGGCGGGCGCCGATGGCGCCCATGACCAGATCGACCTTGCCGAGTTGGGTCTCCGCGGCGGCGAGTCCGGTCGCTCCGGCGCTCGCAACCGGGAGGGCGCCGCAGAAAAGGAGCCCCATCCAGGCCTGCAACCACTCCCACGAGGTTGGCAGGGCGACCATCACCGGCTCTCCGGCGCCGATCCCCATGGCGTCGAACCGGGCCGCCGCCGAGGTGGCAAGATCGAGCAGATCCGCATAGCTCCGGCGGTCGGGGTTTCGCCCCCGGCCGTCATAGATCGTGATGCCGTGGTCGCCGTGGTCGATTGCGGCACGGCGGACAAGCTCGCGCAGGTCAGATGGCAGGTTGGTGAAGATGTCGCTCATGGGGTAACAGTACCCTGGCGTAGGCGGGGGGGCAAGGGTGTTGAGGGATCCGGCTCTTGGTGAGCCGTCAGAGGTTAGAAGTTAGGAGTGTAGGAGGTCAGAAAGTGCGGAGGAGGAACCGTCCTCCCTCTTAACTCCAACCCCTACGTCTTACCTCTAACCCCTCACGAGGCAACCGCCGAGGCACGAAAAAGGGGCGGCTTTCGCCGCCCCTTGAAATTCGTTGTCGTGGACGCTTAAGCCTGCGCGGTCTGCTCCTCGACGGTCTTGCGGACTTCGTCCATGTCGAGTTCCTTGACCTTGCCGAGGATCTCGTCGAGCGCCTCGGCCGGTAGCATTCCCGGCTGAGAAAAGATCGGGATCTGCTCGCGGAAGATCACCGTGGTCGGGATCGACTGGACCCGGAACATGCCGGCAAGCTCGGTCTCGGCCTCGGTGTCGCACGAGACAAAGGCCACGTCTTCGTGGCGGTCGGCCGCGGCGTGGAATATCGGTTTGAACGCCTTACACGGCCCGCACCACTCGGCCCAGAAGTCGATGATGACGATGTCGTTCTCACCGATGGTGGTTTCGAAATTCGCTTTGGTCAAATCTTGAACTGACATGGTTAACTCCTTGATTGCGATACATGAGGTCTGATACCTCATAACCATTCAGCGATATACTAAAACAATCGATGAACCATGTCAAGAGG
>CAVWAW010000011.1:0-283511 GCA_963753035.1 uncultured Acidobacteriota bacterium | reverse complement strand
CAAGCATCGCAGCGCCCCTTGTAGCGCCCACGTCTCGTGGGCGATGGAACCAACCCGCGTCGGTACACACCATCGCCGGCGGGACGCTGGCGCTACAAGCATCGCAGCGCCCCTTGTAGCGCCCACGTCTCGTGGGCGATGGAACCAACCCGCGTCGGTTCACCACCATCGCCGGCGGGACGCTGGCGCTACAAGCATCGCAGCGCCCTTTGCAGCGCCCACGTTTCGCGGGCGATGGAACCAACCCGCGTCGGTTCACCACCATCGCCGGCGGGACGCCGGCGCTACAAACATCGCAGCGCCCTTTGCAGCACCCACGTCTCGCGGACGATGGAACCAACCCGCATCGGCACTTTCCCGGGAGGCGCGCCGCCACCAAGGCTGACAACATCCAATCCACGCCGCGCCCACTCTCAAATGCGATGGCTTTGCGTATCTTTGCGATGGATGCTCTTGGCGGTCTTTGCGTTTCAACTCTGCGATGGCTGTGATGCCCTTGCGTCCCTCGCGTCTTTGCGGTTCAACCCTGCGATGGTTCGATCCGCGCCTTCGCGTCCTCGGCCAGGCCATCGGGGGTGTCGCGTATCCTCGCGGAGATCGAGGTACTGGCTATAGAGATCGACCGCCGACTCACCGCTGCCCATGGCTTCCTGGGTACGGCCGAGCCAGTAGAGCGCCGGCGGGAAGTGCCGCAAGGTCGCGCTGTCGACCAGGAAGACATCGCTGATCTCGCCCTTGCGCCGAACACAGAGATCAAACTCGTCGAGGGCTTCGGGGTAGTGTCCGGCCTCGAAGTAGGCGCGGCCCATGAGGTAGTGGGCGAACCAGAAGTCGTACTCCTGCCAGGCCTGGCGGAATTCGCGGATGGCCGCCGGCAAGAAGCCCTCGGCCAACGCCCGCTCACCGCGGAGCAGACCGGCGAGGGCGGTGGTCTGGCTCTGCAGCTTGTCGTCGAGCTGGACCGCGATCCCATTCATCCCGTCGGGGTCTCCGGCGTGCAGAAGAACCCGAGCGGCGAGATAGAGCACGCTGTCGTGTTGGCTCGCCTCCACCGCCCGTCGCGCGGTCCCGACTGCCTTCTCCGCCTCGCCTCGAGCCAGTTGCGCCTCGGCCAACGCCACCAGCATGGCAGCCTGCTCGAATGGATTCTCGGACGCTTCGATGGCCGGTTCCAGTACCTTGACCGCTGCGTTGTCGCGACCGAGGACCATCTCGAGATCGGCGCTTCCGATGGGGGCGAGGGACGAGCCCATCCCGCCATCTGACCCAAGCGTTTCAAAGGCGTCCCGCGCCACATCGACATCGCCTGCGGCCATGGCAGAACGCCCGAGGGTGAATTTCGCGTAACCGAATGCCGGGTTCTGCTCGAGCACCACCTTCGACTCCTCGGTGGAGGTCTTGAAGTCGCCGGCGTACATGGCGTACATGGCGTAGTTCATCCGCTTGATCACGTTGTTTGGATCGAGTTGAACCGCCTCGGCGCCCGATGCGACCGCCTTGTCGAAGTCGCGCGTGCTGAGGTATGCGAATGCGAGATTGGAGTGTCCCCCACCATCGGCCGGGAAGAGCGCGACGAGGGTCTCGTAGTTCTCGATGGCCTTTTCGTAGTTGTGCGAAACCAGCAGGTAGTAACCGCCGAGGGTCCGGTAGCGCTCGCGCTCTGACATCCGGTCGAGGTGTTGGAGCGCTTTCTGATAACTCGCCTCCGCCTGATCCTCCTGACGAAGATTGCCGTAGACCACTCCCATCCCCGCATAGGCTCGCCCGAATTCCGGGTCGTATTCGACAGCCGCCTCGTAGGACGTCAACGCCTCCTCGAAATGGCCCTGCACCGAAAGATCCTGACCCTTCGCGTAGGCCCGCATGGCGTCGAGCGAAGCGGTGGTGAAGGTCTCCGCCGCTGCCAGTCGATCGCTCTTGGGCGTCGAGTCACCGAGATCGCCCCGGAGCTCAGCGGCAACCTTTGCGACCGCGGCGAGTACCCCATCCTTGTCGTCGGCGGAGGCCCTGGCCGTCGCCAACGGGCGGCCCTCGCCCGCATCAACCCCCGGATCGAGGGCCTGGACCGAGATCGTGTAGCCCTTCTCGTCGCCGGTGATGGATCCGAGCAGGATCACGCTCACACCCTCGCGCCGTGAGACCAGCCGAGCCATGTTTTCGTCGAGCACACTGCCGGGCTGAAGTTGCTCGGCGATCTTGTGGGCATTGGCCGGCGGGAAGGCACTGATGAACGACGCGCCTTCCATCGAGATCGCCAGGGTCTGTTCCAGGGCGCCGTCAAAGGCGGCATCGCCGGTCTCGTTGAGGAAATCGGCGACCAGGACCGAGATCGGTTCGCTCGCGGCGGAGGGCCCTCTCAGCGATGCCAGCCACCAGGTGCCACCCACCAACACCACAAGCAGGGCGGCGGTGGCGCCCATGAGCCTGCCGGTCAGCAATCGCTTGACCGGGAGGGGGTGGCCTTCCGCATCGAGCCGATTCAGAGCCTCTTCCAACTCGGCGGATGTCTGGAACCGAGCCTTGGGATCGGGGTTGAGACAGCGCGATACGATTGCATCGATGGGCTCGGGGATGGTGGCGTCGATGGAGCGCGGCGCCGCCGGCGCATTCTCGACACGACCGTGAAACTCACTGATGGCGCTGGCCGCCTTCTCGATCCGGCGCCGGCCGACCAGCAGATCGTAGAAAATCAAACCGAACGCGTAGATATCGGCCCGCTGGTCGACTTCTTTGCTGGCGCTCATCTGCTCCGGCGCCATGTACTGAAGCGTTCCGACGATCCCCCCGGCCGCGGTCTCACCACTGTCGCTTTGGCGTACCCCGGCTCCTCCCCTTGAGGCCCCTTCGAGGGTTTCGGGGCTGATGCTGTCGTCGGCCTTGGCGATCCCGAAGTCCATGATGTAGCTCTCACCGGTTGAGGGCTCGACCATGATGTTGGCGGGTTTGAGATCGCGGTGGACCACGCTTGCCTTGTGCGCCGCAACAAGACCGGACAACGCCGGACGCATGACTTTCAGGGTCGCGGCCACCGAAAGCGTCTTCTCGCGCCGCTGGACGTGAGCGAGATCCTCACCATCGATGTAGGTCATGGTGATGAACTTGACCCCATCGGTCTCGCCGAGGTCATGGATTCTGACGACGTTCCGGTGGGTGACCTGACGCGCGAGGAGGAGTTCCCTTTTGAACCGGCGGTCGAGCTGCCGGGTCATGGCGGGGTCGGCGGTCGCCTCGGTTCGGACCACCTTGAGCGCGACCGGGATGTCGACTTGCGTGTCCCACGCCTTGTAGACGGCTCCCATACCGCCGAAACCAAGGAGGGCATCGATCCGGTATCGATCCCCAAACGATGCGCCTATTTCCAGCGGTCCCGCCTGAGCGGGGGGCTTCGAATCGTTGGGCCCGTCTCCATCCGACGAGTCGAGGGTGTGGTCCGAGTCGAGGTCCGGCGGATGATCCAGATCTACCGTATGGTCGTGCTCGTGCGTATGCGCGAGGTTTTCACCATTCCGAGAGTCTTCACTAAAAACCAAGGTGCCGTCAGCGGGCGCGTTCGACCCCGTCAAGGCGGCACCACATCGGGCGCAGCAGCCACTCTCGCCCTTCCCTTCATGACCACAGGCCGCGCAGATCATCGCAAACCCATTCGGTTATGAGCAGCGCCGGTTCTCTCCCACAGCTGGTGGCGGGTTTCGGTTCGATTCGCCCTCCCCGGCACGGTGGGGCGATCGCAGGATGGATCGATCATCAATAACCTCTATGAACTCGATGTCACCATCATAACGCGCACCGCCGCGTCATGATTTCCCAATCCGCAGGGTTGCCGGAAATCAACCGGGGCTGCGGGTTGGTCGTACACGTTGAGCCGCTTGCTCGCCGAGCTCGTTGATCCGCCGCTCGACCTGTCGCCGGTGGATCTCCACCTCATCCTCGGAGAGGTCCTTGGGGATTTTCAGGGGCTCACCAACCTCGATGGCGACGCGGGTGAAGGGCAACGGGACCCCAAGCCGATCCCAGGTCCGGAGATGGAAGGCTCGTTTCGGCGCGGCGGCCAAGGGCACGATCTTCGCCTCGGTGAGCTGACCGAGGACGATCGCGCCCTTCTTGCACCGGTGGTGGGGGCCCTTGGGTCCATCGGCGGCCACCACCGGCGAACCATTGTCCTTGACGATGAGCCGATACAGCCCTCGTATGGCCTTGGTGCCGCTGCGGGTGGCCGAGCCGCGCACGGTCCGACCGCCGATGACGTTGAGGAGCTTGACCGCGTATTCCCCATCCATCGATGGACTCACGAGATAGGTCACCCCCACCCCGCGCTCGCTGAGCCGGGACAGATACCAGGGCATCATGAAGAGATCCCCATGCCAGAAGGCGAGGATCATGGGCTTGCCGCGTGCGGCAAGCTCGCTGATTCCTTCATCACCCCGGATCTCGAAACGATAGGTCCACCACATGAACCGAATGAGACCGACGAGGAGAGGCGCAGAGAGAGAGTAGGCCAGACGGCGCAGCGGGGTCATGCGGCGCTTGGAGACCGCTTCGGGCGGCCCCGCTTTTCGCGTCGAAGAAGGTGCGTCTTCCGTCATGGTTCAACCGTTCCGGATCGTAGCACGACGGTTGCGCGTAACACGGGCACTACAATGGTTGAATGCAACGAGCCTCACGGATCACGGTCGTCACGGGCGGGTTGTTGGTGGCAACCGCCTGGGTGGCGGGGACCTTCGGTCCCATGGGTCGGTACCAGAACATCATCGACATCCTCGCGGAGGCCGTCGCGATGCTCCTCTTTCTTCTCGCATGGAGGTATCGTCGCGACCGATTGGCCGTCACCACCCTCCTGATCGCGGCCGCCAACTTCCTGATCAGGACTGACCGGGTCTCCCTCGCCGGAGGAGTCGCACTCACCGCTCTGGCGGTGGTTGTGGCTGTTGATTTTGTCATCGTCGCAGCGACCCGGGATCGGCCGGTGTCTCGTCCCGGAGGGATCCTCTGGCTGGTGATTCTGGCTGTCGAGGCGTGGTTTGTGGTCTCCGGTGTCGATCTGGCCGACGACGGGATGGTGATTCTGTTCGAGAAAACCGGCGTCATCGAGGGCGCTTTCGTCGCTGCCGGTATCATCGTCATCGTTGTGTTTGCCCTGCGACGCAGCGCCTTTGAAGGCAGCCTGATCTGGGCCCTATCGGCTTCGGCGGCGGCGCTCATCGGCGGCCGGGGGCCGCACACTGCGACCCTGTTATTCGCCGCTGCACAACTCGCGCTCCTGGTCGGGCTCTTCGAGGACTCCTACCGGCTCGCCTTTCACGATGAGCTCACCGGGCTTCCCGGCCGACGCGCCCTTGACGAAACCCTGCGAGGCCTCGGTGGCACCTTCACCATCGCCATGGTCGATATCGATCACTTCAAACGGTTCAACGATCGCCACGGACACGACGCCGGTGATCAGGTGCTGCGGATGGTCTCCGAGAACCTCTCCAGGACCGCCGGCGGCCGCGCCTGTCGCTACGGCGGTGAGGAGTTCACAATCGTCTTTCCGGGCAAGGAAGCGGCTGAGGTCCGGGACGACCTGGACGACCTTCGAATATCCATTGCCGAGCGCAAGTTCGCCCTTCGGTCGCCGGACCGGCCCAAGATCAAGCCCGACAAACCGAAAAGGCGGAGTCATGCAAAGAAGGTCACCGTGACAGTCAGCATCGGAGCCGCGGGCTCCAACTCCCGCCGCCGATCTCCCGCGTCGGTCCTCAAAGCGGCGGACAAGGCGCTCTACCGGGCCAAACGGGCGGGGCGGAACCGCCTGGTCGTCGCGGGTGATCGGCTGACCAAGAAAAGCTGACCCACTCGCTCGGGTGGAGTACCATTTCAATCCGGGGTCGTGCCGAACGCGACCTCGATATCGAGAGGAGATCACCATGAAAACGATGTTATTGAGTCTGATCGCTGTGCTTCTGGCACTGAGCGGCGCCGCCGCGGCCGAGAATACCGAACAACTGCAGTGGGAGAATCGCGCCGACATCCCGGAGGCCTACCGCTGGAACATCGCCGACATCCTTCCTGACGAGGCGGCCTTTGACGCCACCGTCGCCGAGGTCGAGGAGATGTTGCCCAAGCTGAAGGCGTATCAAGGTCGGCTGAGCGAGAGCCCGGACACCCTGGCCGACGCCTTCGAACTCTACAACGAGATCCAGAAGGCCACCGAGGACGCGTTTGTGTGGGCCAATCAACGTCAGAACACCGACACCCGGGACCCTGTGGCCAACGCGACCCAGGCCAAGTCCCGCGCCTTGATCGGCAAGGTCGGCGAAGCGGCATCTTTCCTGTCGCCGGAAATCGCCCAGATCCCCGCCGACGCCATCGCGACCTTTCTCGAGAGTCCGCGGCTCTCAACCTACCGCCACCTCATCGACGACATCATGCGCACCGCCGCTCACATACGGTCATCCGAGGTGGAACAGGTCCTCGCAGCATCATCGCTTCTCCTGGGAGCGCCGAGGCAGACCTACTCCAGCCTCAACGATGCTGACATCGTCTGGCCGAAGATCACCGGCGCCGAAGGCGAAGAGGTGACCGCTACACCTTCGCTCTTCTACTCCTTCCTTTCGAGCGCTGACCGTAGGGTCCGGCGTGACGCCGCCCTCGCGATCTTCGGCACCTACGACGACTTCGGCAATACCTGTTCCTCGACCCTCGGGGGTTCGATCCAAAAGGACGTCTGGCTCGCCCGCACCCGTAATTACTCGTCGTCGCTCGAGGCGGCGCTCGATGCAGACAACGTGCCGCGAGTCGTACCCGACGCCATGGTCGAAACCGTTCACGCCAACCTCGACGCCATCCACCGCTATGTCGCCCTGCGCCAGAAGGTGCTCGGTATCGAGGACTACCACATCTACGACATGTACGTTCCCATCGTGCCTGAAGGAAAGGCGAGCTTCACCTTTGACGAGGGCTGGGCCATGGCCATGGAGTTCTGGACCGAGACCTTCGGCGGCGAGTACGCCGCGGTCGCCGAGCGCGGCCGCAACGAGCGCTGGATCGATGTCTACGCCAGCACGGGGAAACGGGGTGGCGCCTATTCCTGGGGCAGCTACAACTCCCACCCCTATCTCTTCCTCAACTGGGGCGGCACCCTGGAAGACGTTTTCACTCTGGTCCATGAAATGGGCCACTCGATCCACACCTATCTCGCCAACTCCGAACAGCCCTACCACCTCTCGAACTACTCGCTCTTTGTCGCCGAAATCGGTTCGGTGGCCTCGGAGTCGCTCTTTTTCGAGTGGATGCTCGATCGCGCCGAAACCCCCGAAGCCCGGCTGCAATTGCTCAACCACCGGCTCAACAGCATCACCGGGACCTTCCTTCGGCAGCTCTTCTTCCACGAGTTCGAAGCCGCGGCCCACGCCATGGCCGAACGCGGAGAGCCCGTCACCAAAGCCTCTCTGGGCGAGATCTGGGGCGATCTCTGGACGACCTACTACGGCCCGGCAGTGACCCTCGACGATGTCTACAAATCCGGTTGGGCGCGGATCCCGCACTTCTACCGCACCTTCTACGTCTGGAAATACGCTTCGTCGTTCGCAGCGGGAGAGGCCATCGCCGGCCGTGTCCGCAGCGGCGACAGAACCGCGGTCGACGACTATCTCGCGTGCCTCAAGCTCGGCGGAAGCGTCTACCCCATGGACGCCATCAAACGCGCCGGCGTCGATCTCACCGACCCCGAGGTCATGGGCACCGTCATGGTGCGCTGGAACGAGATCCTCGACGAGATGGAGAGCCTCCTGCTGGCTGAATAGTCCACGCTGAACTTGCTTCACACCCGCCGGCAGCAGCCGGCGGGTTTTTTTTCAGATCGCCCCGACACGCAACTTCCCTCCGCCGAGTGGACGCGACGGTCGAACTGCGCAAAAATGAGATCCAGTCTGGAGATCTCCATCAAACCGACTTTTCTGCTGTACCAGCCACGATGCGCGTTCTTCACCATGCCCCTCGGGCCGCTGGCGGTGGCGTCGGCGGTGGATCGAAAACGGGTCACGCCGATCATCATCGATGGCCGACTCGAGGAGGATCCCAGGGCGGCCATCGAGCCGCATCTCGATCATGCGATCTGCTTTGGTGTCAGCGTGCTCACCGGCGCGCCCATCGAGGACGCCCTGGCCATCAGCCGCTGGATCAAGACGCGCCAGCCTGAGCTTCCCGTCGTCTGGGGTGGTTGGCACCCTTCGCTCTTTCCCCGGGAGGTGCTGGCCGAAACCGACTGCGTCGATGTCGTGGTGCGCGGCCAGGGCGAATGCTCGATGCAGGAGTTGATCGAGTGCTTTCTCGATGGCAGGCAGTTCTCCGATGTTGCCGGCATCGCATTCACGGAGAACGACAACCCGAGCCTGACCGCGGCGCGGCCCCTCGAACCCTATGAGAATCTCCCGGCCGCCGACTATTCTCTCCTCCCGGTCGAGCGCTACTTTGCTCTCAAGAACCGACGCCAACTCGACTACGTGACATCCATCGGCTGTCACTATCGGTGTCGTTTCTGCGCCGACCCTGCGGTCTTCAATCGCAGGAGGTCGGCGATCCCGCTCGACCGGTTGGTCACGGAACTCTCAGACCTCGCCGGCCGATACGAGGTCAACGACGTCAACTTCCAGGACGAGACGTTTTTCTCGAGCCGCCGATGGACCGTCGAACTCTCGACAGCTCTCATCGCTCGCGGCGCGCCTTTCACCTGGGCGGCCACCATGCGGGCCGACCAGGGGGCGAGGTTGACCGACGGGGACTTCGACCTGCTTGTGCGTTCAGGTCTGCGCAAGCTGCTCATCGGGGTCGAATCGGGCTCGGCAACGATGCTCGAGAAACTCGGCAAGGACATCACCCTGGATCAAATCCAGACGGTGGCCGAGCGCTGCCGTGACCACAAGATCGCCGCGACATATCCCTTCATCTTCGGTATCCCGGGTGAGGCCGCGACAGACGTGGAGGCGTCGCTGCAACTGGCTCTGTGCCTCAAATCCATGTATTGGGAAAACACCACGCCGTTCTTCTTCTACAAACCCTACCCGGGTGCCGAGATCTCCCATCAGTTGGTCGCCGACGGCCATGAGCTGCCCCGGACCCTCGAAGAGTGGTCGCGGTTCGACTATGTCACCACCTCGAGTCCGTGGGTGGACGACTCGACGATCCGGCGGGTTCGACTGGCCGCCTTCTTCTCACAACTCGGATGGGGCAGACCCCGCTGGTGGGCCTCACCGATCCAGACCCTGGCTCGCTGGCGGTGTCGCTCGGACTGTTATGACCTGCCGATTGAGAAAGCCCTGATCGAGCGGCTCCGACCTCAACCGCCATTGGTCTGATCCCATCGACTCCAGCTTCGACAGGATGCATTGCGTCAATTCACCTGGGCGCTATCTCAGTCGTTGGGCTCAGGGTCGCGGTCGAGATATCCCAGTTCGCGGAGCGCGTCCTCTGAGTCTATTACGAGTGCTTCTCCCGCTCCAAGATCCGATCGCAGCGCGGCGTTCAGTGCTTGCCGTTCGGCCACCCGCGACGCCATGTTTCCGACGATCTCGGGGTGGTCTTCGGCCACGTTGATGAACTCGCCCGAATCGTCCGCCCGGTCATAAAGGGCGAACGGCGGCACGACGACAGCGCTCCACCACTGATCCGAGATGATCTCCGGTGATTCGATGTAGGTCCAATCGCGGGTACGGAGCACGCTCCACGTCGGTCCCTGCAACGGCGCCCACGAATAGACGTCCGGCGCCGGTTCTACCGAGCCCCAACCCTGGAGTGCGGGTCGCAGATCGCGACCCTGGTGGGGCGCGCCACCCAAACTGATGCCGACGAGCGAGCACACGGTTGGGAGGACATCGAGGAGGCGGGCGGGTTCTTCGATGGCTCCGCCGGCGGGCACGAGGCCGGGAGCGACCACGATGAGCGGCACCCTGAGGAGCTCGGCGTGGAGGTGGTGGCCGTGATCGACCGGTCTCCCACCCAGAATCCGATCGTGGAGGTTCTCCCCATGATCCGATGTCACCACGACAACCGATCGATTCAACCGCCCGGAGCTTTCGAGCTCGGTGAAGAGCCGGCCGATGTGGTGATCGGCGACCGAGAGATCGCTCGCGTACGCGGCAACCGCCGTCGATTCCGGATCGGACCCGCCATCAAAGACCTCGTGGGTGTTGGGCAGGTGAACCTCGTAGGTGTGAAAAAACAAAAAGGTGGGCTTCGTGCTCTCTTCAGCAAGCCACTCGATGGCGAGATCCACCCCCGCCTCGACATCGGTGGCCGGTCGATCAGAAGGTTGGAAGAAGCGGTCGAATCCCCGGCCGAAGCCGAAAACCTCCCCCACTCCACCTCCGGCCGTGACCGCCAGGGTCCGGTAGCCGTTGGAGCGCAGAACCTCGGCAATGCTCGATCCCGTGGGCGGAAAGGCCGGCACGATCTCGGCCAGTCGATCACCCTCGAGGTTGAGTCCGTGGACCGCCGGCTCCAATGAGGTCATCAGCGACATGATGCTCGGGGGCGTCCACGGAGCACTGGACCAGGTCTCGGTGAACCAGCCACCCGTGCGGGCCAGTCGGTCGATTTCAGGTGTTGCGGGGAAAGGCGCGCTCCCATAAACCCCGACATGGTCGGCCCGCAGAGTGTCGATGACGATCAACACAACGTCGCGCCCGGGATCGACGCGATCCGGACCCGGGCCACAGGCCCACAGCAGGCTGCTCGCGATCAACGCCGAAACGGTGAATGCTCGAATTCGGTCCCCCTGACACTTCTGACGAAACACCCGCTCGCGATGATAGCCGGATACTCGCCGGCCGGGCGATTGGTCATTGTATCGTGCGGGTCGGCCGCGGGGCCGCCGGAGTTGCGAAGACCGACCGAGCACCGGGCTACCTCTCACGAAACCCCGAGAAAAACTCGAAATCTCAACCCCGATATTTCCGAAACTGGCGCATATTCATGCTGTGTTCAAATCGAAGAAAACGAATGACAATTCCTTCTGTGGACTCGGGACCAAAGAAGGAGTACCAGATGAAACGAACCTGTGGAGCGTTTTTTGTTGTTGCCGTCATGGTATTTACCGGCATCGCCGATGCCGCGGCTACAGGCCAGGACCTCTTCCTGGTATCAGTGGGACGCGGTCCAGGTGCACAGGGATCGTTCTGGTATGCCACCGTTTGGATCTACAACCCGACCGCGAGACCCGCGACGGTCGATGTCTCCTTCCTCGCGCGGGGATCCGGAAATCCTTCACCGATCCACAGCTCGATGACGGTCGGCGCAGGAGCGACCGCCACCGTCAACGATGCTCTGTTCACTCTGTTTGGACTAGACGAGGCGTTCGGCGCCCTTCGAGTGACGTCAGACCAGGACATTGTCGTGGCCGCTCGGTCCTACAACCTCACCGATGCCGGTTTGGCCGACTCCCAGGGGCAATTCATGGCTGCGCTCCCGGTGGAACTCGCCTTCGGTTTAGGGGAATCGGCATCGATCCCCGGCATCACGCAACCGGTCGACGGAAGTTTCCGCAGCAACTTCGCGGTGGTGGAAGCGACCGGCTCGAGTGCCGAAGTCGATGTTCGTCTGCTCGACCCGTCCGGCAAACGGATGGCGAGCAAGACCTTCGACCTTTCACCCTACGAACCGAAACAGATCAACATCGGACAACTTCAGGGCACCACCACCGTGGACGGCGGCCGCATCGAGGTCTCGGTCACCTCGGGCTCCGGACGCGTCCTCGCCCTCGGCTCCATGGTCGGCAATGGGCAGGTCTCCCAGGATCCCTCCACCCTCGAGATGGAGTTCCAAATCGAAACCTCGGTCTCCGCGGGTGATGGCGATATCACGGCCGTCTTCGCCGGTGAAGGCCTCGGCGGCGGCGGGATCACCGGCGATGTCAGCCTGAACCTCGCAAACAACGGCGTCACCACCGCGAAGATCGCCAACGCCTCGGTAACCACCGGCAAGCTCAGCCCCGCCGGATCGACCTCCGGACAGATCCTCGCGTCCACGGGCAACGGCGTGGCCTGGCAGGATCCGCCTTCCGGATCGGGAAACGGCGACATCACCGCGGTTTATGCCGGCGCCGGTCTCAGCGGCGGAGGCACCACGGGTGATCTCACTTTGGGCCTCGCCGATGGTGGGGTCACCGGCGTCAAGATCGCCGACAATGCCATCACCACCAGCAAGATTGCCGACGACACCATCACCGCCAGCAAGATCGCCGACAACGCCATCACCTCCAGCAGGATCGTAGACGGCCGGATCTTCTCAGTAGATCTGGCCAATGGGGTTGTCACAAAGGACAAACTGAACGCGAGCGGCGGCTCGTCCGGTCAAGTCCTGGGCACCAACGGCAGCGACCTGGTGTGGCAGACCGCGGCCGGGTTCAGCCTCCCCTACAGCGGCACCGCGACCGTATCGGGCGATGCGCTCTATATCGGGAACACCGGAAGCGGCAGGGCGATCCAGGCATCCTCCGGCGCCGACACGGCCCTGTGGGCCAACAGCAGCACGGGCTACGGTGTCGATGCCCGCAGCGATCTCAATGTGGCCCTCGTCGCCACGAGCAACGGCCACGATGGAGTCCAGGGGGTTTCGTCAACTGCAGCCAAATCCGGGGTCTACGGCGTGAACTCGAACGCAAACGGCTACGGCGTCGTGGGCCACAACTCCAACTCCGGCGCCAAAGGGCACCTCGGATACGGCAGCACCGGAGTGTTTGGCGAGGGGGCAACCGCCGTGCGAGCGAGTGGCGAGGACTATGGAGTGCTCGCCATATCCAACGGACCCTCCGGGTTCGGAGGCTGGTTCTCCACACGCGTCCATATCACCGGTGGTCTTGACGTCAGCGGGACCAAGAACTTCAAGATCGACCACCCCAACGATCCGAGCGGGAGCTATCTCTTCCACGCGGCGGTTGAATCATCCGAGGTACTCAACCAGTACTCGGGAACCGTTGTTCTCGATGAGGCCGGGAGGGCTACCGTCGAGTTTGATCTCTGGTTCGGCGAGATCAACACCGATTTCCGCTATCAGCTCACGGCGATCGGAGCCGCCGCGCCGAATCTCCATGTCGCTCGGGAAGTGTCCGACAACAGATTCGAAATCGCCGGCGGATCACCCGGTCTCAGGGTCTCCTGGCAGATCACGGCGCGGCGGAACGACGCCTATATGCAACATCACCCGTTTCAAGTCGAGCAACCGAAAACCGGAATCGAGAACGGCACCTATCTCTGTCCCGAGTGCCACGACCAACCCGAATCGGCATCCACGAGCGCGGCGATCGAGAAATCAATAGAAGCTCAGGATCTGGCGAACAACTGACCGCGACTCCAAGGTGGAGGGTCGACCCGACCCTGAGTCGCGCAAGGAAAAGGCACCCGAAAAGGGTGCCTTTTCTTGTTCGCGGCATGGGTCCACGGCTGCAACGACACCCTCGACAGCACCGGCGGTGAGTTGTACCATCTCAGGCCGCGAAAGGAACGCCATGCTGATTGCCATCCCGTCCGACTCGTCCGAAGGCCTCGAATCAACCATTTCTGAACACTTCGGCCATTGCGGCGCCTTCACCCTCGTCGAGATCTCCGACAACGAGATCGGCGAGGTGACGATTCTCCCCAACGGCGGCCACGACGAGGGCGGATGCATGGCTCCGGTCCAACTGCTCAAAGAAAAGGGCGTTGAAATCCTCATCGCCGGGGGCATGGGCCAACGCCCGCTCGCGGGATTCAAGCAGGTCGGCATCGCGGTCCACTCCAAGCAGGACGCCCAGACCGTCCGAGATGCCGTCGATCTCTTCATCGGCGGCGGCAGCCCCGCGTTTGACGAAACGCAGACCTGTGGCGGTGGTGGCGGTGGGTGCGGCGGACACCACCACCACGAAGTCCAACGCGAACCCATCGAAGGCGTGGCCGATATCCGCGAGGGTCGGATCATCACCCTCGACTTCGAACTCGGGGACAGCAACGGGAATCTCCTCGACTCGTCAACCCGCGTCGGACCCATGCGCTATCTTCACGGCGCCGGTCAACTCCTACCCGCCCTCGAGGGCGGGGTTGCCGGTCTCGAGATCGGCGCACAGAAGACCATCGAGATCCCCTGCGCCGACGCGTTCGGCGAGCACGACGAGCGACGGGTCATCGAAGTCAAGCGAAGCCAGCTTCCCCCGGACGCCGAGATCGGAACCATGGTGGCCACTCAGGACCAGCAGGGCCGCCAGGTCCCCCTCATCATCGTCCAGCTCGATGGAGAGACGGCGCGGCTTGACGGGAACCACCCGTTTGCCGGCAAGGATGTGGTCTTCAAGGTCACGGTCGCCAACGTCGAGAACGCGACCGCCGAAGAGATGGCCCACAATCACGCCCACTGAGGAAGCGGGGAGGCTGATCAGCTCATGAGAATCCATGAGATCGGCCGCGAGGTCGTCGCCTTCCCACGAGAGGAACTCGGTTCGCTTCTTGAACAGACCGAGACTCTTCGCGAGGTCTCAACCGGGATCGCCGGGCGAATCCGAATCCTACGGTCCGACGATCGGATCCTCATCCAGGAGCGGACCCCCGAGGGCGATCACTTTGTCCGAGAGCTGCCATCGGAAGAGGCCGCATCGGGCTTTGTCGAGGCGCGTCTCGCATCCTACGAACGGATGTGGGACGGTTGAGGATGCAAGATCGATTACCTCGGGGTCTTCGAGGCACAACCGCAACCTTAATCCTCAGCCCCCCAGTAAACCTGTTGCAGAAATTGAAAATCGGCTTCTGAGGTCTTCCGGCCCTCGTCAGCATCAGGCCGGCGAGACGCCGGCCCTACAAGGGCGCGTGACTTCTTGAACCGCCGGCCTCCCGCCGGCACCGCATGCGAAGGTTCTTTCGAGGGTGTCGGGACTGGGCCGGCGAGACTCCGGCCCTACAACGGCGCGTGACTTCTTGAACTGCCGGCCTCCCGCCGGCACCGCATGCGAAGGTTCTTTCGAGGGTGTCGGGACCGGGCCGGCGAGACACCAGCCCTAGAAAGGCGCGTGACCTCTTGAACCGCCGGCCTCCCGCCGGCACCGCATGCGAAGGTTCTTTCGAGGGTGTCGGGACTGGGCCGGCGAGACACCAGCCCTAGAAAGGCGCGTGACCTCTTGTAGTGCCGGCGTCCCGCCGGCACAATGACCGCGGACCCTCCTCAACGAGAGTCTTTGCGAGAGGCTGCGATAAGAGCGGCCAACCCACCAACGGGGTCTCAGGGCACTGTCTGCGACCACTGGGTGGTGTCGCCGGACTCGAATCCGTCTCCGAACACCGACCCCGAATAACCCAGACTCCCGTCGCCGTTGAGATTTGCGGCGAAGATGTCTCCCACGCTCGAGTCGCCATCGCTCCAGGCGTATGCCGCAAAGCCCTCCGATCCCACCACGCCCACGAGCCTGGATGATTGAGTAGGCAGGATGCACAGTTCGGAGATCGGCGGCATCCAGGCAAGGCTACCGCTCGCGTCAACCCGAACCGCATAGACCGGATCGTTTCCAAATGATGGAGAGTGGATCCAACTCACGAGCGCGCCATCGTCATGGACGAGGGTGGTGACGGAGGTGATCTCGTCAGCGGTCATGGGCATCAACTGGCTGCCGTTGTCGGTCCACTGGCGGACGCCGGAAGCATCGAGTTTTTGCGCGTAGAGGGCGGACTGGCTCTGGTTGGCGGTCTGCTCCCGCCAGGCGACAAAGATCTCCTGGGTCACGGGATTGAACGCCGCACTCGGACTGACCCTGATCTGGGCGGCGTTGGTGGAAACCTCGATCCCCTGGTGGGCAAATGCCTCGCTGCCATTGGCAAGGATCCGCTGAACTCGGCACTGGAGGCTTGGTGTGCTCGTGTACCAGGCAAAGACCCCGCCACCGGACCCATCGGGCACGAAGGGCGGGAAGTTCCCGATCTGGAGCGACCCGCCCGCCTGGTCATAAACCTGAACGTGGCCCGCACCCCACAAGAAGGCTCCATCCGCCGCCGCGAGTTTCTGCGTCCAGAGCTGGATCGGAGAGGGGAAGCCGCCGGTCATGTGGGTGAACGAGAGGATCGCCGTTCCACTCTCGGCGGCGTGGATATCCGCAGCGGTGAACGAACCCGCGGCCGGGCCCAAGATCAGACCGGAGCCCCACAGAACCGCCCCGGTCGGATCGAGTTTCTGGATCATGACATTGACTCACTCGTCCACGCGACAACCACGTTGCCGTCGCTGGTTCCGGTCACCCTGGGCGCGGCGACAAAAAGCACCGCCGCTCGAGACCTGGACCCCGGCCGTTCCCCACAACAGCGTACCGTCGAGACCGATCTTGGAGACGGTCACCTCGGTGGTTGCCCCTCGATCATCGCGAAACGCGAGCAGCGCGTTTCCCGGAGTGTCCACGCTCAGGCCATAATCCTGGGTGGAGCTGAAACCGCGATCGGCCACCAGCACCCCGTTGTGAGCCCACATCTCGTTGCCCCCGACATCGAGGCGCTGAAGATAGACATCGTAGCCGCCGGTCGAGCTGTCGAACCAGCTGACGTAGAAACCGCCGCCCGAGATTGCGACAATCTTCGGTTGGACCTGCGGTCCCGAGCGGTCGGCGACCACCAACGGCGCCGCCGGATCGGTGGACCACTGCGCAAAAGCCGTGGCGCCAAAAACGACACTCATGAGGATTCCTGTCGCAACCCCAAAACGCCAACCACTCATCGCGGCCCCCTCTCAATCCCCGGTCATGGCAATCGCCCGACGCACGAGCGAGACAAATTTACGGTTCACCACACCTCATTTAGGTCGGATGAGGATACCAGCGTCGGCCGGCCGATCTCGATTCCAGTATCGGTCCTCCGGTCACCCGTGGATCAATCGCCTGCCAGGCCCTCGGACATGAGCAGTTGCCGGATCTCGTCCTGCTCTGACAGGAGCGAGTAGGCCGTGTAGTACTTGAAGATATTCCTCACATACTGCACCGGTTCACGACCGACCTCGTCGGCGACGACCACCTCGACGCTGAGAAACCACACATTCGGGTCGTAGCCGCGCGCGGCGGCCTTTGCCCGAAGACTCTTGATGCGGCTCGGACCCGCGTTGTACGAGGCGAAAGCAAAGAGCGATCGGTTGAGTTCATCGATGGCCGGGTCATCGAAGTAATGGTTGACGATATGGCGGAGGTACTTGGTCCCGGCGTGGATGTTGCTATCGACGGTCGAGACATCGGGGATGCCGACCTCTTTGCCTGCGGCTGTCCTCGGCAGGATCTGCATGATACCGACGGCGCCGGCCCGGCTGACGACGCTCTGATCGAGCCGGGACTCCTGGTAAGCCTGAGCGGCGAGCATGAGGGGGTCGAAGTGATAGAGGTCGCCGTACTTGCGAAAGACGGGGAGCAATTTGGTGAGTCGTTCCCGCTCCCCGCCTGCGAGAGCGTTCTTGACGTACTTCGTGTTCTCGAGATAGCGCTTGATGAGGGTGTTGCCGAGCAGTCTCCCCGTCCGGTTCGCCTTGACGAAACGATTCACATGTTCCTCGAGACCAGTGGCGTCCCGTCTCATCGCCCAGCCCAGGCTCGCCCCGGTGGCGACCGCGAGGTCGTCGCGGACAACGATGTCGGACAACACCTGCGACCAGAACCCGGCCAGATAGTCGTCGGCGATGGTGATCTCGATCAGACCGGCATTGACCATTTCCAGGAGGTCCTCTGTTTCGAGATACTCGCTGGCGCGGACGATCTCGATCTCCTCGAGACCGCGCTCACGGAATTCCGCATTGAGCTTCTCGAGGCTCTCCCGGTAACTGCTCGATCCACGGACGACGATCTTCCTGCCGGCGAGATCATCGATACCGGAGAGCTCGGGGGACGTTGGACCGGTCACAACCAACTCGCTGATGCCCTGCGCGCTGGGTATGGAAAAGTCGACCTGCCGAGATCGTTCGGGGGTGATGGTGAGGGAGGCAATGGCGATGTCACCACGACCTTCCTCAAGGAATGGCAGGAGTTGGTCGCGAACGACCGGGATCGCGGTCAGCTGGAGCGGGCGCCGCCCGAGCTTGAGTTCCTTGTTGAGCGCTTTCTCGAACTCACGCAGCGCGTCGGCGATGATTCCCCGCTGGGTGCCGCCGTCGAGGAAGAAATTGGTCATGTTGTAGGTCACCAGCACCCGGATCTCCCGTTTTTCGACCATGGCGTCAAAGTCACCATGAAAGGGCCCTAGCACCTCCTCGACCATCGCCGGCAACTCGACTGCGGTGGGATGACTCGAGGCAGGTTCTGATGAATCCGGCGAGGAACCAAGATCAGATGGAACCTCGTCACCACCTGAGCAAGCCGCCAGCACTGATATCAGTACCAATACCGTCGTGGTCTTTCGCACTGGCGTCATGGTGTCCTCCCCGGGTTGAGAGATGCAGGATGCAAAAAACTGAACCCAAGATACATGATCATTGTGTTCAGAAAACAAGCATCACAATTTCAACCACGACCTGGATGACGCAAATCCGGATGTCAAAACTGTGACCCGAATCACTTGAACGGACGGATTCAGAGGCGATCGATCTCCCGGGCCGACCAATCAGTAATGAGACACGCTTCCGCCCTACGATCGACCGCGATCCGCCCGGTCATCCCTGGAAGGCCCTCAGCAATCAACCTGTTGTTCACTATCATGACAAACCAAAGAAAAAATTGAACTTAACAGCCACTCTTTGGTGATCATCACATCGAGCGAAGACACCACCCGGCCCCCGAATCCAGTGAATCCCCTCAGCTTCGAAACCTGGAAATACGACGAAACACCATGACTGTCTCATGACAAATGAGACAGAGTGTCTCACCAAGATCAAGACGAGACACACCGAAGAACGACCCAGAACCCAAAGAGGACAACGATATTCCAGCCATGACGGAGGTTTTGAAAAAAATTGACGATCTCAACTACGTCCGAAAATACTTGGCATTGATCTTGCATAAATGTCAGCGAGCAAGAAATCTTGGAGTGTTCAGACGACGCAGAATCGGGATCTCGGTTGATCCCAGGACACACGGGAGCGATCGATATGACACCTTGGCAGAATTTGAAGAATTAAATGCATCGGTCAAAAGTACTCGAGAGCATTCCAGGCAGGACCAGCTGTTGGGGGCCAGTGGAACCGGTCCTCAAATGCCTGGGGCAGTTCGACAGCAACCGGTCGAGCCGTGTGGTCCGGCGCCGGCCCAGAATATGAAGGAGGAAAAGATGAAGCGTAAACTCGCTTATTTGGCGATCGTCGGAATGCTCGGCATCGCCGCGGCGCCGCCGGCTGCGGCACAGGTGGTTCAGATACCACTTGATCCGGCAGGTATCCCGAAGTTCGAAAACAAGTTGCCCATGCTCGAGCTGGCGCCGGGGAAAAACGGTAAATGGAATGGCGGCATGCCGGTGGTCGACGGAACCAAACCCTCCTCCCTCAGCATCTGTGAATTCCAAACAAAGATCCTGCCCGGCGACACCATTGATACCGCCACCGGCGCCGAAGTGCCCACCAAAACCTGGGTCTGGGGCTACCAGATCGGCAGGCAGTGCGTCGAAAAACCAAACCATTCCTACATCGGACCGGTGGTCGTCGCCGAACGCGGCACACCGACCCAGATGACGTTCATCAACCGCCTGGGCAACTCGTGGAACAGCAATGTGCTCGCCTACACCCAGAACACCGACCTGACGATGCACTGGGGGGACCCCCTCAACGCCGAGTACAACCAGTGTTCAATGGACCTCTCGACAATGAAGTACGGCGGCATCCCTCAGGGCGAGTGTGCAACCAACTACTCCGGTCCGATCCCCGCGGCGGTCCACCTTCACGGCGGCGAGATTCCGCCCAACCTCGATGGCGGACCAGACTCCTGGTTCACCGGGAACGGCGCGTATCGAGGCCATGGTTTCTATACTCGCGAAGTCATCACCCTGCCAACGCTTCCCGACGCCGACTTCCCGAGGGGCTCTCTGGTGAAGAACAGGGCCGACGGCGCCTACTACCGCAGCAAGAGAAATAGCTGGCAAGCAGACGCAAAGATCAACCGGGCCACCTATGTATACCCCAACACCCAGGAAGCCGCCAACATCTGGTTCCACGACCATGTCCTCGGCTTCACCCGACTCAACGTCTATGCTGGTATCGCAGGCGCCTATGTCATCACCGATCCGGCCAACACCAACCCGGATCTCGGACCGGTCACGGACCTCGTACCGTTGGTCATTCAGGACCGGATGTTCGACACCAACGGCCAGCTCTACCTCTCGGGTCCCGGTGGCAACACCACCCCCGAACACCCCTACTGGGTCGCCGAGTTCATCGGTGACGTGGCGGTGGTGAACGGTAAAGCCTGGCCGAGAATGAAGGTCGAGCCCAAGCGCTACCGCTTCCTCTTCCTCAACGGCTCCAACTCGGTCGGCTACAACCTCCAGGTCGCGACACCGGGCACCGCGAATCCCGACGGATCGTTCACCTACGGGACCAAGGGTCCGGACATCTGGGTCATCGGCACCGACGGTGGCTATCTCAACGCCCCGGCGAAAGCCCACGAGCCCGGTTTCAACCCGCAGGACCCGAATGGTGCGATCGTCGGCGACAAGCTCGTCCTTCTTCCGGGTGAGCGCTACGAGGTCATCATCGACTTCACCGACTATGCCGGTCAGATGCTCGAACTGCAGAACGACGCCTGGAACCCCTACCCCTTCGGCGATGCCCCGCCGATCGCCCAGATCATGCAGTTCCAGGTCAAATCCAAGGCCAAGAGCCCGGGCATTGTGTACGATCCGGCCACCGGAGCGAGCCCTCGCGTCGGAGATCCCATCGTCGATCTCGCGCCGTTGATGGCTTCTCGCGACGTCCACCGGCAGCTGACCCTGAACGAGGTCGAAAGCACCATTTCGGGGGCACCCCTCGAGGCGCTGCTCAACAACAGCAAGTGGGACGGCCACCAGGTCATCGAGAACGGTCCGCCGCACACCATCGGCACCCGGGGCGACTACGTCCAGTCCGGTGACTACAGCGTGCCGACCTACTACTCGGAGAGGCCGAATGAGGGTTCGATGGAGGTCTGGGACATCATCAACATCACCGCCGACGCCCACCCCATCCACCTTCACCTGGTCCAGTTCCAGGTCGTCGAGCGGATTCCCTTCGACGAGACAGCCTATCTCGACGCCTACGATGCGGAGTTTGCGGCACAGGGTCTGGGAGCCTACATGCCCGGCTATGGCCCACCGAACAACTACAACATCCCCAACTCCGCCGGCGCCGTCGGTGGAAACCCCGATCCCTTGCAGTTCCCGATCGCCGAATCGGCGCGTGGAGCGCGTCGCGGACCCGAGCCGCACGAGATCGGTTGGAAGGACACTGTCGTCACGTACCCCGGTGAAGTGACCAGGATCGCGGTGCGCTTCGCGCCCACCGACATTCCGAACACGGTCACCGACTCGGGCTCGCTCGGCTATCCCTTCGACCCCGATGACGGACACGGCTATGTCTGGCATTGCCACATCCTCGACCACGAGGACAACGAAATGATGCGCCCGACCGAGGTCCTCACCAACACGGACTTCGGCGGAAGGGCGTTTGTCCAGGGCATCGACTACTAGACGTTGCTGTTGCATCGAAAACCCCGGGGAGGGCCGCACCAGCGGTCCTCCCCTTTCTTCCACAAATCGGTTCGCGCAACCACAAGATGTGATGAGAGAATGACGTGATGAACAAACGGACAATCGTGATCGTCGCAGTCGGGTTCGCAGCCGTCGCATTTGCGGCCGGCTACTTGGTTTCGCCCGGATCCGGGAGTAACGGAGGCGACGGCGGAGGTGAGAGGGAAGTCCTCTACTACGTCGATCCGATGAATCCCTCCTTCCGATCGCCCGAGCCGGGCACCGCGCCCTGCGGGATGGCTCTCGAGCCGGTCTACGCCGATGGCGGTGGGAGCGGAGAACCCCAAAAGGGAGTCATCAATGTCCGCGCCGATCGCCAACAGCTCATTGGGGTGACCACGAGCACCGCGGTTCATGCGGCGGTGCCGCACGAGCTCCGTCTGCTCGGCACCGTCGAGGTGGACGAGACGCGGCTCTACGACATCAGCTCGATCACCGAGGGCTGGATCCGCGAGATCACCGACGCCACCACGGGTTCCTTTGTCCGCAAGTCCGAGGTCCTCGCCAAGTTTTACAGCCGCGATGCCTACAACCCGCAGCAGAGCTTCATCTACGCCCTCAACAACATGGACCGTGAGGTCAGATCCGGCCAGCGTGCACCCGACCAGGGGACGCCATTCGAGAAGAACATCATCAACACCACCCAGGCGCTGCTCAACGTCGGCATGACCCAGGAGCAGATCGATCGCATCAAAAAAACCCGCAAAGAGGAGTTTCTGGTCGATGTCCGCTCGCCGGCCGACGGTTTCATCCTCGAGCGCAACGTCTTTCTCGGTGGCGCATTCAAGTCCACCACGACTCTCTACACCGTCGCCGATCTCAGCGTGGTCTGGATTCTCGCAGACGCGTTCGAGAACGACGAGCAGTTTTTCAAACCAGGTGTGAAGGCCACCATCAGCCACCCCGCGCTCGACCATGATCTCGAAGCGGTCGTCGCAGATGTCCTGCCCGAATTCAGCTCGGCGACCCGCACCCTCAAGGTCCGACTCGAGGTCAGAAACCCGGGGTTCCAGCTGCGCCCGGGGATGTTCGTCGATGTCGCCCGACAGGTGGAACTCGGGCCTGCGCTGACAGTGCCGCGCTCGGCGGTGCTCGACTCCGGCAGCCGGCAGATGGTCTTCATCGACCAGGGCGAAGGGAATCTCGAGGCCCGCAAGGTGACCACCGGTTGGCGCTACGGTGAACGGGTGGAGGTTCTCAACGGGCTCAAGGAGGGTGACGAGGTGGTCACCTCGGGCAACTTCCTGCTCGACTCGGAGAGCCGAATGCGCTCGGCCGGAGCCGACTCCGTTACCGAGGTCTCCATCGACCCCATCTGCAACATGGAGGTCGAGCATGCCCGGGCCAAGGCCAACGGGCTGACCAGTGAATTTGGCGGCGAGGCCATCTACTTCTGCAACCCCAACTGCAAGAAGACCTTTGACGCCGACCCCGAAGCCCACCCGGTGCCGACGACATGATCGACCGCATCATCGACTTCTCCGTCCGCAACAAGCTGGCGGTCTTCGCGGCGGTCTCCCTCGCCGCCATCGCCGGCTGGTGGTCGATGCAGCGCGTCCCGTTGGACGCCATTCCCGACCTCTCCGACACCCAGGTCATCATCTACTCGCGCTGGAACCAGTCGCCCGATATCGTCGAGGACCAGGTCACCTACCCCATCGTCAGCGCCATGCTCGGGGCGCCGGGGGTGCGCGCGGTGCGCGGGATCTCCGACTTCGGCTACTCGTTTGTCTATGTCATCTTCGAGGACGGGACCGATCTCTACTGGGCGCGATCGCGCACCCTCGAGTACCTCTCACCGGTTCTGCAGCAACTCCCCGATGGGGTCCGCACCGAACTCGGGCCCGACGCCATCGGGCTCGGCTGGATCTACCAATACGCCCTGGTCGACACCACGGGAAACCAGAGTCTGGCTGACCTTCGGACCTACCAGGACTGGTACCTCCGCTACTATCTCGAAGCTGTGCCGGGCGTCGCCGAGGTGGCGACGGTGGGCGGCTACCAACAGCAGTACCAGGTCAATGTCGATCCCAATCGGCTGCGGAGCTACGGCATCGGGATCCAACAGGTGGTCGACGCCGTGCGCGACGGCAACGCCGAGGTCGGCGGCCGGCTCATGGAGTTCGGCGGAACCGAGTACATGGTTCGCGGCCGCGGCTACGCCGAATCCATCGAAGACTTCGAGGAGATCGTCGTCGGACGCAGCGAGCTCGGCTCGCCCATCCGGGTCAAGGATCTCGGCGAGGTCGTCCTCGGCCCCGACCTCCGGCGAGGGATCGCTGAACTCGACGGCACCGGCGAGGTGGTCTCGGGAATCGTCATCATGCGCCACGAGCAGAACGCCCTAGAGGTCATCGAGGCGGTGGAGGAGAGGCTCCACGAGATCGCCCCGGGTCTGCCCGAGGGAGTGGAGATCGTCGTCGGCTACGACCGCTCCGATCTCATCCACCGCTCGGTGGACAACCTCTCGCGGACCATCATCGAGGTCATCCTGACGCTGAGCTTCGTCATCCTGCTGTTTTTGTGGCACGTCCCGAGCGCGGTCATCCCCATCGTCACCATCCCGCTCGCGGTGCTCATCTCCTTCGTCCCCTTCGAGGGGATGGGGCTGACCGCCAACATCATGTCCCTCGGCGGAATCGCCATCGCCATCGGCGCCCTCGGCGACGCCGCCATCGTCGTCGTCGAGCAAACCCACAAGAAGCTCGAAGAATGGGAACGGGGCGGCCGCAAGGGCGATCCCAAGCCCCTGGTCCAGAAGGCCATCAGCCAGGTGGCCTCGACGAGCTTCTTCACCCTGCTGGTGATCGGCGTCTCCTTCCTTCCGGTGCTCGCCCTCGAGGCCGAAGAGGGACGCCTCTTCAAGCCCCTGGCCTACACCAAGACCCTGGCCATGGTAGTGGCGGCGGTTCTCGCCATCACCCTCGACCCGGCGCTCAGGATGCTGCTCACCAGGGTCGACCCTTACGACTTCAAACCGGCATGGCTGTGCCGGCTGGTCAACCGCGTCTGGGTCGGCAAGATCCAGGACGAGAACGACCACCCCATCAGCCGGTTCCTCATGCAGGTCTACTCGCCGGTGGCGGCGTGGGCGCTGCGCCGGAAGTGGATCGTCCTCGCGGGCGCGATGGTGATGATCCTGGCGACGATCCCGGTCTTCATGAATCTCGGCTCCGAGTTCATGCCCCCCCTCGAAGAGGGGTCGCTGATGTACATGCCGACGACCATGCCGGGGATTTCCATCACCGAGGCCAACAACCTACTCCAGATCACCGACCGCATCATCGCCTCCTTCCCCGAGGTCGAAAGAACGCTCGGCAAAATCGGCCGAGCCGACACCTCCACCGACCCGGCGCCGCTTTCCATGATCGAGACCGTGGTCACCCTCAAACCCAAATCGGAGTGGCGCAAGCGCGACACCTGGTATTCGTCGTGGGCGCCCGAGTGGCTCAAGAGCGTCTTCCGCCGGGTCACCCCCGACCACATCTCGCAGGACCAGCTCATCGACGAGATGAACGAAGCGTTGCGCCTTCCCGGGCTGTCCAACGCCTGGACCATGCCCATCAAGGGCCGGATGGACATGATCGCCACCGGGATCCGGACGCCCGTCGGGCTCAAGATCTCCGGCGCCGATCTCGAAACCATCGAGAAGATCGCGGTGGAGGTCGAAGAGCACCTCAAGACCGTCCCCGGTGCACGCAGCGTCTACGCCGAGCGGACGGCCGGCGGTTACTTTCTCGATGTCGACTGGAACCGCAAGGAGCTCGCCCGCTACGGCATCAGCGTCCGTGAAGCGCAGGATGTCCTGGCAGCTGCCGTGGGCGGCCAGAACATCACCACCACCATCGAGGGCCGCGAGCGCTTTGCGGTCAACGTCCGCTACTACCCGGACTACCGCGCCGACATCCACTCGCTCGGGCGGATCCTGGTTCCGGTGGGCGCCGATCAGCGCCAGGTCGCCCTCGATCAGCTCGCCGAAATCTCCATCCGCAGCGGTCCCGGGATGATCCGCAACGACGACGGGCTCATGACCGGCTATGTCTATGTCGATCTCGCCGGTCGCGACCCCGAGAGTTTTGTTGAAGAGGGCGATGCTGTTTTACGGGAGAAGATCGAAATGCCGCCCGGCTACGCTTTGAGCTGGAGCGGCCAGTACGAGGCCATGGAACGGGTCGAGGAGAAACTCGAGGTCGTGCTGCCCGTGACCATCGTTCTGATCCTGCTGCTGCTCTACCTCAACACCCGGTCGGCGGTGAAGACCATGATCGTGATCCTGGCGGTGCCCTTCTCCGCCATCGGCGCGGTCTGGCTGCTCCACTTCCTCGGCTACAACATGAGCGTCGGGGTCTGGGTCGGGCTCATCGCGCTGCTCGGGGTCGACGCTGAAACCGGTGTCTTCATGCTGCTCTATCTGGATCTCGCCTACGACAAGGCGAGGAAAGAGGGCAAGCTGCGCAACCTGGCCGAACTGCGCGCAGCCATCATGGAGGGCGCGGTCCACCGCCTGCGGCCCAAGTTCATGACGGTGATGACCACCTTCCTCGCCCTGCTTCCTATCATGTGGTCCATGGGCGCCGGCGCCGATACCATGAAGCGCATCGCCGCACCCATGATCGGCGGGATCTTCACCTCGTTCCTCCTCGAGCTCCTCGTCTACCCCGGTGTCTACGAGATCTGGAAGTGGAACTTCGTGCTCAAGCGAGGCCAAAGATCGGATTAGAGCCTCCTGCAAAATTCTGCAAGACGACGAGGCGCCAGCCTCGCCACGGCGGCCCATCGCAGGCGGGGACGCCTGCGCTACAAGGCTATTCGCGGTTTTGTAGCGCCCGCGTGCCCGCGGGCGATGGTCTCTTTGCATCGATTCCCGCCGCAATCCCGAATTCTGCAGGAGGCTCAGTAGTCACCGGTATTTCCAACTACAATGCGCCCATGGTGGCATCCCCCGACCTGTTCAGACCGGCTTGGTGGCTCCCCGGTCCGCATGCGCAGACTCTGGGGGCGCGGATGCTTCGGCCGAAAAGTGGTCCTGCTTATCGGCGAGAACGGTGGACCACCCCTGACGATGACTTCCTCGACCTCGATTTCTTAGAAGGACCCAACCCCCGCAACGACGTGCTCGTCATTCTGCTGCACGGGCTCGAAGGATCAACGGGCTCGGGCTATATGCTCGAGATCGCGCGTCGCCTCGCCGGAAACGGTATTGCTTCCGTCGGCATTAATTTTCGATCCTGCTCCGGCGAATTGAACCGCGGCCGCCGTCTGTACCACTCCGGTGAGACCTCCGATCTCGGTTGGGTCATCGACCGCCTTCTCGATGAGGACCCCGACCGCCGTCTCGCGGCTGCGGGTGTTTCGCTCGGAGGTAATGTCCTGCTCAAGTATCTCGGGGAACGCGGATCTTCCGTCGATCTCGTGGCGGCGGCAGCCTGGTCGGTTCCTTTCGATCTCGCGGCTGGCGCGCGTTTCATGGAACACGGTTTCGCCCGGAAGTATGTCGGCCGTCTGCTTCGCTCCCTCAAAGCCAAGGTACGGGTCAGGAAGGACGAGATCGGCCGGTTCATCGATTTCGAACGCACCCTCCAAGCGAGGACCTTCTGGGAGTTTGACGACGCGGCCACCGCCCCTCTGCACGGGTTCGCCGGCGCCGGTGATTACTACCGCCGGAGTTCGAGCGCCGCGTTCATCCCCAAGATCACGGTGCCGACCGTCATCATCCACTCCCGTGACGACCCGTTTCTTCCCGCCGACGCCATCCCCGAGGCCGCCATGCGCGCCAACCCGGCGGTGACGCCCATGATCACGGATCACGGCGGCCACGTCGGCTTCGTGTCGGGTTCGGCGCCCGTTGCGCCGTGTTTCTGGGCCGAAGCCGCCATCGCCCGGTGGTTGGGCGACCACCTCCCGCCGAGCGTGTGAGCCAGCAATTCGGCCGGGCTCCTCTCGGAACACCCGGATGGGAGTTGCACAGTTTTCGGATCAGCCTCCTGCAAAAGCCCTCTCTTACGATGGTTTGTGGTCTTTGTGCCGGCGAGACGCCAGCACTACAAAGGGCTGAGATGCATTGTAGAGCCGGCGTCTCGCCGGCTTGATGGTGAAGAGGGTCGGAAGACCTCGGTGTCCGATTCTCGAATTCCGCTAGAGGCTCGAATGAGAAACGGCTACGTCGCCAGATAGACCACGTGCCGCGGCCCTTCGAGTTCGGGCCGGATCGCTTCAATTTCAAAGCCGGCCTCGCAAAGACTCCGTTCGAATCCCGGGTCGGCCTCCTCGGTCCACACCGCGAAGATCCCGCCCGGCGCCAGCGCCCGACGGGTTCTCTCCAGAGCCGCCGGGCCGTAATGTGGATGCCGGGGGTCGTCGTTGGCGTCAAAGGTCCCCTGATAGAGATCCAGGATGATCGCGTCGTAGCCCTCCGAACTCTCGGCGGCCAGACGGATCTTGTCGGCCACATCCCCGTAGCTGAGTTCCACCCGCGGATCATCCACCGCATGATCGGTGAGAACCGCGAGCGGGCCCCGGCACCAGTACCCGATCACCTCGTTGAGTTCACTCACATCCACGCGGGCCCCGGCCGGCAACTCATCCAGAGCCGCGCGGAGGGTGAAAGCCATCCCCAGACCGGCGAGCAGCACCCTCGGGTTCGTCCGGTTTTCCAACCGTTTGCAGGGGACCCGACCCAGCTCCAACTCGCTGAGGTTGGAGTCCGAGGTCATCAGCGTGATGTGGTCCCACGCGATGGCGAAATCGCTCTCTCCCCGCTGCATCAGCAACAGGGTGCCGTCATCCACCTCTTCGTCATCGATGGTCTGCCACTCGTCGTTCATCGTCAGATTCTTTCGGGTTCTCGATTCCGGTTTCCGATCCGGTCACCGAGAATCATAGGTGGGTGGCGTGGGGTCCGCAATATCGAGGATCATCCGGCATCGAGGGCTTTCGTCGGCCGGGGGTCAACTCACTTTGTGCTCCCGCCGCTCGCCGAGCACCAGCCGGTGCTCGAGCCGACCTCGTTGGGCGGCGTAGAACGCACGCAGGAAACGTTCGGTGTTCATTTCCTGCGGTTTCTGATGCCAGCCGATCTTGCGGACGATCTTCTCGCTGATGAGATCCAGAAGCTCGGTGCTGGGGTTCTCTTCGTGGCGTCGGAGGACGTCCTCGAGGACCTGGAGCTCGTGGGCGCCATAGAGATCGAGTTGTCGGTGGGTGAAGGAGAAACCGCCTTCGCCGGATCGATCTATCTGGGTGTCTTCGGCAGAGATGTCGGGCCTCAGAGCGTTCTTGGGATCCTGGATGACCGCAGTGCCCGCGATGAGATCCCCCAGCCGCGCCGAGTGGCGGCCCACGAATGGGAGCAGCCCGATAAAGAGCGCCCAACACCCGGTGGCGATCCACACCCACACGGGTGCTTCGGGGAGCAATACATGAGGGGCAGTCAACGCGAGCAGGGGAAGGAAGATCTCGATTTCGCGGGTCAGGTTCCGAGCATAGATCTGGTCGGCGCTCAGCGCTCCCCCGTCGGCAGCGATGACCCTGAGCGATGAGAGCTTCTTCCCGGGTGTGCGGCCCATCCAACCGAGTTCGAAACCGATGAAGTAGAAATTCCGAAGGATGAACCACAGCAGCAGGATCACGGCGGCGAGGGCGCCGCCGCCCATTCCGAGGGCGTTGAAGAACCACGAGACGATCATCGTCAGAATCGTTCCGCCGGCGATGATGATCGCCCCATCGAGGCAGAATGCTCCGACCCGGGCGCCGGGTTCGGCCAGTTCGATGTCCAACCGAACCATCTCGGGTGTCAGAACCTCGATCGACCGGGGACTCATGACCGGTCGTCCCCATCATCGCTCAACCGGGCGAGGCGCCAGTTCAGCGAGACCGGAGTGAAATAGACCAACCAGGTGATCGCTGTCAGGGCGGCGACGAGATACCTGATGCCATCGTCGAGTATCAGCTGTCGAAAGACTCCCTCGATCAATGCTGCAATCATGAACAGAGGGATGGTCCCGAGCACCACGGTCGCGGCCCGGCGTCCCTGAAGGACCAGTGCATCCAGACGACGCCGTCTCCCGGGAAAGAGTACCGCGGCGCCGAGCTGCAGACCGGCGGCTGCACACAGACACACTGCGAGAAGCTCGGTGACCCCGTGCGGAAGAACCCAAGCCCAGAATTCGAAACTCAGACCCCGGGCGGCGTGGATTCCGGCAAAGGCGCCGAGCGTCAGCCCGTTGGCGAAGACCAACGCCAGAACGGGAACCCCACCGGCGATCCCGATCGAGAAACACGAAAGCCCGATACGGGCGTTGTGAGTAAAGAGGAAACTCGAAAAGGCTCCGAGTGAATCGAGCTTCTGCATTTCCGATGATTTGAGCACTTCGGTCAATTCATCATCGGTGCTCAGGGGTGACCGCCCACCGGCCATCTCCTCTGAAACCAGGCTGTAGAAGTAGTCCGAATTGCGTTGGGTCAGGAAGGACCCACCGGTGGTCCCGAGAACCAGAGTGATCATGGCCGTCGCCACCCACGCCCGCATGGACCACACCAGCGCGGGATATCGATCGAGAAAGAAGCCACCGAAGCTCGATCTGAAGCTGTCTCTCGTGCCATAGACAAAGGCGTAGGCCTGGGTGGCGAGGCTCGACAGATAGCTGACCACATTCTTGTCGAGAGAGATCGCCCGGGCCACCGAGAGCGAGGACAGCGCAGCACGATAGAGAACGGGCAGACGAAACAGCTGATCGGAATCCAGGCTTTGGAGACCGTTCGCCTCGGCACCCTTCATGAGGGTCTCGAGCTCGCGCCACGAGCTCTGCCGTTCACGACGAAAGCGATAGCTGCGCAGGACCGAGGCGCCCATCAGACCATCTCCCGGCGTTTGATCTCCAGATAACGGTGGACCAGACCGCTGCCGAGCTGCTCGGGCCCCGCGTCAACACAGTGGATTCCGAGCCGTTGGAGTTTACGAATGACCGTTCGGCGGTCCTGAGCAAGGGCGTCCGCAATGACCACTCGCTCCACATCCCCCATGGATCCCGGCATCACGTTGGTGAACCGGTCGATCTCCGGGTTTCTCATGGCAGCAAAGACCACGAGGTGGGTTCGTGCGAGACGGCGGACATTCTCGATCATCAGCTCGGCGGCGACGGTGTCGACAAAATCCGTGAGCACCACGACCAGGGACCGTCGTTTGAGCTGAGCCGCGAGCTGGGTGATTCCGAGGGTGAAGTTGGTCTCGTCGTCGCTGTAGCTCAGGTTGGTGCTGGTTTCGAGCAGCGAGTGGAGCGAGTTCTTGCCGGCCACCGCCGAAGTCAGGGTGCCCGGGGTGGCAGCAAAGGAGTACAGGCTCACCCGATCGCCCGATCTGAGACTCATCAGCGCGAGGAGCATGGCCGCGTGGATCGCGTGATCCAGCCGCGGCAGCCGGTCGATTTCCTCCGCCATGAGTCGGCCGGTATCGATGGCCAGAACCACGTGGTGGTTTCGTTCGGCCCGAAATTCGCGGCAGAGCAGACGCCGATGACGAGCCGAGGCCTTCCAGTCGAGGGTCTGGAGGTCGAGCCCCGGGTGGTACTGGCGCATGGCGTGAAACGTCGATCCATCTCCCGCGTAGCGTTCGATCTTGAATCCGTGCATGTGTTCGCGTGGGTTCGAAAAGGCCAGAGCGAGAGCGCGCACCGCGTGGACGCTCGAGATGACCCTGATCTCCCGGTCAAAGGGGATGCGAAGGCATCGCCGCGCCAGCCCGAGAGGTCCGGTGAAACGAAACCAGACCGCATCGAGGGACATGGTTCCACGCCGGCGTGGTCGGACCTTGATCGGCGTGTCACGGCCGATACCTCCCAGGGCGACCGCGATCTCCTCGGGAAATCCAAGATCGTGTGAGCCCTCAAAACGGGCGTGTGTTCCGGTGACTCGCCCGTACGCCGATCTGCAGAGGAGGTTGGCGGTCTGCTCGACCCCGACGCTCAACGGACTTGGAATCTCGAGCTCGACCTCGAGATGGCGACGCCGGGGCGCGAGGACCGCATCAAAGCAGAAGAGCACAGCGACGATGGCGACGGAGACCAGCCAGAGCGGCCACAACCATTCACCGGCGATGGTCGGAACAACCGCGGTCAGACCGGCTGCCACCGCCATCGCGAACCACCGGGGGCTGGGGCTGAGGGTCATCATCGTGGCGCGGGCACCGACTCCACGATGGACTCGAGCACCGAGTCGACCACCGCGCCCTCGATCTCGGCGCTCGGTGAGAGGACCACTCGATGGCGGAGTACCGGAAGGACGAGCTCTTTGACATCGTCGGGGATGACAAAATCACGCCCACGGAGGGCGGCGAGCGCGCGGACCGCTGTGGCCAACATGGTTGCGGCCCTGGGGGAGGCGCCGTGGAGAATCGAGGGGTGCTCGCGAGTTCCACGCACCAGATCCACCACATAGTCGACGGTTTCGTCGGCCAGCCGAAGATCGCGGACAGCGGCACGCAGGGCCCTCAACTCACTCGCCGACGCGACCGTCTGCAGACCGAAATCCTCGATACGGGGCATGGCCGTCCGAGAGCCGTGGCGAAGAACGATTTCGCGTTCTTCATCACGCGATGGCAGACCCACCAGCGCCTTGATCAGAAACCTGTCGAGCTGGGCTTCGGGCAAGGGATAGGTCCCCTCGTGCTCGATGGGATTCTCGGTGGCAACCACCATGAAATTCTCGCCCAGGGTGTGGGTGACGCCGTCGATGGTGACCATCCGCTCCTGCATCCCCTGAAGAAGGGCGGCCTGGGTTTTGGGAGGGGTGCGGTTGATCTCGTCCGCGAGGAGAAAGTCGGTGAAGATCGGCCCCTTGGTCAACGAGAATGAGTTGCTCGAGAAATCGAAGAGATTGGTGCCGAGCAGATCGCCGGGCATGAGGTCCGGAGTGAATTGCACCCGGTTGAACTTGAGATCGAGGCAGACGGAAAAACTCCTGGCCAGGAGGGTCTTCGCCGTGCCTGGAGGACCCTCGAGAAGGATGTGGCCTTCACTGAGAAGAGTGACCAACAGCCAATCAACGATTCGATCATGACCGATGACGATTCGGCCGATCTGCTCCCGTACACGCTTCCCGAGTTCACCGATTTCGGTGTGGTCCATGAATCACGTCCCTTCTCCAGGCGAAGATCGATTGGGCGGTAGAGAGAAGTCCGGCCCGGTCTCCGCCTCGATCGCTCAAGCGGTCGATTTCCACGGCCAGTTCCTCGAGATCGACCGCCGCACCCCGCCGGCGGCCGATGGCGTTGAGGTGAGCGAGCGCCTCGACCGCATTCAGCTGGGGCCCCGCCCCCGAGTGCGGCGCCAGCTCCTCGCTCGTCCGGCGAAGCATGACCTTCCAGTAACGCCGCAAGGTGTCCCCCGGGCGGTTGGCCAAACGAAAGAGCCGACCGGTGGCGTTGATCAGGGTGGTCGCACCCGCGGTGAACCGAGGTGGAGGCGATTCGGCCGGACCGAATCGAAGCGACCCGATCCACACGGCGGCGATCAGCAAGATGGTCAGCTGGATCGTGACGAGGCTCAAAGGAAATCGAAAGAGCTCCATCCAGATCGACGGTGCGGCGGTGAACCCGTGCAGGGTCTCGTCGAAAACAAGCGCCCTCGCTGCAGGCTCCCCCACTACCAATCGGTGAGTCAGCACCGCGTTGCCGGCGGCAGCCAACCCGGTGTTGTTCATCAGATCAGGATCTGAAACGACGATGATCCGGCGTCCGGAAACGCGGGCGGCAAGAACGCCCTTGCCCGACCAGACGAGCGGATCCAGTCCCTTGACACCCGGGGAGATGACTTGTGGATAGGGCAGAAACGGAAGTTCCTGAATGCCGATTGACGTCTCCCAGCCGACGCCGACGGGTCGGTCCAGCCGGACGATCGTTGACGTTTCCAAATCTCGGCCGAGGAGGTCGGACAGGACTATCCGAGGCGCCGAGATCGGTATCGGCCAAACCTCCGCCGCCCAGTCGGGGTGTCCTGCCCGGGCCCAACTGAGCCACTTGGGCAACACCACGACGATCCGGGCATCACGCGCTTCCGCCTGGGCGATCATGTCCGCCATCCTCGCCCCCGAGGAACTCGAAAGCGGAGGTTCAATCAGCACCAGAGGCGTCGAGGGACCGCACCTCTGACCGGACGCACGACGGCTTGACAGCACTCTGAGATCGAGCGTTTCCATGAGATCGACAAGACCTTTGAATCCCACGGCGGACACGCTGTAGGTGTTGGATCCCTGCCGTCTTCCCTGCGAGCCGACTGGGCTCGTCAGGATGTAGACAAAGGTGATGATGAAGAGGGCCGGCAGCGTCAGACCGAGCACCCGCGACAGCCTCCGGCTGAAGAGATCACCACGGGGTGCGGCCCCCGGTACCGGCTCACGGCTCGAATCCGTGGTCATGGATGATCCTCTGCGGGTTCGAGAATGGCGTCCACCGCCGCACAGCACCGGTGGAAGTCGCTTTGATCCAGCAAGATGCCGCCGAAACACGAGTACTCCACAGCGACCACGAGAATCGCCAGGTTTCGCCGCACCTCGGCGGGTCCCTCCACCTGACGCAGCGCCTCGCGACCGGTGGTCGATGTTCTCAGGTTCACCGCCCCACCCACGGCGAGGTGCGCGAGGGTTGCGGAGAGCAACGCGCGAACCGCGGCGGCCAGGTTCCCTTCTGCCGCGAGGTTCTTTGCCAGGTCGAGACTGAAACGCGCGCCGCGCTCGGTCTCGTACGCGAGTTGGTCGGGAGCCGACTGGTGGATCCGCTCACGTCGGGCCATCAGAACCGCTTCCCTCGCCACCCATCCGATCAGGATGGCGAAGATCGCCACGATGGCGACCCAGAAAAGCAGGCTGATGATCCACGCCACCGATTGAATCGGTCTCATGTCGATGCTGCGCGATCCACTGCGCCAGCCACGGGACGACGAGAGCGATCTCGATCCGTCGCCGTCCCGGAGGTCGGTGCCCCGCTCACCGGGGAACTCGGTCTGAAAGCCCTCATTGTCGAGAACACGAGCGGCGGTTTCGCGGATCTCGTTCGCGGAGGGGTTGGCCGCACCAGCGAGCGGGAAGAGCGCCAGCGACAGAAATGACGAACACAACGAAAGGGCCCGTCCTCACGCCGGCAAACGGCGGCGAAGATCGTCCAATCGGCGGCAGTGAGCGTTGTCTCAATCGAACACGGAGGCAAGCTCGTTCAGATCGAGCGATTCCTTGATGCTGCGCAACTGGTAATACAGGAGCGCGGCCGCTGTGGAACTGATGCCCGTGTGGAGGATTTCGCGGAAGGTGTCGAGGACCCCCCCGACACCGGGAGAGACGTAGGTGATTCCGGTCGTGACCAGGCTGGCGATGATGTTGATGAGTGCCAGACCGAAGAACACGAGAAAGATCCTGCCTCGATACCCCTTGGTGAGTTCAAAGCTGCGTTGGAGCGCCTTGAGGGCGCCCGGCCGTTCTTCGACCGCAACGGGGACTGCAACCGTAAGAGCGATTGAGATGATGATCCCGGGGATGATCAGGAGGAGAAACCCGCCCATCGTGGCGAGGAACTGAAGGATCGCCACCAAAATGACCGTAATCATCATCCGCAACCCGACGGAGATGAGATCGGCGATTTCCGGTTTCTTGTCGCGCAGATTCTGCAGCACACCGTAGGTGAGCGCGGCGGTCGCGAACGGGAAGGCCAGCAACGCCGCGCCGATTGTCACGAGCAAGACGACCCACGTCACGACGGAGGAATCCAGCTCCTCGAACCCCCCCATGGACGTGAAGATCGTCAGCGCGATCACCGGCGAGTACGCGATCAAGGTGACGGCAAAGAACGAGAAGAAGTTGCGAAAGTAGATGGCGAAGCTGTTGGAAATCACCTCGCCCGATTCGATCTGGTCGAAGACCTTGGGGCTATACAGACCGAGCTCCTCGATGTCCTCGTCGGTGAGGGGCTTCGGAGGCGGGAGCTTGGGCCCGTCAAAAAGAACAGTCCCGCACCCCATACAGGTGGTGGCGTGATCGAGGTTTTCAAAACCACATGATTCGCATTTCACGTTTTGGATCCTCCTGTCGGTGCGGGGTTGCAATCGAGGGGGGTCAATGGCGGTCCGCCGACGGCAGACATCCCCGCACTGGAATGACGGCGGCCGGATGATCCATGCGTGTCGATCACTTGCATTGGAAAAAGTCTATCAACAGGGCCTCGGGTTGGCCAGTCTCATCGTGCCGAAAGATGAGAAAACAGCGCCAGCGGCCAAAGCTTCGAGAGTCCCGATCGCCTCGGATTCCAAAGACCGGCACCAACACCGTTCGGGTGAAGCCGTCCTCAGTCCTCTCCAACCGTTCCCGGCCGGGCGGCATCAAAATCGAGAGGAGGCTGCTGGAGTTCCGGCACCCATTGCTCTTCTACGGAGGATCCATGAAAAGGACGCTCGCTATTGCCACCGTCATCGGACTGGTTTCCACCATCGGTTGCAGCCACGCCGAACCGCCTTCAGTCCAATTTTCGGTTTCACTCGCCGAGGGTCTGCAGCCGGCCGGCAACGGGTCCCGGGTTTATGTTCTGCTCACCCCCGGCAACGAGAGCGACCCGCTGTTCTCGCCTCCGTACGAGCAAACGGTGATCGGGTGCGACGCCACCGAAGGGAAGAACGGCACGTGGTTGATCGACGATTCCGATCAGGTCTTTCCAGAGCCGTTATCTTCGCTCGAATTCGGTGAATACACGGTTCGCGCCGTCGTCGATCGGGACCCCACCGATTGGAGGACGGGTTGGGCGGAGGGGAATCACTATTCCTCGAAACAGACCATCGTCCTCGATCCGTCGCGATCGACATCGTTCGAATTGCTCATCGAACATCCGATCGAGGAGGAACCGTTTGTTCCCACCGAGACGATCCACGAGGTTCGCCTGGAGAGCGAACTCGTGTCTGAGTTCTTGGGCGATGTGAAGTTCCTGCTAGCCGCAGTAGTCCTGCCCGAGGGCTACGCCGAGAGCACAACGGAATACCCGACGGTGTATGTCATGCCGGGCTGGGGGGGTTCGCACACGTCCCTCGTGCACGGCGACTTTCAACAACGGCGATACGGCATGACAGGCTTCGGTCGCGACAAGGTCTTCGTCTTCCTCGATCACAACATGAAATATGGCGCTCATTGCTTCGCCAACTCGGATGTGGTCGGCCCATGGGGAGAGGCTTTGGTCCGGGAGCTCATCCCCCACATCGAGGCCGAATACCGCGTGATCCCTGACGGACGGGCTCGGTTTCTCACCGGCCAATCCTCCGGTGGATGGGGCGCCCTGTGGCTCCAACTGAGCTATCCTGATTCCTTTGCGGGTGCATTTGCGGCATCTCCCGACTTTGTCGATTTCCGCGCCTTCGGCGACGGCCTCGATCTCTACAACCCCTCAGCCAATTACTTCACCGCACCCGATGGTCGGCCACGGACCGGGGTGCGCGACCCCAAGACGGGGTCGGTGCTCATGACATCGGAAGAGGCAGCCCGGAGGCAGGCGGTTGCTCTCGGAGCCGACCAGTTGACCTCGTTCGAAGCGGTCTTCGGCAGACCCACGGCAACCGGAGAGCCTCAGCCGCTTGTTGATCGCAGCTCAGGCGCCATCGACCGAGGGGTCCTGGAGGATTGGTCGCGTTATGATCTCAATCGGATTCTCTCCGAACGGTGGCCGGAGATCGGGCCCCGAGTCAAGGGCAAGCTGCACATCTGGGTCGGTGGCACCGACGACTATTTTCTCGACCGAGCCGTGTATCTTTTCCAGCAAACGCTCAACCAACGAGACTCCGACGCTCACGTGGAGATCATTCCCCGCCTCGGTCACGATGTGTGGAGCGACGATCTCAGAACCTTCATGCACGCCCGGATCGACGGCATCCTCGCCGAGGCGGGATACTGAACGCGGCATTGAATCCACGATCCCTTCTCAGAAACACTGTGCGGAGGGAGAACGTACCTCACCGTGGCGGTATCGCGATCTCGTGGTCGTCCGAAGCCGGCCGAATGGAGGAGAGGTGAGCGGACACAAGCTCGTAGGAATGCTGTTGATTCTGTTGGTGATCGCCCTGCTCGGGGCGTGCGGGAACGGAAGTGGGACCGTGGACACCCCGGATGCCGGCCTTCTGAAGGGTCCGTACATGGGGCAATCCTCCCCCGGGATGACACCGGTGAAGTTTCTCGGAGATGTGTTGGATCACAACTTCTGTTCGGTCTTCTCGCCCGAGGGTGAGGAGTTCTACTTCACGCACTACGACCCGGAAAGCGGTGCCTGCTCCATCGAAGTCATGACGATGAACGGCGGAATTTGGGGTCCATCTGAGATCGCTCCGTTCTCGAGCGAATTCATCGACAACGACATCGGGATGTCGAGCGACGGCGCCAGAGTCGTCTTCCGCTCGAATCGGCCGCTCCCGGGCGGCGACAGTGGGAAAAAGCGTGACGGGCTCTATCTCTGGACATCGGTGCGAACTGATTCCGGCTGGTCCGATCCCGAGGTCGTTGCCTTTGATGGTCGAACCGACATCCCGGGAGGTTATCCGGCGTTGACCGATGAGGGTTTTGTCTATTTCACCGCGAACGAGTCCGGAGAATCGGGACCGAAGGACATCTACCGATCGAGGATCGGTGAGGCGGGATTCGAAATCCCGGAGAAGCTCGGCGATGCGGCCAACTCGCCCTATGGTGAGGGAGATCTCTATGTCGCACCGGACGGCAACTTTTTCATCGTGAGTTGCTATGACCATCCGGAGAACATCGGAGGCGACTCCCTCGACCTCTGGGTGAGCTTCCGAACCGAGGATGACAGCTGGACCGCGCCGGTCAACCCGGGACCGCCGATCAACACCGAGTTCGGCGAGAACTGCCCGATGGTTTCACCGGACGGACGGTTTCTCTTCTTCAATCGCTACACCGGCGAAGAGGAAAGAGAGGAGAACGGCACCTATTGGGTTGATGCCCGGATCCTCGATCGCTACCGACCTCAAGAGAATTGAACTCCTGTCAGCACAGGTCCGGACGGGGCGGCGAGTGCCGCTCGGTCTCGCGCTACCTGATGATCGGCGCGCTCACCGCGATCGAGGAGTAAGATGGTCCACCCGAGAAACAGGGATTCGGAGGGATGCGCATCCAAATGAACGACGTTTCGCAGGATTTCGAGGTTCCGAGATGGCACCGCACACTCTTTGCCTGGGCGGCGGTCATGGTGTTCGTGCTGGTGATGTCGGGCGGCATCGTCTGCATCACCGATTCGTCGCACGGCTGCCCTGACTGGCCGACCTGCCACGAACGGTGGTTCCCACCCAATCAGGTGAACTCGATCATCGAGTACTCCCACCGACTCTTGACACCGCTGACACTGCCGTTTCTCATCGCCGCGGCCGTCATCGCCCGGCGCCGGTATCGATCGGAACGATGGATCTTCATCCCGGCGATCGGGGCGATCGTCTGCCTGGCGGTGGTCGTCTTCTTCGGCGCACTGGTCATCCTGACCGGATTGCCCCGCGGCTGGGCGGCGGCCGATCTCGGCACGGCGCTCATGGCCCTGGCCCTGATGGTCACCGCCGCGTCCGGGGTGTCGGATCGGTTCCGATCGCCCGACGAGGATCTGAGGCCTTCCATGACGAGTGGAGTCGCCAGACTCGCGTTGGTGACAACCTCAACCGTATACGCGGTCTTGGTCAGCGGTGTGTTGGTCTCAAGACCCGGTGCTCTCATGCGTTGCCTGAACTGGCCCGGTGTGGTCGGATTGGGCAGGCCGGAAGACCTCTTCGGTTGGTTGTATCTGATTCGATTCGCAATCGGTGTATTGGCGAGTGCGCTGATCATAGCTCTCGTTGTTCAGGTTTGGAGAACCCAACGGCACCGCCCTCAACTGGTCAGGGACGCCACCATCGCGGGCGTCCTGCTCGTCACCGCAACCGCTGTTGGCGTTCTCATGCCGACCCCCGACCAGGGCATCCTCATGCCGGCGCTCTCGATGGCCGCTGCAGCGGCGCTCTGGGCGGTGCTGGTCGCGGTCGTCATGCGTGCCGGCCGGTCTATCTCCGTAAAGGACTGACTCGCGATCGAGGTCTCTTCACCGCATTCCAGGCGAGCCGCCGGCCCCACATTGGATCTCAGCCTTTTGTAGTGCCGGCGTCTCGCCGGCACCCAGACCACGAACCATCGAAGGAGAGGGTTCTTGTAAGAGGTTCAGCTCACTGCTTCAGATACTCTGCGAGAAACTCGCCCATGGCCTCGAGTGCAGCCAGTCGGGTTTCACTGGAAGACAGCCAGTGGTCTTCGCCCTTCAACTGGATCAACTCCACGGTTTTCCCGGCGTCGCGGAGACGGTCTTCCATCAACCGGCTCTGCGAGATGTTCACCACCGTATCGTCCTTGCCGTGAATCAGCAGAACAGGGGCCTTGAAACGGGCGGCGAAATTGGTCGGCGATACGTCCTTCAGCTTCTCACGTTCTTCCTTTGAATCGCCGATGACTCTCTGCCAGTAGGCATAACCCCAATGCTCTTCGCCGAGGTCTCGGCGCTCATTGTTGAGCATCCGCGGCAAATCGGTGACTGCACCCCCGGCAATGACGCAACGATAGAGCTCCGGCGTGAAGGCGCCCCCGGCAAGGGCGGAGTAACCACCGTAACTCCAGCCGACAATGCAGACCCGATCAGGGTCGGTCCAGCCGGTTTTGATCATCGCATTCACGCCATCGGTCACGTCATCCTGCATCTTGAGGCCCCACTGCCCTCGCCCGGCGTCGCGGAACTCGAGCCCGAAGCCCGTCGAGCCGCGGAAATTAGGCTGAAGAACAGCATAGCCTTCATTCGCAAAGAACTGGGCCATCCAGTCGAAGCCCACTCGGTCGTAGGTTTCCGGCCCGCCATGCGGCATGACGACAAGCGGCAGTTTCTTGGCTGTTCCGCCATCGACGCCGGGAGGCCATGTGACGATGGCCGGTATCTTGAGGCCGTCGCGGGATGAATACTCGATCGTCTGAACGAGGCCGACCATTTCGTCTTTGATTCCCGGGCGGGAAAATCCGATGATCGCGGCTGTTTTTGTCGTTCGGTCATAAAGGAGGTATTTCCCCGATCCCCCGGCGCCTCCTTCGAGCAGGAAAAGGAGTTTCGAGAAACCATCCGACCACGACTCGAGGGCGTAGGCCGTGCCGGTAAGCTGGACCTTGAATTCATCGAAATCCTTCTGGAGGTCAGGATCGAAGAAGGCGTAGTCGCGAAACAAACCCGAATAGACGACCCCGTGAACCACCCGGTTGGCGTCGACCAGCACGGAGTCGATCTCCTTGCTGTCTCGAACCATAAGGGGGCCAGAGAATCTTCGTGTCTCGCGGGAGAGCTCATATACGCCCTCCGAACTTCCATCCTCCGCCTCGTCAATGAAGATCAGCGCCGACTTGTCCGATTTGATCCCCACCAGTGAATAGGGGATCATCTCGCTCTCATCCCTCAGAAGGCTCTTCCAGGTCCCCCCAAGATGGGTTTTGAGCTGATAGCTGTTGGTTTCGTTCCAGTAATCCTCACGCGCCAACGGGTTTCCCTTCGGGTCTGTGATCCAGTCGATGGTCCCGCTTGTGCCCGTCACGGCGGATTTGCCGCGCCCGGTGCGGAGGTTGACGCGCATCAGGTCTCGAGTCGGATCTTCACCCTGCCCTACAAGGGCAGGCATGTACACGTGCTTCCCGTCATCGGCGACGGCCAGTATCCGGCCGAGACCGCCCTGCGCGAGGTAAAGGTTTGGCGTATTGGTCAGCAACTGACGGATACCCTGCGTTTTCAGATCGACCGCGAACGCGGCGGAGAACTCGTACACTCCCTTGAACCCCAATGTCATTGTGGTTTCGGACGCGAGGAGAATGACGAAGTCCGAGCCCGCCCACGAAACGTCACGGACCTTCACCCCCGAGGCATCGATCGCCGCCAGCATCGCGTTCTTGACGATATCCATCACGACCAGGACCTTTTCGTCATTCTGGCTCTTGATGAATGCCGCCTTTGTTCCGTCAGGCGAGAGCCTCATCAACCGGATCTCGGCCCGATTGCCGAATGCTCCAACGGGCGGTTTGGCCCACGCTGGAAGGACCGCACACATCAACACGACGACGACAAAGTATCGATTCAACTTCACGTCTTTGGATCTCCCTCTTCAACTCTTTCAAGAGTACAACGTCTCATTTTCGTTTTCCAAATCTCAACAGATGAAAATCCCGGGTTCAAGCATCACACGCGGCAACCCGGTGTTCCGCGACCACGTTTCCGATCAAACCCAGGCGGGGGCTCACACGAGGTCGAGGCGTCGGGCGACGCCGACGGCCTCGACCCTGGAGTGGACCTCGAGCTTTTGAAGACAACGGGAAATGTGATTGCGGACGGTGGCACGGCTGATCAGCAGCTGCCTTCCGATTTCGTCGGTGCTGTTTCCGACGGCGAGGTGGCGCAGCACCTGGAGCTCACGCCTGGTCAGCGAGGGCTGCGCACATCCCCATTCCAACTCATCCTCATCAGGTTCGTCCGGGACCACTGCAAAAACCCCGGTGCCGAAGACCGCCTCGATGAGATGGACCAGCTGGGGCCCTTTCGGGTTGTGCACCGCAAGAACCGAGACGCGAACGGTAATGGATCGCCCACCGTCATCCTGGACGGTCAGACGATAGGGGTGGACCAGCTTGTTTGACGCCGTCATCCTCCAACTGGCGCATCCGGCACAACAGTAATCGTTGCCGAACACGTCATGACCGGCCATCACCTCGTAACATTTTCGGCCGACCACCGCCTCCTCCGAATTCGCCAGCAGCTTCTCGGCCCCTCGGTTCCAGGCAGTGATCACCCCATCGGCTCCACATGAGAACGCGGGAGTCCACGAGCCGTCCACGATCTTCTCGGCCGTCATCCTGCCCTCCGATCCATTCCGCGATTCAGGTCACCTGGCGCTCGTTCTGAGATTCGATTTCGAACGACGAGCCCGCAAGATGTGTGCCAATCCTCGGTTCCAGAGGAAGCTCGCTCGACCCATGAACTGGGACCATGCGACCCATGGGTGGGTCGATCGGACACTTTCACCCCGGCCGAAGCCGGAGTCATCCACCCGTCACCATCTCCGGATTGGTCGTCTCATCCAACGCCGGCCTGTCAGGTGAGCCTCATGCAAAATTCAAGGATTGAACACTGAGGTCTCCCGACCCTCATCACCATCTGGCCGGCGAGACGCCGGCCCTGCAATGGATCTCAGCCCTTTGTAGTGCTGGCGTCTCGCCGGCACCGAGAACACGAACCCTCAAAAGCGGAATTTACTGCAAACGGCTGAGGTGTTACCGGAACCGCCTCACGCGCGTGTGTTCTTTCGAATTCGATTCAATCTCCCGAATCCACCGATTCGACGCCGCGAGCCACGGAAATCGTGAATCACAGCACAAGAGGTAACTGTGCCACGGCACAAGAAGGGACGGCACGGGCTGTGCCATCGCACATGCGAGCGGGCCGTGCACCGCGTTTAAAAAAACGGGCCGCCGAGATCGGCGGCCCGTCGGGTCATACGCGTCGTGACGCGCGGGTTAGTGAGGTCAGCCTACTGCTGATTTGTCCCCGACAAGGTGTACGCCTCGGTGTCGGATACATAGTCGTCGATCCACCAGATCCGGCGGGCCATGGCGTCGGATTCGACCACCTCTTCGCCGAGGGCGTCGAAGACCCACTGCGCCCAAACCGCGTAGAGCTTGGAACCATCCGGGTTGGCCTCCATGTTGGCCTCGCTCGAGTGAGTGTCGCCGCCGGTGTTCATGTTGTCGAATTCGTTGCAGAAGCCGGAGCCCACAACGACGCCGAGATCCAACACACCGTAGTCCACCGTCGGGTAACAGTCCTCGGGATTGGGGGTGCCGCTGTCCGTTTCGGTCCACACCAGGTAGTCGTCGCCGAAGCTCTCGGCGCGGCCGTAGAAGAGATCGAGGGGCTCGGCCTCGCCCACCGCTACCGTGGTGTTGTCACCAGTCTCGAAGACCATGAAGTAACGCGACGGGTCGCGAAGATCGGAGTCGTGGTCGACCGAGAGATCGTCGCAGGTGAAGATCCCGTCGATGACGGTCGGATCGAGGAAGAGACCTTCGGTGCATCCTTCCTCGATGGTCTTCTTGCTCGGCGCGTAACGCGGGTCGAGAGTAGTGATCCGCATGGACTTGTGCTGGGTGATGTTGCGCGCGTGTTCCGCGGCTCCCGCAGCGAACTCGTAGCACGCCTTGGGCTCGACCGAATCGCCACCCGCCTGTGTCGTTTCACTGCGATAGCTCTCGCAGGTCACGGTGCCATCGCCGGAATAGCCGAAGCCGTCGCTGGCCGCGAAAGAGCTCGGAGTGGTGGTCCATGTCAGACCGCCGTCGAAGGAGCGCCGGACATACAGATCGTACCGGTCGCTGCCTTTGGCGTTGAGCCGCCAGTTGGGCGACCAGGCGTAGAGGAACATGACGAAATCGCCGTCGATGAACCCACGGTGACCCTTGGAGATATCGAGCGGGTTGTACCAGCTCTGGTCCTTGAGGTTGACGAACTCGTCGGTGCGATCGTCGGTATCGCAGTCGATCATCTCGCCGTCGGAGGCCAGTACGGTGCCGTCCGAAGGACACTGGTGCCAGGTGAGCACCCGGGTTGTGTTGCCCTCGCCTTGGACCAGACCCTGCAGAATTGGGTTGGTGTCACCAATGCCGTAGGTCGAGGTTGTGAATTCCACCGTCGGACAGGGGACGAAGCCTCCCGTATCATCATCGATGCAGGTGTCCGGCACAACGCCGGACAGGTTGGTGGCCGGATCGGCGCAGACACCGCCAGGGTAGTAGGGGTTGGTGTCGGGTTCGATCAGAAACTCCTCGCACTCCATATTTTCGAAGGCATAGGGGTTGTCCACCGCAGGGTCGAACGTCCCCGGCAGGACAAACCGCCGGAACATGGTGTCCGCCGGACCACCCTGGCGCATGGGGCCCTGCTTCCAGGACGCGATGGCAACCAACCCGTTGTTGCTGGCCATGGCCTTGGAGATGGGCTGCACCAGAAGGCTTGCGCGGCGGGCGATCTCGGTGGTGGCGATCTCGAAGTTGTAATCGCCGTAGTCCTCCATGTCTGCTGTACTCATGAGCCCGAAGAATTCGCCGGTCTCCCAGTGGACCTCAGGCTGGTTGAGCATGTTGCCCTGGCTGACCAGGTTGTTAACCAGGCTGTTGGGCTGGTCGAAGCCGGCCGAAGTATCCGGGGTTCCCATGTCGAAGCTGAAGTACCACTGGTTCTTACCGATGTCCTCGGCGCAGGATGCACCTCCGGCTTCCTCATCACAGGGATTCGCGAATCCATCCGACGAATCAGTAGGCTCGAAAAACCAACCGCCCAATCCCTTGGATTCCTCTGCAGCCACAACCACCCAGGCGCTCTTGGAGTCACCGGCGTCATAGCCTTGCAACGACAACCGCGGCCTGGTAGCGGCGGTGTTGGCCCGATTTGGAAGATCCGCGGTCCCGTCGCCGTCGCTGTCGACGACGCAAACCTTTGTTATCTCCTGTTGATCCGGGTTGTTGTCCGGCCCGGTAACGACATCGATAGTGTCGGCGCACTGGTCCTTGAGACCGTAGGCCTCGGCAACTGCGAAATCACAGTAGAGGGCCGGGTCGCCTTCCCCCGAAGTCACCGTGTCCGGTGGGTTGCATTTGGCGTTATTGGTCAGCCGCATGGGCACCGCCATGGGCACGAAGACCTGCGGCCGGCCGCTGAGGGTCAGGTCGTGGTCAATGATATCGATCGGCACCGTCGTGTTATCGACCGTCTCGACGATGTCGAAGTACTCCTCGTTGATGAAGGAGTACCAGACATCGGTCTGGCTGTGCGCCACCGCGCCGCTCCAACCCTCACCTGGACCCTCGCCCTGACCGGGTCGCAGGCCATCCGGGTCTTCCTGCCAGGTCATGACAAAACCGGCGCCCTTGACCGCCTTGACCTCGATCCGGTTCGGATCGCGACGTCCGGAGGTCAGACGCTCGGCCTTGGTCCAGACCATGTGGCTCTCCTCAACCGCATCGGCAGTCCGTGGATCGTCACCCGGAAGCAGCACACCTCGGGCGGTCCAAACACAACCGAAGGGCACGATCCCGGCCTGTGGGTAGCCCTCATCGGCGAAGTCGATGGAACCCTGGCTACCGGCGACACCGAAGGCGTCGATGAGGTAGAGGTCGTCAGCCGCATCTCCATCGGTGGAGCTTGTGAACCCAGGCAGCGCCGGAACGCCGAGTTCGGTATTTCCATCCTTGATGAAGGCGGTCACGGCGTCCAGCCGCTCGAGATCGGGGTTGGTGGGGGCCGTCATCTGATACGCCGGCTGGCCTTGCTCGCAGAAGCGACTCGGCCACGCTACCAGCACCTTGTTGCCGATGGTGGCATGGAAGACGTTATACGAGCCGCCGGGGTAGTCGGTGACGTCCACTTCGGGCTCCGGCGGACCGATGCACTCCTCTGGTGTTCCATCGGGCACCATGGCCGGGCCCTGGATCCCGTTGGCCACCGCCGCGATGGTGCATGGCGCTGTTCCGAGCCTCTTCTCTTCAATCTCCCATTCGCCTGACTTGCTCGCCTTGTCGCTGCCGAGGATCTCCCCGGTCACGGCGTTGATCACATCGACATCGCTTTTGCCGGGTGCGTCTTCGCCCTTGGCTTTGAGCTTGCCTCCATCGCCATCCTCCCACTCGGCTTCCTTGATGGTGGGCCCATCGGCGGCTGGATTGTCTTCCTTCCAGATCGAGCCGTGGCAGTTGTAGCAGGACTGCGCATGATAGGCGCCCTGGAGAGTCTCGCCGTGGCAGCTCGTGCAACCGTTGGTGTAGGGGTATTTGTAGCCCAGTGCGTGATACCCGACTACCCCGTCCTCCTCGAGGCGCCTGGTGTGGTCGTCGGGCACCGGCCCTCCGTGGCTGCTGACGGAGCTGGGGATGTGGTCCTCGTCGATGTTGAAGGAGCTCAGATCCGACGACTCCGAAAGGTTGGTTTGTTTCCAGGATACGCCGTCATCGAGGCTCACCGCCGCATAAGTGTCGAACCAGCGGTGGGCAAAGGCGGTGTCCTCGACCCCGATTGCGGGACCGTAGATGAAAACGTTGATCAGCGGTTTCGCCACCTCGAGATCCTCGACAACATTCCCATCGATGTCGATGTACTCGACGGGCGCGACCAGGCCACTCGCAGCCTGTGCTGGAACATAGAATCCCATCATATCGGTGAAAGCGTGTTCGGCCTCCGGAATCACGTGGGCCGGGACCATCGGGTGGGCCGGCAGGTTGATCGTTTGCGACATGGTTTTGTTGGTGATTGCTCCATCGTCCGCGATCACTCCCCCGACCGCGAGCGTAACGATACAGATTGAAATCAGTGTTCTTCGGATCATCGTCTCCTCCATGAATCTCAAAAAGCTCCTATCAAATCCCTGATCATGGCCGGCCCTCTGAGCGCCCTCCTCGCTGATCTCGACCCGACCGCCTGCCCCTTCATTCCTGTATTCAACTGAACCAAACTCTCCCTTCCCGCGAGGCTAAACTGTTGCCTCACGTTACATTTGCGACCGACGGTGAGAGCCCACAAAACCGGCAGGCACGACCGACTATCGCTATGTGATCCAGATCACTAAAAATCAATATAGTCTTTTAGACCATATAGTCAAGTCTTAGTAAATTAGTCAGAATTGAGACTAATTATTTAATAAAATCCTTAATAATGGCTCTCATTACTGCGTTGAGTCAATGAATACAGGGTTTCGGCACATTCGCCATCTCTGAATCTGTCTCATCGGCGAGTGCGCAATTGAACAAAAAAAATTTCGAAACCCGCTATTAATCCACCGAGGATAGGGGACTCGCGCTGCCATCTTGGAGGTCTGAGACCCCCGTTCCCACTCCCGCAACAAGAAAACCGGCGGGAGCCGAGGCCCCCCCGCCGGTGAGTGATCGCGTCAGAGTATTCGAGGCTTAGCCCGGTTCGATTGCGGATCGACGATCTCGATGCAGTGATCTCATTCCGACGCCGACAATTCACCAAATCGGAAAGTGGTAACCCTACTCCCGTCTCACGGGAAACTCAAAATGGCATCAACACAGGAATCATCAGAGTCAGGATGGCCAGCACGACCATCGTCAGCGGCGTACCGACCTTGACGTAGTCCATCGAGCGGTAGCCGCCCGCTCCCATGACCAGGAGATTGGCCTTGTGGCTGAAGGGCGTCATGAATGCCGCCGAAGCAGCAAGGCCGACGCCCATCATCAGCGGGAAAGGCGAAAGACCCAACTGAGTGGCTGTTGAAACCACCACCGGGCCGAGGATGACCACGGTCGGCGCCCCGTCGAGCCCCTGACTCAACAGGCTCGACAGCACCATGAGGGCAAGAAGGACAGCATAGGGACCGGCGTCTCCCGCCAGCCCGGCCACAGAGCTTGCCAGCAACTCTGCCGCACCGGTTCGTTCCATGGCCGCGCCGACCGGCAGGATCGCCGCCACGAGGAAGATGGCACGCCATTCGATGGCGCGGTAGGCCTCGTGCATGTGCAGCGCCCTGGTCAGGATCACCAGCGTCGCGGCAAAGAAGGCTGCGACCTGAATCGGGAAGATCCCCGCGACCACGAGGCCGACCATCAGAAGCAACGACCCGATCGCGAACGGCGCCCGGCCAAGCCTACGAGGCCCGGAATCTCCATCCGACAGCACCACGAAGTCCGGGTCTGATCTCAGTAGGGCGACCTTGTCACGACGGCCGTGCAGCAAGAGTCCGTCGCCAAGACGGAGCTTGATGTCCGGCAGACCGGTTCGAAGGGGCTCTCCCCCCCTCCAGATCGCCAACGCGCGGAGTCCATACTTCTTTCGGAAGGCAAGCTCCCGCAGGCTGTGACCGAAAGCGGCCGACCGAGGCGCCACCACGGCCTCGACCAGCGTCACGTCGTCCGATTCAAGGGAGGCGCCCGGAGTCTTATCAGCAACCTCCACCTGACCGAGTTCGAGCAGCTGCGCGATCTTGGCCGACTGACCTGTGACCAGTAGCTTGTCGCCGGCGAAGAGTGGTTGGTTCGGCGACACGACCAGCTCGGTCTCATCGCCCCTGACAACCCCGACAATGGTCAGATCGAACCTCTCGCGGAGTCGGCTCTCAGCAACAGTCGAACCGGCCATGGACGAGCTTTCGGACACCCGCAAGACGTAGAGTCCTTCCTCCAGTCGTTCGATCGCTTCGCGGCCCTCGGCGACCACGTCGACCTCCGTCCGCGACGCCAGTTCGTTGATCAACGCCACAGGCCCCAGAGCCAGAACCTCGTCTCCGGCCTCGAATGGAAGATCGATGAACCCGTCCCGAATCGGTTGACCGCCGCGGCAGATCTCGACCACGGTTACCCGAAAGCGGGTGCGCATGTCCAGGTCTCTGACGGATTTCCCCACGAACTCCGAACCGGCGGCGAGCCGGATCACGATCCCGCTCACCGATGTTGCCGCCGCCGCCATTGACGTCGAACCCAGCTCGGCCACCTCGATGTCCTGCAACTCCATGCGATCCTGGAAATCGCGCCGGCGACCCTGGACGACCAGACGATCTCCTGCATTCAACTTGAAACCACCCTCGGGGGAGAGGACTTCTTCGCCGCCTCGAAAGACCGTCACCACCTGAATCCCGAGCAGGCTCCCCAACCGGCTTTCCGCCAGAGTCTTGTCGGCGAGCTTTGATCCCGAAGGAATGGTGATCGAAAACAGACTCTCCTCGAGGTGGTAGACCTCTGCGAGGTTTGCCCTCTCCATCTCGGCCATACCGCCGCTGCGGTCCGGGAGTAGTTTGCGGCCAATCGTGATCATGAAGACAACACCGGCGGCCAGCAACGCCACTCCGAAGGGCGCGAACTCGAAGAGTCCAAAGGGGCGCAGTCCCTGATCGGTCAGAACCTCTGAAGCCAAGAGGTTTGGCGGTGTTCCAACCAGGGTAGTGGTACCACCGAGAATCGCACCGAACGCCAGCGGCATCAGCAGCCGCGAAGGCGGCAGGCCGGCCTTTCGGGCCAAGCTCACAATAGCCGGGAGCAGTACCGCCGCCGCAGCAATGTTGTTCATGAACGCACTGAGGACGCCCGCAACGATCATGATCGCGACGATCAGCGGCACCTCTCGACTGCCGACGACTTTGTGGATCCGGCTGCCGAGGGCTTCGGCGACGCCGGTGTACTGGAGCCCGGCGCTGAGGAGAAATACCGACATCATCGTGATCACCGCTGGCGAGGAAAACCCCTGAAACGCCTCGTCGGAGGTCACGAGACCGGTGGCCACCAGCAGCGACAGGCCGGCAAAAGCCGTCACGTCAACCGGGAGCTTTTCGGTGAGGAAAAGAAAAACCATCACACCGAGAAGCGAAAACAGAAAAGCGATCTCCAGGGTCATGTGATCTCCAAATCAGGAATGTGTCACGATATCATGGGTTGTCGGGCAAGGAATCGAATGACGCGTGCCCTGCCGACCCTTCGCATCGGTCTGCAGATCGCAGCCGCAGACGCCTGCTACTACGATTGGACATTCATCGAGTGGGACCCGGTCGAGACGGACATCGGCGGCGGCAGCGACATCGATTTCGAGATCTGCAAGAGATTCGAAGCAACGTTTCCAGTGACCTGAGATACACTCTCGGGCTCGGACACCGACATCCAACAGGCGGCGAAGTCGTCCGTCAGGGTGAGTCTCCGAGCAGCAACGAACTGGATGAAACGTGGCAGACACAATTTGGTGGATCGAAAAGGGTTCGGGCCCGCTGGTGGCAACGGCAATACACGACGGGCACGAGGTCCGTCCCGATGTTCTCGACCTGATGTCGATCCCAGAGGCCGATCGCCTGCGCGAGGAAGACCCCTTCACCGGTGATTGGACCGCGGTGGCGCCGACCCGGGTCGTGGGCACGCGGTCCCGTTTCGAGGTGGATCTCAACCGACCGCGGGAGGGCGCCGTCTACCGCACACCGGCGGACGCCTGGGACCTCGATGTGTGGAAGGAAGGGATTCCCGAGCCGGCGGTCGCCCGTTCGCTCGAGGAGTACGACGGGTTCTACTCAGCCCTCCGTGCGCTCTACGCGGACATGGCGGATCGCCACGGCCGTTTTGTGGTCTTCGATCTTCACACATACAACCACCGCCGCGAAGGAGCGGATGGTCCGGTCGCGGATCCATCCCTCAACCCCCAGATCAATATCGGCACCGGAACCCTGACCGATCGCGAGAACTGGGCGTCCCTCATCGATCGTTTCATCACCGACCTCACCGAATACGAGTTCCCGGGTGGGCGGTTGGACGTGCGCGAGAACGTCAAATTCCGCGGTGGCAACGGCGGACGCTGGGCCCACACGACATTTCCGGGCTCAGTCTGCGTTCTCTCAATCGAGGTCAAGAAGTTCTTTATGGATGAGTGGACCGGCAAACTCGACCCCACCCTTCACGCTGCTGTGGGGAACGCCCTCGCAGCCGCCGTTCCAGGCGTCCTCGAGGAGTTGGAGCGGCTGTGACCAACGCATCATCCGTCCGGGCAAAGGCCGCCGCCCGCGACACGATTTCGGAACGCCTCATCCAGACCGTGGCCGCGCGTTTGCACGACAACAAGGCTGTCCGACGAACTCTCCCCAAATCAGGCCGGGTGGCGATTGACCGCCAGCTGCCCTTCCTCGTTGTCTACCGGCAGCCGGTGCGAGATGCCGACAACGGCACCGAACGGTTCGCCACCAGCGAAGCGTCGTATCTGATCGCGCCCGGCCAGAAAAAACAGCAACCCGGTGTGACCCGCCTCGTGCGCTCAATTGCCGAGACCATGGTCGAGGAGTTCGGTCCCTTTCTGGTTCTCGAAGTCTGGTCCGGGCCGCCAGTGTTGGTCGACGCCGCCCTCAGCACCGCCGATCTCAGCCCGAAGTTCCGGTTCATCGCCCAGCGGGGGGCATCGAAGGGATCGGTGACCGAGTCGTTTGCCGGAGCGCTGGGCCGGGTGCGGCTCGATCGCCTGAAATCCGCGGTCACGACCTCCACCACCACCAAGTGCTGCCCGCGCGGCATGTCGCCGGTGCTCAAACCCGCAGATGCAACGGAAATCGGGTGCCAGGTCTACGGGCTCGAGATTTCGCCGGTCTACCGGGACCCCGAGACCGGAGAGATCTTCCCCAGAATTCTGCGCCTCCTCCGCCGCTCGGTGACTGTCGCGCTGCGGCGGGGGTTGTACGACTTCGCGCGCAACCAGACCACCCACCGGCCGCGCCATTTTCACACCCTCGGGCGACGAAAAGTTGTCAAGGCCGTGTGGGACGTCGACCGGATGCTGGCGGAGGTCTCCGAATCCTTCGACTTCCTGCTCCAGGTCACGCCGGTCAATGGAAGCGCGGCCTGGAGTGAGTTCAAACGAAAGAAATTCAATCACCCCCCCACCCTGCTCTACCGGCCGACATCGGACGAACCGGTGGTCCTCAAACGCAAGCTCTATCAGGCGCCGGTAGAACGCATCGAGGACCCTGCCCTCGCCATGATCTTTCGCGAGAAGCTCAACGAGATCGACCGCCAGATCACCATGCTCCAGGATCGCAACACCCGTCGCTTTCTGCCCGGCAGCATCCAGCTCTACGGCCCGGTCGAAGACAGTCTTCAAAGACTCGCAGTCGAAGTGCTGGACGCGATTCCCGCCCGAACTCGCGAGACCCCGAAAGGAAGGCCGGTCGACGCCGCCGGATTCGCAAAAAGGGCCGAAGAAGAAATCGCATGGTTCCGCCGGACCCTCCCCGGAATCGGCGCCAGGGTCGAGGTACGGCAGGACATCACCGGCCTCATGGTTTCGCGCGGAAACCTCCTCGTTAGCGCTGAGTCGAAGATCCCGGCATCTCGTGTGGAGGCGTTGATCCAACACGAGGTGGGCACCCATGTCCTGACCTACCACAACGGCAGGACCCAGCCCCTGCGCCACCTCTACACCGGGCTCGCCGGATACGACGCCCTCCAGGAGGGTCTGGCGGTCCTCTCCGAATACCTGGTGGGCGGGCTCAGCCGGCCCCGGTTGCGGTTGTTGGCGGGACGGGTTGTCGCCGCCGCCCACATGATCGACGGTGCGACATTCGTCGAGACCTTCCGTGAGCTCGACCACAACAACGGTTTCTCACAACGCACCGCCTTCATGATCACCCTGCGGACCTACCGGGGTGGCGGCTTGACCAAGGATGTGGTTTACTTACGTGGTCTGCAACAAATCCTCGACTATCTCGGCAACGGCGGTCGACTCGGACCGTTGTTTGTCGGCAAAATCGGCGCCCAGCATATACCCGTCATCCGCGAGCTGCAGTGGCGAGGAGTTCTCAAGGCGCCGCCGCTGACACCCAGATACATGGAATCTCCGGAGGCTCTCAAGCGTCTGGAGAAGGTTCGCAGCGGTCTATCGGTCGCCGAACTGTACGAAAGGAAAGAGAAATGAAAATTGGATTTCTGGTCAACGACATCAAAGCCGAAAAGGCCGGCTTCACCACCACCCGCCTCGGCTGTGAGGCTCTCAACATGGGCCACGAGGTGTGCGTCTTCGGGGTCGGCGACCTCGCCTACGACGCGGACGAGAACGTCCGCGCCAGGGCCAAGGTGCTTCCCAAAAAGTCCTACAGTTCCAACGAAACCTACTTCAAGGATCTGCAGGGCCCCAAGGCCATCACCAAGCGCATCACAGTGGACGACCTCGATGTCCTGATGCTGCGCAACGTCCCGTCGGACGACTTCATCTCGCGGCCGTGGGCAACCACAGTGGCCACCGAGTTCGGCCGGGTGGCGATGCGCCGCGGCGTCATCGTGCTCAACGACCCCAACGGTCTCGCCAAGGCGTCGTCGAAGATGTATCTGCAGCTCTTTCCCGAGGAGGTTCGGCCGCGCACCCTGATCACCCGCGACAACAGCGAGATCAAGGCATTCGCCAAAGAGCTCGGCACCATCGTCCTCAAACCCCTCCAGGGCTCGGGCGGGGCCAGCGTATTCCTGGTCCGTCCCGATGATCTTGCGAACATCAACCAGATGATCGACGCCGTGTCGCGAGACGGGTTCGTGATTGCCCAGGAGTACCTCCCGGCGGCCGAGGAGGGCGACACCCGTTTGTTTGTCATGAACGGCCAACCCCTTCGGGTCAAAGGCAAATACGCGGCCTTCCGCAGGCTCCGCAAAGGCGACGACATGCGATCGAACATCCACGCCGGCGGCAAGCTCGCCCCGGCGGAGATCACCGAAGAGGCGCTGCATCTGGCCGAGATGTGCCGGCCCAAGCTGGTCCAGGACGGCATGTTCCTGGTCGGACTCGACGTGGTCGGCGACAAGCTGATGGAGATCAACGTCTTCAGCCCCGGGGGCCTGGGCAGCGCCCAGAAGCTCACCAAGGTCAACTTCTCGAAAGTCGTGGTTGACGCCATGGCCCGCAAAGTGCACTACATGAAGTTCTACGGCCGCAACTTCGGCAATGTGGAGATGAACACGCTCTGACACCGATGGGCGCAGCACATGATCCGGGGAGGATGGTGTGCCGCTCCTCGTTCAAGCCTTTTTCACAGTGCTGTCGCTGACCAACCCGGTCGTGTGCCGGATGATCTTCGACACGATCGAGGCGATTCAGATCCGTTATCGCGCGAGCTGAGACAAAACCGGCGGGGGCCGTTGCCCCCGCCGTTGAGTGATCGCGTGTCGTTTCTTGTGGTCTACCGCACGTTGCCGACGTAGTTCGAGGTGAGCTGGCGCTCGCGGACCTGCTCTTCGGTGTAGTCGGGGATGATGGCCGGGGCGACGCGGCCGCCGGTGATCCCGGCCTTGGCGACCTCGTCGTTGTACTTGACCACGTGCTCGAGGGTGAGCTTGCCGTCCTTGACGCCTTCGGCGATGTACTGGGAGGCGGAGGTGCCGGCGATGCGGCCGAAGACGATGATGTCGAGCAGCGAGTTGCCCATGAGCCGGTTGGCGCCGTGGATCCCGCCACCGACTTCACCTGCCACGAAGAGTCCCGGCACCCGGGTTTCACCGGTGGGCTGGAACTCGAGCCCGCCGTTTTGGTAGTGGAGCGTCGGGTAGATGAGCATGGGCTCTTTCGAGATGTCGATGTCGAAGCGCTTGTAGAGGATGTACTTGCCGGGGAACTCGCGTTTGACGGTGCCCTCGCCGGCGAGATCTTCGATCATCGGCGAGTCGAGCCAGATTCCGAGGCGGCCGGTGGGGGTCGGAACACCGAGCCCGTCGTTGACGCACTCCTTGATGATCGAGGCGGCCTCGACATCGCGGGGTTCACGCTCATTGACGAACTGGTTGCCCTCGACGTTGACGAGGTTGGCGCCCGAGCCGCGGAACTTCTCGGTGATGAGGATGCCCTCGGCCTGCTCGGGGAAGACGATCCCCGTCGGGTGGTACTGAACCGTGTGGAGGAAACTGACCGGGACACCGGCGCGGTAGCCGAGGACGATGCCGTCGGCGGTGGCGCCGTAGTGGTTGGTGGTCATGAAACCCTGGATGTGGAGCCGGCCGCAGCCGCCGGTGGCGAGGACCACCGCCTTGGCCTTGACGACGAAGTACTCCTGGGTCTCCATATTGTAGAGCACCGCACCGGCGCAGTGGCCGTGCTCGTTGAGGACGAGCTCGACCGCAGGCGAGAACTCGAGCACCTGAATCTTGTCCGCCATGTTGCGCGCCTCGTCGCGGATGGTGCGCATGATCTCGGCGCCGGTGATGTCGGCGGCGTAGTGCATGCGTTTGCGCGAGGTGCCGCCGCCGTGGATGGTCTCCAGGGTGCCGTCGGCCTTCTTTGTGAAGTTGACTCCCTGGTGCTCGAGCCAGCGGATGGCGTCGGGGGCCCGGTTCACCAGGGTCTCGGCGAGTTCGGGCACATTGGTGAAATGGCCGCCGCCCATGACGTCGAGGTAGTGGTAGTAAGGCGAGTCCTTGTGGCCCTTGGATGCGGCCTGGATCCCGCCCTCGGCCATCATGGTGTTGGCGTCGCCGTGGCGGAGCTTGGTCGCCATGATGACATTGGCGCCCTGCTGCGCGGCGAGGATCGCCGCCGAGGTGCCGGCGCCGCCACCGCCGATAACGAGGACATCGGTCTCGTACGCGGGCTCCGAGAGATTGACCTTGTCGGGAGCGACCCGGCTGGTGGCCTCGAGGAGATCGGCGATCTCGTGCGCGATGCCATAGCCTTTGGAAGGACCGACCGAGAGTTCACGACGACCCTCTTCCTTGAAATCGGGGTGGAAATCGAGCCGCTTCTTACGCTCATCGAGGCTGAGAAAAGGGATCTCGTCGCCGGCGCGCTTTTTCGCGACTCGCTCCGGACGGGTCTTTTCGACGACTTTGATGAGTTCTTTGAGTTCGGGTGTGTAGGGCATCTCAAACCTCTCAGGAGAGACCGTGGCTCGAGGCCGGGGTCCATTCGTCGGCGCCCATGTGGGGCTCCAGTTCGCGTTCCGTGTATACCTTCTTGAGTTCATCCACGGTCATGGCTTTCGCCGATTCGATGACATCGGTGAAGGCACCTGCATCGATATCGCCGCACATCTTTTCGAGGTGTTCGGCTTTCGGGGCGATCTTGCCGCCCTGGATCCGGCGTGCCACCTGGGCCATGTGGTACTGGGCCATTTCGCCCATGCAGCGCGAAGCGCAGAGCCCGCACTGGATGCAGTCAAAGGAGATCTCGGCCGCCGCGGTCACATCGCCGCGTTTGAGCGCCGAAACATAGTCGAGCACCTCGACATCCATTGGACAAACCTTGGTGCACGAGTTGCACGCGACGCAACGGAACAGCTCGGGGTAGAGCTTGTAGACGGTCTCGGCGGTCGGCTCCACGGTTTCGAAGTCGTACGATGCTCGGTTCGCCGGATAGAACGGGATCTGGGTCAGGTACATCTCGGGTTCGACCACCGTCTGGCAGGCGAGACCGGTGTAGATCTTGTAGTCCCCCGCTCTCCGGAACACCGTGGCGCAGGCGCCGCAGATGCCACCGCGGCAACCGCAGCCGCGGATGTACTGGTACCCGGAGTGCTCCATGGCCTTCATGATGGTCAAGGTCTCCGGAACTTCGTACTTCTTGCCCATGATATAGATGGGGATCGTTTTCGCCGCCACCTCATTGGTCAGTGTTGCTGTGTCCATTCCCCTGTCTCCTTCAGCCGGCCACTCAGACGGTCGCCGTTGCGATGAATTTCTTTTCGACAAGCAGTTGCTGCGCCGCCGGACCGTTGAGATCGAGGCGGCAGAGCTCGGGATCCAACCCCAGCGCCACACCGAGCAACTGGGTGAAATAGTAGGTCGGAACCTGGCTGAGCCCATCGGTGGCGGCCACCACGTCACCCTGGCGGGCGCCGAGGTTGTACTCGCACATGGGACAGCTCAGGATGAGCGCGTCGGCCGCGGATCGATTGGCGGCGCCGATGACCTTGGCCGCACGTTTGATCCCCTCTTCCGGGTGGGCGATCATCTGATACGAACCGCAGCACTCGCGGGCCGCGGTGAACGAGGTCGGTTCCGCCCCGAGCGCTCTGATGAAACCCTCCAGAATCTCTTCATCGACGGCGTCGATGGCGACTTCCTGGGGACGAACCAGCGTGCAGCCGTAGAACGGCGCCACCCGCAGCCCCTCAAGGGGTTTGGTCACCGCCTCGCGCAGCTTGTCCCACCCAACCTGATCGCGGAGCAGGCTGAGATAGTGGACCACCTCGACCTCGCCGTTGTAGTCCGGCTCCTCATCCATGAAACGGTTGAGGGTGTCCCGCTTCTCCTCGTTGTCGCGCACGAGTTTGTTGGCGCGGGCGAGGGTGTTGTAGCACTGGGAACAGATGGTGACGACGGTGTCGCAGCCTTCCTGGGCGGCGCGAATGAGATTGCGCACCGGCGCCACCTGGTGGATGAGATCGTCATCGCTGAGCGAGAAGACCGCACCACAGCAGTTCCAGCGGCTGAGTTCCTTGTACTCGACGCCGAGGTGGTCGAGGGAGGCCATCGCCGCCTTCTCGAGGTTTGCTGCCTTGGTCTTGAGCGTACAACCTGGGTAGTATCCGAGCTTCATGTTCTGCCTCACGACGTGAGCTTGCGGAAGGTCGAGACAAAGGCGATCTGCGGCGCCTCGGCCATGGTTTCTTTGGGGATCTCAGCGAGATTGACGAGATCGGTGTTGGTCCGCAGGACGAGCTGACGAACGGCCTCGAAGACCTTCGGGACATCGATACCGCGAGGACACCGCACCACACAGGTGTGGCACGAAGCGCAGTACTCGCCGATCTGAGCCTTGATCACTGGTTCGATTTCACCGAACTGCAAATAGTGGATGCCCATCCGCGTGGTGAAGCCCATGGATTCCACCATGGGGCAGACCGCGGAGCAGGTGCCGCACTGCATGCACTCGTGGACATTCTGTCCGGAGAGTTCGGCGATCTTGTTGACGGCCTTGAGATTGTCGGGGTGGATCGGACTGGGAATGCTGGCCATGGCTCCCTCGTGTCGGGTCCGCTCGGACGTTCCTGGCGGGGTCGTTCAACCTCGTTCGGAGCCTTCGAGCGCGGGCTCATGATAGCGCAATGTGAAATTTGCCACAAGGCTTGTCAGCGAGACGTTGTCGCAGTATTACGGGGCACTGGAATGGTTGAGAAAGTGTGGAATTGCGGAGGCCAAGAGTTAGGGGTTAGGAGTTAGGAGTTAGACGTTAGACGTTAGACGTTAGACGCTAGACGTGAAACGTCTCACAGCGAGCGAAGGGAGCGCTCACTCCTCACCTCGCGCCGGAATCCTCACCAGTAACGCCCGCTCATCGGTCTCCGGTGGATACGGATCGTCGATCACCCCGGTTACCGCATTGTCGCCGATGAGCCAGAGTGCGCCGTCCCCGCCGATGGCGATGCCTTCGACGTTGTTCCCCCACCCTGCCGCGCGCACGCCCCGAAGATATTCGGTCAGGTCCTGAAGAACCTCGAAGGTCCCGGAAATGCGATCGATCGCGACGATCTCATAGCGCTCACCGGGGTACTGGGTCTTGAGGCCGAGTAGGCGGTCATCCATCCACACGAGACCGGTGAGACGCCAGTTGCAGTCTTCGAGGGGAATGTTGATGGGTGTTCCCTCGGCGATCAAACGATCGTCATCGATACGGAGCAGCCAGAGGCGCGAAACGCACCCCGCCGACGGGTCTCCGGAACGTTCGAGGAGCAGGTGGATGTAACTCCCGTCGGGGGAAACCTCGATCCCTTCGACACCGATCTTGCCGCCGACGAGATCGACCCCGCTCACCGGCATCTCGACGGCGGCGAGTTTCGGCAGGAGCTCTGTCTCCTCACCCAAGCGAACGCGGTAAACCGTGGCGTGGGCCTCATCACAGAGATAGAGCGAGCCATCGTGCCAGGCGACACCTTCGAGTTCCGCATGGGGAGGGACCCCGATCTCCACCACGCGCGCCTCGAGGTCGGGGCTGAAGAACAGGAGACGGCCGTACTTCTCGGACGGAGCCACCAGGACTTCATCGGCGAAGGCGAGTCCGGATGTCTCGAGGGCCCAGTCCTGGGAAAACCGCTCGTCGTCGGGGCTCCACGAGAGCGTCTCAGCTCGGCTCAAATCCCATGGCCCGGATTGCAGCTGACTGACCGAATCACCGGTTGAAGCGCACCCGCCCAGCCAGAGAACTCCGACTACGGCCAACGCGAACCCGGGTCCGTAACTCATCCACCGTATGATGGCGTTCATTCCGCCCCCTCTCCTCTGACATCCGACTCCCACTCAGGGAAAAGACCCAGAAGACCGTCGAGGGATGCTTCACACACGCCGCGATCGGTGATGAGCCCGGTCACCAGCCTCGCCGGGGTGACGTCGAACGCATAGTTCGCAGCCGGGCTCGATGGCGGCGTCAACTCGACCTCGATGACCCGTCCGTCGGGACCGAGCCCGCTGATGAATCGAACCTCTCGGGCGTCTCGTTGCTCGATGGGGATCTCGGCGACGCCATCACGCGCCTGCCAGTCGATGGTGGTCTGCGGCAGGGCGACATAGAACGGAACACCGTTGTCATGCGCCGCGAGCGCCTTGAGATAGGTCCCGATTTTGTTAGCGACATCTCCAGCCGCCGTCGTTCGATCGGTGCCGACGATACAGACATCCACCATGCCGTGCTGCATGAGGTGGCCGCCGCAATTGTCGACGATGACCGAGTGCGGCACCCCGTGGGCGCCGAGTTCATATGCGGTGAGCGAGGCGCCCTGGTTGCGCGGGCGCGTCTCATCGACCCAGACGTGAACATCGAGCCCCTTGTCGTGGGCCATGTAAATGGGCGCCAGCGCCGTTCCCCAATCGACGGTGGCGAGCCAACCGGCGTTGCAGTGAGTCAGGATATTGAGCGGGCCCGAAGGCTTGGCGGCGGCCAACTCGCGGAAGATGGCGAGTCCGTGCCGACCGATGCTCTTCGAGATCTCGACATCGTCATCACAGATTCTCGCCGCCCGCTGATACGCAGCCGCAACTCTTTCTTCGACGGGGAGATAGCGCACAGCCTCATCCATGACTTCAAGGGCCCAGCGGAGGTTGACCGCGGTGGGTCTGGTGGCGCCGAGAAGTTCGATACCCCGATCAAGGGAGCCGTGCATGGGGTCATCGCGCAACGCCAGGCAGACCCCGTAGGCCGCAGTGGCGCCGATGAGCGGCGCCCCCCGTACCACCATTTCACTGATGGCGAAGGCCGCCTGCTCGACAGTCGTCAATCGCATGATCTCAAAGCTGAACGGCAGGGCTCGTTGATCGATCACATCCACCGACCGGCCGTCATCGGCCACCCGGATCGTTCGGTACCATTCTCCGGCTATACGCATCCACAGAGTGTAATCGAGGAGGCCGAATATATCTTCCGGTCGCCTGAATCCGTATACTCTCCCGTGCGCAATCGTCGAATGTTGTTGCCGTTCGTGCGCACAGGAATGGAGGAGTCAATGAAGAGAATCATATTCGTTGCCGGGCTCGTCATCGTGCTCGGCCTGTTGGGCGCCTGTTCCAAGGGGGCGCCGGTCGACGCCGGGGATCCCCTCGAGCAGGCGTGGACAGATTTCAGGGTTTCCTACAATGAAGCCGAAACCACCGAGGAAAAGGTCCCGATCATCCAGGCCTTCCTACAGGAATACCCCGACACCGAGTACGCGGGCAGGCTCGCCAGCGCCCTGGCCTACTACCAGGGCGAGGAAATGAACGACCCGGCGGGCGCCTACGGTCTGCTTGCCGACACCCTCGCCAAGAACACCGACCCCGAGGCCCGCTACCAGATCGGCACCGCCATGTTCCCTCTCGCGATGGAACTGGGCGAGCCTATGGATCTCGGTTCGGTGGCGGAAGAGCTGGCCGCGACGCGCTCGCTCGATTTCAGCGAGATGATCGACATCGCTGATCTCGCCCTCGAGCACGAACAGTGGGAACTCGCCGCGGCCTACGCCGAGGCCGCCCTCGACAAAGCCACTCCCGAGGCCTTCCTCGCCGACTATCCCGATGATGAATACACCGCCGATGAAGCGGCCGCCAAGGCCGAGCGCCGCCAGGTCATGAGCCTTGCGAATCTCGGTTGGGCGTTGTGGAACCTCGAGCAACCTGACGAAGCCATGGCGGCCTTCGAGCGGGCCGCACCCATGAAATCGGTCAGCTACGTCGGCGCCGCAGACACTCCCATCGACTACTATCACGGCAAGGCCAAGCTCGCCGCCGGCGATTCGGCCGCCGCAATGGAACTGCTGGCCGCCAGTGCGATCATGGGTTCGGACGAGGACGCCATGGCCGCCCTGAGCGAAGCCTATGCCGCGGTCAAAGGCAGCGATGAGGGGTTCGACGAGTGGATCTGGTCCCAGCGCGAGAGTCTCGCCAAGACCGTGGACACGTTCACCCTGGCCGACTATGAAGGCAACATCCACGAGTTCCAGGATCTCGCGGATGGCAATGTGACCCTGCTGGCGTTCTGGTTCCCCACTTGAGGCGGTTGCCGCGTGGAGTTGCCACGCCTGCAGCCCCTCTACGAAACCTACAAGGACCAGGGATTCAATGTCGTCGTCGTTGATGGCAAACGTCAAACCGATCTCGCCAAGGAGTTCATCGCGAAACACGGCCTGACCTACACTACCCTCGAGAACGGTGAGGATGATGCCGAAGTAGTGAAGAGCATCTTCATGGTGAGCGGCTACCCGACGTCGTTCCTCATCGACCGCGAAGGACGGGTGATGTACTCGCACCTCGGTTTCGAAGCCGGGGACGAGGAGCATCTGGCCGAGGAGATCGAGTCGCTGCTTTAGTTCTTAGTTCTTAGTTTTAGTTTTTAGTTTTTAGTTGAATTGCCCCCGCCTCACGGCGGGGGTTTTTTGAGAGCGTATCCAGGAACGCGATGGGAGCGGTGCCAGGCACCGACCGACCCGGCACGCACCGCCGACGAGAGCGTTTCCCGTGTCCTCTTGCCTTCGTGGTTCCGCCGGACGGGTCGGCGTAGAATCAGGACATGCTCCAGATCAACGACCAACTGTCCATCGACGAATCTGAACTCGACTACGAGTTCGCGCGGAGTTCGGGCCCGGGTGGGCAGAACGTCAACAAAGTCGAGACCAAGGTCACCCTCAAGTGGGTGATCGACGACTCGGCCGCGCTGTCGGACGACGAGAAGCGTCGTGTTTCCGATGTCCTGGCGAGCCGAATTACCAAGGACGGTGTTCTGAGAGTGACCTCACAACGCCACCGCACCCGCGAGGCCAACCGCCACGCCGCTATCGGCCGCTTCATCGAACTCATAGATGACGCGCTGGAAGTACGTGCGCCACGAAAAAAAACACGAGTCAGCCGCGCCGCCAAGAGACGGCGGATCGAAGGCAAGAAACGGCGGGGTCAGGTCAAACGGATGCGAAAGCCACCCGGGGTGGACGACTGACGACAGCGACCGGGGCAGCGACCGGGGCAGCGACCCGGCCTCATCGCCCACTCGAAGGTCCTCGAAGCCGCCGGCATCGCCATCTCGCTCGTGATGCACGTACCGGCTCCACTGAAGAGCCTTGCCGATCAGGTTGTTCGGTCAGCCTCGTCAGTTCCCGCCAACCTTTCCGAGGGTCACGGTCGATCCGGACGCGACCGAATGCACCACTGGCGAATCGCCTGCCTCCGCCAAAGAGGTCGACACTCACCTCCGTCTCCTGGTCGAAACCGGTGCCATCAATCGACCGCTTGGCGAATCCGCAATCAATCTCTTCGACGACATCCGCGCCCTCACCTGGCGCCTCCTCCATCCGAAACCGTGACTGCGATGATTGTAGGGCTGGCGTCCCGCCGGCCCATCAGAGCCCTCGTCGATCCGCGTCGCGCCGCACGCCAGTCCCACGCCGCTCTTGTTTGCGACGCGATGTGGTCCCGGGTTTTTCCAAGCAACACCTGTGTAATCGGGATCTCACCAAGATCAGAATCCCCAGAATCCTGGGTCACGTCCCTCAGTACTCGCGATCACCCAATCCGTACCTAGCCGAAGTCCGCGGCAACCAACGAGCCACCCAACCACTTCGGGACACGCGGAAATCCCCGCCCCATCGGGGTGCCGGGCATGGCTTTGTGCCGGAAGAACCTCACGGCGACGCGTCCCGTTCCGCACAAGGCCCATGCCGGGCTCCCCCGGGGAGCGCGATGAAGTCTGCTGTCCCGGCGCCGAAGCCGACCAGGATCCGCGGGAAACCACGCCCCATCGGGGTGCCGGGTCCGTTTTTGTGCAGGAACGACCTCCCGGCAACGCCTCGCCTCGCGCACAAAATGCGGACCGGGCTCCCCCGGGAGGCGCGCTGCATCCTGGTTCTCCCGGCTACGAGGCAGGCCGCCGGCGCACCATCGGCGTGGTCGCAGCCCTCTCAATCAACCCACGCGCGACCACGTCGATGGTGCGACGCTGGGTCGCCGGGACGCCAATGCGTCCCGGCGGCCCAGAAGGCCGGTGCTGAGGGCATGGTCCGGAACAACGGAAGCGACCGGGACTGGGGCCGTATCCGTATCCGTGGGCGATGGAACCAACCCGCGTCGGTACACCACCATCGCCGGCGGGACGCCGGCGCTACAAACATCGCAGCGCCCCTTGTAGCGCCCACGTCTCGTGGGCGACAGAACCAACCCGCAGTCGGTACACCACCATCGCCGGCGGGACGCCGGCGCTACAAGCATCGCAGTGCCCTTTGGAGCGCACACGTCTCGTGGGCGACAGAACCAACCCGCATCGGTCACCACCATCGCCGGCGGGACGCCGGCGCTACAAGCATCGCAGCGCCCTTTGGAGCGCACACGTCTCGTGGGCGACAGAACCAACCCGCATCGGTACACCACCATCGCCGGCGGGACGCCGGCGCTACAAACATCGCAGCGCCCTTTGTAGCGCCCACGTCTCGTGGGCGACAGAACCAACCCGCATCGGTACACCACCATCGCCGGCGGGACGCCGGCGCTACAAGCATCGCAGCGCCCTTTGTCGCGCCCACGTCTCGTGGGCGATAGAACCAACCCGCATCGGTACACCACCATCGCCGGCGGGACGCCGGCGCTACAAACATCGCAGCGCCCTTTGTAGCGCCCACGTCTCTTGGGCGACAGAACCAACCCGCAGCGATACACCACCATCGCCGGCGGGACGCCGGCGCTACAAACATCGCAGCGCCCCTTGTAACGCCCACGTCTCGTGGGCGACAGAACCAACCCGCATCGGTCACCACCATCGCCGGCGGGACGCCGGCGCGCCATCGCAGGGTTGCATCGCAAAGGGCGCCAAGCAACGGGCTGCGCGCTACAGCGTCGTGATCGCCGCGTAGACCCCCGTCACCACCTGCGCCATCCGCTCGTAGTCGAGGGTGTCAGGGGTGTCCGTGACCTGGTGGTAGTTGGGGTTGCGGTAGAAGGCGGTGTCGGTGATCATCACCGCCTTCCAGTCGTGCCGCCAGAAGTTGAGGTGATCGGAGAAGTCGACCCCCGGCACGAAGGCCGGAGCATTCATCGATCGCACCCGGAGTTCGGCGGAACCCGCCATTCGCGCCTTGACCCGGCGGGTGAACCACCACGACGATGAGTTCCCGACCACGACGATCGAGTCTCCACGGGACGAGTACAGCAGACTCATCCCCGGGGCGGGAAACGACTGTGATCCCTTCTCGTGGGAGAAGTAGCCGATCATCTCAAGGCTGATCATCCCGCGCACGTCGGCGCCGCGCAGCGCCAGCGAGTTGGCGTGCACCGCCGAACCCATGGCCGAGGATCTGAAATTGGGAGGTTCTTCGAGGGGCCAGAGGGCAAGCTCGATCCGGTGGGCGACCTTGGGCTGATTCCTGCCGAGCATCTTCGCCAGTTCGAGAATGCCCGCCACCCCACTCGCATTGTCATCGGCTCCCGGTTGCTCACCACACACGTCGTAGTGGGCACCGATGACGAGAACCGGACCCTCATCGGCGCCGTAGTGCGCGACGAGATTTCGAAAGGTGAGGTCACCGACTCCAAAGCTCTCTTCCTCGACCAGGAGTCCGCTGACCATGAGCCTGGTCCTGGCCCATTCGGCGGCGCGGTCGAGATCATCGGGTCGTTCGAAGCAGCGAAAGCCCGGAAGCCCGGTGAGCGCCCTGACGTCGGCTTCGAGCCGGGCCGGATCCGCCGAGGCACCCGGGCTGAATGCGCGGATCTTGACGGGATTCATCACAAAGACCAGCACCACCGCGAGAAACACCGCGGCAATGATCACGAACGGCAGAAATGTTCGGACGATTTTCACTGCAGCTGAGGATAACACTGGATGCTGGACGCTGGATGCTGGATGGGTCCCTCGACGCTATTCGAGGCCAAGCTCGCCGAAAGTCGAGGAACCGCCCCTAAAACCGATGGAGACCCGCTCTCGGTCAGCGATCACCGGGAGACGGTGCTCCCAACACAGGCTCCGTAGCCTCTCCATCTCACCGGGCTCCCGATGGAGGTTGATCTCGCGGAAGCGTACATTCCGGGCACTGAAATCCTCGACGACGGCCCGGCAGTGGGGACACCCGTCGGCGGTGAAAACCAGCACGGGGTCGACCGGACTCACTCCTTGGTTTCCTCGGCCGGGACCTCCCAGAGAACCTCATCGATGATCGCGGCGCCCGGATCCATCTCTCGCAGGACCCGCACATCATCCCGCCATCTCGCGTGGACCTTGACGTGAAGCTCGAGGTAGATCTTGATCCCCAACAGCCGCTCGAGTTCGATCCGCGCATCCTGCCCAACGGCCTTGATCATGCTGCCGCCCTTGCCGATGACGATGCCCTTCTGGCTCTTCCGTTCGACATAGATGACCGCATCGATCCGGAGCAGGGTCTCACTCTCGTTGAGGTAGTCCACCACGACACCGGTGGTGTAGGGCAATTCGTTGCGGGTTCGATGGAGCAGCTTCTCGCGAACGACTTCGGCGATGAAGAACCGCTCGCTCTGGGTCGTCGTGACGTCATCGGGGTAGAGCGGTGGACCTTCCGGCAGCAGTGTGAAGATTTCGTCGAGCAAGGCGTCGAGACCGTCCCCTTTTGGCGCCGAAATCGGCAGCACCACGGAGCCCGGCCGCCGTTCGCTGTACGCCTCGATCATCGGCAGCAGCGCCTGCTTGGGCCGCACGAGATCGATCTTGGTGAGCAGACCGAGAACCGGCGGCTTCACATCTCCGAGGAGTTCGAAGAGAAACTGCTCGCCGCCACCCCACGACTCGGAGGCATCGACGAGATGGAGAACGAGATCGACCTCCTCGAGGGCTGAACGCACCTCCGTCATCATCCTGGAGTTCATCTTGTGCATGGGCTTATGGACGCCTGGGAGATCGAAGAAGACGATCTGACCGCGCTCCTCGGTCAGGATGCCGATGATTCGGTTGCGCGTGGTCTGCGGTTTGGCCGAGACGATGGCGATTTTGTCACCCAGTACAGCGTTGAGAAGGGTGCTCTTGCCCGCGTTGGGCCGGCCCACCAGGGCCACGGTGCCCGCGTGTTTCACCTTCCCGTTATCGCCGGAAGCTCGATTCGATCCATCAGCCACGATCGCTCATTCCTCCGGCTTTGCGGCCGGCTCGTCCGCACCCCGGGCCGTCACGCTGACAATCCGGCGTTCGTCCATCTCCTCGACGACAAAGACCAGACCGTTCAATGGGTCATGAACCAGGGTTCCCTCCTCGGGCACCGTTCCGTGACGGGAAAACACCAGTCCGCCAACGGTGTCCATATCTTGGTCGTCGATTTCCTTTTGGAAGAGATCGCCGAGGGTCTCGAGGGAGGCCTTGCCCTGCAGACGGTAGATACCAGGATCGAGTTCCTGCCACTCGGGCGGTTGTTTCGGGTCGTGTTCGTCCTCGATCTCGCCGACGATCTCCTCGAGGATGTCCTCGAGGGTCACCAACCCCGAGGTACCGCCGTACTCGTCAACGACGATGGCCATCTGCTGTTGGTTCTGCTGGAAATCGCGCAATAGTTCACCGAGCGGCTTACTCTCCGGAACCACGATGCACTGGTTGAGCAACTCTGTGATCGGCGGCTGATGACCGCTGATGGCATATTGAACGCAGTTCTTGACGTGAACCACACCGATCACTTTGTCCACCGTCTCGTGGAAGATCGGGATGCGGCTCTTGAGCGTCGTGGCGAAGATCTCGAGAAGTTCGTCAAACGAAATAGTATCGGGTGCGGTTTCCATCTCGGTCCGCGGAGTCATCACCTCGCGCACGACGGTGTCGAAGAAATCCACCAGTGATTCGACGAACTCGCCCTCTTCGCCTTCGAAGATCCCCGCCGCCTGTCCCGCCTCGAGGTAGGCCTGGATCTCGCGTTCGGACGCCTCCTCATCCTCATCCTCGGTCGTGGTGACCGGCTGATCGGACCTTGTTTCGCGACCAAAAACCCGCAACAACGGTCCGAGCACCGGGGAGACGAGACGAAGGAGACGCGCCACCAAATCCTCGCTCAGCGAACTTGCCGAGAACCGGGCGAGGGCCACCAGAACCACGGTCGCCACGACCGCCGCCCCTACCCCCTGCGAGATCTCACGCCACGGAAACAGACCGATTACGAGCCAGAGGCAACCGAGCACCGTGATCCCGATCCAGCGAAGGAGATCGGTCACCCTGGAAAGATGGGTGTCGTGATCAACGACCGTGGTCAGAATCGTCGGATGGTCCTCGATGATCCCCTGAAATCGAACATTGCCGAGACGGGCGAGCCTGGACAAAAGCAACTCCACCACGACAAAGAACCCGGCAATCGCCGCGGCCACGATGGCCAATGTCACCGGGTTGGTGAGCCATTCAATAACGGTCGCCATCACGACAGCAACTCCTCGCGAAGACCGATTTCCACCCTGTTCATCTCTCCTTGATCACTGGAATGATCATAACCCAGGAGGTGGAGGGTCGCGTGGAGTACCAGTTCCTGGAGCTCCCGGATCTCGGAGTGGCCTTGCACTACGGCCTGCTGTCTTGCCGTGTCCAGCGAAACCGCGATCTGACCGAGCAGGCGCCGGCCGTCCGGCAGCACGTCTCCATCGGGGAATGACAGAACATCTGTTGGCGTGTCGCGACCGAGGTAGTCCCTGTTGAGATCTCGAATCCTGCTGTCGCCGGTCACCAGAACATGGACCTCGCAGGGCCCGCAATCCAAGCGCTCGAGGCACGAGTTGATGATCGCCCGCATTGGATCAGCTGCGGGGTGTGACGGTCGCCGTTCCCAATTGAACTGAACGCGGTTCACGCGGTTGAACCCTCCTGTTGAAGTTGAAACCCGGATAGTCGATCCGGTGGTGGTACATATTCGTCAGTACCAACAAGAACGCGGATGCAACCTTGTCGAGCTCTGAGAATGTGAGCTCCGAGGTGTCGAGTTGACCATCCTCGAGAGCGTCGTCGATGATTTTCTTGATCATTCCCTGAAGACGCGTCGGTGTCGGCTGCTCGATGGTCCTCGCCGCGGCTTCGATGGCATCGGCGAGCAGGAGGATTCCGAGCTCCTTGGTATGAGGCTTGGGACCGGGATATCGATAGTCGCTCTCCCGAACCTCGGACTTCCCCTCGACTGCGAGTTCCTGCGCCTTGAAGAAAAAATAGCGGATGAGCTTGGTCCCATGATGCGTCGCAATACCCTGCCGGATGGGCATCGGGAGCTTGGCTTCGCGGGCCATTTCGATACCCTCTTTGACGTGGCTTTGGATCACCAGCGACGACATCGAGGGCGAGAGTTCGTCGTGCGGATTGGCACCCCTCTGATTTTCAACGAAATACTGCGGCTTCACGAGTTTACCGATGTCGTGGTAGTACGCGCAGACCCTGAGCAGGAGCGCGTTGGCCCCCACCGCATCGGCGCCCGCCTCGACGAGATTACTCACCGCCAGAGAGTGCTGGTAGGTGCCCGGAGCTTCGAGCGAAAGCCGCTTGAGAAGGGGCAGATTTTGATTCGACAGCTCGAGGAGACGCTGCCCGGTGGTCACTCCGAGCAGGCCCTCCAACAGAGGCAACAGGGAGGTCACCACGGCAACGGACAGCAAACCGCCGACAAAGGCGCAACCGACCGAGAAGAGAATCGCCTGGGGCTGTTCGGGCAGACCGCCCCGGTAAAGTTCAAGAATGAGAAATACAACGGCGTTGGCCAGACCGACGGTGAAGCCGACGTGGCTCACGGCCGAGCGTTCTGTGAACCGTCGCGAGGCGAGAACACCGGCAATCCCCGACACCAGGGCGAAGATCGTCATGGTGAACTGGCCGTCGAGGAGGATTCCCGCCAGGACCGCCGCGCCGACGGCGAAGATCAGCGCCGGGCTCAGTCCCATGAGCAGGAAGACCATGGCCGGTCCAGCGGCGAAGGGCATCCCCCAAAGATAGGAGTCGAGGTTGGAGAGGGTCTGGCCCTGGACGCTTCTCGCCACCGCCTCGGCGAGGAAGATCACCAATCGATTCAGCGCCGTAAAGACCATCAGCAGGATGTAGATCATGGAAAGACGTTGTCGGACCTCAGCCGCAGCGCCTCCGAACACCTGTCGAATCGGCCACCACGAGACAACGACAAGCAGGACCAGAAGTCCGACCCCGAGAACCCGTGAGTACTCCGTCACCTCCTGGCGTTGGCGATTGATGACGCGGAGAGTCTGGGCGACCTCGGGCGAAACCCGGTCGCCCCGACGCACCAGGACCTGACCGCGGCGCAAGGTCCGGGACCGGGGAGCCACCTGTTCCGCAGCGGCATCGATCCGGGTGTTTGTCTCTTTCCGACTGAGGACGATGTTGGAAGAAATATTCGCGGCGAGGAATTCCATCGTCGGCTTGACCCAACGGCGAGCTACCGCTTCCCGTGCGAGGAGCCGGGCCTGAAGGCTCCCGATGAGATCCGACCGGGCATCGACGACATCGGCCATCTCGTCGAGAGTCGCTCTTCGCTCGGGCCCACCCGCAAGATCCCGAATTGCCAGACCGTTTTCACCCCGCCGCTCGAGTTCACGACGATCATCGATGACCCCGTCCCGATAGACTTCATCGACCGATTCGATCAGGGCCCTCTCCAGCGGGGCAGAGCACCCAGACTCCGCGAGGACGCTGCTCATGGCCGGCTCGATGGTCAGGACCGTCGCATCGGCGAGGTCGCGCGTACTGGCGGTCTCGTCGGCCAGCCAGATCCGGCAGACGGCGAAGACCTCTGCGATCTCGGTCTCGAGCTCGTCCCGGATCCGCGGTTCGAAGTCAAAGACCGGCAGAACCGCAGCCCGCGCCTCTGCCCGCGCCGCCTCCGTCGCGGTCTCATCCGGGAGGCTCAGATCTTTGGGCACCACGACATCGTATGCCGCCACGTCTCCGGCGGACCAGGTCGGGAGATCGGTATCGAGCCGCGGCATGACCAACACGGTGCAAATGACGACGGCGAGCGTCGCCCACGCCACCGGCATCTCGAGCACCCGGTCCCAGAGCCCACCGCGTTCTTCGAGCCCTCGCCTGATTCGTGAGGTCGATCGCGAGCCGTTCTTGGTCTTCCCGTTGCTCACCGAGCGTCCTCCACTTTCGCCAGATTGGCCGCCTCCCAGCGACCATAGCAATCAACCACTTTCTGGACCAGGCGGTGCCGGACCACGTCACGAAAAGTGAAGTTGACAAAGGAGATACCGTCAACTCCATCGAGGATCTCGAGAGCCTCGATGAGTCCCGACCGCTGGCTGCCGGGGAGATCGATTTGGGTGATATCACCGGTGACCACGACTTTGGAGTGAAAACCCATCCGCGTCAGGAACATCTTCATCTGCTCCCGGGTCGTGTTCTGGGCCTCGTCGAGGATGATGAAAGCATCGTTGAGCGTCCTTCCCCGCATGAACGCGAGGGGCGCGATTTCGATGACCTGGCGTTCGATGAGCTTCGAGGTCTTGTCATAGCCCAGGATGTCATAGAGGGCATCGTATACAGGGCGGAGGTACGGATTGATCTTCTCGACGAGATCACCGGGCAGAAATCCGAGTCTCTCCCCAGCCTCCACCGCCGGACGACACAACACGAGACGCCGTACCTGCTTGTCCGTCAACGCCGCGGCCGCCATGGCCACCGCGAGGTAGGTCTTGCCGGTTCCGGCCGGGCCGATGGCGAAGACGCAATCATCGGCGGCCACCGACCGGATGAAGAGTCGTTGATTCAGATTTCGTGGGGCGATGAACCGCTTGAGCGTGGGCGGGATGGAGGCATCGAGAAAGAACTCGACGAGATCGATTCCGGCGTCCTCTTCCAGGACCCTGACGCCGGTCCGGAATTCCTCTCTCCCTACCCCGCTGCCCGTCGACAAGAGACGATCGAAGGACTCGAGCAACCGCACCGCGATCTGCTCCGACTGTTCGTCACCACCCTGGACACCGAGTTCGGCGCCACGGGCGTTGACGGTGACGCCCAGACGCTCCTCGAGATACCGGAGGTTTTCGTCTCGGGTGCCAAAGAGCTTCTCGGCATTGGCCTCGTTGAACTTGAGTTTCAGCATGAAATCGGCGCTCCAAGAGCGACACTCGACCGTGCTCCGTTGCGACCTTGGGCACGACCGACTTGAAGCTCGGGACTGGGGGGTTGATCCTGACTATCCACGAAGAAAAATGCCGTTGGCTCCCACACACACATTCCGTAGCGATGGTCCGGCCAGTGTGCCTCCCCGAGTCATCGCGCCATTGTAGCAGGCGGTCGATTTTCTCCCATCGCCGTCAACCGCGTGCACGCCATTCGGGGTCCGCGATCCCAAGGCGGGCGTTGATGGCGCGAGCGAGCACAAAGAACGCGTCGGAGAGTCGGTTGAGATACGGGACGATCCCAGGGGCAACCGCGTCGATGGCGAGCACCCGCCTTTCGGCCCGACGGCAGACGGCCCGGGCGATGTGAGCCAACGCCGCCCCTTGGCTGCCTCCCGGCAGAATGAACGCGCGAAGCTCATCGAGCTCGGAATCCATGGCATCGATCCACGCTTCGATGGGCTCGGTCGCCCAGGCTGACGAATCGATCTCGAGCTTGCCATCGGCATCGGCGAGGACGCTTCCGATGGCGAAGAGCGACGACTGGATGGCTCGCACCTGCTTTTCAGCCGAATCGGGTAACGGCGTCGTCAACAGCAGGCCGAGGAATGAGTTGAGTTCGTCGATGGTGCCGTAGGCTTCGATACGAGGGTGACCCTTGCCGACCCGACCACCCGAGAAGAGCGAGGTCGAGCCCTGGTCCCCCGTCTTTGTGTAGACCTTCATCACCGCATCATAACAGCCGGGCCTCGTTATGGCCGCGCAGCGGCCGAAAAGAGGCCCGGCCCCGGACTGGAGGGTCGTATCGGGGCCGGGCAGGGAAAAGAGGTGTCCCGCCGAGCTGCGAACCGGCGAGGGCCAATTTCGACGCCACATTGACGTCGCGCATCCCTTCGTGATTTCTTCATTAGCAAAGGCGGTGCCACATTGCGGCGGGGCCAGTCTGCGAAAAACATTGGAACCAAGCAATTGATTCCAAATAACTTCGATCGGCTTGCGCGAATCGGAGTTCAACGGCACATGCTCAGTAGCTTTGCGTTTTGCTCACAAAATGGGCACGCGACGATTCAATCCGTGGTCTCGGCGAGCACCTCCGCGACGAGGATCCCCGGAAGAAGAGCGGGATTGAGCTCTTCGGACAACCGCAGGGCTTCGCGGCGGGCAAGATCGCGATCGCCGGATTCAAGCAGCGCCACGGTACGGATGGCTCGGACCAATCGGAGATTCTGGTACTCCCTGAAGTCGTCTTTCGACCACTCGCCGAGCATGGTGGTCGCGGTGTCGCATTCCTCGATGGCCTCGGCGGGCCTGCCGTTTCCAACCAGGGCAGCTGCCAGGGCCGCCCGACCGATCCCTGCCGAGTCGGGGTTATTTTCGATATAGATCGACATGGCGTCGGGATCGCTCCCCCGACCGGTTCCCCTTCGCCAGCGAACCAGGCAGGCCACCGCGTCGCCATCCTCGGCATAGTCCGTGGACCGGACTCGGGTGTCCGCGTCGCTGCTCTCGTCCCACCACAATCGAGCCCCGGCCCACATGGCGTTTCTGATATCGAGACGCTCCGGGGCATCTCGGAACAGACTTGTCAGGAACGACACCGCCCCGCTGAACAGTTCGGCATCGCGTTTCTCGATGGCCACTCGCAGCATCATCTGTGGCGCGTCAAACCCAGCCCTCCGTGACCGTCCTTGATCCATGAGCATGCTGAGCCACGAAGACGCTGAATCGAGGTCACCCTCGATGGCTTCGAGATTGGCCAGCCGGTATCCGAGATCGTCGTTGCCAAGCCGTGGGAAAGCCTCCCGCAACAGATCCACCGCCCCATCCGGGTCATCGGCCCATGCCAGGGCCCTCGCAACGGTGTCGAGAAAGATCGTTTCATAGGCAGGCTCAGCCAGAAGGGGCCCACAGTCGGCGGTCATTTCGTGGCGAATCTCGGCTATGACGTCAGAGGTGAATTGATTGAATCCCGGTCGGGCAGCATGCAGAAGGCGATAGTAATTGGCCCGCATCTTGTGGAGATCACGGCCTGTATTCGGGCCATCCGCGGGGTTGAGGTGGGCGTCCAGGCCAATCGGCCGGTCGTAAACCGCGATGTCCCAGCCACCATCCGCCCTGACGTCGAGTTCCCGACCGATACTTCCCGCGGCCACCTGCTGCGGGACCAAGGGAACGTAGTCATTCAACCCGCCCGACGGGCCGATCACGAGGCGACCGAACGGGGGGGCCTCGGCGCTGAGGGGTCGACCTTTGATGGCCGCAGTGCGTTGATTCGGTGGGACCAACCACATCTCACCGAAGACCATATACATGGCGAGCTTGTTGTTGACTCCAAAGAACCGAAACCCGGGATGGGAGCCCTTTCGAGGGGGATAGACCCCATAGATCGAACCAGGGTGGCTGAGGACCTTCTCCCAGACATTCCAGCGCGTCCAGTAGACCAGGACCTCGGTCGGGAAATACCTCCTCTGGCGGCAAACGGCGATAACCTCGAGCCATCCATCCTCATCGAGATCGAGCGCGTGCAGGGTCGGGTTGACCTCGAGTCGGTACCGGTAGGGCCAACGTCCGATCTCGCTTTCCGGGTCGAGTCGGGTGAGGATCTCACCGGAGGCCCTGAGTATCAGCACGCCCGAATGGGGAACATCGCCCGGAAGAACGCCTACGGATAAATCGTTCCGCCCGACCGCAAGCACCTCGGGACTGCCGTCTCCGTCGAGGTCGGATCGCAACACATCCACCTTCGGTTGTTCCATCCGGTGACGCCAAAGCTCTCTCCCCTCTCGGTCGAATCCGACCACATCCGAGCCCAACACGTCGACCGTATCCGCAGGCCGATCGGTGAAGGCTCTCAGAACCGCGACCGAGGCAATCACCGCGACAACGATGGCGAGCGCCGCCATCAGGTGTCGACGGCGCGGTTTGAGCTGAATCCGAACCCGTTTCTCAGCCAGAGCGCGCTCGACCTCAGCGGCTGAGAGCCGTTCTTCGGGCAACGGGCTGAGCATGCGACGGATGAGCCGATCGAGCCACTTGGGACACCCGGCGCACATGGATCGCACTTTTGGGGGCCGCGACCGCTGCCTCAGCATCAGCGTCGCGACCGCGGTGTCTTCCTGGAGCGGAACCTCCCCGGTGAGGCACTGAAAAATCGTGAGCCCGAGGGCATAGACATCGCTCGCGGCCGTCAAATCGCCCGCCAACGCCTGTTCGGGAGCCATGTAGGCCGGCGTCCCAACCACCATTTCGGTTTCGGTGATGGTTCCACCGCGCATGGTCGATCGGGCAAGACCCAAATCGCAGAGTCTGGCGTTGCCGTCCGGCGTCAGAAGGATGTTGCCCGGCTTGACATCTCGGTGAACCAGGCCCTTGGCATGGAGGTGCGTCAACGCAGCGGCGATCTGGCGGCCTATGGCAGTGGTCTGTTCGACCGAGAGGCTGTCACCACTCGCGAGTCGGCTGCTGAGGCTGCTGCCATCGATCAACTCCATGGTCAGGAAGCGATGGCGACCGTCGTCAAAAAGGTCATAGACGGCCACCGCGTTGGGATGACCCGGACGCGATGCTCGGACCTCACGTCTGAGCCGCTCGAGCTGACTCGCGTCCCGGATATCGGCGTGAAGCACCTTGACCGCGACCTTCTGGCCGACCTTGGTGTCAAACGCAGAAAAAACCGTGCCCGCCCCACCCTTTCCGATCTGTTGGAGAATCGAAAACCTCCCCGCCAGGAGTTCGCCCGCTTCGATCATCGAGGCGCCCCTGGCCTCCGGGGCCCTGGTTCCTTGCGCGTCTTTGACAGCGGTCTTTGTTGACCGCGAGGGGAATCGTCCGGGGCCGGGTTTCTCAGAGCTCGACATCTTCGATGCCGGCATTCTAACCCGCCCTTCGGCGAGGTCTCTATGCCGAACGCCGATTCGTCCCGAAGGGTCGCCGATTGCGGGACTGCCTTGCGGTGGTCAACTGCTGGGAGACAAACGCCTTTTGCCGCAACCGGACCGTGGTTCTCGCTCCCCGTTGTGTTAGAGTTATCACGAGTTCGGGTCGTCATCACCGGCGCATGGATTCACCAATGGGGAGGGCGCGTGGAGCTCAAAGAGCTGCTCATGTTCATGACAAAAAAGGGCGCATCGGATCTGCACATCAAACCGATGCGGCCGCCCCTGCTGCGCATCCAAGGCCGCCTGATTCCGGTCAAATCGGCTCCGCTCAAACCGAACGAGGTCGAGGAGATGCTGTGCTCGATCCTGACCCCGAAGCAGAAGGATATCTTCGAGAAGTCGCTTTCGGTCGATATCGGTTACGGCATCCCGGGTGTGGCCAGGTTCCGCGCCAACCTCTTTTATCAACGCGGCACCATCGCCGGTGTCTTCCGCCGGGTGCCCTTCGACATCAAGAACGTGACGGAACTCAATCTGCCGGAGGTCATCGAGACCTTTACCGATTTCCCCGGCGGCATGGTCCTGGTGACCGGGCCGACCGGATCGGGGAAGTCCACAAGCCTGGCCGCCCTCATCCAAAAAATCGCAAAGACTCGAGCCTGCCACGTCGTGACCATCGAGGATCCAATCGAGTTCCTCTTCTCCGACGACAAGGCGACCCTCTCCCAGCGCGAGGTCGGCACCGACACTCCGACCTTCAAGGAAGCACTCAAGAACTGCGTCCGCCAGGATCCCGACGTGATCATGGTCGGCGAGATGCGGGATCTCGAGACCATGGCGACCGCCATCACAGCAGCTGAGACCGGCCACCTGGTCTTTTCGACCCTGCATACGAACAACGCGGCCCAGACCATCGACAGGATCATTGACGCCTATCCGGTCGATCAGCAGCACCAGGTTCGAAGCCAGCTCGCTCTGGTTCTGAAGGCGATCGTCTCAATGCAGCTCATCAGTCACGCCGACGGCAACAGCCGAATGCCGGTGTGCGAGATCATGATCAACTCGCCAAAGATCTCCAAACACATCGAGGCCGGTGAGATCAAAGAGATCACCGAAGAGATGGAGAACTCGGTCAGCTACTACCGCATGCAAAGCATGAACCAGTCGCTCATCGCGCTGCTGGCCCACAACACGATCACCTATGAACAGGCCGTCGAAGCCTCAAATGAACCCGAAGATCTGTCCCTCAAACTGAGGAAGATGTTCCCATCCATCGAAGAACGCTTCAGGGAGGGCGAAATGGCCCCTTCACCCGCCGACTTTTCCGAAATCACCGGACTCCTCGAGACCAAGAAACTCTACGAAGAGGCCGAGGAGGCTCACCGCTCGAAGATGGCCGAACGTAACGAGCTCATCTCCAATCTCGAGCGCGAGTTGACCGAAATACGGATGCAGGCTGAACAGGTCACCGACGGCACCGACGACCTGCGGCGCGAAGCCGAACAGGCGCGAGCGGAAGTTGCGAGGATTCGCGACGAATCGCAGGCCAAGATCAACGCCCTCAACGAACGGATCCGTGACCTCAACGAAAAACTCTCCGGCAACGGCAAGGGTTTCTTCAAACGCTGACGACCCTTTCGACTCATTGACCCGGGTCTCGATTTCATTCTGACGCGGAAAGCTGCGTCGATTTACCCATGCCGACCGTCTGGAGGATTCGGTGAACAAACCAGAAGCCGATCTGATCCTCGAACTCCAAGCCCTTCTCGACGAGAGCGAGGAGGAAGCGCTGCAGATCTTCCTCCGCCTGGTCCGTCCCGAGGACATCGCCGGCTGGCTCGACCACATGGGATCCGAAGACCGGCAGCGCATCCTCGAGGCCCTCGACCACGACGCGGCCGGAACGGTGCTCAACGACACCACGGCATCGATTCGCGCCGAACTCATCGAAGATATCGAGCCGGAACGCATCGCGAGGATCGCCGAGGCGCTGCCGGCGGACGAGGCCGCCGACCTGATCGGCGAGTTGGAAACCAAAGACACCGAGCAGATCCTCCACCACATCGCAGACGAAGACGAGCGCGTGCTGCGTGGTCTCCTCTCATATCCGGAGGACACCGCAGGCGGCATCATGAACCCGGATGTCGTGGCACTGACTCCGGAATCCACGGTTGATGACGCGATCAACGTCCTCCGGTCCGCAACCGAGGACACCGTCACGGCTGCTCTGTACGTCGTCAACGACGATCGCCGCCTTCTTGGATTCGTTCGCCTGCGTCGCCTGGTCACTGCACGGCCGACGAGGCGGCTCGGCGACATCATGTCGGAGGACGTCATCTCGGTCGATGTTCGCTCGGATCAGCAGGAGGTTGCCTATCAGGTCGATAAGTACGGCTTCGTGGCCATCCCTGTTGTCGACAGTCAATTCCGGCTCCTCGGGGCTGTCACCTTCGATGACGTCATCGACGTCATCGAGGAAGAGACAAGCGAAGACATCTACAAGATGGCGGGTTCCTCCATCGAAGAGGAGGAGTCGGAGTCGATCTTCCACGTCGCCCGTTTTCGTCTGCCCTGGCTCCTGGTCTGCCTTGCCGGAACCCAACTGTCTACCCTGGTGCTGTCCCTCGCCAAGGATCGGATCGGGCTCTATGAACAGATGTCGGTCTTCACGGCGGCCATCATGGCCATGGCCGGAAACACTTCGCTCCAATCATCGACGACCACCGTGCGACGACTCGCCCTCGACACCCTGCCCCGCAGTCGATTCCTGCGTCATATCACGCGGGAAATCTCGGTGGCCCTCCTGATGGGGGTCATCTGCGGTCTGGTGGCGGCGACGCTGGCCGTTACATTCGGGAACGATCCGATCATCGGTCTCGCCCTCGGGTGCGCCATGGCGATGGGGATGTCGGCCGCGAGCCTGCTCGGCGCCGCCATGCCCCTCGGGCTCGACATGATGGGGATCGATCCCGCGGTCTCATCGGGCCCGCTCGTCTCGACCATCAACGACAGTCTGGCTCTGGCCCTCTACTTCTCGGTCGCAACGGGAATCCTCTATTGGATGGGCTGACGCGGGATTCTCCTGCAAAAACTCTTCTTTGCGATGGCTCGTGGTCTCTGTGCCGGCGAGATGCCGGCACTACAAAGGACCGCGATCTGTTGGGCAGCCCGATCCCCTTCCCCTCATCAACAGCAATTCTGATCATTTGAATCCCCGCAGCGGGGATTCAAATGATCAGAATTGCTTGGGGTGCCCGAAAAAGAACCCCTGTTGGAGCATGACGCCGAGATCGACAAGAGCGCGCATCTCGTCCTCACGCTCGACACCTTCGGCGATGACCACCGACTGACTGGTGCTCGCAAAACTGGTGATGGCCCGCACGAGATTTTGTTTGATCGGCTGACTGGGGAGGTCTCGAACCAGCATCTGATTGAGCTTGATGAAGTCCGGCTGGAGTTCGGCCAGAACATGGAGGGCGCTGTATCCGGTGCCCATGTCATCGATGGCGATCCGGAATCCCGCCTTTCGAAGCTCCTTGACCCGGTGCTGGAGCGCCGCCTGACTCTCGGCGTAGGTCCGTTCGGTGATCTCGAGTACGCACCGCTCGGCCGGCAGCGTTGATTTTGAAACCAGGTCGATCAACCCGATCCCGATGGAATCGAGGTACTCGAGACCGTGGTTCGAGAGATTGACGAAAAGCATGACATCTTCGGGCAGGCGCTCGGCCCTTTCAAGCGCGAGATCGACACACAGGTGTTCGGCCTCTCCCAGAATACCGGACCTCTCGGCAAACCCGAAGAAGTTCTCGGCGGGCCCGAGATAGCTCCCCAATGGGCCCCGGCTCAGCGCCTCGTAGCCCAGGATGTCCTTTTCGGGGAGGCCGACAATGGGTTGGAAAAGGGTCGTCAAACTCCGATCGGCGAGGACTCTTCGTGCTTCGACCAGCCGGGCTTCGTCAAGGACCTCACCCCGTTTGTGGAAATCCTGCCGGGCCTCGAGTATTCCGCTGTAAATGGCCCGCTCGGTCCGTTCCGCTGGTCGTCTGGTGATGATCCCCTTGCCGATCTGGAGCGTCATCAGGGTGGTATCGCCAGAATCCTCCTCGGTGATGGAGATCCCACCGGCGAGAATCGCGTACAGCCGTCCCGCCTCGACCCGATCGGCGAGGAACATGATGAACACGTCGCCTCTCACCGCCTCCTGACAGAGAATGACATCACACCGAATCTGCCGCGCGAGCACGTCTCCAAGGTAACGCGAGACGTTGTTGAGGAGCGCGTCGTACTTTTCCCACCCCACCAACCGCTCAAGGTGCTGCTCGTGCTCGAGCCGAACCACGAAGGCCGGAACCGATCCCTTGTCATCGAGAAGACGTCGAACTCGATCCATGACCACGGGGAGGGTGGGCAATTTGGTCGAGGGATCAAAAAGACTCGCCCTGTACTGCAGCAAGCGGGTCCGCAGTTCGACAAGATCCGTGATATTCCGATCGTCAGTCACTCGCTGAACCCTTACGCTCTTCGAGGAGGTGTCGTACCTGCATGGCAAGTTCGCGGGGAGAAAACGGCTTGTAGATGTAGGCGTTGGCGCCGAGTTGGAGCGTTTCGATCTGAGCTCGGTGACCGGTCCGGGCAGAGACGACCAGGACCACAACGTTGCGTCCTCGCGAGTCCAATCGCAGCAGTTTCAACAATTCGAACCCGTCGAGATCGGGCATCATCAGATCGAGGAGGAGGAGATCGGGCGGTTCCTCGAGGACTCGGGCCAGGGCCGCCCGGCCATCGGTATAGGTCTCGATCTCGTGACCCTCACTCTTGAGAACGGTCGCGAGGAGTTCGACCATGTCCGGCTCGTCATCGACGACATAGATTCGGTTCACGCTCAACTCCAACCGGCATTCAATTGTTGGGAATACCCGATCAAAAGTGTATCAAAGATCCACCGGTTCATCTTTGGCCTCACCCGGAACCGCGACCTGACAGGGAAGCCAAACGAAAAAACTGGATCCGACCCCCTCCTCGCTCTCCACCCAGACGACGCCCCGGTGGGACTCGACGATGTGATGAACCAGCGAAAGCCCGAGGCCCATGCCGCCGAATCGCCGGCGAATACTCTGGTCGACCTGGTGAAACCGGTCAAAGACCCGGAGCAGTTCGCTCGCCGGGATCCCGATCCCGGAATCCACCGCACGGATGAGCACGCCGGCCCGCCCTTCGTGGTCGCACTCCTCGACTCCGACGAAGACGGTGCCGCCTCTCGGCGTGAACTTCACTGCATTGTCCAGAATGTTGAGAATGACCCGTTCAAGCTGCTCGGAGTTTCCCGAAATCCGCGGCACCACACGCGACGGCTCGAAACTGAAGGTGAGGTTCTTGGCGCGGAATCGGGCCTCATAAATCTCGGTGACCATCGATATGAGTTGAATGAGATCCACGTCCTGGGTTTCGATGTCATCGGGCCAGGTCTTTTCCATCTGTGAGAGCTGAACGAGATCTTCGACCCGCAGCGCCAACCGATCGACGTTTCTTCGACAGACACCCACTGCCCGGCGAGCTTCATCCTCGATGTGTCCGAGTTCGCCTTCATCGAGCAACTCGAGGAACCCCTTGAGGGCCGTGAGCGGTGTTCTGAGTTCGTGGGACACGTTGGCCACCAGATCGACTTTGAGCTGATCGAGGGCCTGCAATTCCAAGTTGGCCTGACGGAGCCGACCGATACTCTGTTGAAGGTCTTCGGTCATATCGTTGAACGCATGCGCCAGTTCTTCGATCTCGTCTCCCGAATGAATTTCCACGCGCTCGTCCAGGCGACCGGCACGAATCCGCCTGACTCCCTTTTGAAGATTCGCGAGATTTTTTGTAATCTCCCGCGCAAGGGCGATGGAAACACGATCGGCCACGACAAGGCCCAACACCAAGGCCGCAACCATGAGCAGCAGGCCTCGTTGCAGTTGTCTATTCACCCGGTCGTAGTTGAAGGTTGCAACCAGATTGAAAGCGTAGGACTGGCCCCCCGCCTCCCCGGGAATGACGACTCGGTAGAGGGCTCGACCATCGATCTTGACCCGCTCGGCGTGATCAAAACGGGAATCCAGAATCGTCACCGGATCGAGATCCTCGATGGACGGACCGGCCCTGTGTTGCGGCCAGATTCGGATCTCGTCGGGAGTGGCGAAAAACACCAGCTGTCCACTCTTTCGATAGACACCGAGCTTCTCGACATCCTCGTTGAGCTGGAGAAGTGGGGAGACGCGGGTCATGATCGGGGCTCTGAGCCCGGAATCGCCGTACATGTCCGCGACCTGGGCCAGGGGCACGCTGACCAGCGCGGCGAACCGCCGAGCGGATGCTTCGAGGGCCTGACGGGTGGAATGATAGCGGTAGAAAACCACCCCGAATGTGCCGACCGTCAGACTGACCACGACCGCAAACGCGATGTAGCGCGCCATTCTGGCCTGAAGACGGCCACGCTTCTTCCGACCGCTAATCCGCATCTTTCACCGGGTCTCTTCCGCGGCCGACGATGGAGATTGTCCATCGACCCACCGACAACCCACCGGCCCCGCGGCTGAACTCACCAGGTACCCTCCGACGGTAGTCCGATATTCAATCGTAGCAGAAAGCGGGCGGTTTCCTCCTGGGCCCTACTCCAGGTTCTGCACCTGCTCGCGGATGCGTTCGAGGGCGGCCTTCGAATCGACCAGCCTCTCGGCGACCCCGAGCTCACGGCACTTCGATCCGAGGGTGTTGAGTTCCCGGAGAATCTCCTGACACATAAAATCCAGCGGCCTGCCGACGCCGCCGCCCGCATCGAGCCGATCGGTGAATCCCGCCAGGTGCGAACGCAAACGGACAAGTTCCTCGCTCACATCCGCCCGATCCGCCAGCACCGCGGCTTCCTGCAGCTGACGCTCGGGGTCGAAGGAAGACCCCGGACCGACGATTTCGGCGAGCCTTTCGGAAAGCCGGTCGAAGATCACCCGGCGAAACTGCTCGCTGTGAGCTTCGAACCAGTCGAGAAAGGCCTCGATCTCGCCGAGATCGGTGCGGATCTGGCGCTCGAGCGCCACAGCCTCCTCATACCTCATGGCCACCAACGCCGCGACCGCCTGGCCCGTCAGCTCGCCGAGCCCTGCGGCCTCTTCGGCCTCGGGGCTCACGTTCATGGACTCGATGGTGACGAGTCCGGGGATCCCGAGTAGATCGCCGAGGGCAAGGCCCCCGCCGACACTCTGGCTCAAAGGGAGATCGGCGAGCTGTTCGACGATGCTCTGCGCCGCATCAGCATTGACGACCACACGAACGGGCTGGGGGGCGGTTCGCTCGAAGTCAACCTGGACCGTCACCCTTCCCCGTTGGAGAGCCTGGGTGACCGCACCGCGGACAGCTGCTTCCAACTCAGGAATCTCATCACGCACATTGGTGCGCACGACCATGTCCAGATTCTTGTGGTTGACCGATCGAACCACCACCGATGCATTCAAACGATCAGAGATCTCACCCTGCGCGCGGCCGAATCCAGTCATGCTTGCCAGCCTCATCAAATCTCCCTTGTTCACTGTTCCGCCTCATGATGAGCCGCTCGGGTCGCAACCGCAACTCCCGTGGGCTGTCGCCTACCGGGGCTTGAAATCCGGAGACCGCCGATCGAAGAAGGCTCGCGCTCCTTCGCCTGGATCACCCGAGGCGAAGAGCAACCGGAAAGACGCCAGCTCGATTTCCGATCGCGCACCCACCGAGCTCCGCATGAGATCCCGCGCCGTGCTCAATGCGACGAGGGATGCAGCATCCGAAACCACCGGCGAATCCAGGTCATCGAGCACCTGTTGCGCCAACCCGAGGCGGACCGCCTCATCGGCAGCGAGGGGCGTCGGGTCGAGCAGGCCCCGAGCCAACGCCGCCCGCCCGGCCCGGCCCAGGGCCCAAACCAGACCGGCGGAAACCTCTCCTGGCGCCGGGCGCAACTCGACACCGCGACGGAGGTACACCAGATCGGAGCAGAGCGCGATATCGAGGGCGGGGCCCCTAATCGTCGAACCCACTACGGCCACGGTCACCGCGCGCGATCTCGTCCAGGGTTCGAGTCCGCTCCAATCGACGGTTTCGCCCTCTCCCGACTCGAAGAAACGCGCGTGCAGGACCCCGGGTTCACTCGCGAGTCCGCACCAATATTTCAACTGGGCCGCCGCCTCCTGCTCCGGATTCCATTCAACTACTCTCATCCTGCAAGTGTACTCTCCACAGTTTGTCCCGGGCCGCCGGTTAGCAACCTCCGTGCCCGATCGCACTCAACCGCGGTGGGATAATCGAGAATATCGACCTAAGCTGCCGCATCTCAGTTATTTAGAAAAAAAATGTCGGATATGTTAGAATACGCGGCCGAGTTGTATGTAAAGGAGTGTTGAATCAATCCATGGCTGATCTTTATCAGTTCCGTACTGCACCCGAAGAACCCCTCGACTGTGTTTATTTCCTCCACGTAGCCGGCAGCGACCCGATCGAAAATATCGTGTTTGACGCGAAAGAGAAACGCGCCCTCCACGCAAAGATCAAGGGTCTCGCGCCGCGCGGCGAGGAGGGGGAACTCATCTCCGGCGAATGCCCCCTGGACAGCGCCCACCGTGTGACCTTTGTCGGCCTCGGCAGCGCGGCCTCGATCACCCACGGCAAGCTTCGCGGCGCCCTCCGTGCGGTGATGCGGCAGGCGACCAAGAATCGCGAGTACCAGATCGGACTTGCGGTTTCGGCACGCATCCCTGGTCTATCGGCCGCGGAGTCCCGGCTCTTCGCGCTCCGCGAGGCGTCCATGGCGGACTACACCTTTGACAGGTTCAAGTCAAAGAAGAACGAGTTCGACAAGATCGATGGCCTGCACATCTTTCCGTTGGCCAAAGAAACCGAGGAGGAGCTTGAAGCTCGTCTCGACTCGGTTCGTCTGCTTCGGACATCGGTCCAGCTCGCCCGCGACCTCACCAACCGGCCGGGCAACGATCTCACCCCCGAGGCCCTGGCCGGAGCCGCCCGCGAAATGTCCGAGGGCCTGAGCGGACTGCGTGTAACCATCCTCGGGAAGAAAGAGCTGATCAAGGAGAAGATGGGCGGACTCCTCGCGGTGAGCCAGGGATCCATCGAAGAGCCCAGGATGATCGTCCTCGAGCATCGGCCCAAGAAACCCAAGCGTTCGGTGGTCCTGGTCGGCAAGGGTGTCACTTTCGATTCCGGTGGGATCTCGCTGAAGCCGTCCAAGGACATGGGTGACATGAAGTCCGACATGGCCGGGGGCGCCACCGTGATCGGTATCATGCGCGCCGTCGCCGAACTCGAGCTGCCCATCAAGGTGGTCGGTCTGGTCCCGACAGTCGAGAACATGCCGTCGGGAACGGCGACGAGACCCGGTGATATCATCACCATCTCCAACGGCAAGACCGTCGAGGTCGACAACACCGATGCCGAGGGTCGCCTCATCCTCGCGGATGCGCTCCACTACGCCACCCGCTTCAATCCCGACATCATCATCGATTTCGCCACTCTCACCGGCGCCTGTGTGGTCGCCCTGGGACACGAGGCGGCCGGGATCATGGGGAATGACCCCGAACTCCAGGCCACCCTCAGCAGCATCGGGGAAACGGTCGGCGAGCGGGTCTGGTCGCTTCCCAACTACGATGAGTACCTCAGCTACCTCAATAGTGACTGGGCCGACATGAAAAATGCCGGCGGTCGCTGGGGCGGAGCCGTCACCGCCGGAGTCTTTCTCAAGCAGTTCGTGCCCGAGAAGGCGTCCTGGGCGCATATCGATATCGCGGGAGTCGGTTTCCTCGAAAAGGACCACAACGGCCTTCCCAAGGGAGGGACCGGATTCGGCGTGGTACTGGCAACCACCTTCCTGCAGGGTTTGTTGAAGTAATTCTCAGTTTTTAGTTTTTAGTTTTCAATTAATTACAGTAACCGGCCCGTTCTCGGAGAAGCGAGAGCGGGTCGTTGTATTCTGGGCATCAAATGGACACTCAGATCACGAAGATCGGACCGATCGAGCTCTCGCCGCCAGTGGTGCTCGCGCCCATGGCGGGGATCACCAATTACCCCTTCCGGTCGCTCTGCCGCCGCTTCGGCGCAGCCCTCTTCGTCAGCGAAATGATCACCGCCCGGGCCCTCGTCGAGGGCGCCCGAAAGGCTCACAAACTCGCCGACTTCGGGCCCGAGGAATCCCCCCGAAGTATCCAGCTCTACGGCGTTGATCCGCACTATGTCGGAGAAGCCGTCAAATGGCTGGTCGGCGAGGGCCGCGTCGACCACATTGACCTCAACTTCGGTTGCCCGGTGCGGAAGATCACCCGGAAGGGCGGCGGCGCCGCCATCCCAGCCAAACCGAAACTGCTGCGCGCCATCGTCCACGCCGCGGTTTCCGGAGCCGGCCCGATCCCTGTGACCATCAAGTTCCGGATGGGGATCAACGACGATGTGCTGACCTATCTCGAAACCGGCCGGATCGCTGAGTCCGAAGGCTGTGCCGCGGTCACGCTGCATGCCCGAACCGCGGCTCAGCTCTACGACGGCAACGCTCACTGGAATGCCATCGCCGAACTCAAACAGGCGGTTTCGACGATCCCGATCTTCGGCAACGGCGATATCTGGGTTGCCCAGGACGCCCTCCGAATGATGGACGAAACCGGTTGCGACGGCGTCGCCATCGGCCGCGGCTGCCTCGGCCGTCCCTGGTTGTTCAGAGATCTGGCCGATGTCTTCGCTGGACGCGAGCCCGGACCCGGACCCACCTTCGGTGAGGTCGCGGATGTCATGATCGAGCACGCCCAACTGCTGACCGATTGGTTCGAACTCGAAAAACTCTCAATGAACGCGTTCCGAAAACACGCCGGGTGGTACACCAAGGGGTTTGCCTCCAGCGCACGCCTCCGCGATCGTCTGATGCGGGTGGAGACCCTCGACGAGTTGGCCGGAGTCCTCAGCGACATCGATCGCGATGAAGCCTATCCCGAAAACGCCCACCTTTTCCGCCGTGGCAAGCGACAGGGCACCCAGAAGGTCGCCCTGCCCGAGGGATATCTCGACAACCTCGACGATGACACCCCACCGGAAGAAGAGGGCGAACCGGTTTCGGGGGGGTAAGGGGCAGCGGCAGCGGCAGCATGATCACTCCTGGTTGTTCTTGAGTCGATGGGTAGTTGCTGTGGAATCCGATGTCAAGGGCATGACGAATCGCCTCGGAGGCGACCCTTGACATCGGATTCCACAGCAACTGGGAGGGAAGGCATGAACAACCAGGAGGTGATCATGCGCAATCCCGTCCAGCAACCCGGCCTCATCGCCCACTCGAAAGCCCTCGAATCAGCCGGTATCGCAATCTCGCTCGTCATGCGCGTTCCGGCTCCATTGAAGAGTCTCGCCGACCAGGTCATCCGCTCCGCTTCATCCGTTCCCGCGAATCTCTCAGAGGGCCATGGAAGGTCTGGTCGCGATCGAAACCACCACTGGCGCATCGCCTACGCCTCAGCAAAAGAGGTCGACACCCACCTTCGCCTCCTCACCGGCGCAGGAGCCATCGACGCCACCCAGGCAACCAACGCCATCCAACTCTTCGACGAAGTCAGAGCCATCACCTGGCGCCTCCTCCACCCAAAACCCTGGCCTCCACAAATCTCGGGAAGGGGCGCCCCGGCGGGGTGCCGGGTACGCCATTGTGCCGGAACCGCCACCCGGCACCGTAACGCGCTTCGCACAATGGCGCTACCGGGCTCCCTCGGGTAGAGCCTCGAGGTCCATTTTCCCGGCTACGAGGCAGGCCGCCGGCGTGCCATCGGCGTGGTCGCAGCCCTTCCAATCAACCCACGAGTGACCACGCCGATGGCGCGACGCTGGGTCGCTGGGACGCCAAATCGTCACAGCGGACCAGAAGGCCGGAGTTCCGGGTCAGGTCGCCGGAGCGATGCAAACGATCGCCTCAACAGGAAGACATCCTGCGGGCGGGACGCCCGCACCACAACGCGCGACGCTGGAGCGCCAAGGGCGATCCAGAAGGCCGGTGCCAATAGAACCCCGTGGCCGGGAATCCCACCAAGCCCGACAGTCCCGCACTCTCTCGGATACGCCCAACCGACTTCAACGTCTCTGACGGGCAGGCGGGACGCCCGCCCCTACAATGTTCGCCCAACCGGTTTGAAACCCTGGTTGCGATGGTTGAAGGGTCGGCGTCCCGCCGGCCCATCAGAGCCCTCGTCGATCCGCGTCGCGCCGTACGCCAGTCCAACGCCGCTCTCGTTTGCCACGCGATCTGGTCCCGGGTTTTTCCAAGCAAAACCTGTGTCATCGGGATCTCACCAAGATCAGAGTCCCCGAAATCCTGGGCCGCGACCCTCAGGACTCGCGATTACCCAATAAGTACCTGGCCAAAGCCCGCGGTGAACAACGAGCCTCCCAACCGGACTAGGACACGCGGAAAACCCCGCCCCATCGGGGTGCCGGGTCCGTTTTTGTGCAGGAGCGACCTCCCGACTACGCCTCGCCTCGCGCACAAAACGCGAACCGGGCTCCCCCGGGGAGCGCGATGCGGTCTGCTCTACCGGCTACGAGGCAGGCCGCCGGCGCGCCATCGGCGTGGTCGCAGCCCTCTCAATCAACCCACGCGCGACCACGCCGATGGTGCGACGCTGGGTCGCCGGGACGCCAAAGCGTCACAGCGGCCCAGAAGGCCGGTGCTGAGGGCAAGCTCCGAAACAGCGTCCGGGGCAGTGGCCGTATCCGTATCCATGAGCGATAGAACCAACCCGCATCGGTACACACCATCGCCGGCGGGACGCCGGCGCTACAAGCATCGCAGCGCCCTTTGCAGCACCCACGTCTCGTGGGCGATAGAACGAACCCGCGTCGGTACACCACCATCGCCGGCGGGACGCCGGCGCTACAAGCATCGCAGCGCCCCTTGTAGCGCAGGCGTCCCCGCCTGCGATGAATCGCTGCGGTGAGGCAGTCACCTCGTCGTCTTGTAGGATTTTGCAGAAAGCTCAGCTAACAGCCTACTGACTCGAATGCATCGGCAACGAAGATGCCGATGGCTTGTCCTCCCCGCACGAAAGCACATCATCGCCCTCGGCGACGCACTTGCACGACGGGCCGCCGCACGAGCCCTTGAGGCTCCGCCCGGTGACCAGGACGCCGGCCACCATGGCCAGGACCGCCAGTAGAAAAACGACAAAGGTGAGGATCAAGGTCTGCATCATTCGCTCTCAGCATGGCCAACGTCGGTCAGGCCCTCGGTATTCTCGACGGGCCATGCTTCACTGGCCCATTGATCGAATCCGCCATCGTCGGTCCGGACGAGAAAGAGCGCAGCGAGTCCCTCGCGTTCGGCCATTTCTCGACCGTCATGAGGCCCGAGGACGTTGATCGCGGTTGCCAGAGCGTCCGCCGTCATACAACTCGGGTGGATCACGCTGACCGAGGCGAGCCTGTGAGAAACGGGACGACCGGTTCGCGGATCGATGGTGTGCGAGAGCCGAACGCCGTCGCGCTCGTAGTAGTTGCGATAGTCACCGGAGGTAGCCATCGCGGCATCATCCAACGCCACTGTGGACCACAGACCGGCACGCCCGGACTCCGGAACTTCGATCCCGATCCGCCAAGCCTCACCTGCCGTGTTCCTCCCCACCGCCCTGACCTCACCACCGATCTCCACCATGAAATCGACCAAACCGAGACCGCTCAATCCGAGCACCACCCTGTCGACGGCATAGCCTTTGGCGATTGCGGAGAGATCGCAGCGCAGTGCAGCGCTGTCTTTTTTCAGTGTGCGTCGAGCGGGATCGACCTCGAGCATCTGAAACCCGTTTTCGGCGAGCAGAGCCGCGATGGCATCGACGCCGGGAGGATCCTCGACCGGTTCTGGCCCGAATCCCCAGGCATCCACCAGCGGCCCCACCGTGATGTCGAACGCGCCCGCCGACAACCCGGCAATCCGCTGCGCCTCGGACACCACCTCGATCATGGAATCGGAGACCCCGAACGGCTCCGTACCGTGCCGGTTGAAGGCACTCAACTCGGAGTCCTCGCGATAGGTCGACATTGTGAAGTCCACGGCATCGACCGCGGCTCGGATCGTGGTCTCGACATCATCTTGGCCGACCGCAAGCCCCGGAGGAGCGACGACCTTGACCGTGAAGGCCGTGCCCATGGTTCGACCGGTCAGCACCCATTGATCCAACGGACCCGGCCCGTTGGGCTGTCGGAGAAAGACCAAAAGAAAGAGGGCGCCGACAAAGAGCGCCGGTACGATCATCCGCTTGAGCGGCGGCGGCCCGGACGTCGGTCGACTCATTGTCTGACTCCGCTCGATCGGTGACTTATCCGCCGAAATCGTCCAGCATGATGTTCTCCGGCTCGACCCCGAGATCGGTGAGCATCCGAATACAGGCCGAGTTCATCATCGGCGGCCCGCACATGTAGAACTCCACATCCTCCGGCGACGGGTGATCCTTGAGATAGTTGTCATAGACCACCTGGTGGATAAACCCTGTCTCGCCGGTCCATTTGTCTTCGGGCAGGGGCTCGGAAAGGGCGAGATGCCACTCGAAGTTGTCGTTCTCGTCTGCGATCGAATCGAAGTCGTCCTGGTAGAAAGCCTCGCACAGACTCCGAGCTCCATACCAATACGACACCTTTCGATCGGTGTGGAGGCGCCGGAACTGATCGAAGATGTGCGACCGCATTGGGGCCATCCCCGCGCCGCCGCCGATGAAGACCATTTCGTTGCCGGTCTCTTTGGCAAAGAATTCGCCGAACGGCCCGGAAATCGTGACCTCGTCCCCGGGTTTGAGGCTGAAGATATACGACGACATGATCCCCGGGGGGACATCGGGCATATTTGGAGGCGGTGAGGCGATTCTCACGTTGAGCATGATGATGCCGGTCTCTTCAGGGTAACTGGCCATGGAGTAGGCCCTCGTCACCCCCTCGGTCACCTTGGATGTGTACTGCCAGACGTTGTACTTGTCCCAGTCGGCCCGATACTCTTCTTCGACATCGAAATCCTTGTAGTGGACCTCGTGGGGCGGACACTCGATCTGAATGTAGCCGCCTGCCCTGAAAGGCACCGCCTCCCCCTCAGGCAACTCGAGGACCAGTTCCTTGATGAATGTCGCCACGTTGTGGTTCGACCTCACCTTGCAGCGCCACTTCCGAACATTGAAGATCTCAGGCTCGACCTCGATCTTCATGTCTTGTTTGACCTTGACCTGGCACGACAACCTCGTCCCTTGGCGCGCCTCACCGCGGTTGATGTGCGATGTTTCGGTGGGAAGCAGAGCGCCTCCACCTTCATGAACCTCGACCTTGCACACGCCGCAGGTGCCCTTGCCACCGCACGCCGAAGGAATGAAGATCCTGTTGGAACCGAGGGTTGTGAGCAGCGTGTCGCCGGCCGGAACCACGAGAGCCTTGTCCGGATCATCATTGATCGTGATGGTGACATCGGCCGACGCCACCAATTTGGACTTGGCGATCATGAGAACAACGACCAGCGTCACGATGACGATGACAAAAACTGCGACGCCGAGGAGGATGGTTTCCATCGAGAACACCACCTAAAGCTGGATCCCGGCGAAGGCCATGAATGCGATGGCCATCAAACCGGTGATGAGGAAGGTGATTCCGAGACCGCGCAGGGCGGGCGGGACGTCGGAGTAAACGATTTTTTCACGGATCGCCGCCAACGCTACGATGGCGAGCCAGAAGCCCACCCCCGATCCGAACCCGAAGACCGTGCTCTCACCGAGAGTGTAATCCCGCTCGACCATGAAGAGCGAGGCCCCGAGAATGGCGCAGTTGACCGCGATCAGGGGCAGAAAGACACCGAGTGCCGCGTAGAGCTTCGGGACATAGCGATCCAACGCCATTTCGACGACCTGCACCGAGGCAGCGATGGACCCGATGAAGACAAGGAAGCGGACAAAGCTCAGATCCACCGTGTCCCAGGCGGGATTGAGCCAGGTCAGCGCGCCCTCGGCGAGGAGGTACTTGTAGAGCAGATTGTTGAGCGGGGTGGTGACCGTCAGCACGAAGGTGACGGCGGCGCCGAGCCCGAGCGCGGTTTCGACCTTCTTCGAAACGGCAAGGAACGAGCACATGCCGAGGAAGAAGGCGAGCGCCATATTGTCGACGAATATGGCCTTGACGGCGAGGCTGAGGTAGTGCTCTAACATCTCAGTCCTCCTGCAGTTCCGGCTTCCACGTTCGGAGCCACCAGATAAAGACCCCGATCAGGAAGAAGGCTCCCGGCGAAAGAACGAAGAGCCCGTTGGGTTGGTACCAACCACCCTCGGTCACGACGGGAAGCACCTGGTGTCCAAAGAGCTTTCCAGCGCCGATAAGCTCACGGAAAAAGCCCACTACGATCAGAATCAAACTGTAGCCGAGGCCGTTGCCGAGGCCGTCGAGCAGGCTCTCAAACGGCGGATTCTGCATGGCGTAGGCTTCGGCCCGGCCCATGACGATGCAGTTGGTGATGATGAGACCGACGAAGACCGAGAGCTGCTTGGAGATGTCGTAGACAAAGGCCTGCAGGATCTGATCGGTGACGATCACCAACGAGGCGATGATGGTGAGCTGAACGATGATGCGAATGGATGACGGAATCAGATTGCGGATCAATGAGACCGTGAGGTTTGACAAGCTGAGAACCGCGATCACCGCAAGCGACATGACCACCGAGGTCTCGAGCTTGGTCGTGACAGCCAACGCCGAGCAGATGCCCAGCACCTGCGCGGCGATTGGATTGTCGTTGAAGAGAGGGTCGAGTAGGGCCTTCTTGCGTGCCTGGTTCATCCGGCACCTCCCTCGTCGGCCCGGAATTGATCGAGATAGGGGCCGTAACCGTCATCCGCGAGCCAGAATCGGACCAGGTGGGAGACCGCTCGAGCGGTGATCGTCGCCCCCGACAGACCATCGACCCGGTAGGGATCGTCGGCCGGTGGTCCAGCGTTGCCCTTGATGACCTCAATGGCGATCTCTCCGCCATCGTCAAATGCCTGCCGCCCCGTCCAGAGAGCCTTCCAGGACGGATTGTCCACTTCGCCCCCGAGACCGGGTGTTTCGCCGTGCTCATAGAAGGTGATGCCCTCGATGGTCGTCGTGTCCTGGGCGAGGGCGATGAACCCATAGAGAGTGGACCACAGACCCGCGCCCTCGATGGGCAGGATCAGCATCTCGACGTTACCGTCGACCACTTTCTGATAAACCACTGCCTTGTATGGAAGGCGCCTGATCCCAGCCGAATTCGGGTCGGCCGGTTTGCTCAAGGCCGAATCACGGGTGGCCTTACGTTGGTCGTATGTGGCTGGATCCACCGTTTCATCGTAGGCCCCGGTGGAGAGTTCCACCGCTCGGGCAACGATGCTCTCGTCAAAGAGCCGTTGGACCTCGGCCGCTTCCACGGACGCACTCGCCTCCATCAGACCGGCGACGATCAGCACCTGTTTTTGTCGGTCGAGCTCTTTGTTCTGAGCCTGTCGCGGTCGCAGGGCGACCGCCGTGCTCGACACGACGATGGAACACACCAGGCACACTGCCGCGGCGAATCCGATGATATAGGCGTTACTGTGCTGCTGCATTTCGCGCCAACCTCCGTTTGATGTTCGCCTGGACAAAGAAATGATCGATGAACGGAGCAAACATGTTCATGAACAAAATGGCCAACATCATGCCCTCGGGGTAGGCCGGGTTGACCACCCGCACCAGAACCACCATCGCGCCGATGCCGAAACCGTAAATCCATCTCCCCTTGTTGGTGAACGCCGATGAGACCGGATCGGTGGCCATGAAGACCGTCCCGAAAGCCCATCCTCCAAGCACGACATGCCAACCGAGGGGAACGCCGAACGCCGGGTTTGTCGACGAGCCGACGGCGTTGAGCAAGAGCACCAGGGCGGCGGTGCCCAACGTGACACCGGCCATCGTCCGCCATGAACCCATTCCGGTGGCAATCAAAACGAACGCCCCCACCAGGCAGAGGAGAGCCGAGGTCTCACCCATGGAACCGGGGATCAGACCGACGAACGCCTGCCACCATGCCTCGGATCCCACGGCGCCCAGGGCGTTCGAACCCTCGCTCACTGCGGTTGCCAGCCAGGTGGCGCCGCTGACGCCGTCCACCCCGATGAAATCAGCGGCGATCCAGGGTGCATCGCCCGAGATCTGTGCAGGGTAGGCGAAGAACAGAAAGGCGCGCGCGGTCAGCGCCGGGTTGAGGAAGTTCATCCCGGTGCCGCCGAAGACCTCTTTGCCGATGATCACGCCGAAGGCGACACCGGTGGCCACCTGCCACAGCGGGATCGTCGGTGGCAAGGTCAGCGGGAGCAGGAATCCGGTGACGAAGAAACCTTCGTTGACCTCGTGTCCACGGATCATGCAGAAGAGCACCTCGATACCGATACCGACGGCGAAGCCGACCACGAACACAGGGATGAAGTAAAGCGCCCCGTAGACAAAGCAGGCAACAAAATCGGTGGTGAAATCAAAACCCAGAGCCTGGAAGAGCGTGGTCTGCCAGTTGTCCAGGGGTGTGGCTCCCGCGGCGATGACCCGGGCTGCCTGGAGACCGGTGTTGTACATGGCCATGCCGACAATGGGCAGCAAGGCGATGACAACCGCGATCATCATTCGTTTCAGATCGAGGCCGTCTCGGACCTGGACGGTGCCTCGATTGACCTTGCCCGGGGTATAAAACAGCGTATCGGCCGACTCGTACAGCGGGTAGAAGAACTCAAGCTTCCCACCGCGATCGAAATGCGGCTCTACCTTGTCGAGGAGAGTGCGTAGGAAACGCATCAGCCCTCCTTCCAAATCTCGAGGAGATTCCGTCGAAGCGCCGGGCCAAAGTCTTCCTTGCCCGGGCTGACGAAGGCGCACAACGAAAGATCTTCTTCGTCGAGTTCCAAACAGCCCAACGCTTCCGCGCGCTCGAGATCATCCATCAGCAGCGCTCGCAGGAGAAATGTAGGCATGATGTCCAGCGGCATGACCTTCTCGAAAAGCCCGATGGGAACCATGGCGCGATGTGCGCCATGAGTGGTTGTCGTGAAGACATATCGCGCCGACGAACCGCGCAAAGCGGAGCCGTATGCGCGGCTCAATGAGTACCGGTCGAAACCCGGCCAGAACCAACCGAAGAACTTCCGCTCACGGTCCTCCGCCAGGCACGAGATCTGATTCGCATACCGGCCGAGATAGCCGAAGACCTCTCCCGCGGCCGGAATCCATAAACACCGACCCGCGACACCACCCGATTGATGCCCGGCTCGAGTTCACCGTCAACCAGCGGCGCCGATTTCCGCACCGAGGCGGGTCGCCAGCAGCCGCGGCCGTTTCACCACCGGACCACCCAAGCCACCACTCCGCGGACATCGAGCCGCCCGGTCGCAAAGAGCGCCCCGATGGCAGCGACATCCTGGTATCCCACGTACCAGACGGTCTTGTCGCGGCTGACCGGGTCGAGAGTGTGGATGTGGGTACCTGCGAGACCGGCGGGATGCCTGCCCATCGAAATTCTCGACCTGAACTCCGTCGATCTCTGGCCGCGCCGAGAGCCGAACCCGGCGGCACAACACAGATAGACCGGACCATCGGTCAGCTTTTGTCAGGGCCTCGAGGCCGCGATTGAAATCGTCCAATCTGCCCGCCATGACGACCTCGGGATCGGCGGTGAGAGGACTCGTGTCCATGGCGGTCACGAAAATCGAGTGGCAGGATTCCGTCGGACCCGGCACCTTGGAGAAAGGACGGGTCCGCAAGCGCAACCCACTGGCCCGACTCCACCAGCAGCTCCCGGACCTGATCGGCGTCGAGGGTCGACACGCGCGACCGATGAAGCTTTCGAACGGTCTCGAAGTCGCTCATCTTCCGGCCGACCCTCACGTTCGCCATCGCTCAACTCGATCACCATCGATTGGAAGGCCCGCCGCTTGCCGCGGTTGACGGCAACCACGGTTCCGGCTCCCGGCGAGGTGAAACGAACCCCCTCTGTCTTCCGGTCCTCGAAGAGCAGTTGGCCGCGTCTGACCTATCACCCACCGCAGCGTGCATCCTCGGCTTCATGAACTGATAGTCCTGCGCGAGCAACGCCACGCGAGCCGTGGGCGGCGCCCCTCGATTTCCTGTATTGGCTCCCCTGAAATCGGGAGGTCGAGTCCCTTCTTGATCGTGTGAACGGCCATCTCGGTACTTCCACCTCCCGGCTCCCCGGATCGGAGAGAGTCACCGATGGTGCGATCGACCTCGCCTCCTGCGGGTTGAGCGGACCAAGAATAAACCGGATTTCGATCTTCGTTAAAGTGGATGTCTGAAAATTCGACACCGATATCGGCTCATGCTGAAAGAACAATCGATCGTGGACGACAGGAGAGAACCGATGGCAAAGACACCGACTGTCAGGCAACACGATGGGAAGGTCGACTCGGTCATTCAGAACCGGCGACCCTATGAAGGAGGCCATGCACGACCTGGCCCGTTCGCCCTTCCCGGCGCTTCCCGTGGTCGATGATTTCGGCAGTCGTGGTCGGCATGCTCACCGAGAAGGACTGCCTCCGCATCGTGAGTCAATGGGCATACGAGGGGGTTTCCGGCGGCACCGTCGGTGATCACATGTCCGACCTCGAGGTTCGGATCACACCGGATATGGATCTCCTGAACGCAGCGCGGGCGTTTCTCGGAGTGCAATTTCTCGTGTCTGCCGGTCACCGAGAATGACCGCCTCGTTGGTTTTATCCACCGGCACGACGTCCTCAAGGGTATCGATCGCTGGGCCACGGCCATCGACCGCGAACGTGAACTGACGACTCAAGACGACTCTCCGGTCACGAGCGGCCATCCGCAATCCAACACATGCAGCAGGTCGCCGCTTCGCACACCCGGAACAGATGTCGCAGGTCTTCAAGAAACACTAGCATCGCAGAATTATGAATTCTAAATTATGAATTGTGAATGACATCGCAGTGCGCACTGAGCGCCCGATGATGAAAATTCATAATTCACCAAGTCCTAATTCATAATTGCTTCGGATGATTCCTTCCAACCGCGCTCGCCTCAAACGGCTCTTCCTCGGTGGATTCTCGGCCCTCGATGTGGCCGAGCCGCTGATCTCCTTCGACTTCGAGTCCTCCGCCTTTCACGCCGGGCATCTCTTGGCGGAACTCGATTTCGATGCGGCTGGAGTTCGCGTCGCCGGCTGGGTCGCGGGATACGTGCTCCGCGATGAGCTCAAGGACGGCACCTGCGGCGGTCATCTCCGACCCTTCAAAACGCCCGCCCTGCTCGACGAGAACTCGACCTTTGCCGATGCCATCGCGATCCTTGACCGAGCGGATCGTGTCTTTGTCAAGATGCTGGGCCCGGTGGGCGCCATCATCACCCGTTCCGATCTCCAAAAACCACCCGCCCGGATGTGGCTCTTTGGGCTCATCACCATCCTCGAGATGGCCTTCTCCGAACTCATCGACGAGCATTACGAAGACAACGAGTGGACCGATTCCTCTCAGCCGGCCGGGTCGCCAAAGCGAGGCAACTGCTCGAAGAACGCCGGCGACGCAACCAGACCGTCCACCTCTCGCAATGTCTGCAACTTTCCGACAAAGGCCAGATCCTCATCAAGTGTCGAGTCGACCCGAAAGTCCTCGGCATAGTTTCGGTTCGACAGGGACGCGAGACAATCAAGATGATCGAGACGCTGCGCAACAATCTCGCCCACGCTCAGGACATCGTCACCTCCGACTGGATCACCATCGTCCGGCTGGCCGAGAATCTCGACCGGGTGCTCGATTGACGCAGAGACGCTACCCTAGATCGCGGCCAACCGCGAGGAAAGGGGTGATCGGATTGAAAAATCACGCACCGCGGCCTCCTTCCCGGAGACCACATCTATCGCAACCTGACCATCGCGCTGACACTGCTCTTCGTCTCCTCTCCGGTGCTCGACAAGTTCTTCGGATCGTCGAGAATCGACAGCTATCTGATCGCGGTATTTCTCATTTTCGCGCTGTTCCAGATCACCCGCCGACGCATGCCGACCTGGTCATCGGTCTCGTGCTCGGCATCCCGGCCGTGGCGGGCGGAATCGTCAACGCCGCCACACCCGATACCCCGGCGATCAACGCGGTTCCGACCATTCTCGGCGCCGCCTTCCTCGGGTTTCTCGTATGGAGAATCTTCAAGGACATCTTCTTTGGCAACCGCATCACCTCAGAGCAGATCTTTGGCTCGGTCTGCGCCTATCTCCTGATCGGGCTTGTGTTTTCGAGTGTCTACGGCTTCATTTTTCTCGTCAATCCCGACGCCTTCGCCTTCTCGGATGCGCTGACGAACTATCTGATCATCGAGCACGAGGATCAGAATTTCGGCATCTTCACCTACTTCAGCTTTGTCACCATGACGAGTCTCGGTTATGGCGACATGGCGCCCATTTCGGAGATGGCCCGCACCCTCGCCTGGATTCAGGCCGTCCTCGGCCAGCTCTATCTGGCGATCACCGTCGCCGCCCTGGTGGGGATCCACATCGCGAAGGACCAGAAGCTGAAGGCTTGAGAGCTGAGCGACGAGAAACGGGCCGCGGTTCGGTGAACCACGGCCCGTTGTCGATGCGATTTGCGATCGGCCGGATCAGCCGCCGAGCTGCTCCGGTTTCACAATCGAACCGTACTTTGCCTTCATCGCCTGCAGGCCTTTGCGCTGCTCGGCGTAGACCTCGAAGAGGGTGGCCGGGAGGTTCTCCTCCTTGCCGTAGGCCTCTTCCTGGAGCTCGATCCGAGCGAGGATCTTGTCGAGGTAGAGCGAGAACTGCATATCGTAGAGCTCGCGCGGGTAGTCCTTGTCGATGAGCTCGCGGAACAGCGCCTTGAGATCCTCGTATTTCGGGAGGAATCCGATCGGGTGTCTCGATGGCATCCACATCGCCGTGACTCCGCCGTTCGAGCCAGCTGAGCCAGACCTTGACATCCCGTCTTCTCACCGAGAAGACCCGGGCCCTCACCTACCGCGCGCCTGGTGGGTCAGGAAATAGTTCAACCCTGCGAGAATCGGCGGATCGGTGAGTTCTGGTGAATTGAAAAGCTTGAACTGGGAGGTCATGTAATCCGCGAGGGCGCCCGGGATGAACGGGGCGTTGGCCCAGGGCTGCCGGCGAACACCGGTCACGCCGATTTCGGTCGCGGTGGCGGCGGAAACGATCGAGGCGCCGATGACCACGCCGTGATCTGCGTTCTTGGCGACCCAGATCGGCGGCATGGTGTCGGAATCACGACCGCTGTAGGTGATGACCTTGACGTGTGCGCCGGCTGACGACTCCGCCGCCTCGATGTCGTAGTTGCCGATGGCTTCATTGCGCACCGTGATCCGGGCGTTGCCGTGGGAGATCGGGATCCGCTTGCCGTCGGCGTCGGCGATGCCTTCCCACCAGTCGCCCTGGAAGTTGCGTCCTTTTGCCGGCGGTTCCTCGCCGCTGCCTTCCCAGTGAGGTTTGCGATCGTCATCGACCAGCACATTGGTCCAGATCACTTCCTCGCCCTGCTTCGCGCAGCACTTTCATGAGGTAGGGATCACCGTCCCAGTTGACGTCGTTGACGATGCCGAAGATCCCCTTCTCCGGGTTGATGGCCCGCACCGAACCGTCGTCCGCCAACCACATCTGGGCGAGATCGTCTCCCACGAACCGGTCGCCGGCCATGGCGGTGGTGGTCTTGCCGCAACCGCTCGGTGCGGCGCCGCAGAAGTAGGTCGCCCGCCCCCCAGGTCCGTTGAATCCGGTGATGAACATGTGCTCGGAGAGCTGTTGACCCGACTTGAAATAGGTCGCGAGATCGACGGCGAACCGGTGGTTCCCCTTCTTCATCAGCAGGGTGTTGCCGGCATAGGTGCAGAACATCGAGTAGGTGGTGAGCCACGAACGATCCATGAAGACTCGCGCATTGGGAAGGTCCTCGACGCGCCACGGCCCTTCCGAGTGGAGATTGGTAAAAAAGAAACCGGTCTCCTCGACCTGCCGGTCAAACGTCGCGTACGAGTTCCGGTAGAGCATGTCCGCGCTGTGCATGACATAGGCGGAACTCGAGATCTCGATCGCCGGGATGGTGGCCGGGGCGCCCGCCGGTCCACGATTGAAGAAGCCGACAAGCAACACCTTGCCTTCCATGATGCCGACCATCTTGTCTTTGATATAGGCGTGGGCGTCATCACGAAGGATCTTCTTGGCGAGCACGCTGATCTTCTCGTCGGGGTTGACGATGTAGAAGGTCCGGTCGACGATGCGCGCCTGCTCCTGAGCGAGATCGAAATGGATGGTGTGATCGGGCATGGCCAGGGCGCGCTCTTCACCCTTGGCGATGCTCAACTCGCGGATGGTCTCCAGATCGGCCTCGCTCCCGCTGTTGATCATCACCCGATCCGGACGGCACACTGCGATCGAGTTGGCAATCTTGAGGAGCGCCTTTTCGGTGGTGATCTTCTCGAGCTTGGCGAGCTCGGTATGACCCATTTTCTTCCGGAAAAGCGCCCAAGCATCTTCGATCGTCTCAATACCACCGATGTTTTCGAGGATTTCTGTCCCCTTGCCGAGTTCAAGCATTGATCAGCCTCCATTCGCGCCGGTTGTCACTGGGATGCGTTCCAGTGTGATCGATATGCGGGAATTATAACCCGGTCTCCGGCAACCCGTTAGAACCCGAGAATTTCCCACGGGAGCGTGTTTCTTCTGTATGATTACTGCCGCGCCTATTGTGCGACATGGAGGTGCCATCGTGCACGCCCGTTTCCTGGCTTCCAGGTTGGTTGTTCTCGTTTTTGCTGTTGTCATCATCGCAGGCTGCGGCGGTAATCCTGTGATTGGCGTCCTCCTCCCGATGACCGGGGAGGCCAGCAGCTACGGCGACTCCATGAAAGAAGCCATCGACCTGGCCATCGAGGAGGCCAAAGCGGACGGGTCGTATCCAGCCAATCTCACGGTTGTCTGGGGCGATTCGGCATCCGATCCAGCCACCGGACAGAACCGAGATCCGACGACTCGCCGATCAGGGCGCCAAACTGATCGTCGACCGGCACCACCAGCGGGACCGCCAAGGCATTCCTCCCGGAACTCGAAGACAGTGATGTCATCGCATTGAGTCCTTCCGCATCGGCACCATCGCTGACCAAAGACTCGAAGAGATTCTTCCGGCTCTTCGCCTCCGACGAACTCGAAGGCCAACGGGCCGGCCGCTTCCTCTACGAAGGCCAGGGCAAAAGCACCGTCCTCATCTTCTCGCAGGACTCCGAACAAGCGCGCGGCATCGAGCCGTTTTTCCGCCAGAATCTACGAAGGGGCCATGGGACGGCCCGATCGTCGGACGTGTCCTCGTCGGTGATGACAACTGGCACGAAGAGTGCGCCGACCTCATCGCCGCCCGTCAGCCGGAAGCGGTCTACATCATCGCCTACGCCAATAAGACCCTCGAAGTCCTCCGCCATCTCAAGGCCAAGGGCTACACCGGCACCATCTGCGCCACATCCGCCTTCTACTCGGGAGAGGTACTCGAACAGGAGCCCGAGTTGGTCGATGGGGTCTTCTTCCCCATGCCGGCCTTCGAGATCCAATCCGATCTCGAGGTGAGTCGGACCTTCGTCGAGTCCTTCCGCGCCAAGTACGGCAACGATCCCGATATCTACGCCGCCCACGCCTATGACGCCATACGCGTCGCCATGACCATTCCGGAGTTGACACGCGCGTGGGAGGCCAACGAGATCCGCCGAACCCTCCAGTTCGAAATCAAGGAATTCCCGGGCGTCACGGGACCGATCCAGTTCGACGACTATGGTGATGTCCGCCACAACCCGGTGATCTTCATCGTCAAGGACGGGGTGGTGCTCAACTACACCAGCTACCTCGAGGTCGAAAAACAGAAGATCCGCGAGAGGATCAAGAAGCTCCTCGAGGGACAGGGCGGCTAAAGCCGCCAATTATGAATTGAGAATTATGAATTATGAATTTCATCGCACCGGACCCGTCTCAGTGACCCTGGGCATGTGCGATGTCATTCATAACTCATAATTCATAACTCATTATTAGGCCGATTCGCTTTGCGAATTCGACTTGATTCCATCGGCTGCCGGCTCAACATCGGTGAGATCGAAGCCATGGCGCGCCGATTTGCGGCCGGCGGACATCAGATCGTCGCCCAGGGCGACCAGGCTGAACTCTGCGTACTCAATACCTGCACGGTCACGGCCACCGCATCGAGCAAGTCGCGTCAGTTCATCCGCCAGCTCCGGCGACACAATCCCACGGCCAAGGTGGTCGTCACGGGATGTCTGGCCGAACTCGAATCTGCGAGCCTCGAAGCCCTTGGGGTCGATCTCGTCTTCGGAAACGAATACAAGGACAGCCTTCCCGAGATCCTCGAGAGACGTGGGATCTTGGAAACCAATCCGGACGATGGATCGGTGTCCGGGCCCACTGATCCCCTTCCCGCCGAACGAACACGAGCATTCCTCAAGGTCCAGGACGGCTGCGACAACAAGTGCACGTTCTGCGTCGTGACGATCGCCCGCGGTAGCGGCCGCAGCCTCCATGCCGAGGAGATCATCGCCGAGGTCCGGAATCTGAGCTCTTTGGGTTTCCGGGAGGTCGTACTGAGCGGCGTCCACCTCGGATCCTACGGCCACGATCTCGGACAATCACGCGGGCTCGAGGATCTCGTTCGCCGGATTCTCGGCGAAACCGACATCCAACGACTCAGGTTGTCCTCCCTCGAACCGTGGGATCTCGATGCCCGGTTTTTCGAGATCTTCCGCGATCCGCGATTGCTTCCGCACGTCCACCTTCCTCTGCAGAGTGGGTGCGATGCCACCCTGGCGAGAATGGCCCGCAAGACGACCATGCGCGGCTTCGCCGGTCTGGTGGGGTCCGCTCGAGACATGGTCAGCGACATCTCGATCTCGACCGACATCATGGTCGGCTTTCCCGGAGAGACCGACGAGGAATTCGCCGAGTCCATCGCCGCGGTCGAAGACCTCGCATTTTCGCGGCTGCACGTCTTTCGCTATTCTCGCCGGGATGGAACCAGGGCGGCGGGACTCCCAAATCAAATTCCGGGACCCGTCTCCCAGGAACGGAGTCGTCGTCTGCACGAAATCGGGCAGCGACTCATGTCCGCATTCCACGAGCGGTTCCTCAAACGTCGTCTGCGGGTGCTATGGGAGAACGCAGAGGCGCACGGAAGTCATCTTCGCTGGAGCGGACTCACCGACAACTATATTCGCGTGCTCACCGAGACCGGCGCCGACACCGATCTCACCAACGAAATCAGCGAAATCGATCTCGAAGCGTGCGTTCCAGGCGCCGTGATCGGCTCGATCCCCGGAGTCTCGCGGTCACCCTTCGTGGAGGAATCGAGGCCCGGGGCGAGCGGGTTGCCTGTTCTCGGAGGCAAGTGAGTGGCGAGTCGTTTCAGCGTTCGTTCGGTACTCTCAGCACGATTTCGCGAACCAACTCCCATGCGGTGCGGGTCTTCTTCTCTTCATCGGTCAGCTCGGCGTCGTCCTTGGCCAGGAGCGCCTTGCGCGGCCCCTCGCCGGCCGTCCAGGCGGCAAGCAGAGCCCCTTCGACGATCTTCAGATACGCACCCATGGACATGTTGACGCTGCGCAGACGTTCAAACGCTTCGCGAGTTTCAGGATCGAGGTTGTCGAAATCGATGGCCATTCGGGGGTCCTCCAGATGCTGTAGTCGTGACAACCCCATGGTCGCCGAGAGTATTTCCCATCCCCGGTGCTCGAGTCCGCAACCGGATCCGAGGACAGCACGCCAACTCGGGGTGCCGGGTACGCCATTGTGCTGGAACCACCATCCGGCGCCGCGACACGCAGCGCACAATGGCGCTACCGGGCTCCCCCGGGAGGCGCGACGCGGTCTGCTGTTCCGGCTACGAGGCAGGCCGCCGGCGTGCCATCGGCGTGGTCGCAGCCCTCCCATCAACCCACGCGCGACCACGCCGATGGTGCGACGCTGGGGCGCCAAGGGCGCCCCAGAAGGCCGGTGCTGAGGGCAGGGTCCGGGACAGCGGCAGGAATAAGGGACCGGAGCAGCGGCAGAATCCAGCGTCCGTAACAGCGACTGCAATCAGCGACTGCAATCAGCGACTGCAATCAGCGACTGCAATCAGCGACTGCAATCAGCGATCGATGCGCCCTCCTGGACCCGATGTTCATTGTCACCTCCGGGTCGTTCAGAGAGGGACGTGTAGTCGATGGGATCTCCGGGGTCAAGGGGTGAAATGCATCGCCCTCGGAGGGCGACCCCTTGACCCCGGAGATCCCATCGACTGGGAGAAATGCATGAACGACCCGGAGGTGACCATGAACAACGCGCTCCCGAAGAACAACCTCATCGCCACCGAGAAAGCGATCGAAGCAGCGGCCGCGGCGATTTCGCTCGTGAAACGAGTTCCCTCTCCTCTTAAGGCGATCGCGGATCAAGTGGTCCGCTCGGCGTCGTCGGTGCCCGCAAACCTCGCCGAGGGCCACGGCAGGTCCGGCAGAGACCGATTGCACCACTGGCGAATCGCTTACGCGTCAGCTAAGGAAGTCGATACCCACCTGCGGATCCTTTCGGCGACCAGTGCAATCAACTCGTCGGATACCAACCAGACGCTCCAACTATTCGACGAAGTCCGAGCCATGACCTGGCGGTTGCTCAACCCAAGATGTTGATTCACCGGCTCAATGCCCTCCCTGGCGAGCGGAAAACCGCGCCCCCTCGGGGCATGGCTTTGTGCCAGAAGAACCTCACGGCGACGCGTCCCGCCCCGCACAAGGTCCATGCCGGGCTCCCGCGGGACGCGCGCCACACCCTGGTTTTCCCGGCCGCGAGGCAGGCCACCGGCGCGCCATCGGCGTGGTCGCAGCCCTCCCAATCAACCCACGCGCGACCACGCCGATGGTGCGACGCTGGGGCGCCGGGACGCCAATGCGTCCCGGCGGCCCAGAAGGCCGGTGCTGATGGCATGGCCCGGAACCACTGCAGCGACCTTACCCGTACCCGTGCCCGAAACCGCCACGCCACCGTCGACAGCCAGGATGGCTGTCGCTACACCATCCCAAACGCCCGCGGTGTAGCGATAGGCTTCCAGCCTGTCGACGATAGCGACCGTATCCGCGACAGCCACTGAGCACGCGGAAAACTGCGCCCCATCGGGGTGCCGGGCATGGCTTTGTGCCAGAAGAACCTCACGGCGGCGCGGCCCGCCCCGCACAAGGTCCATGCCGGGCTCCCCCGGGAAGCGCGCCACACCCTGGTTTTCCCGGCCGCGAGGCAGGCCACCGGCGCGCCATCGGCGTGGTCGCAGCCATCCCCGTCAACCTCCGCGCGACCACGCCGATGGTGCGACGCTGGGTCGCCGGGACGCCAAAGCGTCACGGCGGCCCAGAAGGCCGGTGCTGATGGCATGGCCCGGAACCACTGCAGCGACCGGGAAAGGGGCCGTATCCGTATCCGTGGGCGATAAAACCAACCCGAATCGGTACACACCATCGCCGGCGGGACGCCGGCGCTACAAACATCGCAGCGCCCCTTGTAGCGCCCACGTCTCGTGGGCGATGGAACCAACCCGCAGCGGTACACCACCATCGCCGGCGGGACGCCGGCGCTACAAACATCGCAGCGCCCCTTGTAGCGCCCACGTCTCGTGGGCGATGGAACCAACCCGCAGCGCTACACACCATCGCCGGCGGGACGCCGGCGCTACAAACATCGCAACGCCCCTTGTAACGCCCACGTCTCGTGGGCGATGGAACCAACCCGCATGGGCACACCACCATCGCCGGCGGGACGCCGGCGCTACAACCATCGCAGCGCCCCTTGTAGCGACCACGTCTCGTGGGCGATGGAACCAACCCGCATGGGCACACCACCATCGCCGGCGGGACGCCGGCGCTACAAACATCGCAGCGCCCCTTGTAGCGCCCACGTCTCGTGGGCGATGGAACCAACCCGCATCGGCACTCCCCCGGGAGGCGTGCCACATCCTGGTTCTCCCGGCCCAGAAGGCCGGAGCTGAAGGACGGGTCGCCGATCCAGGACCCGCTACACTCTCCCCCCGGAGGTGCCCGTGGATCGAATCGCAAATTTCCTCTTCGAGGTCGGCATGCTCAAGCGGACCCCGCGCTCGGGCTGGCAGTTCCTGGCTGGAGCCGAAGGCGAGAGCGTCGCTGATCATTCATTCAGAGTCGCCATGATCGCGTTTGTACTCTCCCGTCTCGATGATTCCGAGGTCGATGCCGACCGGGTGCTCTCTCTGGCGCTGGTGCACGATCTTCCCGAGGCCCGCACCAGCGACCTCAATTATATGAATCAGAAATATGTCCAGGTCGACGAAGAACGCGCCGCAGCGGACATGATCGACGGACTTCCGTTTTCCGGTGAACTCGACGCCCTTCTCGAGGAGTACCGCATGGAGGAAACCCGGGAGTCCATCGTGGCCCACGATGCGGATCAGCTCGAGCTGCTGCTCCAACTCGTCGAGCAGCGGGACGCCGGGGTCCCATCCACCGAAGATTGGGTGCCCTTTGTCCTCAAACGGCTACGGACGGATGGCGGCCGGAAACTCGCCGAGTCCATCCTTGCCGGCAACAGTTCCCGGTGGTGGTTCGACCGTGACTCGAGCTGGTGGATTCGAGGCGGCAAGGGCTGAGGCCATCGGCGGCTCGATCGAGCCTCAGGTGAGACAGAACCGCGGTCGTAGTGGACAGAATCGCCGGCTGCGGGATAATGCCTGAGTGAAGATGACCCCCATGCTTCGACAGTACCTCGATCTCAAGGAGCAGGCCGGCACCGCGCTCCTGCTCTACCGGATGGGCGATTTCTACGAGTTGTTCTTCGAGGATGCCCAGGTCGCGGCACCCGTACTCGGGATCGCGCTGACCAAGAGGCGGCACAACGACAACGTCGAGGCCCCCATGTGCGGTGTGCCCCACCATGCCTTCGGGAGCTATATCGGTAAGCTTCTCGGCGCCGGGTACCGTGTCGCCGTCGCCGAGCAGGTCGAGGATCCCGCCACCGCCAAGGGTCTCGTTCGCCGGGAGATCGTCCGCACCCACACGCCCGGCACGGTGTCCGAGACCGATCTTCTGGACGGTTCCGAGCGCTGCTATCTCGCCGCGTACGGCGACGACGGCGAGAGCCTCGCCCTGGCATGGATCGAAGTCTCGACCGGGACCTTCGAGGGTCTTCGGTGCGACAACCCCCGGGTGCTGACCGAGCACCTGGCTCAGATCCGGCCCCGGGAGCTCCTCGTGGCCGAGGGCTGGGACGACTGGAAAAGCCTCTGGCCTGCCGATCTCGAAGTGCCGACCTTGTCGCCCATGGAGCCGAACCTCTTCTCCCCCAGCGCCGGAGAGCAGCGACTCAAACGGGTCCTCGGAGTCGGGTCATTGCGCGGGTTCGGACTCGAGTCCGGTGAAAAGCTCGTCGGGATGGCCGGCGCTCTCCTCGGCTATATCGAATCGACCCAGAAGGGGGCGCTTCACCACCTGAGAAGGTTTGTCCGTCGATCGACGGGCGATGCCCTGATCATCGACCGGGCCAGTCTGAGAAACCTCGAAATCGAGCAGGCAGCCGATGGATCCCGCACGACGTCTCTCGTCGCGATCCTCGACCACACCGCCACCCGGATGGGCTCTCGACTGCTGCGTGACTGGATCACGATTCCGAGCATCGACATCGAGGAAATCGGCGAGCGTCAGCGGGCCGTCGCCGAGTTGGTGGAGGATAGCGGTCTCCTGACCGCCACCGCATCCGCCCTCGACGGGATCCCCGATCTGGAACGCCTGGCAGGACGAGTCGGGATGGCTCTCGCCACGCCGCGCGAGCTCGCCTCGCTGAGGGCCGCCCTCGATATGCTCCCAGCGTTGGCCGGCGCTGCAGGCAAGGCAACCTCGCCCCGGATGCACCGGCTCGCGGCCGATCTCGACCCCTTGACCGATGTGCTGGAGATCCTCCACACCCGGCTCGCCGCCGAGCCGCCTCACGTGGTCGGCCCGGGAGTCATCGCGACGGGCTGGGACGGCGAGCTCGATGAGCAAAGACAGCTCGCCCGCGGCGGCAAGGAACTCCTTGCCGGGATCGAGGCGACCGAGCGTGAACGCACCGGAATCTCGACCCTCAAGATCAAGTACAACCGGGTCTTCGGGTATTTTCTGGAGGTTTCCAAGTCGCAACTCGACCGGGTCCCCGAAAACTACGAGCGTCGGCAGACTCTGACCAACGCCGAGCGCTACGTCACCCCCGAACTCAAGGAGCTGGAATCAAAAATCCTCGCCGCCGAAGAGATCTCCAATGCACGCGAACGCGAGCTCTTCAGTGAGTTGCTCGACGCCCTTTCGGGTCACGCCCGGCGAATTGCCGAGACCGCGGGAGTCATTGCCCAGATCGACGTCCTGTCAGCTTTTGCCGACCGCGCGCGGCGCTGGAACTACTGCCGCCCCGTCATCGAAGAAGAGACCGGCATCTTCATCAGCGAGGGGCGCCACCCCGTGCTCGAACAGGCCCAACGCGACCCGCCTTTCATTCCCAACGATACCGACCTCGATCCGGCCCGGAGCCGCATCGTCCTGCTCACCGGTCCCAACATGGGCGGCAAATCAACCTATCTCAGGCAGACGGCGCTCATCACCTTGATGGCTCACTGCGGGTCGTACGTACCCGCGGCCGAGGCTCGGATCGGTCTCACCGACAGGATCTTCACCCGGGTCGGGGCCTCGGACATGCTCGCCCGCGGCGAATCGACGTTCATGGTCGAGATGATCGAGACCGCCAATATCCTCAACCACGCCACGCCCAGGTCGCTGGTGATCCTCGATGAGGTCGGCCGCGGGACCGCAACCTACGACGGCTTATCGCTCGCGTGGGCCATCGTCGAATACCTCCACGATCGGGCCGACCACGCCGCGTTGGTTCTCTTCGCGACCCACTACCACGAGTTGACCGAACTGAGCCGCCTGCTGCCGATCCTCGTCAACCGGTCCATGGCGGTCAAGGAGTGGCGCGGCTCGATCCTCTTCCTCCACCGCGTGACCGACGGACCCGCCGATCGGTCGTATGGGATTCACGTCGCCGGACTCGCCGGTGTCCCGAAAGAGGTCTGCCACCGAGCCGAGCAGATCCTCGGCAACCTCGAGCGCCACGAAATCAATGTCACGGGCGATCCGGTGATCTCCACGCCGACCGACGGCACCGTCGAACGCACCCACCAACTCGAGCTCTTCCGACCACCGTCCAACGAGCTCATCAACGAACTGCGCAGTATCGACATCGACTCCCTGACCCCCATTGAGGCCCTCAACATCCTCGCCGAACTCAAAAAGAAGACCGAGAGCGATGATTGAGTGCATGCCCCTTGTGGTGGGCGTTCCCGGGCCGGACCTGAGCGCGGACGAGATCCGCGTCCTCGAGGACACCCAACCTGCCGGTGTGATTCTCTTCCAACGCAACATCGAATCCGCCGGCCAGGTGCGCGAGCTCGTGTCGCAACTCGTTGAACTCGATCCCAGGCCTTTTGTCGCGGTCGATCTCGAAGGTGGCATGGTCAACAGGCTCCGCCCCATCTGGGGTGAACTCCCGAGCGCCGCAGCGGCAGCAGCGGCGGGACGAAAGGCCGTGAGCGCCCTCGGTGAAGCGGCCGGGGCCGCCTGCCGCAGTCTCGGCATCCACCTCGATCTCGCCCCGGTTGTCGATCTCGACCGTCCGCACGCCCTCATGGCGCAGCAGGGCCGTTGTTTCTCCGCCGATCCCGAAAGGGTGGCAGTCCTGGCGAGGGTCTTCAATCAGGGTCTGGCGACCTGGGGTGTGCGCGGCTGCCTCAAACACTTTCCCGGGCTCGGCGAAGTCCCGATCGACACTCATATCGAGCTCCCGCTGCTCGATCTTTCGGAGACCGATTTCGGCGGCCATCTCGATGTCTTTGCCATGCTCTCGGAGGAGATTCCCCTGGTCATGATCGGCCACGTCATTGCACCTGGCCTCGGCGACGGCGACCGCCCGGCCTCGATCTCGCCGGCGCTGGTCCGGCGGGCGGCCGGGCTTCCGGGGTCCCCCATCATTCTCTCCGACGACATCGAGATGGGCGCCCTCGCGAGCTGTGGCGATCTTCCCGAGCGGGTCGAGGCCGCCCTCGCCGCGCGGGCCCACGGGGTTCTCGTCTGCAAGGCGTTTGATCGCCTGCCCGAGATCGCCGCCCACCTCACCGAGAGGATGGCCACCGATTCATCACTCAGCACCAGGTTGCTCGAGATGGCCGCATGTATGGGAACGCTCAGGCGCGAACTCTGCCAAAGCGCCGCCGCCATCCCCGCCCCCGACGACACGACGGTCGAGCAACTCTGGGAGCGCGCTCGTGCCGAAGCGGGCGCCTGATTCCATCGCAGGTTCAACGCAGAGGCGCAGAGGCGCAGAGGACGCAGAGCGAGCCATCGCAAGTTGCCCGCGGATCACGCAGATAGACGCAGATTTCATCGCACCATCACAATTCAACGCAAAGGCGCGAAGGCGCAAAGACCATCGCAAAGGAAATCGCATTTTTGCCCCATCGCACCATCGCTCAAGTTCATCGAGGGTTGAACAACGAGGAAAAAGCGCAGATCGTATCTGCGATGAGTTCAATCGAAAATTGCGATGTGTGCTTTGCGATGATCATCTGCGTCAATCCGCGTGATCTGCGGGCAAGTTGCGATGGTGCGATGTTGCGCCTTTGCGTTCACCTATCAACCGCGGGCGAAACTGCCGCAACGATAGTCAAACAACATCAACGCGGAGTGCGCGCTGCGATGGCCCCGACTTGCGATGTCTCTGCGTCTCTGCACCTCTGCGCCTCTGCGTTGAATCGCGATGGTGCGATGGGTCAAAAGTGCGATGTTCTTCGCGTCCTTCGCGTCTTTGCGGTAAAACTGCGATGGCTTGAATGGCATGCCACGGCAATCCACGGCACAATGACCCGATGAACGACGTACGCAAAGCATCGATATTGCTGTCCGGGGGGCTCGATTCAGCGACGGTTCTGGCCATCGCCCGGGCCGATGGGTTCGAATGCCACTGTCTGACGGTCGACTATGGTCAGCGCCACAGCGTTGAGATCGAGGCAGCCGCGCGCATCGCAGCCTCCCTCGGTGCCGCGTCCCACCGCGTCCTCACCCTCGATCTGCGCGCCATCGGCGGTTCTGCACTCACCGACGAGATCGAGGTTCCCCACGGCGACGAGCCGAGTGCCGTTGGGGTTCCCGTCACCTACGTCCCGGCGCGAAACACGGTGCTGCTGGCCCTGCTGCTCGGCCACGCCGAGGTCATAGGCGCGGTTGATCTCTTCATCGGCGCCAACGCCGTGGACTATTCGGGCTACCCGGACTGCCGACCGGCATTTCTCGACGCCTTCGCGGCGCTCGCCAACCTCGCCACCGTTGCCGGGGCCGAGGACGGGGCGTGTTTTCAGGTCCACGCACCACTCATCGATCTCACCAAGGCCGAGATCGTCCTTCGCGGCATCGAGCTCGGACTCGACTACGGGCTCACCCACTCGTGTTATGACCCCGATGCCGACGGTCGAGCATGCGGCGACTGCGATTCATGCACCCTGAGGAGACGGGGATTCGAGGCGGCCGGCGTGCCGGATCCGACGCGGTATTCATGAGGCACTAGACGCTAGGCGTAAGACGTCAGCTGAACAGCCCGTACGCGATCCGCCCTGCCACCGAGACAATCACCGCCACCACGACAGTGAAACCCGAAATCGCAGCCGCTCCTCGCCAGCCCATCTGTTTCGCCAGCACCGCGATGGTGGCGATGCATGGCACATAGAAGACGACAAAGAGAGTGAAGGTCAGGAGTTGCTGGGTCGTCATCACGGTGTTGACCTGGGTGGTCCCGAGGGCCTGAACAAGCATGACCAGCGTCAGTTCTTTTCGAAGGACTCCGAACACCAGGGTCATCCCCACCGCCACCGGCAGGCCGAGCAGCCACACCGTGAGGGGTGAAAGCAACGCGTTGATACCGTCTGCGGCGTCGGCCCACTCGAGAACGCCGAGGACGATGGATGACGCGATGAGTAAGGGCCACGCAATGGTGATGAACTCTTTGAGCGCGAGCCAGGTCTTGGCCGTCAGCGTCTTGATCTCCGGCAGGCTGAGTTCGGGGATCTCGAGCACCAGACCGGGAGACGCACCCTTCATGCGTTTCGCCATCACCGTGCCCAAAATGACGATGACGAAGATGTTCAACAGATAGATGACCAGCGCCCAGAGCGGACCCATGAACGCCGCGACCAGACCGAAAATCACCACCGTCCGCGCCGAGCACGGGATGAATGATGTCAGAGCCGCGGTGATCCGCCGGTCCTTCTCGGACTCGAGGATTCTCGTCGACATGATCGCCGGCACCGAGCAGCCGTAGCCGAGGATCAACGGCAACACGGATTTGCCGTGCAATCCGATACGGTGCATGAAACTGTCGAGGATATAGGCGAGCCGGGGGAGATAGCCCGTGTCCTCGAGGATGGCGAGGCCGATGAGAAACGGAACCAGGTAGGGCAGCACGATGGCCACCCCTCCCGCAAGGCCCATGACCAGACCGTCGGCAACGGTGGCGGCGAGACTCCCCGGCGTGAACTGTTCGGCCACCGATCCCTGCATCCAGTTGAACGCCACGAGCAGGGGCGCCTCCACTCGCCTGCCGACGCCGAAGACGACCCAGAAAAAGCCGGCCAGGATCAGGACCATCAGCGGACCACCGGTCCACTCGTTGAGGAGCAGTCCGTCGGCGCGTTCGCGCCAACCGATCTTGGGGATCTGATGGGCGACCACGCAATTCTCCATCGCGTGGGCCAGCGCATGGCGGCTGCCCGACACGACCTGGTCGGAACTCCAACCGTGCGCGACTTCTAGCCGGCCGCCGATCTCGGCCACCGCAGCCTCCAGATCAGGAGCAGGGCCATACGCACGCATGGACATGTGCGGATCACCCTCGAGTAGCTTGGTCGCCACCAATCTGGCGGGAATCCCGGGAACTGGATCACGACCATCGAAGATCGACACCACCTCGCCGATCGCGTCCTCGACCTCGTTGTCGTAGGTGGGCGATGAGGCGGGCACGGCAAATACCGCGTGCCGGAGGCTCTCGCGAAACAGCTCCTTCAATCCCATCCCCAGACGGGACGTGGTTGTCACAACCGGTACGCCGAGCTGTCTCGAAAGCTCGATGTGGTCGATTTCGCTGCCCCGTCGTCGAGCCTCGTCCATCATATTGAGGGCGACGACCATGGGCCGATTCAGCTCGAGCAGCTGATAGGTCAGCTCCAGCGACCGCCCGAGACGGCTCGCATCCACGACGTTGATGATGAGGTCGTACTTCTCGTCGAAAAGATAGCGCTCGGCGGGACCGGCTATGGCGTCGGACGAGGTCAGCGAGTAGACGCCAGGAAGATCGACGACCTCGACCTCGCGACCGGAGATCAACGCCTTGCTTGCGATGAACGAGACCGAAGACTTGGGGAAATTGGCCGTCGCCGAGCGATAGCCGGCTATGGAGTTGAATATCGAGCTCTTTCCCGAGTTTGGTTGGCCGGCGAGGACAAACCGCATCAGTGTCCGGCCTCGACCGCCTCCATCCGCCCGGACAGCTTCTCGAGGACGCCATCGATGTCGACCTGGATCTTGCTTGCCACTCCGCGACCGAGAGCAACCCGAGTGCCGTGGATCTCGATCAGGACCGGCCCCCGGAAGGGAGCGCGTTGCACGACGGTCAACCAATCACCGATGTGGATGCCGAGGGTATTGAGGTAGGAGCGGACCTTCTGCCCGCCGTCGATCATGATCACCCGGGCCTCACGGTGGATTCCCACTGTATCGAGCGTCATCATCGAGTGGCGGCCCCCTCCCCCAGACACGGCATCATACCCCAGGATCCGATCGATTTGTTTCCTTTAGAAAACAATCTGCATGGGTCCTATTTTTCAATCATTTAGCCACTCTCGTCCAAAGTGAATGGCGATTCATCGTTGTTGCAGAAACGAGGCCGTTACTGAGAATCGAGATCAGCTCCAGAAATCGACTCGTTGCTCGATGCTGGATAGAACACACGCCGCATTGGCTCCGGCCTTCTGGGACGCTGGGACGCTCTTGCGTCCCAGCGTCCCAGCGTCGCACCATCGGCCTGGTCGCTCGTGGGTGAATTGAAGGGGCTGCGACCACGCCGATGGTGCGCCGGCGGCCTGCCTCCGAGCCGGAACAGCAGATTTCATCGCGCTCCCCGAGGAGTGCCCGGTAGCGTAGTTGTGCGGAGCGCGCCGCGGTTCCGGATGGTCGATCCGGCACAACTACGTACCCGGCACGTCCCAATGAACGCGGATTCCGGGTGTCCTGGTCGACCTCGGCTTCGGACGCGGACGCGGACGCGGATGCGGGTTAGAATGGCGATCCCGTTGGAGGTAGCCATGACTGAGAGACTCACCGTCGAGTTGACCGAGCTTCCCGAGCCCGGACCGTTCGAGCCGGGAATCCGCCGCGCACCAGATCGCGGCTGCACCCTCAACCGCCGCGAAACCAAGATTGCCTTGGCCAACGCCCTGCGTTATGTGCCCACAGAGCACCACTCTGTGGTCGCACCCGAGTTCTTCGAAGAACTGCGCACCCGCGGCCGGATCTACGGCTACCGCTACCGCCCGCACGGCCGTCTCACCGGTCGGCCGATCGAGAGCTATACGGGCAAAATCACCGAAGCCAAGGCCATGCAGGTGATGATCGAAAACAACCTCGATTTCGATGTCGCCCTCTACCCGTACGAGCTCGTCACCTATGGTGAGTCCGGCCAGGTGTGTCAGAACTGGATGCAGTATCTGCTCATCAAACGCTATCTCGAGATCATGGACGACACCCAGACCCTCGTTGTCAGTTCAGGCCACCCGATGGGGCTCTTTCCCTCGCGCCCCGAAGCGCCACGAGCCATCATCACTAACGGTCTCATGGTCGGGATGTTCGACACCCCCGACGAGTTCCACCGCCTCGCCGCTCTGGGCTGCGTCAATTACGGTCAGATGACCGCCGGCGGGTGGATGTACATTGGCCCCCAGGGCATCGTCCACGGCACCTACATCACCCTTCTCAACGCCGGAAGGCTTTATCTCGGGGTACCCGAGGACGGCAACCTCGCCGGCAAAACCTTTGTCACTTCGGGTCTTGGCGGGATGTCCGGCGCCCAGCCCAAAGCGCTGGAGATTTCCGGCGCCGCCGGGATCGTCGCCGAGGTCGACGCCTCACGAATCGAAACCCGCCACTCCCAGGGCTGGGTCGGCCGGGTCACCGACGACCTCGCCACCTCGGTCAAATGGATGCTCGACGCCGCCGCCGCCGGCGAGGCGCTGTCCATCGCCTTCCACGGAAACATCGTCGATCTGCTCGAGTACTTCGACACCAACGACGTCTCCGTCGATCTCATCTCCGATCAAACCTCCTGCCACGTTCCCTACGATGGCGGCTACTGCCCGGCCGGGGTCAGCTTTGACGCCATGCGCGATCTCCTGGCCACCGACCGCGGGGGTTTCAAAGCCAAGGTGGACGAAAGCCTCGCCCGCCACTACCGGGTGCTCAAGCGCCTCACCGGCAAAGGCGCCCACTTCTGGGATTACGGCAATGCCTTTCTGCGCGCGGTCTACGACGCCGGGGTCCTCGAGATCACCGCCAATGGGGTCGATCCATCCGAGGGATTCATCTGGCCGTCCTATGTCGAAGACATCATGGGTCCCATGTGTTTCGATTACGGCTACGGCCCGTTCCGCTGGGTCTGCCTGTCGGGCAAGGCCGAGGATCTGCACGCCACCGATCAGGCGGCCATGGCCTGCATCGACCCGACCCGCCGCGGTCAGGATCGCGACAATTGGCAGTGGATCCACGACGCCGAGACCAATGCGCTCGTCGTCGGCACCCAGGCGCGGATCCTCTACGCCGACGCCGAGGGTCGGACCGAGATCGCCCGACGTTTCAACCGGATGGTCTCGGACGGCGAAATCGGGCCCGTCATGATGGGCCGCGACCACCACGACACCGGCGGCACCGACTCGCCCTACCGCGAAACCGCCAACATCTACGACGGCTCATCGACCGTCGCCGACATGTCACACCAGTGCTGGGCCGGAAATGCCGCCCGCGGGATGACCATGGCGGTGCTTTCAAACGGCGGCGGCGTCGGCACGGGCAAGGCCGATAACGGCGGTTTCGGGCTGGTTCTCGATGGTTCGGAACGGGTTGACCGCATCCTCGACTCGGCCCTCGAATGGGACGCCATGGGCGGCGTCGCCAGACGGGCGTGGGCGAGGAACCCCAACGCCATCGAAACGGTGGATATCTGGAACGCGGCGAACGCCGACCGCGGCCACGTCACCGTGCCTCGAGTCGCCGACGAGGCACTGCTCGAGGGCTTGCTCGACTGAAACCGATCTCTTTTACTTATCCTGGCCTTAGAATCGGAGGCGCGCCTCCCGCCACCGCAACGCGCCAGCGACCTCAAGGCCAGGAAATCAACAGGGGTACTTGCATCGACCTCAATATGTGGCGGCCATCACCATTGACTAAGCGAGCGCATCTCGGCAAGTGGCCGTCAATCGCTCATCGACCCATCAAACCCCTCTAGTGGTCATCGGAAGGAATCAAATTGCCCAATCTCGATTAGAATCAACGGTTTTGCGCCCTTGTTTCGGGTGATCGAGCCTTTGCCCCTGCCGGTTTCTCGGCTAAGATGGGCGGCGGTTCGGCGGGTCGCCGGCGCAACGCGGGCCGGGTTCAATCCCGGTCGAGTGCGATCCGACCTTCCGAGGGGGAGTACTTCACAACCATGGTGGTTGGTTCAAGCGGTTCCGGAGATCTGATTTTCCTCACGTGGATTCCCGAAGGCGAGCAGCAAGGGCTCGATTCGGTAGTCCGCGACGCCTATGCCGAGATTCTCCGAGTTCTCGATGAGCGGAAAGCGGTCCCACTCCAGGAACGGGTCTTCTGTGATCTCGAAGCGGCCGACACGGTTGTCTCCGCGCGCGCCGAGGTCCTCAGCGACTCGATCTCGGATCGAATTCCGCCGACCGTCGTTGAAGGATTTCCGGCGTTCGGCGGATCGATCGCCGGTATTCACGTCATCGCAGCCCGTCCGTCCACCTCGGGATCAGTCAACTCCGTTACCTGGAGGGGCTCCTCGTGCGGCCGGTGGATCTCGGGCGAGGATGCCGACTACTTCGGACTCTCCGATGTCGGAAGGCTGGCCGATGCCCCGAGCCCGATCTCCGCGGCCGACCAGACCCGAGACGCACTGCTCCTGGCGCTCGAGCTTCTTGGCGTCTCGGGTTGGTCCTTCGGCGATGTCTGCCGCACATGGTTTTATCTCGATGACATTCTTTCCTGGTATGACGATTTCAATCTCGCGAGAAACGACGTTTTCACCGACCTCGGTCTACTCGATGGCGACCACACCGGGGTCATTCCCGCGAGCACAGGCATTCGCGGACGCAATCCCCGCGGCCATCGGTGCACCCTCGACCTGCTCGCGGTCAGGGCGCGGCCGGGACGAGAGTTGGCCATCGACACCCTCCACAACCCGCTCCAGAATGAGGCGCCGGAGTACGGCTCCGCTTTTTCACGCGGACTCACCGTAACCACACGTCGAGACCGGACCTTTCTGGTGTCGGGGACCGCCTCCATCGACGAGGGCGGCGCCACGGTCTATCCCGGAGACTTCGACAGTCAGACCGTCCGAACGCTCGACAATATCGAGGCTCTCCTCGGGTCCCGTGGAGCCACCATGAACGACATCTGCCAGGCGACCGCGTTTGTCAAACAGCGCGACGACGGACGGCGGCTCCTCGCAATCCTCAACGCCCGCGGGCTCGGAGACCTGCCGTTGGTCTGCACCGTCGATGACATCTGCCGCGATGACCTTCTCGTCGAGATCGACGCCACGGCGGTCATCCCATGGTCTTCACCGGACAATAGCTGAAGGGCAACCAGATCCGACCACCGGGTTGGCGGTTCCTTGCACCGTTGGTCTCCACGACGCCCCACCCCTGAGATTTCCCGGCGCGGCCGCAAGCGTGGCGATGGTCCTCCCCGGGAAAAGAAAAAAGCCCCGCGCCGAGGCGCGGGGCTTTCTGGTTCAAGTGCTGTGCGTCTCTATTCGATCTCGAAGCTCATGAGCTCGACGGGGACCACACCGCTGATGGTTCCCGCGATCGAATGCGGCACGGCGCCCCAGACGTCACCCCAGATGGTCCACGGGAAATCGTAGGGACCGGCGTAGGCGGCCTCGGTCACATTGGCGCAGAAATCGTAGGTGCCGTTGAGCCATGCACCGCAGCCGCTGCCGGTGACCGGAACATAGTTGGCGCCCTGCCAATACACGACGTTCCCGGCGTCGGTTCCACCGGTCACGGGGTCGGCAGTGGTGCAGCCGGTTCTCGCGGGCGGAGTCACGGTGTTGATGACCCAGCCATCGGGGAGGTCGATCTCGAAGCGGTCCATGTACTCGGAATCGGGCGAGTCGACAGTGACGTTGAAGCAGATATCGAAGGTCCCCGTGGCAAGGGGATCAGGCGTGAACGAATTGACGGTCGAGGCGTCGATCTGCTCGGTCTGGGCCATGGCCAGGGGCGCCACCAACATCGCAACTGCACAAAAAACAATAACCTTTTTCATTCTGAATCCTCCTAAAAAATAAATATTGAAACTTGGATCTTTCGACCCGAATTCAGCACCTCGACGGAACCGATCTCGGGACCGGGGGCTCCGGTCGCTGACGAGGTTGCCGAAGAATCGGCCGGTCGGATAGGTACGCCAACTCTTGGGTGGACAAAAAGAACTCTGAGAGCGAAATCGAGTTCGCAATGTGGGACGGCGAGTCCCAGGACATTGCTGCCACTCTCGTCGAAAACCCAGGATCAACACACAGTATCGACCCGAGAATCTGCTCGGCACCACCGATCCCGACCGCGCGGATCTGGTAGATGGAGGCCCCTGGCGGTCGCGCGTCGTCGATCATCTCGAAGGTTGATATCCCGCTTTCGGTCGTGACCTCTCCCACGAGATTTTCGACGCCTCCCGGAATGGAGCGGTAGAGGCGGATTCGAACCGATCCCGGTGTCCGAACCTGCCACGATACGGAAGCATGATTGGAATTCGTGAGGATCGTGATGGGGAGTGGGTCCGAGTGACTATCGGAACCAGCCTGGCCGCGTTCGGCGAAAGCCATGGTCCCGCCCACGAAACAGACGGCGACGGCGAGCCCCACGACCACGATCAAGGGAACCGAATCGGCGAAGCGCCGAGGGCTCTGCCCCACGCGGCCATCAAGCCGCCATCGGAGCAACGAGAGTCGTTTGTTTTCCCCCACCACGTGAACCGCAGCAATTCTAACACACCAGTTATAGGAATCACTTACGATAGCAAGGGAATTTCGAATCACCGGAGTTCCCATTCAGCTGCCATTCCACCTGGTGTTGAATCGTGCGTGGAGCATGGCGGTGGCTGAACTCGCCCGGCCCGCGGCCGGCAGGGGTTCCAGGGTCGAGCCATCCTTCGTGTAGAGATCCATGTCCTTGCACCATCCCTCGGTCTCGAGAACAAAAACCCGGGTCCAGCCGTCAGGCGGCGCTGCGGCCGGGGCCTCGAACTCGAGATGACTTCCCTCTCCGGGGCCGAAGATTGCAAAGGCGTCGTCGGCGGTTTCGACGAGTTCGCGAACGTTTCCAAACGAAGTGTAGAAGCCCGGTTGGACGCGGCTGTCCCAAAGCGGTGCCCGCCGATCGAAATCGTAGTGCGGCAACCGTTCCGGCCCGGTCGTTCGCCGAGCAAAACCGGTCTGCTCGACTTCGGCCGACACCAGCTTGAGATCCCGTCGGATGATCTCCTCAGTGACTTCCGCCGCCACGACTACGACCCGATCCCAGTAGATCTCCTGATTCGACCGCAGCCGCAGGGCCTTGGTTCCGGCCGGGAGTCTCGGCAGCGGCACCGAGATCTGGCGCGGCATCCCGGCCGGATATCCGAATTGTTCGAGAACCACGACCCACCGGCCGTCGGCGCCGCGCGCCTCCAACGTCGGCGCCCGGTAGTCGGCGCCGGCCTGACAGGCCGCAAAACTCGTCGACGAATATGGGTGCTCCACCCAGCCGTCGGCGACCAGAACGAGTCTCCGGCCGAGCCAGTTGACGGCCTCATCGAACTCGAGGGTCAAAATGTGTTCGCCATCGAGTCTCCCGATGAACCTCCGATCGAGTTCGCCGACGGGCGCCGCCACCCGATCAACGGCGGCCATGGCGTCGGTCACATCATCTCCACGCTCGTTGTACGCCTGCACCGGCGCCGCGATGGTGCGATAGACCACCGGCCGGCCGGTGGGCGGCGCGCCGAGGGTCTGCACCCTCTCATCGAGGGTCATGGACCAACCCGACGGAAGATCGTAAGCCACCATCCGCACGGCGTCGATAAAGGCCGCCTCCTCCATGGGCTCGGTGAGCTTGAGCACAATCCTCCCGTCGCGCGGCTGGACCGACCCCTGAGGCAGGAGGACGTTTTCCCACGGCCGGGGTTCGGAGTACTCATCGGGTCCGACCGCATAGCCCATCCGCCCGACTCCCAGGAAATCGGTGACAAACGCGAAGTGTTCACCATCCCACGCGAAGAGCACCGGACAGCTCGACACCCGACGCTGGGTCTCGACGATGGTGTGGACACCGCCGGCAGAGAGCCCCATCTCGGTCTGAAAGACGGCGTCGGACCAATCGAGCGCAACAAAATCCACAGCCGGCATGCCTCCGAGACCGACGAGCACGGGCTGCAGGCTCTGACCGGGACCCGAATTCGCGCGGTAGGTGTCGGACACCGTCCACCTCGAACCCACTCGCGCCGCGACCCGGGTTCCGATCCCCGAGGCGTTTGTCCGCATGCTGTTGGCGTCGTCATCGAGCCCGGACAGCCTGATGGCCGCGAAGGGAAATCGGCCTGGCCCCGGCTGCCACGCGATCGGTCCGATCTCGGTCGACCAGCCGACGATGGATGGTCCGCGATCAGGGACGAGTGCGAACAGTCCGGTGGTCGCGAGAGAATGTTCGTCGGACGCCATGACGCTTCCGTCCACGGCCGACAGCAGGGTCCAGCCGACCTTCCCGGAGAGCAACAGATCGAGGACACCGTCGCCATCCGCGTCTCCGAGTTCGAGCCTGTCGGGGCTGCTGACGCCGGGTATCTCGGCGGCCAGGCGCGTGGCCGACCACAGACGGTTTTCAGCCTCGACCCAGATATCGAGAGCGCCGCCTCCGCTGAGAGTGTAGAGCTCTACGGAACCGTCTGCGTCGACGTCACCGGCGACCGCGGCTCTGACATCGGCGGCTACAAACGAATCCCACCCGGTGGCGGGCACGTACTCCCAACGCAACCGGTTCTCGAACACCTGGTGCGGCGGCTCCCGGTTGAGAACGATCAGATCGGCGTCGAGATCGCCATCGAGATCGCTGACGACCACCATCTGGGAGGCCCGGCCGTCACCGGTCAGACCGCGATCGACGCCCAATGACCGGAAACTCCCATCACGGTTGTTGTTGACCAGATCGTTGTCACCATCGGCCTGGACGAGGAAGATGTCGAGATCGCCGTCGTGGTCGGCATCGAAGAGGGCGCCGTCCACTGTATCGAGGCCGCCCCCGGCGACACCGGCCCCATCAGACGCCCGCGACCACTCGCCCGGCGCCGTCTGCATCCACAACTGGTTCGGCCCGCGCCGGCAGAGATAGACATCGTTGAGCCCGTCGTTGTCCACATCGCCCCACAGCGCGGTGTTGACATTCCTGACCCGCGCCAACGGATGATCCGGAGCCACGACATGACCGGTATCGGATGCCATGAGAACCAGATTGGGGCCGTTCTCTGAGGCCTGGGTCGCACCGGTCACGAAAAGATCGAGGTCTCCGTCGCCATCGAGGTCGCATGCCGTGGTGTTCGGGGCCCGGGCCGCAGCCCTTTCCCCTGGATGGAATGGCTCGGACGCCATGGGCGAAGCCTGATCGAAGATCGGGCCCTCGGGCTTCGCCTCGGCCTCTGTCGGTGCGGATCCGATGACCGCGACCTCGGCCTTGCGACCCATCTTGGTGTATTTGAACTCCATCAGGTGCGCGCGAGGGTTGCCGTCGAGGGCCTGAAACCGCTCGATGAACCCTTCCGCCTCATCGATTCGCCCGAGCCTCTGGAGGGTTTGGAACGCACGGTAGTAGGCGCTGCGGAGATAGGGGTCTCCCTCGACTGCGCGATCGAACCAGACCAGCGCCTGCTCGTGATCTTCGAGCTGCATGAGGCACTGTCCGACATAATAGGCGGACTCGGGGTCGTCGGGATCGGCCTCGGCCACCGCGAGAAAATCTTCGTATGCGGCCTGGGAATCACCCCCATGAATAAGGAGAAGGCCTCGGACAAAACGCGCCCTGAGGTGGTTCGGATCCTCGGCAAGAGCCCCCTCGAGGATCGTCATGGCGGTGGCTTCATCACCCTCCTGCTGTCGGTTGAGCACCGCGATGGCCTGGTTGACCCGAAACTCCGCTTCCCCTGGGTGCTGCTCGACCAGAACGGCGAAAACCTCTCCCGCCGCCTCGAAATCGAACCGCCCCATGAGGGCGACTCCACGGTTGTTGGCCGCGATGGTCTCCAGATCGTAGTTGACCGATTCGTGCCCCGATCCACACCCACCGAGTCCGAACACCAGCACGAGCCCCATCAGCCATCCTGTTCCCGGCGTGATCACGGATCCGCGCCATGCGCGATTCGGAACAACCGTGGTCTGAGGCGGTCTCCTCATGAGCGCTCAGGATACCGGATCAACCATCGGGCGCGGCCGCCGCTTCTTGATCGTTTCCCCGGGCGCTGTAGTAGAACACCACTGTCCGGACATGGACTCCATCGACGCCGGGAATGACCTCGAACTCGGCCCGTAGTCCATCCTCGAAGACCACCGCATCACCCAGGAACAACCGATACATGGCCGGGGCGGACCGGTGGAAGAACCGCACGACGGGGGCCCCGTGGAGCGGTTGTGTGAAGGGTTGCGGCTGCCCGTCCGGGCCGCGAAAGTAGAATCCGCCGCCAAAGAAATCCTCGATCCCGGTGCCGCGCCATGACGGCGTCGATTCACCATCGACAAAGATCTGCTCATCGCGTTCGAGGTAGTCCCAATCGTCCCCGAGAGCCGGCCCGAAGCTCGCGAAGACACCTACCATGGATCCTCTGCCCTCGAGATCGATGATCGGGGCTGTCGTGTCGGCGATGTCGTCGATATTGTCCCTGATTTGAATACCGAAGTACCCGGCATCCTCTGGGGGCGGAGCACCGAGGCGGCGAACCGCGTAACGGACCGTCACCCCGGGAGGGCCCTCCACGGGTCGTCTCATGAGCTCGACGGTGGCGCTCTTGAAAAACGGCATGGGAAAGTAGAGATAGAAATCGTCCTCGGCGTCGGCGCCGAAGAAGATCGACTGCGCGGCGCGATCGTTGGCCCTGGCAACTCCGAAGAGATCGAGAAGCGGTACCAGGATGGGATCACGGTCGTCAAAGGTGAACCGCAACCCGAGCCGCCCCCAGTCGGACCGGGCCGATCGGATGATGATGCCGTTGATCACATCCGGTCCGGCAAAGTTCGCGATCTCCTCACTCCCGCCCGGAGCCAAGGCGACCGAGTCGCTGACGGTGGGGAACGGCCCACCGTTCCACGGGTCGCTTGCGCTGCGCTCGAGCACGGAGCGAAACTCCGCCAGTGATTCCTTGCCTGTGAACGGCCTCAGAGAAGAGGCGTCCTCCACCAACCGCGCATTCACCTGAAACCAGATCTTGCTGGCCCGGGCACCGACAAGAGTGATCTCACAGCCGCTTCTGAACGGGATCGGCACATGGGAGATGTTGCCGCCCCCGGACGCGGTCCGATCGGCGACCAGAGGCGGTAGGAACGGCGCCGTGCTTCCCGAGAAGACCTCCGGCAGCGGCAAATCGATCACCGGCACCTGGTGGCCGTCGATGCGGACCCGGAGGCGAACCGCCTCATCGAGGGGCTCGCTGACGCCTTCTCCCATGACCATCCAGATCCGGGTCACGGCTCCTGCGCCTTCGGTGCTGAAGATCACGCCTTCGCCGTCTTCCCGCACCCGAACAAAACGTGAGTCACCCTCGGAGTGGCGATCGAACTCACAACCCGACGGGCAGTGGCTCGAGCGCATCACCACCCGGTCGCCTTCCGGAACCGAAGCCACCGAGGACAGATCCCGCCACCACTCCCAGGGCGGGACTTTCGATGGTGCCGAGGCGACGTCCGCCCGCTGAACTCCACCGGTGGTTTGGGCGCACCCGATGAGACCGGTGGCCCCGACGATCAAGGACACCAATGCAACCAGCCCTCGTTTCCCGACCCGCTTCGACTCAGCCACTGTTCCTCCGCCGTCTCTCCGCCTCAGCGGTTTCAATCTCCACGGACTGCCGTAGCCTTTCAGCACGAATGACATCGATGGGGAATTCCCTCCAGTGAGGACAATACTCATCACGAACGACCCGATTCGTCTGCATGTCCAGGACAAGGGGGAAGAGCCGGCACCCTTCGGGTCGGATTTCGTACACTCCGCAACCCCCTCGGGTAATAAAAACACAGCGACCATCCCGGTTCTTCAGCTCCAGATCACCTCTCGAGTTCAATCGAACGAAGTCCGAATATCCGGCCGATTCGAGCAACGACACATCCGCCTCGGTGAGAGTCATTTTCGAGTCGATGCAGCAGACACTGCACTCATGCAGTCGGCAGGGGTTGGAGCCCATCTATTTGGGGCCCTTGGCGCTCGACGGCAGATCACCCACCCGCTCGCACCACCGACACGAACCCGAGCAGTTTCTCTGAGACATCACTCCTCCGACCTATCCACGCCGCACCGCCGCTGCACCGAGCAAGAATAGCGTCGCCGCCACGGCCATGGCGCCGACAAAGAGGCCGGCCTTGCCGAGCACCACCACCGGCCGCGCATCAAAGATCCTCCAGCCGAGTTCCGTCGCCCCCCACGTCACTCCGAGATAAAGACCGGCACAGCACAGGGCAAACGCGAGAAACGACAGCGAACTCAGAACCAACTCCTTGCGCGACATGGCGTGGGCATCCGTGCGCAAAACATAGCGGCGGTGGAACGCCCTGGCCACCGGCGATGCGGGTCTGAGCATGACATAGACCCGAAGCCCCACATACGCCAGGATCAACGCAACGACGAACCACTTCATGGGCACATATTAGCCGGTCGGACATTGTCGCGGAGTTGAACCGCAAAGGCACATCGCAGTTTTACCGCCAAGATCGCCAAGAACGCTAAGAACATCGCAATGGACATCGCATTTGATAGCCATCGCACCATCGCAATTCAACGCAGAGGCGCAAAGAGGCGCAAAGACGCAACATCGCAACAATGGGTCATCGCACGAATTCTGTAAATTCTGGCGAATCTCCAGGAAGCCGGACTTCGCCCGAAAATCTGGTCCTTGGTGTCGAATGAACGGACAACCGCCTTGAACACCATTTCGTCCCTGCGCTCTTGTGCCAATCATTGCGATGGCTCTGCGCCTTTGCGCCTTTGCGTCTCTGAGAAGCGATGGTGCGATGGGTCAATCCTGCGATGGCTCTGCGCCTTTGCGCCTCTGCGTCTCTGCGTTAAATCCGCGATGGTGCGATAAGTCAATCCTGCGATGGCTCTGCGCCTTTGCGCCTCTGCGTCTCTGCGTTAAATCCGCGATGGTGCGATAAGTCAATCCTGCGATGGCTCTGCGCCTTTGCGCCTCTGCGTCTCTGCGTTAAATCCGCGATGGTGCGATAAGTCAATCCTGCGATGGCTCTGCGCCTTTGCGCCTCTGCGTCTCTGCGTTAAATCCGCGATGATGCGACATTTCCGCCTCAGGCCACAAGAAGATCTTCGCCTGCTCTCACGAGATGAGCGTAGCGGCCTTCGGCGGCCATGAGCTCGGTGTGGCTCCCCTGCTCGACGATCCGCCCCTTTTCGAGCACCACGATCCGATCCGCCTGCTCCACCGTAGACAGGCGGTGCGCGATGACGATGACCGTCTTGCGTTCGAAGATCCTCGCCAGCGCGTCCTGGATCAGCTGCTCGGTCATGGAGTCGATGGACGCGGTGGCCTCGTCGAGGATGAGCAGCGCGGGATCGTGCGCCATGGCCCGCGCGAAGGCCAGGAGCTGACCCTCGCCCACCGACAGATCCGCACCCCGCTCACGAAGCTGATGATCCCACCCGACCCGCTCGACGATCTGGTCGGCGTGGACGAGCTCGGCCGCCTCATCGGAATCGGTGGCGGAGATCTCCGGATTCCCCATGTCGACGTTGAACCGAACCGACTCGGAGAAGAGCTGGGCATCCTGACGGACCCCCGCGACCCGCCGGCGAACCTGGGATCCCCTGATGGCCGAGAGCTCCTGCCCGTCGATGGTGATCGATCCTCGATAACCGGTGTAGGAGGTGTCGAGAATCCGGGTCAAGGTGGTCTTGCCCGAACCGGTGGAGCCGACGACGGCCACGACTTCGCCCGGCGCCACTTCGAGATCGATGCCGATCAGGACATCCGGAGCTCTCGGGCGGTAGCGGAAGTGGACATCCTCGAGTCGCAGGCGCCCGTCCGCCTCGACCAGATCCTCGCCGGTATCGGAAACCGTTTCGTCGACATCCAGCAGACCGAGGATCTTCTCCAGCGCGGCCGCGCCACGCTGGAGCACCGCAACCCGCGCCGAGAGCTCGCGCAACGGTCTGAAGAGCCGGTCGAGATACTCGATAAAGGCCACCAACAACCCCGCGCTCAGCGGCTCCACCGGCGCCAGCGGCAGCCCGATCTTCGACGCCATACCCGCGCCGTACCAGAGCATCACCGCCACGCAGATCGAGGCCGCTCCATCCACCATGGCGTACATGAACGAGTCATAGATATTGGAACGCGTCGTCGCACGGCGGAAACGGTCGTTGCGGAGATCGAAGAGCCGCGCGCTCTCGGCCTCGTTGCCGAAGAGCTGGACGATTTCGACGCCGTCGACCCGCTCCGCCAGGAAGGCGTTGACCGAGGCCAGCGCCTCCCGAACCTCGAGAAAGAGCGTCCGCAGTCGCCGCCGGATGAACTCGAGAACCGCGAGCATCGGCGGCGCCAGAAGAAGCAGAACCACGGTCAACCGAGCGTCGAGCCAGAACATCGCCGCCAGGGTGCCGCCGATCATGAGCAGATCGAGAATGATGTTGATGAGACCGGATGAGAACGCCTCACCCAACGCATCGACATCAGATGTCGCGCGGGTCAGCAATCCCCCGGCGGGCTGCCGGTCGAGATAGCTCTGCTTGAGCCCGAGCAGCTTGCGGTAGATCCCCGACCGCATCCGAACGATGCTCCGTTGACCACCCCATGCGAGGGCGAGTACATAGCCGCCCTCCAGAACGTAGGCGGCGACCACCGCTCCGAGATAGGCCAACGCGATGGTGGCGAGACCTTCGGCAACACCGGGAACGATATGGTCGTCGATGGCCATCTTGAGCAGCCACGGCTGGACCAGGCTGAGACCGGCGGCCGCCGGAGTCAGCATCAGCGCCAACGCGAACGCCCACGCATCGGGACGCAGAAACGGCCAGAGCCGGCGGAACATGGATCGATCGTTCACGAGGCCGCCTCGGCCACACCGCTCGCGCGTTGACTCTGGATCAGCCAGGTGTCGCGATAGATCCCCGGGCGTTTCACGAGCTCGTGGTGCGGCCCCTGGTCTACGAGCCGCCCGTGATCGAGGACGAGCACCGTGTCGCAGTGCCGCAACGCCGACAACCGGTGGCTCGAGATAAAGACGGTGGGAGCCTCTTTTCGCCGCGCCAGGGCAGCCACGGTTTCCACCAGACGGGCCTCGGTTGCGTGATCGACGGCCGAAAGCACGTCATCGAGGATGAGGACATCGCCACGCCTGTGCAGGGCGCGGGCGAGCGCCACCCGCTGCCGTTGACCACCCGAGAGCATGATTCCGCGCTCGCCGACGACCGTGTCGATGCCGTCTGGAAGGCTCTCGAGATCGGAATCCAGGGCGGCCTTGGTCACGGCGTTGACCACCATCACCGGATCGGCCTGTTCATCGAGACCGATGTTGGTGGCGATGGAGTCCGAGAACAAAAAGGGCCGCTGCGGCGCCACGGCGAACCGCTCACGCCAGCGGTCCAGATCGAGGGACACGAGATCGGCACCGTCGACAAAGACCATGCCTTCTGGCGGGTTGTAGAGCCTGCTCAGAACCAATAACAAGCTGCTTTTTCCAGCGCCGGTACGACCAAAGATCCCGACCACCGACCCGGCCTCGATGGAGGCCGAGAAATCTTCGATGACGAGGCGATCGGGTTCATCCGGATAGGCGAAATCGAGCCCGCGAAACTCGATCGCCGGTCCGTGGCCGATGGGTAGGACCACCCCTCCTTCACCCTCGGGTCGATCGATGGGTGCATCCATCAGCTCGAAGATGCGTTCCAACGCTGCACGCCCCCGCTGGATGACCGAGAGCATCCAGCCCAGCGAACGCAGCGGCGGCAGGAAGACCGTGAGCAGCGCGGTGAAGGCCGCCAACTCGCCGACGGTGAGAGCGCCGGAGAAGACCAGTGGGCCGCCCACCGCGATCAGGGCGTACATTGCCACCCCACCGGCCAGAACCAGCAGCGGCAATGCTGCGGCCCGGATCACAGCGAGTTTCATTCCAGTCACGAGCCATCTTCTGTTGCGAGCCTCGAAGCGATCAACAAAAGCGTCTTCGGCGACAAATCCCTGAATCGCCGCCATTCCCTGGAGGCTCCCGAGGACGTGTTCGGAGATCTCGCCGAGCTGCTCCTGGTTCTGCCGGCTGAGCCAGAACAACCGCCGAATGGCCATCTGAACCACGGCCATCCCGACGAGAACCGGCAGTAGGGCGAGGATCGTGAGTCGAGGTGACAACTCCGCCATCTTCCAGATGGTCATCACCACGGCGAGGGTCACATTGACGATCTGCAGACCGCCATAGCCGACGAGCGTCCGCACCCAGGTGATGTCGTTTGAAGCGCGGCTGACGATGTCGCCCCGCTTGTGGCTGGCGTAGAACGACGGTTGGAGCCGAAGCAGACGATCGAAGAGATCCTTGCGGATCTGGTATTCGAGATGACGTCCCGGGTTGAAGATGAGAATCCGGGACAGGCTCCGTACGAAGATGATCGTCAACCCCATGCCGGCGATCAGGGCGGCGTAGCGTCCGATGGGCTGGCCCGCCCTGAGACCGTCGATGGCGTGGCCGATCTCGCCCGGGATGCTCACCGCCAGCCAGTTGGTTATCAACAGGAAAACCGCCCCGGCGAGATAGCTCCACCGGTAGCGCCAGGCGTAAACCTTGAGGAGCCGGCTGAGGGGCGAAGAAGATGTGGTCGTGTCGTTCATCTCGAATGTAGAACCCACGCACATGGTCGCATGTTTCATCATTGCGTGCCGAAGGCATGCTACGGTGGATTTCGGACCGACTGGAGGGGATCAATGTCCCAGATCATTCCGGAAATTCTCATCAGCGAGGAACAGATCAAGAAAAAGGTCCATGAGCTCGCCGCTCGGATCTCGGCCGACTACGCGGATTGTGATGATCTGCTGCTGGTCGGCATCCTCAAAGGGTCCTTCATCTTTCTCTCCGATCTCAGCCGGGCTCTGACGATTCCGCGGAGCGTCGATTTCATGGCCCTGTCGACCTATGGCGACTCCGAATCCACCGACACCGATGGCGCTGTGCGGATGATCATGGATCTGCGCCGAAACATCACAGGCAAGCACGTTGTGGTGGTCGAGGACATCGTCGACACGGGCTACACCCTGAGCTATCTGCTGCGCAATCTCGCCGCCCGTCAACCCGCGTCGCTCAAGACCTGCGTCCTGGTAGAAAAGCCGGAACGCCGCGAGGTCTTCACCCAGATCGATTATCTCGGGTTCTCCATTCCGGATGTGTGGGTTGTGGGCTGCGGTCTCGATTGGGCCGAGCGCTTCCGGACCCTGCCCTACATCGGCGTCGTCCACCCCGAAGAGTGAAGGACGCATCCATTGAATTCCGACCGGGCTTTCTTTGCGGTGGGATCGTTCATGGCGGGCACCGCCGTGGCGGCCGGGGCGTTCGGCGCACACGCCCTCAAGGACCGAATCGCTCCTGAGCTGCTTGCCGCGTTTTCCACCGGCGCGAAGTACCAGATGTTCCATGCGCTCGCCCTCCTGGCCGTCGCCTGGGCAGTGACCCGGTGGCCCGAGGCGCGGCTCGGCCTCGGCGGCTGGATGCTCGCGGCAGGCACCGTGGTGTTCTCGGGCAGCCTCATGCTGATGGCGGTGACCGGGGCCCGGTGGCTGGGTGCGATCACACCCCTCGGCGGGCTGCTGCTCATCGGAGGCTGGGCCGTGCTCACCTGGAGGACCGCGGGCAAAGGGCTTTGAGCGATCGTTCCAATATGCACATTTGAGATTGAGCCTCGATTGTGATCCAGCTCACTGCCAAAATAGACAGCAGAAGCTAAATTGACTATCAGAACGAACCCATGAATCTCCTCCTTCAAAGGGCCCCCACGACGGGGCCCGTTTTTTGTCTGCCACAGTAGAATGACCGAGGAGGTCCCGATTTGTTGATCCTTGTCGCCTTCTTCGCCCTCGGTGTCGCCGGTGCATTCTGGTCGCGGACCTGGGAAATGTCCGGCAGCACCGCCCTGATCCTGGTCGGGGTACCATACGTCGCCTATTTTCTCGCCGGGTGTTCGCCTTGAATGCGCACGACGAGCATGCTCGGGACGGGCATGGTGCTCATCGGTGTTCCCCTCTCGGTCGGTTACTCCTTCCACTGTATGCGAAGGGCTGAGGACCGAACTCTCGCGACCATCGCTTTTGTCCTCTCCCTGGTTTCACTCACCTGGGTCATCCGGTTCGGCTGGCAACTTCTCTCCTGACCCTATCCGCTGCCCTACCCGTGCCCGATGCCCAACCTCGACGCTCGAGTTTGAGACACACCGAACACATCGCAGTCTCACCGCCAAGATCGCCAAGAACGCAAAGCATCGCAGGAGTATCGTCGATTCGTGCAAATCTCCTGCGTGGCGGACATCGCCCGCGACTTTGATCTCCATCGTTGGATGGACGCGCAACACCCCTGAACACTTGGACATCCCGGCGCTTCTGAGTCAATCAATGCGATGGCTCTGCGCCTTTGCGCCTTAGCGCCTTTGCGTGTTGAAATTGCGATGGTGCGATGAAGTGCGATGTCCCAACCCTGCGATGGCTCTGCGTCTCTGCGCCTTTGCGTCTCTGCGTTGAAATGCGATGGTGCGATGATCATCAATGCGATGTCCTTTGCGATGTTCCTTGCGGTAAAACTGCGATGTCCCAACCCTGCGATGGCTCTGCGTCTCTGCGCCTTTGCGTCTCTGCGTTGAAATGCGATGGTGCGATGACTCAATCATGCGATGTTCTTAGCGTACTTTGCGTTCTTTGCGGTAAAACTGCGATGCCCCGTTCCATTGCCCGTAGCGCATGGAGTAAGCTCACGGCAACGATTACACTTCCCCGGAGACCACCATGTCGAACACCACACCACCATCTGAGACCCCCTTCGCCCGTCGGATCTTCGCCAACCGCACCCTCAACCTGCGATCGATCCGGGCCATCGGCTATGACATGGACTACACCCTTGTCCACTATCGCTTCCGGACCTGGGAAGAACGCGCCTATGCTCGACTCCAGGAGCTTCTCGTCGCCGATGGCTGGCCGGTGGGTCACCTCCGGTTCGATCACGATTCGGTGATTCGCGGTCTCATCGTCGACTCCGAGCTGGGCAATCTGGTCAAAGCGAATCGATTCGGCTATGTCATGCGCGCCGCCCACGGGACCCGCATGATGGACTTCCTCGAGCAGCGCAACACCTATCGTCATATCCCCGTCGAGCTCTCGGATCCGCGTTTCATCTTTCTCAACACGCTGTTCTCGCTGTCGGAAACCTGTCTCTACTCCCAACTCGTGGATCTCTTCGACGACGGAAAGCTGCCGGGGGTCAACGGCTATGAGGACCTCTTTCGCAAGGTCCGAGCCCGGATGGACGAGACCCACGTCGAGGGCACCCTCAAAGCCGAGATCACCGCCGACCCGGCGCGCTTTATTGATCTCGACCCGGATGCCGCCCTCGCGCTCGTGGATCAGAAACGGGCCGGCAAGAGGCTCATGCTCATCTCCAACGCCGAGTGGGAGTACGCCCGGGAGATCATGACCTTTGCCTTCGATCCGTTTCTCGGTCCGGGCGAAACCTGGCGGGACCTTTTCGAGCTGGTCATCGTCGGCGCCCGCAAGCCGGCGTTCTTCAGTCAGAAGCTGCCGGTCTTTCGGATTGTCGACGAGGCCAAAGGGCTCTTGGAGCCGGTCCCGGGCGCGATTCCGGGTCCGGGCATCTATCTCGGCGGTGACGCCACAAAGATCGAGCAGTACCTCGGCCTCTCGGGTTCACAGATCCTCTATGTCGGAGATCACGTCTTCGCAGATGTCCGTATGTCCAAGGCCAGTCTCCGATGGAGAACGGCGCTGATCCTGCGAGAACTCGAAGAGGAACTCCTCGCCATCGAGGAAATCAGCGATGTCGAGGAGGAACTCTCCCGATTGATGGCCGAGAAAGAGGATCTCGAGCAACGCCATTGTTCGGCGCGGCTCGAGCTCCAGCGCCGCTCCCAGCACTACGGCGAGCAAAGCGCCCGTCCGACCTCTGCGATCCAAGCGGATCTCGACGATCTTTGGGCGCAGATGGAGGGGATCGACAGACAGGTGGGACCGCTGGCGAAGCAAACCGCCGAGGCCTTCAGCTCGAGATGGGGTACCCCGCTGCGCTCGGGATACGACATCAGCCACCTTTCCCGCCAGGTCGAGCGATCCGCCGACATCTATACGTCGCGGGTGTCGAATTTTCTGTTTGCGACGCCCTTCGCCTATCTGAGAGCGAAACGGGGATCGATGCCGCATGATTAGTGCAGGATGCACCAAAACCGTCGATCACCCTGAAACAACGTCAAGCCTTATCTTGCCTTAGCTGTTACCTGAGCCCTCGCAAAATCCTACAAGACGACGAGGTGTCAGCCTCACCGCAGCGATCCATCGCAGGCGGGGACGCCCGCGCTACAAGGATGTTCGCGATTTTGTAGCGCCCGCGTCCCCGCGGGCGATGGTCCCTTTGCGTCGATTCCCGCCGCAATCCCGAATTCTGCAAAAGCCTCACCTGCTACCTGAAACCTGTCACCTGTGACAAAAAACGACCCGCGCCGAAGCGCGGGTCGTGTGTCTCTCGGTGAGCTCTTCGATCAGAACTCGATGCGGAACCCGACCTCATAGCGACGCGGCAAACGGTAGGAAAGCGGCTCGCCGATGTCACGGAGGACCGGCGAACTGTCTTCACCGTAGTACTCGTCGTAGTACGGCGCGCTCGGGTCGTCGTTCTGGTATTCTTCGCCGGTTTCGAGGTATGCCTCGGAGTTGAAGGTCAGATCGAGCTCGCGGTCGAAGAGATTGTAGATCGTGCCCACCACGGTGATATCAACACTCTTAACGTTCCAGGTCTTGGAGGCCTGGAGATCAACCTGCCAGGTTGACTTGGTTTTCAAAGAACCCCGTGGTTGGAGGAAGATGTCGGTGGTTCCCAACACCGCGCCATCCGAGGTTGAGCAGTATTGGACGAGATCGGTGTCGATATCGAAATCTGCGGTCTGATCGACAATCGATCGCCGAGCGTTGGCCGCTCCGGCGCCGGCAAGCGCTGCACAGGTCGAGAAAATGGTCTGGTGGCCCGCGGACGAGAAGAAACCGTCGAATCCAACGGTCCAGTTATGCGGGAAGAGATAGTAGCCGTTGAGCTTGACTCGGTGTTCGCGGTGATCCGGCAGATAACCATCGCGGTTATAGAAGTGGACCGGGAAGAAATCGGCCAGGGCCGTCGCATAGGTTTGGGCCGCTCCATTGGCGGTGTTGCCCTTCGACTCCGAATAGGTGTAGCTGCCAAGCAGGTGGAGTCGGTTGCGCCGAGTTTCAGCCTGCAGAATCAGACCCTGGTAATCACGGTAGAACGTCGGCATGTTGGTGATCATGTAGAAGGTGCAATCGCCGGCCGACGTCCAGGTGGTGTCGTCGTCGAGATCAGGGTAGTCGCCATCGCCCCACGCCCACGTGTTGTCGGCGCAGGTGTCCTCGATGATGTCCTTGGTCTTCTTGTTGATATAGGTGATCTCGATGGAGGTCTCACGTGCGACCTGTGTTTCGAAGGCGAGAATGAACTCGTCGGCGTAGGGGGCCTCGAGGTGGCCGACCCCGGCCTGATCGAGGGTCTGGGCGGGTTCGTAGATATCCGCCTGACCGAGGTTGTCGAAGAGCACATAATCGATGCCCTCTGCGTTGGTCCAATAGATGGGTTCGCCGAAGGAAGGAGGAAACGCCTCCGGATCACAGAGCGAGCCCCTCGTGGCGTTGCAGTAGAACTCCGCGATGCTGTAGTCGCGGTACGTCGCCACGATGCCCGATGCAAAGCTCGGAACCGACAGCGCGGTGGGATCCATGAACCGGCCGCCCGACGCGCGCAGCACGTATTTGGAGTTTCCGGCGATGTCCCAGGCGAAACCGAGGCGAGGTTGCCAGCGATCCATCGAGGCGATCTGCTCGCCGACATGGTTACCGAGATTGGTTCTGTCCCACCGGACACCCGGCTTGACGGTGATGTTCTGGTGAGGCCGCCATGCGTCCTGGGCGAAGAACGTCAGGGTGTCGCCGTAGGAGTTCTCCCAATCGCGGTTGGTCTCGAAAGGCTCCTCGACGGTCACGTGACGGTTGAAGTACCCGTCGCCGTTGACGTCCTGGAATTGATAGGTATCGCTCGACCCATCGTTCACGTCGTAGATGAATCCGTCGCCGTTGTAGAAGAAGTTGTAGTTGAACTCCATATCGGTGTACTCGGCGCCGACCTTGACCTCATGCGAACCCACGGCGTTGTCGACAAAGATCGTGGTGTTGACCCGAATCTCGTCGCGGAACCGCTGGTTGAGCGACGAGTAGGAGAAGTTGTTGTAGTCGACGTTTGTATCGAAATTGCGATGACCGCTTTGAATAGTGTCTCCATCGGCGGCCTCGACATTGATGTCGTTGGCGAAGACACCAACGGCGACATTGAGCAGGACCGACTGGGAAAGCACCGAGTTGAGTTCGGCCTGCCAGATATCGGAGCCCTGGAACTGGACGTTCTTCGCCGACTCGAGAACAAACTGGCTCGAGTTGGTGCCGTAAATATCGGCGGGGGCGCCGGAGTACTTGAGGACGGCGCGGTGGCTGTCGGCGATCTGCCAGGTGATCTTGCCGATGTAGTTCATCCCATCCCACTCGCGGGGGAAGTACGCGCCGGCATTCTGGCGCGAGGTGTCGACCTTCTCGAGCGAGGCGAAGAACCACAGCTTGTCGCGCAGGATCGGCCCACCAAAGGTGCCCGAAATGCTCTGATAGAGCGAGTCCTGGGTGTCACGGTCGTAGTAGTCGCCGTTCTCGGTCATCTGCTCGTTTCGGAAGCGAATGTCCAAGGATCCGGAAAACTCGTTACCACCGGACTTGGTGACCAGGTTGACGATACCGCCGGTGGCCTGGCCGAACTCGGCCTCGAAACCGCCGGTCTGGAAGTTCATCTCCTGGATGGCGTCGAAGTTGAAGTTCGTACCGAAGGTCCCGGTCACCGGATCGGTGGTGTTGAGACCATCGATGAGATACGAGTTGTCACCGCTGGAACCACCGAAGACGCTGGCGTTACCGGTGCCGGCGACACCCGCGGCCTGACCGATCATGCTCAGGTAGTCGCGGTTGGCGGAACCCACCGCCGCCTTCTGAAGATATTCATGGTCAAAGGTGACCGAGGTGTTGACCTGGGCGGTGTCCACCACCGGCACCTGGGCGCTGACCTCGATCTCGCCGCCGAATTGCTCCGGCACCATGTGGAAGAGGATCTGCGCGGTACGATCGAGGGTCACCTGGACCTGACCGCTGGAAGGCTTGAAGCCGGCAAGGCTCGCCTCAACCGTGTAGATGCCGACTGGCAGCAGATTGAAGGTAAACCGGCCCTCGTGATCCGCGATGGCGATCTGAGGTCCACCGATCAGCTTGTCCGAGGAGATCTGAATCGTCACTCCCGGCATCACCGTTCCGTCGTTGTCGAACACTTCGCCAACCAACCGGCTCGTTGTGGCTGCAAAGGCCACGCCCGACGACACCAGTGCTACGAGGCATAGCGCCAAGGTCACACGTCGCAACATACTCACCTCCTGAGAAAATGACCGCCCGCTGAAGAGCGCCCGAAAACGTTGGCCGATCAAGGCCTTTTAAGCCCAAAGACCATCACCGCATCATCGAGTTTCCCGCCACGAATGTCAACTGCGTGGACCAAGAACACGATGTCAATGATGGCTTCCGGTGACATCGACCTCCGTCGATGCCGAGTTCAAATCGGTTCCCTCTCCATCTCCAACTAAGTCTACCGGGTTCCGGCGCGGGATTCGAGCCAGGAGTGATTCTCACAAGCAGTTTTTACATCTATTCATGCAAGATGCCTGGATCACGCGGCTTACAGCCGCCGAAATAACGGTCATCGAATCGCGGCGTCGCAAAGAAATTCGAACCCCTCGCCGGCCGGTCGAAAAGACGCACTCCACCCGACGGTTTGTTTCTATCGGAGGCGAACTCCGGTGGTAAAATCCGCCAGCTCGGATCGGGCAATCACCCTCGAAGGAACAACCGGCATGACAAAGCTCGCAACGGTCAGCTATCTCAACGCGCGGCCGCTCATCGACGGCCTCGAAAGGGAAACTGACCTCGAGGTCATCCGCCGGGTTCCGAGCCGGCTGTTGGAAACGCTTGAAACCGGGCACGCGAGCATCGCGCTGTGCCCGGTCATCGATTTTCAACAGTCGGCGACCGCGCTTGAGATCGTCCCCGCAGGGGCCATTGGATGCGACGGCCCGGCGCTCACTGTCAAGCTCTTCGCCAGACGGCCGATCAGTGAGGTCGATGAAATCAACGTCGACGGCGAGAGCCACACCTCCGTCGCGCTGGTCGGGATCGTCATGCGGGAACTCTACGGGCGCATTCCGATTCTCCGACCCCCGGTTGCCGACGACGACGAGACACCCCAATCGTTGCTCCTCATCGGTGACAAAGTCATCACTGCAACCCCTGACCAAGCGGTCTACCCATACGATCTCGACCTCGGGGCCGCGTGGAAAGAGATCTCGGGGAAGCCCTTTGTCTTCGCCGCCTGGATGACCCGGATCGGCACCGATCTCGGCGATCTCCCCCAGCGCCTCGATCGGATCCGCACCGCCAACCGCGGACACCTCGCCGAGATTGCCGCCCTGCACGCCGCCGCCAGCGGTTGGCCCGAGGATCTCGCCGTCGAGTATTTGAGCCGCAACCTCCGGTATGACCTTGGCGCACCGGAACTCGCCGGAATCGAAGACTTCTGGAGGAGGTGCCACGAGTTCGGACTCATCGACGAACTGCGACCGATGAGGTTGTACGGCGCCGAGGGAAAACAGGGGCTCAAAATTCCGTGAGGTGAAGGTTCTCCGGCTTCGACCCCGCCGACTTCAACGGATTCCCACCGCAAAGACGCTAAGGCGCAAAGAAACCGCAAAGGTGATCGTTTGGCGGATCTCGAAACACAAATTTCGCCGAATCCGCAAACCGCAATCGAGGCTTTTCTTATTAAAAATATAGTCTTTGCGGGACCTTCGCGTCCTTTGCGTCTTTGCGGTTTCAATGTTCGCTCGATTAGCGCCGGACGGCTGAACCCGAGCCTGTCTCGCTCTTTGGCCGCCCAGATTCTGAGCTCAATCCCAGACTCCATCCGGTGTTTCCACCGGCGGGGCATGCCACCGGAATTCTTCGAGGTCGATCTTGCCGCTGAGATTGAACTCAACTCCTTCGGCTTCGAGGATCGATCGTTGGAGACCGATGGGTGTGTCGGGTAGTCGATCGGTGGAACACCCGCCGGAGGCATTCACCACCCGCTGCCACGGGACGTCGTCAGGGCAGCGGTGGAGCATCCAGCCCACCGCCACTGGTGAGATACGGCTTCCCATGCATACGGAGATCTGGCCGTAGGTCATGACCCGGCCCTCCGGGATCGCCCGGACGAGGGCCAGAACCTCGTCGCGAACCGAAACCGGTTCGCCTTCAAAGTCGCCGTGGACCCGCCGATTTCCCTTGTCGCTCATCTCGCCGAAGTCTACTTCACCTTCAAGGTCCTCAATTCAAAATTCATAATTCATCATTCATCATTCATAATTGCGTTCGTGTTCGCCAACGTCGCCATCCCAAAAAGTTCTCCTGACGCGCTCACCTACCGGGTGCCCGATGAACTGCTCCCGTTTGCGGTCCCCGGCGTTCGGGTGCGGGTGCCGATCAGAAAATCCTTCGCCACCGGCGTGATTGTGGGTCTCGTCGCCGCGGTGGACATTCCCGCCGAGTCCATCCGGCCCATCGAAGAGGTCCTCGACGAGGCGCCGTTGCTGCCTCAACGACTCATGGATATCGCCGAGTTCGTTTCCAGCTACTATCGCTGCCCTCTCGGGACCACGCTCGCGTCCATGATTCCGGCCAGGCTCTTCCGCCCGGATGCCGAGGAGGTCAGGTTGACCCCCCCCGGGGCCGCCATCGACGCCACCCTCCTCAGCGAATCCCAGCGGTCGATTCTCGCCGTTCTCCAGGAGACACCACGTCTCAAGGTCCCGACCCTGCTCGCTCGCGCTGGTCTTTCCGGGCGCGGCCCACTCGACGTCATGGCCGACACCGGTTGGATCCAAGTTCGCCGACGGCGGCGCGATCGCGCGCCGCGGGTCGAGGTCATGGCCGTCGCCCTTCCCGATGTTCCCCTCGCCGACCTACTGGAACAGTGCAACCGTGCTCCGCGCCAACGCCAGGTTCTCGAGTGGCTTGCTTCGGAGAGCCGACCCGCGTTGGCGAGCGAAGTCACCCTCGCAACCGGGTGTTCGCCCGCCACCCTGCGGACCATGGTCGATCGAGGACTCCTCAACCGCTTCAGCCAGCGCTCGCCGCAGCGGCCCCGGTGGTCGTTGCGGGGCGCCGCCACCAGGCACACTCTCACGGATGAACAGGCCGTTGCCGTCGAGGCCGTCAACAAGACGGTGATCAGCGGCGGCTACGCTCCTTTCCTGCTCCACGGAGTCACCGGTTCCGGCAAGACCGAGGTCTACATCCGGTGCCTCGAGACCGTCCTCGCCGCGGGCGGGGGCGGAATCGTCCTCGTCCCCGAGATCGGTCTCACGCCCGCCGCATCCGGCGCCGTCGAGCAGCGCTTCGGACGCGCCGTCGCGGTGCTCCACTCGGCACAATCGGATGGCGATCGATGGCGCGAGTGGTCGCGACTCAGAGCCGGAGAGGCCCGCATCGTGGTGGGTCCACGATCGGCGCTCTTCGCCCCCATCGAGAACCTGGGGCTCATCGTCGTCGATGAAGAGCAGGACAGCGCCTACAAACAACAGGAAGCGCCCCGGTATCACGCCCGCGATCTCGCCCTCGTTCTCGGTCGGGATGCGGGGGTCCCCGTTCTCCTGTGTTCCGCCACGCCGTCCGCCGAGGCTTCCGGGCTGGTTCAGCGCGGACTCGCCGTCAAACTCGTGCTCAGTCGGCGGGTGGCCGGCAACCCGCTGCCCGAGGTCGAGCTGGTGGATCTGAGACAGCAGAAACCCGATCCCGGCGAACAGGGACGGACGCTCTTTTCACAACCGCTGAAGGACGCGCTTGCGCAGACCATCGACCGCGGTGAACAGGCGATTCTGCTGATCCAACGTCGGGGTTGGGCGCCGGTGCTCATGTGCCGCGACTGCGGCCACCGGATCGACTGTCCATCGTGCTCGGTGGCCATGGTGGTCCACCGCCGCTCCGGCGACCTTCGCTGCCACTACTGCAGCCACCATCAACGCATCCCATCGACGTGCCCGTCCTGCAGCGGTCTGCTGCTCGACCCCGTCGGCGCCGGAACCGAAAAGGTGGCCCATCACCTGGCCGAGCTCCACCCCGACGTCAAATCGGTGATCCTCGATCGCGACACCGTTCGCCGCCGCGACGGCCTCGAACGAGCTCTCGGGACTTTCGCCGACGGCCAAGCCCAGGTCCTGGTCGGCACTCAGATGGTCGCCAAAGGCCACCATTTTCCCAACGTCACCCTGACCGGTGTGATCTCGGCCGACGCACTGCTCAACCTGCCCGACTTCCGCTCCGGCGAGCGGACCTTCCAGTTGCTGACCCAGGTGGCCGGTCGCGCCGGCCGCGGCGACCGCCCCGGGCGGGTCATCATCCAGACCTACTATCCCGACCACCCGGCGGTCCGTTTCGCGTGTCACCACGATGTCGACGCGTTCCTAGAAGAGGAACTCGTTTTCCGACGCGCCTTCGCCTATCCGCCCGCAGCCCGCCTGGCGCTCGTCCGGTTCGAATCCCGAAACCAGAAATCGGCCCGCCAGGCGGCGGAGGAAGCGGCCCACGCTCTCGGCGCGGTCCCCGACGGCGTCAGGATCAGAGGGCCGGCGCCGGCGCCCATCGAGCGGATCAGGGAGTATTGGCGTTGGCAGATCCTCTTCAGCGCCCGCAACCGCGACATGCTGCGCGAGGTTCTCGAACGGGCAGAATCCCCGTCGATTCCGAAATCGGTTCGGCGGATTATCGATGTCGATCCACTGAGCACGCTGTGACGTTCCAAACCAATTTCGACTACAGTCCATCAAAGCACTCGAGCGGTTTGGAAAAGCCAACCTTTGGATAACCCTTTCCTCGGAGGATCGTTGAGTGGATAATGGCGCAAGCATCGCGACTCGGGATCCGCAGAGAAAACGGCGCAGAAGATGAGCGCCTGTTCCGAAAGGACACGAACTTTTCCCGGGGGACTGCGTAGACTATGGCGAGTGGGACGAGCTGAAGGAGGAACGAGCAGATGAGTACTCGAGCAATCACGGTCATGGCGGCCGCCCTGTGTGTCCTGACCCTCCCCGTTCATGCAGCTGAGATCGATGTGCCGGCGTTGCCGAGCGACATCCCCGGTCTCCCCGCTACATCGAACGACACCATGGAGCTGGACCTGACCAGCGCGTACCAACTCGCATTGAGCCGAAACCTCAATCTTCAGGTCGGTCGTTACACCATTGCGGCCGCCGACTCCAACATCTTCGCCAACACCGGGATTTTCGACCCGAATTTCACAGCCGGAGTCTCCGGGAACTTCACCCGCAGCCCGAGTGCCACCTTGCTCGAGGGCGCGCTGGTGTCGGAAAATCGAAATACCAACCTGGGACTCGGGGTCAACCAACTGCTCCCGACCGGCACCTACCTCGAACTCACCACCGGCGGTCTCCGCCGGGGCACCAACTCGGATTTCTTCTTTCTCAACCCGAGTTACAACGCGGACCTCGCCTTGACCCTTCGCCAGCCTCTCCTCGATGGTTTCGGCACGCTCTTCAACCGCGCCGGGATCGTCATCGCCGAGATCAGCCGTGAACGGACCGCCACCGGTTTCGAATCGACGGTTGTCGCTACGCTCCGCGATGTCGAGAATGCCTACTGGGACCTGGTTGCCGCCCGCAGGGCCATCGAGGTGAGCGAGCAGTCCCTCACCCTCGCCCAGCAGCTGCTGAACGAGACCCAGGAACGGGTCAAGGTCGGCACCTCGGCGCCCATCGACACCGTGCAGTCGGAAGCCACCGTGGCCACCCGCGTCCAGAGCCTGATCTACGCCCGCAACCTCGCCGCCAACGCCGAGGACTCGCTCAAGGCCGTCCTCGGATTCGACGACCCCCGCGAGTGGCTGGTGACCATCACCACCACCGAAGACTACGGCTATAACCCGGTCGAGCCCGATCTCCGTGAGGCCATCGAAACCGCACACCGTTCGCGCCCCGAGGTCCGAGAGAAGCTTCTCGAGCTCGATTATCTCGACTACAACGTCAAGGTTGCCAAACACGTGACACTGCCGAGCCTCGACCTTCAGGCCACCTATGGTTTCGGCGGCCTCGACGGCAACGCCGAAATCGAGAACCCGAACACTGGCGAACTGATCAAGACCGACGGCAATTTCGGCGGCGCCTACGATCAACTCGTCGACTGGCAGTTCCCCCACTGGTCGGTGGGGCTGAATCTCACGATTCCCATCGGCAACAACGAGGCCAAGGCCAGACTCGCCCAACGTCGATTCGAAAACCTGCAGGGCGATGTTCAGCTCGGCGCCCTCAAACAGGAGATCACCCGTCAGGTCCGCTTCGCGGTCCGGGCGCTCTACGACGGGGCAGCCGCGGTGGACGCCGCCACGGCCTCGATGGTGCTCGCCGAACGCAACGTCGAAGCCGAGCAGACCAAATTCGACAACGGCCTCTCGACCAACTTCCAGCTTTCGCAGATCCAGGAAGACCTCGCCAACGCCCAACTCGCGCTCATCCGGGCCCACCTCGACTACCGCAAGTCCATGGTGGGCTACCGCGAGGCCACCGGGACGCTCCTCGACCACCTCAACGTCAAGATCGTCGATCCCGGCGCGCCCGAGAAGACGCCGCACGACTTCTGGAAAGACGTCAAGTGGCTCCAGTTTGACGGATTCACCTCCACGAGTAAGGTCGTGAGCATCCCCGCCGAACCGGTGGAGAACAGCGGGAACTAGGCTCGCAGTCGAGCCTTCGGCAAAACTCAATGATCGGGCAAGGGCGGGTGAAAAACCCGCCCTGCTTCTTTTACCTCGCGTAAGCGTCGCAGCGGGAGGTGGTGGCAAGCCTCATCGGATCGGTCCCATCGCCCGCGGGGACGCGGGCGCTACAAAAGGCCCTGCGATGCTTGTAGCGCCGGCGTCCCGCCGGCGATGGCGGTGACCGCAGCGGGTTGGTTCCATCGCCCGCGGGGGCGCGGGCGCTACAAAAGGCCCTGCGATGCTTGTAGCGCCGACGTCCCGTCGGCGATGGCGGTGTGCCGCAGCGGATCGGTCCCATCGCCCGCGGGGACGCGGGCGCTACAAAGGGACCCTCGCCAGTTCTGCATCCAACGATCACGAGTCGACACTTCAAGCCCTCAAGTCCTCAAAAAAACGGCGGCCCGAAGGCCGCCGTTTGTTGATTAAGAAAGTCGATTACATCCGGCGCCGGATCAGCACCGCGGCGATGCCGATGAAGGCGAGGACGAGAATCACGATACCGCTGTTGGACAGGGTCGGAATCGGCTCGGCCGCAGCACCTGTGCCACCACCACCGCCGCCACCGCCACCGCTACCCTGAGAGGTCCCCTCGACGATGAAGGGCATTCCCTGCAGGAAGTTGTCGGTTCCACTGGTGCCGGTGTCGACCAATGGGCCCCAGACTCCTGCCAGACCCTGGAGGGCGTTTCCGGTGTTGGTCGTTCCGACGATGGTGATCGGGGGTGCCCAAGGGCCACTGAACGATGCGCTTCCATCAAAGGTGGCCTCGACCCAGTAGGTTCCGGCCGTCAGGCTCGTCACCACGGTTCCAGTGATCGCCTGGATTGCCCTCGCGGTCGACCCGGGAGAGGTCTCCGAAAGACGATAGATGTTGGAGAAACCCGTCGTGCTGAGCACGTTGGTGGTCAAGTCACCCCAGATCACCGAACCGCCGGCTCCCGGCTGTCCATCGTAAATTTGGACATACAGACCGGTGATGGTTCCCGTAGAAGGGGCGTTGGACTGGTAGCCGAAAAATGTCATGTCGGTGAGGTTCCATGTCTCGCCGGCTGGAACGGTGAAATCATCAGCCATGGAATTGCCGGAAAGGAACTGAATTCCAAACCCAAGGATGTTCATTCCCAGCGAGGTGCTTTGAAGAATGCTCTCGTCGGTTCCGCCGGCGCCGGTTCCGGCGCTCGTCACCAACGGGCCGTTGTCCCAGAGTAAGGCGCGCGGGCCGTCCCAAACCGGGGCGTTCGGATCGGGCGCGACGTTCACACCACCTGCGTTTGCCGACTCAAACGCGTTGTCCGCAAACACCGGCATCGCAGCAAGAAGCAGCACAATCGATAGAACTTTGAAAATCCTCATACTCACCAAACCTCCTTGAAGAACATACCTTCCAGCAAAATCGAAAAAAAAGACGCCAAAAAACGATTCGCTCAAAATTAATTGGTCTTCGCCCACTGACTCCGGTTCGCATTTGTACCATAATTCGAAGGAGTTTCTCAAGATTTCCTGAAGAACTCCTTCACTGTGGCGTGGGTCGCAACTTGGAGAAACAGCTCGCGTTAGACTACAGTGCCGACCAAAGATCGAGAGGCGGGGAGAGAATCGATTGAAACAGCAGGCGAATCGATGGACATGAACCTGATTTCCACCATCGGGGCGAAGCTCCATCCGGCGATGGTTCATTTTCCCATTGGGCTGCTGCTCGCGGCAGCCCTCTTTGACGCCGGCTGTCTGGTGTTCCGCCGATTTCTCTGGCTCGACCGCACCGCCGCGGCCCTCATGACTCTGGGGGGAATCGGTCTCGGCGCCGCCTACCTCGCCGGTGAGCGGGCCGCCGAAGCTGCGGCTCCCGTCACCGGCATTGCTCAGGGTGTCCTTGCCGATCACGAAGATCTCGCCCTGCTCAGCCTGATCGCTTGGGGTGCCGCGATCACCCTCAGGCTCTTTGTCAGTTGGCTGGGTCGCCACGACCTGGAGGTGCAGCTCGGCATATTTCGGCTCGCCGCCCTGGTCCTTGTTTTTGGAGGGGTCTTCCTCCTCGTCATGACCGCATTCCATGGCGGACAGCTCGTCTACGATCACGGCATCGGGGTCAACCTGAGTTGACCCCGATGCCGTGATCGAAGAAGTTCTGAGTTAGGTTTATGAGTTTTTAGTTTCTAGTTTTCAGTTTCATCGCAGGGGTCCGATGAATCTGCGACGGAATAACTCAAAACTGAAAACTCAACACTAAGCACTCTTCTGCCAGCGCTGCCGCGACTCTCCCCATCTCCTCGAGCTCACCGTTGCTTGTGGCCAGGAGATCGTCGAACCGGACGGCGTTTTTCCACTGATCGATCTCGGACTCCTCGTATCGCCCGCTGGCGCGGAGCAGGCGGAGGCCGGTTACGGCCACGTCCCGCGCCGCAGCGCCGCCGTGCAGCCGGGCGCAGGGCATCAGCAGCTCCCGGTCGGGGCCATTGTCGCGAGCGGCCTTGTGGGCCAGAGCCACTGCGGTCTCGACCTCGGTCGCGATTCGCGCCAGCTCGAACATGGCCCACTGCTCGCGAGGGAGCTTCTGCCGGTGGCAGGCGAGGAAAGTCGCCGCCATGGCGTCCGCCGCGAGCGCCGCCGATTCTCCGGTCCCGAGCTCACGGAGAGAGGTCGCCATTTCGTGGTAGAAACCGCCCTTGGTCTTGACCGACATCCGCCAGCGGTGGGTCCCGATGATGCTCTGCAGGATTTCCGACGTCCCTTCGTAGATGGTCGTGATACGCACATCGCGGCGGATCTTTTCGACCTCGTACTCGTGGGTGTAACCATATCCACCGTGCGCCTGGATGGCGGCGTCTGCGGCCTCGTTGCCCGCCTCGGAGGCAAAGTATTTTGCCACCGCGCCCTCGACCTGAAGCCCGGGCTCGCCGTCGTCCAGGCGCTCGGAGACCCATTCGCAGTAGGCGCGGGCGGCCTCGAGCCGGACCGCGTGGGGCACGATGAGCTTGTGGGTGAACCCCTGTTTCGAATAGAGCGGCTCGCCGAATTGAATCCGCTCGTGGCCGTAGGTGATGGCGCGATCGAGCGCCTCCTCGCCAGCTCCGAGCCCAAAGGCCGCCACCATCAATCTGGTGAAACCGAAGACCTCATTGGCCTGTTCGAGTCCGCGACCCTCTTCGAGCCCGAGGAGTTGATCGGCGCCGACCTCGACGTCCTCGAGCACCAGAGATGTGGTGTTGGAGGCCCGGATGCCGTGTTTGTGCTCGGCCTCGCCCACCTCGAATCCCGGAGTCCCCCGCTCGACCACGAAAAACGACGGACCACCCGGGGTTCGGGCGAGAATCGTGTAGATCTGGGCGACCCCTCCATTGGTGATGAACTGCTTCGCGCCGGTGATCCGGTAGCCGGTGACGTTTCCGTCGTCATCGGTGATCGGCACCGCTTCGGTCTTGAGCCGGGCCACGTTCGAACCGGCTTCCGGCTCGGTGACGCCATAGGCGACGATGAGCCCCTCGTCGGCGATCCGTCCGAGCCAGAGCGTTTTCTGCTCCGCCGTGCCGCCGACGATGATGGGGTCGACCCCGAGGGCTATGGCGAGGAACGCGGTCGCGACGCCAAGGTCGGCGCGGGCCATCTCTTCGGACACCCGGAAGAGATCCCGGCCGCCGCCACCAAGACCGCCGACCTCCTCGGGTAGAAAGAGCAGATGGAGGCCGAGCTCCGGACCGAGCATCTCGTTGACGAGCTCGATGGGAAACTCGTTCTCCTCGTCGAGGTGGAGACGGGTTTCCTTGTCGAGACGCCGCTCCGTCACCGTCTTGAGAGTCTGCAGCACGAAACCGAGAGTCTCGTCGTCCAATCCAGCGCGTGTACGGTCCATCGTCACCCTCCCCTTGCGGGAGCGGATTATTCCACACGGCGCGGCGTGATTCACGCCGCGCCGTGGCAGCATCCGCGGCAGCGGCAGCGTCCGGGACAGAGACAGCGTCCGTGACCGTGACCGCGTCCCGGCGCGCGACCGTCGACAGCCAGGATGGCTGTCGCTACACCACCCAGAACCGCCCCTCTGCGATGGCTCTGCGTCTCTGCGTCTCTGCGCCTCTGCGTTGAATTGCGATGGCTGCGACGCCCGGTGCAGCGCCTCAGACAATGACCTCCATGGAAAGATCCACGCTCTTGGCGCTGTGGGTCAGCGCGCCCACGGCCATGAGATCGACCCCGGTGGCGGCGACCTCGGCGGCATTGGCGAGGGTGATTCCACCCGAAGCCTCGACCACCGTCCGGCCGGCGACCAACTCCACGGCGTGTTTGAGCTGCGCGGTGGTCATGTTGTCGAGCATGACGACATCGACTCCCACATCGAGCCCCTCCTCGAGCTGCTCGAGAGTGTCGACCTCGAGCTCGACCATGACGGTGTGACCGATGGTCGCCCGCACCCGCTCGACCGCCGGTCTCACCCCGCCGGCGAGGGCGATGTGATTGTCTTTGATGATCACCGAGTCGTCGAGCCCGAACCGGTGGTTCGAACCACCGCCGCAGCGAACGGCGTACTTCTCCAACGCCCGCAACCCCGGCGTCGTCTTGCGGGTGCAGATGATCCGAGCCTTTGAGCCGCTGACCTCGCGGACAAAGGTCCGGGTCAGGGTCGCGATGCCGCACAGCCGCGCCAGCAGGTTGATCGCCGTCCTCTCGGCGCTGAGCAGCGACCGCGCGCGGCCGTGCACCTCGAGCAGGACATCGCCAGTCTCGGCGTCATCGCAGTCGGAGACCGCGTGCCTGACCTCGGCGCTCGGATCGAGCAACCGGAAGGCCATGGCCGCCACCGGTCCGCCCGAGATCCGGCACGGTTCCCTGGCGATGATCCGGGCGCTGGCCTTGAGGTCGTGTTCGACCACCGCATCCGAGGTCACATCGCCGGCCCGTCCGAGATCCTCGAGCAAGGCGTGGCGCAGCAGGTCCTCAAAGAGCAGTTGGTGGAGTTCCGGCAGAATCGGCTTGGCCATGTGTCAGTCCTTCCATCCGTCGGACTCGAGCGAGTCCGTGATTGCATTCCGGTTTCGTTGAGTATCGTCGCTCGGCGGCCGCGGTCCGCGCGGCTGCATTCCCTCGAAGAAAAGATCCTGGTTCCAATGCCGGCTCTGACGCGGAAAATCGCGCCGAAAATGGGCGCCCCGGCTCTCGGTCCTCAGCGTCGCCGCGGTGGTCACGAGCCGGGCCACGGTCAGGAGGTTGGCGATCTCTCCGACCATGCGGCCCATCCCACGGCTGAGTCGATCGATGTCGAGCTGAGCCCGGCGGAGCCCGATCATGGTACGGACGAGCCCCACATCCCGCCACATCACCATCCTCAGCTCGGAGACCACCGGGTCGGTCGGCCTTGCCCACGGATGTGGGGGGATCTCGAAATCGCTCCGCGACCAGGCCTTGGAAACCTGCTCCGGCGAGGCGTGGTCGCGCGAGGCCTCCGCCACCGAACGCCCCGTCCTTCGGCCGAATACGAGCGCTTCGAGAAGCGAGTTGCTGGCGAGCCGATTGCCGCCGTGGAGTCCGGTCCAGCTGACCTCGCCGCACGCCCACAGCCCGGGCAGCGACGTCCTCCCATCGAGCCCGACGACGACCCCGCCCATGTGATAGTGCGCCGCCGGCGTCACCGGCATCGGACGTTTTCTGGGATCGAGCCCGTGATCGAGACAAAGACCCAGCACCGATGGAAAGCGTTCGGCGAACTCATCGGCCAGGGCGGTGCCATCGAGAAAGACCCGACCGCCGACCTGGAGCTCGCTCCAGATGGCCCGCGCCACCACATCGCGCGGTGCGAGCTCGAGCCTCGGGTGAACGCCGTCCATGATTCGGCGGCCCCCGGAATCCACCAGCAGCGCCCCTTCGCCCCGCAGGGCCTCGGTGAGCAGCGGCGTGGTATCGGCGTTGACATCGAGGGCGGTGGGGTGAAACTGGACAAACTCGAGACCCGCCAGCGAGGCGCCGGCTCGCGCGGCCATGGCGAGACCGTCACCGGTGGACTCGGCCGGATTGGTGGTCGCGGAATAGACCCGCCCGATGCCGCCGGTGGCCAGGACCACGGCGTTGGCCGCGATCAGAAAAGACCGACCGTCGGTATCGGCACAGAGCACCCCCACCACGCGGCCGCGATCGACCATGAGTTCGAGGGCCAGGGTGTGGTCGCGAATCTCGACCCGGTCCTCGGCCTCGACCGCGGCTCGGAGCGCCCGAACGATCTCGGCGCCGGTGGCATCGCCCTCGGCGTGGACCACCCGCGCGTGGTCGTGCGCCCCCTCCTGACCGAGATCGAGCGCGCCGGTGGCTGAGCGGTCGAACGCCGTCCCCAGGGCGAGCAACTCCTCGATCCGCTCAGGACCCTCCCGGGTCACCGCGCGAACGACCTCCTCCCGACAGAGACCGGCGCCCGCCTCCATGGTGTCGCGCGCGTGAGAAACGGGCGAGTCCGTGAGCCCCACAGCCGCCGCGACACCGCCTTGAGCCAGCGGACTCGAGCCGCCTTCGGCGAAGGCGGATTTACTCAGCATCAGAACCTCTCGGTGGCTGGCGTGGAGGGCGGTCATCAGCCCGGCAACACCGCTCCCGATGACGACGACATCGGCGATTCGGATGCCCTCCGGCGACCCGATCTTCGCCAGATTCACCCGCGTTCGCCCCGGCCGACCTCGATCATCCGATCAACGGCACGCATCGCTCGAGAGGCGATTTCGGGTTCGATGAAGATCTCGAACTGCCGTTTCTTCAACGACTCGAGAACGCGATCGAGGGTGATCTTCTTCATGTGCGGGCAGATGGTGCACGACCGGACAAACTCGATCTCGGGATACTCGACCGAGACGTTGTCGCTCATGGAGCACTCGGTAATCATGACCACCTTTTCCGGCCGTTTCTCTCCCAGGTACTTGATCATGGCCGAGGTCGAACCCACCATGTCGGCGGCTTCGAGCACCTCGAGGCTGCATTCCGGGTGCGCGATCACCTGGACACCGGGGAACTGGTCGCGGTACGCCTGGATCTCCTCGGCGGTGAACTTCTCGTGGACTTCGCACCGACCGTTCCACAGGATGACCTCGACATCGGTGTTGGCCCTGACCCAGCGGCCGAGATACTCATCGGGAAGGAAGATCACCCGATCGACGTTGAGACTCTCCACCACCTCGATGGCGTTGGCCGAGGTGCAGCAGACATCGGTCTCCGCCTTGACCTCCGCCGAGGTGTTGACATAGGTGACCACGGGGACCCCGGGGTACCGGCGTTTGAGCTCACGCACATCCGCCGCGGTGATGGACTCGGCGAGCGAGCAGCCCGCCTCGAGATCGGGGAGCAGAACGCACTTGTCGGGGTTGACGATCTTGGCCGTCTCGGCCATGAAGTGAACCCCGCACATGATGATGATCTCGGCCTCGACTTCGGCGGCGCGCTTGGCCAGCGCGAGGGAATCGCCGGTGATGTCGGCGACCCCATGAAAGACCTCGGGCAACTGATAGTTGTGCGCCAGGATCACCGCCCCCATCTCGATCTTGAGTCTGTTGATCTCGGTGATCAGGGGCTCGTGGACCGCCCACTCGATCTCGGGGATGAGGTGGCGGATCTTGTCGTAGATCGCAGCGGTGTCGCGCATGGAAGCCTCCCGCGGTCCGAGCGCCAAGAGGGTCTCGGCCGCTTGTGGGCATTTTACAGGTAACAGGCCTCAGGTTACAGGCTGCAGCCTGCTGCCCGCGTACAATCCTCCCATGAATCACTCACCAACCGGCAACACCACCGACATCGACGGCGTCACCCTCCACCTGGCACGACCCGTGACCGAGATCCCCCCGTGGATCGGCCAACGAGAGGTGCTGCTCCAACTCCTCGCCGCGTGGACCTGTTTCTCCGACAGCGACATCCCACTCAATCCCCGCCTGCTCGGCAAACCCGGGGTCGGCAAGACGACCCTCGCCTGCGCCGCCGCCCACGAGCTCGGTCTGGAGATCTACATAGTCCAGGCAACCACTGACACCCGGCCCGAGGATCTGCTCGTGACGCCGGTGCTCGCGCCCGACGGAGGAGTCCGCTACATGGCTTCGCCCCTCGTCACCGCCATGATCCGAGGTGGGGTCTGCATCCTCGACGAGGGCAACAGGATGAGCGAGAAGAGCTGGGCGTCGCTGGCCCCGCTGCTCGACCACCGGCGATCCGTCGATAGCGTGGTGGCGGGAGTGACCATCCCGGCGCCGCCCGACTTCCGTTTTGTCACGACCATGAACGACGACGCCTCGACCTACGAGCTTCCCGAGTACATCCACTCGCGGCTCATGCCGCAGATCCTCATCGACTTCCCCGACGAAGATGAAGAGCGCGCGATACTCCGCGCCCAGATCGAGGGCGTCGATAACGATGTTCTCGAATACGTCCTCGGGTTCCTTCGGGCCGCCCACCTGGCGGATCTGCGGTACTCGGTCCGCGACGGCCTCAACATCGCCCGTTATGCCATGAAACGCCTCCATCGCAACGAGGCGGCCGATGCGGCGGAAGCGGTGGACACCGCCCTGACCCTCGCCATCGGCGACGACGCCGAGTTGTTCCTCGTTGGACCACAGTCATGAGTCCTCAATTCAACATTCATAATTCATAATTCTAATGAACTTAGACCGCATCGCCCCCGAAGCCGTCCCCGGCATCCGAATCCTGCCGGTGCTCCACGACCGGGTCGATTTCGGATCGTTGGCGGCCCGGGTCCTGATCGAACTCGATCCTTCGGTTGTGGCCGTAGAGCTACCGACCACCCTCGCCGAAGCAGTGAGGAAGGCGGTGGCACGCCTGCCGCAGATGTCAGCGGTCATCTCCGAAGAACCCGGGGAGGACGCGGTGGTATGGGTCGCGGCCGCCGGCGATCCCATGGTCGAGACGCTCCGCTGGGCCGCCGAGCACGACCGCACCACCGTCTTCATCGACCCTGATGTGCGTTACCGAGGCCGTCATTTCGACCCCTTCCCCGATCCCCACGTGATCCACGATCTCGGGCCCGAGGCCTACCTCGAAATCGTCAGCCGAATGGCGGCCGATCAGCCGCGGGATGACGGCGACGAACTTCGCGAACGCGGCATGGCCCACCACCTGCAACAAGCGGCCGCGACGACCGAAGGAGAAATTCTCGCGCTCGTCGGCGCCGCCCACGCCACGCGTGTGGCGGCGCTTCTGAGCGGGCCCACCGCGCCGCCGCTGGCTCGCCAACACCGGACATCGGTGCTGATCCGAAACCTCCACCCCGACGATCTCAGCGCGGTACTGCGCGACCCGCCGTTGGCTCACGCGGTTCACGAGCAGCTTCGGCGGGGCGACCTGCCCCCGGAACCCGAATTCAAGCGCACGGCATCCCGCAGGATCGAACTCCGGCGCGACGGACTCAGAATCGTCAGCGGCGAGCCCGTTGTCGAGGAGGCCGAACGGGCCGAGGCCGTCGCCGCATGGGCCGCTCACAACGCCCATCGCACCACCCATGACGGCAATCGAGTGGTCGACCGGGCCGCCCTCGGCACGGTCGTCTGGCGGGTGGCCTCGCTGTCGTGGGAGGAACAGACAAAAAACGCCATCTCACCGTGGCAGCGGACCGTGTTCTTCGATTTTGCCCACCGCCACGCCCGGATCCAGGGGCTGTTGGTTCCAGGACTCTTCGAGTGGGTGGTGGCCGCCCGCGGCGTCGGAGACGACAATCTTGCCTGGGAGGCCTTCGCCGCGGCGCGGTGCTATCCCTGGCAGCGGGCGGCGGCCGAGATCGAAACCGCCCGCGTCGATGGCGAGATGCTCGATCTCGGAACCCGCAGCGTTCGTTTCCGACGACGTTTCTTCAAGGTCAAGCGGCGGCTGGTGCCGGTGCGGACGCGACCGACCACCGACAATCCGGCCGAGTGGCTCGAAGCCTTCGACGCCACGGGAATCTGTTCCTATCCCCCCGAGGATCTGGTGGTGGAGGACTACGGCCGATATCTCAAGCACAAGGCAGTCGGCATCTTGTCGGCCGAGAACCGCCGATCCGAGCCGTTTTCCACCAGCATGCTCGACGGCCTCGATCTTCGAGAGACGCTGCTGCGGTGGCACGAAGGGCGAGTCTGGGTCCAGGAACTCGGCCGGTCTCCGGGCGAAGCCGGTTCGGTGGTGGCGATTTTCGATGAGGACGCGGGCGGCGCCGCCTACCCCTACCTGTTGAGTTGGCTCGGCGAGCACGAACAGGAGTCGGACATGGCGCTCTACGCCACCGATCCGACCCAGCAGATCGTCGGGCCGGGCATCATGAGGGCGACCTACGGCGGATTCATGTTGAGTTACCCGCCGGGCCGTCTCTACGATGTCTGGCGTGATCCAGACTACGTGGGAGCCCGGTCCAAATCCGACGTCTTGATCATGGCGGCCGTGGACTACAGCCTGGAGAAGCTCGTCGTCCACCTGGCGCCGGCGCCGCCATCGGGCTCGATGAAGGCCTACGCTTCACGCCAGGGCAAGCGCATCGTCCATATCCCCATGGGCAGCGTCTCGCCCATCACGGTCCGCAAGATCCGCGTCGTCCACGTGCTCGCCGGACACGATAAGAGGGTGGTCGCCAAGGACTACGTTTGGTAAGGCAGTCCGTCGGACTGGCGCAACCCTTCGGTCGAAAACGCGTATCATTCCCAGGGGGATCTTCGCATCGCTGCAACCCGGGAGCGGCATGCGGCATAGATCGAGACGGGCCGCGCGCCCGGCCCATCCGGAGGCTCGAATGAAAAGATGGTCGGTGTTCATCCTGACGGCTGCAACTGCGGCCCTCGTCGCCTGTGGTCCCATGGGCGATGATTTCTGGTTCCATGGCGATCTCGAGGACGCGGTTGAAGCTGCGGCCGAGAAGAACACCCTTGTCTTTGTCGAGTTCAACACCGACTGGTGTTCGTGGTGTCGCCGGCTGGAGTCGGAGACCCTCTCGAATCGCGATGTCCGCGCCGAACTCAGCAAGCTCGTTTCGATCCAGCTCAACGCCGAAACCGACGGTGCAGAGGCGGCCCGAGAATTTGGTGTCGAATCCTACCCCACCATGATCTTCCTCGATCCATCGGGAGAGGAGGTCGAGCGCATCGTCGGCTATTTGCCGCCCGAGAAATTCGTCGAGGAGGTCCGACGTATCCGGACCGGAGACACCCTCTACGCCTGTCTCCAGAGTCTCGCTGAAGACCCGACCAATATCGACGCGATTCGACGCGCCGTTGAAGGGCTCCTCGAACGGTCAGACCCGGAAGGCGCCATCACCCGGATCAAGAACTTCCACGCCGAGTCCGCGCACCAACACGAGGTGTGCGAGAACCTCATGTTCGAGGCCGGACGCGACCTCCACTATCGCGTCTATCTCAGGGCCGGAAAACTTTACCGAGATGGGTGGAAGACATCGATCGAAGTCCCATCGGTTCCCGGGACCAAACGACTCAGCTCACTGCTCGACGAAGGGCTCCCCGAGATCGACCCGAGTGAGCAGGCCACTCTCATGCGGGAGGCGAGGTTCGAGGACGCCGCGGAACTCCTGGCGCTCGGCAGTGGCGAGGACGCCGAAGGCGACGATCTCTTCGGGCTGGCGACCTTTGCCTTTCGCGGCGGTCACTATGAGCTTGCCGCCGGTTTCTACGAGCGCTGGTTCGATGATCCGGATGCGCCTCACGACGCCGACGAACTCAACCGAGCGGCGTGGCAGCTCTATCTCGCCCGGGAATCCCTCGAAACCGCGGTTACCATGGCCCGCAAGGCGTACGAACTCGATCCCTCACCCGATATTGCCGACACCCTGGCTCGACTGCTCTATATCAGCGGCGAACACGTCGAAGCTGTTGAACTCGAACGTTCGGCGGCCGCGGCCGCCCGGGGCGGGAGAGCCGAACAGTACCTCGAGGTCGCCGAAAAGATGCAGAAGCTCCTCGATCTCGATGACAAGCCCGCGTTCGAGGACTATCCCGGTCCCCGCGAGATCAGTCTCTGACCAAGTCCACGGCAGCGGGTTTTCACCGCAAAGGCGCAAGGTTCGCAAAGCATCGCAGAAAAAAACGCAGAGGCGCAGAGGCGCAGAGCCATCACACCCATCCCTCCGTCGCAAACACGAAGACTCCAAGACACAAAGAAAACACGGAGTATTGCAATCGGACACGGATCGGGCCCATTGCAGCCGTTCATTTCTACTGAGAGTTGATTGAGAGCACGACCCGGGCGGAGCCGGCGCGCCGTAGGCGCGGCGGCCTGTTGATCGGGTCGGCGGGACAAACACTTGTGTTTGGAGCGACGACCCGATCAACAGGTGGTGGCGGTCCGACCGACACCGACTCCGCCGTCCTCCCCGGTTGCGAAGATCCGTGTCCCATCTGCGACGGTGCGATGGTGCGATGTCTCTGCGCCTTAGCGCCTTTGCGTCTCTGCGTTGAAATGCGATGATTGCGATGGGTCAATCATGCGATGCCCTTTGCGATGTTTCGTCTTTGCGTTCTTTGCGGTGAAACTGCGATGGCTGCGATGGCCTTGCGTCCCTTGCGTCCTCGCGGTTCATTTACTCCGCTCGAAGCGCCTCGATGGGGTCGAGATCGGCGGCCCGCCGCGCGGGCGCGACCCCGCTGACGATCCCCACCACCAGGCTCATGACCAACGCGGCGACCACAGCCTCGATGGGCGTACTCATGGGCAACCCGGGCACCGCAACCCGCACCAAGGCCATGATCCCGAATCCGCTCACCAGCCCGAGAACTCCCCCCGCCATGGACAGCACCACCGCTTCGAGAAGGAAGAGAATCTGCACCATGGAGCGTGGGACCCCGATGGCTCGAAGCAGCCCGATCTCGCCGGTACGCTCGTGGACCGAAATCCACATGATGGTGAGAATCCCCATGGCGCCGACAAAGAGTGAGATCCCCGCAATCCCCGAGACCGCCACCGTGACCATGGAGATCACCCGGCCGAAGGTCTCGAGCATCTCGGTCTGGGTCGTGATGGTGAAGTCTTCTTCGCCTCGGTGGCGCTCCATGAGCAGACGACGGATTCCCTCGCTGACGGGGCCGATGGCCTCGCTCGACGCCGCCACGACGTCGATCTCGAGCAGTTCGTCAACGTTGAACATGTCCATGGCGGAGGCAACCGGGATAAAGGCCGTATCATCGAGATCGAGGCCCAGGATCTGGCCCTTGGGCTCCATCACCCCGATGACGAGAAACGAGAATCCGCCTATCCGCACCCGTTGACCGAGAGGGGACTTCTGGTCAAAGAGCTCGCGGGCGAGCTTGGCCCCCAAAACGGCGTAGGATCCCCGCCGGTTCGGATCCATGCGGGGCAGGAAGGAACCCTGCGCCACCTGGAATCGCCAGGCCGAAGCGGCCTCCCATCCCACCCCGTAGATGAAGACGCTGCGGCCGCGGCCGCCCCCTTCGACCTCCGCCGGTCCAAAGGAGACCGGGACGACCTCCTCGACTCCGGGGATCTTTCGTAGGGCCTCGGCGTCGTCGATGCTGAGCTTGTGTGTGGTGCCGCCGAGCACGCCGGGCATCCCGAGTGTCTTGACCTTGCCGGGGTTGATCCCGATGAGAGTGGTGCCGAACTGGGTGAACTGCCCGACGATGTAGTCGCGGGTCCCCTCCCCCAGTGAGGTCAGCAGGATCACCGCAGTCACACCGATTCCGACCCCCAACGCCGACAGAAACGACCGAAGGCGCTGACCGCCCAACGCGCCGACCACGAAACGGACAATCTCGACGGTGTCCATACAAACACAGCCAGGGCGAATTATGAATTTTGAATTCTGAATTATGAATTTTCCATCGCAGAGCCCCGCTGAGCGTTTGCGATGGAACTAAGAATTCATAATTCATAATTCAAAATTCCTTCGTCATCGTCCCACCAAAGCCTGCACCGGATCGAGTTTCGCCGCTCGTCTCGCCGGCACGACCCCGAAGACGATCCCGACACCGAGCGATACCGCCAGCGACGCGGCGACGGCCCACGTCGGCGGCGCCGCCGGAAAAGTGGGATAGATCTGGACAAAGATCCGGATCGACAACCAGCCGGCCGCCAGCCCCACCGCCCCACCGAGACTCGAGAGCACCGATGCTTCGGCGATGAAGACCGCCAGCACCTGGCCCGTCGTGGCACCCAGGGCCTTGAGCAGACCGATCTCCCGCCGGCGTTCGGCCACGGCCACCAGCATGACATTCATGATGCCGACCCCGGCCACCGTGAGCGAGACCGAGGCGATGCCCACCAGCGCCAGGGTCAGCACGTTGAAGACCGAGTTGAAGGTCGAGACCACCGCATCCTGGGTGATGACGGTGACGTCCTCGACCCGGTGCCGTTCGGCGAGGAGTTCGATCACGGCCTTCTTCGCCGGAGCGAGATTGGATTCCGAGCCGACCTCCACCAGGATCCGGAAGAGCGACGACCGGTTGAACATCCGCATGGAGGTCTGCACCGGGATGAAGACGATGTCGTCAAAATCGAACCCGAGCGATCGCCCTCGCGGGGCCAGCACTCCGACGACCCGGAAGCGCCACTCTCCGATCCGAACGATTTTGCCAAGGGGTGAAACCGCCCCGAAGAGTTCCTGAGCGACCTTGAGGCCGAGCACCACCTCGCTGCCCCCTCGATCCGGATCACCCGGTGTGAGGAAGCGGCCCGAACCGACCACGAGCCGTCGGACGCTGGCGAGCTCCGCGGTGGTGCCGAAGATTCCGACCGAACGCGCCCGTGCGCCGGCCCGCACCACCTCGGTGCCGGTGGCGAGCGGCGCCGCCTCGACCACGAGTGGGATTCTGTCGGCCACTGCTCGGTAATCGTCGAGGGTGAGATCGTTGGTGGTCCCGCCGAAGGGCATCATCCCCGTGGTCTCCACCTTGCCGGGGATCACGATGAGGAGATTCGTCCCCAACGAGCTGAACTCCTGCACCACATACTGCCGGGCGCCCTCGCCGAGCGCGGTCAACGCCACCACCGCCGCGATCCCCACCGCCACTCCAGCCACCGACAGCACGGTCCGCAACCGGTGACCACGAAGGGCCCCGATGGCAAAGGCGATGAGCTCGGTCAGCGGCATTCAGCGTTCCTCGAATCCGGAAGCGCCAACCCGGACTTGATGCTGTCGACGGTGTTCCCGAGCGGATGCCAGGCACCATTTCGCGGCGAAATGAGAGCCAGGCACCGCCGCCCAGCGCGCCATTTCGCGCACCGAGCAAATGCCGCGATAGCTGCGATGAAATTCATCATTCATCATTCATCATTCATCATTCATCATTCATCAGCTTCGCTCCACGATGTCACCGTCATCCATCCGCACCGTGTTCTTCGCCCTCGCAGCGACCTCGGGGTCGTGGGTCACCAGGACCACCGTCTGTCCATCGCGGTTCATGGCCTCGAGCAGATCCATGACCTCGAAGGCCGATGCTTTGTCGAGGTTGCCCGTGGGTTCATCGGCCAGCACCAGCCCCGGACCCATGACCACGGCACGGGCGATGGCGACCCGTTGGCGCTGGCCTCCCGAGAGTTGGTCGGGCCGGTGGTGGGCGCGATCCTCCAGACCGACCGACGCCAACGCCTCCGCCGCCTTTGACCGCCGCTCGGCGCGGGAGACCCCGGCGAACAGCATGGGCAGCTCGACGTTGCCCTGAGCGGTGAGGCGGGCGAGCAGGTGAAAGAACTGGAAGACAAAACCGATCTGGTCCTGCCGCAGTTTGGTGCGTTCGACATCGGAGAGTTGACCGACATCGCGACCGTCAAAGAAATAACTGCCCGAGGTCGGCCGATCGAGGCAGCCGAGGATGTTGAGCAGGGTTGACTTGCCCGAACCGGACGGCCCGATCACGGCGAGGTAATCGCCGCGGCCGATGGTCAGATCCACGCCGTGCAGCGCGTGAACCTCGGAGTCCCCGACCTGGTAGGTCCGCCAGAGATCCTTGAGTTCGATCATGCGGGCACCGGAGGAATCAACGCAGAGGCGCAGAGACGCAGAGGCGCAGAGGCATCGCAGGTTAGGGCCATCGCAGCGATCACACTGCTTGGACGTTGTTTGACTATCGTTTCGGCAGCTTCGTGCCCGCTTGGTGGAGAAACGCAAAGGCGCAAAGGCGCTATGGCGCAACGGGGAATCAACGCAGAGGCGCAGAGACGCAGAGGCGCAGAGGCATCGCAGGTTAGGGCCATCGCAGCGATCACACTGCTTGGACGTTGTTTGACTATCGTTTCGGCAGCTTCGTGCCCGCTTGGTGGAGAAACGCAAAGGCGCAAAGGCGCTAAAGGCGCAAAGCCATCGCAATGATTGGCTCAGAAGCGCCGGGACACTCGAGCCTCCTTCAGAGCCGTACCTCCGAACGATTGCCACGAATCCATTTCCGAGCGATGTCCGGCGCCCTGGAGATTCGCAAGAATCGACAGAACTCGTGCGATGGCCCATTGTTGCGATGTTGCGTCTTTGCGCCTTTGCGCCTTTGCGTTGATTTGACCTACCGGCGATGAAAACCCCCGCACGAAGTCCACATCCGTTCAATCTCCGCGGGCGACCCTCATCAGAAATCTCTGCGTCTCTGCGTCTCTGCGCCTCTGCGTTGGAAACGCGATGGTTCCGGTGCAGGATCATCGCGCCTCCGCAAGAGCTCCGGCTTCGATCTCGCTGGAGTCCCGCGCAGCGACGATGGCGTCACCTTCGGCGACTCCGCTGAGCACCTCGGTGAACTGCCAGTTCTTGAGCCCGGCCTCGATCCGGCCTTCCTCGAGAACGCCATCGACCAGCACCAGGACCTTGCCATCCTCCGCCACCGCCGACGACGGCACCCGCAGCACATCCGTCCGTTGATCGAGGATCACCTCGACATCGGCCGAAGTGCCGGGCAGAACTCCCGAGACGGCGCCCTGTTCGTCAAAACTGACCTCGATCTCGACGGTCCGGTTCTGCTCGAGGACATCGAGCACATAGGGTGCGACTCGTTTGACCCGACCGAAGAAGCGCAGGTCGGGACGCGAATCAACGGTCATCCGGACCGCCTGCCCGACCTTGACCCGCTCGGCGTCGACTTCGTCGATGGGCGCGCTGACATAGATCGACGCGGGATCGAGCAGATCGATGATCGGCGGAATCGGCACTCCCGGCGGTGACGGCGTGATCCACTCGCCGACTTCGGTGGAAACCTCCGCCACGGTTCCACTGAAGGGCGCGCGCAACTCGGTGAACGCCAGTTGAACCTCGACCACCGCCACCCGTGACCTTGCTTGTCCCACCGCGGCGGCGCCGGCTGCGCAGGCCGCTCGGCTTCGATCTCGCTCGGAACTCAGGGCGTCCAGGCTCTGGTCTGACGCGATGCCGCTGCCGTGCAGCGAGGTGGTTCGCTCGAGTTCGGTCTGGGCGAGATCGGCCGCAAAACAGGCCTCGTTGGCCTGGGCTTCAGCCGCGACGACGCTCTTTCTCGCCAGATCCAGCTCCGCCTGCTGGACGCGATCGTCAAGCTTGAGCAACAAATCGCCGGCGGAGACCAACGACCCTTCCATGTGCGGTGTCGCCACCACCAGCCCCCCCATTTGAGGTGAGAGCTTGGCGCGTCGGTAAACCTTGACCGTCCCCGCCCGCGTATTGGTCACAGTCTCCTCGACCACACCCCGTTCCACCGTCGCGATCCGGACTCGGATCACCTCAGGTTGGAAGACCGTGAGCTTGAGCGCGACAACCACGATCGCCAGGAGGACGACAACGATGAGCCAGCGTTTGATGTTCATTTCAATAGGATTCTACGTCGTCGGCGCGGTTGGTGTTCAACAAATCAAACTCCGGCACCGTGCTAGAGTTGCGCGTCCGTCGCACAATGCAATGGAGGACTCATGGACGAAGGCAAGACCACCTGGCGCTTTCCCCGCGCATTCTGGACAGGAAATGTGGCCGAACTCTGTGAGAGGGCCGCCTACTATGGCACCTTCATCGCGCTTCGGACCTATCTCATCCGCGTCGTCGGCCTCGACGATATTCAATCAGGAATCGTTGCAGGACTCTTTGGCGCCCTGATTTATCTCTTCCCCTTTTTCACCGGGGCACTGGCGGATCGGATGGGTTTCCGCAACGGCCTGATGCTGGCCTTCGCTCTTCTCACCATCGGCTACGGTTCCCTCGGTGTCTTTAGCACCCTCGGCCCGGTATTGGTCGGACTCTTCATCATCGTGGTCGGCGGCGCCTTCGTGAAGCCCATCATCACCGGGACGGTTTCAAAATCGTCCGATGCCGCCAACCGCGCCCGCGCCTTCTCCATCTTCTACATGGTGGTCAACATCGGCAGCTTCACCGGCAAGACCATCGTCGCCCCGATGCGGATTCAGATGGGCGTCGAGACTGTCCCGTTCTTTTCTTCCGGAGCATCGTTATTGGCTCTGATTCTGGTCTTTTTCATTTTCCGACCGCCTACTGACGGCGAGGATCAGCCCCGGAACATCCACGAGGTTCTCCAGGGGATGTGGATGGCCATGTCCAATCTGCGGTTTTTCGCCCTCATCCTCATCACCGCCGGGTTCTGGGCGATCCAGGGTCAGCTCTACGCAGCCATGCCCGACTACGTGCTTCGGATGGCCGGCGAGACCTACAAACCCGAGTGGTATGCCAACGTCAACCCGCTCGTGGTCGTTCTCTTTGTCGTCGCCATCACCCAGATGGTCCGCAAATGGAAGCCGCAGAACTCCATGCTGGTCGCCATGGCCATGATTCCGATGTCATCGCTGGCGATGGCCTCGTCGGCCTTCTTCCACGGCAATATCGAGATCCTCGGGATGTCGATCCACCCCATTACATTGATGATGGTCGTCGGGATCTCCATCCAGGGCCTGGCCGAGTGCTTCCTCAGTCCCAAATATCTCGAGTTCGCCTCCAAACAGGCGCCCAAGGGCAAGGAGGGAGTGTTTCTCGGTTTCGCCCACATGAACACTTTCTTCGCGTGGCTCTTCGGCTTCATCCTGTCCGGCTTCCTGCTGTCCAAATACTGCCCGGAGCCCTCGACGCTGTCACAAGCCGTTCAGGACCAGCACACCCTCGCTCTCGCCGGTCAGGCCCCCATGCCCGAGATCTACGCCCACGCGCACTATCTGTGGTACGCCTACACCCTGGTCGGTCTGATCTCGCTGGTCGCGCTCCTGGTCTTCATCGGCGTCACCAACCACATGGACGCGAAGAAAGCGGCAGCGGCGGCCTGAGGATTCGTTCCCGCGAGCTGGAACACATGACGCACCGATTGCGTATGTACCTGCAGAAGCGCATCGAAAGGAGCCCTCAGTGGCAACATCGAATCCCCTGCACCGATCCAGATCCGACCGCATGATCGCCGGCGTCTGCGCCGGTTTCGCCGATTGGCTCGGCTGGAGTCCGACATCCTTCCGCATCCTCTTCGTGGTGGTCTCCATCCTCTCGGTGGCCTTCCCCGGAATACTGGCCTACCTGATTCTCTGGCTCGTCATGCCCTTGGGCGATTGAGCCTTCATCTCCTTCGTAGGAATCCGGGACAGCGTTCCCTCAACCATCGGCGGTGGTGGCCGGGGCGCCCATTGAAACCGCAAAGACACGAAGCACGCGAAGATCCCGCCAAGCATCGCTCAACTGACCCGGGCTCCCTCTGAACTTCAACGCCTGACCTTTCTTGGGACTTTGCGATGGGTCGAGAAAATGGCTTCGCGGCTCCTTTGCGACCTCGGCGCCTTGGCGTTTCGAATGTGCCTACCGGCTCGGATCGTCGACCCACGAGAACCCAATCCGTTGACGCCGCCAACTTTCGACCTCGGATCGAGCAAGAAACAGGATGGAGCGAACCTTTTTCTTCATCCGCCGTTTCCATGGTCAGGAACGGCCGTTAACTATTTCGCCTGACGGTCGTCTTCCAGTCAGAACGACACGGAGGTATGACATGGACCGCAAGATCACAGCCCTCGCAGCCGCCTTCATCCTGATCGCCGGATTCGCCCTCGCCAGCGAGGAGATTCGCTGGGTCAACGTCAACGTGACCGAGCCGGGTGATGGGACCAACGTCGAGGTCCACCTGCCCCTCAACCTCGTACTGTCGGTGCTCAAGAGCGTCGATATCGACAACTTCCACAAAGGCCACATCGATCTCGACATCGATGACACCGATATCGACTGGGCCGAGATCTTCGCCGCAGTCAAAGACGCGCCCGACGGCCAGTTCGTCACCGTGAACTCTCCCGACGCCAAAGTCAGTGTCAGCAAACAGGGCGGAACCCTGCTCATCGATGTCAACGAAATGGATGGCGACAACTCCAAGGTCAAGGTCACGGTCCCGGTGGAGTTCATGGACGCACTCTCCATCAACGAAGAGAGCCAGATCGATGTCGCTGCGCTCCTCGAGAGCTTCGATCGTCTTCCCAACGGCGACCTGGTGACCGTGGAATCCGACGACGCGAACGTCCGCGTGTGGATCGAATAAACGAGATCGAGGCGGGAGGTCATCATGGGCATGCGTGAAAGAGGCATTTCAACCATCGGCGGCATCCTGCTCGCTGGGCTGGCAGGTATGATCACCGCCGTCGCCATCACCGACTGGATGGTGATCGATGTCCGGATCGCGGACCCCGATCCCATGCACATCAAGGTGCCGTTCCCCCTCTTCATCGCCGATGTCGCCAGTTCGTTCATTCCCGCCGACGCGTTCGAGGTCGAGGAGTTTCCACCCGAGATTGCGGCCAACAAGGAACTGATCATGGCCGCCGTGACCAGCCTTCTCGATGCGCCGGATTCGGCGTTGGTCAAGGTCTCGGCGCCCGATGCACTGGTCGAGATCAGCAAGATCGGCGACAACATCACCGTGGCGGTGGATGCCGATGACGCGACCGTCCGCTGCACCATCCCCCTCGACGGAGTGCTCTACGCTCTCGAAAAGTGGGACTGGAAGACGTTCGACCCCGATCTGGTCTTCGATGCTCTCGCGAAAGCCGACAACGGACCGCTCGTGACCGTCGAAGTCGATGACGGCACCCAAGTCGCCATCAATCTCTGGTAACCAATAAACGGGTCCCACAACCCACTACCCTCCTAACGCGGGCTCTCACGAGCCCGCAACTTTTTTGTCTGTCGCCGCCGAAGCGCGACGACAGACAAATCCACTGCGGAGCCAAAGGCGAAGCCGGATGAGTTCTGGAATCTACCAACCGCAACCGAGGTTGGGGCACATGGGTTTCATGAATCAACGATCCAAGCCGGTTCGCACAATGGACCCGCAAAGTCGCGAAGTACGCCAAGGTGCCGCCAAGCATCACACTATTGACCCGGGCTCTTTCCAACCCGAAGCGCAACACGACTCGTGGCCATTTGCGATGAGTCAAAGAGATGACTTCGCGGCACCTTTGCGACCTCTGCGTCTTGGCGGTTCCATTGTGCGCATCGAACACCGAGTTTCATCCGGTACAACCCGCGCTATCCTCCTTGGATGGAGATCGAATACCGCGAGATCGACGGTGAGCTGACTCCCCTCGGGGAGTTGGTGCTTCGGCACTACCGGGCGGCCACCGGCGAGGAGGGCTACGAGATCCTCATCGACGGCGCCTTCCTCATGGCGAGCCACGGCAGCTACGCCGAGCGCGCCATGGCCGGGCTTGCGCACGCGCGACTCCATTCGGATGCAGAGCCTCTGACCGCAATGGTGGGCGGCCTCGGCGCCGGTCACACTCTCCGTGCGACCCTCGATCTCGTCGGCGTCAATCGGGTCATCGTCGCCGAGATCGGCGCCAAGGTCGTCGAGTGGAACCAGCAGTACTTCGCCGAGGCCAACGGCCACTCAGTCGACGATCCTCGGGTGGAGATCCGGATCGCGGATCTCGCCGATGTCATCGACGCCAACCCCGAGACCTTTGACCTCATGCTCCTCGATGTCGACAACGGTCCCGGCTGGCTCGCGGCGCCGGGCAACGCCGGGCTCTACACCGGCGACGGCCTCACCCGATGCCGGCGGGCGCTCCGGCCGGGCGGTGTTCTCGCCATCTGGAGCCCGCAGCCCAACCCCGACTTCGAAACCACCCTCCGTCAGGTATTCACCTCCATCGACATCGAAACCCCCAGAACGCCCGGCGAACCCCCCAGCACCATCTACCTCGCACGGTGGGGCGTCGAAATCGGAGTCGTTCAGGACTCCATGCATCGATGATCCGACCCGGCAGGCACAATGGAACCGCCAAGACGCAGAGGTCGCAAAGGTGCCGCGAAGCCATTTTCTATACCCATCGAAAAATTCCGACAACTGAAAGGCGTAAGGGAAAAGAGGGAGCCCGGGTCAAAAATGGAGTGATTTGCGAAACCTTCGCGCTCTTCGCGCCTTTGCGGTTTCATTTTGCCCACCGGTACCGATCAACCCCGACTCGAACGAGAGGCGTTCCAGCTCGAGAAAACGCGATGAAATCGGCGTCAATCTGCGCTATCTGCGGGTTCCCCGGCCTTCGCTTTACTCTCATCAAACGGCTCTGGTGGATCCCAGCTGCCGAGGTTGGCGACGCGTTCGGCGAGGGATTGGGCGGTGACGGCTTCGGGGGGGATGGGGTCGCCGATCTTGACCGTCACCTTTGACCAGAAGCGCCGGAAGGGCCTGGTCATGGCGCGTCCGCCCCAGCGGCTGAAGAAACTGCCCCAAAGTCCGGTGACCGCCATGGGCACCACCGGCACCGGTGTTCGTTCGATGATCCGCTCGATCCCCGGTCGGAAAGGCTGGAGTTCGCCGTCATCGGTGATGCCGCCCTCGGGAAAGATGAAAACAAGTTCGCCGTGCTCGAGCTCCTCGGCGACGCGATCGTAAGCACGCCTCTTGAGTTCCGCGTCCTCACGGCCCGGGGCGATGGGGATCACCTTGGCGTCACGGAAGAGGAAACGCACGAGCGGCAGCTCGAAGTATTCGTGGGTCATGACGAAGCGGACCGGCCGTGCCGAGACCGATGCGAAGATGAGCCAGTCGACAAAACTGACGTGGTTGGCCACCAGCACCGCCGCTCCTTCGGCAGGGATCTTCTCCTCGCCCTCGATCCGAAGGCGGTAGACGATGTTCGTAGCGCACCACGCAACAAACCGAAGCAGAAACTCCGGGATCACCGTGTAGATGTAAACGGCCACCACCGCATTGAGCACGCCAAGCATGAAGAAGAGCCAGGGAATCGTCCTCCCTGCGGCCAGGAGGACGACCAACGTCACCGACGAGACCACCATCAGCGCTGAGTTGATGATGTTGTTTCCGGCGATGACGCGGGACCTTTGAGCTGCCCTGGTCCTCAATTGGATAAAGCTCATCAGCGGCACGGTGTAAAAGCCGGCCGAAACGGCGATCATGAACAGATCGAAGAGTACGCGGACTGCGCCGGGGTGACGAAGATACTCGGCGATGCCCATGAGATGACCGTCGAGGGGGCCGAGAAACCGACCGCCTGAAATGGCGAGATCGATGGCGAAGACGCTCATGCCGATGGAACCCAGGGGAACGAGCCCGAGTTCGAGCCGGCGCCGTGAGAAGGTCTCGCAGAGCATGGAACCGATCCCGATCCCGACGCAGAAGACCGAGAGATAGAGGGTCACCACCGTCTCGCTGCCGAGCATCACGTCCTTTGAGAAATTGGGCAGCAGAGACAAAAAGGAGGCGCCGAGAAACCAGAACCACGAGATTGCCAGGACCGAGAGAAAAACCGTCTTGACGCTCCGCGTGACCCGGAGGATGTCGATGGTCGGCGTCACCGGGTTGAGCCTGACCTCGAGATCGGGGTTGGCGGGCGGCGTCTTCTGGACGAATCGGCTGGTGAAGTACCCGGCAACGGCCACCAGGACCACCATGAGTCCGAGACGCGAGACCCAGACATCGCCACCGGCGATGACGAGCCCGCCGGTGATGGTGCCGAGAAGAATCGCCAGAAAGGTCGCTCCCGCCACCAGCGCATTGCCGCCCACCAGATCGCCCTCGCCGAGCAATTCGGGGAGGATGCTGTACTTTGCCGGGCCGAAGAAGGTCGACTGCATCCCCATGAGAAAGAGCACCGTGAGCAGCAGCGGCAGACTGTCGAAGGCGAAGCCGGCCCCCGCCAGGGCCATGACCCCGATCTCCCAGAGTTTGACCAGCCGGATGAGGCGCCATTTGGCGTACCGGTCGGCGAGTTGGCCGGCGGTGGCCGAGAAGAGAAAGAACGGCAGGATGAAGATCCCGGCGCAGGCGACCACGATCTGCTGCGATGAGATCCCCATCAGACTCATGGAGCGATAGGCGACGAGAATCACCAGGGCGTTCTTGAACAGATTGTCGTTGAACGCCCCCAGGAACTGGGTCCAGAACAGCGGCCAGAAACGCCGCTCACCAAGGAGTTTGAGTTGACTCATGCGGGAATCAGTCTATCCCGTACCCGAGCCCGGTGGTTCGATTCATCGTCCCTCCGTACCGGGAGGAAAAATGGAACCGCCAAGTCGCCAAGTTCGTGAAGGTGCCGCGAAGTCATCCCAATGACTCATCGCAGAGTTCCGAAAAAGGTAAGGCGTTGAGGTTCACAGTGAGTCCGGGTCAATTATGCGATGCTTTGCGGAGCCTTGGCGCGCTTCGCGTCTTGGCGGTTCCATTGTGCGATCCGGACTCCGACCCGTCGCGGCCGCTACGGCTTCGGGTAGCCCTCCATCACCGAGATCGAGCGGGCCAGGACCTCTTCGGGGAGCGGGTAGTTCTCGAGGTCGCCGGCGAAGTACATCTCGTAGCCCTTGAGATCGAGCAGACCGTGGCCTGAGAGACAGAAGAGAATGACCTTCTCCTCGCCCGCCTCGCGCGCCTTTTCGGCTTCGTCGATGACCGCGGCCACCGCGTGAGACGTCTCCGGCGCGATGATGAGCCCCTCGGTACGGGCAAACGTCACGGCCGCCTCGTAGCACTTCTTCTGGCCATAGGCTCGCGGATCGGCCAGCCCCTGATCCACCGCGGCGCTCACCAGCGGCGCCATCCCGTGATACCTCAGGCCACCGGCGTGGATGGTCGGGGGAACAAACTTGTGGCCGAGCGAGTACATGGCGAGCATCGGCGTCATCTCGGCGATATCGCCGTGGTCGTAGGCGTACGGCCCACGGGTGAGGGTCGGGCAGGCTTCGGGCTCCACCGGGATGATGTCGATTGAGGCGCCGTTGATCTTGTCTGCGATGAACGGGAACGCGATACCGGCGAAGTTGCTGCCGCCGCCGGCGCAGCCGATCACCACATCGGGATTTCCCTCGCCAGCTATTACGAGCTGTTTCTTGGCTTCAAGACCGATAACGGTCTGGTGCAGCAGCACGTGATTGAGCACGCTGCCGAGCGAGTAGCGGGTCTTGCCGCCGGGATCGGTCACCGCCGCCTCGATGGCCTCTGAGATGGCGATCCCGAGGCTGCCCGGAGAGTCCGGGGTCTCGGCGAGGATCGCGCGGCCGGTCTCGGTCTCGGTGCTCGGCGAGGCGACACAGCTCCCGCCCCATGTCTCCATCATGACCTTGCGGAAGGGCTTCTGCTCATAGCTCACCTTGACCATGAAGACCCGGCACTCGAGTCCGACGAGAGAGCACGAGTAGGCCAGTGCGCAGCCCCACTGGCCGGCGCCGGTTTCGGTGCACAGCCGCTCGATCCCGAACTCCTTGTTGTACCAGGCCTGGGCGACGGCGGTGTTTGGCTTGTGGCTGCCGGCAGGTGACACGCTCTCGTCTTTGTAGTAGATCCGCGCCGGTGTCTTGAGCGCCTGTTCCAACGCATAGGCGCGGCGCAGAGGCGCCGGCCGCCACCGAGCGAGCAGCTGGAGGATGCCGTCCGGAATGTCGATCCAACGCTCCTGGCTGACTTCCTGCTCGATGAGATTCATCGGGAAGACCGGCGCCAGCGCGTCCGGGCCCACAGGTTGCCCGTCGGGGCCGAGCGGCGGAGGTGGCGGTTTGGGCAGGTCGGCCGCGAGGTTGTACCACTGGCGGGGCATTTCTTCAGCACTGAGCAGAATCTTAGGGTCGCGCATTGTCGGGGCTCCTCCAAAAAGTCGGGACGACATCGCTGGCGGGATCGTCCTCATCAGTTCCCATTACTGTACCCGATCCCGTACCCCTACCCGTGCCCGTGCCCGTTAGTGCTCTGGACTAGCGCTCCAAGCCAGAGCGCACAATGGAACCGCCAAGACGCGAAGCACGCCAAGGCTCCACAAAGCATTGAATTGTTGGCCCGAGCTCCCTCGATTCCGGAACGCGTGAGCTTCCTAGAAGGTTCGCGATTGCCTCAGAAATCGACGAAAGAGACCATCGCCCGCGGGGACGCGGGCGCTACAAAATCGCAAACAACCTTGTAGCGCAGGCGTCCCCGCCTGCGATGGACCGCTGTTGTGAGACTGAAACCTCGTCATTCTTGCAGAAGGTCCCCAAATCACCTCTTATACTGTGCGACGAGTCGTTGGGATGACTTCGCGGCACCTTCGCGATCCTGGCGACTTCGCGGTTCCATTGTGCACCCCGAAAGCCGAGATCGATGATGAGACCTCGTGCAACAGAGGTTCACCCGCAAAGGGACAGCCGCTCCTCGAGCTTCCGCACGACCTCGCGCCAGTTGTCCCCCTGCGGGAGGGCGAAGCGGACCCAACCGGGGGTTCCGTAGTCCTCGCCGGGCCAGAGACCGACGCCGTGCTCTTCAGCGAGGCGCTCGCACCACCCCACGGAATCCGGTTTCCGTGAATCGAGTCGATTGCGGATATCGACCCACAGATAGAATCCTCCCGCCGGCATCGAAGCATCGAAGCCGGCTCGCCGCACGGCCTCGACCATGACCACGATTCGCTCGCGAACCACGCGGCGGTTGTCTTCGAAGTAGCCGGGCGAAACCTCGGGCAACGCCAGCATGGCCTGCTGCGGCGGGGTCGCCGGAGGGTTCAGCAACGCGGATTGAACCGAAGTCACGCTTGCGACCAGCTCTTCATCGGCGACGATCCAACCCACCCGCCACCCGGGGAGAGCCAGGCTCTTGGATGCAGACCCGACCCGCACCAGGATGGACTCGGCGTTGACGGCGGCAGAGTTGGCGGCATCGTCACCGAAACAGAAGGCCGAATATGCCTCATCCAGGATCAGTCGGATTCCTCGGTCGCCGCAACCGTCGACCAGAGTCGCCAGTTCTTCGCTGTCGATGGTCGTACCCGACGGGTTTGACGGTGAGGACAGAAGCACTGCGCGGGTTCTCGGCCCGGCGAGCGCCAGAGCCTGCTCACTCCAGCCGGAGAATCCACCGCCCCGCTCGGCAACGCCCATGGGCACCCCGCCGAATCGTCGAACCATTGCCGGGTAGGCGGGATAGCACGGCAGCGGGTGGATCACCTCATCGCCGGGCTCGATCAGAGCAGCCAGGAGAGCAAGCAGACCGCCCTTGGCGCCGTGGGTCACCATCACCCGTCGCGGATCCGCACGATTCGGATCGACCCAATTCGCCAAAACCGTCCGGAGTTCCGGAAGACCGCCCGGCGGCCCGTAGCCCGAGGCGGCATCGCCCGAGATCCGGTCAAAAGACCCCAGGATCTCAACCGGCGGGTCGAAGCATGGCTCCCCCACCAGTAGGTTGACCGGCTCGCCCGACCATCGGCCGAGCGCCGCGACGACGCCGTCGAGTGCTCGTTTCATTCGCCATTCCCCCTGGCCTCGTCCAGGCTTTCCCGGCATGTGGTCATGAGTTCCGAAAAACGGTCATCGTCCGGCTGCTCCACGGCTTCCATCCACTCATCGAGCGCTCGGTGCAACCACCGCCCGGTCTCGGGTGTGAGCTCGTTGAGGGCCTGGATCTCGTAGTAGAGCGACGGATTCTCGCTCGCGACCTCGCGGGTGGTGGCGATCTGGCGGCCGAAGGTCACACCGGCCACCTCGGCGAGGTCGGCGGAACCGACACCCGAGTGGACCAGGGCGCGGGCAAAAACCAGGTTGGCGAGATGGGTCAGCCCCAGAACGAGTCCCATGCGCCGATCGTGCTCGGCCGGGTCCATTTCCACCAACCGGGCGCTGGTATCGGCAAAAAGGCCCTCCACAATTTCGAGGTCCGATCGTGGAGCATCGGTACAGACAACGACCGTGCGGTCCTCGAGCATCCGCACGTCGGGGCCGAAGAGCGGATGGAATGAGACCACCCGGGTTCCGGCCGAGCGCAGACCTTCGATGACCGGGCCGAGGTGGGTCTTGAGGCTGCACATCTCAGCGACAACCCCACGCGGACGCAGGCCTCCCAGTTCGTCCATGATTCCGAGGCAGACGGTCATGGGCACCGCCACCATGATCAGATCGGCGTCGATGGCGTCTGCAAGTGATCCCATCTCTTCAAAAGGCGTCTCGCCGGGGGCCGGATCCACGACCCGTACCCGGTGGCCCTGGCCGGCAAGGAATCGAGCGATCCAGCGACCCATCCCGCCCTTGCCGCCGACCACGACGGTGTCGAGCGCGTCACCCGAATAGACCGCATCCCGCAGGGTCGCCTGCTCCTCGACTGCCTTCTCGATGAGAAAACGTGCAAGGTCTCTGCCGAGCCCGGCCTCGAGACCGAGCAGCGAACTCGCATCTTCAAAACGGCGGTAGACCTGAGCTTCGACACCGAAGTTCCTCAGCGGCACGGCGAGCGATCTTTTGAGATCGCCGACCTGGCGGGCGAGTTCGAGGCGCTCGCAGACGAGATGGAGAATGCGGCGGTCGAGCGCCTCGATGTCGCGGCGATGTTGCTCGAGGAGCGCGTGGAGATCAGATGGTTGAGTCTTCGGTGCGTGCATTCATCCTCCGTCGGGACCGCGACGGTGGCGGGCAGCAAAAAGCCCGCCGTCGCCGGCGGGCCTCAGAATCCGGGTTCAGTGAGACCTTCGCCGGCTCCGAAGAATCCGGTAATAGCCAAGATAATCAAACGAGAAAGCGTCGAAGGTCATCACCCACTCATCGTAGCAGACAATCGACTTGGCGCACCACACCGTCACGATCGAGGTCGCGGCGTCGGTGGTTTTCCTTTATGAAACTCAGTGACGTCGACGAACAATGAAACCGCCAAGACGCGAAGATCGCCAAGGGACCGCAAAGCAACTCATTTGACCCGGGCTCCTTCCGATTTCGAGCGTCTGGCAGTCCTTGGAGCGTGCGATGAGTCAAATGGACGCCTTTGCGGCATCTTTGCGGCCGTTGCGTCTTTGCGGTTTCATCGTACGTTTCGGCAGAAGAAGCCGATGATGGGACCTCAAGCCCCTCCTGCATTTCTATCGGCTGTCTTGAAGAACTCCACGGCCAACTCAACGACGGCTTCTGGGTTCTCAACCACGACGGCGTGGCCGGCTCCCTTGATGATCTTGAAGTCGGCGCCGGGGATGGCGTCGGCGAGGCCTCGGCAGCGTTCGAGCGGGATGAACCCGTCGAACTCTGCGGCGACAATGAGTGTCGGGCAGCGGATGGCGCCGAGTTCCGCGCGCAGGCTGAACGACTCGGCGGAATCGAGCAGGCCGACCAGACCCTCGAACCAGGCCGTCGGCAGGGCCGCAATCTGCTTCCGCCGGAGCACCCGCTCCTCACGGTGCGCCTCGACATAGGCCGGCGAATAGACCACCGGTTCCAAAATGTCGGACAGAACTCCACGGTCCGGACCCTCGAGCGATCGAACCGTCGCCTCCCGCCACCGCGCGACCTCGGTGGCCATGACATCGGTGAACCCATCGGCCGAGGCGATGGAGAGCAATGATCGCACGCGGCCGGGATGGCTCGCCGCAAGCAGAGCGCCAACCGCCCCGCCAAAGGAGGTCGCCAGAACATGGACCGAATCCAGGCCGAGGTGGTCGAGCACCTCGACCACATCATCGACGTGTTCGGCGACATCAGCCGGCGGCGACCCGGGACTCAGCAGTTGGCCGCGAAGGTCACAGCGGATGACCGTGAAGTACTCGGTCAACGGCGCCGCTACCGGCTGCCAACTCGGCGCCGACATGGCGATGCCGTTGAGCAGGAGGAGCGACGGCCCGTCACCCTCAAAGACGTGATAGATCATCTCGATCGCTCCCGCCCGAACTCTGCCCTCGAATCATCGGCGCTCGTCGCCTGAGCGCACAATGGAACCGCAAAGACGCCAAGGACGCAAAGGTGCCGCGAAGACACTTCGGAGAGCCATCGCACGCTCCAACGAGGGCAGTTCCTCGAATGCGGAGGGAGCCCGGGTCTATCATGCGACGCTTTGCGGCACCTTGGCGAGCTTCGCGCCTTTGCGGTTCCATTGTGCATTTCCGCACTGATCAAGGCTCCATGGGAACCACAGACGTAGATGCGGGGTTTCAACCCACCACTCCCGCCAGCGGCTCGAAGTCCAGGCTCTTTGCTTCGAAGAAGCCCTCGAGGCTGCCAAAGAACTGGTCCGGCTTCTCGAGATAGACCACGTGGCCGGCGCCCGGGATCTCGAGCCAACGCGAGTTGGGGACGATGTCGAGGATCTTCTGCTGCTGCCACAACGGGATGGCTCGGTCCTGCGACCCGGCGATGAGCACCGTGGGGGTCTCGATCGCGTTATAGCCGGCCATGTTCTCCTCGAGCGCGCCAAAGAACGGGTCCTGGGCCTCGGTGAGCCGGATCAGACAGTGGCGGTGATCGATATAGCGATCGTAGAAACGCTGCCGCATGGCCTCGAAGCTCTCGGGCGGGATGGCGGCCGCAAATTCCTCGCCGAAGATCTTCTCGTACATGTACTGCGTGTAGATCTCGAAGACCTCCTTCGACGACCGGTAGAACCTGAGCGAGATCTCCTGATAGAGCTCGAAGAGTTTTTCGTGCGACAGAAGGATCCCTGACAGCGTCAGGGTGTGGAGCCGTTCCTGATAGAGACGGGCAAAATCGAGCCCGATGAAACCGCCATAGGAGATCCCCATGAGGTGCACCTTCTCGACCCCGACTTCATCCATGATCAACGTCAGGAAGCGTGCGAACTCCGGGATGAAATAGGGCACATCGTCGGTGGACGACTCGCCTTGACCCAGATAGTCATAGAGGATCACATCGTAGTTTGCGGTCAGCCGCGGCAGAAAGCCGTACCAGGCCTTGGTGTGCATTGCGAGGCCATTGAGCAGACAGCAGCACTCGCGGTCACCGGTGCCGTGGTACTCCCACCAGATTTTGAAACCGTCCACTTCGAGGTGTCCGGACCGCAGGGGCGTGATTTCTTCCTTCATGGCGAGCCCTCCTTCAAGGTCCTCCAAGAAACGAGGGCCTCGGAAGTTCTTAGTTTTCAGTTCTTAGTTTTTAGTTATTTGCGGCACCCCAAAAAGAGTGGAGACCTCGCAATGAAACTAAGAACTCATAACTGAAAACTCAAAACTACTCCGCTCTGCGGAGTACCGTACAGACCGACGCGCAGATCGGTCCGCCGATGTTGAACGTGGCCGCGATCTTGGGATCCGGCACCTGGAGCTCGGCCGGCACCTTGCCCTGGAGCTGCCATGCGGCCCAACCGATCATGGCGATGCCGGTGGCGCCAACCGGGTGGCCCTTGGCGATGAGCCCGCCCGAGGTGTTGATTCCACACTCGCCCTTGGCCTCGGCCTTGCCCTCGCGCCAGTACTCGGCGCCCTTGCCGTAGTCGGCCTTGCCGATGACCTCGGTTCCAAGCGCAGCCATGACAGTGAAACAATCGTGAAGCTCTGCCACATTGACGTCATCGGGACTCTCACCCGCCATCTCATACGCCTTGCCCATGGCTCGATAGGCGCCGTAGGGGATCAGGATGTCGCGCCCGGCCTTGAGGAGCGGATCGGTGGCCTGCCCGTAGCCCGCGATCTCGACGCAGTCGGCCTTGGCGATCCCGAGCCTCGCGAGGCCCTCCTCGGTCGCGAGAAGCATCCCGGCATATCCGTCGCTGATCTGCGAACAGTCGTAGGTCTTGAGCGGGAGCCCGTCGACAATGTAGCGGTTGCGCCCCTCTGGGGTCGCAGCCTCGTCCACCGAGACATCGATCTTCTGCATCTGGGCGTAGGGGTTGTGCGTCGCATTGGCGTATTCGCGCGATGAGATCTCTGCGAAATCGCGTTCTGTCGCGCCGTGCTTCTTCATATAGGTGTCCATCACCTCGGCAAAGAGGTGGGGAAAGACATAGGTCTTACCCTCACGCTCGTCGGGGTGCGAGTAGTAGCCGAGGACTTTGCCGACGAGTGCTCCATCCATCTTGCCTTCGTCGTTGCGCATCTTTTCGTAACCGACCGCAATCCCGACCTCACCGAGTCCGAGCTGGAGCTTCTGGATCACCGAGAGCACCGCCTGTCCGCCCGAGGCGCAGGCGTTCTCCACCGATTCGATGGGTTTGCCACCGAGCCCCGGCGCCATCGCCACCAGACCGGCGAGCAGGCCCTGTTCGTTGAGCGACATGTTGCACGCCGCGCCGATTGACGCGACATCGACGGCCACGGGCTCGGCGCCGATCTCGGCATAGGTTTCATTGATCGCAGCAAGGACGATCTCGGGAACGGTCATGGCAAAGAGCTTGCCGAATTTCGATTGGTGGTACGCGGCGATATAGATGGGTTTCATAGGTGGTTCTCCTTGGTCTTTCGTTCCCGATCCCGTTCCCGGTCCCGTTCCCGACTCGACCATTCGGGAGCGGGAACGTGATCGGGAACGGGATCGATTGATTTACGCTTCTTGTCGTTTCTTCCATTCTTCGACGAGTTCGCCCTTGACGACCTTTCCGTAGGCCGTTCGCGGCAAGTCGGTCTTTACTATGAACTCTTTGGGTACTTTGTAACGGGCGAGTCTGGCCTGGAGGAAACTCTCGAGGGCCGCTGCGTCCACTTTTTTCCCTTCGACCGGCACCACGAAAGCGATTCCGACCTCGCCCCAGGTCTCGTGCGGCGCACCGATCACCGCGGCATCGCTCAGCGAGGGATGTTGCAGAAGCTGGTTTTCGATCTCGGCGGGATAGACGTTGACCCCGCCCGAGATGAACATGTCCTTGGCCCGGCCGGCAATGTAATAAAAGCCGTCCTCGTCGCACCTCGCCATGTCTCCGGTGTGAAACCAGCCCCGGCGATCGATGGCCGCGGCCGTCGCCTCGGGGTTGTTCCAGTAGCCGTTCGACACGTGCGGTCCCCGGAAACAGAGCTCGCCGACCTCCCCGGGCACCGCTTCCTGTCCCCCCTCATCGATGACCTTCGCTTCGGTGAACATGAGTGGTTTGCCGATAGAGCCCGCCTTCTCCCACGCGTCCTCGTTGGACATGGAGAAGCAGTTGACCCCCACCTCGGTGAGGCCGTATCCCTGACGCAGGACGACGCCCCGCTCGCGGTAGATTTCGATGAGGTGGCGCGGCAGCGGCGCTCCTCCGGAGATGAACCATCTCACGTGATCGAGGTCGGTATCGGCGAACTCGGGGGCATCGGCGAGCATCGACCAGATGGTCGGCACCCCGAGGACCACGGTGCAGCGCTCGGTCTCGATCATCCGCCACACCTCGGCGGCGTTGAATCCGGCGTGGAGCACAACCGTACCGCCGGCCAGGATGATCGGGGCCAGAAAGGCGCCGAGACCGCCCGCGTGGTACAGGGGCGTGAAGATCGAGCTGACGTCGGTCTCACCGAGCTGCCAGCAGACGACGGTGTTGTAGGCGTTCCAGACCACCTGGCGGTGGGGGGTGACCACCCCCTTCGGCCGGCCGGTCGTCCCCGATGTGTAAAGCAGGCAATAGGGATCCTCGGGGCGGCACCGCCGGCGCACCGAGCTTCCCGAACCGCGGGTGAGAACCAGATCCGCATAGTCCTGGTCGAGGGGGTCATCCGGTTCGTCGAAGGCGATCCAATGATCGATCTCGACGCCTGCGCGGAGACGACGCACCGTAGCCCGGTTGTCGTCGTCGTACATGAGAACGGAGAGTCCCGCATCGCGAACGATGAAACCGAGTTCGTGGGCGGTGAGACGGGTGTTGAGCGGAACCAGCACCACACCGCTCTTGGCCGCCGCAAAGACCGCATCGAGGAACTCGACGCGGTTGCCGGAGAGGATCCCCACCCGGGTCCCCGGCCGGAGGCCGAGACCATAGAGCCACATCCGCGCGCAGCGTACCGCCCGCCCATCGAGTTCGGCGTAGGTGTAACGCTTTCCGGAAGCGGCCTCCACCAACGCGGTGTTTCCGGGGGAAAGCTGAGAGCGCGCTCCGAGGATGTCGGCGCAGATCATACCCACTCCCCTGTCACCCTGGGCGAAGCGGCCGTCTGCTGCGAATTCGGTTGGCAGGAAAGATGCCAGCCCGCGCGATTGTGGAGCAGGCTTCCAGCCTGCTGGTCCCCACCGCTATCGGGAGGCAAAACATCAGCGGGCTCTTCATCGTCGGCTTCACCGGCCAACGGCGGTGGCGGCTCGGCAAGGGCGGTCTTCAAAGCATCGAGGAATCGGAGCGGACATTCGCGCTGCGGGACGTGTCCGCATCCCTTGATCGGGTGAAGTCGCGCCCGGGGCAATCCATCCACCATCCTTTGGGCGTAGCCGACGGTCAACAATTGGTCGGCCGCGCCCCAGACCAACTCCACCGGCACGGTGACCTCATCGAGTCTTCCATCGAGAAGATAGACTCCCATTTCGGCGGCGGTCTGAGCAAACCGCGCGGCCGGCCCGTTGCCGGTCCGCCGCACGATGTCGTCGAGGACATAGCCCGGGATCTGCGGGCTTCCCGGTCCCATCAGCCCTTTCATGGTTTCGCGCGCCTCGTCGCGGGTCGTCGGAAAGATGTTGATCTGCGGGTCGGGCTCGAAGAGCGGTCCACCGTTGACCGCCACCAGCCGCGCCACCCTCATGGGATGCTCACGGGCATAGAGAAACCCGAGCCAGGCGCCCATGGAATTGCCGACGATCACCACCGGTTCATCCGCACAGTACACATCCATGACCCGGTTGAGGCCGTCGAGCATCTGTTCCATGTGGATCGGTCCCGATCGCGGATCGCTCCGGGCGTGACCCGGCAGGTCGGGGATCACGAGTCGGTGTTCGGTCGCCAACCCACCGATGATCCGGGCCCATGCGCCGGCCTGGTCACCGGCACCGTGGAGGAGGACCATGGTCGGTCCCGAACCACCCACCCAAACGGTCATGCGACCGGACTCGGTGTCGAGCCGGGTCTTCTCGAGACCATTGATCTTGAGGGCCGAGCGGCTCATCCACGCATCGATGGTGAGCGGTCTTTTCCAGATCATCCAGGCACCGACAATGACGAGAAGCGCCCCGAGCACCAGAAACCCGAAGATGATTTTCACGATCTTGTTGCCCATGGCTTGCTCCCCGGTGATCAGCCTACGGCATTCGGAACGCCGCTCCCGCTTGGTTATACCCTACACCGGAGCCCACCATCGCCACCAGATCCCCCGACGAGATGAGTCCCTGCTCGAGAGCGTCGTCGAGAGCGATGGGAACACAGGCCGAACCCGTGTAGCCCCACTTCTCCATCACCGTGTGGGTCTTGGACATGGGAAGCCCCAAATCGGCGAGCACCAGTTCGATGGATGGCTTACGGACCTGGGTGAAGATCGTGAAATCGATATCCGACAGCTCGAATCCACCGTTGGCCGCCAGCGACCGGACGACCTTGGGCCACCCCTCATGGTTGACCTCGGGCGGGTAGCGCTCGAGCATCTTCACCGCGGTCCTGCCCTCTCGGGCGCTTTCCTCGGTCGCGGGTTCAAAGGTCGCTCCCGAGTAGATCCCCCAGTGGCGGTGATAGGCGCCATCGGCGCGCATGGCCGAAGACACGAACCCAGGCTCGTCCGACGGTTCCAGCACCGCCGCGCCGGCGCCGTCGCCATAGAAGAAGATCATCGGGTCGTTGGGATCCGCGAGCTTGTGCATGTTGTAGACCCCGACCACGAGCACCGTCTTCAGCGACGGGTTCGATGCGATCATCCCTGCCGCGATGGCGGCCCCGGTCGGGAACGACGCGCAGGCGCAACCGACATCGAAGGTCCCGGCGTTGTGCGCTCCGAGCTTGTGCTGCAGGACAACCGAGGTGGCCGGCGTGACATAGTCCGGCGAATCGGTGCCCGAGAATCACGAGATCGACCTCTTTCGGGTGGCGACCGGCGCGCTCGAGGGCCTGCCGGGCCGCGGGCAGCGCGAGATCCGAAGTGCACCAGTCCTCAGGAGCCCAGAATCGCGTCCCGATGGCCGACGACTCTTCCATTTTGTCGACGAAATCGGGGATGTGCGCGAACCGCTCGCGCAGATCGTCGTTCGAAACCTCGATTTCTGGGATGTATCTTCCAGTCGATCTAATTGTTGCAAACCGATTCATTCATCCTCCACACCAGCGGCAATCGGTTTCAGTTTTTAGTTTTCAATTATTAGTTTTTAGTTATTCCATCACAGGAGCTTAGATCATTATAGTTTGCGATGGACCGTATCTAAAAACTCAAAATTTAAAACTCAAAACTAATGAATAATTACGTGCCAATAACCAGCCCGCCATCAACGGAAATCGTCGTCCCCGTCACCCAATTCGCCGCGTCTGAAGCAAGCCAGACATAGGCATTGGCGATGTCGCGGACATCTCCGATCCGGCCCATGGGGGTGTGCGCGACCATCCCTTCGAGGACCTTCTCGGGCATCGCCTTGATGATCTCGGTGGCGACGAAACCCGGCGCAACGGCGTTGACCCGAATGCCGAACTTCCCGAGCTCGCGGGCCCAGGTCTTGGTCATCCCGATGACCCCCGCTTTGGTAGCGACATAGTTGGTCTGGCCGAAGTTACCGTTGAGGCACGCCACCGACGAGGCGTTGAGCACGGCGCCGCCGCCACCCGCGATGAGATGAGGCGCCACCGCCCGCGTGCAGTTGAAGACGCCCTTGAGGTTGACCCCGATGACCGCATCCCAGGCCGCGTCGGTCATGCTGGACTGGACTTCGCCGTTCTTGTACTTGACGAGCTGGGCGTCACGCACGATGCCTGCGTTGTTGACCAGCGCATAGACGCCACCCCACTTCTCGACAACCGCGGCGACCGCAGCCTCGACAGCTCCCACATCGGTAACGTTGACCGCCTGGAAGATGGCCTCGCCGCCGAGGGACTCGAGTTTGGCGACGAGTTCGTCGGCGCCGTCGGCGCTGACATCCCAGGCCGCGACCCTGCAGCCCTCCTCGGCGAAACGTTCCGCGGTGCCGCGGCCGATCCCGGCGGCCGCGCCCGTGACGATGACAACTTTCCCGTTCAATCCTGTTTCGATCATGGTTTCTCCTCGAAAAAACGGGGTGCGCCGCATGAGCGGCGCACCCCTGTCAGATTTCTACCAGAAACGGAACTCGGCGGTCGCGATAAAGGTCCGCGGCGCACCGTAGGAGCCCTGGATGACTCCCAGCACCGGAATGTTGTAACCGTTGGTGAGGTACTCCTCATCGGTGAGGTTCTTGCCGGAGATCCCGAAACGCCACTTGCCGTTGGCGCGTCAGATACTGGATCCACGCGTCCACCAGCCCAAAGGCATCCTGGGTCAGCGGCAGCAACGCCGTCTGTCCCGTGGGATCCCTCGGATCAGGACCGCCCTCGTTGGTCAGCACCGACTCGTCGCGGTAGGAGTAGCCGGCGCTCGCGGTCAGGAGCCCGCGTCCGACCTGCCAGTCGAAGTTGGCGCGAAGAGTTCCCGTGAACTCGGGGGCGTTGGTGATCACCTGGGTGTCGACAAAGCCGTCCCCGTTCTCATCGAGGAAGTCGTTCGGTGTCGCGTTGAGGTAGGCGAGGAAGCCCGACAGACCGAACCACGACTGCGAGTTCCACGCGTACTCGACCTCGAGACCCTTGTTGGTCGCGTCACCGGCGTTGCCGAAGGCGCCGTAGAACGCGTCGTCGACCGCCGTCGCCGTTGGAGTCGTACGAGGTGAAGGTGCTGACCTGGACATCGGTGTAGTCGCCGTAGAACGCGGCGATGTTGAGCACCAAAGACTGGATTCGCCAGCACTGTCTTTACGCCGATTTCACCCATGGTCAATTTCTCGTCGTCAAAGGGTGTGGCGGTGTCCGGGAACGAGGCCTCCTGGGCGCGGACGTTGAAACCGCCGCTTTTGAAGCCCTGGCTGACCTTGGCGTAGGCCATGACGTTCTCGTTGATCTGCCAGTCGATGCCGATATTCGGCGCAAGCGACGAGAAGGTCGCCTCTTTGTCGTAATCCGCGGTGACGGCCGAAACCTCGGTGAACGTGTCGTCGGTGTAGCCGGCGTTGAAAGCGATGCCTCGCTTGGTCTCCCGCGTCGGGCGCAGACCGAGGTTGAGGGTCCACTTATCGGCGAAGCGCCAGTTGAAATCGGCGTAGATGGCGTACGACTTGGTCAGCGTATTGCCGTCGGTCGTACCGTACAGAGCGAACGGAAGATCACCGAAGAAGATGTTCTTCACCAGACCACCGGCGTCACCGTCGAGGTAGAAGAAGCCCATGACGCCGGACCACTCGCCACCCTTGTCAAAGACAACCTGGAATTCCTGGGTGAACTGCTCGTCGTAGTAGTCCGCGAAGACATCAGTGATCCGATACGGCGACGTATCGAAGTCGATGTTGTTGACCGTGTCGCCCTTTCGCCAGGCGGTGATGGATTTGAAGCTCCAACCGGACCCCATGTCCCAGCCGACGTTCATCGAAACGCCGTCGCCCTTGTAGCTGTTAGCCGGATCCATACCACTCTCGGTATCGAAGATGTCGGGGAACACCGGACAGGAACCGCCGTAGAAGGCGCAGATATGGTTGGGCTCGAGTCGCGTCAAGCCCTTGGGTTCGGCGTCGTCCTGCACATGGTCATAGTTGAAGGAAACACCGACCTTTTCCGAGATCAGCCACTCGAGGCCGAGACGGAGCGCCTTGGTGTCCTTGGTCGAGACTTCGCGGTTCTGATAGAGGTTGTCACCATATCCATCACGAGTCAGCCAGGCGACGGCCGCCTTGCCACGTAGCTTGCCCTTGATGAGCGGGCCGGAGACCGAGGCGCGAAGCTCCTGGGTGTTGTAGGTTCCCGGGTTCCAGGTGACCCTTCCCGAGGGTGTGTCACTCATCGGGTTTGTTACGTACTTGATGGCGCCGCCGATGGTGTTCTTTCCGTAGAGTGTCCCCTGCGGACCGCGCAGAACCTCGACTCGCCCGACATCGTAGACATCGAGCAACGCCCCCTGGGGCCGGGCGATATAGACATCGTCAACATAAAGGCCGACGCCGGGGTCCACGCCCCAGAGCGGATCTGCCTGACCGATACCTCGGACAAAGGCCGTCATGGTCGTCGACTGGTTTCGACCGGCATAGATCGAGAGGTTGGGCGCGAACTGCTGCAGCTCGGAGATGTCCGTCGCGATGATGTCCTCGAGGGTGTCGCTCGTGATCACCGAAACCGCGACCGGGATCCTCTGTAGTGCTTCCTCGCGTCGACGGGCCGTGACCACGACCTCGCTGCCGAATGGCTCGCGGGCCAAGGCAATGAGTTCGTCTTCGGTGAGGCTCTCGGTGCCCTCTTCACCCGTGGCGGCGGGATCCTCGGCTTCCTGTGCCTCGGCCGACGGTGCAAAGCCCACGGCGAGCACCAGCAGCAGTACCAATAACAACCAAAGTCGCTTCTTCTCGTTCATCACTTCCTCCCCCTTTTCTTCTCTGCGTTCGGCTGCAACGCCTCTTCCTCACCGCGAAGCAGCCCATTTCGCAAAATACGAATAAAACCGTCAACAGCCTGTTGTGCATCCATCCCGAAGTGCATGGGCACACCGAAGCATTTCTCGACCGTGTAGAAATAGAAGAGCCACCGGGTGGCCACCATGACCGCCACCATCGGGTCGGCATCGGTCAGGCGCCCCTCGCGCTCGAGTTCTTCGAACCGCTTGCCGTAGACCGCTTGGAATCGTGCGGCCATCGACTCGTAGAAGAATCGGATGTGACGACCGCGGAACTCGATGACATCGATGAATACGAGCAGGATCGAGGCCTTGTTCTCTTCCACGGTCAGTTCGATGGCCGCCGCGAGGTCCTCCAGGTCATCCGGAAAATTGGCGGCGACAAAGACCTTTTGCAGTTGGTTGTCAGCCTGCAGAAGGCTGTCAAAGTACTCGACGATCAGCCGTCTAAAGATCTCCTCTTTCGAACCGAAGTGGTGATAGAGGTTTCCCACCGACTGGTCACACGCCTCAGCGATCTGGCGCATGGACGTGGCGCCATAGCCCTGGGTGGAGAAAAGTTGGAGCGCTGCGTCAAGCACCCTAGAAGTGGCGATCTCGGATTTTGCGGCCTGAAGACCGTTTGCCAAGGTATCGATCCCTTCTGTCACAAACCGAACGGTCGTTTTGTAATTTCAATATGGGAGGGGAAACGGCATTTGTCAAGGCCATTCGATTGCAATTCGTCGGACGAATTGCGGTGGCTCGGCCTCTGGCCGTGCCAAACATCGCATGCAGACTTCAATCGCGGTACTCTCCATTTTGTAGCGCCGGCGTCCCGCCGGCGATGGTGGCGAGCCGATGCGGGTTGGTCACATCGCCCGCGAGACGCGGGCGGTTCAATTCCGCGTTCACGTTTAGAGATCGATCACCGCCTCGACTCTCGGATCTAGATCGTCCCCCGTCGCACCGTGGGTCACCAACGAGACCGCGATGGTCACCACCGCCGAGGCCGCCACAACAAGCACATACCAGGGCACCCCACCCGGCCACCGGAACCCGATGAGCTTGTCGAGGACCAGACACACGATGTTGAATACCAGCGAAACAACGAGCCCCGCAAAGACCCCTTGGCTGCTCGCCCGCTTCCAGAGCAGACCCAGGATGAAGACCGGCATGGTCGCCGACATCAGGGTCCCGAAACCGAAGGCGCCGAGGATGGCGACCAGCCGGCCGCTTTCCATGGCAAACCAAATGGCGCCGAAACCAAGGACGACAACGGTGATCCGAGAAACCTTCATCTGGCGTTCCATGGACATCCGGATCCCGAGGGCGCTTGGCAGATCGCGAGAGATGATCCCGCCTGACAGCGACAGAAAGAGACTCGACGTGGACATGGCTGCAGCCAACACCGCCGCGTAGACAAAGAGCTGGGCGTGGAGTCCGGCGTAGTCGGCAAACACGAAGATCGCGCGGTCCGGTGACTCGAGCGGTGGGACCAATCCGCTGCTGACCAGATACAGCACCCCCATCCCGACGCAGACCACCATCGAGGCGACAACCATATGTGCGAGGGTGGCGTACAGAGAAAGCCGCGAGAGATCGCGGGGATCCTTCAACGCATACATGCGGGTGAGAACCTGCGGTTGGCAGATCACACCGAGGGCGGGGATCAACACCCACGCGAGCGCGACGCCACCGGGAAGGGTCCCCCACGCATTCAGGAGATCGGGAGAAAACGTCTTGCTCACGCCACCGGCGGTGATGGTGCCCGCAGATGAGACCGCAGAGACGACGGCGCCGGGGCCACCGGTCATGGAGAAGAAGGCCACGATCATGATGAGGCCCGCGACGACCATCACCAAACCCTGGAAGGCCTGGGTCAGGATCCCGCCGACCTCGCCGCTGATGACGGTGTAGGCGGCGAGGATGCCGAAGATGATCAATGCTGCGGTCCACGGGCTCCAACCCATCAGGTGAGCGAAGAGATCGGCGCCGGCCTTGACCTGCGACGCCAGGTAGGCGACACAACCGAGCAGCAGGATGACCGACACCATCGCCTTGATGCCCCGGTGATTATTGAATCTCAGATCCGAGACATCTCCGAGGGTGGCGATCGGCGCGACCTCGGCCATGGCCCTCACCTTCTTGCCCAGCATCATGTAGCCGAGGGCAAAAGCCGGTGAGCCAAGCATCCACAGCACGATGGTGTTCCCCGAGAGATAGATGAGTCCGGGCACCCCGACGAGGGCAAAGGCGCTGGCTACGGCGGCCATGGATGACAGCGAGATCGTCAACGGGCCAAAAAGACCCGTCGCGCCGAAGTACGACTGTGCGGAGGTCATCCGCCTGCGCCCCCACAACCCGATGAGAAAGGACGCCGCAATCAGAAGAGCCGAAAAACCGATGATGAGGGATCTAGTGGCCGGTTCCACTCTTGGCCCCTTCTTTCTCGGTGTTCATCCTCGCGATTTCGAGGGTGAAGTCGCTCCACTGCTCGTCGGTCATCCACAGCTTCCGTCGACGGCTGAAACCGATTGTGAGCGCCGCCACCCCGCCGAGCCAATAGCCGAATACGATCCATGCAAATGAGGGGTGAAGACCGGCGACAGTGAACGAAGGTTCGAGACCCGCAAACCTTCGAGCGCAGAGCTCCGCAAAGACAAACGAAACCAGCCAAACCACGGCCCAAGTCAAGATCGGGTAGATCAGCAATCCAGGTTGGATCCTTCCCTTGTGAGCCGAACCGAGGATCAGATGGAGGGTCATCAGCACCACCGAAAACAGCAATGCGGAGAACCACGATCCGAGCAGGCCCAGTACCGCAATCGACACCCACAGGGCGCCGATCGAGAGCACAAGCGGCGTCGCCGCGACCTTCATCGGCGTCTCTTGGATTTCTTGGATCGCTGTCCGCTCGGCGGCCCCCCTCGGCGGCCACGGCCCTGCCGCCCACGGCTCTGGGATCCGAGGTTCTGGCGATCGCGGTCCTGCACCGCCCGGCGGTCCGGTTTGACATCCCACCGGAACAGCCTCGATCTGGAAGCTGTCGAGATCGACCCGCATCAGACGCACCTTGACCTTGTCGCCGAGCCGCCACACCCGCCCCGTGCGCTCGCCCACCAACCGGTGGCGGTGCTCATCGAACTCGTAGTAGTCATCGAGCAGTTCCTTGATGTGGATCAGCACGTCAGCGAAGACCTCTTCGAGCTGGACAAACACGCCGAACGCGACCACCCCGGAGACCCGGCCGTTGAAAACCTCCCCCACCCGGTCGCGGAGAAAGAGCGCGGTCTTCCACTGCACCGCCGTGCGCTCTGCCTTCTCGGCTTCCTGCTCCTTCGCCGAGCACTGCGGGCCGAGGGTCTTCAGGGCGGTTACCACCCGGTCGCGGTCCTCACCCTCGACGGCGTGGCCGTCGCTAAGCAACGCCTGCAGCATGCGGTGCGCGACCAGATCCGGGTAGCGGCGGATGGGCGAGGTGAAGTGGAGATAGGCGTTGGTGGCGAGGGCGTAGTGGCCGCGCGGGTCCGGCGTGTAGACCGCCCGCGCCATGGACCGTAGAACCAGCATCGATACGATGTGCTCCTCGGGCCGCCCGGCGACCCGCTCGAGGAGTGCCTGGAGCGCCGACGGCTTCGTATCGTCGGCATCGCCGTCGAAGGGCAGTCCGAGTTCCTTGACCACCTCGGCGAGCGTCTCGATCTTGGTCGGATCGGGTTCGTCGTGGACCCGGTGCAGGCACGGCTGGTCGGCGTCGAGCAGCAGCCGGGCGACCGCCATGTTCGCCGCCACCATGAGCTCTTCAACGAGACGGTGGGCGCGGTTGCGGGAACTCGGCGCGATGGACACCACCCGGCCCTCGGGATCGAGCAGGATCTGCGGCTCGGCCATGTCGAAATCGAGGCTGCCCCGGCCGTGACGGGCCCGGCCGAGACGGGCCGCCGCCTCGGCGAGGAGCTCGAGCGAGTCGGCGAAGGGCGCCGTCGCTTCGGGCCACTCACTCCGCGGCTGCTCCAGCCAATCGAAGACCTCTTCGTAGGTGCACCTGCGGCGCGAGTGGATCACCGACCGGTTGGCCTCGACCTGGCTTATGTGGCCGTTGGGGCCGAGTCGAAAACGCACGCTGAAACACAGGCGGTCGACCCCCTCCCGCAACGAACAAAGCTCGTTGGACAGACGCTCCGGCAGCATCGGCACGCAGAGCCCCGGCAGGTAGACGCTGGTGGAGCGGCGGCGGGCCTCGGCGTCGAGGTGCGTCCCGCGGCGGACGTAGTGACCGACATCGGCGATGTGAACCTCGACTTCGATTGCGTCCCCGACGAGGGACCGGGCGCTGACCGCGTCGTCGAAATCCCGCGCGGTCACCGGGTCGATGGTGATCGCGGGACTCCCGCGCAGGTCCCAACGGCCGGCGAGATCGCGCTCGGTGATTTCCTCGGGAAGCGCGTTCGCCTCGGATTCGACCTCGGGTTCGAAGGCCTCGGTGATGCCGAAGAGCCGGAGCACGGCGCGATCGACGGCGCCGCCATCCTCGGGCCGGCCCAGTCGTTCGAGGAGCACGCCCCGGGCGCGCCGCCCTCGGCCCTCGACGTGGTCCACGCTCACCGCCACGAGTTCGCCTTCCCGGGGCTCGCCCTCGACCTTCGAGGAACTGACCTCGACGGTGAACTTCTGACCCCGTCCGAGGGGGCGGACGTGCGGCCGGCCGCCGTCGATGACCCACACCCCGACCACCTCCGTGGTGCGCTTTTCGACAACGCGGATGACTACACCCTCGCGGAGCCCGAGAACCCGCGCCCGTTTGTGCGGCGTTTCGAACCGGATCAGAACCCGGTCGCCGTGGAGTGCGCCCCGTCTTCCGCTCGGCGCCACCCAAACCGGCCCACCGTCGTCGCCATCGACATCGACGACAAATCCACCGCCCGTCATCCGCCGGTAGAGGCCAGGGTGGAGGTCCGAGACCTCTGCCGGGAAATACCGCTTACCCCGCCCGAGAACGACCTCGCCCTGAATTTCAAGTTCCTTGAGCACGCGACGCAGGCGACGTCGGGCATCGGAGCGGTCGGTTCCGAACTCGTCCACCACCTCGGCCACGAGCATGGAAAGACTCATCCCACGCCGGCCGCGGCGACGGATGGAGGCGAGGATGGACTGGGGGTCGAGATCAGTTTCGTTTGATGACTTCATCTTGGCACCGATTGAAGCACGGCGCGACCCGTGCGCCAAGGAAAGTCCGCGGCAGGAGTGGTCATATCGATCCTGCAGGTCGGATCGATCGTGTTATCGACGACGGCTAAAAGAGAAGGTCCTAGCCGTTTTCGAACGGCGGTCGTGACCCTGGCCCACCCGGCTCGCTCGGAGGTGCAAACGCCGGCAGCCTGCGGCCGAATGTCTTGATGCTCGGGGCCGCGTAGGCCCTTCGGCCCACGCCGGGTTTTTCTTTTTCACGCTCACCAGGCCCGTTCGACCGATGAATGGCTGGCTTCATCAGCGTACCCTCCAGAGAAACTCGCGCGTGCCGGCCTGCATCTTGAACGAATAGCCTTCCTTTTCCAACTCGATCGCCGAGAAGGTCTTACCGGTCTCGAGATCAACCACAAAGGACTGCTCCAGGATCGACTTCGGACCGGTCCATCGCAGCACCACGGAACCGCCGAGGTTGCTTCTGACCTCGAACCGCCAGGCATCGTTGCGCCGGGATTCCCGATAGTCTCGAACATAGTTGCCCGCAAACTCGCCCCATTCTGGGTGCGGCATGACCACCGAGAACTGGTGGTCTTCAAATGAGCCGAGGTACTCCGCATCGTGGAGATCCCAACCCGACACCGAGTCGTCCAGCTGACCGAGGCGCGCGGTGGTGATCACGCCATCGAGGGTCGCATCCAGACGCACCGTCCAACCTACGACCCCACCCATGGAGGTCCTTCCGGCGATGCTCCCGGCCGCCGGTGTCGCCGGAACCCGCAGCTCCGCATTCTGAAATGCCCGAACCCAGAACCCGTCGAAGTTCGTCAGCGTCCCTTCGCCGAGGAGGCTGTCGTTCTCAATGTATCCGCCAGTGGTGTAGGGCTTCCACATGAAATTACGGAGTACGCCGTCATTGATCGCATCGACCAGGCTGTGTTCGGAACCCGCATACACAACGGTCGCGTTGGGCCAATCGACATCGAATTCAAACGGGTGACCGAGAAAATTGCCGAAGGCGTAGGTGGTGTTCTCACCGCGGAGCGGCATGGGAAACGCTTCACTTCGATCCTGGACGAGACCCTGGATATCGACCGTCGCGGCGCCCTCATAGAGCAGCCAGTAACCTCGGCCGGGGACCATGAGGTCGCCCTCGAAGAGCTGCCGATAGGCCCCAGCCGCGTGGTCCTTGTCCCAGACCTCCCAATAGACATTGACGAGATCGAGATCGTCGCCGAGCACCTCTGCCACGGTCGATGAACTTCTCCGGGTGCATGGCAGCCCGAGCATGATCCACTCGTTGTTGGACACGCCCACCGACTGATCACAGAAGCGCAGTTTGACCAGCCCGTTGCCGTAGGTGTTCGCGAAGATCGCTGGAAACGTCGGGTCCTCGAGAGCGAAGGTCGAGAGCAGATCGTGGATGCCGTCGGGGTTGTTTACCGCCGGCGGCGTCGCGTACTTCTCGTTCCGCAACTGGGTCAGGATGGCAGCGACACCCGCAATATGCGGCGCCGCCGCCGATGTCCCACCGAAGCCCGAAGGCCCGTAGCTGACGGTGCTCACTCCGGAGACACTCACGCCATCGGGTTTGGGGTTCGCAGGGCTCGGCGTCGCCTGGCTGCCGCCCGGGCCGAGCACAGGTCCCTCGGCGCTGTAATCCTCGAGGGTGGAGGGCGACGCCACGTCAACCGCACCCGCCGCATAGACATCCGGCGAATCGGCAGGGAATCCCAGCGAACGCTCCGGATGAGAGTTGTCGATTTCGATCCAGTTGCCGGCGAAGACCTGGAGATTGCCACCGGCGCCTCCGCCATTATTGACCACGACGATCCCGAAAAGACCGGTATTCGCCGGGCAGTAACTTGAGTCGAGCCCCAGGCGTTGGCAACCCGGTACCGAATTGCCTCCTGGGGGGTTTGGCCGGCGCCGCCGTTCTGGGTCAGAGTAGATTCGGCGCGAAGGCGCCATCGGGTGGAGCGGAGCTCGTACAGCCGGACGTCATAATCTCTCGTGACAGAGGTCCAATCGTCCCAAAAGAGATCGACACCCAGGTCAAAACCGTTTGGATAACAATACAATCCGATGTTGAGATTTCCGCCGGTCCCCCAATTCAGAAAACCCGACGCATTGACAAAGGGGCCACCCCAGTGGATCAACCTGTTGTTCCCTGCCGAGTTCACCACCAGCGTTCCCTGTGAACGGGCGTAGGCTGCGGCCTCCGCGATGGTGCCGCACGGTGAGCCAAAATTCGGCGGACAGACGCTGCCGTCGCCGACGTTATCGAGGGGGGCCGAGAGCGAGACGGTGACCACATCGGCGCCGTTGTCAGCGGCGTGAACGAGGGCGGTGTACCAGTCGCCCACCGTGGTTGTCCGGTAGGTCAGATAATCGGCGCCCGGCGCCATGTCGAAAACGAGCTCCATGGTCGCCGCTCCGTGCGCCGACGCCTCGTAGTTTGAACAGGTGAACTGATCGCAGTCGATCGGTGCTCCCCCATCGACCTCAAAACGGCTGAGGCTCGCCGGCTGCGGCCAATCGCCGGAAGTCTGGAGCGAAGCGTACCCCGAGTAACCGGCATCGATACTGGCGATCGTGATCCCAGTTGCATCGGCACCGAGATCGAAATAGTCGTAGTCCACCGCCCCTGTGTTGACGTTGAGAGCGGCCACGCCCTCGCTGGTCACGCTGCCGACGGTGGGCTCTACCAGCCTAGCCGGCCGGATGAGATGAATGTCTTTGTTCTCAGCGCTCTTCTCGATGGCGCCCACCGGTAGCCATACCTCGATGAGGGACGGCACATTGTGGTGTCGGACGCGTCCACCGAGGTTCTCCAGGAACCACACGGCAGCTCTCGCAGAATCCGCATTCAACCGCATCTCGACAAGAACCGACTCACCCTCGACCAACAGCCCGCGGCTCGCGGCGGCTGAACGCCAGTCACCCCGGATCCGAGCCACGTTACTGATCTCCAGCAGCGCCGTCGCGACCTTCGGGTGTTTTTGACTGGTTTCGGGAGGATCGCCGAATTCAGTCTGCCTCATTGCCTTGATCTGCTCGTCCGTCAGTTTCACCAACACAGGACCATCTGCGGCGCAGACAACGACAGAGCCGACAGCACAGATCGCGCCGACCACCAGAGTCCAAGCGAAGGAACTCAAGCGATTTTGATTGATACCCATTTGCATCTCCTGTCCCCAAAAACGGCCCGATAGACACGGCCGTACTCTCCGGGGACGCCGACGATTATATGCACTTCTCCCGCCACCGCAACGTGTTGAAGCACGGCCCATGCCAGGATCGTCGTCCGGAATACACTCCGACGACGTTTCAAACCGGAACACCGCCACGAATCGTGGCGCGATCCGGAGCAACCTATCCCTTGACACCCAACCATCCCGGACCTAATATCACCATTCGATCCGCTCAGGTGCGAAAGTGGCGGAACTGGTAGACGCGCTAGATTCAGGTTCTAGTGGGCTTACGCTCATGGGGGTTCGAGTCCCCCCTTTCGCACCAATAACTTACGCTCCCACAACAACCTACTCTCCATGTCCCGAGCGGCTTCAGTGCCAGGCTTTAGAACCTTAGAATGTTCGGAAAACCCAACTTTCTAAGGTTCTAAAGCCTGGCACCATTGCGGCGCGCCACAGGTTTGATTGGTTGTCTTGCGAATTGCTCCTCAGCGCCCCACGTGTCAGGGTTCACGACCTTTCGCCATGACAATCCGAATTTTTGAGACGTACAATCTATGTGCACGGATGTCAGTGAATAAAGGGGAAGCCCATGGAACGGCCGGGACGCTTGACTTTGTATGTACGGCTCATCGGGGTCGGTGCCTTTGTGCTCGCGACGTCCGTGCTCGCACAGGACTGTCCAGAGCGTGTCGGCCGGTGGGCCTACGGCCCAACCGACCCGGTCGCGGTGTTTGGGGACTTCTTGTACTTCGGCAATGGCGCGGTTCTGGTCGTTGCCGATGCCTCGAGTCCGGCCACGCCACAATCGGTCGGGGAGGTCGGTCTTCCAGACGTTTTGCAGGATATCGAGGTGTCCGGTATGTATGCATATGTTGCGAATGAGGATGCCGGGCTGCGGGTGATCGACGTCTCGACACCCGCAAGCCCCATCGAGGTGGGCTTCGTGGACACTCCAGGGTCTGCCTTGGGTGTGACCGTCTCCGCCGGCTTCGCCTACGTAGCAGACGGCGATGGCGGGCTTCGGGTGATCGATGTCTCGACGCCTGAAAACCCCATCGAAGTGAGCTGGGTTGACATCCCGTACTCCGTCTATGACGTCGTCGTCTCCGGTAGCTACGCCTACGTCTCGGTTCCCGTCGGCCTGCGGGTGATCGACGTCATTACGCCTGCAAATCCTGTCGAGGTGGGATTCCTGGCCTTTTCGTGGCAATCTCCCGGCGGAGCCGTCGTCGTGGGCGGCTACGCCTACGTCCCGGATGGCTTCGGCCTGCAGGTCATCGACGTATCCGTTCCCGCAAGCCCGATCCGCGTGGGCTTCATGGATACCCCGTACTACTCCATTGACGTAGCCGTCTCCGGTAGCTACGCCTACGTCACGGCTGGTCCTGCCGGGCTGCGGGTGATCGACGTATCCGTTCCCGCAAGCCCAATCGAAGTGGGCTTCGTGGACAACCTGGGGGGTGCCGTTGGCGTAGCCATCTCCGACAGTTTCGCCTACGTCACATTGGGAAAGGGCCTGCAGGTGATCGATGTCACCACGCCCACGAGCCCCAGCCGGGTGGGCTTGCTCGATACGCCGGGAGGTGGTGCCTGGGGCGTGGCCGTTTCCGGTAGCCACGCCTACGTGTTGGGTGCCGGCTTGTCGGTGATCGACGTTTCCACGCCGGCAAGCCCCATCGAGGTTGGGTTCATTGACACTTCCGGGGGGTACTGGGACGTGGCCGTCTCCGGTAGCTATGCCTATGTCGTGGATCTCATTCGCGGGCTGCGAGTGATCGATGTCTCCAGGTCTGCATACCCCGTCGAGGTGGGTTTCCTGGACTCCGGGTTTTTCTCCTTGAGCGTGACTGTTTCCGGTAGCTACGCCTTCGTCTCGCAGGAGGAAGCTGGCCTACGAGTGATCGACGTCTCCACGCCGGCAAACCCCATCCACGCTGGGTTCGTCGACACACCCGGGATTGCCTGGGATGTGGCCGCCTCAGGTAGTTACGCCTACGTCGCGGATGGCGATGCCGGGCTGCGGGTGATCGATGTCTCGATGCCCGGAATCCCCGTCGAAGTAGGCTTTGTGGACACTCCGGGGTCTGCCTTGGGCGTGGCCATCTCCGGTACCTATGTCTACTTGGCAGATGAAGGAGCTGGGCTGCGGGTGATCGACGTGGGTACGCCGTCCGCGCCGATTGAGGTGGGCTATCTGGAAACTCCGGGGGATGCGGTGGACGTGGCCATCTCCGGCGATTTCGCCTACGTCGTGGACGAAGGAGCTGGGCTGACGGTAATAGACGTGAGTAGGCCGTCCGCGCCGATTGAGCTGGGGTTCTACTCCACGCCGGGGGAGGCTCTATCTGTCGCGGCATTCGGGGACCTCGCTTTTGTGGCAGAGGGAGCGGTTGGATTTGAGATCTTCGCTCCTTCCGGCTGTCCCGGATACGTTCCGGCCGGTCAGGCTCCTCGTCGCGCCACGAGCAGGCGAACGCCGTGAATGGATAGGGAGATCGTAGCCCCTCGCTGCCCTGAAAGAGCCCTCCGGTTCTCTGAGGTCGGGCCGTTGGTCTTGCCGAAATCTGTGCTGCTTCTTGAACTTGATCATTCCGCCAACACGCCGGGGCAGTAATTCGGCCAGGAACCACCCGCCACCTTCAGTGCCAGGCTTTAGAACCTTAGAATGTTCGGAAAACCAAACTTCCTAAGGTTCTAAAGCCTGGCACCATTGCCATCATTTTATCCTTCACTCCACCATGAATCGCATCAGCTCGACAGGAACGATGGTTTCATTGACGAAGATGTCGCCGCAGTCGTTGGTGTCCCCGGGTACGATGTTCGACGCACCAGTGAAAAACGCCACAGTCGCGCCGTCGGTGCTGACGGCGCTCTCCATCCAACACTCGTAGTTCGCCTGGGTACCGTCGTCGGCGAAGCTTCTCAGTGTGGTGGCCCCCGTCAGTCGATCGTGCACAAAGATGTCCCAGAAGCCGTTGGTGTCTCCAGGCACCAGGTTCGATGCTTCGGACGAAAAGACCACGAACCGACCATTCTTGGAGATCGACGAGCGAATGCTCGAGCCGTTGGCCTCGGCCCCGTCGCCGGCCACGCTCACCCGCGTCGTGGTGTGGGTCAACCGGTCGTGCACGAAGATGTCCCAGAAGGCGTTGGTGTCTCCAGGCACCAGGTTCGTCGCCTGGGAAAAGAATGTGACATAGCGTCCATCGGCGCTGAGACTATTCCACAAGGCGATCTGGCTCCATCCGAAGTCCGCCTGCGTGCCGTCGTCGGCCACGTTGACTCGGGTGGTTTCTCCTGAACTGAGCTCGTGGACGAAGACGTCGAGCGTGTCATTGGTGTCGCCGCCGACAAGGTTGGAGGCGAACGAATCAAATGCCACCAACTGCCCGTTCGGGCTGATCGACATCGCCGGGCTGTCATCGTTGGCCTGGGTACCGTCGCTGGCGACGCTGACCCGGGTCGTTGTGTGAGTCTGACGGTCGTGGAGGAATATGTCGGTATTGCCGTTGGTGTCGCCCGGCACCAAGTTGGTGGCGTCGGATCGGAAGGCCACGTATCGCCCGTTGCCGCTGATGCTTGCCCGCCGGCTGCGCAGGTTGCCCTGCTGGCCGGTGCTCGAAACGCTCACCATCGTGGTGTTGCCGGTCGCGAGCTCATGCACGAAGATGTCGTGAGCACGGTTAGTGTCGGCAGGAACCAGATTGTCGGAGCCGCCGGCGAAGACGACGGTGGTCCCGTCGGCGCTGAGCTGGGCGTAGCCCGCTTCCCCGTTGCCCTGACCACCGGCGGTCGAGACGCTGACCCGAGAGGTAGTGTGAGTCGCGCGATCGTGCACGAAGACGTCGCGCTGCCCGTTGGTGTCTCCCGGAACCAGATTGGTGGCATTCGAGAAAAAGGACACCAGCCGCCCATCGGGGGTCATCGTCAACTGTTGACTGTTGTCGTTGCCCTGCGTGCCGTTGGTAGCTACGCTGACTCGGGTCGTCTGCGAGTTCGCCTCGGGAACGCTCATGAGCATCAAACCCGCCGCGACGAAGACCACGACGATGGCGGCACCAGGTCCGGTTTGCCGAGCGGGCGCGTATCCCCTCCACATAGCCATACCTCCTGTCAGGTCCTGCTTTCAGGCGGACCATCTATTCGGTTCCGCGGTCGGAGCCGGTTCTATATCAATCTCGAGGTCGCTGCCGCGCTGTTCAGGCCAAGTCCGCGGTCGCGAATACCAGATACCCGGCATTCCTCGAGCAATCCATGATCGGGGGTCGCTACTCGCACTTTAACATCACGACTGGAAAATGGTTCCAAAAATGGAAAATGGTTCCAGGCACTCTATTAAGCTCTAAGTCCCGGCATATCCAAAACCCGGTTGCGGCAGGCGCCCTTTCAGTGCCATTTCAGTGCCAGGCTTTAGAACCTTAGAATGTGCGGAAAACCCAACTTTCTAAGGTTCTAAAGCCTGGCACCATTGTGTTGAGGACTATGTTCTCCCGATCCTATTACGGCGATTTTCTTCCCGTGGCCCGGCGAGGAGAGGGTCCCGCCGGGACATACCCGGGGCAGCTCGACGGAGAGAAAACCTCCAGGCCGAGCCCAGATTCTGTCACGTAGACGTGTCCCCCGGACACCGCGACGCTACGGGCAGGCCCCTGGGTGTCCACGAAGCCCACCTCAATCGGGTTTGCGGGCGTCGAGACGTCGATCACTCGCAGGCCGTAGCCGCCTGCGACGTAGGCGTAGCCGCCGGAGACTGCGACGCCATGGGCAGGCCCCTGGGTGTCCACGAAGCCCACCTCGATGGGGCTCGCGGGCGTCGAGACGTCGATCACCCACAGGCCGAAGTCGTCTGCGACGTAAGCGTAGCTGCCGGAGACTGCGACGCCATGGGCAGGCCCCGAGGTGTCCACGAAGCCCACCTCGACTGGGCTCGCTGGCGTCGAAACGTCGATCACCCGCAGGCCGTCGTAGTCACATGCGACGTAGGCGTAGCTGCCGGAGACGGCCACGCCCTCGGCATCCCCCGGGGTGTCCACGAAGCCCACCTCGACTGGGCTCGCTGGCGTCGAAACGTCGATCACCCGCAGGCCGTCGTAGTCACATGCGACGTAGGCGTAGCTGCCGGAGACGGCCACGCCCCTCGCGCCCCACGGGGTGTCCACGAAGCCCACCTCGATCGGGTTTGTGGGCGTCGAGACGTCGACCACCCGCAGGCTGCCCCACGCCGCCACATAGGCGTAGCTACCGGAGACGGCCACGCCAGAGGCATAAGAGGCATACCCCGAGGTGTCGACAAAGCCAACCTCGATGGGGCTCGCGGGCGTTGATACGTCGATCACTCGCAGGCCACCGATGTCCGCCACATAGGCGTAGCTGCCGGAGACGGCCACGCCCTCGGCTTCCCCCGGGGTGTCCACGAAGCCCACCTCGACTGGGCTTGCGGGGTTCGAAACGTCGATCACCCGCAGGCCGTAGTAATCACATGCGACGTAGGCGTAGCTGCCGGAGACGGCCACGGCCCACGCACCCCACGGGTTGCCCACGAAGCCCACCTCGACTGGGTTTGCGGGGTTCGAAACGTCGATCACCCGCAGAAATTGGTAATCACATGCGACGTAGGCGTAGTTGCCGGAGACTGCAACGCCTCGAGCAGGCCCCTGGGTGTCCACGAAGCCAACCTCGATGGGGCTCGCGGGCGTCGAGACGTCGACTACCCACAGGCCGAAATCGTCTGCTACGTAAGCGTAGCTGCCGGAGACGGCCACGCCAAAGGTAAACCCCAGGGTGTACTCGAAGCCCATCGCGACTGGGTTCGCGGGCGTCGAGACGTCGATCACCAACAGGCCGTAGCTGTTTGCGACGTAGGCGTAGCTGCCGGAGACGGCCACGCCATAGGCACTCCCTGGGGTGTCCACGAAGCCCACCTCGACTGGGCTCGCTGGCGTCGAGACGTCAATCACCCGCAGGTCGCTGCGAAAATCCGCGACGTAGGCGTAGCTGCCGGAGACCGCGACACCCCTGGCATCCCCCTGGGTGTCCACGAAGCCCACCTCGACTGGGCCCGCGGGCGTCGAGACGTCGATCACCCGCAGACCGGCGTATGAATCCGCGATGTAGGCGTAGCTCCCTGAGACGGCCACGTCCTGAATTTTGTCGGGCAGAAAAACCTCGCCAACAACCTGCAACTCGGCGGGGTTCGCAACATCGGCGACAAGGAACACGCCGCCGCTGCCGAAGTACGCGTAGTCCCCGGACACAGCAACCGCGTAGGCCGGGCCGTACGGCCACTGTCCGACAAGTTCGGGGCAGTCCTGCGCGTGGCTGGAGGCTGCCAGCCCAACAACGCCGATGCCTAGAACAGCTGCAAACCGAGTCAAGCGCCCGAGGTTCTCCATGGACTCCCCCTTCGATTCCAGATGTTCTCGTTCATTCTGCATCTGTCCAAGGATATATCTCAAGACTCGGATTGTCATGAGGAAAGCCTGCGGAAGATGGACGGCAGGCGCACAGAGGTCAGCCATATGAATGGTGCCAGGTTCGCATAATTGGACATTCGGCGAATGGGTCGATCGAGAATATACAAATATATGAACCTGGCACGATTACAGGCTGAAGGTGATATGGAGAAAGCGCTGCCGCTCTACCGGCGGGCAGGTGAAATCTGGCTGGCGTCCCTTGGACCGGATCATCGGTTCCTCGCCATCAACGATCACCAGGAGGCTTCCGCCCGCTACGCCCTCGGCCAACTCGCCCAAGCCGAGACGCTCCTCGTCCGTTCAATCGCCACCTGGGAGCGCGCGGTCGGACCCGACTACCCTACGGTGGCGGACACCCTCGAGCTCTACGCCCAGGTCCTGGAGGAGTCCGGCCGCCCGCAAGAGGCTGCAGTCCAACGACAGCGCCTCGAAGCGTTGAGGGGCGAGGTTTCCGAATCCACCGATTGACACCGCACCGAAAAACCGATCGCCGCAGCCACGACGGCAGGATCGCGCAGGATCCGCCGATGGCCGAGTCCTTCGGTGAAGAGAGTGTCCGCCATCGCCATTCTCGATGCCAACGCCTTCCCTTCCGCCGCCGGAAGCTCGAGGTCATCGTGGTCGTGAATCACAAGCGTGTCGATCTCGAACTTCGAGGCGAGATTCAATGGCTCGATCTCGTCCCAGCAGAACCCGATGCTCTTCTCGAGCCGAGCGCGCATCTCCCCCACCACAGCCTGGCTGAACCCTGTCATTCGACTGTAGTGCTCGGTCATGGTTCCGGTGTACGCCATGGGTGAGACGGCGACAAAACGCCCCGGACGGAAACCGTAGCGGGAGGAGGCCAGTAGCACCGCCGTTGTTCCCAGAGAGTGAGCGATGACCCCGGTCACGGGTCCGATGGCATCCGCCACGGCCATGAGGGCTTCGGTGAGCTTGAAGATGTTGGTTCGGCGTCCCGACGATTCTCCGTGCGCCGGTCCATCGTAGGCGACCACCCGGTAGCCCGCGTCCACCAGCGGCTCGACGAACGCGCCCAACTGCAGACCGCGACCCGCCCAACCGTGGACAAGCAGAATGGTGCTTGGTCCGTCACCCCACACCCATGCCGCAAGCTCGCCGTGCGGCGACGGGATCGAGATCCGTGAAGCACCATCGGCCCACGCATCCTCTCGCCGGGGCCGCTTGTGCTGGACCACCGTGACGAAGAGCTGCTCCGCCGCAATGGCCGCGAAACCCGGAGCCACCGTACTCAGGCCGCTCATGAGCTTTTGAACAACATTGGCACGACCGATCGTGCTTTTTTGTGAATGGACCATGGACAGACTCATCGCCAACTCCTTACTTGTCTATCGGGAGGATTCGATCAGCCGCTCGAAAGCCGTCCGGGCCCGCTGCCGGGACTCGGGATCGTTGAGCAGCCGATGATAGAGATGGAACGACAAAAAGATGCCGTAGAGCTCGAATGAAAAGCTCTCGGTGTCGAGATTGCTTCGGAAGTGGCCTTCATCCATGGCGATCTGCGTCGCGGTGGCAATGGCTTCCACCCACTCGCGCTGGGCTACCACCACCGCATCGCGAACCGGACCGGGACGATCGTCATACTCGTGCGACGCCGTGACGAAGGGACATCCACCGGGAGTGACTCTCCCCTCTTCCCAGGTCAACCAACGCTCGAAGAGGGCGCGGATCCGCGGCTCGCCCCGGGTTTCCCGGATCGATGGCGCCACGACGTTTTCCACAAAACTTCGCCGCGCCGCCGCCAATACCTGGATCTGGAGGTCTTCCTTGGACTCGAAATGCGCGAAAAGCCCGCTCTTCGACATCTCAGCCGTCTTGGCCAAACCACCAATGCTCAGACCCTCAAAACCAACCTCGCTGGCAATCGCCATCGCGTGCTGGAGGATCCGATCTCGAGTCTCTGTTCCCTTTGCCATGAAAACAAAATAGTACGACCGTTCGTTTTTGTCAAGGAGCCAGCAGATATCCCTGCAAAATGTTCGGGCAAATGGCTGGAAACAACTCCGTACAGGCTGGGCCTGGGCCACAGCTAAACCACTTCGGGGCAGGTGGACCGGGAAAGCACATTTTCGAAATGCACTCAGGGTCGACCGTTAACAACCTTCCACCACCGTCTTCGCACCACGAAGGGACTGTGTAGAGCCCTACCTCCGTACCCCAGATTTCTGAATGCCCCACCGAATTCTGCGCCAAATCGGAGTCAGTGAGTGAGTTGTTGAGAACATCGATGGAAGCGATGGTCCCGTCTAAGATGTCGTCCGAATCGATGGTCTCATCAACAATGTGATTCGAGGTGATCGAGCTATCGGCAAGGCTCGCACCGCCGATCGAGGTGCACGCCCAACTACTCCCGGTCCACCGAATGACCCCATTTCCAGTGCAAAATGAAGGACTCAACGCGATATTGGTTGCCGAAATCGTGATTGGTGGACTCGATGTGTAGATCGTATCGTCGTCTCCATCGCCCAGTCCGGTCGGAACCGCGCCGAGATTGTCCCAGTGGACTGATCCGCCGCCCCCTGAGGTGTTGAGTTCAGTCTCGGTGAAGTATCGACCGTCGTGCAGGTGGGTCAGCGGTGAGAAGTCCGCTGAGTCGATCCCATCGAGGGTCTCAGCATCGACGTCAGTGACTCCGGCACCGTCACCGAAGAGAGCGTACGCATCCACGTTGCCCTGAATCCAGACATCCAGACTGCCGCTGATCGAGTTGGAAAAACCGAAGGACTCAACGCCGGCTGACGCCCGATCAATCCCCCACTGATAGACATCGAGATCGGTCTCACCATCCTCCACCCCGTCCAGCACCAGATCCGGCCCGCCGGCGGTGTTCACCGCTCCGAGCCCGGCGCCGTCGGCCGAATTCGAAGTCCCGACCACGCCGTAGGTCTCACCGGTGGCATCCGGCATCTCACCCCGGATCGCCGCCATCGCGGTCCCGACGTCCTTGGTGTTCTCCTCGCCCACCCTCTTCGCCATCGCGCTCCGGCTGGCCCCAGCCTCCGTTATACCGGAGCGCGCCCTCATCGTTCCCAATCCCGTTCCCGGATCAGCAACCCTCTCCTGAGTAACCCTCTCGTTCCTGGTTTGGACACCCCCCGCCACCCGAAAAAACCGAGCCACCGACCACTCGGTGGAGTCGACCTCTTCCAACCCGGCATCGGCAATCACCCCCCGCACAAACCACACATGATCCGCCCCGCGGGCCAGCCCGCTCTCAAGCGAAGGCGTCCACGCCGTCACACCCGAAGGCAGCTCGACAAAGAGCACCTCGACCGCATCGTCGAGGGTCCACGCCGCCAGATCGGCTTGCGGCGGCAACTCGTAGACCACGACCTCGTAGCCCACAGCTGTATTCACCGCCTGCCAACTGAAAGTCGGGCACCGCACCTCGACACCCGTTACCCTATCGGTCGCTCCCGGTGAGACCGTCAGAGGTTCGAGGTTCTCGCCGAATACCGGGACCGAACAGAGGGCCACAATTGCCAAGAGTGCTGTGAGTGTCTGTGCATTCTTCATGGTCTTCTCCTTGTGCTCATCAGCGCGATGGGAGCGGTGCCACGCGCTTCTGCGTTTCCGGGAGGCGATGGGAGCGGTGCCAGGCACCTTTTCGTCGGACGAAAAGAGAGCCAGGCACCGTATCCACGCAACCGCGTCGCCACTGTTCTCTTCGACGGCTTCGGCCGGCGTTTCCGGACTGGCGCGTCCGACGCGCCACCGCAATTCGTCCGACGAATTGCTCACGGCGTTGCGGCCGACCACGCTCCGGTCGTACCATCTTCGAATCCGTCCCCGAAGAGCAGGCAGGCCTTCTCCATCTCCGTTGATGACGACGATGTTGCTGCCCACCAGCTGCGCCCCGCCGTCGACATCGACTGCTTCACGAAAACACCCGGACACCGCCGGATCCGACCCATCGGCCGTGAGATCGGCCAGGCTCACGACCGTCGATGTCCCTGTGAGTTGCACTCGCCCGGCGATCACCGAAGCCGACGAGGACACACCGGACACCGACAGCGTCCGCCCGATGGCAATGCTCTCGGTATAGGTTTGGCTGCCGAGCTCGATCTCGGTGCAGGTCCCGTCGTCAATCGCGGACTGGATGGTTGGGTGGCTCCCAGTTGGCACCGGACATGGCGCCGCAAGCGCCGCAGGTGCTGCACCAACAACGACGGCGACAATGAACGCGACGAGTGGACAGGCGCGCATGGGGCCTCCTCCTCGACTCTCAATTGTGAGTTCTGAGACCAACCTAGCCGGTCAAGACGATGGATGTCAATGAAAAGAAAACTTTACGAGACAGAGTTTCTTTTTCAAGGTCGGGTCTTTCGAAAGCATGCCGCAATCTGCCCAGAGTGGAATTCCCCATCGCCACTCGTTCTACGAGGTTCTCTTCTTGGAGGGAGGTGACGGGCACCACATCATCGACTTCGTGCCACACGAAATCGCCGCACCACAGCGGTAGCGGTGCCGGGCTTCAGGAAGTTGCGAAGTTGACGTAGGCTGGGGCCAGAGGAGTCTGACCATGGCACGTAGGCCGAGAGTTATGGCCCGGTGATGAAGAACCTGTTGGTGGTCCTCGGACCTACCGCCTCCGGCAAGACGCGACTCGGTGTGGAGCTGGCGCGGGAGCTGGGTGGCGAGATCGTGTCCGCCGACTCGAGGCAGGTGTACCGCGGCCTCGACATCGGGGCGGGAAAGGACCTGGGCGAGTACTCCTCCGGTGGGTCTCCGGTGCCCTACCACCTCATCGACATCGTCGACCTCGATTCGGAGTTCAGCGTCTTTGAGTACCAGCAGAGGTTCTTCTCCGTGTTCGAGGATCTGCTCGCGCGCTGCACGACGCCGATCGTGGTTGGTGGCAGTGGGCTCTACCTCGAAGCGGTCTTGAACGGCTATCGCATGATCGACGTCCCCACCGACCCGGTTCTGCGGGCGGATCTGGCGCCGTTGAGCCAAGAGGCGTTGGTGCAAAGGCTTCAGGCTCTGCGACGCGTGCACAACACGACTGATCTCGAAGATCGCGACCGCCTGGTGCGAGCGATCGAGATCGCACAGTACTCGGCGCAGCACGAGCCGGAACCCGGACCCGAGATCAGACCGGTGGTTTTTGGCGTGCGTTGGGACAGGCAGGTGCTCCGCCGGCGAATCCACGAGCGGCTCGGCGCAAGGCTGGAGGAGGGTTTGATCGAAGAGGTGCAGAACCTCCATGACGGGGGTGTCCCGTGGGAAAAGCTCTCCTTCCTGGGACTCGAATACCGTTTTGTCTCGGATTTTCTCCGCGGCGACATCAAAAACAAGAACGACCTCAGACAAAAGCTCTCGGCGGCGATCTGCAACTTTGCCAAGCGGCAGGACACCTGGTTTCGCCGGATGGAGCGCAGGGGTACCGAGATCCACTGGCTTGACGGAGGCGATGTGGATCAAGCGCTTCGGGTCATTGCGGATTGTGGGGGACTGACGAACGGTCGCGAGGGTGGATGAGTGAGGGGACAGGCCATCGACCGTGCGCGCCGGTTCTTGGCCAAGCGTGCCGGTTTTCTGCCAAGTCGGCTGGTCTCTGGATATCTGGACGGGATCCGCAGGGTGGTGGTGATTCCGGTTTTGGCCGAGCAGGAGAGACTCTTCAACACCCTGAAGAGTCTCGAACGCAACCGCGCCGAAGAGCTCGCCGAGACCCTGGTGATCTGTGTGGTCAACAACCGTGCTGAGCCCCACGCCCGACCCGAGCAGGTGGCCGACAACCAGCGCACCCTGGCTCACCTCGATCATCTGGTGCACGGCCTCCCGGCGGCCACCCGACCCCGAATCGACCCCGGCAGCCTGCGTCTCGCCTATGTGGACGCCTCGAGCCCGGGGCTCGAGATCGGGCCGAAGATGGGGGTCGGGGAGGGGCGCAGGATCGGTCTCGATCTCGGGCTGTCGGTGTTAACGGAGAATGCTGACGATCCCGGTCTCCTGATCTGCCTCGATGCGGACACCCTCGTCGAGGCTGACTACCTGTGCGAGGTACAAAAACACTTCGAAGACCGAGGATCGTGGGCCGCCGTCGTGGGCTACGCGCACACTCTGCCGACCGAGGTGCGGCAACGCGCTGCGATCATTCGCTACGAGAGTTTTCTGCGCTACCACGAACTCGGTCTGCGCTCGGCGCGCTCGCCATATGCCTTTCCCACCATCGGGTCCACCATGGTGAGCCGTTGTGATGCATATGTTGCGGCCGGCGGGATGAACCGGCGTCAGGCCGGCGAGGACTTCTACTTCCTCCAGGAGCTGGCCAAAACCGGCGAGGTGAGCCGGATCGACTCCACCACGGTCCACCCTTCCGCGCGGTCCTCGGACCGCGTGCCGTTTGGGACCGGCGCCACAATCGGTCGACACCTCTCGGGCGCGGATGACGGATCAACCGTCTACCATCCGGAGAGCTACAAGATCCTCGGTGACTGGTTGTCCATGGTCGTCAACGACCTCGACCGCGGCGCCTCGGCGCTTCTCACCGGGGCCGGCGGCATCTCCCCCCGGTTGAGGGAGTTTCTCGAGCTCAATCGTTTTGAGGAAATCTGGCCGCGCCTGCAGCAGAACGCGGCACATCACGCGGGACTCGAATCCCAGTTTCACCGATGGTTCGACGGTTTCAAAACCTTGAAGTTGATCCACTTCCTGCGAGACCATCAACTCCCCAGGCTTCCGATCTTCGACTCAATAGCCCGCTTGGAACCGAGCTGCCCATGCGTTGTGGGGAGCGATCTCATTGATGACCTCAAAGCTCAGGAAAACCTGCTCGAGTTCCTCCGACACCGATGCGCAGAGACGAATCCCGAGCGCCGCCATCGAGGCTCTGTTCTTCAGCCAAAATGATCCCGGCTGAAATGATCAGCCTCATGCAAAACTCGAGATTGCGGCAGGTTTCGACGCATACGGGGCCATCGCCCGCGGGGACGCGGGCGCTACAAAATCCCGAATCACCTTGTAGCGCAGGCGTCCCCGCCTGCGATGGGCCGTCGTGGTGAGGCCGGCACCTCGACGTCTTGCAGATTCTTGCAGGAAATGGTGCCGGGCACTCTATTAAGCTCTAACTTTTCAGGATCGGGATTTCCGCACCCAGGGTTCGGCACTGATGCCCGGCCCTCCAATGCGCAGTTCGATTCGCAGGAGAGGACGGAGCTCTGCTTCGCTTCGGCTACGCCGTTCGCACACAGTTGCGGCCGGCGGCCTTGGCGGCGTAGAGGGCGCGGTCGGCAGCGGCGATGAGTTCTTCGATCGTAGGGCCGTGCGCGGGGCACTGCGCCAGCCCCTGGCTGATGGTCACCGAGAACTCGTTGCCGGCGTGTTCGAAACGGTGCTCGGCAACCGTGGTTCTGAGCTGCTCGGCGAGCAGCGCCGCGTCGTCGAGGGATGTCTCCGGAAACGCGACGACCGCCTCGTCGCCACCGTAGAGCCCGGCGATATCGCTGGTGCGCAGTACGGAGCGGAACATGACGCCCATTTCCCGCACGACCATGCGGCCGGCGAGGTGCCCGAAGGTGTCGTTGACCCGCTTGAGGCCGTCGAGGTCGGTCATCGCCAGGGTCAACACCGTTGCCCGCTCCAGTTCAGGCCGGACACGGCGCAGGAACGAGTCCATGGCCAGCAGACCTGTCAACTGGTCGTAGTGGATCAGGCGGTGAACATCGCGGTAGAACGCTCCCTCGGCCTCGTCGCGGACCACGAACTTGAAGAGCACCGGGCCGATCTGCAGGGTGTCGCCGTCCACGAGGGCGGAGTGCTGGACCGCCGCGTGGTTGACGAACGTGCCGTTGGAGGACCCGAGGTCGGAGACCTCATAAAAGTCGTTGTCGCCGATCTTCAGGTGGAGGACCCGGGCGTGACGGCGGGAAATCAACGGCTCGGGAATCATCACGTCGGCAGCGGCCGAACGGCCGATGACCGTTTTATTGCCGGTCAAATCGACGACCCGACCGATCTCCCAACCGGCGAGGACGATCAAGCGTGCAACGGTCCGAACGCCGGTGGCTCCGGCCGGCCGAATATCGCCCCGGACCGTGGCCGCGGAGTCTTTCTTGTGATCGTTCACTGTTCTGTGTCCACGCGCCATCTTACACCGCGTGAACTGCCGGGGTGCTGGAAGTCTCAGCCGCGCCTGCCCCTGCGATTCTTGCGTTCCTCCTCGCGCCGGTGGCGGCGGCGCTCGCGACCGGTCTCGGTGCGCTTGCCGGGGGCGGGCAGTTTCCAGCCGGCCGGGTCCTGGTTGTAGTACTCCGACAGCACCTGATAGAGCTCTGGGTGGTGCTCTTTCAAATACGCGCCGCGCTCGAAAAACGACTCGGTGGCCACCGCGAAGAACTCGGCCTCATCCTCGGCGCCGTACTCGTCGAGGGCCTTGACCCGGCGGCCGCGGTCGATCTGCTCGCAGAAGGCCTCGTGGGCGTCGAGGAACGCATCCATCCAGCGCTCGTTCTCGGCCCGCCGCTCGGCACTGCCCAGGGTCGGTCGGTCGACCGCATCGACCAGGTCGAGCTGGTGGGCGAACTCGTGGAGCACCAGGTTGCGGCCGTGCAGGGTCCGCGAGTCCGTAAGCGCCTGCTGCCAGGAAAGCACCACCGTGCCCCACTCCCACGCCTCGCCCTCGCGTTCATCGACCTCCTCGGTGACAATCCCGGCCTCGTCCTCCCAGAGATCCGGCGCCCGGTAGGCGGAGGGATAAACGAGGATCGAACGAACGTGATCGAAGGCGTCCACCGACCGGCCAAGGGTCAAGACACAGGCCTGGGCGGCGATGGTCGCGCACATGGGTGGGGTGAGTTCGATGCCGCCGCACGGCTCCCAGTAGCGCTCGGCAATGAACAGCCGGACGTCATCCAACAGCCGGGGCCTCTGCGCCTCGGGGACCGCCCGCCACAGGGCAACGTCCCGCTCGATGGCCTGCAGCCACTCGTCGGGGAAGGGCTCCGTCAGGATCCTCGCCCGCTTCCGCTTACGCCACCACTTCAGCATCGCGCCTCCGGCCTCCATGCTACGCGAATAGCTGCCGGCCTGAGGCGCCGGCACCTCAATAAAGGTGCCGCGAAAACACTAGAGAAGCACCTCGCTCATTCCATCCGGCAGCCCGTCAACCCAAATTCTGATTTCAGGGTGACTGGCCGCTCCACACCGTGGTGTCACCGGACTCGAAACCGTCTGCGAAGACCGCGTCCCACAGGATATCGATCGAGTCCACATCGTTGGCGGCGTTCGGGTCGGTATCCAACGGATCGTTCAGGAGGGCCCAACTGTCCAAGGTGAGCTTGTCACTGACCGTGCCGAGTCCACCGTGGACGGGAGTCGCCGCAACGAGAGCATCGATGATCGGTTGGCCGTCATCAACCGAGAGCATGACAATAGGAATCGTGACTTGGCCTCCGTCCACACCACCTCCCATGTTGATGGCGCATTTTGTTGAATTGGGATTGGGGTCGACGCACCGCCCGTCGTTGATCATCACCACCGCCGTGGCGCCGGCGCTCTGCGCGTTGAGCGCCTTGGTACCGAACTCGCAGCTTGCACGTTCAATCACCGCGATGTTACCCGGCGTGAAACCGACGAGGGGTTCGCATGCCCAGGTCGGCTCGGCCGTCCCGTCGTTGACCAGCTCGAAATCACCCGAGATCGGATCGGTGTATGACAATCGAGGGCCGAAACACGTCGAAAGATCATCGCAGAGGACGGCCGTCCCGTCGCAGACACCCGGGGTGTACCTTCCCCAATCGGACGCGGTCAACCACTGCACTCCAGTGGCCGGTTTGTATTCCTTCGCCAGGGCGATGGGTCCATCAACATAGAATCCGGCGAGACTCGGAGGGTCCATGGGCATTTCGAGACCAAAAGAAACCGAGCCCGTGACACCGGGATCGAGCCCGACGATGGGATCAGCAGTCAAGGGGTCGCCATCGTCCTCATTGATCTGGAAAATCAGGTGTTCGCAGGCGTTCTCCTCGAGGTACAAGAAAGCACTGTTTCCGAGGCCATCCGGAGCCACCGACGCGATCAGCGTGTCGATCTGTTCTTGAGTCAGATCGGCGATGGGCGCCGGCACACCAGAGGGAATATAGGCAAGCACATAGGCCGAAGACGCCGGGTCGGGCCCCGCGTTGTGGTAGCTGACGGTGATGGCGGTGACGCCGTACGGTCCGTCCAGCTCGGTGGAGAGATCGCTCTCGGCCGCATCAACGGCGAGAGGCCCGAGTCCGGTCACCAAAACCAGACAAACGAATACCAAAAATTGTGCGCACTTCACCCGCATGAGACTCCTCCTTTCGAATCAACTTTCGACGCTATTCTCCCTTTTGGGGAAAACAACTCACCTTTTGCACCACATGAACTTGCATTCAATCTATGTCGTGATCGTGGACGACGCAACCGGGCGCCGGTCGGTCGGCGTTCTTACCTCTCACCACCTTTCCGAAGCGATGATCTTGGGAACGCCAGCCCGGCCCTGTGGTAGGTTCGTATGTAGAGGAGTCTCAACCGGATCGCGCCGAGTAACCGACCCGCGGGAGGAGCGCTTCATGAAACACAGGATGATCGTTACCACGCTCGGAGTTCTGTTGCTCCTGGCCATGGGATGCTCCGACAGCGGGATCACCTATCCGACAGGCGACGACGGCTGGCAGATCGGCCTCGATCTCGGTGAAATCCCCCCGCGAATCTACGACGTTCCGGTCCTCATCTCGATCCAGGCCGATGTCATCAACCTCACCAACGGTGACCGTCCGCTCGACGGCTCCGTCCTGGTCTTCACTGCCTCGGGCGGCTCGTTCGTCAACGGTCTCACGGAGATCGAGCTCGGCACGGTCGACGGCAGGGTGGTCACCGAGCTCGAGATCCGGCTTCCCGGCACATACGAACTCGAGGTCGAGTTCCCACAGGAGTCGTGCACCGTCCTGGCGGTGTTCTCCATCGGTCTCGAATAGCGGTCGGACCACCCCAAAAAAGACGGTGCCGAAATGGTTCCGGGCAGTCGCCTGTAACTGCTCCCACGGTTGACGACTTGGCGTTCCCGCGCACAGGTCGGTAGTTTCGCGCATGGGATGGCGTTCCAGCGAATGAGCTGGTGTCAGGGCCCCCTGCAAAATTCGAGACTGCAGCAGGAATCGACGCGCGTGGGGCCATCGCCCGCGGGGACGCGGGCGCTACAAAACCGCGAACCACCTTGTAGCGCAGGCGTCCCCGCCTGCGATGGGCCGCTGCGGTGAACCTCGCACCTCGACGTCATGCAGGATCTGGCAAGAGGCTCATCTCAGTGCACGACCATTGGATAACCCGTGTCCGGCGGGCTTCTCTGCCCGCCCAGTTACCGTCCCGATGCCGGCGCGTGTACGATCACGGGCGAATGCTCGAATACGTACTCATCGGTGGTGGATTCGCCTTCGCGGCCGCGGCTCAACCCGGCCCGCTGCAGGCGTTCCTACTCGCTCGGGTTGCTGCCGATGGTTGGAGGCGGACCCTGCCGGCGGCGCTGGCTCCGTTGATCAGCGACGGCCCCATCGCACTGCTCATCCTCGTCTTTCTCCACAACGTCGCGCGGGGATTCGAGACCGTGTTGAAAGCCGTCGGCGGGTGTGTGTTTCTCTATTTCGCCGCGATGGCCTTTGTCGAATGGCTGACCGCTCGGGAGGGCCGGAACCAGGAGCCGCAGTCGGCGCCCCGCACGCTGCTGCAGGCGGTCGCGGTCAACATCGTCAATCCGGGACCCTATCTCGGGTGGAGCCTGATCCTCGGCCCCCTGGCGCTCGAAGCATGGGCCCGATCACCCGTCCACGCGATCGCCCTCATCACTTCGTTCTACGTCGTCCTCGTGGCAAGCCTCGGGCTGTTCATTCTGCTCCTCGGCACCACCACGTTTCTCGGTCCCCGCGGTCGCCAGAGTTTGTTGCTGATCTCGTCGTTCGCCCTCGCAGGAATCGCCGTCTACTCACTGTGGTCGGCCCTCGGCTGAGGGCCCGCGACCCGGCAGCTCTGCTCCACCCCGATCTCGAACCCGATACCGCCCACCAGGATCTTGGAATCCGGCTCCCATTCAGGCCCGAATCAAACAAGGCAGAGCTTTGGTGTGTTCGTTCGTCAGGTTGTGCGGTGGTGTCACCTTTACTTCTGATCAATCGTGTAAAGCGTTTGAGTCGGGAACGCGAACTCGAGGTTCCGGGCGGCGAACCGGCGCAGAATCTCCATGTTGATTTCGGTTTGCGTGACGACGATGTCGGCGCCGCTCTTGATGTAGTAGATCATCATGATATTCAGCGCGAAGTCGCCAAACTGGTTGAATCCGATCACGACCTTTTCTTCGAGGTTCGGGTGCGAAGATGCGATCTCCCTCAGGAGCTCCATCGCCTGCTCCATGGCCTCCGGAGTCGTGTCGTAGGTCAGCCCGAGGTCGAGTGAGACCTTCCGGCACGGCTCCTCGCTCACGTTCTCGACCGCGGTGTCGGAAAAAGTGGAGTTCGGGATCGTCACCAGCGTGCCGGCGAGGGTGCGAAGGCGGGTGCTACGGATGCCGATTTCGCTGACGCTGCCGTCGAATCCTCCCACCTTGATGCGGTCATTGATCTTGAACGGTCGGTCGGTGAAGATGGTGAAACCACCGAAGACGTTCGATACCGTGTCCTTTGCGGCCATGGCCAGGGCGATGCCGCCAATCCCGAGACCGGCGAGAACCGCCGCAACGTCGTAGCCCGCGTTGTTCAGAGCAACGATGATGCCGAGAGACCAAACGGTGAACGTAGTGCCCTTGCGGACGATCGGAAGGAGTTGGTCGTCCAGGTCTGTCTCGGACTTCTCCGCCAATGGGGCGAGAAGAAGGCTGAAGAGCGAGTTGAGCAGACGTGCGATGAGCCAGGTAACACTGAGGACAATGAGGAATTGAATACCGTTCCAGATCCATCCTTCGACTGATTCCGGAAGCTCGAGCCGACCGAGGCCATACCAGATTCCCACCACCGAAATCGCAAAGACGATGGGCTCTTCGATCATGTCGAGCACGATGTCATCCAACTTGGTCTTGGTGCCGCTGGTGGCCTTTCGGAGAACCGTTGAGCAAACCCAGTAAAGAGCTTTTCCGACAACAAGGGCTGCCACGATGATGAGCAGAGCCGTAGTCCACTCTCCGATGGTGTTTCCGTAGAACGATTTCGAGAAGAACCCCTCAAGCATTCGTGCCTCCTATCAGCATCCACCGACGACCCGTTCATCCGAACTGGTCATTACGGATCTGTTCGTTGAACTACGAACTCAGAAGATATCGTGGCGCCCCCGCCCTGGCTACCGAACTCCCTCTACCGGTGTCAGCGCATTGATGGTCTATTTGAGATATGAGCAATCAGTCCTATGGCGTTTTCGTGACGGAGTATAATGTTTGTCCAACATGAAAACAAAAACGCCATCTCCCAGGCACGGCCGTTCTCCTGTGTCTCGGATCTGGTTGGAGCACGATCGAGGAGATCGCTTTCTTGAGGCACGAAGGAAATGTGGGGGACATCGATGCGGCAATCATGTGTTCGGCTCGGATTTGTTTTTCTGACCATCGTATGCATCCAGGGTTTCGCCGGTGCGTCGCAGCCGGATTTCACTGCCAGTTATGAACTGCTGCTTGACGGAACCGGTTTTTATTCGGGCTACGACCTGAGTGTCGGCAGAGCGGTCATGAGCGCTGACGCCAGCACGATCCTGGCCTACACCTATTATTACTACGGGACCGAGCGAAACCTCTTTCTCATCGATCCCGCCACCGGCGACCGCGTTGAGGTGGCGCTGCATGCAGCGGACTCGTGGGGCGTGGTGGCGCCTTCGATGGCCATTTCCCAGAATGGGTCGGTGGCCTTTATTGCCGACACCGCCAGGGACTCGATCTTCCGCGTGTCCGGCGGCACGATGACCAAAATTTTCGACAAGAGCGATTGGGCTGATATCAACTACGTCAACGAACTGCGGACGACGGCCAGCGGGGATGTCGTCTATTTCAGGGAGGACCTTGACGATATCTGGATGGTTGCCGCCGGTGGAGGGGCGCCGACTCGAGTTGTCAACGACTCCGAGGTGCCTCGTAACGGCGGTAGCGGTCGTAAGGTTCGGGGTTTTGACGTGTCCGACGATGGCGGGACCATCGTATTCAGTCTCTTCGCCTACTACAACGGCAGTGCGACCATCACCGACCCTGAGATTTTCGTCAAAGATGGCACTGGATACCGCCAACTGACCGACGACACCGGCACGCAGGAGAAGACCCACTTGGGGGTCTCGGGTGATGGCTCCACAGCGGTTATCTACGACATGGTCAGCAATTGGTGGACCGCGCTCGATGTTGCCACGGGTAATGCGACCCTGTTGTATCCCAGGGACTTCAATGTTGCCGGCGCTGTCATGCCCTATGACGGCAGCCGGGTGTTCTTCAGCGATGACGGAAGCCACCGCGGCCATCTGATTCGGTCGAACGGCACCGATGGCATCGATCTCTTTCCTTCGGCCCCAATCTATATAGGAGCCACCTACTCGCCGCAGATCAGCGCAAACGGAAGCCGTGTGTCATTTGTTCACAGCACCCGATTGCTCTACACCGGAGAGCTGTGGCCTGCCTCTGCCCTGCACCCTGGCCCGACAGTGCATTCGGTCAACTTCGACCCTCCGTTTTTGCCGGACGACGACCCGTCTGCAACCGTGGTTCTCACGTCTGCAATCAGTGATCCCGACGGACTTGTGAATGTGGCGCGCACATCGTTGGACCACCTACTCGACGGGATCCGCGAAACCGCATACGAGGATCTGCCAATATTTTTTACCTGGAATCCCCACGACGATGGTGCGACACCGGATGCCGTCCCGGGCGACGGCATCTACAGCACCCTGGGTGAGACTGCACCTGCCTATCCCGACATCAGTGAGCTCACCGTCAGAGTCAGCGCTCAGGACGACGAAGGGCATGTGTATGTGCGGGACGTCAATCTCTTCATCTGTCCGTCGGAAGGTTGTGCTGCCATCTTTGCCGACGGATTCGAGGGGGGCAACACCTCTGCGTGGACCTCCGTTGCGCCATAGCGCATCCGAGCAGCGGCCCGAGTCAATCGAAATAGAAATCGGTGCTAGGTGAGCCTCTTGCAAAATCCTACAAGACGACGAGGTGCCAGGCTCACCGCAGCGGTCCATCGCAGGCGGGGACGCCTGCGCTACAAGGATGTTCGCGATTTTGTAGCGCCCGCGTCCCCGCGGGCGATGGTCCATTTGCGTCGATTCCCGCCGCAATCAAGAATTCTGCAAGAGGCTCAGGTATCACAACCTCACAATCGGTCAAGCTCACGCCCTCAGGCATCGCCAAGAAGGGTTTGATCCAGCTTTCCCAGGCGCTCCGCGTTATCCCGGCACTTGATTCTTCGGAGGATATCGACGAACGCAGCCGCCTCCGTCTGATCGGCGAACACCGCCTCGCCACGACCACGAGTCGCGGCCTCGCGACGTTGGGTTTACGGATGGACTATCCGGAACCAGAATTGACGCGGTGAATCGGGGGTCGGCAGGTGGAGACCCGGTCACCCTGCCGACTGTCTCTCGCCCATCAACGCATACACTTTTTGAGGGGCATCAAATCCCTTTGCCATCCGCGTTCCCAGATCCTTGAACTCGAACGAGTCCGAGGCCATCATGCGGGTATCGGGACACGTGATGATCGGCCCCGTGGAATCGTCGGCGAGTTTTTCGAGACGGAACGCCAAAACAACCGACTCGCCGACCATCGAGAGACCGAGGATGTTTTCCGCGCCATAGCCCGAGATCGCAACCAGGCCGGTTGTGAGGGCCCAATCCATCTGGAGTGGAAAATCCTCCACCGCCCATACTGATGAATCTCGGGCCAGTTCCCCGGTCAGACGATGGAGATCCAGAGCTGCCCTGCACGCTTCCTCAGCGTGGTTCGTCGTCGAGCCCTGTTCCCAGAACGCGAAAAGCGCGTCACCCTGGAACTCCTTGAGCGTTCCATTGTGCGCAACCACCGCCCTCTCGAGCCGAGCAAAAACCCGGGCCACGGATTCTTGCAGCACAGACGAGGGAGCCGACCGGACGATCGTCGTGAAGTTTCGGATGTCTCCCACCAGGACAGTCACCACGGTGGTATTTGATAGGCCAAGGGTCTGGGTTCCTGTCGTCTCCTCCATGCTGACGTCTGTCACGTCTTCGCCATCCAGCCTCAGCTTCAGTTTCTGCCCCACCGACAGAATCTGCCCAAGCTTGAGTTCGGTTTTCGAGTTCGGAGAGAGGCGTCTGCCGTCGATTCGCGTCCCGTTGCGGGAAGTGTCGCGCGCGAAACACGTGCCGTCGGGATCCTGAGTGATGACGCAGTGTCGGGAAGAGACTGTCGCGTCTTTGACATGGAGCACTCCCACCTGGTGGCGACCCTCGTGAAAACGGCCGATCTCGATCCGATCGTGGAATTGGAAGTTCGCACCACTTCCACCCTCCTCGACGAGTCGCTTGGTCGGGTAGTCGGAGGGCGGCGGTGGTCGATAGCTTACGAGTGTGCTTTTCTTGCCCAACGTTTCATCCCTGTTCAGATTTCTGAGTCGTGGTAGAGTCTATCTCATTAACTGAGCAGATATCGAAACACGGAACAGAATATGGAATTGACAGATACGGCGTCAATCAAGAGATCATGGCCCAAAGTCTCCATCACGGCGGGTTGGATACTCTTGAGCCCATTCGTCGTGCACGCCGCCGGCCCGGGGTCGGACTTTCGATTCGATCCGGTCGAACACTGGGCCGCAAGGATCCTCACCTGGGCTCTTGTCGCGGCCGTCGTCCTCGTCAGCTATGCCATCTTCGCTGTCCTCAGGGGTGAACTCAGCGGCGTTCCGGGGAAGGGGATCATGTTGGTGGGAGTGGTGCTCCTGCCCTCGTTCTCGGTGGCCACCGGGATGCTGCTGGTCTTCATTCGAGCGGAAAGTGTCGAGTTCTGCGCCTCGTGCCACCACGTCATGCAGGCCTATGCCGACGACATGACCGACCCCGAAGGAACCGGGATTGCAGCTGTTCATTTCGGCAACAGGTACATCCCCGGAAATCAGTGCTACGAGTGCCACACATCGTACGGATTGTTCGGCACCGTTGAAGCCAAGCTCCACGGCATCGGTGAAGTCTATCGCTACTACACCCATACCTATAACCAGCCGATCGAGATGTGGCAGCCCTACGCCAATCGGGACTGTCTGAAGTGCCATGCCAACTCCAGAAAATGGCTATTGGTCGATGCCCACACCGACGAGGACATGCAGGCGCAACTTTTCGACGACCGTATCTCATGCATGGATTGTCACGAATCGGGTCACAATGTGCGCAAAACGATCCCCGGAGGGATCTCGTGATGAAGAAGGACTCGGCACACCAACGATCCTCACGCACGATCCGTATTCTCTCGATCGTGTCCCTCAGCCTCACTCTTGCAGCGATGCTGTCGGGCCTGCTCTTCGTGCACCGGACGACTGGCGGCACGCTGTTCCTGTTCTCATTCGTGGCACCGATCTTCGTCATCTCAGCCATTGCGGTCTTTGTCGTGATCCAGGTTCTCGAGTTCCGACAGAAACACAAGCTGTTCGAGATCGAAACCTACCCTGATGGCTGGACGGTTTTTCGTCAAGGGGATCCCGCCGATTCAGCCTATTTCATTCGAAGTGGAGACGTCGAGGTCGTTGACGAGAACACCGGCTCGGTCATTCGGTTCCTTGGACCGGGAGACTACTTCGGAGAGATCGCCTTGATTGCGGATGCCCCACGGAGCGCGACGATTCGAACAGTGTCAAAGGTGGAGCTGGCGGTCCTCAGCAAGAATAACTTTCTCAACATGATGCGGCTGTTGCCTACGACCGAGGAGGCGATTCTCCATACGGTCCAAGAGCGTGCAACCTTCGATGTCGCGGCAAAAACGACTCACCACACAAATTGAGACCATACCCGACGCGACACCGGCCGTTCGTCTTCCGCCTGAGCCCACCGCAAACTGATCGGGTCTTGGCCGGCCCATGCGGTGGCGGGGCGGCGAGTAACAGATTGTGCTTCACTGGGTGGAGAGCCCGGCGATCCCTGGTGAGGAGGACGACCGTATGAACGACCAAATGAAGAAACCCACCACCCTCGATGGTAAGAAGATTCTGATCACCGGAGCCAGCGGATTGCTCGGATGGAGCCTCACAACTCGGCTCGACGGAGTAGGAGACGTCACGGGGGTTGGATTCTCCAGTTCCGCAGGCCGGCTCCTACAGGTGGACCTTCGCGACTCGGCGGCTCTGAAGGATCTGTTGGAAGAAGTGCGACCGGATGCGGTGATCCATGGTGCTGCCTACCGGGATCCTGACTTCTGCGAGGACCACCCCGGGGAAGCGGCCCGCCTGAATGTGGGCCCGGTCCGAGATTTCTGTGCGCTATTGCCCGAATCGGTTCCGTTGGTCTTTGTCAGCTCGGACTACGTCTTCGACGGGGGCGCGGCGCCCTACCGTGAAGAAGATGCGCGAGATCCTGTCAATGTGTATGGCCGGCTGAAGGTACAAGCCGAGGATCTCGTCCTCGAGCGCAACACCGGCCTGGCGCTGCGGATCCCGCTTCTGATCGGAGCCGGCCCGACCTGGGAGAGCTCCGGTTTTGTTTCGAAGACCCTGGCTCAGATTCAAGATCCGACGCCCTCGAGTCTGGATCATGCCGGCGTACGTTTTCCCACCTGGATCGACGACGTCGCCGAGGCGGTGGCTCACCTGCTGAACATCGAGGCAAGCGGGATCTACCACTACTCCTCCTTGGCGGGAGGCACCAAGTACGATTGGGCGCAGGAGCTCGCGGATCTCGCGGGACTGTCGATGGAGCACATCACCCCGGTTCGAGACGGCTCAACGACCCGTGCGGCGAGACCCGGAGATACGCAACTGGCGGTGGAGAAAATCAGGCGGTCAGGCTTGACCCGGTTCACCCCGTTTCGGAGGGTTGCACAGTCGATTCTCAGCAGATTCTCCGTTTGAAAACCACCGAATCCCAGTCGGAACGGGAGCGGCGCCCAGGTCGGTACCTGAGATCTCTACTGAAGATTGCCGCTAGACCCGATGGCGGGAACACCCGGCCTCGTTGATCAGCGCCTTGGTCTCGAGGCGGTGGAGACAGGTTGTGACCCTGCACGAGTTCACGGAGATCTCGTTCAGGAGGTGGTCGAGAATCCGGTCCCGGTCGCCGACCTTGAGGGCCGTGAAGATCTCACCGCAGAGTTCGTGCATGGCGCGGTGGGGCGCCTCGAGGGCGTCGAAATCGGGGTCGCCGGAAAGGCGCGTGTGATATCCGTGGTACCACTTCCCGAGTTCGCACTCGGTCACGTCGAGATGGAAATCGAGGGGGATGTCGCTCGCCGGGTCATCGCTCCGAAGCGCGGCGAAGACGAGGTCGATGAGCAGCCTCTCCTGCCAGTGGTGGGCGAGCTGCGCCATCCGAAAGAGCCCGATGGGTGACGATGGAAGTACGGGTGGGTCCGCGAGGAAGTCGAGATACCGATCGAGCGGCAGCGGCGGAGAGATCCAGTAGCCCTGGGCGGCCGAGCAGCCGGAATGCAGGAGCGAATCGTAAATGGCCTTGGACTCCACGCCCTCGACAACCGTTCTGATCCCGAGCATCTGCGCCATGGCGATGCTGAGCTTGACCAGGACCGCGCTCTTGGCCGAACGAAGCACCCGCAGGACAAAACTCTGATCGAGCTTGATGGATGAAAACGGCAGCCGGTGGAGGGTGTCCAGCGACGAGAAACCCATACCGTAGTCATCCATGGCGAGTTCGACGCCCTCGGTCACGAGGCGTTGCAGACTTCCGAGCACCGAAGCCTTACTCGAGACCACCGTCCCCTCTGTCACCTCGAGTTCGAGGTGTTCGACCGCGATCTCACCCCCGTCGATGGCTTCGCGCAGCATGGCGATGAAGCGGGGGGCATCGAGGTCGTAGGCCGACACGTTGAACGCGACTCGCTGGTCCGGGTGGCGATCGCTGACGGTTGAAACATCGGCGAGGAAGTGCGGGAACATGGCCTCGGTGAGATCGCTGACAACTCCCCAGGCCTCGGCGAGCGGGACAAAATTCTCAGGTGAACTCTCCGAGCCGTCCTCGCGTCTCCACCTCAGGAGAGCCTCCGCGCCGCAGATCTCCCCCGTCAGGAAGGAGACCTTCGGCTGGTAGTCGAACCGCATCTCGCCGGTCTGTGCGGCCCGTACGATGCCACGAGGGGTGATTTCCATTCCGATCGCCTCCAAAACTCCGTCCTGCTCTCGAGAGTCCAGGTTCATTCTGATCGTCTGCTGAAGAATGTAGGTTGCGCGCTTCTGATTGACCATGTCTCCTGTGAGTCCATGGTCACGGTCGCCAGATTCGAGATGGCGAGGTGGTTTCCTAGACGGCTTTGGAATCCACCCCGTAACAATGGGAGATGACAGATCCCCTCGATTCGAAACAGGCAGCTCGGAGCTTATTCGGAGATGGCGAGCCCGGGGATGAGCCGGTCATGGCGAAACTCGAGGCTGTTGGTTCGTTCCTCGAATTCCTGCGCGGCGGTGCGCCCCCTGCCTACCCCCTCGAGGTCCACCTCGACATCAGCAACGCCTGCAATCAACGGTGCGTGATGTGTCCTCGATTTTCGACCCTGCTCGGCGACAGGTTCGAGCCGCGCCGGCGTTTCCTTCCCCCGGTTCGCGATTACATCAACGAACTCACCCGCACAGCGCTCAAAGTGCAGATCTCGGGCTGGGGCGAACCGACCGCACACCCGAAATTCGATGAGTTCCTGAAATGTCTGGCCGACAATCGGGTGCTCATCGAATTCTTCACAAACGGTTCGAAGCTGGAGCAATGGGCGCCTGCGATCGTCGATGCGGGGGTTCATCGCGTGACCGTCAGCATGTCGGGAACCACGGCGCGCGAGTACGAGAGCGTCTACGCCGGCGGGAATTTCGAACGCCTCATCGGTGGGATCGAACGACTTGCATCCGCTCGCGCCGGCGCCGGAAGCCGTTACCCGCTCATCGAGATCAATTCGCTTTCGTTCCGCCACCACATGGAGAACCTCGATCGGTTCGTCCAGATGCTTGCAGGGTTTGGAGTTGACCGGATCGCGGTCACGCCGCTGCACGAACACATCGAGGTGTTTCCATCCCTCGAGGGCCACGCCGCGGCGGATGGCTGGGAGGACTCACACCCGGTCATCGAGCGGGCTTTCCAGGCGGCCGAAAACGCCGGGCTCGCCCTCGATATCCACCCCAACCTGGCGTTGTACCGGCGGGCTTCGCAACACTCGCCCGGCGCTCCGCTCCACACTCTCGCTGAGGCCGTCAGACCGCCGACGGAAAGAGCCGCCGTGCACTACCAGGAACCGGCGGAATCTGTGGGGGTGAAAACACCGCACCGCTGGGTTCGGCACCGGCTCGGCATCAGAAAGGCGGCCACCACCACCGTCTGTCACGAGCCGTTCAAGACCATGTACGTCGCCAGCGACGGTCAGGTGAAGGCGTGTTGCTTCATGCAGGATGACGCACCCGCGCTCGGCTCCGTCGAGGTCAACCGCCCACTCGCAGTCTGGCGCGGTTCCGGCTTCACCGCCGTACGTCGAGGTATTCTCCGTTCCGAGTACCCCATGCGGCTTTGCGGGAACTGCCTCGCCCAGCACCAGGCCCCGGCGAATCACGGCGTGGTTCAGCTGGTCGACGCCTACCGATGTTGGGCCCGCTCGATTCTCGGCGATGCGGCCGACGATGGTTGGGGCGAGATCGCTGCCCGCCTCGAACGAGCCTGAAGCGACACAGACCTCGATTCCCCGAAAATCGGACTCTTTACTAGAGGCTCACCCGCATCGGTGACCTCCTTCGAAAGACGAGGTTTGCGTCTCAACCTATTCCTTCGAAGCCGAGAGGGCAAGACCGTATTGGGCTGAGGCGCACGGGATGCCGGCGCCCCTTCTCCGAATCACTCCCGGGGCGGCTCCGGCGCGGCCGGCTCACGGGTGATCAGCTTGAAGAACGCGTCGCCTTCGACCTCGGGGTCCTCGCGGATGATGGTGCAATAGTGGCAGTCCCTGCCGGGCTTCTTCTCGGCGAACTCCTGGCGCATCGCCCGCGCCGCGGCGCCGTTCCAGATCTCGTCGAAGCTCTGACGGGCGAGATTGCCCACGGGCGGCCGGCTCCATGCGGTACACGGCACCACATCCCCGTTGAAGAGGACGGTGAGATTCTCGGCCGCTGCCTTGCAGGGAACCAGTTCACCCCGCTCGTCGTAGAGGTCGATCTTGTCATTGGTGGTGCGGAGGTAGCCGAGGTCCTGCACCCCGGTTCGGTCGAGCCACTCGCCGAGTTGCTCCCGGCACGCCTTGATCTTGTTCCAGAACACGGCCTGGTCGGAGCCGCGATCATCGGCGTTGACAAAGGGTTGGATCGTTCTCACATCGACACTGTCCACCCCGAGTTCCTCGGCCATCTCGAGAAATGCGCCGAAATGGTCCACATTGGCCTCGGAGATCACGTGCAGGAAGCGCAGCGCCGGGAGGCGGCTGCCCGATGCGGCTTTCATCTCATTGAGCAATCTGATGTTCCCGATCACCCGGTCGAATTTGGCGCCGACCCGGATCTTCTCGTAGACATCGCGGCTCGCACCGTCGATGGAGATCCCGATCCGCGAGATCCGGTTCTCGATCATGCTGCCGATCCTCTCGGGGGTCAGCAGCGTACCGTTGCTGATGATCTCGATCTCGAGGCCGGTCTGGAATTTCAGCAGATCGAGGCGCTGGGTGATATCGCGGGTCATGAAGGGCTCAGCCAGGCACGACAGCGCCACATAGTGCGCGTGTGGAAACACCTCGTCGACAACCCTTCGGAACAGCCACATCGGCATATCGTGACCCCGAAGACCGGCCACCCTGGGATCTGAGAACCCGCACATCCGGCATCGCAGATTGCAGCGGTTGTTCTGATCCATGAAGACTTTCAAAAACCGCATCGTCGCTTCCTTCAGCCGATCACTCTCAGGGAGATGTCCCTTCGATGAACTCTCACACATCAGCCATGAACCGTTCGAGGGACGGCCCGTGCACGTACATCATGTGGCCGGCTTCATAGTAGGTGTAGTCGATCCGATCCGCGAGAATGGCGTGGCGGCCGAATGTGAACTCGGCGTCGTAGAACGGGGTGGCCATGTCGTAGTAGCCGGAGGCCACCAGAACCCGGAGGTCGGCGTTGCTTCTCAGGGCGTTGGAGAGCCGCCGGGCGACGTTGACATAGGAAGGCTCCCAGAAACGGCCTCCGTCTCCAGGGTCGGGCCGCCAGTTCCATTCTTTGTAGACCTCTCCGGACGGCTTGTACGGGCGGTCCATGACGATCCCGTTCAAGCTGATACCGCGCTCCACCTCGAGGATCTCGGCCACCGATGCCGCGTCTTCATCGAGGCCCCAGAACTCCTTGCCCTCGTGCTCACCCAACGGCCGGCTGAATCCCGTGCCGACCGGATCGACAAAGACGAGATCGGTGACATCGAGCAGCGTCAGCGGGTTGTCGACCAGAGGGTAGGGTGCAGCCCCGACGTTGGAGGCGTCGCTCGGGACCACGACCCGTCTCGGTCCGAAGGTGCCCATGTCGAGCCACAGCGATGCCGAACCCGGTCCGCCGTTCCAGATGAACATCACCGGCCGGCGGGTCGAATCGCCGATCTCGGTCCTGGTGTGGGCGAAGGAGAAGACGCTCGCCTTGGGTTTGCCGTCCTCGTCGAGCAGATAGGTCTCGCCGGCGCGTACCGTGTAAGCGACGGCGACCCCGTCGAAGGTACCGTCGTGCATGGTCACGAAAGCCTGCGGGTCGGGGATCGCCTCGGCCGCATTCCGCGGCTTCGCCTCCTGGCCTCCGGCGTGCAACGCCGACGCGAGCAACAGACACGACGCCAATACCGGGATCCGTCCCATACCGCCCACCTCCATGATTGGCCGCTCGATGCTCGAGCCGCTGGTTCACCATCATAGAGCGCCAGGCGCCTGCTGCCACCCCTCCAACCGGGTGAGTGCCGGATCCGGATTCCTGAACCGGCACGGATGTGCACCGACGACGGATCCGACTCCGATCGCGGGTGATCGAGACGAAAATCCGGCAACCCGCGGCCCGTAGAACTCAGCCACGGGGCGAAATCAAGCGGAGCGATCTCGGCGGGAGGAAGGTATGAGCCGGTGCCTCGGTGGCTTTCATGTCGTCAATCTCGATCGACAGCGCTCTCTCCGACTCTCGATGATAGACTCTATTAGCTTCTGAACCGTCAATAGGAGAAGGACATGCAGGTCAAGGGCAGCATGATGATGTTCGTGGTCAAAGGGGTCCGCGCAGCCGGCGTCGAGCACTTCGACCACCTGCTGACCGATGAGGATCGCGAGTTTCTCAGACGGCGGATCCTGCCCATCAACTGGTACCCGTTCGAGAACTACAAACGGCTCTTCGACTCGCTGGTCACGGTCGTCGCCCGCGGGAACGCCCAGACAGTGCGGCAATGGGGTCGTGACTACGGCTCGACAATCCTCGAAGGGGTGTATCGCTCGGTCGTCTCCCCTGGGAACCCGTTGCGATCATTGAAGAACTACGAGCAGCGATTCGGGAGCTTCTACGATTTCGGCGAGCTCGAGGTCAAAGAAACCGGACCCGGCTCAGCAGTACTGGAAATCCGCAGCTTCGATCCGACGTGGGAGTCGATCTACGAAATGATCTACGGGTGGCTCGAACGAACCGTTGAACTCGCCGGCGGACACAACCCGAGAATCCAGTTCAAAGCCCGCTCGTGGGCCGGAGACCCGAGTACCGTCTATTCCATCGCCTGGAACGCGGACTGACCAGCAGCGGGAGTCCGACGCGAAGATCCGCCGACGCTCCGCAACTTCGAAACGTGGAGGCGCCGGCCCTCCATTTGGTGCGAAACCCGCGGTCGCGTGCGGCTGCGGCAGCTGATCGAGAGCGGCGACGCGACGCCCTGGTCTCGCATGACCCACGGCAATCACAGGCGAGTAGGGCAGTGGGGAATCGTGGTCTGTTGTTCTTGACCCCGCGGGATTGTCCGGCTACGCTCGCTCGAGACTGTTGAGATTGAATCTAAGACTACTCCCAGAATCTGGGACCCACCAGACCGGTCGGAGGTGAGGATGCGCCGGAACAGCCTTGAACGTCCCTTTGCCGCGGCGATGATCGCGATCGCATGCGGCCTATTGATCTCGTGGCCCGGGCTTGCCGAGGCCGACAACGACTCGCGCGAGGTGACCCTGACGGCTGCGGCCGACGGATCCGGCGGCTGCACGATCACGGTCAGTCCCGAGACGGCGATCATCTCGCGCGGCAACAATGAAAAGATCAAGAAGGTCTACTGGGTGGCCGCGCCCAACCCGGAGCTCGGTGAACTCTACTGGGAGATCCGCTACGACCCCGGCAAGGGCGGCGGGAGCGAGAACTACTTCGGTGATGTCAATCTCGCGTGCGGTGCGCCCTCGATCAAAGTGCAACCCAAACCGAAACCGAAGATCCCCAACGCCGAGTGGCCGTACATGGTGACGGTCTATCGTTGTGAAAACGGCGCCAAGGGCCCCTACCTTTGCACTGTGGACCCGCGGATCAAGTGGAACGACTAGCCCGGTTCTGCAGAGATCGATCAGGACCCTGAGACCCCGACCAGATCGATGAACTCGGGGCGAGAATGCAGCGCCCGAAACTCGTCCTCCTGGCGGATCATTTCGGCCGTCTCACCCAACTCGAGAGCACGGCGGATGGCAGCCATCGCGTCGTCGTCCTCACCGCACATGGCAAAGATATAGGCCAGCTGGTGGGCGCTGGGACCGGTATCAGGCAACGTGCTGCGAAGCTCGTCGGTCAGTGAGAGCGCCGTTGAGCAGTCGCCCCCTTTGGCTGAATAGTCGGCAAACTCGGTGAGCAGGGCGGGATTACCAGGGTCGGCCTCGATCCGTTCCTCGATGAGCGATCGAGCCAGAAGATACCGCTCCTGTGCTTCCTCGCGACGGTCAATCGCGGCGTAGAGGTCACCTAGGTTGGCCTGGTACATGGCGTCCCTGGGATTCAGCCGAACCGCTGTCAGATAGTTCTTCTCGGCTTGATCCCACTTGTCCGGACGATCGGAAAAGAAGTAGGCGGTGCCGAGATTCGACGCCAGACCGGGCCCCCGGCTCGTCTCCGGGATACGCTCGAAGGCATCGATGGACTCGTCGAAGCGTCCCATGTGGAGGTGGTAGGTCGCGAGTTGCTGTTTGGGTCGGACGATCTCCGGTGGCGCGAGTTCCGCCGCTCGATCGAAGGCTGGGAGGGCATCTTCGTAGCGTCCCTGAATCATGAGGTAGGTACCGAGGGAGTTCCAGTTGGACCAGTCGTCCGCGCGCAGGGCGGTGGCCGCCCGGAAGGCGCTCTCGGCCTCGTCCAGCTTTCCGACCCGTTGGTAGCTTCGCGCCAGCTCCCGATAGGCCTCGTCGGGTCTCGGATGACGAGCCAGGACATCCTCAAGTTCTTCGATGGCGGAGTCGTGGCGGCCGGTCGTTCGGTGGATGCGCGCCAGGGCAACCTGAGCGGTGGGCAGTTCCGGGTCGATCCGACAGGCGGTTTCGGCTTCGCGTTCGGCTTCGGCCAGCGCTTTCCCGTTGCCGTCGCGATAGTAGATCTGCCACAACGCTTCGCTGAGTCCGACATGGGCGAGGGCGAAATCTGGCGCGACCCGGAGGGCCTGTCTGAAATTCTCGGCTGCGGAATCGGGGCCACGGGTTTCGTTGGGGGCATCGAGAAAACGCTGCCCCGTAACGAAATAGTCGTAGGCCAGATGCGACTCATCGGCATCTTGCGCCATTCGACGCCGGTCCCTCACGCTGAGGGGAATCGAGAGATACGTCGCAAGATCGCGGGCCATCGCCTGTTGTGTCCTGTACGCCTGGTCCGCGGCGGCGTTATAGGTGTGTGACCAGAGGACGAACCCGGTGTCGGTGTCGGTCAGGCTGACGGCCATGCGAAGACCGATACCGTCCTGGCGGATCTCGCCTTCGACCACTGAACCGACCCCCAGATCGCGTAGCAACCGACCGGGGCTCTCTTCGCGATGGCTCCAGGACTCCGATCGGCCGACGATCTGCAGCCCCTCATATTCACGCAGCGTCGTAATGAGTCCGGAACTGACGGCGTCGCTCAACTGATCGAGTCCCGGGTCGCCGCTCAGGTTGGCGAAGGGGAGCACCGCGAGATTTCTGAGCGAGGGAACCGAAGCGCTGCGGGCCTTCCAGACCGCAAAGGCGCCTGCCGCCAACATGACGAGGGCCGTCACCACAACCACCGTTCGGGCCGGCGAACGCAACCGGCGCTGCCCGGAAGGGTTCGTCTCCGCGAGCACGGTTGTCGGTTGTTCGACGGCGACAATCCCCTGCTCCAGGTTCTCCAGGGCGTGTCGGAGATCGAGCGCGGTTTGGTACCGGAGCGAAGGGTCCTTTTCGAGACACCGGTGGACGATCGCACCCAAACCGGGTCTGAGCGTTGAGTTGAGTGCCCGCACCCTTGGCGGGGAGTGGCTCAGGATCGAGGAGATGGTCTCCGCTGAACTGGCCGAGTGGAATGGATGTTTCCCGGTCGCCATGACATAGAGAACCGTCCCGAGCGCGAAGATGTCCGACCGGCTGTCGGCCGGCTGGCCCTTGAGTTGCTCCGGCGACATGTAGGGAGTGGTGCCCAGGATCTGGCCGTGACCGGTCAGAAACTCCGTTTCGAGCAGAGAGTCGCTCGTTGGTTTCTGAGGGTCGGCAAGACTGACCTTTGCGAGCCCGAAGTCGAGGACCTTGAGGTGGCCGTCACGGTTCACCATGATGTTGCCGGGTTTGAGGTCCCGGTGGGTTACGCCTCGAGCGTGGGCCGCGTTCATGGCATCGACGAGGGGCATCGCGTATTTGAGAAAGTCGACCATGGGAAAACCGTTGTCAGGCACGAGATCGGAGAGAATCCTGCCGTCGACGTGTTCCATGGTGAAGAAGTTGAGACCGTCGGCCTCTTCCACCGAGTAAATGGTCACGATATTGGGGTGATTGAGAGCGGCGACGATGGAGGCTTCTCTGCGGAAGCGTTCGAGTCGATCAGGATCTGAGCTGAGCTGTGGGGGCAGGATCTTGATGGCGACGTCTCGCCCGAGCTTGGTGTCCCGAGCGAGATAGACCTCTCCCATGCCTCCGGCGCCGAGCGCCGAGGAAATGCGGTAGTGGAGGAGGGTCTCACCGAGCACTCAATTCACTTTCATTCACCTTTTGAAAACGAGTCCCCTGCCGGCCTATTCCCGTCGTCTCCCGCTCACTCCACATCTCAGGCCCGGGAAATCCGCAGAACAACAGCGAGCCGCGCCGAACCGCTCACAGATGTGGTTCGGACTCCGCAGCATTTGACACGACCCCGCGCCCGATTCCCGCAACCGAAACGATGGACGCGTCGCTGGTCATCAGTCTTACGGCCTTGATGATTTCCATTCGGAGGTGGAGGAACCTGTTGAGAAAAACGGTTTAGAACACCCCGTTTTTATTCAAAAACGGCCCAAACTCCCGGTCGCTCCCCCGAATGTGTTTGTAGACCCATCCCGCGAGGAAATCGAGCACCTCGATGGAAATCGTGGCGTCCCCGGAAGCAACCCTGCTTCTGAAACTCGAAACCCGCTCAACGAATGCGGCGTGTTGCTGTTTGTGAATTGCGGCGTCCGGGTAGTTGAATTGGTCGAAGAAATCCTCTTCCGTCGAAAAATGGTAGATCGTGTAATCGGCAAGCCCATCGATGATCTTTCCGAGGACCTCGCTCCCTTTGCGCTCCATCATCGCGGAATGGAGTTCGTTGAGCATCGCGACCAGTTCTTTGTGTTGTCGGTCGATCTCCTCGACGTTGACGCTGAAATCCTCCGACCAATACATGAAAGCCATCGAACGCCCCCCACACCATCTCGTCTCGCAGCGGCCTGATTGTACACACCAGGCGAAAGCCGGCGCGGCAAAGAGAATACGGGGCCCCTGGTCGGGTCCGATATCTGGGTTGAAGACAGATCGGAATACACCTGATACCCTCGCCCACGGAGGGCCGTGGGAGTGGCCGGTCAGGTTTGGTGAGCGGCCTCTCATCACGCGAATGGGTCGGGTCCATGAACTATGAACTCAAGATGATCGAAAAGGATGGATTTGCCGCTGCCGTCCTCGAGGGCGTCCGAACACCCGATACGCTGTTGGCAGCCGCCGCGCAAGCGACCGCGTTCTGCGATGAGCGGAACATCTCGCGCGTCCTGATCGACCTCAGAAGCATGAGCGGCGGTCTGGACACTCTCGAGACCTATGACGTCGCCGGTCGCGAACTCCCCAGACAGAAGGCCGTCCGCCGTGTCCTGAAATCGGCCATTCTCGACCGCCCCGAGAACATCGAACGCATCCGGTTCTTCGAAACCGTGGCGGTCAACCGAGGACTCAACGTCAAGGTATTCGCGGACGAGAAGAAGGCCATCCAGTGGCTTCTTGGTGACCCGGGCGGTGGCGCCTCACTTGGGGATCACGACTGAGAATCAGTCCGGATCGAACGGCTTCAAAGCTGCGATTTGAAGTAGTTCACCGACTGTTTGAAGGTCTTCCAGACGTGCTCGACCTCGTCTTTCGACGACTCCCAGGTGGCCTCGCTCGAGTTTTTGAGTTCGTTGAGCTTGGTCAAGAGGGTCTCGCGCGCCTCGTTTGCCTTGATCATGTAGGGCTCGAGCTCTTTCCGCGTCTCGACCCCCGCCTTTGACAGTTTCTCCTCGAGTTTGGCGATGTCCGCGTTCCACTCGCCAAGCTGTTCCTTGATCTTCGCGACGAACTCATCCCTGCTGGCCATCTCTCACCTCCGTTGACGACACCTCAGCGGTCACCTGACCGCTGCAGATCTCTACCCAGTTCGCTTCGGAAAGAACCCGCCCATTCTACCCGGTCCTGAGGAAACTTCAGCGCGCCCCGGTTTTCGGATCTGGTGGGCCGACACCGCGGCAAGCGGAGCTACGCCATCACAATAGCTTGTCGAGCCAATCGCACCGTGCGACACGATCCTGAATCCTTTCCACCGCGGCCGAGTAGCCTCGGCTGGAGACGCCCGGGTGCCAGGTTGCGGGCCGGGTCAGACCAGCCGCGAGCCGGGCGGCCTGATCGGCGTCGAGATCAGCGGCCGACAGGTAAAAGTAGCGCCAAGCCGCAGCCTCGACCCCGTAAGTCTCCGGCCCGAACTGGGCGACGTTGAGATAGAGCTCGATGATTCGCTGCTTGGAGAGATGCCTCTCGAGCTGCCAGGTCAGGACCGCCTCACGCACCTTGCGCAGCGGTGACCGAGAAGGCGACAACCAGAGGTTCTTCGCGAGCTGTTGAGTGATGGTGGAGGCGCCCCGAACCGGTTTCCCCCTGGCGGCATCCTGGATCACGATCCTGAGCTCGTGGGTGTCGAAACCGTTGTGCGAGAAAAAGCTCATATCCTCCGCTGCCACGACCGCCTTCTTGATCTCGATGGAAATCCCGCTGTACGACACCCAACTCCACTCAACGTCATCGCCCCGCGTCTTCGCCGCTTCGATGAATGCCGTTGTCTGCGGGTTCACCGTGGCGAGGGCCGACACATCGGGCCAGGTCAGAAAGACCCAGGCTGCAAGGCACGCAACCGGCACCAGAACAACAGCCGCGATACACCCGATTCTCCGCAGACAGCCTTTCTTCTTCTTGCCCACCGAATCAGTGTAGCGGTGCGGGTGCGATGGGAGTCAGGTCGCAGAGCTGCCGCGAATGTGTCTGTTTGACTCATCGCACCCCGCCGCGTCGCGTTCTGCGTTCCGGATCGGCACCGTCGACAGCCAAGATGGCTGTCGCTACACATCACACGACGGTCGCTGTGTAGCGATATGCTTCCAGCCTGTCGGGCGCTGTGTCCCGGATCGGCGCCGTCCTGCGACGGGAAGGTGCTCGGTTGACTTGGAAGGGACTACCGAACCCGGCCTGCTTTCCACGCCTCAAGGAGCTGGTCGTAGGGCACGGTCTCGCCCTTTGGTTTCTCGTTGGCGAGCTTGGGTTTTGGTGAGCCGGGGCGCTTGAGCCAGTCCTCAGCACTCTTGGCCGGGTTGAGCTTCGGACCGCACTCCTTCTGGACCTTGGCGCGTTCGAGCCGCTGGAGCATCCGGTCCTGTTGCGCGGCGAGATTGTCCATGGCTTCCTGCGGGGTCTTCTCACCGCTCGCCGCCTCGGCCACGTTCTGCCACCAGAGCTGGGCGAGCTTGGGGTAGTCGGGGACGTTGGTCCCGGTCGGTGTCCAGGCGACCCGCGCCGGGCTGCGGTAGAACTCGACCAGACCGCCGAGCCGAGGCGCGGCTTCGGTCATGGCCTCGGACTGGAGATCGGACTCGCGAAACGGTGTCAGGCCTTCAAGGGTTTTTTTGAGCGAGACGGTCTTCGACACGGTGAACTGGGCGTAGAGCCAGGCCGCCTTTCGCCTCTCCACCGGAGTGCTCTCGAGCAGGGTCCACGAACCTGCGTCCTGGTAGCCGAGCTTCATCCCCTCCTCCCAGTAGGGGCCGTGGGGTGATGGCGCCATCCGCCATTTGGGGGTGCCGTCGGCGTTCATCACCGGGAGACCCGGTTTGGTCATGGCCGCGGTGAAGGCGGTGTACCAGAAGATCTGCTGCGCGATGTTGCCCTGGCCCGGCACCGGCCCCGCTTCGGAGAAGGTCATCCCCGCGGCCTCGGGCGGCGCATACTTACCCATCCACTCGATGTATTTGGTAGTGGCGAAGACCGCGGCCGGGCCGTTGGTGGCGCCGCCGCGCTCGACGCTGGAACCGACCGGGTTGCAGCCCTCGACACGGATCCCCCACTCGTCCACCGGTTTGCCGTTGGGAATGCCCTTGTCACCGGCGCCCGCCATGACCAGCCAGGCGTCGGTGAAGCGCCAACCCAGCGAGGGGTCCTTCTTGCCGTAGTCCATGTGGCCCCAGACCCGTTCGCCGTCGATGGTCTTGACATCGTTGGTGAAGAAGTCGGCGATGTCCTCGTAGGCCGACCAGTTGACCGGGACCCCGAGCTCGTAACCGTACCTGGCCTTGAAGCGTTTCTTGAGATCCTCGCGCTCGAACCAGTCGGCGCGGAACCAGTAGAGATTGGCGAACTGCTGATCCGGGAGCTGGTAGAGCTTGCCGTCGGGGGCGGTGGTGAAACTGCGACCGATGAAGTCGTCGATGTCGAGGGTCGGCAGGGTCACGTCACGGCCCTCCCCCACCATCCAGTCCGACAGCGGCACCACCTTGCCGTAGCGGAAGTGGGTGCCGATGAGATCCGAGTCGTTGACCCATGCGTCGTAGATGTTGCGGTCGGACTGCATCTGGGTCTGGAGCTTCTCCACGACATCGCCCTCCTGGATCAAGTCGTGGGTGAGCTCGATCCCGGTGAGCTCCGAGAAGGCCTTGGCCAGCACCTTCGACTCAAAGACGTGGGTATCGATGGTCTCGGAGACCACGTTGATCTTCATGCCTTTGTATGGCTTTGCCGCCTCGATGAACCACTCGAGCTCGGCGCGCTGCTCCTCGCGGCTCAGGGTGGATGGCGAGAACGTGTCGAGCCAGGTGTCCACGGTGGAAGTCTGAGCAACGGCATTCGTCGCCACGAGTCCGAGAGCGATCAGAAGAGCGAGACCGATCCGCAACGTGGGTGCCAGCATGGGTTCTCCTTATTCACCGAGGTCTTCGGCGACCAATTCTGCCACAGCGGCATGAATAATCCTGTCATCCTGAGCGAAGCAGTCCGACGACCGAGTCGAAGGCCGCTCCGCTCCCAATGACACCCGCGCCAGTCAACGGGTCGCACACTGGAACCGCAAAGACGCCAGGGTCGCTAAGCTGCCGCGAAGTTATCCCATTGACTCATCGCACTCTCCCGAATTGAGCCCGTTTCCCGAATCCGAGGGAGCCCGGGTCAAACAGCGCCGCTTGGCGGTACCTTGGCGCGCTTCGCGTCTTGGCGGTCCCATTGAGCCTCGCGGCACAGATCGCAGGTTCTTTCATAGGTAGGCGCCGCCTCGCGGTCTGCCGGTGCTTAGGATTACAGGCAGGGGATCATCCCCAGCGCATCATGGCGATGAGGAATACTACCGAGATCGCCAGCGCCCACCACAGGGGCAGCCCGGTGGCGGCCATCCACCCGAGGTGGATGAAGGCGCTGCCCAAGAGCCCGATGAACAGGCGGTCGCCGCGGGTTGTCGCCATGGGGAGCAAACCCCGGCGTTCGACGCTCGGCGAGACGATCTGCCAGAGGGTCATCCCCATCAGCATCAGCGCGATGACGGCGAAGAAGACCGCCGTGGGAACCGTCCACGCCATCCAGTTCAGCCAGTCCATCACACTCTCCCGAGGGCAAAGCCCTTGGCGATGTGGTTGCGGACAAACCAGATCACCAGGGCGCCCGGGATGATGGTCAGCACGCCTGCAGCCGCGAGAACGCCCCAGTCCATCCCCGACGCGCTGACGGTTCGGGTCATGACGGCGGCGATGGGTTTGGCGTTGACCGATGTCAGGGTGCGGGCGAGAAGCAGCTCGACCCAGCTGAACATGAAACAGAAAAACGCGGTGACGCCGATGCCGGAACGGATCATCGGCAGGAAGATCGTCACAAAGAACCGCGGAAAGCTGTAGCCGTCGAGAAAGGCGGTCTCGTCGATTTCCCTCGGGACACCGGACATGAATCCCTCGAGGATCCACACCGACAGCGGCACGTTGAAGAGGCAGTGGGCCAGGGCCACCGCGATGTGGGTGTCGAAGAGACCGATGCTCGAGTAGAGCTGGAAGAAGGGCAGCAGGAAAACCGCCGGCGGCGCCATGCGATTGGTGAGCAGCCAGAAAAAGAGATGCTTGTCGCCGACAAAGGTGTAGCGGGAGAAGGCGTAGGCCGCGGGCAGAGCGACCGTGAGCGAAATCAGGGTATTGAGGGTCACATAGATGATCGAATTGACATACCCCATGTACCAGCTGGCGTCGGTGAAGATCACCCGGTAGTTGTCGAGGGTGAAATCGTGCGGGAACAGGGTGAAGGCGCCGAGGATCTCCTCGTTGGTCTTGAACGACATGTTCAGCAGCCAGTAGAGCGGGAGCATGAGAAAGACCACGTAGCCCACGAGTAGGAAGTGACGCGGCTTCATTGCTGCGAACCCCGCCCGAGCTGCATCATGGTGGTGTAGAAGAGCCAACAGAACAGCAGGATGATGAGAAAGTAGATCAGCGAAAACGCGGCCGCCGGCCCGAGATCGAACTGACCGACGGCGAGGCGGGCGAGGGTCTGGCTGAGAAAGGTCGTCGAGTTGCCCGGCCCGCCGCCGGTGAGCACGAAGGGCTCCGAATAGATCATGAAACTGTCCATGAATCGCAGGAGGACCGCGATGAGGAGCACATTGCCGAGCTTTGGCAGCTGGACATATCGGAAGACCGCCCACGATGAGGCGCCGTCGATCCGCGCCGCCTGGTAGTAGGCGTCGGGAATGGCCTTGAGTCCGGAGAAACAGAGCAGCGCCACCAGTGAGGTCCAGTGCCACACATCCATCACCAGCACTGTCGCCCAGGCATCGAAGGGGTTGGCGGCATAGTTGTAGTCGATGCCGAGGGCGGTCACCAGGACCCCTCCGAGACCGATGTCGGCCCGGCCGAAGATCTGCCAGATGGTTCCCACCACGTTCCACGGGATCAACAGGGGCAGCGCAAGGACGACCAGGGTCAGCGACGCCCACCGACCCTCACGTGGCATGGCCAACGCCACCGCGATCCCGAGCGGGATCTCGATGAGGAGGACTGCAAAGGAAAAGACAAATTGCCGCAGCAGCGCCTGACGAAGACGGTCGTCCTGGAGGATCTCCCGGTACCACTCCGCGCCGACGAAGACCCGGTCATCGGGGCCGAAAATATCCTGGACCGAGTAATTGACCACCGTCATCAGGGGCACGATGGCGCTGAAGGCGACCAGCGCGAACACCGGCAGCACCAGGAACCACGCCCGATTGTTTTCGGTCTTCATCATTGCCGGTCCGCCGCGGGCATCCGGCAGAGACGCGAGTCTCGGTACAGCAGACTGTGCTCGGGCGGAAAAACGAGCCAACAGGCCGCGTCGCTGAGGTGGGCCTCCTCGGCGAGGCGAACCGTGAAGTTGTCGGCGCCGACCGCCGTGGTGACGATCTTCGAGCTCCCCAGATCATCCACCCGGGTGATTTTGGCCGGCACGCCCTGCTCCGGCCGATCGAAGACCAGTTCGAGAAACTCGGGTCTGATTCCCAGTTCAAGGGGGGCCCCGGTCGACCCGGCGTCCATCGGCGTGTCTGCGGCCAGGCGGATCCGATGTCCTTCGAAGATGGCACTGTCGCCATCGACTCCGCACTCCACAAAATTCATCCCTGGGCTGCCGACGAAGTGACCGACAAAGGTGTGGGCCGGGCGCTCGAAGAGGGCCTGCGGGGTGTCGACCTGGACGATCTCACCGCCGTGCATCACCACCACGCGGTCGGCGAAGGTCAGGGCCTCGGTCTGATCGTGGGTCACATAGATGAGGGTCAGCCGGCTCTCCCGGTGCACTTCCTCGAGCTTTCTGCGCAGTGAGTTCTTGAGGTGGGGGTCGATAACGGTCAACGGCTCATCGAACAGGATCGCCGAGACATCGGTTCGCACCAGGCCCCTCCCGAGCGAGATCTTCTGACGAGCATCAGATGCCAGCGCCCCCGCTCGTTGTTCGAGGCAAGAGTCGAGGCCGAGAATTTTCGCAATCTCTGCGACCCGGCTCCGAATCTCGGTCTCGGGGATCTTCCGATTGCGCAACGGGAACGCGAGGTTGTCAAAGACGGTCATGGTGTCGTAGACCACCGGAAACTGGAAGACCTGGGCGATGTTCCGCTCCTCGGTGGGCAGTTCAGTCACATCCTGACCGTCGAAGAGCACCTTCCCAGCTGTCGGTCGCAACAGACCGGACATGATGTTGAGCAGAGTCGTCTTGCCGCATCCCGACGGACCGAGGAGGGCGTAGGCGACCCCGTCCTCCCAGACGTGATCCGTGGGCTTCACTGCGTAGTCACTCTCCCCGGAGGGCCGGGCCCGGTAGGAATGCGCGACACGGGAGAGTTCGATCCTCGCCATTCCTACCTCAGACCCGCCGGCCGGCGGACGCGTGATCGGGGGCCGCCACCAGATCCCCGTCGGGGTCAAACGCGAAGACGCGCTGTGGTTCCACTGAAGCGTTGATCGGCTCATCGACGTCAAGGGGGTGCACCCCGCCCTGCAGGGACACCCACGAGGATCCACCGTACTCGAAGTGGATGGCCGTCTCCGACCCGCTGATTTCGGCGAGATCGACCCGCGTGTCGATCGTGATCTCCGTCGGCCCGCCGCGCTTCATGAGCACATGGTGGGGGCGCACGCCGAAGAGGTAGGGGCCATCGGGCAGGGCGCGAAAGTGACCCGGCGCCTCCACCGGTCGGCCTTCACCCAACCTCATGTGGGCGTTCTCTATCCGCCCATCCACCACGTTCATGGGCGGGTCGCCCGTCAACCGGGCGGCACGCACGCTCTTCGGCCGCCGATAGATCTCGGCCGCGGTTCCCTGCTGCAGGATCCAGCCCCCGTCGACGATGATGGTGTTGCCACCGAGGACCAACGCCTCCTGGGGATCGGCCGTGGCGTAGACGACAATTGCGCCCGACTCGGCAAGCGCCCCACGAAGTTCGATCCGGAGCTCCTCCCGGAGCTTGAAATCTAGATTGACAAGGGGCTCGTCCAAAAGCAGGAGATCGGCCTTCCTGATGAGCGCTCGAGCCAGCGCGACCCGCTGCTGCTGACCGCCCGACAGCTCGGACGGGAGTCGATGAAGGAGGTCATCGAGGTGCATCATCTCCGCCACTCCACGCACCCGGCGTTCGATCTCGGAACGACCCACCTTCGCAACCTCGAGGGGCGACGCGATGTTTTTGAAGACCGTGAAATTCGGGTAATTGACGAACCGCTGATAGACCATGGCCACGTTGCGGCGGCGCACCGCCACTCCGGTCACATCCTCACCCCCCACAAGGATCCGTCCGGTGGTGGGCCGCTCGAGCCCCGCCATCAAGCGAAGAAGGGTGGTCTTGCCCGCTCCCGTTCGACCCAGCAGAACGTTGAAGCTCCCAGGCTCGAGACGCAAATCCGTCGTATGAATAAGGATCTCGTCGTTGACAATCTTGCTGATGTCGTCGAAAACCAGGGACATACCGTTCTTTCGGGGCGGTGTTCAGAATCGGCCCGTTGGGTCGCGGCCATGATACAACGCCGCAAACCGATTTCCCGGCCATCCGTATTACCTAGGGGGAGACACCATGATCAAGACGCTGCGCGCGCTCAAGTTCCTCTTTGTCGGACCGATGATCCTCGTCCTGCTCTTTGTCATCAATTGGATGACCTCACCGGGTGACTGGTGGGTCCAGTGGGCCGCGCTCGGGATCGGAATCGCCTGGGTCATCAGCCTGTTCAGGGTGATCTTCGCCATCGTTGTCGCGGGCGGGCTAGCCGCCCTGATTGTCGCGCTCAAGAACCGCACCGCACCGATGAGGTATTGAGCAGAATCAGACCAGCCCGGTTTGTCCGCCGCGGAATCAGCGCCGACAGACCGATCGCCGCCCATGGATTTGGATGGATAACATGAGGATCGATTCCTACCAGATCCGGCATAGTCCGCAGACGTGGAACGTAGTCCCATCCAAGGAGACCTGATCCCATGGGGAGACTGATGGCGCACTTCTACGACCGGGTGATGCAACGCAGCGAGGCGGCGTGTCTCTCCGCGTGGAGGAAGGAACTACTCTCCGGCATCGGCGGAAGCGTCCTCGATGTCGGGGCCGGCACCGGGATCAATCTGCCCCTCTACCCGAAAACGGTCGACCGGGTCGTCCTGTCCGACCCCGACCCACACATGCGGGCGAGATTGGCCGAGAAGATCTCCTCTACCAGGTCGATCCCGGCCGAAGTCTGCGACGGTTCCCTCGATGCCCTCCCCTTCCGCGATGGCGAGTTCGATGTCGTGAGTTGCATGCTGGTCATGTGCAGCGTGCCGGATCCCAACCGCGCGATCTCGGAGATTCGCCGCGTCCTCCGACCCGCCGGCCGCCTGATCTTCATGGAGCACGTGGCGGCGGATGACCACACCACGACGCTGAAGTGGCAGCGTCGTCTCGAACCACTGTGGAAACGGGTCTCGGGAAACTGCCACCTGACCCGCCGGACCGAGCAGGCGATCCTCGATGGCGGATTCGTGATCGAGCAGATCAAACGCGAGAGCATGCGTGAGTCCATCCCCATCACACGACCGACCATCCGTGGCATCGCGTTGAGACAATCCCGATCGACCCCAGTCAGTCGCTGACCGACAGCGTTTCGATCTCGTCGAACCAGCGGGTGATCACCTCTACGTTGCCGCGAGGAGGGTTCTTGATCATGACGAAGTAGTCGCCACTGGGGTGGATGTCGTACTGTCGCGACCACCGGTAGTGGACGTACTCGCCCTCGAAAAGCTCCTCACGACCGGTCACCCGGAACCTCGGTTCGGTCTCGATGGTGACCGCGATCATCCGACTGCTCTGGAAATAGTAGAGCGTCCTGCCGTCGGGGGCCCACGTCGGTGAGTGCCCACCCTTCATGGAGATCTTGTAGCGCGCCTCGGGAACCGGAAAGGCCGTGACGAAGATCTCGTCGATGCCCGAGTAGTTGGAGACATAGGCCAGCCACTTGCCGTCGGCCGAGACCACCGGCGCCAGCTCGTCATCCGGGCCTTCGAGCAGCGGAGCGAGGGTGGAAGGATCATCGGGGTCGTGCCACACGCGGAGGTCCATCCCCTTGCCCGGGATCTCCTCACGAATCACCACGGCCCCCTGACGGGTCCAGTCTCCCGCGCGGAGGTTGTTCTCGAGATCGAGGACGATTTCCTCGGGCCGGCTGAGATCCACGGGCCGCCGATAGATGTCGAAAGTCTTGTTGCGGGTGGAACCGAAGAGAATCTCGCGGCCGTCCGGGCTCCATTGGGGATAGAAGCCCTCCTCGGTCATCAACGTCGGCGTCTGGGTATCGAGATCGAACATCCAGATCGCTCCGGTGTCCACGGAGAGCATGAGGCGCCGGCCGTCCGGAGAGACCCGCGGATCATTGAGACTGGCAAACGGCAGGCCCTCGGGCGCGAGCTCCTCGACCTTGCCGTTGACGTTGACGGCGACAAGCGCCTGGGTCTCGCCTCGCGAGTTGGGAAGATAGACCACCGTTCCGTTGTCGGCGATGTCCGCCTGGACATTTCCCTGGTCAACCCAGGCCCGATCGAGAACCGGGATTGTCTGGCCCGTGATCCGCATCCCGTCGGTGTCGAAGGGCGCAACAAAGACCCGGTCGGCCTGGGCGAAGAACAGGTGTCCGGTGGGCAGATAGCGAGGGCTGGTCCCCTGCATCTCGAGGGACGTCATTTCCTTGCGCTGCAAGTCGAAGACATAGAGCTCACCCGAACCACCGACGCTGATTCGAGAGGTGCACAACAGCAAGTTCGTGTCCGGGATCGCGAACGGCTGACCAAAGCCCCGGCTCCGGCCGAGATCGTTCTCCAACAACCGCTCGGACGTGCCGCCGTCTTCGGGAATCCTCCAGAGTTCACCCTGATGGGCATAGTAGATCCACCCGTCGTCGGCCCAATCGATCCCGTCCGGTGAAGACGGAAACTGAGTCAGAAAAACCGACGGGCCGCCGGTGGATCGAACCTTCTGGAGACCGGCCGCGTCGATAAACGCGATCCAGCGGTCGTCGGGCGAGAAGATCGGCGATCGCCCGTTCACCGTACCCTCGATGCCGTTGGCCTTGAAGTCATCCATGTGACGGATGTGGAGCATGTCCTCGGCGCCGGATCCTCCCCGGGTCACGACGCTGCGCCCGTCCGATGAGATGGCCACCGCCCTTCCGTCACCCTGTCTCGTGTTGCCGCTGTTGGGAACCTCGAGGGCGAAGCGGCGAACCGGTTCTGCGATGGGCGCCGCGACGTCGGGAACTGAGAAGAACCCCACGGCCGCGAGGACGGCGGCCGCCGCTGCGACCAGCCACGGAAGGTGTCTCGCCACAGATGGCGTCGGGACCGCCCCCTCGGTCGCTTCCGCAGAACGCTCGTCGGGCGCATTGATGGCGTCATCCAGCGCGATCCGCGCTTCCCCGATGTCGCGCAGACGGCGCATCCGATCGCGCTCGAGGCATCGCCCGACCAACCGTCGCACCGAGTCGGGGACCTCGCCGGGGTAGGAACCGACATCAATTGGAGCGCGCAGCACATCGGCCAAGGTGTGGGAAATGGTCTCGCCGTCGAAGAGGCGCTTACCGGTGAGCATCTCGTGCAGGATCACGCCAAAGGACCAGATGTCGCAGCGGCGATCAGTCGGCTGGCCGGATGCCTGCTCTGGGCTCATATAGGCCGCGGTGCCCAGGATCAGCCCGGTCATGGTTCCCGCCGACGTGATGGTCTGAGAGTGTTCGGTATCGCCGTCGATGGCCGGTTCGAGCGCCTTGGCGAGACCGAAGTCGAGGACTTTGGCGTTGCCATCGGTGGTCAATCGCACATTGGCGGGTTTGAGATCGCGGTGGATCACTCCCTGTTCGTGCGCCGCCTCGAGCGCCCGGGCGATCTGCAACGCGAGGGGCAACGCCTGGGCGACGGGGATGGGACCGCGCGCGATCCGGTCGGAGAGGTCCTCGCCCTCGACGAGTTCCATGATGAGGAAGGTCACAGGTCCTGATGGTGTGAGGGGGTGAGGTTGTGAGGGCTTGGGGGTTTGAGGGGTTGATCCCGAGTCCGCGCCCGACGAAGCGATCTCGCGGGAGGGTGTAAAACCCTCCCCTACCGTGCTTTCATCGGGCTCAACAGTCTCCAGCCCATACAAGTGCGCGATATTCGGGTGATTCATGCTGGCCAGGACCTTGGCTTCGCGTTCGAAACGGGCCAACCGTTCCGGATCGGCAGCAAATGTCGCGGGCAGTATTTTGAGCGCAACCTCTCGGCCGAGCCTGATATCGTCGGCGCGCCAGACCTCGCCCATCCCGCCTTCGCCGAGTCTGGCCTTGATCTCGAACTGTGAAAGAGTCTTTCCGATCATTTCGTGGGCATCACCTTCCGGCAATCTTCACTACCCCTCGCTGTTTCCTGCTCAATACGGCACACCCGTACCGGGTCTGCACCGCATCGCTCTGCTCAGTGTCAGTGAACGATCACGCCTCATCATAACGTATTGAGACGTAATTGCATTTCTCTCGAACGAGGGCGCAGGCAGGTCAGCGCGGCTCGCGGCGGACGATGGCTTCTTTGATGCCGGCGACCTGTTCCACCGGCACGACGAAGACCACTCCGGTGCCGTGCTGATCGAGCCGGCCGGCGGTGTGGATGGCGGCCAGGACCGGTTCGACCAGATCGTCCTCGGTGAGAAAAATCACGATATCGGTCTGCATCTCGAGCACCAGGCCGAGAAAGGTCTTCGCTTCGCGGACCCCGGTCCCGCGGCCGGGAACGATGGTGGCGCCGGAGATCCCGCACTCTTTGGCTGCATCGACCACGGCGTCGGTGACATCGGGTTTGAGGGCGGCAATGATTGCCTTGAAACTCATGGATTCATCCCTTTCTGACCACCCTTGAGAAGACGACCGGCTCGCCAGGTTGCAAGCTGGGCGTATCCCATCACCGTGATCATCGGAAACAGGCTCGCGAATGCGATCAGGCCGAAACCGTCCAGGGCCGGGTTGCGCCCGGGAATCGTGGCGGCCAGACCGAGACCGAGGGCTGTTACCAGCGGCACCGTCACCGTCGACGTCGTCACCCCGCCTGAGTCGTAGGCAAGGGGGATGATCGACTTCGGCGCGAAGGCCGTCTGGACAATGACGACGAGATAACCAATCGCCACGAAAAGAACCAGCGAAGCACCGGTCACAATCCTGAACGCACCAAGGGTGATGCCGAGGGCGACCCCTACGGCGACCACCAACCGCAGGCCCCATGGCCGAATGGTGCCGCGCGACGCCTGCTCGGCCTTGAACGCGACCGCGATGAGGGCGGGCTCGGCCAGGGTGGTCGAAAAACCGATAATCGCGGCAAAGACGTAGACCCATCCGTACTCCCACCACGGTGGCGAATCGGGAACGGTGTCGCTGCCGAAAACGAACTGGGGTGAGGACAACTCGGTCGCCATGTGTTCGCCAAGGGGGAAGAGCGCGAGCTCCAACCCGATCAGGAAGAAGGCGAGCCCCACCACCACCAGCACGAGACCGGCGATGAGTCTGCGGAAGTTGGGAATCGGCTGACGCAGGACCAGGTACTGAAAACCGAGCAGCAGGGCGCTGACGGCGAAGACATCGCGGCCGGTGTCGATCAGAGCGGTGGCGAGGCCGTCGATCATGGGCGCTGTCCCGGCGAATTCATCAGCCGGCTCCTGAGGCACGAATGCCGAAACGGACGATACCGAAGAGCATGACGAAGATCATCGGCGTCAACGAGGCGAGTGCGATCATCCCAAAACCGTCGATGAGTGGATCGCGGCCGCGGATCGACGTCGCGAGTCCGACCCCGAGCGCCGTTACCAGCGGGACCGTCACCGTCGAGGTGGTCACACCGCCGGAATCAAACGCGATGCCGACAATAGCCTCGGGGGCGAGAAAGGTGACGCCGACGACGATGACGTAGCCACCGATGATCAGGTACTGAACGGGCCAACCGCGGAGGATGCGGAGAACGCCGATGACGATCGCGACCCCGACAGATAGGGCAACGGTCAGCCGAAGCTGAAGGGCGTAGGTCGACTGAGTGTCGGCATCGGACGCGATGTAGCCGGCATCGGACGCGACCGAGGCAGCCTCTCCAGCGATTGCGATGAGAGCGGGTTCGGCCACGGTGGTCGAAAAGCCGAGCAGGAAACCGAAGACCAACAACCAGACCAGGCTGCCCTTTCGGGCGAAGGCATACGCCATGGCCTCGCCGATGGGGAAGAGACCCATTTCGAGCCCCTGGACAAAAAGCATGAGCCCGAGAACAACGAAGACGGCCCCGACCAGGACCTCTGCGACATTGGGGAAAGGCTGACGCAGGACCAGGGTCTGGAAACCGATGACCACAACGACGATGGGCAAAAGATCCCGGACTGAATCCCACAGTCGCTGGGCCAGCATCCGCACATACGGCGCAGCAAAATCGAGTCCTTTTCGCACGCCTTAAAGTCGCTCCCTTCGGCGACAAACCGCTCTGAGATCCGCACTCAAGCTACGCGAGAATATCAGGACTCGAATCGATCCCGCGCCGAACTGTTCGAGTCGCTCCCCTTCCGAGGTTTTTTTCTTTCGAAGAAACCGCTGGTTTCTTCGAAAGAAAAAAGGGAAGGGCGGCCCCGAAGGGCCGCCCGGATCGCATCAGAAAATGCGGGTTAGAAGTTGAACTGAACGCTACCGAAGATGTAGCGTCCAGCGGGGTCGTAGACGCCGTACATGTTGATATTGTTGTCGTCGGCATGGTCTCCGGGGCCAAGCGGCGGCTCTTCGTCGAGGATGTTGTTCACGCCAACGGTGAACTTGATGCCGTTGCGGAGGGTGTACGAAGCCGCGAGGTCGAAGTAGTTGTAGGCATCGATCTTGTCGATGCCGTTGACTTCCCAGAGCTCATGGTTGCCCTCGTTGCGGAGGTCGGGATCGGGGCTGAAGTCGTCTTCCAGGACCTCACCGACATAGCGCCAGGACAGCGAGACGTTCAGACGGAAGCTGGTCTCCCAGGTGGCGCGGAAGCGGTGCCGCCACTCGGGAATCGGCTGAGCGCACTGGAAGCCGAAGTAGCCGGCACAGTCATATTCCACCAACGGGTCGCTGTACACGTTCTTGAACAGATAGCTGCCCATGAGGTCCATGGCCAGATAACCGGTGTTCCCGAGACCGAGGAGATAGTTGAAGTTGAGGTCGACGCCTTCGGCGTGGCGGTCGCCGATGTTGTTGTTGGCGGTAAAGGTGTAACCGGCCTGGGTCGCCCAGAGGGTACCCTGCGAATCACGATTGATGAGTGAGCAGAGGTCCGGGTCGCCGGTGTTGGCGCAGGTCTGAATGACGTCGTCGGCGCCGAGCGCTCCGATGGTGTCCGTGATCTTGATGTCGTAGTAGTCGAGGGTGATGGACAGACCGCGGATGGACTGAGGCGTCCAAACGAGGCCGGCCGTGATGGTGTCGGCCGTCTCGGGATCGAGGAGCGGGTTACCGCCCTCGAGGGTGTTGTACTGGCCGGCGGGGCTGGGCGCGATGGTGCCGTACTGGCCGGGGAGCACGCCGGTGTTGGCGCACTGCGCTTCAGTGGCCGTCGGGTTGGGGCCGGAGCAGATGTCCGTCGAACCGTTCAGGTTGAAGCCCTGCACCCGGAAGAGCTCGGAGATGTTGGCCGCGCGAACCGCGCGGTTGTAGCCGCCGCGGATGCGCCAGCTCTGGGTCGGGGCGTAGCTCGCCTGGATCTTGTAGCTGCTGACGCCGCCGGATGTCGAGTAGTCGGAATAGCGATAGCCGAGTTCGAGGGAGAGGTCCTGGGCGCCCTTGACGTCCTGGACGAGGGGAATGAGCATCTCGATGAAGGCTTCCTTGACGTTATAGCGACCGATGATCTCGTCGTTCGCGCCGCCGAAGCCGGCGGCGTTGGCAGTGCGGTACACCTCGTCGGGCGTGTTCTTCAAGTATTCTTCGCGGTACTCGAAGCCGCCGGCAAACTGGACGCCTTCGCTGGCGGACGGGAGGGCGATGCCGTAGTTCTCCCAGTCCGAAGTGAAGGTGAGGTTGAAGACATCGATGGCGGTCACCGAGTACCGTATGGCACTGATGGACAGGTAGTCGACGGCTTCCTGGGTCACGCCGTCACGGTAGTCGTCGACATACTCCCCGGTGCCGCCGTTGGTGAAGATGTTCCAGGGCACGCAGCCGTCGCCTCCGCCATTGGCGCAGACCCATTCACCGGTGTCCGGATCCTCGATCACGTTGAGGGCGTTGGCGATGCCGGTGATGTTGAGGTAACCGTTGGCCGAGTCGTTCTGGTTGTTCTGGCCGTGCATGTAGTAGAAGTCGTAGCTCCACTCTTCGTTGATCTCACCACGGAGACCACCGAGCATGCGGATGTTGCTGTGGGCGATCTCGTCGTACCGCGGGTCGCCTTCGACGTTGCGACGAAGGATCCACAGATTGGCCATGTCGTTCGGTCCATAACCGCCCTGGACGCAGAGGAGGTCCCGCTGCTGTTCGCTGAGCATCGGGTTGTCGCAGTTGGTCTGGGTCCAATTGTTGAAGTTGCCCGACGGCGCGATCTGCGCCCTGGTGTAATTGTTCATGTACATGACTTCCATGTACACGTCGAAGTGCTTGTTGATCTTGTAGTTGGCGAAGGCGCCGGCGTTCCACTTCGTGTCCGGCCGCTGGATGTGGTTGTAGGGTGCGTAGTTGAAGAGCGGGAAGCCCTCGACGAACTGGTCGCCGTTGGGGCCACCGAGGGTTTGGTCACCCAGGGAGTTGCCGTCGATGTCGATCGGGCGGAAGCGCCCCATGGGGCTCGTCGAGGAACCACCACACTCCGGACCAGTGTCACCGGCGGCGACGGCGCAGTTGAGATAGTCGCGCGAGCCCTTGGTGAGTTCATCGAGCTTGCGGTAGTCGAGGTAGACGGCGGCGTGGCCCTTGCCGTCGGCGAACTTGCCGCCGAGAGCGACATTGGCGTTGATCGACTCGCCGTCCCACGTGGATCCGGTCGGTACATCAAATCCAGAGTCGGTATTGATCTGCTGGGCCAGAGCGTTGTTGTTGTTGTGGTTGTACGCTGCGTACTGCACACCGCCGCGGACGCCTTCAAAATCGGTGTCCATGACGAAGTTGACCACGCCGGCCATGGCGTCGGAACCGTAGGTCGTCGACGCGCCGCCGGTCAGAACGTCCACGCGCTTGATGAGCGGCGCGGGGATGACGTTGAGGTCAGGGGCGTACGAAAAACCGTCGCCGTTGCCCGGAGGCAGCCGACGGCCGTTGATCAACACGAGGGTGCGGTTGGCGCCGAGCTGACGCAGGGAGACGGTGGCCGTACCCGTGGCGCCGTTGGAGACCGTCGAGTTCTGCCCGGCAAAGGCCTGCGGCATTGTCGTGATGAGGTCTTCAATCCGGACCGTACCGGAATAGGTGAGCTCCTGCGGGACCTCCATGACGGTCACCGGGCTCAGCGCCGTCAGGTCGGCGCGAGGGATGAGCGAACCAGTGACGGTCACCTCACCCTCGAACGAGCGCTCCATGGCCTGGTCGATGAGGGCCTGCTGTTCTTCGGCGGTCAACTCTGTATCTTCCTGTGCAATGACCGGTGATACCAGGCTCACGACCGTAACGATGGTAACGATAAGAAGAGACCAGGACCGTTTGACACGGAACGGGCTACCCTCTCCGATTCTTTCTGTTGAATTCATCTCCGTTCCTCCTTATTGAAATCGATGAGAATCCAGGCATCTCACGAGGCGACCGGAGGACCTCTCCGCCCATCGAAGAAATCCAACTTAATGAGCCATTCCATGCCGACCTCCTTATTACGGCGAAAATGGCTTATCTCACTTCCAGTCGATCTCAGTCCCGTTTCTTCATCCAGGGTCACATTACGTCCAAAAGGCGGAGGAGTTGTTACCAATTTGCAAAAGGTATTTTGAGATTACATTGTTCACAACTGAATCTATATTTTTCACATTATTCACATGATTCGCCGCCAACGGCAAAATATTTTGCAGTTCGAGCGAGACGAATTCATCGGTTGAAGGAACACGTCGGCCGGGTGGGTCTTCGAACACATGCCGTGAGGAGTGAGGAGTGAGGAGTGAGGAGTGAGGAGTGAGGAGGGGAGGAGAAATACTACCCGGTCACGGCTCACTACTCGCTTCGTCTTCGGGTCGCGTTCGCCACCTCCGGTGCATCCACACCCACTGTTCGGGCCATGCTCTCACCTGCCACTCGGCCGCAGCGGCGGCCGCCGCGGTCATTTCCGTCACCTTCTCTCGCAATGTGCCTTCGGTGGGCGGCTCGATTGGCGGGTAGATTTTGATCTTGTGGGTTCCGTCGGGTTTGCGGTGGATATATCCGGCGAACACGGGGCATCGGGCGCGGAGGGCCAGTGTGGCGGCCCCGGAAGGGGTCCAGGCAAGGCGGTTGAAAAAGGGAACGAAGACCCCCGGAATGCTCGGGATGTCCTGATCGATGAGCAGACCGACGCCGCGCCCGGCGCCCAAGGCCTCCAACAGCTGCCGGCCGGCCGAGATGCCCCGCAGGATGACCTCGCTGCCGAATCGGGTTCTCAGAGCGTTCACCAGGTCATCGACCCGGGAGTCGTCGAGTTCGCGCACCGCAACGGTGATGGGAACCCCGGCCGCACTGAGATAGGCGTTGAGCAACTCCCAGTTGCCGAGGTGGCCCGTGGCGAGGATGCCTCCTCTGCCGGCCTCGATGGCATTCCAGATGTGCTCCATGCCCTCAACCTCGCACATCTCCAGCACCTCACCCGGTTCGGCGCGCCAGAGCCATGCGATCTCGGCCAGCACACGGCCGAGGTGGTCGGCGCACCCCTTCATGATCCGGTCGCGGTCGCGCTGGTCGAGCTCGGGGAAGGCGATCGCGAGGTTCTCGCGCATTCGCCCGCGCTCGCGTTTCATGAAACGAAGCGCGATCCGGCTTGCGAGGGGCGTCAATCTCCGGGTCAAGCCGAGAGGGAGCCGACTCCCGATAGCGAGAATCACCCGTAGTACGTGATAGGCGAGATTGTCACGGGTGCGGCGGTCCATGTCCTGAGTGTAGCTTTTCCTCGATGGATCGGCATCGGCAAGGTTGGGACCGTGACCGTGACCGTGACCGTGACCGTGACCGTGACCGTGACCGTGACCGTGACCGTGACCGTGACCGTGACCGTGACCGTGACCGTGACCGTGACCGTGACCGTGACCGTGACCGTGACCGTGACCGTGACCGTGACCGTGACCGTGGCCGTGACCGTGACCGTGGCGTCGGCATGGTCACTCCGGGTTGTTCTTGAACCGACTCGTAGCCGTTGAGATGGCCCAGGTCAAGGGCATGACGAATCGCCTCGGAGGCGACCCTTGACATGGGCCATCTCAACGGCTGGGGGGAGTGCATGAACAACCCGGAGGTGACCATGCACGACGCTCAACAGTCAACCGGATTCGACGCCCTCGACAAAGCAACCACCGCGGCCGGTATCGCGATCTCACTGGTGTTGCGAGTTCCCGCACCACTGAAAAGCCTCGCTGATCAAGTGATCCGATCCGCTTCCTCAGTGCCCGCAAATCTCGCCGAAGGCGCCGGTCGTTCAGGCCGAGATCGACTCCACCACTACCGCATCGCCTACGGCTCGGCCAAGGAAGTCGACACCCACCTGCGTCTCCTCGTCGGAGCAGGCGCAATCGACAAAGCACGAGCCGCCACTACCCTCCAACTCTTCGACGAAGTCCGAGCCATCACCTGGCGGCTCCTCCACCCGAGATGACAATTGCGATGATTGTAGGGCCGGCGTCCCGCCGGCCCATCAGAGCCCTCGTCGATCCGCGTCGCGCCGCCCGCCAGTCCAACGCCGCTCTCGTTTGCAACGCAATATGGTCCCGGGTTTCTCCAACCAACACCTGTGTAATCGGGACCTCACCAAGATCAGAGTTCCCAAAATCCGGCGCCACAACCCTCACGACTCGCGATCACCCAATCCCCACCTAGCCGAAGTCCCCGGCCAACAACGGGCCTCCCAACCGGTCCAGGACACGCGGAAAACCCCGCCCCCTCGGGGTGCCGGGTACGCCATTGTGCTGGAACCACCATCCGGCTCCGCCCCGCGCCCCGCACAATGGCGCTACCGGGCTCCCTCGGGGAGCGCGATGCGGTCTGCTGTCCCGGCGACGAGGAAGGCCGCCGGCGCGCCATCGGCGTGGTCGCAGCCCTCTCAATCAACCAACACGCGACCACGCCGATGGTGCGACGCTGGGCCGCCGGGACGCCAAAGCGTCACGGCGGCCCAGAAGGCCGGTGCCGAGGGAACCGCCGTGAGCCCTAGCCCCTTGCCCGTGACCGCGGCCGGAAATCCCACCAAGCCCGACCGTCCCGCACTCTCCGGATACGCCCAACCAACTTCAACAGTACCGACGGGCAGGCTGGATAGCCCGCCCCCACAATGTCCGCCAAACCTGGTGTGGACCTGAAACCAAAGCCGATCAGGACACGCGGAAAACCCCGCCCCCTCGGGGTGCCGGGTACGCCATTGTGCTGGAACCGCCATCCGGCTCCGCCCCGCGCCCCGCACAATGGCGCTACCGGGCTCCCTCGGGGAGCGCGATGCGGTCTGCTGTCCAAGCAACGAGGAAGGCCGCCGGCGCGCCATCGGCGTGGTCGCAGCCCTCTCAAGCAACCAACACGCGACCACGCCGATGGTGCGACGCTGGGTCGCCGGGACGCCAAAGCGTCACGACGGCCCAGAAGGCCGGTGCTGAGGGCATCGTCCGGAACCACAGCAGCGCCCTTACCCGTACCCGTACCCGAAACCGCCACGCCACCGTCGACAGCCAGGATGGCTGTCGCTACACCATCCCAAGCGCCCGCGGTGTAGCGATAGGCTTCCAGCCTGTCGACGATAGCGACCGTATCCGCGACAGCCACTGAGCAGGCGGAAAACCCCGCCCCATCGGGGTGCCGGGTACGCCATTGTGCTGGAACCACCATCCGGCTCCGCCCCGCGCCCCGCACAATGGCGCTACCGGGCTCCCTCGGGGAGCGCGATGCGCTCTGCTGCTCCCGCTACGAGGAAGGCCGCCGGCGCGCCATCGGCGTGGTCGCAGCCCTCTCAAGCAACCAACGCGCGACCACGCCGATGGTGCGACGCTGGGCCGCCGGGACGCCAAAGCGTCACGGCGGCCCAGAAGGCCGGTGCCAATAGAACCCCGTGGCCCTGCCCGTTGCCGTGACCGCGGCCGGGAATCCCACCAAGCCCGACCGTCCCGCACTCTCTCGGATACGCCCAACCAACTTCAACAGTACTGACGGGCAGGCTGGAAGCCCGCCCCCACAATGTCCGCCAAACCTGGTGTGGACCTGAAACCAAAGCCGATCAGGACACGCGGAAAACCCCGCCCCTTCGGGGTGCCGGGTACGCCATTGTGCTGGAACCACCATCCGGCTCCGCCCCGCGCCCCGCACAATGGCGCTACCGGGCTCCCTCGGGAGCGCGATGCAGTCTGCTGTCCAAGCAACGAGGAAGGCCGCCGGCGCGCCATCGGCGTGGTCGCAGCCCTCCCAAGCAACCAACGCGCGACCACGCCGATGGTGCGACGCTGGGCCGCCGGGACGCCAAAGCGTCACGGCGGCCCAGAAGGCCGGTGCTGAGGGCATGGCCCGGAACCACAGCAGCGCCCTTTGCAGCGACCACGTCTCGTGGGTGATAGAACCAACCCGCATCGGTACACCACCATCGCCGGCGGGGACGCCGGCGCTACAAACATCGCAGCACCCTTTGCAGCGATCACGTCTCGGGGGCGATGAAACCAACCCGCATCGGTACACCACCATCGCCGGCGGGACGCCGGCGCTACAAGCATCGCAGCACCCTTTGCAGCACCCACGTCTCGTGGGCGATAGAACCAACCCGCATCGGTACACCACCATCGCCGGCGGGACGCCGGCGCTACAAGCATCGCAGCGCCCTTTGTTGCGCCCACGTCTCGGGGGCGATGGAATCAACCCGCATCGGCACACGATCATCGCCGGCGGGACGCCGGCGTTTCAAGCATCGCAGCGCCCTTTGCAGCGATCACGTCTCGGGGGCGATAGAACCAACCCGCACCGGCACTCCCCCGGGATAGGTGTCATCGCAGGTTGTCGACACCCAGAATGCGATCGAATCGCGCGTCGCCCTGCAACGCTTCGAATCGCGCGTCGGTCTTCAGCCGGGCGACCTCGTCCGGTATCGACCAATCGGCAAAGCTCTCGAGATCGTCTAGGGCGCCCGCCTTGTCATCGAGCAGTTGCAGTCGAATCGCCGCACGAAGCCGGAAGGCCGGGCCGGGGCGGGCGGCGCGCTCGATGGCCACTCCGAGGTCGTGCATCGCCTCGTCGGTACGCCCTCCCACCTGCGCCAACGCGACCGCACGCAGATAGTGGAGGCGGCCGTCAACATCGGAGGTCCGCCGAATACCTTCGGCGGCGACGGCCGCCGAAGCCGCCTTGTCGCCCTGTTGCAGAAGGGCCTCGCCGAGAGCGTCGTACGGCGCCGCGAACTCGGGCCGAAGTTCGATCGCCCGCCGGAAGGCCTCCAGCGCGCGTTTGGGATCACTCTGGGTGACACAGGTCCCGAGGTACCAGAGGAGCACCGGGCTCGACGGGTCCTCGGCAAGCTCCTGCTCGAAGAGCTCGGCTGCGCGCTCGAGGTCGCCGGCGGCCTTGGCTTCGAGCGCCTGCTGATGAATGGGTGCGAGGTGCATCGCATCGACCGGGTTGCGCCGGCTCCCGGCACCCTCGCCCGGACTGCCCGAGACATAGCCGAGAGCCAGCAGCGCCGCCTCCTCATCGGAGCTCAGCACGACGGCCTCACCGTCGAAAGTGTCGTCGCCCTCCCGGATCTCCGACAGCCGCCTGTCGAGGTCCGCCGCCGTCTCCGGTCTGTCTGAGGCGAGGTCGCGCCGCTCGTTCGGGTCGGCACCAAGGTCATAGAGTTCGGACCGCGGGGATTGGATGTACTTCATTCGGCCGCGGACGATGGCGGACAGGGGCGCCCACCCGTTTCTCAGAAAACCCTCGAGGCTCTCGATATACAGGGTTCTCTCACCGACGACCCCACCCTTCCCCCGCAGGGTCGGCAGTAGCGAGATCCCGTCGCCGGGAGTCTCGATTCCGACCAATTCTCTCAGGGTGGGTGCGATGTCGATGAGCCCCACCGGTGAGGCATGCCGAACCCCGTCGGTCTGCCCGGGCATATGAATCATCAGAGGCACCCGGGTGGTCGCTTCGTAGAGAAGGATGCCGTGGGTCTCCTCACCGTGCTCACCAAGCGCCTCGCCGTGGTCGCCGGCGATGATCACGACCGTGGAATCGAAAAGGCCCTCGGCCACCAACACGCCGACCAGTCGCCCGACTTCGTTGTCCGCATAGGCAACTTCAGCGGCGTAGGGTCGATCGGCAAACCGCCCGTTGAAGGGAGGCGGAGCCTCGTAGGGCGCATGTGGGTCGAAAATATGGACCCATACAAACCACGGTTCTCGCGAAGTCGCAATCCAGTCCATAGCCACCCGGACCGTTTCCGCCGCCCGCCGTTCCATGCCACCGCCGAGACGCGGCCGGATATCGGGAGCATCGTAATGATCGAAGCCGCGTTCGAATCCGAACCGGCCATCGACCACGAAGGAGCTGACAAAGGCGCCGGTGCGGTAACCCTTTCCCGCCAGCTCCTCAGCGATGAGCGGCACTTCGGGTCCCACCATGATCGCGAGGTTCTTGCGTACGCCGTGGTGAAACGGGTGGAGCCCCGAGAAGATGGTGGTGTGCGACGGCATGGTCTGGGGGACCGAGGCCTCGCAGTGTTCGAAAAGGTGACTGCGACCTGCGATCCGGTCGAGGTTCGGGCTCACCTTGGGGTCGCCACCGTAGCAACCGAGCACATCGGCGCGGGTGGTATCGAGGGTCACGAGCAGGATGTTCGGCTTGGCCGCGTTTCCCTCCGGGACCGCAAGGTCAGCGTTGGGCGGTTCTTCCGCGAATCCCACCGAGACCAGTGCGGCAAGAGCCAGTATCCCGACGATGGTGCGCGTCATCAATCACCTTTCTGCGGTCAAACCGCATGCTTTGATCAGACGAGGATACGGGAGAATCCCCTCTTCGTTCCCGTTTGTCCCACACGTCGTGGTTTCGCCCCGCTCGACAATCGGCAAGCGGTCCTCGAATCGTTGTAAAGTACTGGTCGGGAGAATGAGAATGAATACGACCAAGACGATCACTCGTCTCATGACAGCCTCGATGTTTATCCTTGCGGCGACCGCTGTTTTCGCAATGGAACCACCCACCCCGGAGCAGCTCGAACGGTACCGCCAGGACGGGACCCTGGCCGCCCGGGCCGACGCCGCCCGATCCTTCGGAAACCACCGGATGGCGCCGGCGCTCGCAGCACGTCTTGGATCGCAGGCCGCGCTCAAGGCGCTGCCGGATGCGCCGACGGTCCTCCCGTCCGAAGGGTCGCCGCGGGTGCTCACCCTGCTCGTCGCCTTCTCCGATATGTTGGGCGTTACCGACGCCACCGTGGTCGACGACCGGATTTTCGGCGACGGTGAGACCAGCGCGTATCCCTACGAGAGCCTGACCAACTTCTACCGTCGAGCCTCCTTTGGTCAACTCGAGATCACCGGGTCGACTCTCGGCTGGTACACCACCCCCTACCCACGGTCCGAGGTCGTCGAGTCCTATACCGGACGCCAGGCGCTCATCAAGGAAGTCTTCACCCACTACGACACCGAGGGTCACGACTTCTCGCAGTACGATAACGACGGCGACGGCGTTATCGACTATCTCTCAATCATCTGGACCGGCGCCCACGGCGAGTGGGCCGAGTTCTGGTGGGGCTACCAGACCAGCTTCTACAACGACAACTTCGAGGTCGATGGCGTTCGGATCGGCACCTACTCATGGCAGTGGGAAAACTACACATGGCCTGGCGAATTCTCACCGGAGGTCCTCATCCACGAGACCGGCCACGCCCTCGGACTACCCGACTACTACGACTACGACGACGCCGTCGGCCCAAAGGGTGGTTGCGGCGGTCTCGACCAGATGGACAGCAACTGGGGCGACCACAACGCGTTTTCGAAATGGGTGCTTGGGTGGCTGACTCCCGAGATCTACAACCAGGACAGCCACGAAATCTCGATGGCGCCGTCCGATGCCGTCGGCCAAGCGGCGGTGTTGATGCACGGCGAAGCCGTCAGCGATCCATTCGCCGAGTACTATCTGGTTCAACACCGGCGCCGCCAGGGCAATGACGCCCAGATCCCCAACGACGGGCTGCTGATCTGGCATGTCGATGCACGCCTCGACGCCAACGGACGATTCCTCTACAACAACTCCTACACCGATCACAAGCTGATCCGCCTCATGGAGGCCGATGGACTCGAGGAGATCCACCTTGGGGGCCGGGCCGATGCGGGAGATTTCTACACCCCCGGTGATCTCTTCGACACCGACACGACCCCGGCCTCGCTGCGCTATGACGGGGTACCAACGAATATCGCCATCAGTTCCATCACCGCCGTCGGTGAAAACCTGAGCCTGCAGGCCGACCTCGGATCCGGCTGCGCCCTCTGGTGCGACGCCTCGGTCACACCCAACGCCTGGCCGGGCCTCCCGGTGTCGTTCAACGGTTCGCTGGACACCGCCAACTGCGAGGGAACACCCTCCTACGGGTGGGTCTTCGGTGACGGCGCCGTTTCAGGCGAGACCAGCGCGAGTCACATCTATGTTTCGACGGGATCCTACGATTGGACGGTGACCGCCGAACTCGAGGACGCCAACTGCGGTCACGGGGGATCCGTCCTCGTGTGCACGGGCTTTCCTTGCTGGCAGTGGGCCCAGAGCGTACCCATGACCGAAGGACGCAGCGAGCACGCGACCGTCGAACTCGATGACGGCCGGATGCTCGTTGTCGGCGGCGCGATCGCCGACCCGGAGATCTTCGATCCGCAGACTGCGACCTGGAGCCCGGCGGCGGCGACCAACGGCACCTACATCTCCACCAAGGCCGTCCGACTCGATGACGGCCGGGTTCTGGTCGTGGGCGGCGAGTCGACTGACGAACCCGACAGCGAGATCTACGACCCTCTCACCGACACCTGGTCGACCACGGGACAGCTCAACCACGACCGCACCGCGCACTCGGTCATCGCCCTTTCCGACGGCCGGGTCCTGGTTGCCGGAGGCGTTTCCGGCGACTACCCCCACTACGAAGCCGTCGAAGAGGTCGAAGTCTTCGACCCGGCGTCCGAGACCTGGACGGTGATCGGTTCCCTCACGGGCGAACGGATCTACCCGGCGCTCACCACCCTGCACGACGGTCGGGCGCTGATCGTCGGGGCCCGGGAGGCGACACTCTTCGATCCGGCATCGGACACTTTGCGGCGGGCCGCACCCCTACCGACTGAATGGCAGGCGCCCATCGCCATCACCCTCGATGACGGGCGGGTGCTGCTGACGGGCATCGCCAACGCACCCATGACGCTGCTCTGGAACCCCATCGACGGCCGGTGGAACATCGCCGGTCCCACGGGCGCGCTCCGCCAAATCCCGACCGCTACCAAGCTCTCCAACGGGCTCGTTCTCGTGACTGGCGGTTTCAACATGTCAGGCACGCCCATGGCCACAACCGAGTATTTCGACCCGGCGACCCTGAAGTGGTCCGATGGATCATCGCTGACCATCGATCGTGGCGGACACACGGCGACTTTGATGGCGTCAGACCAATTGTTCCTCGCGGGCGGCCAGAGCAACTCAGGTTCTCAGCCGACCACCGATCAAACCGAGATATTCGTCCAACCGACCACCCCGCCACGGAATATCGGAGGCCGCACCTCACCCTGACATCAGCGGCAGCGACAGCGACAGCGACAGCGACAGCGACAGCGACAGCGACAGCGACAGCGAACAGTATCCCGCCCACGTCAGCAGTCACCCTGACTTTTCGCGGGCTCGGTGCCTGGCTCTCTTTTCGTTCGACGAAAAGGTGCCTGGCACCGCTCCCATCACGTTTCCACAGGAGCGGGCCTCACGATGGCAGATCATCCCTCCTCTCGAGCTCGGCCTTGAGCTTGCGTCGTTTCCAGTGCAGAACGAGGCCCCAGACGAAGAGCACCGGGGCGGCGGCGATGGCGCCGATGGCGGCAAACCCCGCCCGAGAAGCGAGTTGCCGCATGGAGCTGCCGCCAAAGGGGGCGTCGTTGACCAGATACGTCCAGGTTGAGGACGGGCCGATCAGACCCTGCGCCGCCCAGTCCACGCCGTCCGGCCCCACCTCGAGACCCCCGAAAATGGTTGCGATCTCGTCATCGACCGCATCGGAAAGATCGGCGAAGGCATCCCCCGCTTCTCGGCAGAACTCGGCCGCAGGGTCCTTGCCGACATAGCCGACCACGTGGATGCCGTCGCGGATCCGGGCCAACTCCGCAAGATGGTCGCTCCAACATCGGTCCATGACGACGAGAGTGAGGCGCCTCTCGATTTCCTCCACCAATTCGACGCCGTGGCTTTCGGCGAGCTCGCTCCAGCGCTCGGGACAACGGTTTTTCAGAAGATTCGCATTCTCCTCACCGAGGAGGATTCGTTGACGGCGATCATGGAAGTGAAACCGCTGCGACTCCACGACCGCGGAGAACTCCCAAAGCCTGCGACGGATATCCAGACTCTCTCCCTCGATGATGCGTTGAGCGCGGGCGATCTCGTGGGCGAGCACCGGAGAGTCCAGCGCCCCCTCCTGGCGGGAGGGCAGGGCCCGCGCACTGATCAGCCGGCCGACTCCATATCGACTGATGAGAGGGTCTTCTAGACTGACGAAAAACCGCGACGAGCCGGGATCTCCCTGGCGTCCTGCGCGTCCACGGAGTTGGCGATCGATCCGCAGACTTTCGTGCCGATTGGTTCCGATCACATAGAGCCCGCCGAGAGCGATCACACGGTCACGATCCCGCTCGTCCTCCCCGCCGAGCCGGATATCGGTCCCGCGTCCGGCCATGTTGGTGGAGATGGTCACCGTCCCCGGCGCACCGGCGTTGGCGATGACACTGGCCTCGAATTCGTCGTTCTTGGCGTTGAGCACCCGGCACGACACGCCCGATACCTCGAGTTCGTCCGCGAGATCCTCAGACTCGGCGACGCTGGCGGTGCCGACCAGGACCGGTCTCCCGGTGGCGTGAACCTCGGTGATCTCGTCCACGAGCGCCCGTCTCTTTGCTCCGCGGTGGGTGAAGACCACGTCTTCGTGATCCACGCGGACGCACGGTTGGTGCGGCGGCACCACCACCACCGAGAGATCATAGAAATCACCGAGTTCCTCGGCCGACGAGGTGGCGGTAGCGGTCATCCCGCACAGCCTCGGGTAGGTGCGGAGGAAGTGATGCATGGTGATGGAGCCGAGGATCCGCCCTTCGTCCTGGAGCTCCAACTCTTCCTTGGCCTCGATGGCCGCCTGGAGACCATCGGGCCATTGACGTTTCTCGGCGACCCGACCGGTGTTCTCATCCACGAGTTCGATCCGGCCCCGACGCACGATGTAGTCGCGGTCTCGCTCGAGGAGATGAAGTGCGTGGAGGGCGTTTCGTAAGTCGGCGAGCAGCTCGAGATTGCCCGAATCGTAGAGGCTGCCGCAACCGAGGGTGGACTCCGCCTGCGCCGCCCCCCGTTCGGTGAGCGAAATATTGTGCCCGTATTCATCGGTGTCGAAGTCGACCCCGGACACCAGCAGACGGGCAACGACGGCCGTCTGCACCGCCGAGTTCTCGTTCTCCTCCACGGAGCCAGCGATCACCAACGGGATCCGAGCTTCGTCGATGAGGATGGAGTCTGCCTCATCGACAAGGGCGAACGACGCCCCACGGCGGAGCAGGCCGTCCGGATCGAGGCTCAGATAGCCACGGAGGAAATCGAAACCCGCCTCTTTGGCGGTGAGATAGGTGATGTCGCAGTCGTAGGCGCGCTGGCGATCTTCGGGTGTCGATTTCTCCTGAACACAACCGACCGAGAGACCGAGAAACTCGTATACGGGGCCCATCCACAGGGCGTCGCGCCGGGCCAGATAGTCATTGAAGGTGAGGACATGGGCGCCACCACCGGTAAGCGCCGCCAGAGCCACGGGGGCCACCGCCGCCAGGGTCTTGCCCTCACCGGTCTGCATCTCGATGACCGCACCGCTCGACAGAGCGAGACCGGCCGCGAGTTGCTCGTCGTACGGTCGCAGGCCGATGATGCGATGGGCCGCCTCTCGAACCAGGGCAAAGCAGACAGCGGCAAGCGGCATCGCATCGCCCCCGCGACAAGCCTGGTCGCGCAGTTCTCGCACCCGGAGCCGAAGCCCGTCATCGTCGAGATCCCGCAGGACCGGCCCGAGTGCACCAATTTCATCGAGCTGTCCCGAATATCGGCCGATTCCGTAGTCCACCGAGTCACCCAGCCATCGCCGGATTCGGCGCGTCATGCCGTCTGCACCAGACCAAATCACCCACATCCCCCGGATCTCGGTGAGGGGTGCGCCTTCCTCGAGGCAGATGCTATCAATTCTGTCGGGATCAGCATGATCGCCTGGCCATCATACGTGAGGGTCACCAACCCACAATGGGAATCCTCTCTGGGTGTTCGTCCCAAACTGGTACGCGACCACGACGCCCCCATCACGGCGGTTGGCTCCAAATCCGGCACGGATCCTGCTTATGCCCATGTGAGGGTCAAGAACCGGCCCGACTGGTGAAGCGCGAAGGGAGACCGACATGAGCAACGAATCTCGAGGCGGTGCGGACAATCGGCCTGACTGGTTCGCCGAATTCGAGGACAAGCTGGTCGACCTCATCCGGACCGCTCCTGGTTCGCAGACCCAGGATCTCGGGGCCTGTTTGACCGTGCTCATTCCCCGCGGCGGAGGCGCCGACAATGCTGTCTTCGGCGGACTCGTCACCTCCAAGGACGAGCACCCGAGCCAGATGCAGGAAGAACTGCTCACCGCAGTGATCTGGGCCCTCCTGACCGATGGAATCTCTCCCGAAGTTCTCAGGGCGACCTTTGAACACTCCATGATGACCGCCGAACCCGTCACCACCGATCTCGATATCCTCCGGATGGACGAGAGCGAGAACGAGCCGGTCAACTGAGCACGCGGCAGCCAGGAGCTCCATCGCAGTCTTACCGCAAAGGCGCAAAGCACGCCAAGCATCGCAGACATCGCAGTAGTTAACGCAGAGACGCAGAGACGCAGAGATCGGGCTCATTGCCGACGTCATTGTCTTCGTGTAGATGGTCGCTTTTCGGCCGGACGGCTACCCTCGTCCAATGGCCGAGGGCCCAAGACTCGTGAGATTCGATTCAGAAATGCGGCATTCCTGAATCGAATCTCACGAGCCTCGGATCGCGCCTACGGCACGACCGTCCGGTCTCCGATACTTCGAGGATGTCGTTCCGCAGCAGCTCTTCTACTGCGCTGCCCGACTCCCTCCCCTTCTTCAACAAAACAGACGGAGAGCACAACCCAGGCGGAGCCGACGCGCCGTAGGCGTGGCGGCCTGTTGATCGGGTCGGCGGGACAAACACTCGTGTTTGGAGCGACGACTCGATCAACAGGTGGTGGCGGTCCGACCGACACCGACTCCGCCGCGACATTAGAATGCGATGATCCGTGCCGATCCATTCAATCCGTGATCATCCGTGTCCCATTGCGATGGCTCTGCGTCTCTGCGTCTCTGCGCCTCTGCGTTGAATTGCGATGACTGCGATGTCATCCGCGCTTCAAGTGTGCACGCCAGCGGTCGCGGACCTCACGAGGGATGTCGAGGTCGTCGCCGGCAACGGCGAGAAGGGCCGGATAGAGCCACTCCTCACCGGATCGTAGGGTGATCGCCGCGGCTCGAACTTCGGGCCGGTCCCGACCCACCAGACGAACCGACCGCCTCCGCCATACCATCCCGGATCCGTCACACAGTGCAAGGCCAACGCCCGCGGCAGCGGCGGAATCCACCAGCCGACGCTCATCCGCGGTCAGCTGGCCGGAATCGAGGGCTCGGGGCCCCGAGAATCCACGGACGGATTGCCGGACACGACGAAGGGCGTGACCGAGGGCGGTCCCCAGCTGCAGCGGTCGCCTTTCGCCACCGAGGCCCTCGATGCTGATGCCGAGCAGCTCCGTCAGCAGGCTCCGCTCCTCGGTGGTCGCCTCGATCATGAGGTCTTCGAGTTCGCTTTCATCGCCGGACCCGGGTCCGACCGCCACCACCACCCCACCCCGGTCCGCTGCCCATGCCACCAGCGCCGACGGGGACTCCATCCGTCGCCGCGACCCTTCCCGGACGCGGACGATGGGCGATCCCAGAACCTGCTCCCGCCGAAGACCGAGGGCGGCGGATCGCAGGAGCAGGGTGGTCAGTCGGCTGCGGACCGCTTCGTCCACCGCAGGAAGGCGATCTACGAGGAGCAACATCATCCGGACCGCCTCATCGATGAGACCCTCGAGGTAGGGGTTGGCCGCAGTTCGCAGATCGTCGGCACTGGACCCTGCAGGCGCCTCTCCGCTCATCTCGACGGCCGCTGAAAATGCCGGGAAACCGGGAACCACCGCCCGCGCCGAGAGGACCCCGTGTTCGAGGAGCCAGAGCGTGGGAGCGTCGCCAGTGCTCGTCAGCGAAAGCTCGCCGGACAGCGGATCGGTGATCCGCATGCGATAGAGCCCATCGGGGAATCCACGCTCGACCGGACGGTTGCAGACCTCCACCGGAATCGGAACAAAACGCAGCGCCGTCCGCAGCCACGCGATCGCCCGGCGAATCCCGAGTCCACGGCATCGCCACGTCAAGGTCGTCAGCGGCGGACCGGTCCCGGCCTCGTCGTATTCCAGGGCGATACGGGCGTCACGAGCCTCCATCCGGTTCGATCCACCTCCTGTCCGGACAACCATGCTCAGCCGGGCGGCCGGCAATCCCGTCGCCCACAGGAGGGCCGAAAGGCCCGCGGTCTCGACCCGGGCGATGGCGGCCTGCCTTCTCATCCTGGGCGCTTCCACATCGAAGACCCTGGCCAGATCACTCAACTCCTCGGGGTCGGCCAGCACCCCATCACAACGAAAACAAAACCCTCCCCGCACCCGGTCGATCTCGACTCTGGCGACACCGCGGGCGTTGGCCAACCGCACCAGTTCGGCCGGAACCTGCCATGGCCCCTGGATCTGCGCGCTGCACAGGGTTGCAACCTCGGCGGCGACATCGATGGCGAGGAGATCATCGGCTCTCATGAATCCCACTCCGCCCGCTCGAACACGGTCTCTCCCGCCAGCCCGGACAACAACCGCCGTTTGCCGGCGGAGGGCATCCGGAGGCGGTCGGCCACCCGATCAGCCAGCAGGAGGGTCGCCGTGCACGGCTGTGACCGGCCGATCCGGAGGACTCGCAGCCACAGGGGTCTGCCGCCATCCACCGCGACAACGCGGCGGCGCCTCCCGGATCCGGCCAGCGTACCGTCGAGCACGGCAATTTCCTGGGAAAGACCGGCGACAACAATCACATCCCAGGTTTCACCCACCGCCGACGCGGCCTCAGCCAGGCGTTGAGTCAGGGGATGCTCGCGACCGCGGTCGATGATCTCACTCCAGCGGTCGAGGTCGATGGCGCTGAGGGCTCCCGCCACAGCAATCCCTTCAGATCTGCTTCCATCGATCACGGGCAGACCGGATTTCACCGCGCGGAGGGCGAGCGGAGACGACCGGCCGCTGACGGCAAGTCGATGCTGACGGGCGAGGGATCGCGCTCGATCGAGGCTGAAGGAGGGACCAGCGAGCGACGGCACGACCGCTCGGGAAAAGAGAGCCGGCACCTCGCGGTAGGCCTCGGGTCGCGCCAACGCTCCTCGGAGAAGGCCGGCGAGATCAGGCACATCGGTCGATCGAATCCGATGCACCACCATTCTTCGGCGCGCTATCCAGACCGCGCCGATGGCCACGAGTCCGACGGCCAGCACCATTCCCACCGCCCTCGGGCTCACAGACCGTCGATTCGGGCGCAACACGACTCTCTCTGCCGGCAAAGAACCGACTCCGGTGCGGTTCTCTGTCTCAGGTGTTTCGACGGGCTCAGCGTCTACCGGCGAGACCGCTGCACCGCCGCGACTCGCGTCGATGACCCGCCACATCCCATATTCACCGCGGTACTCCACCCAGGCGTGCAGACCAGGCGAGGCCCGCCCATCGGCGCCAACAAATCCCACGGCCATCCGCGCCGGGACACCGGCTCGGGCGATGACGGTCGCCAGGAGCGAGTTCTGGACATCACAGTCGCCGGCGCCGACGGTCAAACACCGCTGGGCGAACGGGAGTCCCTCTCGAACCGCGACACGGTGTTCCTCGACGGTGCGTTCGGAGGTGTCATAGACCACCCGTTGCCGCACCCAGTCCCGTGCCGACGCCGCCACTTCATCGGCGTCGAGTCCACCCAGCCTGTGAGCAAGTGCGTTTGCCGGCTCCGGCAGATCCGGCCAGGTACCACCCGCTACGACCTGGACCTCGGCGGCAGGTCCTGTTCGGTAATGCACCGATTCGGCGTGACCCTCGACCAGCAAAACGGGTCCGCCATCGGGCGCAGCCCACAACGCAGCCGAACCGCCCACCACCGTCAGGCTCGAGGGATCGAGCAGGTGGCCGGTCGGCAACGGCAATCTGATCTTTCCCGACACTCCATCTAGATCGATGGCGATTTCGAGGCACGACTCGCTGCAACCGGAACCGAGATACGGTCGCGTCCCCGAGTTCATCGGTCCCGGCTCCACCAGACCCTCATCGGTCAAACCGACCACCCGGAAGACCGCCAACATGGGAGTTGCCGCGCTCGGTTCATAGCGAAGAGACACTCGAGCGGGGACCAATTCCAGAGGATCCGCCGCCGGCCCCCGATATCGGTCGGCCGACTCGAGCCGGAGGATCTCATCCCGGCTCGTCGGATTCTGAACGCTGAGCGCCGGACCGAGACCGGTCAAACCGTCCGGACCGCCTGACAGGATCCCCGCCAGCCACCAGATGCCCGCGGCGAGCGCCACACTCGCGGCCAGGGCGACCGCGGTCTTGCGCAACCAGGCGCTCGAGAGGAGTTCGCGAAGACGCATGGTCGCCCGGCCGATCGAGCCCAGCCCGGCCTCCCGGTCGAGCTGACCACGCACCAGCCGCCGAATTCCGCGCCGGGCCATCGCCACCAGCCGCCTCAGCTCTCGATCGGTCCGCGCATCCCCCCGCGCCATCAACACCTGGAGACGGCGGCTGTCGAGGATCACCCGAGGAACCAGACCCTCCGGCGTGACCGATTTCCGCCGGCGGCGGTCGGGCCCCGTGAGCAGCTCGTCGAGGGTCGCGGTGGTTCGGACCCTGAGGCCGTGGGCCAGGAGATCGATCCGGGGATGATCCGCCAGCGCCACCGCCCCCTTGAGACCCGACCGGTAAAAGTCGAGCGTCGGTGGTTCGAGGTCGATCTCGGCCGTTGCCACCTTCGAGTTCACCCTCACATCGAGGATCTCGTTACCGGAATCGCGTCGCCGCAGGTGACGGGCGTCGCGTTGGATCGCGTCCCACACCGCGCGCACCGGATCGACACCGCCGGCCGGCCGCACGAGTTCGATCTCGGTGCCGGCCACCAATGAGGTCTTTGACCGCTCGACGGTTTCGAGGTCCCCGCTCAGGCGGAGCTCCCAGCCCGACTCCCCCGGAGGAGACGAACGGACAAAGACCTCCTGCGGTTCAAAACGGAGCACCGCCCAGAAACCGATCCCAAAACGCCCCGCAGCGTCGTTCTGATTCCGCTTGGACGAGGCATAGAGGGTGAAGAGATACCTCTGAGCATGCTCGAAGCTCATGCCGCAGCCGTCGTCTCGGCACACGATCCGATCGATCCCGTCACGCCGTTCTACGGTGATATCGACCCTGCTGGCGCCGGCGTCACGGGAGTTTTGCAGCAGTTCGCGGACAAAAACCCAGGCGTCTCCCCCATAGCGGCGCGCCTCGTGAAACGCCCGCTGACGGAATTCACCCGCAATGGCCACGAACTCAGTGTAGTGGGGTCGAAGGGGACGCGGGTCTCAGCAACGATGCGAGGCAGCGCTCAACCCGAGGTTATTGGATCGGTTCGACCCCTAAGTTAATTGTGAATTATGAGTTATGAATTATGAATGACCGTCCCAAGGGTTCTGGGAACAGGTGCGATGTCATTCATAATTCATAATTCGCCGATCTGAGGCATTCTGCGTTCCAGCCTCAGTAGATCGGATCCGCCTCGAGCCAGTACATGTTCTTGCTCGGTTCGAAGTTCTGGTTGGTTTCCTCGTTCCAGGGAGAGGTCTGCTGACCGCAGCTCGAACAGGAATGTTCTTCACCCAGCATGGTGGCATCCGTACGCTCCGACGACCAGTCGGAAATGGAATCGCAATAGGTGCATCGGACAGGATCAGGTCGTTGAATCATGACTACCCTCCAGCGAGTACCCGCGCACGCTAACCCACTCGAACAGACGATGAAAAGGCCGGTTGCGGCAGAGCGTGCCGCACCGCGCCATGAATGAGTATTCATTCATAATAAAGGTGTTAGGAGTTAAGGGTCAGGGGTCAGGTCCATCGCTGCGTCGTCGCAAGTCCATCGCAGGAGAAACCGCAGATAGCGCAGATAAACGCAGATTGGCTCGTCGCAGATTCATCGCATCGAACGCCCACCGATCACAAGGATGAACACAGATCTTTCATCGTAGGGAGAACCACAGATCGCGCGGATGAACAGGTATTCGTCCCCTGAGACGGGATGGGAAAAGAGCCAGACAATCTTCCCGCGCTCTCCCTGACAGAATCGGCTCGCAGCATCTCGAGGATCGGCAGAAAGGGCCTTGAACGGACGTGCCGTTCAATCTCTTGTTCGGCAGCGGGACATCGATGCGAGCCGGACCTTGGGGCCGAACAGTGGATTGAGGGGCACTCTCGGCCACTCGCGTTGAGAACACCAGGTTCGGTTTCGCGTTTCCCGGAGCGCATACCCGATCATGGCGCTTTCGTCGCTCTCCCCGGGCGTTGCCAGCCTCGACGATGATTCCATCACCAAGCCAGTATCCGATTGACTCATCAGAACCCTCTGGCCTCCACTGCGTGAAAACTGCTTTCCACCCCTGCCCCCCATTTCTGATGACCCAGTGTTTTCTTTAGAAAACTCCCGGCCACTCTGCGATGACAAAAAAACCTCACCCCCCAGAAATTCACGGGGAGGGAGCAAAGCGACCCTCCACGGGAATCTCTGCCGGCGGAGCCGGCGGCGGTGGGTCGGCTCGTAATGCGAACCGCTACAGCAGGGCTTCGTCGGAATCGGGGTCCTTTGAGACGACCGTGCGGAAGAGGGCTTTGACGATGTCGATGTTGTTCGACAACAGATCGAAGAAATCCTCGGCCTCGATGGTCAAGAGCCTGGTATCGGTCTGGGCGACGGCGTTGCCCGATCTCGGCCGCCCGCTGAGGATGTCCAGCACCCCGAACCGGCCGCTCGATCCGACGATCGTTCCGCCGTCACCATTGCCACCGAGGCGTACCCGACCCTCGACGACACAATAGAGCGCATCGGGGGCATCGCCTTTGCGGAAAACCTCGTCACCCTTGGCAAACGTGTTCTCGCTGGCGATGGCCGCCAACCTGAGAACCTGATCGGCGTTGCAGTGGGCGAATAGATCGACGCCTTGAAGAAAAACCATCATCTCGATATGTGCCATGGGTGTCATCTGAGTCTCATCTCCCCTGCCGATCAGCCCCTTGCCGGGAGGCACCTTGCCGGCCCTCGCCGCTACCCACTGCGCGGTTTCCCGCACCAGGGGATCCTCCGCCTTTTCGGCCATCCCCGCCACCAGGTCGTACAGTGAGACAACTTCATCTGCCCACACCGCGTGCATGGCCGCCAACACGATTCCGCGGCCGGCCGGATCTCTTCGCGAATCGAGCTGGATGAGGCGGTCGAGGGTCGCCTCGGGGGATTCCATGAGAATCCCGAAATAGAGTCGCGCGCGACGAAGCTTCTCCTCCGGCGGAGTGTCGTCGATGACCGAAAAAACATCCCGCCGCAGGGTCCCCGACAGACTGTTGTCGAGGTACTCGAGGGCTCGCGCCCGGAGGTTGGGTTCGCGACTCAGGAGACTGCGCCGCGCCGCCCGGACATCCTCGGGTCGCTCGACGAGCTCGAGGAGACCGAAAATGTTGTTCACCAAGGTCTGCATCCGCTGGGCAAGAAGCTGCTGCGGCAGGGTCGGCACCCGCTCGGACTTCTTCCAGACTGCGAGGGGCCCCTCGAGATGGGCCTCGTGGAGAGACGAGATCGCCCACAGATCGGCCAGGCAGCGAAGATAACGCGAGGCCTCGGCCTGCACCTGCGCGCGGATAACGCGATCGGTGAACCGAGTCCTCCGATGGCGGGTCCGCATGAAGCACAGCGCTTCAACCATCTTTGAACGCAGAAGCGCGTCGCCGGCGTCGAGACTTTCTTCCAGAGCATCGGCGGCGGACTGGACCCCGAGGAGCGCAAGGGTTTTGGGCACAGCGCGGCGCACCCAGATCTGCTCGTCGTCGGACTCCATGAAGTGCCGCAGTGGTTGAACCGCGTCATTGCCGGTGGCGACCAGAGCTTCCCGCGCTTCGTGTTTGAGGCGGCGGTTGCCCATGAGTGAGACCAGCGTCGGCACGAAGATTGGGTTTGGTCCATCGCGATCGAGCCGGGTCTTGATCGAGTGGATCGCTTTCCGGACAACCGTGAGATCGGTGTCGTAGAGGAGCTGCAGCATGACCGCTTCGGCGACCGGAGCCGCGACCTGTCCCAGCGCTCGAGCCGCCTCGCCACGCACCACCGAATCGGGATCGGCCACCATCTTCCCGAGCGCTTCGCCGGCCAGACTGGCCGAGTGCCAGTCGTGGGCGACCAGGAGACTCGCCACCGCGGTCGCCCGCAGTTCGGGATCCGGATCGTCGAGCCGCTGGAGCATGATACTGGAGGACTTCTCCCCGCTGAGTTTGGCGAGGGTTTGCATGGCGCCGCTCCGGACTTCGGCGTTTTCGTCGGTGATGGCTTCTTTGACCAACTCGACAGCATCCTCACGACCGGTTTCGGCGAGAATCTTCAGTGTCTTCTTCCGCACTCTGCTGTCCGAGTGATGCAGCAGCAGGGGCGATACGAGATTCCCCTGACCGTGCGCCGAGAGGAGTTCGAGGCTGTGCAGGACCTGGCGGGGATCAGAACTCCCCAGGGCCTGAACCAGGGTCGTAATGGTCATCAGATCGGTGGGATCGATGGTGGCGTCGGGTTGGATGATCCCCGACTTGAGTCCCGAGCGGTACTCGCGTACATACTCCCTGCGGACCCGACCCGTCAGCAACAGCCAAAGGACGAGGACAATGACGGTGAGCCAGCTGACGTACTCGCCTTCCTTCCCCGCCAACCACCCGAAGGTCACCGGCAGGATGAGCAACGCAGCCAACCCTTTGGCGAAGCGCTGAACGAAGACATCAATATAGGCCTTGGCCCGGACCCTGAGGTCGGACGGCACCGGCAGGAAGAGGAGCTCTCGGGTAGCCTGATCGACCGAATGCCGAAGGCTCCCCTCGGCCAGCATCAACGCCCAAACGAGTGGGAAAACCACCGCTGGTGCGATGGCCAACGCCGCCACAACAGCCACCTGCATCACACCCACACTCGCCGGAAGCACACGCATGGCGACCCCGACACCGAGGGCCCGATGAATCCGTTGCGTGAAGATGAGTTGGAAAAGAAAACCGACGACCCCCATGAGGACGAAGAACTGACTGATCACCGTCGTGCGTTGGTCGAGGCCCTGGGTTCTGAGTTCCACAAACCAATAGAACTGCCAGCCCACCAATTGACCGACCATCACGGTCGCCAGCATGAGCACCGTGATGAGCAGCAGCAGCCTCGACCCACGAATGATCTGGAGCCCGCCTTTCGCATCATCCTCCCGCGCCCGGCGGGTCGGCGCCTGCTGCGGTTGCGTATTGGGCCGGATTCGTTCGATGAGGAACACCAGCACCGGCACCACCAGGATCATGATCCCAGCGGCGAGCAGGGTGTATCGGGTTCCGGCTCGCTGGGTGACTCCCCAGGCGACCAAACCCCCCGGGATGACGCCGAGAAGGCCTCCCGCGCCGATGAAGGCGAAGAGACGCCTCGCCTGGCGAGGATCGAAGACGTGATTGGCGTACGACCAGACCTGCGACACCGCGATGGCAAAGGCCATCCCGAGCCAGACATAGAACAGCGCCACCACCCACTTCTGATCTAGGGGCAGGAGAAAGAAAAAGAGCACGAAACCGGCAGCGTGAAGCAAGTTCGACCCGACGATGATCGAGCTATGGGAGAACCTCACCGTCAGCCGCGAATACAGCACTAACACCGGATACGAAATCAGCGCGACCGCGAGGAAAACATAGGGCAGATTGGCGGCGCCGATGGTGTCGATGAACGAGGCCTGGCGAACCGATTTCCCGGCGAAGTGCACCGTCGTGATCGTCAGGAAGTAGACAAAGAAGAGCCAGGCAAGCGTCCCCTCGCCCGGACGCATCCCGAGAAACGAGCCGACAAAGTGCCCACGCAACCCACCCGATGGCGGGCCGTTGACCGGGCTCGCTGTGTTCGAATCGCTGGTTGTTTTCACCACGGCCTACGGTAGCGCGGCTGACGCCGCTGGGCAATCCATGACGGTCTTACGCACCTCGAGTCGCCCCGGTTGCCGGTGGTTCGTGACTCGTTGCGAGTTGGTTACATCTGAGACAAATGTTCACATGGAGCGACAGCGGCAGAGAACACGGCCGAGTCCGTCGCGCTTCACTGCTTCACCAGAATCGCCTCCAACTCGGTCAGCGTCCGATCGAAGAGATCGAGAGCGGCTGAGATCGCGTCGGGTTTGGTGAGATCGACCCCGGCCCCCCTGAGCAACTCGAGGGGCGGTTTCGAGTTGCCGCCTTTGAGCATCTCGAGATAGGCGTCCCGCACCCCCGGATCCCCGGTCGAGATTTTCTCGGCGATGGCCGCTCCCGACGCGAGGCCGGTGGCGTAGGTGAAAACATAGTACTTGTAGTAGAAGTGCGGGATGTAGGCCCACTCGACCGGATCGTTCGCGTCCAGGCTGTAGCCGGGGCCGTAGTAGTACTCGATGAGACCGCCATAAACGGCGTTGAGTTTGTCCGCCGTGATGGGTTCACCCGCCTCGACCAACTCGTGGAGCCGCAGTTCGAACTCGGCGAAAAGGGTCTGGCGATAGATGGTCGTGCGAAGTGTCTCGACCAGCTCGGACAGATACCAGGCGCGCTCGGTGTCTGACGCCGCGTGAGCCACCATGTACTTCGACAGCAGAACCTCGTTGGCGGTGGAGGCAATTTCAGCGAGGAAGGGCACGTAACGCGACGTCAGGTACGGCTGACCGTCCTGGGCGAGCGAACTGTGGATTGCGTGACCGAGCTCGTGCGCCAGGGTCGAGACGTCATCGTACGAGTCCTGGAAATTCATTTTAATGAAAGGACGGACCCCATAGACCGAGGCCGAGAACGCACCCGAGTCCTTTGTCGCTGCCGGATAGACATCGATGGCGCCGTTGCGCGGGTCGATGATGCCCACCAGTCGTTCCGAGTAATCCTCACCGAGGGGTCCCAGCGCATCCACGATGACCTGCGCGCCCTCGGCATAGCTGAGATCCCTGGCAGCGCCTTCGACCATGGGCACATAGAGGTCGTAGAGGTGAATCTCATCAAGGCCCATGACCTTCTTGCGCAATTCGACATAGCGGTGGAGAGCGGGCGCGTGGGCGCGAACGGTTGAGATGAGATTGAGGTAGACGGCCGGGTCGAGATCATCCTTGTCGAGGTAGGCTTCGAGGGCCGTGTCGTAGTTCCGCGACCTCGCGAGGAAGACGTTGAACTTCGCCTGGCCGCCCAGGGTCGCCGCGAAGGTGTTCTCGAAGCTGCGCAGCGACGAGAACATCCCGGCCACCGTGTCCCGGCGAATCCGGCGGTCATCCGAGGCGCGCAGTCGGCCGTAGTTGGCAAAGGTCAACTGAACCTCCTGCCCCTCGGCATCCTCGATCTTCGGCAGGGGCATCTCGGAGACCAACGCCCCGAATGCGGATTCCAGGGGCGACGGCAGTTCGTTGAGATCGATGGCGGCCCAGAGATTATCCCCGGCCAACCCCAGGACCCGTTCGGCCTCGGGATCGAGAATCCGATCGGCGCGGCGACGGAGGCTCTCAATCCACGGCCGGTACGTCTTTAGAGCCGGCACCTCGGCGTATGCCCGCTCCAGCGCCGCAGTGTCGTAGTCCAGGACGGCCTGGCGCAGCGCAGCTCCCTCGTCCATGACCCGGCCGGTCAACTTGAGGGCCTGCTGGTGGCGCCCGGTGAATTCCGGGTTTGTGGTGTCCCCGTCTTTCTGCAACGACGCGTAGAGAGAGAGACGGTTTGCCGTGAGTTCGATGGCGAAGTAGACCTCCATATATGCGGCCAGGCCATCCGGGCGCGAAAGGGCGTCTTGGGATGAATCGAGCCCATCAAGCTCTTCGCGGGTTTTCTCGAGCGTGAACTCCCACGCCTCGTCATCGGGGAAGAGGACGGTCAGGTCCCAGATGAAGTCTCCAGGGATCGAGGCTCTATCGGCATTGGCATCCGGGGTGTGGGCCGGAAGAGATCCGATGTCGCCGGCCGACGCCAGCACGGCGGCAGCGAGGAAAAGGGTCGAGCACGAAAGAAACATGGTTGCCTCCTCGTTGGGTATCTCACCACAGGCGCCAGTAAAGATACCAGGGCGGCAATCGGTATGGACCCGAAACCAAAGCCGACCAGGCCACGCGGAGAACCACGCCCCATCGGGGTGCCGGGTCCGCATTTGTGCCGGTACGACCTCCCGGCAGAGCGGTCCGCCCCGCACAAATGCCGACCGGGCTCCCCCGGGACGCGCGATGCGGGCTGCTCTACCGGCTACGAGGCAGGCCGCCGGCGCGCCATCGGCGTGGTCGCAGCCCTCTCAATCATCCAACGCGCGACCGTCGACAGCCAGGATGGCTGTCGCTACACCACCCAGAACGGCCCCTGTGTAGCGATAGGCTTCCAGCCTGTCGACGGCAGCAACAGAAGCCGACCAGGACACGCGGAAAACCCCGCCCCATCGGGGTGCCGGGTCCGCATTTGTGCCGGTACGACCTCCCGGCAGAGCGGTCCGCCCCGCACAAATGCCGACCGGGCTCCCCCGGGACGCGCGATGCGGGCTGCTCTACCGGCTACGAGGCAGGCCGCCGGCGCGCCATCGGCGTGGTCGCAGCCCTCTCAATCATCCAACGCGCGACCACGCCGATGGCGCGACGCTGGGTCGCCGGGACGCCAAAGCGTCACAGCGGCCCAGAAGGCCGGTATTGAAAGAACCCTAAAACCTTCGCACCCAAGACTCAGATCATCCCCACAAGCCTTTATAGCGAGATCTGAGTGAGTTTCCATCAGAAAAATAGAAAAAGGGCTTGACAGTCGATCCGAATGGATCTATATTCACCGCTGGCACTCGCCAGAATCAAGTGCTAATAACGAGCAATAACTATAAGGGAGACAGAGACATGAAGATCAAACCTTTGGGCGATCGAGTCCTTGTTAAGCGTACCGAGAAGGCGGAGGAAATCCGCGGCGGCATCATCATTCCGGACACCGCCAAGGAGAAGCCCCAAGAGGCCGAGGTCGTCGCAGTCGGCGACGGCAAACTGGATGACAAAGGCAAGCGAATCCCCATGAACGTCAAGACCGGCGACCGCATCCTCATCGGCAAATACTCCGGTCAGGACATCAAGGTCAACGACATCGAGCACACCATTCTGCGCGAGGACGAGATCCTCGCCATCGTCGAGTAAGGGAGAATCATCATGGCTGGAAAACAGATCGTCTACTCCGAGGATGCTCGCGCAAAGCTCCTCGCCGGCGTCAACAAGCTCGCCAACGCGGTAAAAGTAACTCTCGGCCCCAAGGGCCGCAATGTTGTCCTCGAGAAAAAGTTCGGCTCGCCGACGATCACCAAGGACGGCGTCACTGTCGCCAAGGAGATCGAGCTTCCGGACAACCTCGAGAACATGGGTGCTCAGATGGTCCGCGAGGTCGCTTCGAAGACTTCCGACGTCGCCGGTGACGGCACCACCACCGCCACCGTTCTCGCCCAGGCCATCTACCGCGAGGGCATCAAGAACGTCACCGCCGGCGCCAACCCCATGGAGCTCAAGCGCGGTATCGACCAGGCCACGAAGATTGCGGTCGAGACCATCAACTCGCTGTCCAAACCCGTTGAGGGCGACGCCATTTCCCACGTCGGCACCATCTCCGCCAACTCCGACTCGGAGATCGGCGAGATCATCCGCGAGGCCATGGAGAAGGTCGGCAAGGACGGCGTGATCACCGTCGAAGAGGCCAAGGGCCTCGACACCACCCTCGAGGTGGTCGAGGGCATGCAGTTCGACCGCGGCTATCTTTCCCCCTACTTCGTCACCGACGCCGAGCGCATGGAGTGCGTGCTCGAGAGCGCCATGATCCTGATCTTCGAGAAGAAGATCTCGAACATGAAAGACCTCCTGCCGATCCTCGAGAAGGTCGCCCAGCAGGGCAAACCCCTCCTCATCATCGCCGAGGACGTTGAGGGCGAAGCCCTCGCCACCCTCGTGGTCAACAAGCTCCGCGGCACCCTCAACATCTCGGCCGTCAAGGCCCCGGGCTTCGGCGACCGTCGCAAAGCCATGCTCGAAGACATCGCCATCCTCACCGGCGGCAAGATGATCTCCGAGGATCTCGGCATCAAGCTCGAGAACATCACCTGGGAAGACCTCGGCAGCGCCAAGAAGATCGTCATCAACAAGGACGACACCACCATCGTCGTCGATGACGACGACGCATCCAAGCACGAAGCAGTGCTCGGCCGCGTGCAGCAGATCAAACGCCAGATCGAGGACACCTCCTCGGACTACGACCGCGAGAAGCTCCAGGAGCGCCTCGCCAAGCTCGTCGGCGGTGTGGCGCAGATCAAGGTCGGCGCCGCCACCGAGACCGAGATGAAAGAGAAGAAGGCCCGCGTCGAAGATGCTCTCCACGCCACCAAGGCGGCCGTGGAAGAGGGCATCGTCCCCGGCGGCGGCGTCGCACTGCTGCGCGCCATGGACGCGGTCGAGAAGTTCGTCAAGTCGTCGAAGGGCGACATCCAGACCGGCGGCAAGATCCTGCTCCGCTCCCTCGAGGAGCCGACCCGGCAGATCATCCTCAACACCGGACTGGAAGAGGCCGCGGTCATCATTCGCGAAATCCGTGCCGCCGGCGGCAACAAGGGCTACAACGCCGCCACCGGCAAGATGGCCGACATGATCGCGGACGGCGTCATCGACCCGGCCAAGGTCACCAAGAACGCCCTTCTCAATGCTTCCTCCATCGCGGGTCTGCTCCTCACCACCGAGGCGCTCATCTGCGAGATCCCCGAGGAGAAGAAGGAAGGCGGCATGCCGGGCGGCGGCATGGGCGACATGGGCGGAATGGGCGGAATGGGCGGAATGTACTAGACCGCTCTCGATCATCGAACAACTCAAACCCGGGCTTCGGCCCGGGTTTTTTTTCGTTTCGATACACCTATAATGCCCCCGTGGACCCGAAGTTCATCCGTACCGCTGCGTTCATCATCGTGATCTTTGCCGTCGGCTTCATCGCCGGCCAATTGACCATGAGCGAACACATCAGAACATTGGAAGAAGCGAGGCACATCTCCCTGATCGAGGGAACGCTGAGGTCGAACGAGATGTTCGACCGGACAAAGCAGCTTCAGGCTCTCGGCTATGTTGACGGGACAATCGACCCCGAAAGCGAGCTCCGGGGAGTGGTGCTGCACGACCGCGACCGCGCATTCGACGGTGTCAATCTCTACAGCTCGCGGATCCGCCCGGAGGCCAGGATCATCGACAACTTCGGTGTCGAGCTGCATCGCTGGCACTATCCAACCCAAGAGGGCTGGGAGCACACCGAGCTGTTACCCGGTGGAGAGCTGTTGGTGGTCGTGAATCAGCGCGAGCTTCTCAAACTCGACCGGGACTCCCAACTGCTCTGGCGGATCGAGATGCCGACCCACCACGATCTTGCGGTCGATTCCGCGGGCGATATCTATATGCTGACCAACGAGAAGTGGATCCGGCCCGAGATCCACCCGGAGGTGCCGATCATCGAGGATCACATCGATGTCCTCGATCGGGACGGCAACCCGATCCGGCGGTTCTCCATCTTTGAAGCGATTCGAGACTCGGACTACGGGTTTCTCCTGCCGAGCCCGGGTCAGCTTCCCGAGCAGGAGGCCGCCGAACCGCGCCCCCACCTCGACATGCTCCACACCAACCACGTCCAGGTCTTCGACGGATCCCTCGCCCATCGCTCGCCGTTATTTCGCGCCGGCAATCTACTGATCTCCATGCGCACCATCAGCACCATCGCCATTCTCGACCCCACGGGGGCCGAGGTGCTCTGGGCCTGGGGACCGACCAACCTCTACCGTCAGCACCACCCAACCCTGCTCGACAGCGGAACGATCCTCATCTTCGACAATGGCTGGAGAAGGTCACAGGCCATCGAGCTCGACCCGTTGACCTTCGAGGTGGTCTGGCGCTACGCCCCTCCCACCGGGTTCCGCTCCCGAACCCGGGGCAGCGCCCAGAGGCTGCCCAATGGCAACACCCTCATCACCGAATCGGATCGGGGGTATGTCTTCGAGGTGACACCGGAAGGTGAAACGGTCTGGCGATTCGCCAACCCGGATATCCAGAAGAACAACATGCGGATGGCCATCTGGCGAATGACCCGCTACCCGCGCGACCAGCTCCCATTCCTCGACTGATCGATCCCGGACCCGGGATGCCGTACACTTTCCTGCGATGACAACCGCAAAGCCAATCAAGATCGCCATCGGGGTCGTGGCCGTGACCCTCATCGCCGTCACCTCCGCCCTCGCACTCACCGAAACCGACGCCACAGATGCGATCTACATCCAGGGTGCGGCCCATGTCGCCGGCAGCAACAACACTACATGGAGGACCGACCTCGAGATTCGGTCCATCGGGACCATCGGAGCCCGATTCCGGATCGATCTGCTGCGGAAGAACCGCGATAACACCAACCACCCATCAATCATTCTGAATCTCGACGCGGGCACCGCTCGGCGGTATGACGACGCCCTGGACCTGCTCTTCGGTTTCGAGGGCACAGCATGCCTCCGCATCACCACCCTCGAGGGCGAGGTCCGCGCCACCAGCCGAACCTACAACGTCACCCCGGACGGAACCTTCGGCCAGTTCATCGGCGGCACGACCTCGGCGGATGTCTTTGTCACAGGCCTCGACGCCACCATCATCCAACTCACAGCTTCGCCGACCGGCGAGGACGGGTTCCGGACCAACATCGGAGTGGTCAATCTCAAGGATGAACCGACGACCCTCGACATCGATCTCTATCTCGCCGATCTCACCTCACTCGGGAGGGTCTCGACGAGCCTCGAACCCTTTGAATTCAGGCAGATCGACAATATCTTCGCCAGGGTCACCGCCGATGATGTCCCCGACGGAATCGCCATCGTCCGCGCTCGTTTTCTCGACTCGCGGTATCTGGTCTACGCCTCGGTGATCGACAATCTCACCGGCGATCCGATCTTCATTCCCGGACTGCCCAACACGGCAGCGTTCCAGCAGACCCCGACCCCGACCCTGACACCGACCCTGACGCCGACCGCGACTCCGACGGCGCCGGGGGGGGCCACTGCGACCCCGACGCCGACCCGCACACCCTTCCAAACCCGCACACCGACGCCCACTCCGGAGTTCTCGGTGATCGTCACGACTCTCGACGAGGAGACCTTCTATCTGGCGCCGTCCACGGTCCGATTCCGGGTCGACAACGGGATCCAGTCATCGCTGATCCTGTGCGCCGTCGACGGAACAATCAGCCAGGTCTCGAATTTCGAGTACATCAGGGGGCCGGCCGAAACCGTCCCGGGGGGAAACTGCTGCTCGGACACCTACGTCGCCGCCCGCCTAGACTACCGCGCATTCCCCGGCATCGGCGGTGTTGCGATCGCCCGGGGGACGTGCACTTCGGGCATCCCGGTCTTCGCCGTCATCGGCAACGAAATGGGCACCGGCGCCCAGATCGAGATCGACGGCGCGGATCTGGATCTCGCGCTGTGGCCTTGACCGACGATCGCAACCGTCGTCGAGGACCGTTCACCCATCGAATCGTAAATCCAACGAGGAGCCAGTCATGAGGTGGAAACAGGGACGACGAAGTTCAAATGTCGAAGACCGGAGAGGGCGCCGCGTCTCGCGTCCGGTGGCGATCGGTGGTGGCGGCATCGGGCTTCTGGTCATCGTGGTCATCGCGCTGTTCCTGGGAGTCGATCCGACTCCCCTGCTGCAACAGACGACTTCGAGCTCGGTGTCCCAGGGCGCACCGTCGGCGCCTCCCCCACCTGAGCAGAACGAACTCGCCGACTTCGTCTCGGTCGTGCTCGCCGACACCGAGGACACCTGGCGGGCCCAGTTCGCCGAGGGCGGCCAGCGCTATGTCGAGCCGACCCTGGTGCTCTTCACCGACCGCGTCCAGTCCGCCTGCGGCATGGCCGGCGCGGCCATGGGGCCGTTCTACTGCCCCGCCGACCAGCAGATCTATATCGATCTCGGGTTCTACGACGAGCTCCGTACGCGATTCCGCGCACCTGGAGACTTCGCCCAGGCCTATGTCATTGCCCATGAGGTTGGCCACCACGTCCAGAATCTCCTGGGGATCTCGGATCAGGTGAGACGGCAGCAGCAAGGCCTGTCCAAGCCGGAAGCCAACACGCTCTCGGTGCGGCTCGAACTCCAGGCCGACTGTTTTTCCGGGGTCTGGGCCTACCACGCCCAACGGGCGCGCAACATCCTCGAACCGGGCGATCTCGAAGAGGCTCTCACCGCGGCCAGCGCCATCGGCGACGACCGGATCCAACGCCAGTCCTCGGGCACTGTTGTCCCAGACTCGTTCACTCACGGCACCTCGGAACAGCGGGTGCGGTGGTTCCGCAAGGGATTCGAGAGCGGCGATGGTGGGGTCTGTGACACCTTCGGCGCTACAAACCTGTAAGCATAGCCTCCTGCAATATTCGGGATTGCGGCAGGAATCGACGCAAGAAGGACCGTCGCCCGCGGGGACGCGGGCGCTACAAAACCGCGGACAACCTTGTAGCGCAGGCGTCCCCGCCTGCGATGTACCGCTGTGGTGAGGCAGGGACCTCGTCGTCCTACAGAATATTGCATGAAGCCCAGCTCTAGAAAAGGAGGGTGCCGGGCCGAAGCCAGGCACCCTCATGCGATCTCGAAACGGCGCCGGGTTCCCGCCCGGCGCCGTTTGTCTTCTATGGCGAGGCGCTCGACCAGGCGCTGGTGGTACCGGATTCGAAACCATCGGCGAAGACTTCGTCGAAGCCGGTGATGGTGTGACCCACATCCTTGAATTGAGCCGGGGTGAGGTCGAGCTGGTCGAAGACATCCGGGCTCGTGAACGGCTCCATCAGCAGATCGGGGCTGGCTGAGATGTCCCAGTGAGAAACCGACGAACCTGGCGCGACCGTCGTCGGTGCATAAAGCAACGCGCGTCCCGACGCGTGCGCGCCGGCTCGATCAAGGGTTCTCAGAATTCCGTTGACGCCCGGAAGCTCCGCCCGGATGGTGTTGCCATCGTCCTGACCGAGGGCCACCACCGGAATCGTTACAGCTCCTCCATCGACGCCCCCTCCCATCAGGACCAGGACCGTGCCGTCGCGGTCATTGGCGATCACCGCCGCGCTCGCTCCGGCGTTCTCGGCATTGAGCGCTTTGATGCCGAATTCACAGTTACCGCGATCCACGAGGGCGATTCGCCCCGGCGTGAAACCGATCAGCGGCACGCACCCGTCGGTGGGCGTCGCCGTTCCGGTGTTGGCCAGCTCGAACTCGCCCGACATCTCGTCGGGGTGTCCCGCCCCGAAACCGGCGCCGAGGGCGTCATAGACTCCCACGACCGCCGGCGGCGAGGTGACTTCGAGCTCCATGGCGCCGGCTAGCAGGTTGGCCGGCACCTCCGCCGTGACGTTTGGACCATCCCACACCAGATTGCCATCGTTGGTCGCTGAAGCGGCGCGTTGGACATTGTTCATCTCAGTCCAGTGGAGTCCGCTGGTCATGTCCAATGTGTAGTAATCGAAGATTCCGGGAGCACCGAAGAAATAGACACCATTCGACGGGTTGACGAAGCTCGCAAAACCGAGTCCGTGACCCATTTCGTGCAGGACCACCGGAAAGAGATCTTCGGTGCTCGCGGGTTCGTTTCCATCCAGGCCGTAGTAGAAAGACGTGGCGCAGGAAACATCCCAATCGCTGTTGTAGGTGATGAAGAAATCCGCATCGGTGGGATCCTGATCGACCCCGGTGATGGAATCGGCGATGGCGCCGTGAAAAAGAACGTTGGGCACCGGAGCGCCCGGGAAGTTCATGAACGCGTCTCCGGGACCGGTCGAACCGAGAACATTGCAGTTGCCCATGGAGTTGAATCGGGCGAGGATCCTGATGTCCACCGAGCTGACGATCTTCGCGGCCCAGACATCGGCCACCGCCTGGAGTACGATCATCCGCTGCTCGCCGAGGGTGGTGCCCGTGTTGCCTCCGACCGGGGCGACGGGGGTCGGGTCGTTGAGCCCCTCGCCTGCACCGTCACCGTTGACAATGACAAAACTGGCCGCCGAAAGAACGCCGGCCGAGAGTCCGATTACGAATAAGGCGATGATGGTCAGTGATTGTGTTTTCATGATCGCCTCCTCAATCGACCACGCTCGCGCGTGGTTCATCATCGGTGAGCCTCTTCAGGTCCTCGTCGAGCCCGACGACGAAGGCCACCGCCGAATCGAGATTCCGGAAACACCCGCGAGTCCGTGTGCCATCGAGGTTGGTCCTCGCGATGTAAACATCGCGCATGGCGCCATCGATGCTGGCCCGTACGGTTCCGTCGGCGGCAGTGGTGATTTCGGCGACTGAAGGCCATCCGAAAAGGGGCGCCAGCTCCTGGCGGAGCAGGGCGATCCTACCTTCGGTGGCGACGACGACTTCACCGGTTCGAGAGTCGCGGTACTCCAAATCTCCCGCAGCGATGCGTTCATCCAATGCGATCTCCGAGGCGGGTCTTCCGTCACCCTGAATCCCCGAATCCGCCGCAAAACCCGGCGTCACGAGAACCATGGCCGTGACCGTCAACAGGACTGCCGTGCGACAACCCGGGCACATCGATATCTGAGCGTTCTTCCTCATTTTTCCCCCGTTTTCCGCCAACCAGCCCGAGCAATACGGAAACCAAAGAAGGGGGTCGGTCGCCACCCGGTACGGTCCCCGCAAACTCCTCACATCGGCCGATGACCCTGTTGTTGTATCGCGGGATCGCTTCGAGGTCAAACCCGTGCGATCGGATTCCCCGCGCTTGCGGGCGCGATCCTGCCGTCATACCCTGACGTCACGGCACCGCTGCCGGCCGGGAGGTTTCACGATGAAAAGCCGTTGTTTGACCCTGGGATTGATGTCCGCCGTCCTGCTGAGCGCGCTCTCTGGATCGGTCTGGGCGGCCGAATCAGCAAACAGCGACTGTTCGATCACGGTTGTTCGGGCGTGGTTCAGCGACCGAACTCAGGTTGAGGCCTACGCCGCCCACGACGAGCCCTGGGAGGTCCATCACGACCAGGGCTGGATGCTCGTCGGCGCCGACGCCGGAACCCTCGAACTCCTGTTCGATCTGGGTTTCGATGTCGAGGTCGACGAACGGCGGACCATGGAGATCTGCGCGCCGGCCAAACGCCTCCCCGGTCAGATCGAGGGCATCCCGGGCTACTCCTGCTACCGCACCGTCGAGGAGACTTTTCAGACCGCGCAGGATCTGGTAACCGGCTTCCCGAACCTGGCTTCGTGGATCGACGCCGGTGATTCCTGGCAGAAGATGACAACCGGAGGGAGCGCCGGCTACGACATGCAGGTTCTCCGCCTCACCAACACCGATGTCCCCGGCACGCCGCCGGCTGGGTTTACCGGCAAGCCTCGTCTTTTCGTGACCTCGGCGATTCACGCCCGCGAGTACACCACGGCCGAGCTCATGACCCGCTTCGCCGAGTTTCTCGTCACCAACCACGGCATCGACGCCGACGCGACCTGGTTGCTCGATGAGCACGAAGTCCACCTCATGCTCCAGACCAACCCGGATGGTCGGAAACAGGCCGAAACCGGTCTGTCGTGGCGCAAGAACACCAACGAGAACTACTGCAGTCCGACCTCGACGTCTCGCGGCGCTGATCTCAACCGCAACTTTGAATTCCAGTGGGGCTGCTGCGGCGGCTCGAGCGGCGACGAATGCTCGAACACCTACCGCGGCCCGGCAACGGCCTCGGAACCCGAGGTCCAGGCGGTCCAGAACTACGCCCGGTCGATCTTTCCGGACCAGCGAGACCCATCGGTGAGCGCCGCCGCCCCCGACGACGCGACAGGCCTCTACATCGACATCCATTCGTACTCCGAGCTGGTGCTCTGGCCATGGGGTTTCACGGGCACACCGACCGGCAACGGGGCGGCGCTGCAGACTCTCGGCCGCAAGCTCGCCTTCTTCAACGGGTACGAACCCGATCAGGCGATCGGTCTCTACCCGACCGACGGCACCACGGTCGACTTTGCCTATGGCGATCTCGGCGTCGCGGCGGTGCTCTTCGAACTGGGAAACTGGTTCTTCGAGGACTGCGTCGACTTCGAGTCCACCATCCTTCCCGACAACCTCGAGGCGCTGATCTATGCCGCCAAGATCGTGCGCACGCCCTATCTCACCCCTGCCGGCCCCGAGATCGCCGACGTCTCGGCAATCGCCGTGGTGGTGGCGCCGGGCGATCCGATCACGATTCAGGCCGTCGCCGACGACAGCCGATTCAACAATTCGAACGGGAGCGAGCCGACACAGCCCGTGGCGGCCGCCGAGATCTTCATCGACACGCCGCCCTGGCAGGCGGGGGCAAGCGCCATCACCATGACCGCCGTGGATGGTGCCTTCGACGCCTCGGTGGAATCGGTTCTGGGAGTGGTCGACACCACGGGGTTGGCCGACGGCAGACACATGGCGTATGTGCATGCCCAGGACGCGAGCGGGAACTGGGGCCCGGTCAGTGCCACTTTTGTCTGGATCCTCGATCCGGCCACCGCCGCCCACATCGCCGGCACGGTCACGTCGGCCGATGCCGGATCTCCTCTGGCGGCGAGGGTGGAGACCGGCATCTTCACCACCCAGTCCGACCCATCCACCGGTGAGTACGATCTGATGCTCCCCGACGGCGCCTATGACATCACCGCGACCGCCGATGGCTACGGCGGCCAAACCGCGGCGGCGGTCGCCGCTCTCCCCGGCGTCGTCAGCCCGCTCGATTTCATCCTGACGCCTTACGAAATCGTCATCCAGGACGATGTTGAGACCGGCAATCTCGGTTGGACGGCGGAAGGCCTTTGGGCCATCACCGACGAGGCCTCCGCGAGCCCGGACCACTCATGGACCGACAGCCCCGGTGGCGAGTACGACGACTATTGGGACTTCTCCCTGACCTCACCCAATCTCGATTTCTTCGCGGTCGCTGGCGTCACGCTGGAGTTCTCCCACATCTACGATCTCGAGAGCGGCTACGACTATGCCTATGTCGAGTACTCCACCGACGGCGGCGCAACCTGGTCGACCGCGGCGACATTTAACGGCACCGGCCATTTGATTTGGGAGAGCGTCGAGATCGACCTCGGCGACCTCGACCATGTCGCCAACGCCAGGATCCGTTTTCGGATCGACACCGATGTGTCCGTCACCGAGGACGGTTGGCACATCGACGATATCGTCATCCGCGGTTTCGACGACCCGCCTCCTGGGCTGGTTTTCCACGACCGCTTCGAAAGCGGCAGCACGTCGGCTTGGGGCGCGGTGGTGCAATAGAAAGCGGATTGAACACAGAGACGCAGAGACGCATATCAATCGCAACATCGCAATTCAACGCAGAGGCGCAAAGACGCAAAGGCGCAGAGACATTGCAATGGAGAGTGGGTGAGGCGCGGATTGAGGGATTGTTGACTTCGTGGTGGCGATTTCTCGGCCGGAAGGTGTCTGAAGGTGGGCCCAGGCCCACCCACCTGCAGTAGATCGAGCTTCCACTGAGGGTCCACAGAGGCGGGAAAGCTCCCGTTCGGTTACGATCGCTCTTGGAGGAGGCTCCATGACACGCCACAGACTCGTCGGTCCGACCGCCATTGCGGTTGCCGTTATCCTCGGTTTCGCAACCGCGGCCCTCGCTGAAGAACCCTCCCCTATCCCCCTGGAGAGACCCGATGATCTCTATATCGCGGTGGAGTCCTCGTCGCTGAAGACCCAACCGGCGCCGCGAGTGAAGCGCGGCTTGTTCTCCAGCGTTCAGGTCAATGTCGATCGTCACGGTTTCAACATCATCGGCGATGCCGCCAACGAATCATCCATGGCGGTGGACCCGACAAACCCCAACCGGCTCGTGATCGGGTGGCGGCAGTTCGACACCATCAGCTCCAACTTCCGCCAGGCCGGCTGGGGGTTCAGCACCGATGGCGGTCGCAGCTGGACCTTCCCCGGGGTGCTCGAGCGAGGCGTCTTTCGCTCCGACCCGGTCCTCGACGCCGACAACGCCGGACGATTCTTCTACAACAGTCTCAGGGCTGAGAGTTCAAACTTCTGGTGCGAGGTCTACCCATGGGAGCCGGCCGGCATCTCATGGCAGGAACCGGTCTTCGCCCACGGAGGGGACAAACAGTGGATGAGCGTCGATCGCTCGGGCGGCATCGGCGACGGCAACATCTACAGCCACTGGACGTCGTACTGGGGGGCGACCGGCGACAACGCCTTCAACCGTTCCACCGACAACGGCCAGACCTTCGACTATCCTACGGTGATGCCGGGTTCCCCTTACTGGGGAACGACAACCGTTGGGCCCGACGGGACCGCCTATGTCGTCGGTGTCGCCCAATCAGGTCCGTTGCCCATCGTTGTCGCCTGGTCGACCACGGCCCAGGATCCGATGAACCCCCTCGCCATGGACGGCTCGTCGTATCTCGATCTCGGCGGCTACCCGTCGTCGTTCAACCCCGACAGTCCGAATCCCGAGGGCCTGCTCGGCCAGGTCTGGATCGCGACCGACCACTCGGGTGGTCCGAACCACGGGAACATCTATGTTCTCAGTTCGGTGGATCCTTCGGGATCAGACCCTCTCGATGTCCGGTTCATCAGGTCCACAGACGGCGGCCAGACGTGGGACCCACCAGTCACGATCAACGACGACCCCTCGGGCGGTAACGCCTGGCAGTGGTTCGGCACCATGTCGGTGGCTCCGGGCGGCCGCATCGATGTGATCTGGAACGACACCCGGAATGATCCTGCGGGTTATGACTCCGAGCTCCACTACTCCTTTTCCGTCGATGGAGGCCAGACCTGGTCGGCAAACGAGGCCCTCTCACCTCCCTTCGACCCCCACCTCGGCTGGCCCAATCAGAACAAGATGGGCGACTACTTCGAGATGGCCTCGGACCACACCGGAGCCGATGTCGCATGGGCGGCGACCTTCAACGGCGAGCAGGATGTCTACTACCTGAGAATCGGAGACCGTGACTGCAACGGCAACGCCATCGGCGATTCGATCGAAACCGACACCGATCTCGACGGGATCATTGACGACTGCGACAACTGCCCGGCAACAGCCAACCCCCGGCAGACCGACAGCAACAACAACGGCGTCGGCAATGCCTGCGATGCCCTGATTTTCGCAGACGGCTTCCAGTGGGGCAGCGACGCCGCGTGGAGCGCGGTGGCGCCGTAGACGCAGCGACCGGGGCAGCGTCAGGGGCAGCGTCAGGGGCAGCGTCAGGGGCAGCATGATCACTCCTGGTTGTTCTTGAGTACACGAGTAGCCGCTGTGGAATCCGATGTCAAGGGCATGACGAATCGCCTCGGAGGCGACCCTTGACATCGGATTCCACAGCGACTGGTGGGAAGGCATGAACAACCAGGAAGTGATCATGCGCAACCCCGTCCAGCAACCCGGCCTCATCGCCCACTCGAAGGCTCTCGAAGCAGCCGGAATCGCGATTTCACTCGTGATGCGCGTACCTGCTCCGCTCAAGTCTCTTGCCGATCAAGTCATCCGCTCCGCTTCATCCGTGCCCGCAAACCTATCGGAGGGTCACGGAAGGTCGGGGCGAGACAGAAACCATCACTGGCGTATCGCCTACGGCTCCGCGAAAGAGGTCGACACACATCTCCGTCTTCTCTCCGGAGCAGGTGCCATCGACGCCACTCAGGCAACCACCGCAATCCAACTCTTCGACGAAGTCAGAGCCCTAACCTGGCGCCTCCTCCACCCGAGATGACAATTGCGATGATTGTAGGGCCGGCGTCCCGCCGGCCCATCAGAGCCCTCGTCGATCCGCGTCGCGCAGCACGCCAGTCCAGCGCCGCTCTCGTTTGCGACGCGATATGGTCCCGGGTTTTTCCAACCAGCACCTGTGTAATCGGGATCTCACCAACGTCAGAGTCCCCGAAATCCGGGTCCACGACCCTCACGACTCGCGATTACCCAACCCCCACCTGGCCGAAGTCCGCGCTGAACAACGAGCCTCCTACCGATTCAGGACACGCGGAAAACCCCGCCCCATCGGGGTGCCGGGTCCGTTTTTGTGCAGGAGCGACCTCCCGACTACGCCTCGCCTCGCGCACAAAATGCGGACCGGGCTCCCCCGGGGAGCGCGATGCGGTCTGCTCTACCGGCTACGAGGCAGGCCGCCGGCGCGCCATCGGCGGGGTCGCAGCCCTCCCCGCAACCTCCGCGCGACCACGCCGGTGGTGCGACGCTGGGGCGCCGGGACGCCAAAGCGTCCCAGCGGCCCAGAAGGCCGCTGCTGAGGGCATGGTCCGGAACAGACGACAGGCGTCACCGGGACACCACCATCGCCGGGGGCCGTGTCACATCGCAGCACCCTTTGCGCCCACGTCTCGTGAGCGATAGAACCAACCCGCATCGGTACACCACCATCGCCGGCGGGACGCCGGCGCTACAACATCGCAGCGCCCCTTGTAGCGACCACGTCTCGTGGGCGATGGAACCAACCCGCGTCGGTACACCACCATCGCCGGCGGGACGCCGGCGCTTCTATGAGCACCGCTGTGTCAAGTGGCTTCCTGATTCTTTTTCTAGGTTTCTCCCCTTTGTGCGATGAGGTCGTTATTCGATGTTGGCTGCAGAACACCGCGCTGAATGTCTCGGGAGGCTCAGGGGATCAATCGACCCTGACAAACTTCTATCCGCTCCCGGCTGTTGTGTTACCGGAAAGCAAATCCAAATGCGCCGGTTCGCGCACCTTGGAGACACTGAGGTGTGCGGCCCAATCTACAAAACAGTGCCCATGATCAGGACCCGGCGCCGGCACCGGCTCGCTCGCTCCAGCGGGTTCTTCATTTGCAGCCAGACTCATGTTTCTTCCAGTCTCAAGGAGTCTTGAAATGATTGCGCCTTTTGGCTCAATGTCCTGCTCGAGGTACCTCCAAAAAGCTATCAGGAGACGCCTTGCGACACCCACGATGCCGATTCAGTTCGATGACGTTTGCCAGCACCACCAAATTTTCGGTTAAACCATATTGTGATGTCACTGTCTCGTTGGCGTCGAACCCAGCTCCATGCCATCTCAATCAAGAGGGCGCGGACTTGGGCATTGCCCGCCTTGTCGATGCCTTGCTCCCTGTTCGTCGCGCCGCTGTCGGATGGTGTCCCGGTCAGACCGGCCAGGGATCCGACCTGTCGGCGGTTGTCGAATTTTCGCCATGCGAATATTTCCATCACAAGGATTTACCAGCCACCACCTCTCCGGCGCCTTTCAGCTCCGTGAGTTTGCGCACCTTGTCTATCCGCTCGTCTTTGGAGTGCCGAAGCGCCTCATTTCTCTGCCGAGCCAAGAGCTCAATCTGATCCTCGACGAAGACCATCAGCTGATATTCCCGCTCGAGGCGTTGCCGTAGCTGTGGTGGCAGAGGGCTTCCATCTCTCAGCCGGAGCTTGCCAAGTTGCTCGTTAAAATTCCTATCGATTTTCTGTTGGCTGACTCCGTGGAGCTTGAGTAGGCACTTCATCCGATTTGTGTGTGCGGTTCTCTCCTTCTTCAATGTCTCCCCGCTCTCGGTGAAAATGCCGTGCGTCTTCATCCCTCTTCGTCGGCACCACCACCACCGACCATGTCTTCTTCTCTCCTGCCCACCACCGCATCAGATTCGACAAGAGCTTGAATACGTCCCAGCCGGTCGGTTTTCGCTCGCCGCTTCCGCCGGTTGACGTCGATACTCGCCGGATCCACGACCGCGTTGGTCACTCCTTCAGACTCCAGCCACCGATGGATCCAAAATCCCTCGCGGCCAGCTTCGTAGCAACTCACTACTTGGGTTTCCTCCGCAAGCCCAAACCGCTTCTTCGCTCGCTGAATCTCTCGCCGCAGCGCTTCTACGTCACCCCCGGGTACGTTCTTCGTTCGTGCCTTCTGCGCCGGCGAAACCGTCGTCCCCGACCTTCCATGCCTTGTCGCTCACCTCGATTGCCATGAAAAGAACCGTCTCTCCGTTACACTCGATCCTGCGGGTTGCTGCGCTCATTGGCTTCCTCCTTTTTTTTTTCAATTGGAAGCCTATTCGCAGTGGCC